>JBAPNX010000001.1:0-75421 GCA_049279335.1 Candidatus Dormiibacterota bacterium
GCCATGCCCACCAAGTAGGGCCACAGCCACTGGGCTGAGTGCCAGTCCAACTTGGGCTTGTTGGGATTGTTGCCGAAGGTCATCGACGCCCAGAGGATGGCGAAGCCGAGGGCGATGAGGCAAAACAGCTTCCAGTCGACGTTCCATCCAGACCAGTAGATGATGAAGTTGGCACCGATGAAGGAGAGCGGCGCGATGACCGTTCCACCCGCCAACCGGAACGGCCTGGGGTGGTCGGGAAGCGAGCGCCGCAAGGCTCCAAAGGCAAGCGGTGCGCCCGCGTACATGAGCACCGAGGCCGAGGTGATGAGGCCCACCATCGATTGCCAGCTGGGGAACGGAGCCAGGAAGACGCACCCGGCAATGAAGGCGATGATGATGCTGCCCCAGGGAACCCCGGTGCTCTGAGTGAGCTTCTCAAAGAAGGTCGGGATATAGCCATTTCGGCTTAGCCCGTAGGAGATCCGAGAGGTGGCGGTCAGGTAGATCAGTCCGGTGCCCGCCGGGGAAATGATGGCGTCGATGTAGAGGATCGTGGCGAGCCAGCCCAGGCCAACTCCAGTCGCCAGGCCCGCATAGGGCCCAGTCACGCTCGAGGGGAAGGTGATGCTCGGCCAGCCCTTGGCAATATCTGCGTGACTCAGGGCACCGATGAACACGAATTGCAGTGCCAGATAGACGATGATCCCGATGATCATGGCCCCGATCACTGCCCTCGGGATGTCGCGCTGAGGATTTGAACTCTCCGCCCCAATCTGGACCGCCTGCTCGAATCCCAGCAAGGCGAAGACCACACCGCCAGCAGCAGTCGCGTTCAAAACGCCCTTGAGCCCGAAGGGCGCGAAGCCACCCTCGGCTGTGAAGTTGCTCCCGTGGAACCGGGCGATGAAGATCACGATCAAGGCGAAGACCGGCACGATCACCTTCCACCAGGTGGCGTAGGTGTTGACCAGTGACAGCAGTCTTATGCCCAAGAAGTTGATGACGACGAAGATCGCCATCAAGACGATGCCGAGGATGAGCCCCCCGCCGGTCAGCACGCCGGTTGTCGGATTGGTCATCCAGTGCTCGTAGCTGGCGGCGTAGGTCATCACCGCTTCAACTTCGATGGGGGCAACAGCTGCAGCCTGCAGCCAGGAGTACCAGCCAAACGCGAAGCCGGCCAGACTTCCGTATGCGTAATGCGGGAACCGAGCAGTACCGCCGGCTACCGGGAACAGCCCACCGAGTTCGGCATGGACCAGGGCTAGGATCATCACGATGGCGGAGCCGATGACCCAGGCGAAGATGGCGGCCGGGCCCGCGTATTCGGTGGCGTAGAGCGCGCCCAGAAGCCAGCCGGAACCGATGATCGAACCTTCCGAGGCCCACATCATCCCCATCAGGCCGACGTCACGTCTCAGACCAGGGTCACCGACCCCTGCTCCACGAGCTGTGGTGACAGCAGCTGCCACGTCCTCCCCTCCATAGTCAAGTGGCCCGAGCACCAAACGCCCGGGCAGCCGTTGATTCGCCGCGACTATACACCGGTGACAGCCGCAGGTGGGAGAGGCGGGCTGAACTCGGCCAAAGCTCGCGGATCACCGGCTCAGACCATTCGCCAAGCCGCCCGGAGGAGTTCTAGGGTCGGACAGTCCTGGTGGTGCGGCTGGACGAATGCCGCCCCAGGCGCGGCAAGAGGCTTTTCTCCAGTTCGTCCGCTTGGGCTACAACGAATATCAGGTCTTGGTCAATGGCCGTCCCCCGCCCCAGCAATCGCCCGAGCCGATATACCTCGCCTCTGTCGAGGTCGAGCCTGGCCAGGCAAGCTTGGGTCTGGCGAAACGTCCGCAGCGAGCGATCCAGTCGGTTGCGCCGGGAAGGCGCATCGAAGAGAACCTCCAAGCGCTGCAGCCGCAGTTGCCGGATCACCTGAAATGGAATCAGTTCGGAGCGGACCAGCCCTGAGATCCGCAGTCCCCCGGCCTCCACCTGTACGTAGTGGCGCCCGGAACCGAGCTGCAACAAGAGTGCCAAGGCCAGTACTGCGGCTCCGAGGATGACGAACGAGACCTGCAGCCGGTGGTGGCTGAAGTAGGAGACCACGATGGCGACCACGACCACTACCACCGAGTAGTAGAGGACGAACCGCGTCCGGCGCCAGATCGCCTCGAACTGCAAGAGGGGATATCGTCTCCCGACCTCTGAGGTGGGAGACGCAGAGCGTGCGGTGGAGGTCACCTGGGGGTGGCCCCGGGGGTGGGACCGATCACGTGCTCACCCTAACCCGGGTGGCCCATCTGGACAATGGCTGGGGTGGAGAGGCGCGCTGCGCCCAGCAGCCGTTCGTCCTGATCGAGACGGTTCGTTGCGGGGTTCCCGAACTGCTAGGGCAGGCGGACAGCGATCAACGGTCGACCATCAGCGCCAGCTGATCGGGGCCGCCGGCTACGGCCTGTCGGAGGCGGGCTTGGAACGCTCTTTGGTGGAGGAAATACCAGATCCCCGCCACCAGCCAGACCAGCAGTACGACCGGGATCAGGCTTGACTTGTGGACGACGGTACCCAGTAGATCCGCCACCCAGAACCCAATCCAGCCCAGAACCAGCCACAACAGGATCCCCAGGGCCAGGGGGCGCGGGGGTGGGGCCACGTAGTACTCCCCGCTGCCATTGTTGCGGACGGCGAGCAAGCGCTGTCCCTTCTGCCCGAAGTGGCGGAAAATCAAGGTCGCCTGCTGGCCGTTCCGGATCGAGAAGTCCGCAGGTAGCCCCGTCGCAGCCAGCTTCTCGTCAGTGTCGGTGTCTTTGACCCAGAACTCGCGCACTGTTAGGACAGGTCCGCGAGCGGCCCCAGTCAGACTCCTCCTCCTGGCCTGACGCTCCGTGACACCACCCACTGCGCCCGTGATGGTGGCGAGATAAGTCCGCGAGCCTAAGACTGTGATCTGGATCAGCTGCATCAACGGCAGGCACGATAGCAGTCTTGGAACCAGCGGTCGTCTCCGCGGTCCAGGCTGGGTTGGAAGTACCGGTGCCGAGATGGACGGTGACCCTCTCCCACGCTCCGCCGGGCCAGCCACTCGGGTGCGCTACGCTGACCACCCGAGTACTCGTACTGATGCAGCCGGGGTGGCGTAATGGTAGCCGCAGCGGTCTTAAAAACCGCAGTCCTAACGGACGTGTGGGTTCGACTCCCACCCCCGGCACGGGCCATTTCGAGATCGAATCGGCGGCAGGCTCGCCCCGGGACATCCATGCTCAAGGGGCGTTTGACCCACAAGTTGACCCACACGCGAAGGTAAGCCTCTCACGATGATTGGGTCGGGAGTGCCGCCCTCTCTGTCTGGTTGCCCGAGCGGCCTAGTCAGAGTGGATGAATGCCCTGGACTCAGCGGTCTCTGGCAAAGGAACAGGCGTCCCACTGATTCCGGAAGCGATAGATGGCGTTGGGTTGGCGGTCCGCCTGGTCGAAGGTGGGCGCATCGCCGGGCGCTTGCGGCGTGCCTCAATCGACAGGACCGCGCCGCACGTTTAGGGCGTCAGCGGCCACCCAGCCGGGTCCTGCCGTCGAGGAGCTCCCTCGCGATGTCCAGATGCCCGGCATGCCGCGCCGTCTCCTCGATCATGTGCAACACGACCCAACGAACATTCGGTGGCTCGTACCGCCTGTGCTTGCCCCGTGGAGACGCCGAGAGGGGGGTTGTCGCCAGCACCGCTTCGGACTCCGCGGACTGGTCGCGGTAGAAGGTGACGACCTCCGCTGAGGACGCGTCGGTTGTGAAGACCACCGTCAGGGGGTCGTACGGCGGCTGATCCTCGGCGAGGTCGCCGGAGAGCTGCGGCTGCTTGCCCGCCACGACGCCCTGGAACCAGTGCCACTCGGCGCCACCCAGGTGCTCCAGCAGCCCGGCAGGCGTCCACCCCGTGGGCACCACCGAGCGGTGCCACGCCTCCTCATCCAAGCCCTCGACGATGGCCAAAACCGATTCGCGCTGGCCGCGCAGAAAGGCCCGAAGCATTTCGTCGCTGGCGTCGCTTTCGTGGTCCTGGGCCACATCCCCACTCCTGGCGCACGGGCGCTTTGATGCCGGGCTCCTCGGTGCCTGCTCCCCGAGTGCTGTCGCTGGTGATCCTATCCGCCGGCGGCCGCCGAGGAGCTGGACGCGAGACTGCTTGGGCGAGGATCAGGGTGGCGGTGCCCAGCGGGAATGCTGCGGTCGCCAGAGCCGCTCCGAACCTGGCTCTGAAGCCCTGGTCGAGGGCTCAACCGCACGTCGATGACGTCCTAGCCGACCAGGCCGGTCAGATCCTTGTCTTCCATTTCCCAGGCGTGATCCATCGTGTGATACGCGCTGTGCCGAATCAGGAACCGCAGCGGCCAGGTTCGCGCCATCTTGCCCTCAGAATGGAACTGGCGAATCGCCCCGCAATAGGCGCCGCGGTACGCCTTTAGCCCTTCGTCGTCGGTTACCACCGCACCTTGTGGCGTTTGTACCCCGACCTTCCCCGCCCACTCCTGCTCGTTGCCGAGGGTATGGCGCACGATTTGGTCCCGATCACGCCCTCCGCCTCGTGGGCCCTTCTGCATTGCAGGCGACACGCGCGCACGCACATCGTCGAAGAATCGCCAGCACGCCTGCATCAGGCTCAGTTCCCGCTCTAATTCTTCCCACGACATGTCTCGGCCATCGATGCTCGAGAACGCGAACGAGATACCCCAGAAGTCGGTTGAGCCAATGCCACGGTATTGCTCCGTCACCTCGATCTTCGTCTGGGCCGCAAACTGTGCATCCATCCCCGCCAGCTCCGCCACCTTTGCGTAGCGCGGGAGGTAGGACTGTAATTTTTCAATAGCCGCATCTCTGGTCTTCGCACCGCGCTCTAAACCGGGCCAGTCCGGCGCCACCGCCGCAACTTTCTTGTCCTTGGCTCCGAGTTCCAGCGTCACCCTGAGTTCGTTGGCCATGCCTTGCTCCCAACCCATGAGTCGTTGCCTCGTTCAATCATCCGTCGTCGCCGCCCGCCTTGACGCGCCGCGGACAACCGCACGCCAAAGAAGGTCGCGACCACGGCGATGCGGTCAGAGCGCCCTGGGCAGCGGCGGCATACATGCTGGCGGCTGACCCCGCCCGGATTTCCAGGCATCAAAGCAGCGAGAGCATGGCCTCCAGATAGGACGCGGCGCCTGGGTAGCTCGGATCCCGGCCAGGCCCAAAAAGGCGCTGGCGCCACGACAAGCGGGGCGGAGGCTTGAGCGGGAATCCCAGCAGCAGTTGGGTTGGCGCGGCACCGCGTGGCCAACTCATCCCGGTGATGAAAGTGGTACATCGGTGACCATGCAACAAACCTTCGACCTGGTTGCGGACGTCAGTAGCGACGCTCCCGGCCAACTTCGGACCGTGCTGGAGACGTTTGTGCGCGGGTCGGTGGTCGCGCTGGATGGCGGATACCACATCGAAGGCACCGTGGTCGGTGACAGCGCCCGCGAGCTCAATCGCCAGCTGCTCACGGCGCTGCGCAGGGTGGAGCGGCGCACTCGCCTGCGGTCCTCCTGGACCGCTGAGGGTGTGACTGAGCGCTACTTCGACTATGTTCCCAAGGGGTCGCGTCCCGCCCCATGAGGCTGTGATCGGATCGTCACCACGGTATGAACCGGCAGCTCGGGAAATGGCCGTTCAGCGTACCCGCTGGACACGGCTGGGGCCCACGGAAGCACACCGCTTTTAACCCCAGTCGCCCGACGCCGGGCTGAGGGGTCACCTCTAGGTGACGACCGGCGCAGGGGCGACCATGGCCGACCACCCCAGCGCCAGCCGGGTACACCGGTTTCGACGACGAGCATGGCATCGCCATGGTCGTCAGCCCCGCGACCCGCGCACCATAGACTTCTGGCCCAGATGCCCCGGTCCACCGTCTCAACTTCTGACTACGACCGGAGCCAGGCAACTCTGGCACTGCCGCACCCACCTCCCCAGGCCGCCCGGACCTTGGTGGCATCCCTCATGGACAGCCAGTCGTTGCGGGAGCGCGAGCGACTGGCGGGAGCTCTCTTGGAGGTGCTCAACGATAGCTTCGGTCTACCCTCGGTCCGGCTGGTGATCGCCGACCGGGCCCAGACCCACGCCACCGACCAAAGAGGAAGGCTGGCTCAGAAGACCTACGGCTACTATCGCTGTCGCATCCCGCGGCGAGGTGCAGCCCCGGAGCGGTGTGCGATCCGGATCTACCACCGCACCGCCATCCGCCAGCAGGTACTCGCCCCCGGAGCCTTCGTCAACACCCTTCTGCACGAGTGGACCCACCACTTCGATTTCGCGGCGCTCGGCCTGTCCCGCTCGCCGCATACCACCGGCTTCTTCACCCGCCTGCGTTGGCTCGCCGGCTCGGTGGACGCCCCCAGGGTTCTACCCCCGCCATCAGAACCGGGCTGAGCGACCGCAGACCGGCAGCGCGGTAACATCGAGCCGTGCCCAGCTCGCAGCACTCCATGACCCGGCCAAGCTCGCGCCCTTTTTGGCACCCCCGCACGCTCGGCCTTGGGCTAGCGCTGGCCGCTCTGGCGTTTTTGGTGTCGGCCTGTGGCACCGGCCCCATCCCTGGCCAACCGGCTGGTCAGACCAGCTCTTCCAGTTCTAGTTCCACCCCCACCGGATGTACCGCCGCCAACGCCCAGTCCTCGGTCACCATCGATGCAACCAATAGCCTGAAATTCGTGCCCGCCAGCGCCTGCCTTAAAGCGGGCGGCACTGTGACCTGGAAGAGCACCAGCGACATCACCCACACCACCACCGATGAGCCCAGTCTGGCGGCAGTCGCTTCGGATGTTGCACTGCCCAAGGGAGCCACTGGCTGGAACCACGTACTAGCTGCGGGAGCCAGCTTCTCTCTAAAACTGAGCGTGGCCGGCACCTACAAATACTTCTGCATTCCCCACGAAACTCTGGGGATGGTGGCGTCGATCACGGTGGTCGGCTAAGGTAGGCCCGGACCTGACCCTGGCCCAGATCAGAGGAGTTGAGCATGCGTTTCGCCAGTCGGATGCAACGCCTCGGTACAGAGAGTGCCTTCGAGGTGCTCGCCCACGCCCGTCGTCTTGAGAGCAAGGGCCACTCGGTGATCCACCTCGAGATCGGCGAGCCCGACTTCGCTACCCCGGACAACATCATCGAGGCCGCCTATCAGGCGATGAAGCACGGCGCCACGCACTACACTCCGGCAGCAGGCATCCCCGAGGTCAGAGAGGCGATCGCGGCCGAGATGCAGCGCCGGGGAGGCGTCGAGGTCAGCGCCGATCAGGTGGTAGTGGTCCCGGGCTCCAAGAACATCCTTCTCTTCGCCCTGCTGGCGCTGATCGAGCCCGGCGACGAGGTCCTCCTTCCCGATCCCGGCTATCCCGTGTACCAGTCCCTTACCGACTTCGTGGATGCGGTGGCGGTGCCGGTCGCCATTAGGGAGGAGCAGGACTTCCGGATGGATCTCGATGAGGTGGTGGGGAAGATCACCTCCAAGACCAGGATGATCATCATCAACTCGCCTCAGAACCCCACCGGGGGAGTCCTCACCGAGTCCGATCTCGACCGGCTTGCCGAGCTCGCGCTGCGCCACGACCTCTGGATCGTCAGCGACGAGATCTACTCCGAGATCTGCTTCGGCGAGCTGCCCCAGCCAATCTGGTCGCGCCCGGGTCTGAGGGAGCGAACCATCGTCATGGACGGACTCTCCAAGACCTACGCCATGTGCGGTTGGCGCCTGGGTTACGGCGTCATGCCGGCCGAGCTGGCCGGGCGCATGGCCACCCTGCTGATCAACACCAGCAGCTGCGCTGCCGCCTTCACCCAGCTGGCCGCCATCGAGGCCCTGGAAGCGCCGGAGTCGCAGCTCGCCGTGGAGAAGATGGTGACAGCATTCAAGAGCCGCCGCGACGTGATCGTCGCCGGCCTCAACGCGATCCCGGGAATCCGCTGCCATCTGCCTCTGGCCTCCTTCTACGCCTTCCCCAACGTGACCGGCACCGGAATGCCCAGCCGCGAGCTGGCTGGGAGACTGCTCGAGGAGGCTGGGGTAGCCTGCCTCGCTGGCGAGGCCTTTGGCGAGACTGGCAAGGGCCACCTGCGCTTCGCCTACACCGTCTCCGAAGATGAGATCCGCCAGGCGCTGGAGCGGATCGGCGCCTTCGTCCGCGACGCCTCGCCGGCCCCGGTCGGCTCCAACTAGGTCCATGCCCACAGCCAGCGGCTCGCCCCAGCCCCTGGTTTTGGTGCCCACCCAGGCGACGCTCCGAGCCGAACCTGAGGGGGGAGCCCGCCCCGTTCAAGCTCTCAACCGGGCCTACGTGGCGGTACTGCAGTCTGTGGGCCTGACCCCAGTCCTGCTCCCGACCCGCAGTTCGATACCCGCCGACCTGTCCTTCGTCAATGGGCTCCTGCTGCCCGGGGGCCCAGATGTAGATCCCCTGCGCTACGGCCAGGACCTGGATCCCACTACCGAGCCAGATACCGAGAGCGACCAGATTGAGTTCGCGCTGGCCGAGTGGGCCCTTGACACCGGTGTCCCCCTGCTCGCCATCTGCCGAGGCATCCAGGTTCTGAACGTGGCCCTTGGCGGGACCCTGTTCCAGGACCTACCCGAGCACGCACCCAGGCCGGATCCGGATCAGCCACGGCTTCGGGAGGAGGTGGCCCACACACTTCGGCTCGACCCCTCGTCCCGTCTTCGCCAGATCGTCGGCGCCGACGAGATCCGGGTCAACAGCCTGCACCACCAGGGCATAGACCAGCTGGCCTCGGGACTGATGGCCAGCGCCTGGGCGCCCGACGGCCTCATCGAGGGCGTGGAGGTAAGGGGCAGTCGGTTCGTGATCGGGGTCCAGTACCACCCCGAGGAGTTGGCCACCCATGACCCCGCGGCCATGGCGATCTTCCAGGCGTTTGCCGAGGCAGTTCGGGAAGTCAATTCGGGCCAGGTGCAGCCGGCAACCGACCCGATGCTGGCAGGGGCCGCCTCCGGCTGACGATCAGCCGGCTAGGACGGGCTCGGTCTCCTGCTCGGGGATCCCCTCCGGGAGTGGCTCGCCGGCGGCGATGAGGCGGGCGTCCTCGTCGGCGATCTTGTTTAGCTCTGCCACCAAGGCACCGACCAGCTCTGCCTCGGGCATGGTGGCAACCACTTTGCCCTTGCGGTAAAGGATGCCCTTCTGCTGACCCCCGGCGATGCCGATGTCGGCGTGCATGCCCTCACCCGGCCCGTTGACGACACAGCCCATGACCGAGACGTTGATGGGGCGTTTGACCCGCTTCAGGGCCTCCTCCACCGTCGCCACCATGGGGACCATGTTGATCTCCAAGCGGCCGCAGGTGGGGCAGGCGATCAGGTTGGGGCCGCTGGGCTTCTCCCGGAGGTTGGCGAGGATCTGCCGCGCCACCCGGACCTCCTCCTCCGGCTCGTCGACCAGGGAGACCCGGATCGTGTCGCCGATGCCCTCGGCCAGGAGGATTCCTATTCCCATTGCGCTCTTGATCGAACCGGTCTTGGTGGGACCGGACTCAGTCAGGCCGAGGTGCAATGGGTAGCGGTTGTCGAGGCTGGCGAAGAGCCGGTTGGCGGCGATGTTGGTGAGGACGTCACTGGCCTTGAGGCTCACCTTTATGTCCTGGAACCCCAGCTCCTCGAGGATCCGGATATGACCCAGGGCGGCATCGACCATGCGTTGGGCAACGTCGGGAATTCCACCCTCCCCTCGCCCCCGTTCCAGCTTCTTGCGATCTGGCAGGCTGCCCGCGTTGACCCCGATCCGGATCGGCACACCGAGCGCCTGGCAGCGCCTGGCGATCTCGGAGATCTTCTCGGGCTGGCGGATGTTTCCAGGGTTGAGCCGCAGGCACTGGATGCCGGCGTCGAGCGCCATCAGCGCCAAGGGGGCGTCGTAGTGGATGTCGGCCACGATCGGCAGCCGGCTGCCCTTGACGATCTCCCGCAGGGTTTCCCCTGCCTCCTTGGTGTCGCAGGTCACCCGGATGATGTCGGCGCCGGCATCGGCGGCGCGGCCGATCTGCTCCAGGGTGCCCTTGACGTCCTCGGTCGGAGTCTTGGTCATGGTCTGGACGCTGATCGGGGCGGCCCCTCCGATCACCACGTTGCCAACTCTGATTGGCCGGGTCTTGCGGCGAGTGATCATCGGGACAAGTTGGTGAGATCGCCGTAGGTGACGTAGATGAAAAGCATCGCTATCAAGGCTAACCCAACCGCATGAACGGCGGCCTCCACCCGGGGGTTGATGCGGCGCCTTCGAACCATCTCCAGGAGGACGAAGAAGAGTCTGCCGCCGTCCAGGAACGGAATCGGAAGAAGGTTGAAGAGCCCCAGGTTGACTGAGATCAGCGCCATCAAGGTGAGGTAGGTGGTGGCCCCAATCTGGGTCGCCACCGAGGTCTCCTCGGCTATGCCCACCGGGCCGGAGAGTCTGAGATCAGAGGCGTGGTGGGGACCGATCAGCTTCCAGAGGTTGACGAAGGTGGAGCCGATCTGGCTGGGGACGGTGTAGAAGCCGGTCGCCAGGGCGGGGAGGAGGGGCATCGGGGGTCCGCCCAGGCTGGGCACCAACAGGTTCCCCTGGGAGGCGATGTACCCGACCAACCAAGTGACCTGCAGCTTGCTCCTGGGAACCGAGACGGTTTCGATCCGGCCGGACCCGCGCCGGTACGAGACCCGCAGCGGTCCATCGCCGCTGAACGAGTTGGCCATGGAGCCGGGCAGCACCCGGGGCGGCGGTGCTCCGTTGATGGCGGTGATGCGCGCCTCCAGGGGGATCCTGGGAGTGGCGGTCAGCCCCACCCAGTGCAGCTGGGGATCGACCACAACCTTGTGGCTGGCGCCACCGTTCCAGGGCTTGAGGGTGACCGTGAGCGGCTGTCCCCGGTCGGCCTGGATCTCAGAACGCATGCTGGTGAGCCCCGGGGTCTTGTGGTTGGCCACTGCAACCACCTGCCAGTCGCCCTTGACTCCCGCGGCGGCGAGGGCGCCGCCGGACTCGATTTGGGGCGCGGTACCTCCCACCACCGCCACGGCGGTGAAGATGGCGGCCGCCAGCAGCATGTTCATCAGACCGCCGGCAGCCAGGGTGATTGCCTTGCGCGGGTTGCTGGCCCGAATGAAGCCGCGCTCACCGCCATCGTTGGGGGGCGTCTCCAGCCCGGTCATACCCGCCAAGCGGACATACCCACCCAAAGGCAGGAGGCGCAGCGAGTACCGGGTCTCGCCGTAGACCCGGCTCAGCAGGCGGGGGCCGAATCCGATCGAGTACTCCTGGACCATGATCCCGGCACGCTTGGCGACCACGAAGTGGCCCAGCTCGTGGAGGGCGATCACCACCAGCAGCATCAGGATGATGCCGCCGACGCTTTGCCAGGTGAACGCGAAGCCGTCCATCTAGACCGCTACCACTCCCGAGGCGGATAGCGACGCTTGGCTCACCAGCTGGGTCGCCTGCTTCCGGGCCCAGCCATCGGCGTCAAGCAACTGTTCCAGGCCCACCTGGTCGGATGGCTGGAAGGATCGCGTCACCTTGGCTACCAGGCGGGCGATCTCGGTAAAGGCGATCTTGCCTTGGAGGAACGCGGCCACTGCAACCTCGTTGGCGGCATTCATGACCGCCGGGGCTGCACCACCCCGAAGCGCCGCCTCGCGCACCACCGCCAGCGCCGGGAAGCGCGCCGCGTCCACCGCCTCGAAGTCCAGTCGCCCCACCTGCTCCAGCCGGAGCGGCTCCACCACACCCGGCAGTCGGCGACCGTCGCTCATGGCGAGCGCTATCGGAGCCCGCATGTCGGGCACCCCCAGCTGGGCGATGAGGGTGCCGTCGCAGAACTCGACGGCCGAGTGAATTGCGCTCTGGGGGTGGATCAGGACGTCGATCCGCTCGTAGGGGATGTCGAACAGGAAGTGGGCCTCGATCACTTCCAGACCCTTGTTGATCATGGTCGCGGTGTCGACCGTGACCTTCGGACCCATCCGCCAGTTGGGATGGGCCAGTGCCTGGGCGGGAGTGACGGCATCAAGCTCAGCAAGCGGAATTGAGCGCAGAGCGCCTCCGCTGGCGGTGAGGATCAGACGGCGAACGGATTCAGGGCGCTCCCCGCGCAAACACTGCCAGATGGCGCTGTGCTCGCTGTCCACCGGGACGATGCGGGCCCCGTGCCGGTGTGCGGTTTGCGTCACCAGCTCCCCGGCCATCACCAGGACCTCCTTAGTCGCGATCGCCACCAGGCGCCCCGCCTCGCAGGCGGCCAGGGTGGGCAGCAGGGCTCCCGCCCCTCCCCCTCCGACCAGGACCACGTCCACCTCCGGCGAGCGCACCAGCTCGCACGCCGCGTCGATCCCGACCAGGGTCGTGGACGGCACCGGTCCTTCGGGAGCGATCAGCACCGCCTTTGCCCCGGGGAAAGGCAGCAGGGCCTCCTCCAGAGCCCTAGCTCTGCTGCCCGCTACCGCGCCCACCAGTTCGAATTGCTCGGGAAAGCGCTGGATCACGTCCAGCGCCTGAGCCCCGATCGACCCGGTGGCCCCGATCACCGCTACCCGCGTTGGCATCGATCGAGCCTCCGATGTGGTCCCGGGGCATCCGTCGCGAGTGGGAGCGCCCGGCGGTGGGGGTGGTCAGAGAGCGTGCGCAGCCCCCAAAAGCGAGTATACGACCGCCCCCACGAAGATCAGGCTATCCATCCGGTCCAGCACCCCGCCATGGCCGGGAAGCAGGCGCCCAGAATCCTTGACCCCCACCTCGCGCTTGAGCTGAGACTCGACCAGATCGCCGACCACGGCGGCGACCGACGCCAGAAACCCGATCAGAAACGCCAGGGGATGTTCAACCCTCGGCAGAGCCAGAGGCAGGAGCAAGCCGACCACCACCGTGGGGGCGATCAAGGCAGCCGCCGCGCCCTCCCAGGTCTTGCTGGGACTGATCCTGGGGAAGAAGGGATGACGCCCGAAGCGCGAACCCACCAGGTAGGCCAGGGTGTCGCCGACCACCGACACCCCCACCGTCAGCAGCAGCACCTCGACCGCCCGGGGCCGGTTGGCGATGCCGTGGTAGAGAAGCAGCAGAAAGCCCGGGCAGAAACCGAGCCAGGCGGCTCCGCCGAGGGCCAGCGCCCAGCGCACAAACGGCCTCGACTCCGGACCGAACCGCAGAGATAGGGCCAGGCCCGCCAGCGCCGCCACCGCCAGGACTGCGCCTGCCTCAGGAAGCTGGGGGTAGGCGTAGCGGAAGAGCCAGACCGCGGCCAGACCGAAGAGGACCACCACGTCGACGTGGATTCCGGCCCCCAGCCAGAGCTTCCAGTACTCCCGAAGTGCGAGGGCTACCACCAACGCCACGAAGGCGTCGACGAACAGGTCCCCGAGCCAGAGCGCCGCCAGAAAGAGGCCGAACAGCGCCACCCCGCTGGCGGTCCGTATCGCCAGCTTCAAGACTGTTCCAGCACACCACCGAAGCGACGGACCCGGGCGGCGTACTCGGCCAGCGCCGCTCCCAGATCGGCGGCGTCGAAGTCAGGCCAAAGGGTCTGGGTCACGTAGAGCTCGGCGTAGGCGGCCTGCCAGATCAGAAAGTTGCTGGTACGCATCTCCCCCGCGGTACGGATGATGAGGTCGGGATCGGGCAGCCCGGCTGTGTACAGAGCGCCGGCTAGGTCTGCCTCCTCGATTCGCGCCATGTCGGCCCCGGACGCCGCTAGCGCACGGACCCCGTCTACGATCTCAGCCCGGCCACCGTAGTTGATCGCGACGTTCAGAACCCCAGTCTGGTTGTCCGCCGTCAGCCTCTCGGCATCCTCGATCAGCCGCTGCAGCCGGGGTGAGAGCTGCTGACGCCGGCCGATCACTCTGATCCGCACCCCGTTGCGGTGGAGCTCGTCAACCTCAGCCTGGAGGGTCTGCTCGAAAAGCCGCATCAGAGTAGCCACCTCTTGGCGAGGCCGGGACCAGTTCTCGGTGGAGAACGCGTAGAGCGTGAGGCAGTGGACCCCGGCTGCGTCCGCCGCCTCCATCACTCGCCTGATCGCCTGGATGCCCGCCTTGTGGCCGGCACCTCGCCTCAGGCCGCGTTGACGGGCCCAGCGCCCGTTGCCGTCCATGATGATCCCGATGTGCCGAGGCAGAGATGGAGTGGCCTTAGCCATTCTCGCGGTCTCCGCCAGAGATCACACCTCGAGTAACTCGGCTTCCTTTCGCCGCGCCACCTCCTCGATCTCCTCGGTGAACCTGTCGGTCACCTTCTGCAACTGAGCCTGGGCCCGTTGCGCGTCGTCCATCGAGAGCTCCTTGTCGTGCTCGAGGCGGCGCAATTGCTCGAGGTCGTCCCGGCGGATGTTGCGAACCGCCACCCGAGCCTCCTCGGCCCGGTGCTTGACCATGTGCACGAACTCCCGCCTGCGCTCCTCATTGAGGGGCGGTACCGGCAGCCTGATCACCTGGCCATCGTTGCCCGGATTGAGGCCGAGGTCGCTGCGCTGCAGGGCTCGCTCGATGGCGGCGATGTTGTTGCGGTCCCAGGGCTGGATCAAGATCAGATGGGCTTCCGGAGCGGAGATGCTGGCCACCTGATTGAGTGGCATGTGGCTGCCATAGACCTCGACCTGGAGGTGCTCGATCAGGGCCGGACTGGCTCGCCCGGTTCGGATCGAAGCCAGCTCGCGTTGGAGAGCATCCAGGCTCTTGGCCATCCGCTGCTGAGTCTCCCGGAGGAGGTCGTCGCTCAAGGGGTAGGGGCCTTGTCGATCACCAGGGACCCCACCTCCTCCCCGCGAACCGCGCGAGCGATATTTCCCGGGGTGAACAGGTCGAGCACCAAGAGCGGCAACCGGTTGTCCATGCAAAGGGTGATGGCGGTGTTGTCCATGACCTGGAGACCAAGGTTGAGCACCTGCATGTAGGTGAGGGTGGGGATACGCTTCGCCGCCGGGTCGGTCTTGGGATCCGCGCTGTAGATGCCGTCCACCCGGGTCGCCTTGATCAACAGGTCGGCTCCGATCTCAGCAGCGCGGAGTGCCGCCGGGGTGTCGGTGGTGAAGAAGGGATTGCCCGACCCGGCGCAGAAGACCACCACCCGGCCCTTCTCCAGATGACGGATGGCCCGGCCGCGTATGTAGGGCTCGGCCACCTGGTGCATCTCGATCGCAGTCATCACCCGGGTGGGCATGCCATGGCTTTCGAGTGCATCCCGAAGGGCCAGCGAGTTGATGACCGTTCCCAGCATCCCCATCAGGTCCGCGGTCACCCGGTTCATGCCCCGCTGGGCGCCGGCCAGACCCCGGAAGATGTTGCCTCCCCCCATCATCACCGCGATCTCCGCCCCCGCGGCGTGGGCACCCTTGAGCTCGCGCGCCACCACGTCCAGGACGTCAGGGTCGATCCCGAACTCGCCGTCGCCAACCAACGCCTCGCCGCTGATCTTGACCACCACCCGCCGGTATCGGGGCTGCGCGCCCACTTCGGTTCCCACTGCGGTCCCGGTTAGCTCGGTCACCGGCTCAAGAGGCATCCGATAGACCCTCGCCGGACGCGCTCTCGCCCAGCTCGAATCGCACAAATCGCGAGACCGTGATGTTCTCCCTGGTGGCGGAGATCACCTCCTGAATCACCTGGCTGACCTTGCGGCCCTTGCTGCCCTCATCGCGGAGCCAGGCCTGCTCGTAAAGGCAGAACGCCTCGTAGAACTTGCGCAGCCGGCCGTCGACGATCTGGTCGAGCCGTTCCTCTGACTTGCCTTCGTTCAATGCCTGCTCTCGGTAAATGGCCCGCTCGCGCGCCAGTTCCGCGTCCGGAACGTCCTCACTACGGATCCACCTGGGCGACGTGCCCGCGATCTGGAGGGCGAGGTCGTGGACCAGGGCCTGGAACTGCTCGGTGCGAGCCACGAAGTCGGTCTCGCAGTTGACCTCAAGCAGCACTCCGATCCTGCCCCCGGGGTGGATGTAGGAATCGATAAGTCCCTCGCTGGTCTGGCGCTGGGAGCGCTTCGCCGCGGATGCCAACCCCTTGGCACGAAGGATGTCACGGGCCCGCTCGAAGTCGCCATCCGCCTCGACTAGGGCTTCCTTGCAGTCCATGATTCCGGCGCCGGTCTGCTCTCGGAGCCGGCGGACGAGATCGGCGGTGATCACTTGGCTCACTCCGACCCCGCCTCTACCACCACTGGCCCCTCTTGAGCCTCAGCCGCCGTGGCCCCGCCTTCCGCCTCGGGCGCCTCCGCCTCGGCGGCCAACCTCGCTGCCTCTGCCTCGGCCTCAGCCTTCTCAGCCTGGATGCGGGCCTCCTCGGCCTGGGCTTGGCGCTCCACCTCGGCCCGCTGGGCTTGGACCAGTTCGATCTGGCGATGCTCCTCCAGGCCGTCCATCATGGCGTCCACGATCCGGGTCACGATCAGGCGCACGCTGCGAATGGCGTCGTCGTTGCCGGGGATGACGTAGGAGATCTCCTCCGGATCGCAGTTGGTGTCGGTGATCGCGATGATGGGAATCTCCAGCTTGCGAGCCTCGGTGACGGCCAGCCGCTCCTTGTGGGGATCGACTACGAAGACCGCCGCCGGCAGCCGCTTCATGTTGGTGATCCCACCGAAGTTCCTCTCCAGCCGGTCGAGCTCATCCTCGCGCCGTCTCTGCTCCTTCTTGCTAAGGCCGGCGAGGGCTCCCCGGTCGCGCATCTCCACCAGCTCGGCCAGGCGCTTCAACTGGCGCTTGACCACCTCGAAGTTGGTCAGCATCCCGCCCATCCAGCGATTGACGACGTAGGGCTGGTGGCTGCGCTCGCACTGGCTCTGGATGGTGTCCTGGGCCTGCTTCTTGGTGCCGACGAAGAGGATCTGACCTCCCTGGGCTACGGTGTCCCGCGAGAACTGGCAGGCTTGGTCCAAAAGATCCACGGTCTGCGACACGTCGATAATGTGGATCCCGCCCTTACTGGCGAAGATGTAGTGCCGCATCTTCGGATTCCACCGGCTGGTCTGATGTCCGAAGTGGACACCGTTCTGGAGCAGCTCGGTGAGCGTGGCTACAGGCATGCTCGCCTCCTATTCGTTACCGCTTCTGCCCGGCCTCAGCCGCCTACCGGCCCCGAGGGGATCCCCGCAGGCGTCAGCTGGGCATGCTTATTTGATCGCCGCGGTCATGTTATCCCAACTCGCGCCACGGTCCGGGGACCTAGCTCGCTAGCCACAGCCGTGGGCAAGCGCCCCAGCTCGCCGAAAACTGACAAGCGCACCACCCATGGCCGAATCGCTGGGCTAGTCGTCGATGCTGTCTAACAGCTTCGCTTCGCCAAGCTTGGGGGAAGGCGCATAGGGACGCAGATAGTCGCCACCGAGGCGGATGGGAGACATGACCTGTCGCTCCCCGGAACCGCCGTCCTCTCCAACTCGTGCCACCAGGCGCGCACCCACGGTGGCGAGGGCCTCGCCGACGCTCCGCACCTGGCCGCAGGGCACTCCGGCTCTCTGCAAGCGATCATTCCAATCCTCGGCACTGCGCGACGAGAGTTTCTCCTCCAGGACCATGCGCAGCTCCGTCCGATTGCGGACCCGATTCGGATTGGTAGCGAATCTAGGCTGATTGGCCAAGCCCGGATCTCCAAGTATCTCGGCCAGTGCGGCGAACTGCCGATCGCTGCCCACCGCCAGGACCAGTTCACCCTTGCCGGTTGGGAAAAGGCCGTAGGGGACGATGCTGGGGTGGTCGTTGCCCCGGCGCTGGGGCTCGTCGCCACTGGCGAGCCATGACGCCCCCTGGTTCACCAGCAAGGCTAACGCCGAATCGAGGATGGAGACGTCGACCTGATGTCCGCGACTGGGCTGTTGGCGGGCACAGAGTTCGGCCAAGATGCCCAGCGCCGCGAACATCCCGGTCGCTACATCCGCAACCGCCACTCCCATCTTGGTGGGTGGGCCGTCAGGTTGTCCGGTGATGCTCATAAGCCCGCTGGCCGCCTGCAGGATCAGGTCATAGGCGGGGTGGTCGGACCCAGCTCCGAAGCCGGAAATTCGGCAGACGATGGCGTCAGGGTTGTGCCTCGCCAGCCACTGCTGGTCGATGCCAAGTTGTGCCGAGACCCGCTCGGTGTAGTTGTGAACCACAGCGTCAGCCTGGCTGACCAGTTCACCGAGGATGAGCCGGTCTGATTCCTGCTTCAAATCCAGCACCAGGCTGCGTTTATTGCGGTTGGCGCTGGCAAAGTAGGTGGCGGTGTCGCCTGCGAACGGTGGTCCCCACCGTCGACTCTCATCTCCGCCGGGGGGCTCGACCTTGAGCACGTCGGCTCCCAGGTCGGCGAGCAGCATGGTGCAGTACGGGCCGGCCAGAATCCGCGCGAGTTCCAACACCCGAACACCGCTGAGCGGACGGCCATCGACCCCACCTCCCGGCGGCCAGGGGCCCTGATGTTCGCGGCTGGACCAGCTCTGGCTCATCCGCGCCACTCTAGTCGCGCTGCCGGGATCGTCACGCTTCCCCCGGCTTTTCTAGGATTTCTTCTCGGACAATTGCCACTCAGCCTGCCTGGCGGGCGCAGATGACTCCGAACTCACCAGCATCACCTGCTTACAGTAATCGGCAGCAGGAGCCGACAAGTCAGACCTCAGTGCTCGCAGTCCGGCCAAGACACCCACCTAGACTGAGCGGCGTGCACCGAACCGGCGGCCCGGATGTTGCGACACCTCCTGCTCGCTCAACCCTGCTTGCCGCGTTCGACGCCCAGATGCGAGGGCGGCCTTCTGGGCGACTCCCCGCGGGTGCCCACGAGGAGCTGGAAGGGCCGATCTACCGGTCCTGGGGGTGGTCGCAACGTGGCTTCGTCCAGCACCAGGATCTAAGCCCACTGGACGGCTCCCAGCTGGATGCCCTGATCCTGCGCCAGGTCACTTTCTTCGGTGGACTCCAGCTGCCCTTCGAATGGAAAACCTATTCTCACGACCAAGACGCTGGCCTCACTGACAGGCTGCTGGCGGCGGGCTTCGTGGCCGAGGATCGAGAGAACCTGGTAATCGGGCTGGTGTCGGAGCTGGACCAGGAGCCCCGGCTGCCGGTCGGCGTCACATTCCGCCGGGTGCACTCTCACGAGGACACCGACCGGATGGCGGAGATGCTCTCAGCGGTGTGGGGCGAGGACCTCAGCTTCTTCGGCGACTTCCTCTTCAAAGAGGCTGCAGCCAATCCCCACGAGGTCGTTCTCCTGGTCGCCGAGGCTGAGGGGCAAGTGGTCTCGACAGCCCGGGCCAACCTGTTCGCCGGATCCGAGTTCGCCACCCTCTGGGCGGGATCGACCCGGGCGCAGTGGCGGCGCCGGGGCATCTACCGGGCCTCGGTGGCCTATCGAGCCCGGCTGGCGGCCGAGCGAGGCTTCAAATACCTCCAGGTCGACGCCTCCGATGACAGTCGCCCGATTCTGGAGCGGCTGGGCTTCGCCACCGTGAGCAGCACCACCCCCTATGTCTGGTCGCCTCAGAGCACGTAGCGGCGGAGGTCCTCATCGCGCACCAGGTCGCCCAGCTTGGCCCGAACGAAGTCGCGGTCAATGCTCACCTTCTTTCCCTGGTACTCGTCGGCGGCGAAGGAGACGTCCTGGAGCACCCGCTCCATGACGGTGAAGAGGCGGCGGGCACCGATGTTCTCATCGCGTTCGTTGACCAGGTAGGCGTGGTGAGCAAGCTCCTCCACCCCCTCCTTGGTGAACTCGACCTCGACCCCCTCGGTGGCGAGCAGGGCCGAGTACTGATGGGTCAGAGCGTTGCGCGGCTCGACCAGGATCTGGCACAGGTCCGCCTCCTCCAGGGGCTTGAGCTCGACCCGGATCGGGAACCTCCCCTGGAACTCGGGAATCAGATCAGACGGCCTAGCCGAGGTGAAGGCGCCGGCGGCTACGAAGAGGATGTGGTCGGTGTGGACCTGCCCGTACCTGGTGCTGACGGTCGACCCCTCGATGATGGGGAGCAGGTCGCGCTGCACACCGGCCCCGCTGACATCCGGCCCGTGGGCCTCGACATATGGCCCGGCGATCTTGTCCACCTCGTCGATGAAGACGATCCCGTTCTCCTCGACCAGGTGGATGGAGTCGTCGTAGACCCGATCCACGTCCACCAGGCGCTCGGTCTCCTCCTGGGTCAGAACATGCCTGGCGTCAGCGACCGTCATCCGCCTCACCCGCTTGCGTGGAGGCGCCAGCTGGCTGAAGAAGTCCGACAGCGACCAGCCGATCTCCTCATACCCACTGCCTGAGAAGACCTCGACCGGCGGAGAGTAGGCCTCCTCCACCTCGATCTCGATCTGGCGGTCGTCAAGCTTGCGGGCCACCAGTTTGCGCAGGAGCTGACGGCGGCGGGAGCGCTCCCTCCTGGCCGCCGCCAGGCGGTCAGCCCCGTCAGCCGCGTCGGGAGGGGTCGCCTCCCGGGTCGGCTCCGCTTGATCGCTCTCTTGGGGACCCGGCTGGTTGGGCTGGTCTGCCGCGATCAGTCGGTCGACGATCCGGGCATCGGCCCTTTGCTTGGCCTCCCCCTCGACGTCAGCGACCCGCTGGCTCTGAACCTGGGTGATGGTCTGCTCCAAGAGGTCACGGATGATCGACTCCACGTCGCGGCCGACGTAGCCCACCTCGGTGAACTTGGTGGCCTCGACCTTGATGAAGGGAGAGTGAGTGAGCTGGGCCAGCCGCCTGGCGATCTCGGTCTTGCCGACCCCGGTCGGCCCGATCAAGAGGATGTTGCTGGGCACGATGTCCTGGCGGCGCTCGGGCGGCACTTGCATGCGCCGGTAGCGGTTGCGCAGAGCGATCGCCATCGCTCGCTTGGCATCCGCCTGGCCCACGATGTAGCGGTCCAGCGAGGAGACGATCTCAGCAGGTCTAAGCTCCGCTTCCAACTGGCTCCTCTTGTGGCGTATCGGAGATGGTCTCGACCGAGATCTCGCTGTTGGTGTAAATGCAGATCGAGGCGGCGATCTCCAGGGCTCGACGCGCCACTTCCGCAGCCGGCAGCTCCGTGTGCTGGATCAGCGCCCTCGCCGCAGCGTGAGCATAGGGGCCACCGCTACCGATGGCGCCTATCCCATCGTCAGGTTCGATCACATCGCCGTCGCCGCTCAGTAGCAGCATCTGGTTATTGCCCGCCACCACCAGCATGGCGTCGAGGTGGCGCAGGTAGCGGTCGGTGCGCCACTCCTTGCCCAGGGCCACCGCCGCTCGCAGGAGGTTCCCTTGGTGCTGGTCGAGATGACGCTCAAACTTGTCGAAGAGGGTGAAAGCATCGGCTACCGAGCCTGCAAACCCCACCACCACCTGATCGTGATGGATCCGCCGCACCTTCATCGCCCGCTGCTTCATGACCACGTCGCCCACGGTCACCTGACCGTCGCCGGCTACCGCGATCTCCGACCCCCGCCGGACGGCAAGGATGGTGGTGGCGTGCGGCCCCGAGCCGTGAGGAGAGGTCACAGGAGTTCAATTCTACCGCCGGGTCCGGAATTGCCCCGGCGCCGAGAGCGTCCTCCTGGCCGTGCCTCTTATGATTCGGCGGTGCCTGAGCAGCAGCCGGACCCAGCCCTGAACGGGGACGAGCGGACCACCCTGACCGGCTTCCTCGAGGACCAGCGCAAGGTGCTGGCCTGGAAGTGCCAAGGGCTCAGCGACACTCAGCTCAAGGAGGCGTCAGTGCCGCCCTCCAACCTCACCCTGTTGGGCCTGGTACGACACATGGCCGAGGTCGAGCGTGGCTGGTTCCGCCGCCACCTCGCCGGCGAGAGCGTCGGCCAGATCTGGTGCACCGACGCCGAGCCAGATGCAGACTTTGACGGGGTGGAAGCCGCCGACGTCGCCGAGGCCTTCTCGGTCTGGGAGGAGGAGTGCCGGATCTCGCGATCAATCCTGAAGGAGCTCTCTTCCCTGGACGTCACCTTCAGCACCCCCCGCTACCCGGTGATGTCGGCCCGCTGCATGGTCAACCACGTGATCGAGGAGTACTCGCGGCACAACGGCCATGCCGACCTGATTCGGGAACGGCTCGACGGACAGACCGGGGACTTCCCCCCAGAACCTGATCCGGGCTCCCAAACCCAGCCATAACCTCACCTTAAAGGGCTGCTCGGGTGGCCGCGATTTTTGGGGCGCCCGGGACCCCCACAAGCCCTCACTCTGGGGAACCGCTGTGACCCTTCCCCAGAGGGAACGGGGGGTGCGTGGTTTTGCAACCCCGCTGCGGCAGATCGGGAGAGCAGGCGGAAGAGTCGCCGCCGAGTAGCCCAGAAACTCAACCCGCTCCACTCCAAAACCGAGGCAGCCGGATCATGCCTCGAGAGCCGGGTTCTTCCCAGCCTATGGCAGCCCTGGTCAGCGCGAGCCGCTCGGTCTAGCTTGTGACCGGCTCTTTGGCGGGTCGCTTGGCGCGAGCCGCAGCCGGCTTTCTCGCCACCCCTCCGTTCCTTGCCGGCACCGAGGCCTCACGCGGCGGCCGATACTTGCAGCCGGGATAGCCTGAGCACGAGACGAAGGGCCCGAACCGTCCCTGGCGCTTCACCAGCGGCTTGCCGCACTCGGGGCAGTCCTGACCCACCTCCTCGGCCGGCGGACGGCTGGGGGACCGCGAGTCGCCCGCAGCACCGGCCTCGGTCCGGATGAACCGGCAGGAGGGATAGCCCGAACAGCCGATGAAAGGGCCGCGCTTGCCACTGCGCCGCACCAGGGGTTTGCTGCAGAGCGGGCAGGTCTCGCCGATCTCCTCGGCGGGTACCCGGTCCTCCTTGCCCTGGATGTAGTCGCACTCTGGATAGCGGCTGCAGCCCACGAAGTCGCCGAAGCGCCCGCTGCGCACCACTAGCTCCGCCCCGCACTTGGGACAGTCGGCTCCAGCGGGCTGGGCCTTGATCTTGACCCGCGGCATGCTCTCCTGGGCTGCGTCAAGCACCTTGGAGAAGGGCTCGTACCAGGAGCGGACCACCGGGACCCAGGGACTGTCCCCGGTCTCGATCGAGTCCAGCTGCAGCTCTAGCGCCGCCGTGAATCCCAGGTCTACGACCGAGGGGAACTGGGTGGTCAGGGCCTCATTCACGGCCAGACCCAGCGGGGTGGGATGCAGCCGGCGCTCCTCTTGCACAACGTAGCGTCGGGTCTGGATCAGCTCGGTCATGGAGGCGTAGGTACTGGGACGGCCGATGCCCCGTTCCTCCAACTCCTTCACCAAGCTGGCCTCGGTGTAGCGGGGCGGCGGCTGGCTGAAGTGCTGCTCCGGGGCCAGCTCCATGAGCTTCACCACCTGCTCTGAATTCAGCTCCGGGAGCAGCTCGTCCTCGCGGCTGTCGGAGCCGGCCACCCGCAGGAATCCGTCGAAGACCAGCCGGCTGCCGGTGGCCCGGAAGCGGTGTTGGCCGGCCATTACCTCGGCTCTGGTCGAGTCGAACTCCGCTGGGCTCATCTGGCTGGCCAGGAAACGTCTCCAGATCAGCCGGTAGAGCCTGGCCTGGTCCGAGCTCAGGTACTGCTCGAGGTCCTCGGGGGTCCGCTCGGCCGAGCTGGGCCGGACCGCCTCGTGAGCGTCCTGGCTGGCGACGGGAGCCTTAGGCCCGCGCCGCTGCGTCCCCGGCTTGCCCAGGTACTGCTCACCGAAGGTCTTCTCGAGGTAGGCCTTGGCGCCCTCGACGGCGGAGTCGCTGAGCCGGACCGAGTCGGTCCTCATGTAGGTGATCAAGCCGACCGGGCCGGAGCTGCCCAGCTCGACGCCCTCGTAGAGCTGCTGGGCGATCCGCATGGTCTTGGTGGGGCTGAAGTGGAGCTGCGAGGAGGCGTCCTGCTGCAGAGTGCTGGTTATGTACGGCAACGGCGGATTTCGTCGAACCCGGCGCCGCTCCACCGAGGCAACCTTGAACTCGGCTTTCTCGACTTCGGCCATGACCCGGCGGGTCGACGCCTCGTTGGGAAGTCCCTCTGGCTCGTCGTTGCCATCCTTGGCTTTGCCGCGCCGCGTCTTGCGCTCCAGCCCCATGCCCTGATAGCGGGCTTTGAACAGATCTGCAGAATCGGTGCGCAGCACCGCCTCCAGGCTCCAACTCTCGGTTGGCCGGAAGGCGTCGATCTCCTGCTCGCGATCGCAGACCAGTCGCAGCGCGACCGACTGAACCCTGCCCGCAGAGAGGCCCTTGCGGATCTTGCGCCAGAGCAGAGGGCTCAGCTTGTAGCCGAGGAGTCGGTCGATCACCCGTCTGGCCTGCTGGGCGTCGACCAGGCGCTGATCGATGGGCCGGGGGTGATCCAGGGCGGATTCCACCGCCGGCTTGGTCACCTCCCGGAACACGATCCGCTCGGGGTCGATCAGGCCGAGCTGCTGGGCGATGTGCCAGGCGATCGCCTCGCCCTCACGATCGGGGTCGGCCGCCAGCAGGACCCGCTTGGACTTACCGGCTGCCTTCTTGAGGTCCCGAAGGGGAGCCTCCTTGCCTTTGATCACCGTGTAGTCGGGCTCGAAGCCGTTGTCGACGTCGATGCCCAGCTTGGAGTGCGGCAGGTCCACGACATGACCCATCGACGCCCTCACGTCGTAGTCGCTGCCGAGGAATTTACTGAGCGTCCGTGCCTTGCTCGGCGACTCGACGATGATCAGGTTCGATGCGGGCATCAGCTGGGGCGGTACCTCGGTGGGCCGTGACGGCGAGTGGCGATTCTAGCAACAGCCTTCCCGCCCGGCACCACTTCCACACCTTTGGCCAAATTAGACGCCTGGCTACACTGACCCCAGCAAACCGCCGCAGCCTGGAGATCCGCCGACCTTGGCCACCGAGCTCTCCGACAAGTACGAGTCAGTCGAGATCGTTGCTCGCCGTGACTTCAGTCCCGACCTCTGGGCCATCCGGGTAAGGCACCAGAACCCTTTCCAGTTCCGCCCCGGCCAGTACGCCACCCTGGGCGTAGAGGTGGACGGGAAACCACTGGAGCGGCCCTACTCCATTGTCTCTTCGCCTGAGGAGGATGAGCTGGAGTTCTTCATCGAGCTCATCCCTGACGGCGCCCTCACCCCCTATCTCTACCCGCTCCAGGCAGGGGACCGGATGCTGATGCGCAAGCGCCCCAAGGGGGTCTTTCTCAAGGCCGGGCTGGCGCCGGATCGCACCCATTTCTTCCTCGCCACGGTCACCGGGATCGCGCCTTTCGCGAGCATCCTGCGTCAGCTGCAGCGGGAGCTGCGCCGGGGCGAGACGACCCCACCCCAGATGGTTTTGGTTCAGGGAGCCAGCTTCTCCCACGAGTTCGGCTATGCCCGGGAGATGTCCCAGCTGACCGCCGAGCTCCCCCATTTTGAATACGTGCCAACCGTCAGCCGACCGTGGGGTGACTCAGGTTGGGAGGGGGAGGTGGGGCGCGCCGAGGACGTCCTCCGCAAGCACGCGGACCGCTGCGGCATCCGCCCGGGACGGGGCATGGTCTACCTCTGCGGCCACCCCGGGATGATCTCCACCGGCCGGGCGGTGATGCTCCGGGCCGGGCTCAGGGATGAGGACATCCTGGAGGAGCAGTACTGGCCCGAGGGCAAGGCCCCCACCTCCGCATCGGAGTAGTCTTCGGGCAGTCTGCCCCGCTGGGCCGACTTCAGGCTGCCGGCTGGAGGAGAAGGGCGTCGAGCTTGGCCTTGAGCACCGCCTTGGGCTGGTAGCCAATCACCGATCCCAGGGGCTGACCACCCCGGAAGAGCATCAAGGTGGGAATGCTCATCACCCGGTACTCGGCCGCGACCGAGGGGGAGATGTCGGTATCGACCTTGGCGACCTTCATCCGCCCCTCGTATTCGGAGGCGAGATCCTCCACGATCGGGGCAACCATCTTGCAGGGCGGGCACCACTGAGCCCAGAAATCGACCAGGACCGGAACTTCCGCGTCCAAGACCTCGTGCCGGAAGGTGTCGTCGGTGACCGTCATTGGCGCCGCCATGGATTCTCCTCGATTTCGGAACTGTGGCCTACCGACCACTCCTACCATGATAGCGCTTTTGTCAGGTATCCTTGACGCTGTGAGTTACCACCCGACCACACCGCCGGCCGCCGCCGCGACACGGGCAGTGATCACCAACCTAGATCTCCTGCCGACCGCCGACCGGCTGCTGGCGCTGCGCTCGCTGGCGGTGCTGCTCGGGACCAGGCGCGCCGCCACCGTGGTCGCCGCCCGCTCCGAGGGCTTCAGCTGGGCCGAGATTGCCAGCCGCCTGGGCATGTCCCGGCAGTCGGTCTGGGAGCGCTATGGCACGGAGGAGCGAGAGGTCCCGCGTCCCTCTCGCGGTCGGGGACCTCGGCCGCGGTCGGCCAACGCCACCTTCTCCAACTGCGCTGCCTACAAGGCGGTCAGCAGCCGGCCCGACGCCATCGCCGTCTCCGGCAAACCGGGAGCGGCTGCCTGAGGCTGACAGCCTCCGTCTCAGCGCTTGATCTTGGCTCCGACCGCAGGCGAGATCTGGCCGACCAGGTTCCGCAACGCCTTGGCCCAGCGACTAGACGGGTGCTTCCAGGCCAGCGGTTCGCCCCCACTTAGGGAGCGCACCCCGTCGATGCCTCCGTGGGGCAGGACCAGCACCGGCTGCTCCAGAACCCGCCTAGCCCTTTCCGCGTCCACCTGGTGGTAGGGAAGAACACAATTCAGGATCACCGAGATCCGCTCCCGGGGGATCTGCAACTGGTCGCAGATGCGCAGCCACCCCCTTAGGCCCACCACGCCCGGGTTGTCCGGGGTACCGACCAGGATCATGTGGTCGGCGGACTCCAAGAGGTCGATCCCGCCATTGTCCAGCCTGCCGCCCTGGTCGACAATGACCAGGTCAGCCACCTTGGTGAGGCGATAGATCAGGGCTCCGACCGCCGCAGGCGAGACCGAGTCGGACAGCTCCGGTCGGCCCGGGGCCGGAAGGACCGAAACGCCACTGGGGTGGCGGGTCAGCCGGTCGAGGATGTCCTCCTCCAAGGGCAGCTCGGCCAGCTCCACCCAGGTGGGGGTCTGCGGGGGCAGGTTGAAGGCCATCAGGGCGCTGCCGAAGCGAGGCACGTTGTCGACCAGCGCCACCCGCATGCTTTCGGCAGCGATCACCGCGAAATTGGTGGCCAGAGCCGTTCTGCCCACTCCCCCGCGCGGGCCGCAGACCACCCAGAGCTCGCCCGGGCCTTGGCGCGGACCGGCAGCCTGAGCCGCCACCCCGGGCTCGGCCGCCACCGGTCCCTCCGGCGTGCCCTGGAGACTGGCGACCAACAGCGTCCGCAGGGTCTCCACCACCGTCTGCGTGGAACTGCTCCGGGGAAGGACTTCGGAGGCTCCTGCCTGCATCGCGGCGGCCACTATGGGGGCTTCCTTATCCGCTGCCACTAGGAGAATCGGGACCCCCGGGTGAATGGCGCTGGCCCTGATCTGCTGGACCAAGGGCACCAGTTGGGCATCGTTGGCGGTCACCTCGATCAGGACCGCCTCGGCCGCTGTGTCGCCCAGCGATGCCGCGGCGGCGGTTGTGGTCTCGAAAGCCACCATGGCCAGACCGCGCTTGTGCAAAGCCTTGGCGATCGTCTCGGAACGGGATGCCTGGCGCGACACCACCAGGACCCGATGGGGAGTGTCGGGCACGAAGGCAAGTCTAGGTGGTAGAGGAGTTCAAGAACTGGATCGCCTCAGTCAGCCTTGGCCCGCCTGCGTGAGAGCCGCCTCTTGGGGGCCGGCTCAGCCGAGGCAGGCGCCTCAACTTGAGGAGCCGCTGAGGAGTGCGCCTCGGCTGCCCCGCCTCGGGTCACGGACTCCCGCCGCTCGCGGATCTTGGCTCGCTTGCCCACCTTGTCACGCAGGTAGTACAGCTTGGCCCGACGGACCCGTCCATGGCGGACCACCTCGATCTGGGCGAGGCGCGGAGAGTGGATGGGGAAGGTGCGTTCCACTCCAACCCCGTGGGCGGTGCGGCGTACCGTCACCGACCGCCGGGCGCCTCCCTTCTGCAGCCCGATGATCAGGCCCTCGAAGACCTGGATCCGCTCCCTGGTTCCTTCCACCACCTTGACGTGAAGCCTGACCGTGTCACCCGGGCTGAGATCGGGGACGTCGTCACGAAGCTGCTCCTCCTCGAGCAGGTCGATGATGTTCATTGCGCGCCTCCCAGAGGGACACCGGTCGCGGCCGCGTCCCGTTTTTCTTCTCTGTCCGCCGTCTCCGCCGCACCGCTCCCCTGTACACCCCCCAGGAGGTCGGGCCGCAGCCGGCGAGCCCGCTCCAGCGCCGCTTCGGCACGCCAGCGAGCGATCTTGGCGTGGTCGCCCCTGCGCAGCACCTCCGGCACCGTCATTCCCTCGAAGACGGCTGGACGAGTGTAGTGGGGGTACTCCGGCAGCCCACCGCTGAAGCTCTCGTCGAGGGCGGACTCGGGGTCGCCGAGAGTACCCGGCAAACGCCGGGCCACCGCTTCGATCAGCATCATCGCGGGCAGCTCGCCACCGCTGACCACGAAGTCACCCACCGACACCTCGTCCAGCTCTAGTCCCATGCGCACCCGCTCATCGACTCCCTCGTAGCGACCGCAGACCAAGAGCAGGGCCGTTTCCCGGCTAAGCTCCTCGATCAGCTCCGTGGACAGCTTGCGCCCGTGCGCGGAGAGCAGGATGCCCCGGGCCGGAGGCATCCCGGGAACGGCCCGGATCTCGCGAACGGCCTGGAAGAGTGGCTCCGGCCGGAGCACCATCCCGGGCCCTCCACCGTAGGGGACGTCATCCACCTGACGGTGCACCCCCAACCCGAAGTGGCGAAGGTCGTGCGCCTGGATCTCGATCAGCCCCTGCTCCAGGGCCCTACCCACCACCCCGGCAGCCAGAGGCCCGGGAAAGATCTCGGGGAAGAGGGTGATCACATCAAACCGCATCAACCCACTCCTCCAGGTAGGGCTCGGCGACGGTGATTCGATGCTGCTCCAGGTCGATCGAGAGCACCGCCTCGCGCACCGCCGGCACCCTAAGTTCGGAAGCCGGGGTACGCACCACATAAACGTCGTGAGCTGGGTAGGGTTCGACCTCCACCAGTTCGCCCCGCTTCCGGCCCTCAGGATCGTGGACCTCCAGCCCCACCAGCTGGAAGTGAAAGAATTCGCCCTCCGGCAGCGGTCGCGAGTCCAGCCGGGCGACCTCTAGATAGCCAGCACTCAGGGCGGCAGCCTGCTCCCGGTCGCCGACCCCGCGCAGGCGGCAGATGAGCCGGTTGCCCTCGCCCCGCACCGACTCGAGCGTGACATCACCCCGGGGACCGCGCAGCTGCATGCCCGGGCGCAGCCGTCCCCGATCGCCACCCAGCAGCTCGATGGCGATCTCTCCATCGACTCCGTGGGGCCGCAGCACCCGCGCCACTCGGACCCACTCCGGCGCAGCTGTCAATCCTGCACCTCTACGTACACCCGGTCACGGGGACGCAGCGAAGCTGCCCGGACGACCATCCGCACCGCATCGATGTGGCGCCCATTTCTCCCAATCACCTTGCCCAGGTCATCGGGCGCAGTTTTGATCCGGACCGTCACCCGGTGGCCGTCCTGCTCGACCGCCACCTCGACCGCCTCGGGGCGGCTGACCATCTGCTGGATCATGAAACGGACCAGCTCGCCGTAGTCGGGCTTGGCCTCATCCATCGCCGTTGGCGACGGACTCGGTGTCCACGGCGTCACCCTCCGCCGGCGCCTCCGTCGAAGCGTCTTCCTCCTGGCTCTCAGCGTTCGCCTCCGCAGCCGCCTCTGCTGCTTCCTCGGCGAGGGCCGCGGGCTCAACTCCGTCCTCGCTAGCGGTGCCGGGCTCGGCTTCAGCCGCAACCACTTCTTCAGCCGGGGCCTCCTCCTCGGTCGCAGCCTGGGGCGCCGCTGCGGCGGCGGCTACGGGTGCTGCCGCCGGCGCCGACTTGGCAGCGCGCTTGGGGCCGGTCTTGGTCCGTGCCGGACGGGGCAGAGCCTCCAGGGTCCCCTGGCGAACCAACAGCTCGCGTACCGCCTCGGAAGGACGCGCTCCTGTCGCCATCCAGTGCCGAATCCGCTCGTCATCGACGTGGAAAACCTTGGGATCCTTGAGGGGATCGTAGTAACCAAGTGACTCGATAAAGCGGCCGTCCCGCGGTGAGCGAGCGTCCGCCACCACGACTCGGTAAAAGGGTCGCTTCTTAGCGCCCATGCGCTTGAGTCGAATCTTAACTGCCACTAAAATCCCCTTGTTTTACAGCCAAAAGTTCCAAATTCTTCACCGGCTCCTCACTGTCGCCGCCGCACTCCGCCACCGGGCGCGCCCTTGAGCAATTCCGTTGCCAGGCGGCGTTTGCCCCCAGGCCCCATCAAACCCCGCATCATCTCTTGCATCTGGTCGAAACCCTTGAGCAAGCGTGACACCTCGACCGTGGTGGTTCCGCTCCCCGCGGCAATCCGGCGGCGACGGGACGCGTCAACCATGGCCGGTCGCCGGCGCTCAGCCGGGGTCATCGACATGACGATGGCCTCGATCTGAGACAACTGGGCCTCGTCGGGCAGGTTGCCCCCCTGCTGACGCAGCAGGTCCCGGCCCCCGGGCATCATTCCCAGGATCGACTCCAGGGGGCCCATGCGCCGGAGCTGGCGCATCTGCACGATGAAGTCCTCCAGGGTGATCCGCCCATCGCGAAGCCGCTGCTCGACCCGGCCGGCCTCCTCGGCGCTCATCTCCTGACTGGCACGTTCGACCAGCGTCAATACGTCGCCCATGCCCAGAATGCGCCGCGCCATCCGATCTGGGTAGAAGGGCTCCAGGTCGCGCGGCCGCTCCCCGACTCCGCAGTACCAGACCTGGAGTCCGACGGCCGCCTTCATGGAGAGCGCGGCCCCGCCTCGGGCGTCACCGTCGAGCTTGGTCAGAATCACGCCGTCAACCCCGACGGCGTCCTTGAAGGCTCCGGCCACCCGGACTGCGTCCTGGCCGGTCATGGCATCCACAACCAGGAGGGCGTTGTCGATCCGGTTGCGTTGGCGGATTGACTTCAGCTCGTCCATCAGGGGTTGGTCGAGGTGGAGCCGCCCGGCGCTGTCCACGATCACCACGTCCGCTCCCCGGCGTCGTGCCTCGGCCAGCGCTCGCTCAACCCCCTTGGCCATCCCCCGCTCGGGATCCGCCACCAACACGTCCAAGCCCTGGTCCGTGGCCAGCACCTGCAACTGCTGAACCGCGGCGGCACGCTGGGCATCAGCGGCCACCAGCATCGGTCGGTGACCGTCCTCCCGCACCAGCAGCGCCAACTTCACGGCACTGGTGGTCTTGCCCGAGCCCTGTAGGCCCATCACCAGCACCGTGGTGGGTGGGTTTGGTTGGTAGGTGAGGTGGGCGTCCTCGCCACCCAGTAGCTCAACCAGTTCCGTGAACACAACCTTGATCACCTGCTGCCCCGGGGTCAGACTCTCCAGCACGTCGCTGCCAACCGCTCGCTCGCGAATCCGATCCACAAACTGGCGCGCCACCTTGTAGTTGACATCCGCCTCAAGCAATGCCATCCGGACCTCGCGCATGCCGGCGTCGACGTCGTCGGCGGTCAGCCGGCCCTTGTCGGTGAAGCGCTTGAAGGCAGCGCTCAACTTGTCGGTCAGGGTGTCGAACATCAGGTTGACTCGGACCTAGCCGCGCCGGCCCGGAGTTGGAGCTCGGCCCGGCGCAACCGCTCGCGGAGTTTTGCGACCTCGCTCTCGCGGTCGCGCAGCCGTGCCAGCAGACCGAGACTGGCCTCCAGCGCCTCCATCCGCTCTAGCCCCCGACGCAGCAGATCGTGGGCAGCGGCTCTCGACGTACCCAGTGCCTGGGCCAGCTCAGTCACCGACCAGTCCTCCTCCAGCTGGAGATGGAGGGCCTGCTGCTGCCGTTCGGTGAGGACGGCTCGGTAGGCATCGAGGAGCTGCAGTCGCTCGGTTCGGTCCACGGTTGTAAGTGTCAAGGCAGAAACCTTGACACCCTACCAGAAAGTCTTCAAACCTAATCTCGATCCTCGCAGTCGAGCCGGTGTTGAGCCCTCGCTTGACAGACAAAACAGGATTGATTATCATTCGCTAAACACTCGCGGACAGGCCCTGCGGAGCCCATGGGGAGTAACAACAGATGGCGACCAGCACGCGTGGTATCGGCACCCGGCTCGCGGCCTGCGGGGTTGGCCTCGTCACGGCTACAGCCGCGATGGCCGCGATCGGCCCGGTGGTGCAGGCGAGTTCGTCGAAGATCGTCGCCGTTGGAGCCGAAAACGAGTACGCCAACGTCATCGCTCAGATCGGCGGCAGCTACGTGTCGGTGTCGGCGATCGAGAGCAACCCCAACACCGACCCGCATACCTTCGAGGCCAGTCCAGCGGTGGCGGAGGTGGTCTCCCAGGCCCGTCTGATCGTCCAGAACGGGGTCGGCTACGACTCCTACATCAACAAGATTGAAGCCGCCTCCCCCAGCTCCGCCCGGAAAGTGATAGTGGTCCAGTCGCTCCTCGGCCTCCCCAACGACACTCGTAATCCGCATCTTTGGTACAAGCCGGTCACCATGCCCGCCGTAGCCGAGGCGGTCGCCAAGGACCTCGGCGACCTCGACCCGGCCCACGCCGCGTATTTCCGATCGCGGGTCAGCGCCTTCGACAAGTCCCTCAAGCCCTGGTTGAGCGCCATCGCCACAGTGAAGAGGGAATTTCCCCATGCCGCAGTTGCGGTCACCGAGCCGGTAGGCGACTACATGCTGAACGCAGTGGACGCCAACATCCGCACCCCCTGGTCACTGCAGGCCGACATCATGAATGGGGTCGACCCATCGCCTCAGGACGTCTCAGCGGAGCAGAATCTGTTCTCCCGGCATCGGGTCAAGGTCTTCCTTTACAACCAGCAGGTGACAGATTCCCTGACCGCCTCCTTCCTCTCCCTGGCCAAGCACGACCACATCCCGGTGGTGGGCGTCTACGAGACCATGCCCACGCCTGGCTACGATTACCAGTCCTGGATGCTGGCGGAGGTCAACGCTCTCAAGGCCGCTCTGCAACACCACAAGTCGACGGTGTCGCTGCTGTCGAAGTGACGGTCGCGCAAGGAGGCGACCAGGAGATCCTTCGCCTCGAAGGGGTTTCGGTCTGGTTGGGTGGCCGCCAGATCCTGGACCAAGTCAGCTTTGCCCTGCAGGGCGGAGAGGTCACCGGCCTGATCGGGTCAAACGGGGCTGGCAAAACCACCATCTTCCGGGTGATCCTGAGGCTCCAACCCACTAGCGCAGGGCGGGTCTGGATAGGCGGTCGGGCGGATCCCGGCAGCCGACCCGTGATCGGCTATGTACCGCAGAACGTTCCCCTCGACCCTGATCTGCCGCTCCGAGCCCGCGACGTGGTCGGGCTCGGCCTGGACGGCCATCGCCTCGGCTTCCCACTCCCGTCGGCGGCCCGACGCCAGGCAGTAGACGAGATGCTGCGCGCCGTCGACGCCGAGAGTTTCGCCGACAATCGGGTGGGCCGACTCTCGGGTGGTGAGCAGCGTCGGGTCCTGATCGCCCACGCCCTCATCAGCCGGCCCCGACTGTTGCTGCTCGACGAGCCTCTGATCAACCTCGATATCCGGAGCGAGCACGAGGTCGTGGAGTTGCTGGCCCGGATCGCCAGGGAGCAGCAGATCGGGGTCCTGATCTCGGCTCACGACATGAATCCCTTGATCCCGGTGATGGACCGGATCGTCTACGTCGCCGCCGGGCGCGCCGCTAGCGGGACCACCGAAGAGGTGGTCAGGACCGAGGTGCTGAGCCAGCTTTACGGACGCCAAGTCGATGTGATCCGAGTCCGCGACCGGGTCCTGGTGATCGCCGGTTCGGACGAGGAGCTGGCTGACGACCACGAGCATGCCCACGCCGTCGCCGACCCGGGACTGGTCTAAGAGCCGGGTTAGTCACAGTGGGATTCATCTTCGGCGCCGGCTTCTTTCAGAGCTCACCGGTCCTGGTGGCAATTGCCGTAGGCGGGGTGGTGGCGGTGGTGTCAGGTGTTGTGGGGGTCTTCACCGTGACCAGAGGACTCTCCTTCGCCGGCCACTCCCTGGGCGATCTAGGAGCCACCGGAGGCTCCGGGGCCTTCCTCCTCGGGGTCAATCAACTCTGGGGCTTCGTTGTCATTGCCGCGGTCGCGGCCGGTGCTATCGAACTGATCGGCATCCGCAGCACGCGGGGACGGGACCTGGCGACCGGGATCGTTCTGGGCGCTGGACTGGGAATCGCCGCCCTATTCCTCTATCTAGACAGCTCGTTTAGCAACACCACCGGAGCATCGGTCACCATCCTCTTCGGGTCGATCTTTGCGATCCAGAGCAGTTTGGTCCCGGTGATGGTCGTGCTCGGCGCGCTCTCGCTGGCGATCGTCCTGGCGCTCTATCGACCACTGCTATTCAGCGGGTTGAGCCCTGACATGGCGGCCGCCCGAGGGGTCCCGGTGCGCGCCGTCGGCATCGCCTATCTGGCCGCGCTGGCTTTGGCGGTGTCGCTCTCGGCGATGACCGTGGGAGCGGTGCTGAGCACCGCCCTGCTGATTGGGCCTGCCGCCTGCGCGCTCAGGATCACCAGACGCCCGGGAATGGCCATCGTGGTAGCCGCCGCCGTTGGCATGCTGGCTGTGTGGTTGAGCGTGCTGCTCGCCTATGACAGCTATTACTGGCCCCCGGGGCAAAGGGGCTGGCCGGTGAGCTTCTTTGTCGTGCTCGTGATCTTCCTGTTCTACCTGCTGACCCAGCTGAGGTCTCGAGACCGGGCTGGCCGGCGCTCTGCTCGCACCCAGTCCACTGCCCCGCGTCTGGCAGGTCGATAGGTAGGGTTCGTTGTTCTCAGGGTTCATGACCGACACCTGGGCCGCGGCGACCATCGTCGCCGTCGTAGCCGGGGTCGTCGGGTTCTTCACGGTGATGCGGGGCGCTGCGTTTGTTGCCCACGCGGTGCCCAACGGCGCCTTCGCCGGAGGCGCCGCAGCGAGCCTGCTCGGCCTCAATCCGGTCTTGGGCTTGGGAGTGTTCGCCCTCATCGCCTCCCTCGGCATCAGCTGGCTGGGCCGACGCGGTCGCAATGACGTGGTTACCGCGCTGGCTCTGGTGATGATGCTGGGCTTGGGAGCCCTGTTCCTCAGCATGAGTCAGGAGTACGCCTCGGAGACCTTCTCCTTGCTTTTCGGCGAGGTGGTTGGCGTGAGCAGCGCCGAATTGCTGCCCATCCTGGTGCTGGGCGTGGTCTGCATCGTCGCCATCATGTGGCTGTTCCGACCCCTCACTTTGAGCTCAGTGATGCCGGAGGTGGCCGAGGCACGCGGCATCCGGGCCAGCCGCATGGAGACCAGTTTCCTGGTGGTTCTGGCCCTCGCCGCCACCATGACCGTGCCGGTGGTCGGCGCTTTCCTAATGTTCAGTTTGACCGTCGCGCCGGCCGCGGCCGCGCGCTCACTAACTGCCCGGCCGCTGGCCGCGCTGGGGCTGTCGGTCGGCATCGCTCTAGCCGTGGTCTGGTGCGCGATCGTGCTGTCCTATGTCTGCAACTGGCCGATCGGATTCTTTGTCGGGGTGCTCGGTGCGGGAGCCTACGGGCTGGCGCGCGGCTGGGGCTCCTACCGACTGCGGCGGACGGTTCGGGTTCGTCTCGGTGCCCTGCCCTCAGTGAGCGCCCACTGATATGTTGGCGATTCCGAGGGAAATCTCAATGCCGCTAACACCGTCGGTTCACGATGCGGTCGGGGTGCGACTGGCCCGGGTGGACCAGCGCTACACGCGCCTGCGCCGGCTGCTGGTCGAGACGCTCGCCATGGCGGCGCGTCCGCTGACAATTCCCGAGATCGTGGCTACCACACCCCGTCTGCCCCAAAGCAGCGCCTACCGCAACATCACCACCCTGATCGAGGTGGGCGTCGTCCGCCGCGTCCCTGGGACCGATGACCACGGGCGCTACGAGTTGGCCGAGGAGCTGTCTGGGCACCATCACCATCTGGTCTGCACCCACTGCGGCCGGGTGGACGACGTGCCCTCCTCAGGGCAACTAGAGCGGGCGCTAGGTGACGCCGCTCAGGCGGTCGCCGACAAGCAGGGGTACCAGGTAAGCGAGCACCGCTTCGACCAGCTGGGGCTCTGTCCCGACTGCCGCTAGCCGTAAGCGGCCGCCGAGCCGGTCCTTGGTTCAGCTCGCGTCGTCGCTCTCGGCCAGCAAGGCATCGAGGTAGGAGTCTGGCTCGAAATCCCCCAGATCCTCCAGTCCCTCGCCCAATCCGACTAGCTTGATCGGCAGCTTGAGCTCCGCCTCAACTTGGAAAACGTAGCCTCCCCGGGCGCTGCCGTCCAGCTTGGTCAAAACCACTCCGGTGGCGCCTGCCACCTCACCGAAGGCGCGGGCCTGGGCCAGGGCATTGGCGCCGACGTAGGCGTCGAGAACCAGCAGCGACTCGCTGGGCTGACCCTCGAGTTGGCGCGAGATGACCCGGCGGATCTTGCCCAGCTCCTGCATCAGATTCTGCTTGGTGTGCAGACGCCCCGCGGTATCCACCAGGATCACCTCCCGGCCCCTGGCCTTGGCGGCGGCGATGGCATCGAACACAACGGCCCCAGGATCGGCCCCGGGCTGATGCGCCACCACCTCCACCCCGCTCCGTTCCGCCAGCGTGCGGAGCTGGTCACCGGCAGCCGCTCGGAAGGTGTCGGCGGCGGCTATGAGCGGGGTCAGGCCCTGAGCTTGGAGCCGCACCGCCAGCTTGGCCACCGTGGTGGTCTTGCCCGAGCCGTTCACCCCGGCCACCAACCAGACCGCTGGATTGCCGGCCAGGGAGAGCTCCCGGTTGACGCCTCCCAGCCTGGTTGCCATCTCCTCCCGCAGGGCCGTAAGCAGCGGACCGGGCTCGCGCAGCCCCTCTTTGCGCGCCCGCTCCCGAAGCCCTTCGACCAGTTCTTCGGAGACCTGAACGCCGCAGTCGCTCGCCAGCAGGAGCTCGAAGATCTCCTCATAGATCTCGTCGCCGGCGCTCCGTCCAAGCCGGAAGCGGAGTTGCTGGCCCAGCCCACTGCCAACCCGGTCCAGTCGCCCGGGGAGACGCCGCCACCAGCGCCGGCGCGGCGTCGCCTCGACGTCAGCCACCGACCCCTACACCCTCCAACTCCGCTCCCTCGTGAGCCTCCACCGCGCGCCCATCCGAGGTAAGGCGCACCGAGAGGATGCGGCTGGAGCCGTCACCGTCCTGGGTCACGCCGTAGAGCATGGAAGCTCGGGACATGGTGGTGAGGCTGTGGGTCACCACCAGGAACTGACTGCTCTCGGCTCGCTTGCGCAAAAGCTCGGCGAAGTGGGTGATGTTGGCCTCGTCGAGGGCGGCGTCGACCTCGTCGAAGACGTAGAAGGGACTCGGTGACACCTTTTGCATCGCCAGCACCAGAGCCAGCGCGGTCAGGGCCCGCTCCCCCCCGGAGAGCAGCGCCATCGCTATCACCCGCCGCCCCGGAGGCTGGACCTGCATCTCGACGCCACCTGGAGAGCCCTCCTCGCCGGGTGTCGCGATCAGGGTGGCGCGGCCGCCGCCGAACAGCTCTACCCATACCGACTCGAACTCGCTGGTCACCTGGGTCAGCGCCTCTTCAAACCGACCCCCGCACATCGCTTGCAGCTGCACCAGCACCGACTCCAGGTCCGCCCGGGCCGAAAGACAGTCGTCGTGAGCCGCTCGCAAACCCTGGGTCCGATCCAAGATTTCGGCGAGCTGCCCAGGAGCCAACTCGTTGACAGGACCGAGCCCATTGAGGCGTCGCTCGGTTCTGGCGATCTCGGTGGCCGCCTTGGCGGGATCCGAGATCGCCAGGACCGCCTCGCCGTCACCAAGCGTTTCGGAGCCCTCCCCAACCTCCGCCTTCAGACGCTCAACCTGCTGCGACTGCACGACCAGTTCTCGGCGCAATGCCTCCAGCTGTTCAGTCGTGGCAGCAAGCGCTGCCTCCAGCTCAGCCCGATTTCGCTCGAGATCGCCCAGGGCCTGAATCGGGTCCTGCGCGCTCTCCAGCGTTTGAGTCCGCTGGACGGCCGACAGGTCGAGCTGGTCTCTGGCCGCGGCCGCGGCCCGGCGAGATACCTCCAACTCCTGAAGCGCGACCAGGGCTGCCAGTTCGGCAACTCGGATGCGCTCTTGGGCGATGTGCTCCCGAGCCAGGAGCTGCTCCTGGCGCTGCCGAAGCTCCTCCGTCCGTCGCGCCTCGCCCCTGGCCTCGGCCTCCGAACTGGCGATAGCCAGCCTGGCCTCCTCCAAGCGGCGACTGGCCGCCAGGATCAGCTCCTCGCAGCTGGCCAGCGCCGCCCTGCCGCTCTCAACGGCAGCCGTCGACACGGCCTGGGACTGCTCCAGGCTTAGGACCTCGGCGTTCACCGCATCCAGGGCGTCCGCGTCCCGCGCTCGCTGCTCTTCGCGAGCTTCCAGGTCGCGCTGCAAGGCGTCGATGGTGCTGCCAGCTCGTGCCATCTCGGCGGTGAGTCGGTCCACCTCAGCCTGACGCGCCTGAGCGGCCGCCTCGGCCCCCGCTGCCTGACGGCGAGTCCTCTCCACCAGCTCCCGCTGTTGGGCCGCCATCTCACGGGCGCGCTCCAATCTCTCCTGGGACTGGACCAACTCGGCCCGCTTCAGCTTGACCGTCCGCTCCACCTCGCGCAGCTGCTCGACTGCACGCAGCTCCCCGCTGGTCCGAGCCGGCGTGATCTCAAGGCCGGTTCCCAGTACCGTCCCGTCGGCCAGCACCGCCCGACCGTCCGGAAAGCGAGCCAGCCAGCGGCTGGCCGCCGGGCGGTCCCGGGCCAGGCAGACCAATCGGGACAGTCTGGCGACCACGGACAGGGCCGACGCCTCCCCTGTCAGGGCGGTAACTAGCGGTCGACAGCCCTCGGGCGTATTGGCGATGGCGTGATCGTCGGTCACCGGCCAGCAGACCAGCTCGGCCGCGTCTCCGGCAAGGTCGAGCGCCTTCCTCGCCGCTGACTCGTCACCCACCAGCGCAGCCAGCAGGGTGCCCAGCCCGGCCTCGACCGCCGGGGCATCCTCAGCCTGAGCGGCCTCGATGGTTTCGGCGAGCCGGCGAAGTCTGGCCTTACCGCCTCGAGCGGCCGCAGCGATCGGTGCCAGCTCGCTTCCAGCCTTCATGGCCGCGGCCCGTGCGCCCAGCCTGGCCTCGGCCTCGCGCAGCGAAATCGTCGCCTGAGAGAGGCCGGCCTCGGCCCGCTGCACCAGCTGCTGCTGGTTCGCCTCGCCCTTCTGCGCCCGATCCCAGGCCGAGGTCTCCTTGGCGCCGACCTGACGCAGGGTCCTGGCCGCGTCGAGCGTCTGCTTCAGCTCTGCCTCAGCTCTGACTTCGGAGTCTGACGCCGCTCGTCTGGCCGCCAGCGCTTGGGCCCGCCATGCCTCGGCGCCCGCCAGCTTGGCCTCGAGCTCGGACCGCCTGCGGCGCCCAGCCGCCACCGAGCGCTCCATCTCCTGCTCCTTCAACTGGGACGCCTCCAGCCCAGCCTGGCGCTGACTGCGCTCGTGGCGCAGGTCGGCGAGCTCCTGCTCGATCGCCGCTACCAGGGCCCGACCTTGTTCGAGGCTGGTTCGGTCGATCAGCGGAGCGGAGCTGGCTCCGGCGATCGCGGCCAGGTCGTCCCGAGCCTCGCCGAGTGTGATCGCCGCAGCCGCCCGCGACTCGGCCGCCTGGACCGCGCGATCCTGCCAGCGCTCCACCTGGGCTTCGGCTTGCTGCAGTGCTAGGGCCAGGAGTCCGGACTGGCGCTCCGACTCCAAGCGCCCGGCCTGGATCGCCTGCAAGCGCTCGCGCTCTACCAGGTAGCTCCTCTGGAATTGCAGGTTCCGCTCCCGGAGCTGCTCTAAGCGTCGCTCCCCGCCCTCGAGCTGCCGTTCCAGCCGGCGCAGTTCAGCCAGCGCCGCCAGCCAGGCGCCGCGCTCAAGGCTGCCCCTCAGCTCCCTCAATCGGGTCCGCAGCCGGGCCGCCTCCTCGGCGGCGGCCGCCTCCTCCCGCAGCGATTCGATCCGGGGCAGGAGCTCGGCAAGCCGGCCCATCGATCCCTCCAGCCACTCGCTCAAGGAGCGCATCCTGCTGCGGGAGTCCTCGACCAAAGCCTGGGCGCCGCGCACCCCCGCCGCCTCCTCGATCAGGTGCCGCCGCTGTGCCGGCGTAGCTCGGATGATCGACTCGATGTCGTTCTGGGCGATCACGGCGTAGCCAGCCTGGGCTAGCCCGGTGGCGTCCAGCAGGCGCCCCAAGTCGCGGAGGCGGACTCGGTGGCCGTTGCGACGGAACTCGCTGGTTCCGTCTCGGAAGACACGCCGGCTGATGGCGACCTCGACGTCCTCAACCGGGAGACGACCATCCTCGTTGTCGAAGACCAAGGTGACCTCGGCCATTCCCACCGGGGCGCGCTTGGCTCCTCCGGCGAAGATGACCTGGTCCAGTCGCTGACCCCGCAGCTCCCGGGCGCTGGTCTCGCCCAAGACCAGGCGGATGGCATCGACCAGGTTGGACTTGCCGCTGCCGTTGGGGCCGACGATCGCGGTTATGCCTGGGCCTAACTCCAGGTCGGCACGGCCGGAGAAGCTCTTGAAACCCTGAAGCTGGAGGCGACTCACCCTCATGGGCTGGGGGGCACCGTTCTCCCTGAGCGCCGTCGGCCGCCGCGCCGGCCACGATGGGTTCGCTTGCGCTGACTGGGATTGGCGGCCTCATCAGTGCTCGCCGCCGGGGTGAGCTCTGTAACCGCCGGGAGCAGCACCGGGACCGACTCGGGGCTCGCCGGAGGAACGACGGCCGCGGCCGTCGCCAGCGCCACGGTGCTGACGCTCCGACTCCGGCGTCGCCGGCGCCGGGCTGGCTTGGCTTCAACCGGGGGCGTCTCTGGGGGAGCAACCTCCTCTCCCGGGGACGCTTCCACCTGCGACGTCTCCGCGGCCGCGAGCGCCGCTGCGCCAGTCCCCGAGCTGCGGGAGCGCCGCCGTCGCTTCCTAGGCGGAGCTGCTACGTCCGCAGCCGCAGTGGCCGTGGCAGCGACGGCTTCCGAAGTTGTCGCAGGGGTGGTCAAGGGCAGGTCGGCTGCCACTGCAGTCGGCAGCAGCACCACCTCCTGCTCGACTGACGCAGCCGAGGGGGCGGTACGTGAGCGTCGGCGTCGTTTGGTCGGGCTGGGTGCCACCAGCCGGTCGATGGCAGCCCGCGCCGCCCCCTGCTCGGCCGCCTGCTTGGTGCCGCCTCGGCCCTCCCCCAGGACCGGTCCACCCTCGACCGAGACCTGGGAGACATACTGCCGAGGCCGGATGTTCCCGTCCAGATTGGTGCGGTAGACGGGCGGCAGGCCGAATCGCTCCTGGGCTAGTGCCTGCATCCTTCCTTTGAAGTTGGGATCAGTCCAGGAGCTGAGGTCAGCGATGCGGGAGAGGAAGATCCTGCCCGCCTTGCGGTAGCCCTGATCCAGGAAGGCTGCGCCGATGATCGCCTCGAAGGCGTTGGCATGGAGCGAGGTCAGTCGGCGCGCCCCGGATTTGGCGGCCCCACGCCCGAGCCGTAGGGCCTCCCCCAGCCGCAGTTGCTCGCCGATCCCCGCCAACGCAACCGTGCTGACCAAGGACGAGCGCATCTGGGTCAACTGTCCCTCGTCGTAGTTGGGGAAGCGGTTGAAGAGGTACTCGGCGGCCACCAGCTCCAGCACCGCGTCGCCCAGATACTCGAGACGCTCGTTGTCGCGACCCTCGGCGCCGCGCTCGTTGATCCACGAGGTGTGGGTCATGGCCTCGCGGAGCAACTCCCGCCGCCTGAATTTGAGGTCGAGCCGCGCCTCCAGCTGGTCCAGCTGGCGCTCGGCCTCCAGCTCCTGCTCCGCCTGCTCAGCCTGGCTGGGCTGGGAGCGCCGTCGCCTCGCCGCCGGCCGGGCTGGTTCCGTGGCGGGACCGGCCGCTAGCTGTTCAGGTCGAGATGCTCCTTGATGTAGTCCCAGGCCTGCCCCACCGTCTGGATCTTCTCCGCGTCCTCGTCCGGGATCTCCATCCCGTAGGCCTCCTCGAACGCCATGATCAGCTCCACTAGGTCCAGCGAGTCGGCGTTCAGGTCCTCCACGAAGTTGGCTTCCGGCGTCACCTGATCCGGCTCCACCCCGAGCTGCTCCACCACGATCGCCTTGAAGCCTTCCCACGTCGTGTCTGCCATCTCTTCCCCTAGTTGAACGACCTGAGGTCGCCTTGTTGTCCTGATCTATTGGAGCCTGGTCCGGGGCCGAACCGACCGGAGCCGGAGGATTGGCCACCCCAGACCGACCCGCCTGGTCTGTGCCCGGTTTATCCCCCCCGCCGGTGCCGGCACCGCTGAGGCGCTCGCCGGGCAATACGGTAAAGCTTGCGGAGTCACCGCCGCTGCGTTGAGTCTCCTCGGGAGCATCAGGCGCCCGGCCGGAAGGGCTCTCGATCGCCCGGCCGCCCGCCAGACGGCGGACGAATGACTTCACAGCCCGACTGGTGGGAGGGGCGGCGTGGCCGCTGCTGGGTGAGTCTGCCGGGGCAAGCTGGGGGTCATTGTAAGCCGCGCCGAAAGCCTACTCCTCACCTAAGACTGCCCCGGAGCCAGCGAATGGAGCAGCCTCCGAGAGTTGCCGGGCCGCGCCCTCCGGCGAGTCCACCGACACCACCTTGGCGTCAGGCAGGATCCGGCGGATCAGCCCCGCCAAGGTGGTACCCGGCCCGCACTCGACGAACCCCGCCGCACCGGCAGCGGCCATGGCCCGGACTGTGTCGGCCCAGAGCACCGGACCGGCCAGCTGCAGTCGCAGACCGGTGCGAATCTCGGCCGCGGTGTGCGAGATGGTGCCGCTGACCCCAGCGGCGACCGGGAATCGCGGCTCGGCGAACTCCACCTCGTCGAGGACCGCGGCGAATGCGGCTGCCGAATCGGCCATCAGGGGCGAGTGGAAGGCGCCACCCACGTTGAGCTGTACCACCCGCTTGGCGCCCGCAGTCTTGGCCAGTTCACTGAGGCGCTCGAGGCCGGCTGCGGATCCCGACACCACCAGCTGCCCAGGCGAGTTGTCGTTGGCGATGACGCAGCACTCGCCGCCCGCCGCTGCTTGGGCGCAAAGCTCGCTGAGCACAGGCCGCTCCAGGCCCAAGACCGCCGCCATCGTCCCCTCCGGGGCGGCGGCCATGAGCCGACCGCGCTCCAGCACCAACCGCATCCCGTCATCAGGGGTCAGCGAGCCCGCGACTACCACCGCGCAGTACTCGCCCAGGCTGTGGCCGGCCGCGACCATTGGCTGTAAGCCGCCTTCGATCAGGATCGTCGCCAGGGCAACCCCGCTGTAGAACAGTGCCGGCTGCGCAACCTCGGTCGGCCGGAGCTCGTCCGGCCCAGCGCCGACCAACAGCCGCTCCAGGTCGATCCCATGGGCTTTGGCCAACTCCAGCAGAGCTGGTTGGCAGCCACCCTCGACCAAAGCCCGGCCCATGCCCGGGGACTGTGAGCCCTGTCCGGGGAATACCAGGGCGGTCGCCCCGGGAGTCACCGAGACGCTCCCAGGGGTGAAGTGTCCCTGGGCCGGGGCCTACTCAGTCGCTATGACCTCGCGCCCCTTGTACTGGCCACAGTTGGGGCAGACGGTGTGGGGGCGGCGGGGATGACGACAGCGAGGGCACGGCGAGAGCGCAGGTCCGCTCAGGGCCAGATGAGAACGGCGCCGGTCCCTCCGGGCCTTGGGGATGCGCTCTTTGGGCAGTGCCATGACGAGACGGGAGTCTACCAGGCGCCCTGCGGTGGGCTAGCGCCGCCGGCCCCGGCTCTTGGGCTTCTGGTCCGCCTCCTCGCCGACGTCCAGAGTCTCCAGGCCTCGGCGTACCTGGGCTAGGGCGGAGGCCAGCTCGGCCTCCAACTCCGACATCCGGTCGCGCACGTAGTCGTCAGCGTCCCGGCGCATCTTGCGACTGCGGTCGCGCGCCTCGGTGAGCAGACGGTCGGCTTCTGCGGCGGCCCGCCTGGTCACCTCGTGGTCGTGGGTGAGACGGTCGGCCCGCTCCTGGGCCGCCAGCAGGGTCTGCTCGGCCTGCTCGCTGGCCTCCCGGATGCGCGCGTCCCTGGTCTCCAGAACCATCCGTGCCTCCTGGATCTCGTCCGGCAGCGAGACCCGGATCTGGTCCAGCGCTTCCAAGATCTCGTCTTCTCCGACCACGATGCTGGAGGTGAGGGGCAGTCTCCGGCTCTGGTTGACCATCGCCTCCAGCCGGTCCAGCACGTCAAAAATCGAGATGCCTTCGGAATCCGGCGCGAGGTCGTCTCGGTCGTCCGCCATGCTGTCTCCTCTATCTGGCCGGAACTGCCGCGGTGGGTGCCAACTTCTGCTGCAGCGCTCGCTCCACAGCGGGGGCGACCAGCCCCTGAATGCTGCCTCCGTGAGCGCAGACGTCCTTGAGCAGCGAGGAGCTCAGGTAAACATTCGAGAAACCGGTGGTGAGGAATACGGTGTGGACGTTGGGTTCGAGTCTCCGGTTCATCAGCGCCATCTGAAACTCGCTGTCCAGGTCGGAGACTGCCCGCAGGCCGCGGACGATGACCCCGGCCCCCTCGGCGGCGGCGAACGAGACCGCCAGACCGGAGAAGTGCCGAACCTGGATGTCGGTGTCCGCGGGCAGGCTCTGCCGGACCAATTCCTCCCGCTCCGCCACCGAGAAGAGGTATTTCTTGCTGTCGTTGTCGAGGACGCCCACCACCACCTTCTCGAAGATTTCGCGGGCTCGCCTGATCACGTCCAAATGCCCGCTGTGGATGGGGTCAAAGCTGCCGGGATAGACCGCCGTTGTCATGGGAGCCTCCGATAGAAGGAGAGCACTGTGGTGCCGTACTTAGCGGTACGCACGCAATTTAGCGCGCCGACCTGATCCAGCACCGACAGATCTCGGTGATGTTCGACCACCACGACCGGATCCCAAGCCGTAAGGCGGGCCGCCACCTCTCCCAGGAGCCGGATCGCGTCCAGGCAGAGCTGGGGCCCCAGGTCCTGGTATGGAGGGTCCAACAGGACCAGCCCGGACTCAGTCAGCTCAGAGGGCCGCCCCCTGATCCAGGCCAGAGCATCACCCACCACCACCTGGGCCCGCGAGGTCCATCCCAGGCTCGCAAGATTGGCGGAGATCAGCTGCGCTCGTGCGGGTCTCAGCTCGACGAAGGTCGCCCGGCTCGCGCCGCGAGAGAGGGCTTCCAGGCCGAGGCTGCCAGCGCCCGCGAAGAGGTCCACCACCAAAGCACCCTGGACCTCCGCGGCCAGGATGTTGAAGCAGGCCGCCCGAACCAGACCGGTACTGGCGCGAAGACCGTCCCCGGAGACCGTCAGAAGCCGCCGGCCCGCAGCCTCGCCTCCGGTCAGGCGGGCGCCCGAGCGGGTGCGGGGCGGACTGGGTCTACGGCGAGGAGGTGCCACTGGCCACAGGATCCCATGGGGTGGGCGCTGTCAGCACAGCTCAGTCGAACTCAAAGACCACTTGGTAGTGCTTCATCTGCGCCCGCAGTCGCTGGTCGCGCAGCTCGGGGTCGCGATCGAGCAGCGCCTCGGCCGCCGAGCGCGCCCTCTTGCGCAGCCCCTCGTCGAGCAGGTCGCCCACTCGCATCTCGGGAAGCCCGTGCTGGCGAAGACCGTATGGCTCACCAGCCCCGCGCTGCCTCAGGTCGATCTCGGCGAGCTCGAATCCATCTCGGTGGTCGACCAGCGCCTGGAGCCGCATGCGCGCTGTGGGATCGTCGCTCTCAGCGAAGAGGAGGCAGTGCGAGGGTTGGGGCCCGCGCCCGATCCGTCCCCGGAACTGGTGCAGCTGCGCCAATCCGAAGCGCTCGGCGTCCTCGATCCCCATCACGGTGGCGTTGGGGACATCGACACCGACCTCGATGATGCTGGTGGCCACCAGGATGTCGTACTCGCCGCTGGAGAATGCCTCCATCCGCTGTGCCTTCTCCCGGGCCGGCAGCCGTCCGTGGAGCAGGGTCAGGCGCAGATCTGGCAGGACCTCGGCTTTGAGTCGCTCGAACTCAGCAGTGGCAGAGCGGGCCTGGCGTACGGGGGACTCTTCGACCAGAGGGCAAATGATGAATCCTTGGCGACCCGCGGCCACTTCGGACCGGATGAACTGATAGGCCTCCTCGCGCTGGCTGGGCACCACCAGCCGGGTCTCAACCGGAATCCGGTCTGGAGGAAGCTGGCGGATCTGACTGACGTCGAGGTCGCCATACAGGGTCCTGGCCAGAGATCGAGGAATCGGCGTCGCCGTCATCGACAGAAAGTCCGGGTTGACCCGGGCCTTCTCCAATAGCCGGAGCCTCTGGGCCACGCCGAAACGGTGCTGCTCGTCGACGATGCACAGCCCGAGGTCGGGCAGGCTGACATCGTCCTCGATCAGCGCATGAGTCCCCACCACCAGCCGGTCGGCGCCGGTCGCCAGGCCGGCGAGAATTTCTCGACGCTGGGCCGCCGGAGTGCTGCCAACCAGCAGTCGCGGCCAGATCTCGAACTGGGAGAGCAGATCGCGCAAGGTCAGGAAGTGCTGGCGGGCCAGGATCTCGGTAGGCGCCATCAGCACCACCTGGTTGCGGGCGGCGATCGCCATCCGAGCCGCCATGGCCGCCACCACCGTCTTCCCCGAGCCGACGTCGCCCTGGAGCAGCCGGTTCATAGGGGAGGGCCTGTCCATGTCGGTGAGAATCTCGTGGGCGGCCCGGCGCTGGTCTTCGGTGAGCTTGAAGGGCAGACTGGCAACGAATTCTCGGGCGATGCCGACGGAATACGGGCTGCGTACGCCCGATCGACGTAGGCGCTGGCGGCGGGCCATGAGCGCAGCCAGCTGGGGATAGAAGAGCTCGTCGAATCCGAACCTCTCCTGGGCCCGATCGAGGGCCGACTGGTCCTCCGGGAAGTGGATATCGCGGAGCGCGGTGGCGAGCGGGATCAGCTGCTCCCGCTCGCGAATCGCCTGGGGCAGCGGGTCCTCGACGGTTTCGGCCAGCGGTAGCAACCGGGCAACCTGGGCTCGCAGCCATCGGGAGCTGACCCCGTAGGTCTCGGGGTAAGTTGGAACCAATACCCCGACGCTGGATTGGCTGACCAGCTTGCGTTCCCGCTCGACGTCCGGGTTTCGCAGCTGCAGACCGCCACGACGTCCCCGAACCACCTTGCCGTGCAGCGTGATCCGGTCTGCCGCCTTCAGAAGATGCCGCAGGTGGGCCTGGTTGAACCACACCACCTCCACCATCCCGGTGCTGTCACGAACCTGGCCCTCGAGCAGGTCCATCTTTCGATAGCGAGCTCGACGGCCATGGATCGAAACGATTTCGACCTCGACGGTCGCAGCCTGGCCCACCCGAAGCTGGGAGATGGTGACCCTTTCCCGCTGGTCGTCGTGGCGGCGAGGCAGGTACCAGAGGAGATCGCGAACGGTGCGGCACTGCAGCCGGCGCAGGCCGTCCAGGTGGGCCGGCGAGATCCGGGGCAGCTGGGAAAGCGGGGTATCGAGGGTGATCGAGGCGCCGCCCACCGCTACTCTGCGAGTGCCGCGAGGAGTCGCGGTGCGAGCCGAGCTAGGACTTGGCTTCAAGGTAGCAGTAGGCGACAGTTCCCGGACCGGTGTGAACGCCGAGCACCGGACTGGCCGGCTGCATCAGGATGTCCATGCCCGGGAAGGTCCCCCGAGCGTCTTCGACCAGGCGCTTGGCGTCACTGGGGTCGCCGACGTAGAGGACTCCACACCGTTCCAGAGGGCGATGCTCCAAGAGCAGCTCGGTGAGCCGGCGGATTCCCACCGCCCGGCTCCGGACCCGGCCAATCGGCACCACCGCACCATCGTTGCCCAGGCTTATTAGAGGCTTTATCGATAGGGCGCCGCCCAGCATGGCCTGCACCTTGCCAATTCGGCCGCCCATCTGCAGGTAGCGCAGGGTGTCCAGAAGGCAGAGGATTCCCGTCCGATCCGGCATGGACCGAAGTTCGTCGACTATCTCCGCCGCCCGGCGCCCCTCCTTGGCCAGCTCAATCGCCGCCAGCACCTGCATACCGATTCCTAGGCTGACACTGCGGCTGTCCACCACGTGAATCCGCTGCGGAGCGACCGCCGCGGCGGCAACCCCGGCTGAGCCAACGGTGCCGCTGAGCACGCCGGCGATGTGGATCGAGATCACCTCATCGGCGGGATCCTTGAGTAGTTGCCGGTAGACCTCCTCAAAGTCTCCGGGGGGAGGCTGTGACGTGGTGGGCGCCACCTTGGTGGCCCGTAGCAAATTGAGGAACTCGCGGTCATCCAGATCGACTCGGTCGCGGTACTCTCGTTCGCCAAAATGCAGTCGGAGGGGGACGGTGACCACTCCGCTCCCCTTCCGAGTGTCCTCGGGCAGGTCGCAGGTACTGTCGGTGACGACTCGGACCGTCACTTGGTGGCCCGCCTACTCGGCGGAGATGATGAACTGGTAGAGCGCCTGGCCGCCCTCATGCTGCTCCACCTCCAGGCTGGGGAAGCGCTCCCGGATCGCACGCTCCAACTGCTCGCTGGTCGCCTCTTCCACGCCGGCGCCGCGGTATAGGGTGACCACCTCAACCGAGTCCTTGGGGAGTACCTCCAACGCTTCGAGAACCACGGACTCGATGTCGGAGCCAGTGCTCACCAGTTGTCCATCCAGCATGCCGATCAGAGCCCCTTCCAGCACGCGGCGGTCGCCGATCTTACTTTCGCGGACTGCGTTCGTAACCTCGATCGAGTGAACACCTTCGATAGCCCGGTCCATCCGCGAGCGGTTCACCTCTAGTGACGCGCCTGGGTCGAAGGCCAGGACCGCGGCAATCCCCTGAGGCAGGTTGTGGGATGAGACCACCGCGACCTCGCGTTCGCTCAGCTCGGCGGCCTGATCCGCGCCCAATTCCAGATTGGGATTGTCAGGGAGCAGGAGCACGCCGTTGGCGTGAGCCTGCTCGATGCCCTCCAAGAGTTGTTCGGTCGAGGGGTTCAGGCTCTGCCCGCCCTCCACCACGACGGCCGCCCCTAGCCCCAAAAGTAGCTCCTCGAACCCCTTGCCATGGGCCACCGCAACCACCCCAAGTGGCGCCCGGCAGCCGGTCGCCGGCTGCGCCAAGACGCGCTCCTGGGCCTCGCGGTGCTGGCCGGTCATGTCCTCAACTTTGAGCCGCTCGATCCGGCCCATCTGAGCGGCCCGGGTGAGAACCTCCCAAGGCTCTTTGGTGTGCACGTGGACGTGCAGCAGGCCCGGCTCGCCGACCACCAGCGCCGAATCGTCGGCGGCCTCATCGCCCAACTTAGCGCGGATTTCGCTGGCCTCAAGCTCGGAGCCCACTAGGGCGAATTCGGTGCAGTAGCCAAATCCCCCTTCGGGCGCGTCGAAGGCGGCAACCCCTCGAGCGACGGCCGGAACCAGCTTCCGCTGCTTGCCCTTCCCCTCATCGGCCGCCGCCGGCATGGAAGAGGGACGGTGGGTGATCTGTTCCGCGATGGCACTTAGAATCACCGCCAAGCCGAAGCCGCCGGCATCGACGACGCCGGCCTGTCGGAGTACCTGCATCTGGTCGCGACTGCGCTCCACCGCGGCCCAGGCTTCCGCCACCAAGGCATCCAGTAAGTCGCCGAGATCGCCTCCTTGTTCGAGCGACTTCCGGGCGGCTTGAGCCGACTCCCGGGCGACGGAGAGGATCGTGCCCTCGACCGGCCGCTTCACCGCCAGGTAGGCGACCCGCGAGCCCTCCGCCAGGGCCAGGCACAGGCCGCTCGCGTCGAGCGTCTCGCGATCGCGGGCGGGGACCGACCAGCCCCGCAGCACCTGGGAGAGGATCACTCCCGAGTTGCCTCTGGCTCCCATCAGCGACCCGTGGGCAGCGGCGCTGGTGACCGCGGAGATGGGAGCATCGTCCGGTAGCCGGCTGAACTCGTTCCAGGCGGCCTCCATGGTGAGCTGCATGTTGGTGCCGGTGTCCCCATCTGGTACCGGAAATACATTCAACTCGTTGATGTGGTCCCGCTGTTCCGAGAGCCGTTCCAGGGCCCGATCCAGGCCCTTGCGCAACCCTGGCCCGGTCACCGCCTTGGGCGGCGGGTCCGAGGCGGCGGCATCAGCTACCGCCATCCTGCTCCTCAGGGGGCCTGATCCCCTGGACGTTGACATTGACCTCGAGCACATGAACCCCGAGATGGTGCTCGAGGCTATAGGCGACCGCGCTCATTAGGTTGTGGGCAACCTCGAGGATCCGCACGCCGTGATCGACAATGACGTAGAGGTCCACGCCCAGGCCACCGTCCTGAACCCTCAGCTCGATGCCCCGCTCGGCGTTGTCCCGGTTGAGCACCTCGGCGATGCCGTCGCGGAGACCTCGCGCCGACATCCCCACGATGCCGTAGCAGTCCCCCGCTGCCCTTGCCGCCAGCATGGCCACGACCCGGGGGGACACCTCGACCGAGCCCAGCGAGTATGTCTGCAGCAGCGGTCGATTGCTCGGCAACTGGGTCTTCCCCTATCGGGGCCGAAGGAGACCGTCGGGAGCGCCGGCTGGACTCCTTCGGCTTGGCTGGTAAACTGCGGCCGGAATCATACTCGGGGTTCGCTCCCGGCGGAGAGAACGCCAACTTCAGCTTTCTTCGAGGTCGCCATGGCGAATCGCTGCGAGATCTGCGGCAAGGGCCCGGTGGCTGGCAACAACGTCAGCCACTCCAAGGTACACACGCGCCGCCGCTTCATGCCCAACTTGGTCACCGCCAAGGTCGCGCCCCGCGGTGGTGGAGTGCCCCAGAGGATGCGGGTCTGCACCCGCTGCCTGCGCACTTCGACCAAGTCCGCCTAAAACCCGACCTGGGCACCAGCTCAGCGCTTTCCCTGGCGGAGCTGGCGAAGCACCGAGACCATCTCCAACGCCGTCTGCGCGGCATCGGCCCCCTTGTTGCCGAGCTTGCCGCCCGCTCGTTCCTCGGCCTGGGAGACGGAGTTCACCGTCAGCACACCGAAGCCGATGGCAACCCGGTGCTCTCGGGCCAGGGTCGCGACTCCTGAGGCGACGCCGTCGGACACGTACTCAAAGTGAGGGGTCTCGCCACGGATGACGGCGCCCAGGACTACCACGGCATCGCAGCCGCCCCGTTCTAGGACCTCGGCCACCACGACCGGAATCTCCAGGCTTCCGGGGACCCAGACCAGCTCGATGTCGTCCTCGACGACCCCGTGCTGGCGCAAGGCCCTGCGCGCGCCCTCCACCAGCCGATCCACGACGGCCTCATTGAACCGCGACGCCACCAGGGTCACCTTCAGTCCGCGCCCTTCCAGCGCGCCCTCGGTCAACTTCATCCACGACCCTCCGTTCCGGCGACCTGATCCAGGTAATGACCGAGCTTGTCCCGCTTGGTGGCCAGGTAGCGCTGGTTGTGGGGATTGGCGGTCACCTCGATCGGCACCCGCTCGACCATCTCCAGGCCGTGCCCCTGGAGGCCGTAGTACTTGCGGGGGTTGTTGCTCATCACCCGCAGCTGGCGCAGACCCAGATCGGACAGGATCTGACTGCCGATCTGGTAGTCCCGGCTGTCCGCCGGGTAGCCCAGCTCGAGATTGGCCTCGACCGTGTCCAGCCCCTGATCCTGTAGAGCGTAGGCCCGAAGCTTGTCCATGAGGCCGATGCCCCTGCCCTCCTGGCGCAGGTAGATGACCACTCCCTCCCCCGCCGCCTCGATCTGACGCAGGGCCTGGTGCAATTGCGCCTGGCAATCGCAGCGCTGGGAACCGAATACGTCCCCGGTTAGGCACTCGCTGTGGACCCTTACCAGCACCGGTCGGTCCCTTCCGGGGTCACCTAGGACCAGGGCCAGATGCACGGCTCCGGTGATCCGGTCCCGGTACCCGATAGTCCGCCAGGTTCCTTCAGGAGTGGGAATCACGGTCTCCGCTCCCCGCTCCACCAGCTGCTCGCGCTGGCGCCTATACGCGATCAGGTCGGTGATGCTGATCATCGGGATGCCGTGCCGCACTCCGAACTCCTCGAGCTGGGGGCGGCGAGCCATGCTCCCGTCGGGATTGGCGATCTCGCAGACCGCCCCGGCAGGGCTCTGACCAGTGAGCCGGCAGAGGTCGATGGCCGCCTCGGTGTGGCCGGCGCGCTCCAGGACGCCCCCAGGGCGAGCCCGCAGCGGGAACACGTGCCCAGGGCGCACGAAGTCCTCGGCCACGAACTCAGGATCCGCCAGGGAGCGTATGGTCACCGCGCGATCTCGGGCGCTGATCCCGGTGGTAACCCCATCCCCGGCGGCATCGACCGAGACCGCAAAGGCGGTGCGGTAGGGGGAGGTGTTGTTCTCCATCATCGGCGGCAGCTCGAGCTCGTCGAGCCGTCGCGGTTCCATCGCCACGCAGATCAGCCCCCTGGCCTCGGTCATCATGAAGTTGACTCGCTCCGGGGTGGCGGCGACCGCTGCGATGCAGAGGTCGCCCTCGTTCTCGCGGTCCTCGTCGTCGACCACGATCACGAAGTTGCCCTTGGCGAAGGCCTGGAGCGCCTCCTCGATGTTGGCGAAGTTCACGGCGGCTACCTCTGGCCCACGTCGGAGAGCGGATGGGCCGATGACGGCAGGATCGATTCCAGATGCGGAGCCAGCAGCCGTTCCACCAGCTTGGCCACCAAGTCCGCCTCCAGGTTCACAATCGAGCCGGGGACGTAGGTGTCGGCGACTGTGGTCTTGAGGGTGTGAGGGATTAGCGAGACCTTGACCTGGCTCTGTCCGTCGCCGCAATCCTCCACCGACACCAGTGTCAGCGAGCAGCCATCGATGGCGATTGAGCCCTGCCCGGTGCAGTAGCGTCCCACCTCTGGCGGCACCATGAGGGTCAGCCAGACCGAGTTGGCCTCCCGCTCGACAGCTGACACCTGGCCAGTGGCGTCGATATGCCCGCTGACTAAATGTCCCCCGACTGCGGAGCCTAGGGTTAGCGCCGGTTCCAGGTTGACGGTGGCACCCGGATGAAGTCGACCTAAATTGGTCCGCCGCATGGTCGCCGGCATCACCTCGACGCCGACCCGCTCGTCCTCGCGTTGAACGACGGTGAGACAGCAGCCGTTGACCGCCACGCTGTCGCCAAGGGCCAACCCACCCCAGTGCCCGGGATGAGTGATCACCAGCTGGCCCTGAAACTGTTGGGGCACTGATTCGATCCGACCGACAGCGCTCACGATCCCTGAGAACACCGGCTAGACCTCCGCCGTGAGCAGGAGGTCTGGGCCGACGGGCTCCGCTCGAAGGCCGTCTAACCGCCAGCTCTGGTCCAGCGTGGCCGCTCCCTGACCGCCGAAGGGTCCGGGAGCTCCGGCGCCCCCCAACAGGATGGGCGCCACGAAGGCAGCGATCCGGTTGCCTAGTCTTTGCGCCAGGAACGAGCCCAGCAGCGTGGGCCCCCCCTCCACCAGCAGGCTGGTGACCCGGCGTTCGCCTAGGCGCTCCAAAAGAGCTCCCAGCGACACCCTTCCCTCCTCGGCCGCAACGACGAGGATCTCGGCCCCAGCCTGTTCGAGCGCGCGCCGCCTCTGCGCATCCGGCTCCGCTGCGGTTGCCACCACTACGGCGCCACCCGGTGTTCTCAAGACCTGGGCATCACAAGGCGTACGCAGCCGGCTGTCGACGATCACCCTCAGCGGTTGCCAGCCGCCTTCGTCCCCGATCCGAGCCGTGAGCCGAGGGTCGTCCGCCAGCACCGTCCCGGAGCCGACCATGATCGCGTCGTGCTGGGACCTCAGCTGGTGGCTCCGGGCCCGTCCCAGCTCTGAGGTGATCCACTGCGATTCCCCACCCGCGGTCGCGACCTTGCCGTCCAAACTCATCGCGAACTTGAGTGTCACTAGGGGGCGCCCGGTCCTCACCCACTGGCTGAACTCCCTGATCAACGCCTTGGCTTCTTCCCCGTGCTGTCCGACCTGGACACTCACCCCGGCCGCTCTGAGCTGGGCCACCCCACAGCCGTTGATTTCAGGGTTGGGATCGAGAGTTGCCACCCGGACCTCGGCCACTCCCGCCGCCAGGATTCGTTCGGTGCACGGTCCTGTACGCCCAGTGGTACAGCAGGGCTCCAGGGTCACCCACAGGGTCGCGCCTCGCGCCCGCGCTCCTGCCTGATCCAACGCCACCACCTCGGCGTGGGCGGCCCCGGCGCGGGTGTGATGGCCCTCGCCGACCACAACGCCGTCGCGGATCAGGACCGCACCCACCATCGGGTTGGGAGAGGTCTGGTAGTTCGCCCGGCGCGCCAGCTCCAAAGCACGCGCCATCGGGTCGCCGCGCGCGCCGGTCTCAGGTTCGCCTTGGATTTGCTCGGTCACAGATACTCCCGCCACCGGGCAGGGAGATGACCGGGCAGATGGACGCCCGGACCCGTCTTCTCCCATCCAGACTCGAGACTGAACCGGTGGCTCATGTCTCTGACTGTCGGCCTCGGAATTTCACCGAGTCCTGCGTTCTGAGGTTGCCCTCGTCACGCTCGCGGGCTGTCACCGCCGGTCGGGATTTTCACCCTGCCCCGAAGACAACTTCAGCGTAGCACAGCTCAAAGAGACCGGATGAGCCTCCTGGGCGCGGGCACCACAGCCATCGATGGCGACGAGACGGGTGCCTGGACCGGGCATCTCGAGGATCCGAGCGGCCAGCGCAGCGAAGCTGAGGCTGTCGGTCCTGGGCGGCCGCTGCTGCGCACTCATTCCCGAGTCTCGCTAGGGAGACATACCTCACCGGGTAACATCCATCGAGCGTGCCGAGGTGGTGAAATGGTAGACACGCTGCTTTGAGGGGGCAGTGAGCGCAAGCTCGTCCGGGTTCAACTCCCGGTCTCGGCACCACCAATCCCTGACCGGGCGGTCAAATACTCGTCAGCCGTGCCTCCAATTCGTACAGGAAGCGGGACGCTCGCATGCCGTCAACCACACGGTGGTCGAACGAGAGCGACAGATTGGCGCGTCGACCCGGTACCACCTGTCCGTCCGCGATGACCGCTCGATCCTGGATCGCGTGCACGCCCAGGATGGCCAGGTTGGGCCAGTTGACAATCGGCGTCGCCAGCAGCCCGCCCAACTTGCCCCCGCTGGAGACTGTGAAGGTGGATCCGGTCAGGTCGGCGGGGGTCAGGGATCCGGCGCGCGCCGCCTCGACCATCCGCTCCAGCTCACGCTGGAAGTCATCGGCCGATAGCTGGTCGGCGTCTCGAATGGTCGCCACCCTCAGTCCGTCACCGGTTTGGACCGCGATTCCCAGATGCACCCGCTCGTGGTAAACGATCTCCATCGCCTCATCGTCGAGACTGGCATTGAGGAGCGGATCCGCCACCAGCCCGGCCACCGCGGCCAGGGAGATAAGTCCCAGAATCGTCGGCGGCACACCGGCTCCCGCCGCTCCCGCTGAGACCCGCCTCTCCATGGGCGCCGCGTCCAACTCCAGCACCACTGTCACCTGCGGCACCTTCTGGTGGGCCACCGCCATCCTTTGGGCCATCAGCCGGGCGGCGCCCCGGAGCGGGACTCGCCGCCCTGCCTCCAGCAGGTCCGCCATCCCCACCCGGCCCTGAGGTCCGCTTCCGACCAGCTCGCCCAACTCCAGGCCTCGTAGGCGGGCGGCGCGCCGGACCGACGGTAGAGCTCGTGGCCGAGACTCGAGATGTGGAGGCGCTGCGAGGACCTCGCCCGCCGGACGAGCCTCAGTCGGGGAGCTGGCTTGAGCCGGAACCGCTGCTGGCTCCTCGACGCCAGTGTCCACCCGGAGAAGAGCGTCGCCCACCCGCACCTTCGCGCCTTGGCCGGCAAGCAGAGCATCCACCCGACCGTCGAATGGCGAGGGAATCTCGACCGTGGCCTTGTCGGTGCCAACAACGACCAAGACCTGGTCGCGGCGCACCGTGGCACCCTCGGCAACCCGCCACTCGACTACCTCTCCTTCGGTAACCCCTTCGCCCAAGTCGGGGAGCCTGAATTCCGGCATCGAACCCGACTCAGTACTCGAGCATGCTGCGGGCAGCCGAAATCACCCGCTCGACCGAGGGCAGGGCGTCGTCCTCGTTCTGCGACAGCGGAAAGGGCATGTCCATTCCCGTCACCCGCAGGGTGGGAGCGAGGAGCACGTCAGCTGCTTCCTCCTGCAGGAGGGCCGCGATCTCCGCCCCCACCCCACAGTGGCGGGGGGCCTCATGAACCACCAGGACCCGCCCTGTCTCTTCGGCAGCGGCGAGAATGCCCTCGCGATCCAGCGGGTAGATGGAGCGCAGATCCAGCACCCGGGTTGACACGCCTTCAGTTTGGAGGTGCTCGGCGGCTGCTTGGGCGACCTCGATCATAGCTCCGTAGGCGATGACGGTGAGATCGCTACCCGGACGGAGCACGACGGCGTGGTCGAGATCACCAGGCTCGAACCGGTCCGGCACCGACCGTCGACCCCGCCGGTACATCCGCTTCGGCTCCATGAATACCACCGGGTCGCCGTAGCTGATCGCCGCCAGCAGCAGCTCGCCCGCCGAGATGGGGTCGGAGGGGATAACCACCCGGAGGCCCGGGACATGGCTGAAGAGGGTTTCCGGTGAGTCCGAGTGCAGCTCCGGTGCCTTGGTCCCGCCCCCGTAAGGAAGTCGGATGACCAGCGGCAGCCCGTACGCACCCCGAGTGCGCCAGCGGAACCTACCCGCGTGGGAAACCAGCTGCTCAAAGGCGGGATAGACGAACGCATCGAATTGGATCTCGACGATGGGATGGAGACCCACCAGGCACATCCCGATGGCGGCGCCAACGAACCCCGCCTCGCTGAGCGGCGTGTCAATCACGCGCTCTTCCCCAAAGCGCTCCTGCAGGCCGGCGCTGGCCCGGAAGACACCGCCGTTGGCGCCGACATCCTCTCCCAGCAAGAGACTCTCGTGGTCCTCCGCCAGAATCTGGCCCATCCCCCGGTTGATGGCCTCGACCATGTTCAGCTCAGAGGCGACAGTCACTTGCCACCACCGCCGCGGTCCGCCCAGGTGGGCTCTCGCAAGCTGTCGGGCATGAGGCTCCAGGGCGTGTCCAGGTGGACGGTCCCGGCGATCTCCTCAATTGTGGCCGGGGCATACCCGTCCAGCGCGTCGCCGGCATCGCGGAGCTCTTGGGCGAGGTCGGTTTGGACCTGCTCCAATTCCTGCTCCGACGCCAACCCCGCGGCCACGAGAGCGGCTCGAGTCCGCCGGAGCGGCTCCATCGGCTCCCAGAGGCGGTCCGCTTCGGGGGACCGGTAGACCGACGGTTCGTCGGCGGTTCCGTGCGGGCCGAGCCGGTAGCCGATCGCCTCAATCAGAAAGGGACCCTCGCCCTGGCGAGCCCTCGCCGCCGCCTCGAACACCGCCTGGTAGCAGGCAAAGACGTCGAAGGCATCCACCCTGATTCCGGGCATGCCGTAGGCAGCCGCCTTGTCGGCCAGTCGGGGAACCCTGGTCTGCTTGCTGAGCGGGGTGCTGATTGCCCACTGATTGTTGGTAATCAAGAAAATCACCGGAGCGCCGACAACGGCTGCCAGGTTGCAGGCTTCGTGGAAATCTCCCGCCGACGTGGAGCCGTCCCCTCCGTAGCCAAGAGCCACCAGCTCCTGGCCGCGGAGCTTGGCGCCCCAGGCGGCGCCCACCGCGTGGGGCAGGTTGGTGGCGACCGGAACGCAGACCGGGGCCACCCGGTACTTCATCACGTCATGCCAGCCCCCGGGGTGTCCCCGCCACATGAGGAGCGGCACTATCGGCGGGCATCCTCTCAGGGTCACCACGGCAGGCTGACGGTAGGTGGGAAAGAGCCAGTCCTGGCTCCGAAGGGCAAGGACGCTGGCGGCCTGGACTCCCTCCTCACCGTAGAACGTGGGATAGGTGCCGATTCTGCCTTGACGCTGCAGAATCACCGCTCGCTCGTCGAAGGCCCGCAGTCGGGCCATGGCGCTGAAAAGTCGGAGCGCGAGTCCCTGGGGCCAGGCGCGCAGCTGGGCGAGCATCGCGGCTTCCGGCAGACCGAGGACGGTGCGAGCCCCCTCCAGGAGCTCAGCCCCAGGAGCACCGCCGGCAGGCCGCCGCCAGGAAGAAGTTGGCCCGCCAGTCAAAGTCGGCTGGATCCCCACAGCGCGGCTAACTCTAGCAACGAGGTCGACGCCGACTCGGTCGCTAGAGTGGACACCCGGGAGAAGGGCGGGCAGCATCGGATCGGCCTGGAAGGGAACTCAGTTTGACCTCGACCACTGCTTCCGAACGCGACCCTCAGTCGGTCCTGGAGACCTCCGCTGGGGATCCCGGACAAGCCGCCCGGGCGGTCCTGCTAATGGCATACGGGAGTCCCCGTGACCACTCGGAGATCCTTGCCTACTACTCCCACATGCGCGGAGGCAGGCAACCTCAACCAGAGGCTCTGGCAGAGCTGGAGCGCCGGTATCAAGCGATAGGCGGGAGTTCCCCGCTCCAAGGGATCACGCACGCGCAGGCTGAGGCCCTGGGGCAGGAGTTGCAGCGTCGCGAAGGCATGCGTTGGCGGGTGGCAGTGGGGATGAAGCACTCTCACCCCTTCATCGAAGAGGCAGTCGACGAGCTGGCCGCCGAGGGAACGACGGAGGCCATCGGGTTGGTGCTCGCCCCTCACTTCTCGGCGATGAGCGTAGGCGAGTACGTCAGCCGGGCCAAGAGCGCGGCCGCCAAACACGCCAGTCCAGTCCGGCTGCGATTCGTGACCGACTGGCACACCGAAGCCGGTTACGTGAAGTGGCTGGGGGCCAGGGTACGAGAGGTGCTGGCGCAGAGTCCCGGGGGCGCGGCGGCCCAAGTGATTTTTACCGCGCACAGCCTGCCTGCCAGTCTCAAGGACAGGGGCGACCCTTACCCAGGTCAGCTCTTGGAAACGGCGACCGCGGTCGCCGAAGAGGCTCAACTGGCCAACTGGACCACCGCCTGGCAGAGCGTGGCCAAGACGGGAGAGCCCTGGCTGGGACCCGAGTTGTTAGACGTGCTGCGCGAATCCACCGCGTCAGGAATCAAAGAGTTCGTGGTATGCGCCTGCGGCTTCACCGCCGACCACCTCGAAATCCTCTACGACCTAGACATAGAGGCCCAGGCCGAGGCCGCGCGGCTAGGCGTCCGTCTGTCCCGGACCCCGATGCCGAATGCGAGTCCCGACTTCGTCGCGGTGCTGGCCGACCTGGTGCAGGCGGGGACCGCCGCCATTCCTTGAGCATCCCCAGTCGTCGCCTGGCGGTGATCGGCGCAGGCGTGTCCGGGCTGGCGGCAGCGGGCGAACTCGTTCGCCTCGCCCAGAAGAGCGCCACTCCCATCTCCCTCTCCGTCTTCGAAGCCACTGACCGAGCGGGCGGCAAAATCCTGACCACCGAGGTCGGCGGCGCCAATATCGATCTCGGCTCCGAGAGCCTGCTGGCTCGCGACCCGGAGGTCGAGAAGATCATCACGACGCTGGGGTTGAGCTCCAGCCTTATCCGCCCCGCCACGACGTCGGCCTCGATTTGGAACGGCCGGCGGATGATCGCGATCCCCAAAGACTCAGTCTTGGGAGTACCCCTCTATCCCTGGAGAGTGGATGCAATCAGAGCCCTGGGACTGATCGGCGCCGCCAGAGCGTCACTCGAGCCCTGGCTTCACCAGCCCAAGCCTCCGAGCGACGGACCCCTCGGCGAATTCGTGGCGCGCCGAGTCGGGAGAGCAGTCCTGGTTCGCCTTCTCGACCCATTGCTAGGTGGGGTGTACGCCGGGCATGCACGGGATCTCAGCACCGGGGCGGTCGCCCCTCAACTGCTGGCCGCGGTCGAGGAGGGGGGAAGCTTGCTCCATGGGCTGCGTCACGCGCGCAGACCCGTAGCGTCGGTGCCCAATCCCGCCCCTTTCGTGAGCTTCGATGGCGGCCTGGCAAAGCTGGTGGGTGGGCTGCTCGATGCCCTGCCACATGATGCTGTGAGGGTCGGCAGCCCAGTCGTGGGCATCGACGCGCCAGAGCCCGATCGCATCCGGATTCAGAGCCACGGGCGGTCCAGGGCCGAATTTGACGGGGTGGTGCTGGCCCTGCCGGCACCGGCCGCGGCGGGACTGCTCAGCCCAATCTCAGATCACCTAGGGGAGTTGCTCCGGCAGTTGGAGTATGCGTCGGTGGCGACTGTCACCCTGGCCTACCCCGAAACTGCCTTCGCCCGGCCACTCCCGGGCAGCGGCTTCCTCGTGGCTAGGCGTCCCCGTCGGACCGTGACCGCCTGCACCTTCATGGACCGCAAGTGGCCCCATCTGCGCCAGCCTGGACTGACCATCCTCCGTGCCTCGGTGGGCAGCTTTGGGGATGAATGGGCTTTGGCACTGGACGATGCCACCCTGGTGAGCTCGGTGCACCGGGAGCTGCGCGCCATCCTGGGACTGAGCCAGCTGCCGGTCGACGCACGAGTCCAGCGCTGGCACGGCTCCCTGCCTCAGTACCGGACCGGCCACCTCGGCTGGCGGACTCGGGTGGCAGAGGCGTCGGCGGCGCTCCCGGCGGCAATTGAACTGACTGGAGCCGCATTCGCAGGCATCGGGATCGCCGCCTGCCTGCGCGACGGCGCCAAGTCTGCCCGGGCTCTCTGGGACCGCCTCCCACCAGGCTGAGGTGCCGCCCAGGAGCGGTCATTCGCCCGTACTGAGACAATCCACTGCCTGTGAACACAAAGTCGCCCGATCTTGAACGCCAAGGACCAACCGACACCGCGCTGCCAGGCCGAGCCTCGCTCGCAGGCGATGCCGAGTCCGCGGTTCGCCGGCTGTTGACCGAGGTTGGTGAGGACCCGGATCGTCCCGGACTGCGCGACACCCCGCGCAGGGTCGCGGAGAGCCTGACGTTCCTCACTTCCGGCTACAGGGTCAACGTTGACGACATCCTCGGTCGCGCCATCTTCGAGGAACGCTACGACGAGCTGGTGGTGGTCCGCGACATCACCTTCTACAGCCTCTGCGAGCACCATCTCCTCCCCTTCTTCGGCCTAGCTCACGTCGGCTACCTGCCCCAGGGCAGGATCATCGGGCTGAGCAAGCTGCCTCGTCTGGTCGACGCCTTCGCTCGGAGGCTGCAGGTTCAAGAGCGGATGACCTCTGAGATCGCCGCCGCGCTCCAGCGACACCTCGAGCCTCGCGGCGTTGCGGTTGTCCTGGAGGCTGATCACCTCTGCAGCATGATGCGGGGGGTGCAGAAGCCAGGAAACCGAACCATCACCAGTTCCATGACCGGGATCTTCCGTCGCGACCCGCGCACCCGCGCTGAGTTCATGAGTCTGATCCGAGGTCGATGACAGCGTCCCACCGCGAACTGGGCGGTTTCAGTAGAAGTGCCCTGGAGACGGTGCTGATCGAGCTGGGCCAGCCACGCTATCGCGCTGCCCAGATCCGAGAGCAGGCGTGGGGTGGGCGAGTCTCCAGTTTCCTGGAAATGAAAGCGTTGCCCGCGGCACTGCGCGAGGAGCTGGCCGCCATGCTTTGCTTCCAGAGCCTGAATTCGGTGCTGGCAGCCTCAACCGACCGCGGCTTGACCACCAAGCTGCTGCTCCGCGCCCACGACGGTCAAGAAGTGGAGACCGTACTGATCCGCCATCCCGGCGGACCCGGCCAGCGACCACGGAACACCGTTTGCGTCAGCTCCCAGGTTGGTTGCGCCATCGGCTGTCTCTTCTGTGCCACCGGTCAGTTGGGACTGCGTCGCAACCTCACCACCGCCGAGATCGTCGATCAGGTCCGCGCTGCAGGACGCGTCTGGTTCGAGGCGGGGCAGGGCGCACCCAGCAACGTGGTGTTCATGGGCATGGGTGAGCCCCTACACAACTACACGCCGGTGGTCGACTCTCTTCACTTGCTGAGTGATTGGGGCATCTCGCCGCGGCGCGTCGTGGTCTCGACCAGTGGGTTGGTCCCAGAGATCGACAAGCTCGCGGGCGAGAAATTACCGGTAAGGCTGGCGATTTCGCTGCATGCTGCCGACGACCAGTTGCGCGATCGACTTGTCCCGCTCAACCGCCGCTACCCTCTGGCGGAGCTCACGGCCGCAGCGATTCGCTTCAGCGGCTCCACCGGACGGCGGGTTAGTCTCGAGTACGTGCTCATAGCCGGAGTCAACGACCGCGCGGCTGACGCGGTGGCACTGCGGCAGCTGGCTGCCGGCGTGCATGCGCATGTCAACCTCATCCCCATGAACCCGATTCCGAATAGCGCCCTGGCAGCCCCAACTCAGCGGGCCTGCCGGGAGTTCGCCGAGATTGTCGGCGCTCGAGCCAGCATCCGTTTCTCACGCGGTGAAAGGGCGACCGCCGCCTGCGGACAACTGCGAGCTTCGATGGCCGCATTGCCGCGCCGCAGCGCGCTGGCGGCGGAGGCTCACCGGGAACTCGTCGGTACGCACTCCGAGGCGATCCTTCCTTGACTGATGGGCTCGGAGCTCGCGAGTAGACTCGACCTTCCTTGTGGTACCGAAGAGGCTGATCAGAGCAGCTAGGCAGAGGACCCACACCCGGTGAGTTTCTGGGCCCCTTGGACGCACCTCTACGGGTATTCCCTGGAGCCTGGGGTGTGGATCCCCATCCTCCTCGGCGCCTTTATCTACTGGCGCGGGCGCAGGCAGATTTTGCGGGCACAGCTTCCGAGTGATCCCAAGATCGGGGCCTGGCGGGCGGTCTCGTTCTACACCGGCCTAGCCGTCATCCTTTTCGCCGTACAGGGACCCGTCAACTATCTCGCCTACTCCCTCTTCTGGATCCACATGGTGGAGCACTGTCTGCTCCAGATGGTCGCAGCTCCCCTGCTGTTAGTCGGCGCCCCGCTGCTGCCGATGTGGCGAGGACTGCCCCAGCGGTGGAGGGAACCGTTGGCTTCGAAAGCACAACCCCTGTTCAGGCGGCCCGTCCCCCTCGCCATTGGTCGGTTCCTGCGGCGCCCGTGGCTGGGCCTCGCCGCGCTGGCACTAACCTTCTGGGGTTGGCATGTGCCCGCCGTGTTCGACTTCACCTTCCGCACAGCAGCCATGCATGATTTGGAGTTCGCAACCCTGCTGCTGGGCGGACTCATGTACTGGTCCCAGACCGTCGACAGTTATCCCCTGCGCCGCCTGCTCAGCACCTGGCCACTGTGCGGCTACCTGGTCGCCGGCACCGCGGTGATGTGGGTGGTGGCTCTGAGCCTCGGATTTTCGGGCCACGCTTGGTACGCTCCCTACTACCGCATGGCCACGCGTCCCCTGAGGATCTCGGCGCTGACTGACCAGCAATGGGGCGCCGGGGTGGCGTGGGTTCCAGCCGCGATTCCAGCCGAGATCATGCTCGACATAGTGGTCTTGCAGTGGCTGCGGGACGACGAGCGCAAGGCAGACGCGGAGGTCGAGCTCTACCGCAGAACTCAGGCGGCGACTCGGGACGCGTCGAATCCTAAAGACTCGTGAACGCCGACGCCGCCTTATGACGTCATGGCTGCACTGGATCTCGCTTTGGGAGTTTGACCCGGCGCTCTGGTTGGTCTGTGGGATCGCGCTTGCAGCGTATGCAAGGTTCCCGGGAGCGGGACGTGACGGACGTGCGGCGGCCTGGGTCGTGGGAGTGCTGCTGGTGCTGGTCGCGCTCGATTCCGCGCTAGATGTCGTCGGTCAGCGCTACCTCTTCAGCGTCCATATGGCCCAGCACCTCGTGCTGGCCATGGTGGCCCCGCCCCTCCTAATACGTGGGCTACCTGACCCGACCGTTGACTGGCTACTGCGCAGTTGGCTGGCTCCGGCCTTGAGGGCTCTGGTCTATCCCTTCCTCGGGGCAAGCGTCTACTTCGTCATCTTGGTGTTCTGGCACCTCCCGTCTCTGCTCGATTACTCGCTCACCAACCCCCTCGTCTATTTTTTGCAGCACCTCAGTTTCCTAGCCGTGGGCCTGATGTTCTGGTGGGCAGTGGTCATTCACAGAGATGGGGAATCCTGGAATTTGAGTCCCTTGGGAGAGGTTGCCTACCTGACCTGCGGGGCACTTCCCTCAGTGGTGGTGGGTCTCACACTGGCTCTGCTACCGGGAGCGGTGTACAGCTTTTATGGGCACCATAGCCAACTCCTTGGAGTCTCCGCAGTCGCGGACCAGCACCTGGGAGGGCTGCTCATGTTCGGCTTCGACAACATTCTGATGGTCTCCGTGGCTGGGTACTACTTCTGGCGTCTCTTCCCGGCCGATGGCGCAGACGAGCAGCGCAATACCGTCACCTGGCACTGATCACGAGCGCGCAACTGCCATAGTGGGGCTCGAGGTGCAAAAAAAAGAGACCCGGCGATGACCTACTCTTCCACCCCGTCTCCAGGGCAGTACCATCGGCGCAGACGGGCTTAACTGCTGTGTTCGGAATGGGAACAGGTGTTTCCCCGTCGCTATCGTCACCGGATCTCTAGTAGATAAAGGGTCAGCCAGCGCAGGCCTCAAAGGCGCTGGGCCAGCTATCCGATTACCTAGAGCTGTGTATGAGCCACCGCCCAGTGGAGTCTGCCCCTCGGGCGCGCCCCTGAACAGTGTGGTAGAGAGTGGTCAAGCCCTCGACCGATTAGTACCGCTCAGCTGAAAGCATTGCTGCTCTTACACCCGCGGCCTATCAACCAGGTGGTCTACCTGGGGTCTTACCCGGTTAACCCGGTGGGAGATCTTATCTTGGAGTGGGCTTCGCACTTAGATGCTTTCAGCGCTTATCCCTTCCGGACATGGCTACCCGGCGGTGCTCCTGGCGGAACAACCGGTGCACTAGCGGTCCGTCCAACCCGGTCCTCTCGTACTGAGGTCGGCTCTCCTCAAATCTCCTGCGCGCACGGCGGATAGGGACCGAACTGTCTCACGACGTTCTAAACCCAGCTCGCGTACCGCTTTAATGGGCGAACAGCCCAACCCTTGGGACCTACTCCAGCCCCAGGATGCGACGAGCCGACATCGAGGTGCCAAACCTTGCCGTCGATGTGAACTCTTGGGCAAGATGAGCCTGTTATCCCCGGGGTAGCTTTTATCCGTTGAGCGACGGCCTTTCCATTCAGAGCCGTCGGATCACTAAGCCCGACTTTCGTCCCTGCTCGGCTTGTAGGCCTCACAGTCAAGCTCCCTTATGCCTTTGCACTCTTAAGGCCTGATTTCCATCCAGGCTGAGGGAACCTTTGGGCGCCTCCGTTACCTTTTGGGAGGCGACCGCCCCAGTCAAACTGCCTGCCTGGCGTGGTCCCGATACCGGATAACGGCACCGGTTAGACATAAAACCTAGCAAGGCTGGTATTCCAAGGTTGACTCCACGGAACCTAGCGGCCCCGCTTCAAAGTCTCCCAGCTATCCTCTACATGCTAGACCCCACATCAACGCCAAGTTGCAGTAAAGCTCCACGGGGTCTTTCCGTCCTGCCGCGCGTAACCTGCATCTTCACAGGTACTTCAGTTTCGCCGAGTCCGTGGTCGAGACAGCGCCCAAGTCGTTACGCCATTCGTGCGGGTCGGAACTTACCCGACAAGGAATTTCGCTACCTTAGGACCGTTATAGTTACGGCCGCCGTTTACTGGGGCTTCAATTCAGGGCGTGAACCCTTCCTCTTAACCTTCCAGCACCGGGCAGGCGTCAGCCCCTATACATCAGCTTGCGCTTTGGCAGGGACCTGTGTTTTTAGTAAACAGTCGCTTGGGCCTTTTCTCTGCGGCCTCCACTGGCTCCGGGCGTGCGCCCTTCACCTGCAGAGGCTCCCCTTCTCCCGAAGTTACGGGGACAATTTGCCGAGTTCCTTAACCACGGTTCTCTCGATCGCCTTAGAATCCTCTTCCTGCCTACCTGTGTCGGTTTGCGGTACGGGCACTGGTGGATCAACCCTTAGAGGTTTTTCTTGAGAGCTTGGGATCAACCACTACGCCCTTACGGGCTCGGCATCCTCTCGGGGTATGTGCCTAGCGGATTTTCCTACTAGGCCCCCTACCTGTTTGCACGGGGACAACCGACGCCCCGCTGTGTCTACCCTTCCCTGTCACCCCATCGGTACTCACCAGTGGTGCTGGAATGTTGACCAGCTGTCCATCGCCTACGCCTTTCGGCCTCGGCTTAGGCCCGACTGACCCTGGGACGATTAACGTAGCCCAGGAAACCTTAGGCTTACGGCGAACACGTTTCTCACGCGTTTCTCGCTACTTGTTCCGGCATTCGCACTTCCACGCGCTCCAGCCGTGCTCACGCTCGACCTTCACTGCCCGCGGAACGCTCCTCTACCACGCCATAGCCGAAGCTATGACATCCGCGGCTTCGGTTCCAGACTTGAGCCCCGATCATTGTCGGCGCCACACCACTCGACCAGTGAGCTATTACGCTTTCTTTAAATGATGGCTGCTTCTAAGCCAACATCCTGGTTGTCTGGGCAACGTGACATCCTTTGCCACTTAGCCTGGGATTTGGGACCTTAGCCGGCGGTCTGGGCTGTTTCCCTTTCGACTATGAAGCTTAGCCCCCACAGTCTCACTGCCGCCGTAAAATTTGCCGCCATTCGGAGTTTGGTTGGGTTTGGTAACGAGGTGATCGCCCCTAGCCCATTCAGTGCTCTACCTGCGACAAACAAATCGACGACGCTGCACCTAAATGCATTTCGAGGAGAACCAGCTATTTCCGAGTTCGATTGGCATTTCACCGCTACCCACAGTTCATCCGCCGCGTTTTCAACCGGGGTCGGTTCGGGCCTCCACGCGGTCTTACCCGCGCTTCACCCTGACCATGGGTAGGTCACTCGGTTTCGGGTCTACTCAGTGCGACTACATAACGCCCTATTCAGACTCGCTTTCGCTGCGGCTCCGGGTGTCAACCCCTTAACCTCGCCACACTGAAGTAACTCGCCGGATCATTCTACAAAAGGCACGCAATCACACATTCCTGCAAGCAGGCATAGTGCTCTCACGGTTTGTAAGCACACGGTTTCAGGTACTCTTTCACTCCCCTTCCGGGGTACTTTTCACCTTTCCCTCACGGTACTCGTTCACTATCGGTCACCAGAGGTATTTAGCCTTACGCGATGGTCCGCGCAGATTCCCACCGAATTCCACGTGTTCGGTGGTACTTGGGATCCCCGCCGGGAGACCGCTCGCCTTTCGCCTACGGGGCTGCCACCCTGTATCGCCGGCCATTCAATGCCGTTCGGCTAGACGTCGGTTTTATTACTCCCTGTCCCCACGGCAGCAGGAACAAGTAGGTCCCACGACCCCGAAGCGGAAACGACTGCCGTCTATCACGCCGCTTCGGTTTAGGCTTTTCCCTTTTCGCTCGCCACTACTAGGGGAATATCTCTTCCTGCAGGTACTTAGATGTTTCAGTTCCCTGCGTACCCTCCACGCCGCCTATTTGATTTAGCGGCGGGTGACCAGGCATGACCCTGGCCGGGTTGCCCCATTCGGGAATTCCCGGATAACAGCTTGCGCCGCAGCTCCCCGGGACTTATCGCAGCTCTGCCGCGCCCTTCATCGGCCTCTGGTGCCAAGGCATCCACCATGTGCTCTTAGTAGCTTGACCATAATCTCTCTGTCCACACGGCTCAGGAACGGCGACGTGGCCTGGTGGCCCAGCCGCGACCCGAGCAATGCGCGACCCACCCCGCCGGACACCAATCCGCCCGGAGCAGGTCTTCTCATACACGCGCTCTTTGGTTATCAAGGTGCAGTCTCTCTGGAGATGAGCGGGCTCGAACCGCTGGCCTCCTGCTTGCAAAGCAGGCGCTCTGCCAACTGAGCTACATCCCCGCGCTCAACCGCTGACGTCTTCTGCCTCTACCCACTGTGGACCAGAACGATTGGCACCGTGGTGGGCCTTTGTGGACTCGAACCACAGACCTCACGGTTATCAGCCGTGCGCTCTGACCACCTGAGCTAAAGGCCCGCGGCGCCCGGCTCGTTGCCGGATCGCAGAGGCCGCGCAGACGCCTGCCGCTTGACCGCTGAAGCGTGGAGAGATCCTACGTCCGTTTGCCCGAAGGGGCTGTTCGATTGTGTTGCAGGTTTGCACTGCCGCCGAATCCACCTTCTCCGCTTACGCGGACCATGCACTCCCTACTTGCTCACTACTGTTCGCGGCACTCCTTCCGGCCGGCAGCTCCGCTTGCGCGTTCGCGACCGACTCCAGAAGGACCGCTACTCTTCGCGGTTTTGGGACTGACTTTATCTGTGGAATCTGAGTTGACCTCCGTACTGAGCCGAAGCCCAGTCCGAAGCTCCTTAAAAGGAGGTGATCCAGCCACACCTTCCGGTACGGCTACCTTGTTACGACTTAACCCCCCTCGCCGGGCACACCTTCGGCACCGCTGTCCTTACGGTTCAGCAAAGCGACTTCGGGTGCACCAGACTCGGGTGGTTTGACGGGCGGTGTGTACAAGGCCCGAGAACATATTCACCGCAGTATGCTGACCTGCGGTTACTAGCAACTCCGACTTCACGCAGGCGAGTTGCAGCCTGCGATCCGAACTGAGGATGGCTTTCAGGGATTCGCTTCCCCTCGCGAGGTCGCAGCCCGTTGTACCACCCATTGTAGCATGTGTGTAGCCCTAGACATAAAGGGCATGCTGACTTGACGTCATCCCCACCTTCCTCTGGGTTTCTCCCAGCAGTCTGGCTAGAAAAATTCAACTAACCATAGGGGTTGCGCTCGTTGCGGGACTTAACCCAACACCTCACGGCACGAGCTGACGACAGCCATGCACCACCTGTGTCGGCGCCCTTGCGGGGGCTCCTGTCTCCAGGAGTTACACCGACATGTCAAGCCTAGGTAAGGTTCTTCGCGTTGCATCGAATTAAACCACATGCTCCGCTGCTTGTGCGGGCCCCCGTCAATTCCTTTGAGTTTTAACCTTGCGGCCGTAGTCCCCAGGCGGTGAACTTAATGCGTTAGCTACGGCGCTGAGCGCGTCAATACACCCAACACCTAGTTCACAAAGTTTAGGGCGTGGACTACCGGGGTATCTAATCCCGTTCGCTCCCCACGCTTTCGCGCTACAGCGTCAGTTATGGGCCAGAAGGCCGCCTTCGCCACCGGTGTTCCTCCGGATATCTACGCATTTCACTACTACACCCGGAATTCCACCTTCCTCTCCCACACTCTAGATGACCAGTATTGGCGGCAGTTTCGGGGTTAAGCCCCGAAATTTCACCCCCAACTTTGCCATCCGCCTTAACGCGCTTTACGCCCAGTAAATCCGGATAACGCTCGCCCCCTACGTATTACCGCGGCTGCTGGCACGTAGTTAGCCGGGGCTTTCTTGGAGGGTACCGTCACGATCGTCCCCTCCGACAGTGGTTTACAACCCTAGAGTCTTCATCCCACACGCGGCGTTGCTCCGTCAGGCTTTCGCCCATTGCGGAAGATTCCTCACTGCTGCCTCCCGTAGGAGTCTGGGCCGTGTCTCAGTCCCAGTGTGGCTGGTCGTCCTCTCAGACCAGCTACCCATCATCGCCTTGGTGGGCCGTTACCCCACCAACAAGCTAATAGGCCGCGACCCCGTCTCGAAGCGATGAATCTTTAGACCAGGGCAGATGCCCGCCCTGGGCCACATTCGGTATTACCCCTACTTTCGCAGAGCTATTCCCAACTTCGAGGTTGGTTGGTCACGTGTTACTCACCCGTCCGCCACTCGGCCTTGCGGCCTCGTTCGACTTGCATGTGTCAGGCACGCCGCCAGCGTTAATCCTGAGCCAGGATCAAACTCTCCGTCATTACCAACCCGACCGAAGTCGGGAAGGTTGCAAAGAATTTGTTGGGCCCCTTCCTGTAGGGGCATGTGGACGCAGAATCGTCTCCACTCTTCAATTGTCAAGGAGCAGACTGGACTCGCCTTTGGAGCAATCCCAGCCACCGAGCCCGACGCTCGGCGCGGACGTCGAAGTATATACCCGAACTCGCCTGAGGTCAAGATCGATCTCGAGGAGGTAGTGGGTCAGTTTGAAATCCCTCCCGTTTGAGATCGGAGGTAGAGCAGAGGGATGCCAAAGCGGTCAAGGAAGCCCACCGATCTCAACCGGATGGCATTTGAGATCGTCCGGGAGTCCACGGACCGCGAGTACGACCCCAGGCATGTCCCTGTGTGTGCTGTTTGGCGCCAGATGTTGACCTGCCTCAGCGGGGCGAGACCGGCCTCGGACCGGTCTCGCGCCTCCTCCAGTGGGACAACGGCACGATGGGGTGACCGACGCGCACCTCGTCATTCGCGCCGAGCCAGCGGAGCGGCCGTCCAGGCTCGATCATTCCCAGGGCACGCTGGCGCTCTACGTCCCGCAGTCGGAGTTCGCGTTCGCGACGAATTACAGCGTAGAGATCAGTCATGGTTCGCTTCCCTCCACAGAATTGAGGCCGCCGTTGGCCGCGGCCAGGGCCCTGGGTCTTGGGCTGATCTCGAGCTCCGGGCCACAAGGGCGATGTGGGAACGGCCGGCCTCGATCTTGCCGGCGTCCAAGCCAGCCCTCTGCAACCGCCGCTCCAGCCCGTCGGCGCCCATAGGCGTGCAGTTGTCGAGGAGGTGGATCAAGCGGAAGCGCCAGCCCCCCCGACTGTCGCTGGCCACGAAGACCCCACCTGGGCGCAATACCCGGGCAACCTCGGCGAAGAGTCGGTCTTGGGCCGCGGCCGAGGGAAGGTGGTGGAGCATGGTGAAGCAAACCACGGCCGAGAAGAGGCCCGCACCGAAGGGCATGCGGGTGGCATCGCCCTGGACCACTTCCAACCGTGCGCCGAACTTACGGCCCAGGCGCCCTCCCAGCCGAGGGTCGGGCTCCAGCACCACCAGCTCGGGCACCAAACTGAGCAGGCCCCCGGTACTTGCCCCGTAGCCCGGCCCTAGTTCCAGGACGCGATCGCCGAGACCAACCCCTCCAAGGCTCTCGGGGATCACGGTGCCGCTTACGAACTCAGACCAGGCCTGGGAGCGGCACAGCCAGCGGTGATATAGATTCATCTCGAACCTCTCGTAACAGAATTGTACCTTGCCATGCAGCTACTATATCACATCTATGCAGCTCCAATGCTGCATAAGAAGAGATATGATAGATGCAGATGACAAGACCAGATCGGGCCGAGGGCGAGATCGACCCGTTACCTAGCCAGTCGCCAGGGGCGGCGGTTCAGGACGCCCGGCTCCGGCAGGCGGCCGTGGCGGTGCTGGCCCGGGCCGGCTGGACCGGCTTGACCATGGAGGCAGTGGCCGAGGAGGCTGGTCTCTCGCGGGTCACTGTCTGGAGGCTAGGCGCGACCCGCGACTCCCTGGTGGCCGACTTGCTGCGAGGGCTGGAGGAGGACTACCGGAAGGCGCTCTGGCCGGCACTCACGGCCGCCGGCTCGGCTCGGGATCGACTGGCTCTGGCTCTGAGCGGGCTTTTCCAGGTCGCCGAGGCCCATCTGCCTCTCCTGTTGGCCTCGGACCAGGTGTTCCACCAACCCAGCCCCAGCGGGATCAACTTCAATGAGCCCTTCACTCGTCTCTTCCGAGACGGCCTAGAGGACGGCAGTCTCGCCCCACCAGGGGGAGACCCGGAGGAGGCCGCGGATCTGCTCTTCAACACCGTCTGCTGGGCCTACGCGCACCTGCGTGGGCGCCATGGGTGGGACCCCACCCTTTTGGCTCTACGGCTCAAAGATCTGGTCATGCCCGGGCTAGTCGGTGACGGCTGAGCTCACCCCAATCCCACTTCTCAGCAGCCCCGAGTAAGAAGAGCCACCCCGCCGCCGCAACCCGCGGAGGTGCCAGCCGTGCCCTCGAGGGATCCCGATGGTGCGGAAGGTGCCGTCATCGCGACGTGAGTCGGCCGGCCGAGATCCGGGCCTTGCCATGGTTCACTCCGGAATCGCAACTGAGGCAGAGGCAGGCCTACTACGCTGGTCAGTCTATCGCCGCGCGATATAACAACCCGGTTCAGGCTGGCCGTGGCCAAGCTGCTCGGAAGAACTGACTGGTAGCAGTGATGGCAGGATCGCCGGTAGGAGTTAAAACGTCGTCGCCAGTGGGATGACGCTGATCAGGGGATGCGGGTGTCGCGCACCGACTTCGCCTGGGCGAGGTCGTCCTCGGTGAGATCGCTCTCCTTCACCGGCTTGACCAGAGTCCAGTGGTTACCGACTGGGCAGTGCTGAAACCGGTACCACCCGAGGCGGATCGCCTTGAGCGATGCACCTGGGATCCACGTCGTCGTGAACAGATGACCCTGACGGCAGCTCACCACGACATCACGACCGAACCGGTAGCCACGAACGCTCGTGAGCATGATTGCGACGAGACAGCCGGTGATGACGAAGGTATGGACGTCATGACGTAGACCTTTTCACACGGAATGAGTGTGCTCTCTTCGATTTCGGCGCGGCCCAACGAGCCGACGCTCCGCACCACACTGAGCTCGGGGCTCCCGCTCCCGAGCCTCCCTTTCGGCTGCGGAGACCGACGCCAGGCGTTCTACAGTCGCGGCACTGTCTCCTAGCGAGGGTGGGAATGGCGGCCCTACTTTCGACCCACGGTCGACCGACCCTCGTCCCCAGCAGCTCACTAGATCGTCACGCGATGTGGTGAGCCGAACTGGAGGCTACTGAATGGTCGGCCAGCTTCCTCTTGGGCTGTGCCTGACATCGCTCTGGCCCGCTATTTGTCGTGGGGAGCTGAGTGGGCCTTGGACGTTGGTCGCAAGTAGAGGCTGGGAGTGGTGTCGTAGCTCCCGCGCCAGCCTCCACGTCCGCGCCGACTCGCGATCCTCAGCCTGCCGCCGCTCCGTGTACTTCTGCGCCGCATACATGTTGATCATTTAGTCATATTAGCATATGGCCATTAGCCTGTCAATCCTATGGATCAGGATCAAAACCACGATCGCTCGGTTCGATCGCTAGCTGAGGCGAGCGGCACGGTCCTTCCTCCTCTACTCTGATATAGTTGAGTGACTATGGCTCCTATCGACGAGGGCTCCGAACTCACCAGACCGCAGCCGCCCGTTGAACCCTCGGCGCCGATGGAGCTGCTGTGGCTTGGCCACCAGATCCTCAACCGGCGCCCAGGCGTCTTGGACCGGTTTGATGGGATAGGTGGCAAGCGGGCTGACCGAATTGCGGAGCGGCTCCGCTCCTTCTGGGGCGACGGGGTCAGCGGCGGGGCTGGGGAGTTGGTGGTTCTGGCCGACTACGCGGGCCTACTCTTCGCCACGAGCCTGGACGAGATCCTGGACGACCTTCCAGCGTCGGCCGTAGACCTGTCCCGAGTCGGCCTCAGCGCCGAATCATCGGACGACCGTCGCCGTTTCATCGAGCGGCTGACCCGCCTCCGGCACGAGCCGGACGTGCGACGTCGGTATGCAGGCGTCCTGCGCGACCTGTGGGAGCCGATGCGGCCGGAGTGGGAGTCAGAGGGTCTTGCCGAGGTGCTGAGCATCTGCAAGCGGATCGGACAGAGGCTTGAACTGGGGGCTCCCCTGCCCGAGGTGGTGCCAGCCGTTGCCGCGGTCAGCAGGAAAAAGCCAGAGTGGCGATCACTGATCGACGAGGCGGCGGGTTCGGGAAAGCTAGCCCTGATCCCCGGCTACTTCGGGGGCAGCTGGAGCATCTGGGACCTGCCGCACCACGTGGTTGTGAGCTTCAGTGCTGGAGCGGACCCGCTGGCGGACGCGAAGAGCAGCGGCCAGCGGCTCGCACCCAGGCTGCGCGCCCTGGGAGACCCCACTCGGCTATCGATATTGCTCTACTTGGCCGAGCGAGCCACCAGTGTCGGCGAGGTGGCGCGCCGGTTCGAGCTGGCACAGCCGACGGTGAGCGCTCACCTGAGAGCCCTTCGGGGCGCCGGGCTGGTAACGGGCACTCGGTCCGACGGCCGGACGGTTTACCGAGTGGAGCAGGATCGACTGCTGCAGCTGCTACGGGACCTCGCAGAATCGTCGGGAGTAGATCTGAGCACCTAGGGGCTCGGATCTAGTCTGAGCAGCGGCCAGTGACCCGGCCGCAGGCCCGGGCTAGCGCTTCGAGCCTGATCGGACCCCGGACGCCAGCCGCCCCGAAATTGCGATCCGGCGCGTCAGCTGGCGCCGGGCACCCCACCGCTGGCACCATCCTCGCTCTGGGCGATGGTCCGGCGGCGAAGCCGCGCGTCGGCCCGGCTTCGAGCCTTGTCCCAGAGGACGTCGGAGCCCATCAGTACATCCGCGGTGGCGATGTTGGTCGCCAGCGGCACATCGTGGACGTTGCATATACGTAGCAGGGTCTGGATGTCGGGATCGTGGGGATGCTTGCCCAGGGGGTCGACGATGAAGAGCACCGCATCGATCTCACCATCAACCACCTGGGCGGCGACCTGGACGTCACCTCCCATTGGCCCCGATGGGAATTGCTCAACCGAAAGCCCCACCTTCTCCTCAAGCAGACTCCCGGTGTGGCTGGTGGCCAGCAGGTTGCAGGTCTTGAGCCGGTTTCGGTTGTAGGTGGCGAACGCCACCAGATCGGCCTTCTTGCCGTCGTGGGCGATGATGGCCACGCGCGGGCGCGATCTGGCGTCCAATGCGCGCTCCCTGTCAACCCCGGATTGATATCCAGGATGCCGGCCCTCGGGGCGATCGCTCGGGCCCGGCTCCTGCGGTTAAGCGTACCCGGCGAGAGCCGCCGGTTGCGAGCGATTCACCGCCTGATCAGCGCCATGGCAGCGCCTTGCGCTCGCTCCAGTAGGCCTGGGCAGGCTGGGAAAGCCTCCCTAGGCCATCAAGTTCTGCCCCCGACAGTTCCAGGTCCGGCGCTCTGAGATTGCTGTCGAGCTGGCCAACCGTCACCGCGCCCGAGAGGGCCACGTCCGCCCAGTCCTGGGCCAGGATGACCGCCAGAGCGACTGTGTCCGCGCCCACCCCGTGAGTTGCCGCCACTTCTCGCAGCGGCTCGAGTCGGGGATCCCTCGTATCCAAGCAGCCTGCCGTTGGCAAGGCCCTCCTTCACCAGAACCCCCCAGCCGGCCTGGTGGGCCTCCGCCAGGGCCGTACCCGCCGAGCCCTCGAGCAGATTCCAGGTTGCCTGGACCGATGAAATGGGGTTGACCCCGTCCACCTCCACCGTCAGCGCGCGCCGAATGGTATCGGCCTGCCTCGGCCCGCTGACGGTAATGCCAACGACCAAGCCGGCCTCCTTGAGACGAACCAGCTCAGCCAGAACTTCCCGGTTCTCTAGGACGCCGCTCTCCAGGGTGGCGGAGTGAACTTGGTACAAGTTGAGGTGCTGGCCCAGCAATGCCAGGCTCTCCCGATACTGAGCCCTGAGCGCCGAGATTGATTGTTCCTTCAGCTCATGCACCGGAGCGTTCATGCGCCAATCGCCGACATAGCGGTAGCCCCATTTGGATCCACAAGTGATGGGTACAGGCAGGGGAGCCCGGCTGCGCAACCAGGAGCCTAGGAAGTCCTCTGCTAATCCGTAGGAACGGGCGGCATCGAAAT
>JBAPNX010000002.1:0-2451 GCA_049279335.1 Candidatus Dormiibacterota bacterium
GGAGGGGGTGCGGGGCAAGCAACGCCATCGGCTCTATGCGACCCCATACCCCCAGTGAACTAGCCCGGCACGCGTGATTCCCTGCCCCTAGGGCCAGCCGCCCCCGCCCAATCGCGATCCCGGTTACTCGACCCGTGGAGATGCCTACGCCTCCAGCCACCGATGGAGCCTCCGGGAAGCGGGTGCTGAGGGAGGTCGACGAGACCATGCTCATGATCGAGGCGGCCATCACCCGGGCTCAGCGGGCCATGGAAGCCGTCAGGCGGAAGCTGCACCAAGCGGTGTACCTGTAACGTCGACGTCCACCACTCGGATAGCTAGGACAACCCCGACCTGCCTCCACGACGATCTGCGTACGCCCGCTCCCTCTACCTCTGATCAGGCCGCGTGCCTTCGATGGGGCTCTCGGACCTTCATACACGCGACGACACTGTCGTGGCCTGCTAGTATCGCCCCATGCAATTTGTCAATCGATCCTGGGAGCTGGACCAGCTGGAGTCCTGGTGGGCGAAGTCGGGGCAGCGCCTGGGTCTGGTCTGGGGGCGTCGGCGCGTCGGGAAGACGCTTCTCCTCCAGCGGTTTGCGGAAGGGCGCCATCGCACCGTCTACCACACGTTCGCCGGCCGCTCCGCTGCGGACGAGTTGGCTGTGATCGCTCGATCATGGCAGGAGGGCCAGCGGGACGACTCGCTCGATGACGCCTGGGCACCGCCAGCGACCTCATGGGACCAGCTCCTGATGGCGCTCGCCCGCGAAGCACGCACCGAACCCGTCCTGCTGATCCTCGACGAGTTCCAAGAGGGGGTGGCCGCCAATCCCGAGTTGCCCGGGATCATCCGAGCGCTCTGGGACAACCCCCGGGGTCAACTGCGCATCCTGCTCTGTGGATCGGCGGTTCGCACCATGGCAGCCATGCAGGAAGCCCGGGCGCCGCTGTACGGGCGCTTCGACCTCAGCCTCCTCGTCCACCCTTTCCGGCCGCACGAGGCTGCACTAATGCTCCCAGACCTCGACCCCTATGACCGTGCCATGGTCTGGGGACTCGTCGGCGGCATGCCCCTCTACCTCAGCCTGTGGGATCAGGGTGCAAGCCTCTACGAGAACATCGCCGACCTCTTCTGCACCCCTGGCGGAAGACTCCTGGTCGAAGGTGACCTGGCCATGCGCGGCGAGACACTCGCTGACATCGAAGTTCAAGTGCTCCACGCCGTCGCGCTCGGGCACACCAAGCATCACGAGATCCACAACGCCGTACGGAGCGAGCCGAGCCGGCAACTTGAGCGATTGATCGAACTTCAGTTGGTGGAGCGGATCCAGCCGGTGACCGAGGAAGGAAGTCGGTCGCGCCGGCGCGTTTATCGGGTCGCCGACAACTTCTTCGCCTTCTGGCTCGGCTGCATCCTGCCGCATCGCGCGTCCATCGACCGCGGCTTGGGGGCCAGCATCGCGACCGTACTGATGCCGCAGCTGTCCGAGTTTCTGGGACCGCGCTGGGAGGAGGCGTTCCGAATGCACCTGCGTCGGTTGGCGGCGGCCGGCCAGTTGGGCGACGAGGTGGTAGCGATCGGGCGGTTCTGGACTCATGATCGGGCGCCGGCCGAGTCGCTCACAACCGGACCTGGGGGCGACACGGAGATCGACGCCGTGGTTCTGGCCGGCCCACACCGGGAAGCCGTTCTGGTCGGCGAAGCAAAGCTTCGTCGCTCTATCGAGGCACCTCCCCTGCTGAGGGCACTCGAACACAAGGCGCAGCGCCTGCCTCGCCTCTCCCGGAACCTCCGCTTCGCGCTGGCGGCGCCAATGGCCGTACTGGATGCACCCCCCGACGTCCGCACGATAACGGCGGCGGACATCTTCGGCATCGAGGGTGAACCGCCGCCCGCCTACGCCCACGACTACGTTGTGGAGTAGCCGTTCCAACTCCTCCCCTCGGCCCAGGTGCCCCAAAACCATTCGCCGCCACCCTTCGCGTGAATCTTCTCGCTCTGTGCCATCCTCGGTGGTGGACTTGGGACTCTACGGCGCTAGGCATTCAACGCACCCGCGATCCTGTCCCAGGTGTTGGGGATTAGCAAAAGCGCAATGAACTGATCCCCACCACCTGGTACTCTCCCGCCAGTCCCTGGGGTCCGGACCCTTGCTCGCTTCCACTGCCGCAACAACCCCGCGCCTCGACCCAGGTGCCTAACCCGTCGTTGCCGTTGGCGGTCCCTCAGCGCGCCACCCCAGGTCGCCGCCCTGGTCCTCGGTCCGCGCCGCCTTTGGACGCGCCCTCGGCGGCTCAGGTCAGCCGGTTCACCTCTAGGTACTTGGTGTAAGCTTCCGCCAGCGGCCCCAGCTCCCCGCTTGCCGCGACCGCCCGCTCCAGAGCGTTGTGCCGCAGTCGCGGGCACTGCCCATGCCAGTCCCGCAGCGCAACGCTGCACGGTGACTCGCCCAGGAGGTCCATCG
>JBAPNX010000003.1:0-1907 GCA_049279335.1 Candidatus Dormiibacterota bacterium
ATCGCAACCTCGTCAGCATCCTCCGCGACGCCAGAGATCGGTGGGCCCACAACGAAGGCTTCAACTCGGATGAGACCTATCGCACCCTGGATGCCATTCAGGCTCTGCTGGCGGCGGTATCTGCAGAGAAGCAGGCGCAGATTGTCAAGCGGTCACGCGATGAGGTGCTGCGCCAGCGCTTTGATGAGGAGGCTCGCAAGGCGGTGCGACCAACGCCCGCAACTTCGAAGGGGGTCACGGGGCTACGTCCCTGGCGAGAAGTGATCGTGCCCCACCGCGATGTCACGTCTGGATCATTTGTCCAAGCTGAGTTTGCCGCCAATCTGTGGCAGGTCTTCCAAGGCGAGGGATCCCCCGAGTACCTTGATCCCGCCGAGTTCTTCACCCGGACGTATCTGACCGAGGGCCTCAGCCAGCTGCTTCGCCAAGCGGTGGTGCGCCTAGGCCGCCAAGGTGGGGCTCCGGTAGTGGACCTGCAGACCACCTTCGGTGGAGGCAAGACCCACTCTTTGCTCGCGCTTCACCACCTCTTTTCCGGCATCGCGCTCAATCGGCTGCCTCAGGAGGTTCAGGAGCTGGTCAAGACCGCTGGGGTCAGCGAGCTGCCGGCGGTTCGGCAGGCGGTCATCGTCGGGGTGGAAATCGCTCCGGCTCAGCCCAGCAGCAAGCCCGACGGGACAGTGGTCAACACGCTCTGGGGGGAGATCGCCTGGCAGCTCGGTGGCGCGGAGGGATACGCGCTGGTCGCAGAAGCGGATCGCACTGGCACCAGTCCAGGCGCTGCGCTCAGTGACCTCTTCCGGCGGTTCGGGCCATCGCTAGTCCTCATCGACGAGTGGGTCACCTACGCGCGGCAGCTATACCACAGACAGGACCTGCCCGCTGGCAGCTTTGACGCTCAGTTCTCCTTTGCGCAGGCTCTAACGGAAGCGGCGGCGGCGGTCCCCGGTACGCTGCTCGTGATCTCCATTCCCGAATCCGACCGCATGGGGACCGACACCGGACCCAGCATTGAGGTAGGCGGCCCCGGAGGCCGGGACGCACTGGCGCGGCTCCGGACCGTAGTCGGGCGGGTGGAATCGGCCTGGCGACCGGCAAGCTCAGAGGAAAGCTTCGAGATCGTCCGCAGGCGTCTCTTCGAGCCCATCATCGATCCGGAGCTGTTCGCCGCTCGCGACGCGACCGCCAGAGCCTTCGGCGATCAGTACCGGCACCAGGCTCGAGACTTCCCCAGCGAGTGCCGGGAGGAGTCCTACGTCGCCAGGATCAAGGCGGCGTACCCGATCCACCCCGAGCTCCTGGATCGCCTGTACCAGGACTGGTCCACCCTGGAGCGCTTCCAGAGGACCCGTGGGGTGTTGCGCCTCATGGCGATTGCCATCCATGCTCTGTGGGTCCAGAACGACCAGTCGCCGCTCATCCTCTCCAGTAGTCTCCCTCTCGACAACACTGAGTGCCTCACCGAGCTCACCCGACCCCTCGAGGACAACTGGAAGCCGATCATCGACAGTGATGTCGACGGCCCCTCTTCTACCCCAGCTCGCGTAGACCAGGAGAATCCCCGGCTCGGGCAGTACACGGCAGCACGCCGAGCAGCTCGAGCGGTCTTTCTCGGCTCGGCACCCCTTCATGGCACGCCCAACCGTGGGTTAGATGAAGTGAGGGTCCGGCTGGCCTGCGCCTATCCAGGTGACCCCGTCGAAGTCTTCTCTGACGCGTTGCGCCGCCTCTCCAACCAGTCCACCTACTTATACGTCGACAGCCATCGATATTGGTTTGAGACCCAGCCATCCATCAGCCGGACCGCCGCCGATCGGGCCAGCCGGTACCTGGAGCAGCAGCGTGCTGACCTGTTGGTGGAGATCACGGCGCGACTCCAGAAGGAAACGACCGGCAGGGAACAGCGT
>JBAPNX010000004.1:0-234820 GCA_049279335.1 Candidatus Dormiibacterota bacterium
CGACCACACGCAAGAATCGCACCACCCCTGCGCTGCCGCAGGTGATCAGATAATCCCAACCCCGGTCCGTCTGCGGGGTGGAGTAGACGATCGGGACTCTCTGGCCGTCCACATTCCAGGCGGCACCGCCGGACCACTCACTGCTGACCGCCGAGGCGGCGGCCCACTCGGTGGCATCGTACGGCGCACAGACGTCCGGGGCGGAGGGAGGCACGGTCGTCCAGTGGTGCCACATCGCGGGCTGGGTAGGTGCGGTTGGTGACACAAGGGCTATGCACGTGCCGTTGAAGGACATGACAGAGGTATTCGCATCGCACCCGACGCTCGAACCTCCTAAGCCGTAGCTCGCGCGGACTTGTGTGGGGAGGACCACAGAGACGAGCACGACGGCTACCACCGCGCCGGTTACAAAACTGAGACGTCGCATCGTAAATATTTGTCTAAGGTTTCTGACCAAACAACCCAAATGATGACGTGGAAATCGTCGACATTGCGTGCCACCTTGCCCTGTGCGTTGCGCGTTGCGGTTTGTTCGACGCCTTCGACGTTCAGAGCTATTGTCGCCGCACTGTCGTTGGGGTCAGATTCGCTACCAATTGCCAGGCTTGAGATTGAGTCATCGATGTTGAGGATTCGAGAACCGCTCGCTTGATCGCGCGCGATGGTGGAATCGTCGATGCTCAGTAGCCCACCGGTGACAGCGTATTGAAGGAGCTGTGGGTCCTCGCGTTCGACGGCTCTGTTCTCTATCAGGTTGTCCGCAATGAAGTCACGGATTACGTTGCGCGCTGTGATACCCGCCGGCAGTGGGTTGGACGCGGAAACCGAATACGGCGGAAGAGTTAGTTCAGATGTTTTGACTGATACGCCGGGTGCGATTGTCGTAGTTGCCGCCGATGGCGAAGGCGTGGCGGGGGGAATGGTGGCCGTGGAGCTGGCGCAGGCCGCAGCCCAGATGACCAGTGGGCCCAAAACTAGCATCAGCGCAGCGCGCCGCGACCGGCCCCAATCGGTCACGTTTCGCCCCCCTGAAACCAAGTGAGGAGAGAACCATAGTCTCTGATCGCAGCCGCGGACAACCCCCCTGAGAGCAACAATCAACCAGCACTGCGGGGTACCTCGGTGAGGCGCAGATTCAGCTCCCCCGCGGCTCTACGCAGGCAGCTCTCCAGCCACCCGGGCGAGCCCGGACTCAGGGCGATCACCCGGGTGCCCCGCTCACCGGTGCTGGGGTCATAAGCGCCGGTTAGAGCTGGGATCGCATCTTGTAGGTAACTGGTCAGCCGCTCACACAGATCCTGATCGCCGCCCAGATGGACCGGGAATCCCCAAACCTCCACGAACTTGGGTCCCCGACGCTCCTGCAGGCGATATCTCCTATCCATTCACCTCACCTCCCCAACTCCCTGCCCAGACCACGGCGGACCAGCTGCAGGGCCTCCCAGGGCCTCTCCGGCGCCAGGGCCGGACGGCGAGCTCCGATGGCTCGGTCAGCATTGCGCCACGGTTCCAAGAGGACGCGCTCGCCTTCCAGCAAGGCAGCGCGGCTGTGCTCGGCACGCGTGAACGGGGCGTGGATGCATCGAAAGATCTCTGCCGGCGTCTCCGAGATCGACTCTTCGGCATAGAGGGAAATGCCACGGCGGCGCCGCAGCGCTGCGTCGATGTCCTCCAACCCGAGGCCCCGGTCGGCCAGTTCCTGGTTCAAACGGCGGGGCTCCTCGTGGCGCAGGCGACGGAGCAGCTCGTCCGAGCCCAACAGCCCGAGCGAGCCTCGGTCCTTGGTCCGCTGGCATTTGGCTTTACTGACCTGCAGCATCACGTCACGGTCCAGCTGCTCCGCCGATGGCAGCCGGGGATCACCCAGGCACAGGTTCTCGTTCCAGCTGCGGTCCAGGGCCCGCAGACGCCCTAGGTAGTAGTCGGAGAGCGTTGCGACCTGTCGGCCCACCGGCCCGTAGGGAATGGGGTCTCGAAGTGGATGGGGAAGCCAGCCTGACGCGGCGATCAGGGCCATGGTGTCGCGAAGAGGGACGCCCCCTCGGGGATCCTCGATCATGGCGTGGCCGGACTCGTGAACCAAAGTGGCCCGGAGCAGGTCATAGCCGAGATCGCGGTGCCATCCCTGGTCCTTCAAGGCAGGGATCAACGACCAATCTCGATTTATGCGCATCACACCGTCGCGCCAGGTGCCCAGGGTGTCCGGCTGAAAACCGCCTTCGTGCTCGATCCGGATCTCATCGATGACGCCGCGGACGATGTCCTTCACCTGGAGAGGCAGCCGTTCGATCGCCTCCCAGACCTCGGCGGCCCGTTGCTCGGCGCCGTCCGGGCCCACCGTCGAGACATGAACGCGAAGGTTGAACTGCTCCCGGGCCCAGGTCGCATCCGCAAGCCCGAGACGGCGATACGTCTCTAGCCGCGCGTACTGTCGGTCGGAACGGTAGGGGCTGAGGGGGACCGGACCTTCCACGATGCCCCTGTCCCCCGGACATGAGGATCGGGGGCGGCGGGCGGGGTCGGGGTCAGCTCATGTCGGGCCAGGCTGGGGTCTCGGTCTCCCCACCCTCGCTCTCGTCGCCCGCCACTTTCTGCTGGAACCTGGCCGCGACCATCTGCTGAGCCATGGCTTTGGGGATACCGAACTTGACCAGCGAGCGGACCTCGTCCGCCATCACCTTGTCCCGAGCCGTCTCAACCGCGGTGATCAGATCATCAAGCGAGATCGTGGCCTGCTTCACAGCCCTATGGTACCCGTCACCCCACGAGACCAAGCGTCGGACAAGCCGCTATCGGCAGGACCGGCCCGGGCTCGCGGCTGTTCAGACCCCGACCGGTGCCCGCGTAAGCGCAGCCACGTTGGGGTTGAGACAGAAACCCTCGTAGTCGATCGGCTCGGTGATCGTGGGATGGGTCCCGCAGACCGGGCAATCGGGGTCGCGCCGCAGGCGGAACTCGTTGAATTCCATGGCCAGGGCGTCGACATGCAGCAGCCGACCGCTCAGCGTCCTGCCGATTCCCAGGATCAGCTTCACCACCTCGGTGGCCTGGATCATGCCGACCAGCCCGGGCAGAACCCCAAGAACTCCCGCCTCGGAGCAGCTGGGCGCCTCCTCTGGCGGCGGCGGGGCCGGATAGCGGCAGCGATAGCAGGCAGACTCGAAGGGGATCATGGTCGTGACCTGCCCCTCGAAGCGGAAGATTCCGCCATCCACCAGTGGCTTGCGCAGGAAGACCGCCACGTCGTTGGCCAGGTAGCGGGTGGGGAAGTTGTCGCTGCCGTTCACGATCACGTCGTACTGGGCGAAGAGATCGGCGGCGTTGGAGCCGTCCAGGTGGAGGTTGTGCTCGACCACATTGACATCGGGGTTGAGCGCTCTGAGCGCGATCGCAGCCGATTCGGTCTTGAGCATGCCCAGTCGGTCCACGGTGTGGACGATCTGCCGCTGCAGGTTGCTGAGCTCGACTCGGTCGAAGTCCACCAGGCCGACGGTCCCCACCCCGGCCGCGGCCAAGTAGTAGGCGACCGGGGCCCCCAATCCGCCCGCGCCGAGCAGTAGCACCTTGGCGTTGAGCAGCTGAGCTTGCCCCACCTCACCGACCTCCTTGAGGAGGAAGTGGCGACTGTAGCGCTCGCGCTGATCAGCGCTGAAGGAGGGGGCGGTGGTGAAGGGCAGTCCCTGGGCCTTCCATGCGTTGAACCCCCCTTGCAGCGAGGCCACATCCGAGTAGCCCATTCCTTGCAGGCTCATGGCGGCCAGAAGCGACCGTGTACCCGATGCGCAGTAGACCGTGATCGGGGTCGACCGGTCGGGGATGGCCGACTCCACCTGCAGCTCAAGGAAGCCCCTCGGGATAAGCACCGCGTCGGGCAGCACTCCTTGGGAGATCTCGTCGGGCTCTCTCACATCGATCAGCTGGTGGCGGCCGTCTTGGTCCAGCTGCGCTCGCAGCTGCATCGGCGCCACCTCGGGCACCGCCTGGCGTGCCCTCTGAAGCAAATCCCGCGAACTCAACGCCATCTAAGTGTCCACTCCCGCGTTCCCAGCTTTGGCAAAATCCGACCCCTTGACAAGGATACCCGAGGCGAGCCGAATCGACTCAGACTGGCAGGCGGCGCATGCTCCCGGCCATCACGTGGATGTGGAGGTGGGGCACGGTTTGGCCTCCCGCTGAGCCGACGCTCACGTAGAAGCGGTAGCCGTCTTCATTACCGAGATCAGCCGCCACCTCGTTGGCCACCTGGGTGAGGCGGAGCCAGAGCCCGGCGTCCTCGCCCCGAAGGTGGCGGAGGTCCTCGATATGCCGTTCCGGGATGACCAGGACATGGGTATCCGCGACCGGATGGATGTCCTTGAAGGCCAGGATCCCGTCCTCGCGGTGCACTTCATCGGCAGGCAGCTCCCCGGTCACGATCCGGCAGAAGAGGCAGTCCGAACTCATAGCGCCATCATAGGTCTCGACCTCTTCCCATCCTGTCTGCCCGCAGAGGGTTAGGCGGCCCCGGTCTCCAATTCCAGACCGGCCTTGGCCAGGTTGTCGATCTCGTCATCGACAAGCACCACCTCCCGGCCAGCGCGATCCAGCAGGCTGGCGGCGACGCCGGCCCGGTATCCGGACGCGCAATGCACCCAGGTCGGCCGCTTAGGTAGCTCAGAAAGCCGCTCCGGAAGATCGGGCAGGTGGATGTTGAATGCTCCCTTGATGTGGCCCTGGCGCCACTCGTCGGGACGGCGGGCATCTAGTACCAGCAATTGCTGCTCGCCCAGGGCTCGGGCCAGACCGGCGAAGTCGGTGATCCGATAGGAGGAGCTGCCAAGCGCGCGCTGAAGCTCATCCAGCGGGGCCTGGGACCAGCCTGCAAGCCAGTCGATGCCGATCCGGGCCAGGTCACGCTGAGTCCGCACCACGTCGCTGCGGCTACTTCCTACCAGCGTGATCGGCGCCCCCCAGGGAACCACCCAGCCCACGTAGGTGGCCAGCAGCAGGCCGCTGGGGAAATTCAGGGTCCCCGCGACGTGGGATGCGCCGAACTCGGTCCGGCTGCGCACGTCCACCACCCACTCGCTGGCGCGAATTCGGCGCCCCAGCTCGTCGATCTCGATCTCTGGGGGCAGAGACCGATCTGGCGCCGCGGCTCCCTCGCGATTGAGTTTCCCCATGTGCGCGTAGTAGCGGGGATAGAGCGAGTAGCCGGCCAGCAGGCCGCTCACGAATGCCTCCTCGTCGTCGGTCATGGCGGGATTGCTGGCGCGCTGGGTGCGGATGCTGTGGTTGGGCTCGCAGCCGGAGACTGGCCCGCCGGCACAGAAGCTGCCGAAGCCATGGGTGGGATATAGCTCCACCGCCTCGGGGAGCGCCGCCAGTCTCAGCGCCGACTGGTGCTGGGCATGGGCCAGCGCCACGGTCAGATCCGGAGAGACGAGGTCGGTGCGGCCCACCGTTCCGTAGAGGAGCGAGCCTCCACTGAAGAGGGCTCGGGGAGCCTTCTCGGACCAGAGCAGGAAGGAGATGTGACTGGGCGTGTGCCCCGGGGTGGAGAGCGCCTGCATCGTCATCGACCCCACATCGATCCGGTCTCCTTCGGCTACCGGCTGGTGCGGGAAGCCGACTTGATCCTGAGCGGCGACCAGGTAGCGCGCCCCTACGCCCTCGGCTAGAGCCCGCCCGCCGGAGACGTAATCGTTGTGAATGTGGGTCTCGGCGACGCAGGTGATGGCAACCCCAGCCGAGTCCGCGGCAGCCAGAACCCGATCGGTATCTCGCTGGGGATCCACGACGATCGCCTCTTGCCCGTCGTGCACCAGGTAGGAGCGGTCCCCCAGCTCGGGGGTATCCAGGGTGATGACCTCGACCACTCGTTCAGCCTCCTGGCACGATCCTTGACCCGACGGGCTTCTGGTGGCGGGCAGATCCCGAGCTCTGGCTCGATCCGACGCCGACCGACGGGGCTAGTCTGACAGACGATTCCGCTGGAAATGCTGCGCCCCATCTTTAGAAATCCGGGAAGTCGCCCCAGGCGGCGAGCGCGGCCCCGACGCCTCCTGATACGGTCGGGCCATCGCGGCATCGACGGCGAGCGAGGGGTCGGGTGGTTTCGGGAGGGCGGACGCGTGGACCTGATCGCCGTCGTTTCCGGCGAGCGCTGATGGGCTCCTCGAGCGCCTCTAATCTTGTCGATCTGACGCCGCTGCTCGAACAGCTGCGGGCCCAGCTCAGACAGCGCTGCCGATCTCGGCGACGCCCCTACCGACTCGGAGTCGTGGTCGAGCAAGGCAACGTCCCGGGCGGCTCTTTTGCCCGCTCTCTCGAGCGCGAGGCGGTGGTCGCCGGCGTGGAGGTCGCCCACCGTACCGTGCCTCGCGACAACCCGGAGACGACGCTCACCGCGCTCGATGCCTTGGTCGTCGACCCCACGATCAACGGAGTCGTGGTGGTCCAACCGGTTGCGTCACTTCCAGTCGGGGTGGTGGCCGCGCACCTCCCCGCCAGCAAGGACGTCGAGGCGGTCACCCCGGCAGCGCTGTCCGCAGCGGCAGAGGGCCGACGGCGGGGAACCCCGGTGGCGGAGGCGTGCGTGGCGACCTTGGCTCACCTCGGCATCGACACGGCGCACTCCAGGATCCTGATCGTCGGCCACGGGCCGACCGGGGGCCGACCGATAGCCCAGCGACTGCTGGCCACCGGGGCCCAAGTCTCCGTCATCCAGAGCGAGATCGCCGCGGTCGAACCTCTACCTCCGTATGACGTACTCATCTCCGCCATCGGCATCGCCGGGGTGATGCCGAGCACCGCGATCCGGGAGGGGACGACGGTCCTGGACGTGGGGACGTCCATGGTCGACGGGCAGTTGCGCGGCGATGTGTCCCCGGACGCCGGCGCAGGGGCGGCCAGGATGACTCCAGTACCGGGTGGGATCGGGCGGATCACGGCGGTCTGTGCCCTGCTCTCGCTGACCGAGCTGGGCGAGCTTCAGCCAGGCCCGGTCGCCTCGTGGTCGCTCCTGGAGGCGGTCGCTCGCATGCTCTCACCGCGAGACGCGGCTGGTGGAGCGGCGGCGGCGGCCATCACCGGGGCGCTAGCCGCCGCTCTGGACGGACTGTGCCGTCTTCACTCCCCGGCCGATGAGATCTCTGAGTCCGGCCAAGCGGCGGTGCGACTGCTGCTGGCAGCTGACCGCGATCGGATAGCTTTCGGTCGGTATCAGCGCGCCGAGCGTCAGGGCGACGTCGGCTCGCTCCAGGTCGCGCGAGAAGCGGCTCTGGCGACGCCCGCGGAGATTGCTGAACAGCTGACCCAGCTCGAGGAGCGACTTCGTGCCCTCCACACCACCCCCTCGCTCGATCTCGACAGGCGGCTGGCCCTGGAGCTGACGGCCGCCGCCCGGAAAGCTGTTGTCGAGCTCCGAGAGGAGTTCTTTTACCAGTCTCCCTGAACTAGATAACCAGGACCGCGGCCCCGGGAATACCGTCATCCTGGAGCTGGCGCAAGGCCTCGTTGGCTTGATCCAGCGGGAACTGCTCGACCATGGTGCGGATGGGGATGCGCTGGGCCAGCTCCAGGAACTCGGAGGCATCCTGGCGGGTGAAATTGGCCACGCTCATCAGCCGCCGTTCCCGATAGAGGAGGTCGTATGGGAACTCCGGTATCCGGTCGAGGTGAATGGCATTCACGACACAGGTGCCGCCTCGGTCCAAGGCCCGCAATGCATCTACAACGACCGCACCCACCGGGGCAAAGGTGATCGCGCCTTGAAGCGGCAGCGGCGGCCGGTCACCCGGAGCGCCGACCCAGGCGGCGCCTTGCTGGGTCGCCCGTCGCCGGGCCGACTCGTCGCGCGTGACCACGTAGATCTCGCAGCCCTCTGAGATCGCCAGCTGGGCCACCAAGAGCGCTGAGGCTCCGAACCCGAACAGCCCCAAGCGACCACCTCGAGTAACGCCGGCACAGCGGAAGGCCCGGTATCCGATCACTCCGCCGCAGAGCAGGGGCGCCAGCTGCACAGGGTCCCCGTCGTCCGCCAGCCTTTGGCCAAAGTCAGCCCGGACCGTGACCTGGCTGCCGTAGCCGCCATCCCGATCCCAGCCGGTGAAGGTCGCGTCGCGACAGAGGTTCTCCCGGCCGTCCCGGCAGAACTCGCAATGACCACAGGCGGACGCCAGCCAGCCGACCCCGAGCCTCTGCCCCAGAAGGGCGTCGGGGACTCCATCACCCAGGTCCACCACCGTGCCCACGATCTGATGGCCGGGAACGATTGGCAGCCGCTTGGCTGGAAGGTCGCCAGATGTGATCTGGAGGTCGGTGCGGCAGACGGCGCACGCCTCCACCCTGAGGGTTACCTCGCCCGGACCCGGCTCGGGATCTGGTCTCGACCCGAGGCGCAGCGGCTTGCTCGCCACCGGAGCGGGTGCGAGCAGCTCCATCACCTCCACAGAACCTGATTGTGAGCTGCCTGTGCCGACGAAGGGGCCGCGGCTAGGCTTTGAGGCATGCTCTGGCCAGTGCTGGCAGCCGCGCTCGGCCTAACCTCGGTGCCTTATGAGATCCGGGGGGCGGAGGTGACGGCTATCACAAACGACTCGAGGCGGGTGCAGCCGGGCAGCGTGTTCGTGGCCATCCCCGGCCAGCACCGTGACGGCCACGACTTCGTGGCGGCAGCTCTCGAGCAGGGCGCGGTGGTGTCGGTTGTCGCTCGCCGGGTGGAGCAAGTCGACAGCTCTCGCCAGGTGGTCGTCGATGACCCCAGGCATGCCCTGGCAATGCTGGCAGCGACCTTCTACCATCACCCGTCGGACGAGGTGCCCGTGGTAGGGATCACCGGCACCGACGGCAAGACCACCACCACCACCATGCTCCACGCGGCCCTCGCCGCCACCCTGGGCAAGGTGGGCAGTCTCAGCACCGTCGACTTCCGCCTTGGCGACCAGATCGAGGCCAATCTCACTCGCCAGACCACCTTGGAGTCAGTTGACATCCAGGCTTGGTTGCGGCGAATGGTCGATGACGGCTGTAGGGCGATCGTCCTGGAGTCGACCTCGCATGGCCTGGCGCTGGGACGCCTCGACCAGATCCGTTTCGCCGGCGCCGTCTATACCAACGTCACTCATGAGCACCTGGATTTCCATGGCACATGGGAGGCTTACTTCGCGGCCAAGGCATCTCTCTTGGAGAGAGCCGCGGCCAACGGCGGCTTCGCCGTCCTGAACCGCGACGATGACCGCGCATTCCCGCTGCTCCGCGAACGAGCTCCGCTGCGTGTCCTGACCTACAGCGCCAGCGGCGATCGCGCGGCCGACATTCGAGCAGACAGCGTCACCCCGGGGAGCACCGGGATTACCTTCACGGCATTCACCCCGGCCGGCTCGGCCGAGCTCAGACTGGCCACCGTCGGCCGCTGGAACGTGGGCAACGCCCTGGCGGCGCTCGGGGCCGGACTGCTTTTGGAGCAGCCACTTCCCGGCCTAGTTGCCGGCTTGGCCGAACTCAAGGCCGTGCCTGGGCGCATGGAGCGGGTCGACTTGGGACAGGCCTTCGCCGTCGTCGTCGATTACGCCCACACTCCAGCAGCGCTCACCGTGGCACTACACGAACTCCGCGCCGCCACGGCGGGCCGGCTCTGGGTCGTATTCGGCAGTGCCGGGGAGCGGGACACCGCCAAGCGATCCGAGATGGGAAAGATTGCGGCTCAGCTTGCCGACCAGGTGGTGATCACCTCGGAAGACCCCCGGAGTGAGGACCCGGAGGCCATCATCGATGAGATTTGGAGCGGGGCGGTGGCGGCTGGAGCCGACCCGGCCACCAACCTGCACCGCGATGCGGAGCGGGACCGTGCCATCCGCATCGCCATCGGTGCCGCCCTTCCGGGCGACACGGTGCTGTTAGCGGGAAAGGGTCACGAGCACAGCATCCTGGGAGCGTCGGGAGCGACGCCCTGGGATGAGCGCGGTGCGGCCGAGACGGCGCTTCGGGAACTCAGGGGTCTCTAGGGTGGGAGAGTTCGCCAGAGCTGTCAGTCGCTCGCGGGCGCTGCCACCACCCAACTCCCCAAAGTGAATCTCGAGGACCGGACCGAAATCGCCGTTTCCGAGCTCAAAGCCCTATTGGGAGAGAGGGTGAGCACCGAGCGCGCGGCGCTCGAACAGCACAGCCGCGACGAATCTCACCATCGACCACACCTTCCCGACGCGGTGGTGACCTGTGGGACTCTGGAAGACGTCGTCGCTGTCCTGAAGACGTGCCATGCCCACACCGTCCCAGCCATCCCGTTCGGCGCCGCCACGGGACTGGAGGGGGGAGTGGTTCCCGTCAAGGGCGGGATCACCCTCGATCTCTCTGGATTGAATCGGATTCTGCGTATCGCGCCTGAGGATCTGGACGTCACCGTGGAGGCGGGCGTCAGCCTCAGCCAGCTCAATCAACGTTTGGGGGGCGAGGGACTGTTCTTCCCGGTCGATCCTGGCTCTGACCCCACGATTGGAGGCATGGTCGCAACCCGAGCCAGCGGTACCACTACCGTGCGGTACGGAACCATGAAGGACAACACGCTCGGCCTCACCGTGGTGCTCGCCAACGGCGACGTCGTCAAGACCGGCGGAAGGGCGCGCAAGTCAGCGGCCGGCTATGACCTTACCGGTCTCTTCGTCGGATCAGAGGGCACGCTTGGGGTGATCACCACGGCCACCCTTAGGGTGTGGGGACTGCCGGAGACGGTCGCGGCTGCCGTCTGCAGCCTGGCAGACCTGCGTCCGACCGTAGAAGCCGTTATCGAGATGATCCAGCTTGGTATTCCCCTGGCCCGCATCGAACTGCTGGATGACGTCATGGTGGACGCCATCAACAGATTCAACCGGCTCGATTACCCCGTAGGTCCCACACTGCTCCTGGAATTTCACGGGGGCAGCAACGCTGTCGCAGAGCAGGTCGCGGAGGCGAGCAAGATAGTTCACGCGCATGGCGGCAGACTCGAGTGGACGACGTCCGCTTCGGAGCGAAAGCGGCTCTGGGACGCCCGCCATCATGCTCTCTACGCTGCCAAGGCACTCCGACCAGGCGCTGACACTCTAGCCACAGATGTCTGCGTACCGATCTCGGCGCTCGCGGAATGTATCAGCGAAACCAAGGCAGACATTGAGAAAAGTGGCGTGTTGGCGCCAATCGTGGGCCACGTGGGCGACGGCAACTTCCATCTGACCTTCGTTCTCTTTTCCGACAATGCCCAAGAGATGGCTGCAGCGGCGTCGGTCAATAGGAGGATGGTGTCACGTGCCCTGGCCATGGAAGGTACCTGCACCGGAGAGCACGGGATTGGCCTCGGAAAGTTGGAGTTTCTTGAAGCCGAGCACGGCCCAGGAGTAGGACTCATGCGCCAAATCAAGGCGGCTTTGGATCCCCAAGGCATCCTGAACCCTGGCAAAGTGCTGCGGTCGAATAGAGGGTCCGCCCCAACATGACATACGCTGAAGAAGTCACGGGTACACCAGTGGTGATTGGCACCACCGGAGTCACTCCTGACCAAGTGGTTCAGGTGGCCCGGCGTGGGTCGAGGACCGAGGTCTCAGCCGCTGCAGTAACAGCCATGGCCCGGGCCCGAGCCCTGGTGGAGCGAGCAGGTGCTAGCCCTGAGGCGGTCTACGGAGTCTCGACCGGATTCGGGCTTCTCGCCACCACCAGAATCGACCCGGGACGACGCTCCGAGCTCCAACACGCACTGATCCGCTCTCACGCCGCCGGCATGGGTGCCCCGGTCGAGGTGGAGGTGGTGCGGGCGATGATGCTGCTCCGCGCCCGGTCACTCTGCATGGGATTCTCGGGCAGCCGACCCGAGGTCGCCGCTGGACTGGTGGCACTACTAAACGCCGGGATTACACCGATCGTGCCCGAGCACGGTTCACTGGGCGCCAGCGGCGATCTGGCTCCACTGGCGCACATGTCGCTGGTTCTGCTGGGAGAAGGTCAGGCCCAGCTCGCGGATGGCCGCGTCGTCGACGGTGCCCAGGCTCTCCGCGAGTGCGGGCTGGAGCCGCTGCGCCTCGAGGTCAAGGATGGCCTCAGCCTCATCAACGGCACTGACGGGATGCTGGGCATGCTGGTGCTGGCCCTGGCCGATTTGGGGGTGCTGCTGCCCACCGCGGACATTGCCGCCGCCTTGTCCACCGAGGGACTGCGGGGAACCAATCGTCCTTTCGCCGCTGACCTCAACGCGATCCGGCCTCACCCGGGGCAGGTCCAGAGCGCCGCCAACCTGACACTGCTGTTGCAGGGATCCGAGGTTCTGGCTTCCCACCGGACCTCCAACCACCTGGTCCAGGACGCCTATTCGATCCGCTGCGCTCCCCAGGTGTTAGGCGCCGCCCGCGACACCGCCGCATTTGCCACCCAGGTGGCCGAGCGCGAGCTGTGCTCGGCCGTGGACAACCCGGTCGTCCTACCTGATGGACGACTGGAGTCGACCGGCAACTTCCACGGTGAGCCGCTGGCTTTCGCCTGCGACTTCCTAGCCATAGCCGCCGCCGAGGTTGCCTCGATCGCCGAACGCCGGGTGGACCGGATGCTTGACCCTGCCCGGTCCGAGGGATTGCCGCCCTTCCTGGCACCCGACGCTGGGGTCAACTCTGGCTTGATGATCGCCCAGTACACGGCCGCCGCCATGGTGGCGGAGAACCGGCGACTAGCCAATCCGGCCAGCGTTGACTCGGTTCCTACGTCAGGCATGCAGGAAGATCACGTGTCCATGGGCTGGGGAGCCGCGCGCAAGCTGCGCCTGGTAGTCGACAACCTGTCTCGAGTGCTCGCAGTGGAGCTGCTCGCGGCCTCGCGAGCTCTCGAGTTGCGCCGGCCCTTGCAGCCATCGGCGGCCGACTTCGCCGTGGTCGAGCTGGTGCTGGAGCTGGGGGGAGGGACTGGTCCCGACCGCTTCCTAGCTCCCGAGCTGGACGCTGTCGCCCGGGCCGTGAGATCCGGTGCGGTGCTGCACCGGGCCGAGTCGGTGGTAGGCCCGCTCACTTGAGTGGCCCGAGGCCGGTCCGGTCGCCCCGAGGCACGACAATCAGCTGCAAGGGCTGGGCCCAAGAAGCGGCGATGCGGATGTTGATGAACAACCTCGACCCCGAAGTGGCCGAGGACCCCGACCATCTGGTGGTGTACGGGGGGTCGGGACGGGCGGCCCGGTCATGGGATGCCTACGACGCGATCATCCGGACCCTGCGCAGCCTGGGAGACGACGAGACCCTGCTGGTCCAGTCCGGCAAGCCGGTAGGGGTGTTTCGGACCCATGAGTGGGCACCTCGAGTGCTGATCGCCAATGCCCTGATCGTGCCCCAGTGGGCGACCCAGACGGAGTTCCGCCGGCTGGAGCAGGAGGGGCTGACGATGTATGGGCAGATGACAGCTGGCTCCTGGATTTACATCGGCACTCAGGGCATCCTCCAAGGCACCTACGAGACCTTCGCCGCCATCGCGGATAAGCGCTTCGCGGGCTCGCTCGCCGGCACCGTCACCCTGACCGCCGGGCTCGGTGGCATGGGGGGTGCCCAGCCCCTGGCTGTGACCATGAACGGTGGCGTGGCGCTCTGCATCGAGGCCGACCCGGACCGGATCCGGCGGCGACTCGACCACCGCTACCTAGACCGCTGGGCTCCCGACCTTGACTCTGCGCTCAGCGAGGCGGACAGCGCCAGGGCCGCTGGCCGGGCCCTTTCGATCGGCGTCCTGGGCAACGCTGCCGAGCTGGTTCCCGAGATCGTGAAGCGCGATTTTCAAGTGGAGATCGCGACCGACCAGACACCCGCCCACGACCCCCTGATGTACCTGCCCCCGGGGCTGACCTTGCCGGAGGCGGCAGACCTCCGCCTCGAGGATCCCGACGAGTACATCCGGCTCAGCCGGGCGGCCATGGCCCGACACGTGGCAGCCTTGGTTGCGCTTATGGACCGTGGGGCCGAGGTCTTCGACTACGGCAACAGCCTGCGCGCCGAGGCGGAACTGGGCGGCTTCACCCGAGCCTTCGATTACCCCGGCTTCGTTCCCGCCTATATCCGCCCGCTCTTCGCAGAGGGCAAAGGCCCCTTCCGCTGGGCGGCACTGAGCGGGGACCCCGCCGATATCGCGGCGACTGATCGAGCCGTCCTGGAGGAGTTCCCAGAGAACGAATCCCTGGCTCGCTGGATCCGGATGGCGGCCGAGAAAGTTGCCTTCCAAGGGCTTCCCGCCCGGATCTGCTGGCTCGGCTACGGCGAGCGGGACCGGCTCGGCCTCCGCTTCAACCGGATGGTGGCCCGAGGTGAGCTCAGGGCACCGGTGGTGATCGGCCGGGACCATCTCGACTCGGGCTCGGTCGCCTCGCCCTACCGGGAGACGGAGTCGATGCAGGACGGCAGCGACGCCATCGCCGACTGGCCCATCCTCAATGCCCTGCTCAGCACCTCGAGCGGCGCCAGCTGGGTCTCGGTCCACCACGGCGGGGGGGTCGGGATCGGCCGTTCAATCCACGCCGGGCTAGTGGCACTGGCGGATGGCTCCAAGCTGGCGGACCAGAAGCTGGCCCGCTGCTTGCTCAACGACCCCGGCACTGGGGTCATTCGCCACGCCGACGCCGGCTACCCGATTGCCATCTCCACCGCAAACCAGCGAGGCGTCCGGATCCCCATGCTGGAGGGCTGATGTCCCTCTGGTTGGCCGAGCGCGCTTGGACCGGGTCGGGGGTCGAGAGCCGGCTCCTGCTGGAAGAGGAGGGCGGCACCCTCAGGCGGACGGAAGCTCTCGGCACAGCGCCGGTGCCGGCTGGAGCCACGGTGCTCCCGGGGTTGACTTTGCCGGGACTAGCCAACGTCCACTCGCACTCCTTCCACCGGGCCTTGCGCGGGCGCTGCGAGCTACCGGAGGAGGGGGGCAGCGACTTCTGGGGGTGGCGGCGGCGGATGTACGCCCTGGCCTCGTTCCTCACCCCGGATCAGTACTTCGAGCTGACTAGAGCCGCCATGGGGGAGATGGCAATGGCCGGGATCACCGCGGTTGGAGAATTTCACTACCTGCATCACCGGCCTTCTGGCCAGCCCTATCCGGGTCCGGAGATGGAGGACGCGGTGGTGGCGGCCGCCGCCGAGGCGGGACTGCGGCTGACCCTGCTCGATACTTGCTACCTGCGCTCCGGCTTTGAGGACGCCGAGCTGGGAGCCGCCGCCCGACGGTTCACGGACCACGACGCCCAGGGTTGGGCCCGAAGGGCTGATCGAGCCAGGGAAGGCCCCAGGCTCCATCGCGGGGCGGCGATCCACAGCGTGCGGGCGGTGGACGTGGCCTCCATGAAGGTGGTGGCGGCCTGGGCGGCTGACCGCGGCGCCCCGCTTCACCTCCATCTCTCGGAGCAGCCTGAGGAGAACTCCGCCTGTCTGGCCGTCACCGGCCAGACCCCGACCGAACTGCTGGACTCCTGTGGCGTCCTCGGGGCCCGGACGACGGCGGTCCATGCCATCCACCTCATGCCGGACGATGTCGCTCGGCTGGGACGCACGGGAACCAAGGTCTGCGTCTGCCCCACCACCGAGCGTGACCTGGGGGATGGGGTGTGCCGGGCCGACGAACTCCTGGCGGCCGGCAGTCCTCTCTGCCTGGGCAGCGACAGCAACGCCGTGGTCGATCTCTTCGAGGAAGCTCGCGCCGTCGAACTCGACCGCCGTCTGGTGACGGGGAGGCGGGGTTGGCTCCGGCCCGAGGAGCTGATGCAGGCGGCGACCAGGGGGGGAATGGCGGCCCTGGGCTGGTCGGCCGGCGAGCTCAGGCCGGGCCAGCTGGCAGACTTCACGACCCTGGACCCCGCCAGTGCTCGGCTGGCCGGAGCCGGACCGGCAGACATCCTCCCGCGCCTGGTTTTCGGAGCCAGTGCCGCTGACGTGGTGTCGGTTGTGGTCGGGGGTGAAGAGATTGTCCGGGACGGCCGACACCTGCGTTTGGGCAGTGTGGCGGAGAAGTTGGAGAACGTCCTCGTCGAGCTCGAACCCGCCTGGCGCCAGGCGCTGGCCAGCCACGTCGCGTGAGTCGCCTCCTCGTCGGCATCGGCCGGCTCTTCACTCCCGGCCGCCCGGTGGCCGAGAACGTCGACGTCCTGATTGACGGAGAGTCAATCCGTGCGATCGGGCCTACCGGCTCACTGGCAGCGCCGGCCGACGCCGAGATCCACGACTGTCAAGGGGCGCTCCTCACCCCCGGCCTGGTCGATGCCCACACCCACCCGGTCTACGCCGGCGCTCGGCTCTCCGAGATCGCCGAGCGGAGCGCCGGAGCGAGCTACTCGGAGATCGCTCGGCTGGGTGGGGGCATCACCGCCACCGTGCGCGAGACTCGGGTGGCCCCCTGGGACGAGTTGGAACAGCACCTCAGGCAGCGTCTGGAGCGGTGGCTCGGCTCGGGCACCACCACTCTCGAGGCCAAGACCGGCTACTGGCTCGAGCGAGAGGGCGAGATGCACGGACTGCGACTACTCGATCGACTCTCGACCGCTCCGTCGGTCCCCCAGCTGGCGGTCACCTTCCTCGGAGCACATTCGATTCCACCCGAGTTCGAAGGCAGGCGTGGGGATTACGTGGACGCGGTGGCAACCTGGAATGCCGAGGCCAAGCTCCAGGGGGCCACCTTCTGCGACGTTTTCTGCGATGAGGGAGCGTTCACTGTGGCCGAGTCCACGCAGGTGCTTCGGAGTGCCCGGACGGCGGGCCTGCGGCTGCGGGTCCACGCCGATGAACTGGCGCTCACGGGAGCCACGCAGATGGCCGTCGGCCTGGGGGCCGCCTCGGCCGATCATCTCCTGCGCATCGGCGCCGGGGAGATCCAAGCCCTGGCTGGCTCTTCGACCGTGGCGACCCTCTGCCCGGTCACCGCCCTTTCGATGGCCACGACCCCGCCCGCCCGGGAACTCGTGGCCGCGGGGGTCCCAGTTGCACTGGGCAGTGACCACAATCCCGGCACCTCCGGAACCACGTCGATGAGCCTGGTGGTGTGGCTGGCGGTGACCGAGTTGGGGCTCAGCGTGGAGCAGGCCCTGACAGCTGCGACCTCGGGTGGGGCGCTCTCGTTGGCCCTCCCCGATCGCGGCCGGGTCGAGCCCGGGATGAGGGCAGACCTGGTGCTCTGGGACACGGATCACGAGGGCAGCTTCGCCTGGCAACCCGACCTTGAACCGTTGCAGGTTTGGCGGGCGGGCCGGGCGTGCGTTGAGCACGCCGGTGACTAGCGGTCCGGCCGGCGCTCGAAGCTAAGGATCCGGCTTCGCCCGGAGCCGACGAGCTTAAGACCGGTCAGGGCGGAGCGGTCCGCTTGAGCGCGGAGCCGCTCGTCCACCACCGCTGACCTCCCCACGTGGACCAGACCTTTACCACCCGCTCGCAAGAGGCGAGACGCAAGAGTGAACAGAGCTGGCAGCGGAACGGCAGCCCTCGATACCAGCACGTCAGCCGGCTCGAAGTCCGTCCTTCTCACCAAATCAGCCGCATTCACCCCCAGCACCTGCACGCCCGCCAGCTCCAGCTGACCCAGTGCGCTCAGCAGGAAGGCGGCCTTGGCCTGATCTCTCTCAATCAGCGCCAAGCGCAGTTGCGGTCGGGCGATCGCCAGTGGGATTCCGGGCACACCGGCGCCACTGCCGAGATCGATTACACGCTCCCCCGGAGTCCAGAGGCGCAGGGAGATGAGGTCGAGCGATTCCTCGATGTGTCGCTCCCAGGCATCCTGGCGCTGGACGCGGGTCAAGTTGAGCCGGTCCGGCTCGGCGTATACGAGATCGAGATAGCGCTCGAGGCGCCCAAGGTCCAGCCCGTCGAGCCCGCCGCGGGGAGACTTCACCGCTTCCCTACCAAGCTCGAGACGGGCCTGGAGGTGTTGGCGGATGGTGTGCAGCAGCCATGGTTGGCAAGGACGGTACCTCAGCGTCGCGACGCAATTGGTGGGCCCCGCTGTTGACAGCCAGCCGAGCGTCAAGGTAGCGTCGCTCGCCGTGCTGAATGTGGCCACCTCGGCGCGCCCTCGCCTGGTGCTGACCGACCTCATCCCCGGCGAGCGACTTCGTGACGTCGCGGTGGTGGCCGGATACGCGGGGCTGGTCGGGCTCTCGGCGCAGCTCGTAATTCACCTCCCGTTCACGCCCGTCCCGATCACCGGACAGACCTTTGCCGTGCTGCTGGGCGGCATGGCCGCCGGCACCCGCCGCGGCGCGGCTGGGATGCTGCTGTACCTGTTGCTGGGATTGGTGGGTGTGCCTTGGTTTGCGGGAGGCACAGGTGGGGTTTCAATCCTCTCGGCGCCCACCTTGGGCTACCTGGTGGGGTTTGTTTTCGCGGCAACCTTGCTGGGCTGGTTGGCCCGGCGTGGCCTCGACCGCCACCCCATGACGGTGATCCTGTCCCTGGTGGCTGGCAACGTTGTGATCTATGCCTTCGGCGCCACCTGGCTGGCCCTGCGCCTCCACCTGGGCGTATCCGCCACCCTTTCAGATGGAGTGACTCCATTCCTCCTGGGCGACGCCATCAAGGCACTGCTGGCGGCGGCATTGCTCCCGGCGGCCTGGAAGTTGACTGGCCGCTCCAGCGGTGAGAAGGGGTCCCGACCTCAGTAGAGGCCGAGTTCCAGCTTCGCCTCGTCCGAGGCCATGGTGTGAGGGTCCCAGGGGGGGTCCCAGATCAGGTCCACCTTGACGTCGCGGATCCCCGGGAGGAACTGGGTGGCCGCGTGCACCTGCGATTCCAGCATCGGCCCCAGCGGGCAGTAGGGCGTGGTCAGGGTCATGGACACGACTGCGTCGCCATCGGGATCGACGGTCACTCCGTAGACCAGGCCCAGACTGACGATGTCGAGACCCAACTCCGGATCGATTACCTCCCGGAGCGCCTCGTGGACGTCGGCGCCGGTCGCCTTCAGGACCTGAGCGGGCTGGGGTTGCGAAGCACCTTTGTCCAACTCCTCGGCCTCAGACGTCGCTTCTGTCATTCGATTCCTCCAGCTTGGCCAAGCCAGCTTCGAGTGCGGTCCAGGGCAGCATGGCGCACTTTATCCGGGCCGCGTAACGGTGCACTCCGGCGAGCGCTTCCAAGTCCCCGATGTCCCCTAGCTTGGTCGGATCCTCCCCTTGGACCAGCATCGCCCGAAAGCGGCCGATGAGATCCCTCGTGGCTACCAGCGATTTGCCCTGGATCTGCTCACTCATCATTGAGGCGGCGGCCATCGAGATCGAGCAGCCCTGCCCCTCAAACCCGACCTCTTCGAGCCGGCCTCCCTGAACCCTGAGGCTGAGATCGACCTCATCCCCACAGAGCGGATTGTGTCCATGGGTGGTCACATCGGCCGGATCGACCAGGCCGTGACGCCGAGGGTGCCGGTAGTGATCCAGGATGATCTCCCGGAAGAGCTCGTCGTCGAATCCCCCTGGATTGACCTGGGCCACAGGTCCATCGTACCCCGCCGCTTAAAAACCAGCGGGGACCGGAGTTGGCCTCCAGCCCCCGCTGTCTGGGTTTGCGAGATGAGTACTGCTGACGCGGGACGGCCACGGTCCCGGGCTTTATGACCCGATCAGCTACCCGTGGTTGACCAGCGCGTCGAGAGAGACAAAGATCCCGGCCGCAGTCCTCAGTCGGTCCCCAAGATGGTGAGAGTCCGTTTAGTACTACCTTCGAGCATGGGCATTCCCTCCTTTTCTTGGGGTACCGCCACGACAGGGCCTGCTTGCGATCCCGGTCGGGACGGCCGGACGACGCTGTCGCCCTCTAGTCTAGAACGGATCGTGGCGGACGCGCACCGTCACTTCGAGCTGTGGCGGGGCGGTTTTCGCGTCCGACTCGACTAGTTCACAGCCACCCAGCCCGGGACCTATATCATGTGCGGCTGTCATGACCACATGGGTCGCCGTGGGCACCGCCAAGGGACTCTTTGTCGTCAAGCACGAAGGCCCAGAGCCGGCGAGCCAGGGGTGGCAGCTCACCGGCCCCTACCTCTCGGGCTGGGAAGCAACGACGGTATTTCTGGAGCAGCGCCAGGGCCGGCTTGAGTTCCTGGCTGGCCTCTCCAGCTACGTCTACGGACCCCACGTCCGCCGCAGCCTGGATGAGGGACGGTCCTGGGACCCGCTCGGTTCCGGGCCGGGCTTCGGGGAGGGAGAAGGGCGCCCCACGGTGGAGCGGATCTGGACCTTCCACCGGCTGGCGGGCTCAGATGACCTGGTCGCCGGAGTTGCTCAGGCGGGCTTGTTCCGCTGGGACGAGACGGCAGCGGCCTGGCACGAGTACACGGCACTCACCGACCACCCCACCAGGGGCGACTGGCTGCCTGGCTTCGGCGGCCTCTGTTTGCACACCGTGCTCACCGACCCGCGCCGGCCGGGCCGGATCACCATCGGCATCTCCTCGGTGGGGACTCTGCGGAGTGACGACGATGGCGCCACCTGGGCGATCAAGAACAACGGGGTGACTGCACCGTTCGAGGCCGAGGAGCCCAAGTACGCTAACTTCACCTGCGTCCATCGGCTGGTGCTCGACCCCACCGATCCCGACCATCTGTTTCAACAGAACCACACCGGTGTCTACCGTTCCTTCGATGCCGGTGATCACTGGGAACGCATCGAGAACGGCCTGCCCTCGGGGTTCGGTTTTGGTATGTCTGTCCTCGCCGGCTCACCCTCGACCCTCTTCGTGATCCCCCTCACCAGTGATGAGATACGCCTCCCGGTTGAGGGAAAACTGCGTGCCTATCGCTCGCACGATGGTGGAGATAGCTGGGAAGTCAGTGGGGTGGGGTTACCCGCCAACAACTACGGCGGTGTGCTTCGGGAGGCTCTGACCACCGGTGCTGGTGACACATCGTCGGTCTACTTTGGCACCACCAGCGGCGAGCTGTACGGCACCTGGGACTCCGGAGACAGTTGGACTCGACTTCCCGGTGTCTACCCACGCATCCTCAGCGTGCGCGCGATCTCCATCTGACAGGTGCCCACCGTCAGGGTGTGGATCCCAGGTCTGTTGCGGGATTTCACCAAGGGCGAGGTGGAGTTCAGCGTCACCGCCGCCGACGTCGGCGCCGCCCTCGACGCCGCCCAGCAACGCCACCCGCTGCTGCACAGCCATCTGGCGGATGAGCATGGCCGTCCTCGACCCAACGTGAATATCTTTCATAACCAGGAGCTGGTGCGCGGGGAGGTAGGGCTCTCTGCTCCGGTCTCCGATGGCGACCGGATCACCATCTTGCAGTCAGTCAGTGGCGGGAGCTAACCGACCTCAGGCTCGGAAGATGCGATTGACGTCACCCAGGGCTGCCGCCAGGGCATCGACGTCGTCGCGGTTGTTGTACAGGTAAAAGCTGGCCCGCGTGGTCGCGCTCACGCCCAGCCTTCGCATCAATGGCTGGCAGCAGTGGTGGCCGGCCCGAACCGCGACCCCCCAGCGGTCGACGATCGTCCCCACGTCGTGAGGATGTACGCCGACCAGGTTGAAGGAGACGATTCCTATCTGGTTCGGCCCCCTAGGCCCGTACCTGGTAAGTCCCGGTACCTCGGAGAGAACCTCGTCGGCATACTCGGTGAGCTCGGCGCCGTGTCGGAAGATGGCGGACATTCCCACCTTTTCCAGGTAGTCGACAGCGGCCTGGAGCCCGGCGGCACCAGCGATGTCCGGGGTGCCGGCCTCGAACTTGTGGGGAATCTCATCCCAAGTCGTCTTCTCCAGGGTCACCACTGAGATCATCGAGCCGCCGGTAAGAAACGGAGGCATCTGCTCCAAGAGCTCGGGCCTGCCATAGAGCACACCGATACCCGTAGGGCCGCACATCTTGTGTGCAGAGAAGGCATAGAAGTCGGGACTCATAAGTCCTAGATCTACCGGCATGTGGGGCACCGCCTGCGCACCGTCCACCACGACGGCGATGCCCTCGGCGTGGGCGCGACTGATCATCGCTTCGACTGGATTTATTGTCCCTAGAACGTTGCTCACGTGGGATACGGCGAGCAGACGTGTCGGCGCCTGCAGCAACTTGTCGCAGGCTTCCGGGTCGAGCAGGCCCTGAGATGTGACCGGAATGAACTCCAGATCGCATCCGGTCTGGTCCCGGACCTGCTGCCATGGCACCAGGTTGGAGTGGTGTTCCATCTCCGTGCAGACGATCCGGTCGCTTGGGCCAAGCCGTTCCCGGGCATATGCCTGAGCTACCAGGTTGATGCCCTCGGTGGTGTTGCGCACAAAGACGATGCCTCGCGGGTCCGCTCCCACGAACCGCGCGACGGCGAAGCGAGCTGCTTCGAATATCTCTGTCGCCCGCTCACCCAGCGCATGGACCCCACGGTGCACGTTGGCGTTGGCGGTGCGGTAGTAATCCGACACCGCCTCGACCACCACCTCGGGTTTCTGGGAGGTGGAGGCGTTATCTAGGTACGCCAGTCGGTGACCGTTGATCCGCTCTTGGAGGATGGGGAAGTCGGCTCGCACCCGCGCCCCGTCCAGCCCCGCTGCAACCTTCATCCCCATGCCTCTTCCTCGCTGAGCGCCACCCAAAGCTCACCGCCGCGCACGGCCACTTCGTGAACTCGCACTGGCTCGACCGCGGGAAGTGAGATCGGTTCGCCGGTTCGGAGGTCGAACTGGCTCCCGTGCAGCGGACATTCCACCGCACACTCAGCCGGGTGGAGCTCCCCCTCGGAGAGAGAGGCCATTGCGTGACTGCAGGTGTCGTCGAGGGCATGGAACTGACCGTTGACGTTGAAGACAGCTATCGGTAAGTCACCGATTTCAACGCGAGCAGCGTGCCCCGGCGGAATTGCCTCGGCATCGCAGATCCGGATCCACTCCGGCATTAGGCTGCCGGACCGGAACCGGCCAGCGCTCCGGATCTGGCGAGCTCCTGAAGCTCCTCAAGGACGTAGCCGCGAACGGCCTCGCGCGGGTTGCCGTCAGGAAAGGAGTCGATGACGTCAGCGAAGAATCCCTCGACAATCAGCCGCCGCGCCTGCGCTCTTTCGATCCCCCGGCTCTCGCAGTAGAAGAGTTGGTTATCGTCGATCCTGCCTGCGGTGGAACCGTGAGTGCAACGAACGTCGTTGGCGAGGATCTCCAGGGTGGGGTTGCTGTCAGCCTTGGCGAAGGGGCTCAGCAGCAGGTTGCGGTTCTGCACGTAGGCATTGGTCTTTTGGGCGCCTTCTTCAACGCGGATCAGACCGGCATACACCGACCGCGAACGGTCGGCGACGGCCACGCGATACAAGAGGTCGCTCACCGCACCCCGGGCGATGTGGTCCTGCAGGGTCTGCACGTCGTAGTGCTGCTTCATCCGACCCACGCTGAGCCCGGTCAATCGAGCGTCGGATGCGTCGCCTTGGAGCAGGACTTCGAAGTATGACTTCTGCCAAGCTGCTCCAAGCATGGTCCAGTGCACCTCGTAGCGCGCCTCCTGGCCAACCACCGCACGAACCGTGGATTGCACCACCGTCTGAGCGCCGCAGCGCTGAAAGATCAGGTGATTGAGATGTGCGCCTCGCGACAGCTCGACCTCAACTACAGGTGCCAGCAGCGACGAATCGGCGTCGGGAGACACCCACTCCTCGACAACTGTCAGACTCGCGCCCTCTTCGAGTTTGATCAGGACGCGAGGGAAGCTCAGGCTTCCGCCACTAACCCCGTTCAGGATCCGCACATAGCCGCGAGGCTGCTGACTCTTTGCCACGTGGATGCAGGCTCCGCCCAGGCTCCTGATCGTGTTGAGTGAGACGAACTTGCGCAGCCCGGGCGCAGCCACCACCCCCGCGACCGTGCGCCAGACCTGTCCATCGGAGGCCAGTCCCGCCGCCAGCGGCAGCGCAATCGCCGTTGAGGTCGGGCTCTCGACCGCTGTGGGTGGCTCCAGGTTGCCGCGCTCGTCGGTGATCACGACCGCCGAAACGTCGTTTCCTGCCAGCGGTCCCTCGAGCGCATCACGCAGATAGATCGGCAGCGCACCTTCGCTTCTCGTGTCGGGCTGCGCGTAGCTGGCGGGATCAAGTTTGTCGATCTGGGGCGTGCGGCGCCAGTCCTCGTCCCGGGTCGAGGATGGCCAGGGAGCTTCTCGGTAGGCGGCCAGGGCTGCCTCACGGAGCGCGGCCAGCCAGCCGGGATCCCCGCCGGCCAGGGCTACAGTGCTTGCCTCCTCCCGTGTCAAGCCGGGAGACGCGACGGTCTCGGTCAAGCGGAGCTCGGCGACCTCACCCTACGCTGCCTTCCATCTGGAGCGATATGAGGCGGTTCAGCTCGAGCGCGTATTCCATCGGCAGTTCCTTGACGAAGGGCTCGATGAAGCCGTTGACGATCATCGCCGTCGCCTCCGCCTCGGTGATCCCGCGGGATTGCAGGTAGAAGAGCTGCTCGTCCCCGACCTTGCTCACCGTGGCCTCGTGGCCGATCTGGACATCCTCCGCCTCTACATCCATATATGGGTAGGTGTCGCTTCGAGCCTGCTCGTCGAGCAGCAGGGCGTCGCAGCGAACGCTGGAGCGCACGTTGTGCGCCTTGGGATAGACCTTCAGGTGACCGCGGTAGGAGGTCCTGCCCGTACCCTTGCTGACCGACTTGCTGACGATCGTGCTGGTGGTGTTGGGCGCCACATGGATGACCTTGGCGCCCGCGTCCTGGTGCTGACCGTCGCCGGCGAATGCGACAGATAGAACCTCGCCGTGGGCGCCCTCACCCATCAGATAGATCGAGGGGTACTTCATCGTCACCTTACTGCCGAGGTTGCCGTCGATCCATTCCACCACCGAGTGCTCCTTGGCGATGGCCCGCTTGGTGACTAGGTTGTAGACATTGTTCGACCAGTTCTGGATGGTGGTGTAGCGCACGTGCGAGTTGGGCATGGCGATGATCTCGACCACCGCACTGTGCAGCGAATCCTTGCTGTAGGTGGGGGCGGTGCAACCCTCGATGTAGTGCACAAAGCTGCCCTCTTCGGCAATGATCAGGGTCCGCTCAAACTGGCCCATGCTCTCGGTGTTGATCCGGAAGTAAGCCTGAAGCGGAATCTCTACCCGGACCCCCTTGGGAACGTAGACAAAAGAACCCCCTGACCAGACCGCCGAGTTCAGGGCGGCAAACTTGTTGTCGTTGGGGGGGATGACGGTCCCGAAATACTTGCGGAAGATCTCGGGGTGCTCGCGAAGACCGGTGTCGCAGTCACAGAAGAGAACGCCGAGCTTCTCCAGGTCCTCGCGGATCGAGTGATAGACGACCTCGCTCTCGTACTGGGCGGAGACTCCGGCCAGGAACTTGCGCTCGGCTTCGGGGATGCCCAGGCGGTCGAAGGTCCGCTTGATCCCTTCAGGTACCTCGTCCCAGCTCCGACCCTGCTCGTCCGCGGGTCGCACGTAATAGTAGATGTCATCGAAGTCGATGCCAGAGAGATCGGCCCCCCAGCTAGGCATCGGACGCTGCCGGAAGTGCTCCAGGGCCTTGAGCCGGAACTCCAACATCCAGGCCGGCTCGGCCTTACGCCGGGAGATGTCCGCCACCACCTCGGCTGACAGGCCGCGCTCCGAACGGAAGACGAACTCGTCGCCGTCGTTGAAGCCGTACTTGTAGTCCTTGGTCAGGTCCTTCGCGGCGACAGCCATTTGATCTTCCCTCGCAAATCCCCACCGAGGGGAGTTATTCCGACCTGATAGTGGGTATTTTACCCCGCCGGAGCCCCGCTCGCGGCCGCGACTTCGATTCCCGCCTCGCGGAGCATCGGATCGTAGCCGTCCTTCTCGATGCGGTCGACCAGATCGCCACCCCCGGACGCGATCACCCGTCCGGCCGCCATCACGTGGACCCGATCCGGCACGACGTAGTCGAGGATGCGCTGATAGTGGGTGATGATGAGGACGCCCATACCCTGGCCCCGCACCCGGTTCACCCCTTCGGCCACGGTGCGCAGGGCGTCGACATCAAGGCCGCTGTCGGTCTCGTCGAGGATGGCCATCTCGGGACGGACAACCGCCAGTTGGACGATCTCCATCCGCTTCTTCTCGCCGCCCGAGAAGTTGTCGTTGATGTAGCGCGACATGAACGCGGGATCCATCTTCAGAGCCGCCATCTGCTCGCGGACCAGTTTCAGGAAGTCGCGGGCGGGTAGCTCTTTGCCCTGGCCCTTGAGAGCGGCTCGCAGGAAGTTGACCGTGGTCACCCCAGGTATGGCGGTCGGGTATTGGAGACTGAGGAAGAGTCCCATTCGGGCTCGGTTCTCGGGGAGCATCCCCAGCAGGGTCTGGTCCTTCCAGCGGATGTCGCCAGCGGTGACCAGATATTTGGGATGGCCCATCACGGCATAGCCCAAACTGGTCTTGCCCGCCCCGTTTGGTCCCATCAGCGCGTGCACCTCTCCCTGGGGAACCGTCAGGCTCACCCCTGAGAGGATCTGCTTGCCTTCGACCTCGACCTCTAGGTCGCGGATCTCGAGTTGAACCGGGCCAGACGTCGGCTCAGACACCAGCAGGTTGCCTCGCCTCGTGGTGGAGAGGCAGGGTCGCAACCGGGCACTCCGGCTCCACCACGCCGGGGTCGCGCATCATGTCGGCCAGGGTGGTGCCACCCAACACCTCTTTGAAGGCCTGCTGGAGCCGGGCCCAAAGCGGCCGGCTCAGGCATTCCGGCTCCCTAGCGCACGATCCCGGCTGGTAGTCCTCGGCTAGGCACTCCACCGGGGCGACCGGACCCTCCAGGAGCTCAACGATCTCAAGAACGGTTACCTCCTGGGGCGTTCTAGCCAGTCGGTAGCCCCCATGCAGGCCGCGGGTACCGTCCACGACTCCGGCACGGCGAAGGGGCGCCACCAGTTGCTCCAGGTAAGCCAGTGGCATGTTCTCGCGACGAGCGATCTCTGTAAGGCTGAGAGGGGGGCCTCCGAAAGACTTCGCCAGTTCGGTCATCATCCTCAGCCCGTAGTGAGCTCGCGAGGAGATGCGCATCGCGACCGGAGTCTGGTTCGATAATCCGACCTGCATGCAACCATTTTACCTTGGCGGCCCGACGGCAGCACTTGCTTTCGATAAGACCGCAGACAGGTGGCCTGGACGGAAGGCTCTGCGGCTAGACCGCGAGAGCGTGCCGGCGAAGCGCAGCCACCTCCTGGCCGATGACGGCTGCGGTCCGCTCAACCTCTGCCCCGGTGGTCGCTCGACCCAGGGTGAGGCGCAGATGAGCGGAAGCCAGCTGTGGGTCGAAACCCATGGCCAGCAGAACGTGCGACGGAGCCAAAGAGCCGCTGGTGCAGGCCGATCCTGCCGAAGCACTGACGCCGGCTCGGTCCAGTCGCAGCAAGAGGAGCTCACCCTCGACATGAGGGAATGCGAAGGTGCAGAAGTTGGCCAGACGGCTCTGGGCCGGGCCTCCGGTGGGGATGGCGTCGGGGACGCCGGCTTGGATCCGCTCGGCCAGCTCCGCCGCCAGGGCGGCCTGTCGCTCCATCTCGGCGGCTCGCTCGGCCTCCGCCAGCTGGGCCGCGACGCCGAATCCCACGATGCCTGCCACGTTCTCGGTGCCGGAGCGTCGGCTCCTCTCCTGCCCACCTCCCGTGATGACCGGATCCAGCTGAGTACCGTGGCGAACGAAGAGGGCTCCCACGCCCTTGGGCCCATAGACCTTGTGCGCTGAGATGGTGAGCAGGTCAACTCCGACCTCCTGCACGTTCACCTCGATCTTCCCCAGTGCCTGGGTGGCATCGCTGTGGAAGAGTGCCGAAGACTTGGAGTGAGTTAGGTCAGCCAGCTCTCGAATCGGCTGAATGGTGCCCACTTCGTTGTTGGCCCACATCACCGATACCAGCACCGTGTCGGGCCGCAGACACGCCTCCAGCGCCTCGGGCACAACCCGGCCGGTCCGGTCGGCCGGGAGTTCTGTCAGTTCGAAGCCCCGCTGGCGCAGATCACGAGCCGTCTCCAGGACGGCCTCGTGCTCAACCGAGGAGACGATGAGGTGGCGGCCTGGCTTCTGCCCAGCGCCGACGACTCCTCTGATGGCGAGGTTATCCGCTTCGCTCCCGCCGGCGGTGAAGACGATCTCTCGAGGCCGCGCCCTCAGCACGGTGGCCAGTTGGTCGCGGGCGGTGTCGATCAGGGCTCTCGCTGCGCGACCGGGTCCGTGAACGCTGGAGGGGTTTCCGAAAACTCCAGTCAGCGCTGGGATCATCGCCTCCAGCACCTCGGCCCGAATCGGGGTGGTCGCAGCGTGGTCCAGATAGATGGTCGCGGGCACCGACCCCACGCTGCCAGAATCAGTCGTTGGCGCGCTCTCGGAGCAGAGCCGTAAGCGGGCCGGAGTGGCCGCTCAGCGCCCGGTGGACCTCAAGCAGCTCGTCGTTGGTGATGGGATCGGCCTCTGGTTGGACGCTACCAACCAGCTCCACCTCCCGGTCCTCGCCGCCAGTCTCGGCCTCCTCGCTGCTGGCCAGTTCCAGGGCGACCAGGAAGGTTAGCTCGCAGTTCCGGCAGGTCACCTCGACGGTGTACTTCTGGCCTTCGTGATCAAGCTGCCGCAGCCGGCAATCGGCCAGCGAACGCTTGCACATTGGGCAGCGGAAAGCCCCAGCTCTCTCCCGCAGGAATGCCAAGATGTCCATCTCTCTCCAATTCGAGTATACCCAGCCTGGCTGAGATCAGCCTATGGCAACTCCGTCAGGCCGTCGCAACTGGGAGGCGCTCCAGGACGGCATCGGTGAACTCCTCCGTCCGGGCGTCTCCACCAAGGTCGGCGGTCCGGACGCCCTCGAAGACTGCTCGCAGCGTGGCCTCGCGGATGGCGCGCCCGAAGGCCACCAGGCCGTCCTCCCCGGCATGTTCCAGGAGCGAGGCCGCCGCCAGGATCATGGCCATGGGGTTGGCAATGTGCCGTCCCTGCAGGGCTGGCGCCGTGCCGTGGGGCGCCTCGGCCATGAATAGGGCAGGTTGGCCCGAATCATCGAACCCGATCAAGAGCGACTCACTCCCGGCAAGAGTCCCGAAGAGGGCCAGGACCAGGTCAGAGAGGATGTCCCCGTCCCGATTCAGGGCGGGGATCACCAGCCGATCATCCCGGGTCAGGATGAGAGCGAAGGTGGCGTCGATCAGCTGCGGTTGGTAGGGCACTGCAGTGTGGCGTGCGGCAGCCTCGTCCATCTCCTCCTTCAGCATCCCCTCGTAGACCGGAGGGACCGTGTACTTGGGCCCTCCGAACACGGTGGCGCCAGTCCGCTCAGCTTCAAGGAAGGAGTATTCGGCGACCCGGCGGCAGTGCTCGCGCGTGATCTGGGTGGTCCGGAAGGCAACCTCTTCGGGCCCAGAGCCTTGCCGCCACTCGACTGCTCCGTAGGCATCCTCGACGGCCATCCGCACCACCGTCATCGGGGAGTGAACCCCTCCCACCGGGACAACCCCGGGGATGCGCTGGCCGGTGCGGACGATCACCTCGCCCCCGACCTCGGCTCGGAGGATGGCATTGGGACTTCCGACTCCCCCCAACCCCAGCGGGGTGACGGTTGCAGCCTTGAGCCCAAGGCCACTGGCCCGGATCATCCTGGCCGCCTCATGGACCACGGCGTTGTCGGTGGCCTGTCTTGACGGCAGGCTGAGATCGACATGCTCCAGCGAGATCCGGGGTGTCAGTGCCGGGACCGCGAGTATCCGCAGTGCTTCGAGCAGCAGCTCCTCGCCGGTCTCATCACCGTGGAGCACGGTGATGGTGCGCCGGGCTTCCAATCTCAGGTTGACTTGAGCAGCCGGAACGACTCCGCGTAGGCGATCCCATGCGGCTCGCCCATCATCGCCATGCGCTGCAGAACTCGCTCGGAGAAATCCTCACCCGGCGTGTGCTGGCTCCGATGGCGCGCCAAGGCCGCGAGTTTGCGACCCACGGTGGCGGTGACATCAACCACGAAGTCGGGGTTCTCGGTGCCCGAGACCAGAACCTCGCGTACCGAGAAGGGCTCGAGTCCCGCAGCCAGCAGTTCAGGGTAGGCGTAGGGGTTGCGTGCGTAGGGATAGACAGCCTCGATGGCCAGCTGGCCCGCGGCCAGGTGGTCGGGGTGGTTGCCGTAGATGTTGGAGTAATTGCGCACCGCGTTCTGGCAAATGATTCGGTCCGGACGGTACTTGCGGATCAACCCCACCATCTGGCGCCGGAGGGCGTCGGTGGGGCGAAGCTGGCCGTCGGGTTGGCGCAGAAACTCGATCTGCTTGACCCCCAGGACGTCGGCTGCTTCACGCTGCTCCGCCTCCCGGATCGCAACCAACCCTGCCAGCTTGATGTTTGGATCCGCGGCTCCGGAAGCGCCGTCGGTGCAGATCACGTAGTTGACTTCGACGCCACGTTCGACCCAGAGAGCCACCGTACCGGCGGCGCCAAACTCGGCGTCGTCGGGGTGAGCAACGACAACCAGGGCACGCTCAAAGTTGGTCAGTTCGTCGCTAGCCACTTCCCAACCAGGATATCGAGCGGCAAGCCGGGCGCCCGGCTCCCGACAGCGGTCAGTGGAAGAGCCAGGGCAGTTTCAGTCTCAGCCCGCCCTCTTTGAGGGCATCGATCACGTCGTCGGCGAGGACACGCCCGATCGGCTTGCCGTCGGTGTCAACCACTACCACGGAAGAGGCCCGGGCCTCGGTCAGTCGCTCCACCACTTCGTCAAGAAACGCCTCGGGATGGATGGTCACCGGTCGCGAATCTGGGACCAAGTGGCTGAGCTCCGTGCTGTCCTCGGCCACCAGCAGATCGAACAGAGGCAAGTCGGCGACCAGCCGACCCGTCTCATCGACCACCGCCACCGAGTCGATGTCGGTGCTGTGGGACCTCTGCTCGGCCAGTTTGTGGCGGACCTCCGTGACGGTGGCACTCGTCTTGGCCTTGGCGAGGGCCGTGGTCATGAATCCCCCGGCCATAGTCTCTGGGTAGCCCAGGATTTCGCTGAGCTGCCGGGCAACCTCGGGCGCCACTTGGGCCAAAATCGCGTCAGCCTCGACCCGCTCCATGTCCCTGAGGACGTCCACCGCCTCATCGGGCTCCATCGCGGAAATCAGCTGTGCAGCACGCTCCGGTGGCGCCTCTCGAAGGATGTCCTCAATCTGCTCCGGCTCCATTTCCTCTAGGGCGTCGGCGATCGCCGCTGGATCCAGTGCGGTCGTCAGCGCGTCGCGGGCGTGCTGGCCCAGCTCTTCGAGTAGATCCGCGAGCTCACCTGGCTGCAGCCGCCGCAGCCCCTCGTTGGGAACTTGCAACCGCAGCTCCGACCCCGGGTCACCGAAAGGCTGCACCGCTGACCAATCGACCAGACGATGTAGATCCGCTCTGGAGCCGGGCACGAGCCGGGCCCACCAGTGGCGGTTTTCGCCAGCCACCGCTACCAGGCGCAGCTTGCCGGTCACCGGCGCCAGGAAAAGATCTTCGGCGTGGAGGACTTTGACTCCGTCGACGTCGAACAACTGGGTGCCAAGAACGTCCTGCACCAGCCGCAGCTCGCCCTCCCGGCGCTGAAATCCGGCTGCGTCAGCGTCGAACTGGCGGACCACAACTGCCCTCGCATCAAGGCGCAAGACATTGGTTATCGGCTGGAAAACCTGGCGATCACCGAGCTGAAGGACAATTCCGGTCACCAGCGGATACGGTTCGCTACCGGTCCAGCGCACCACCACGTCCACCAGTCGACCGGCACCCCGCCCAGCCTCATCGGTGGGTGCCAGGGATCGCAATTGGGCCAGAGAAATCAGCGCCGCCTGAACCGAGCGGGTCGCCAGCAGCCGGCGCCTGCGCTGGCGGGAGCGAGCCGGCGAGCGCGGGCGAGCGGGCGTGCCGGCTGAAGGGGCCATCGCTACTCGGAGGCGAAGCCGCGCGTCGCGGGAGCCGAGGGACCTCCCCACAAGTTCACGCTGGTAGCATAAGCGGGCGCTGCGGCGCGGTTCCCGATGCTCACCCTAATCATTTCTTCATACCTGGGGTGGTATCGATCAGCAGGGCATGGAGGTGCGCATGGACGGTTCAAGTAGACCTCCTGGCCCGCCCTCTACCGCGCACGCCGTAATCCTCTAGAGACACCTTCGGCGGCCTCCCCGGCGTGCGCCCAGCACGTCGAGTACTCGCAACCACGCCAGGAGGTCAGTTATGTCAGAAGAGCACCGCCCGCTGGCGCCACCGGGCTTCGCTGCCCGGGATCCCGTCCCGGAGGACGAGATTCGGGGCGCGTTCGGTACTGTCCCCGCCGGGGCCAGCGATCGGCCCCGCTCTTGGTCTCGCCGGCTGCTGACGCTGGCCGCGATCATGGGGCCTGGCCTGGTCGTCATGGTGGGTGACAACGACGCCGGAGGGGTCGCCACCTACGCCCAGGCGGGACAAGACTACGGGGCCAGCCTGCTCTGGGTACTGGTGCTGCTCATCCCCACATTGATCGTCGCCCAGGAGATGGTGGCGCGTCTGGGTGCCGTGACCGGAGTCGGCCACGCGACCCTGATCAAGGAGCGGTTCGGCAACTTCTGGGCGGCCTTCTCCGTCGGTGACCTCTTCCTGCTCAATTTCCTAACCCTGGTGACTGAATTCATCGGGGTGAACCTCGGCCTGCGCTACTTCGGGATAACCCCCCTCGCCTCGGTCCCCATCGTCGCGGTCGCACTACTGGCCATGGTGGCGACAGGCAGCTTCCAGCTCTGGGAGCGCTTCATGTTCGTGTTCATCATCACCAGCCTTCTGATGTTCCCCTTGGCCGCGCTGTCGCATCCGTCGGCCGGCCCCATCCTGACCGGCATCACGCATCCCGGCGTCAAGGGAGGCTTCAACAACACGTCGGTGCTGTTCGTGATCGCCGTTGTGGGTACCACAATCGCGCCATGGCAGCTCTTCTTCCAGCAATCGAACGTCATCGACAAACGAATCACCACCCGATGGCTGAAGTACGAACTTGCCGACACTTCCATCGGAGCGGTACTAACCACCTCGGGCGCCGCGGCGCTGATGATCGCGACGGCCTTTGCCTTTTCGCATAGCAATCTGGCGGGACAGTTTGGGTCGGCGCTAACCGTCGCGCAGGGCCTGAGCCACCGAGTGGGCTCCGCATCCGGTGCCATTTTTGCAGTAGTGCTGGTGAACGCATCGGTGATCGGCGCCTCAGCGGTGACTCTGGCGACTTCCTACGCTCTCGGCGACGTCTTCGGACTGCGCCACTCCCTGCACAGAAGCCCCCGAGAAGCCAAGGGCTTCTACCTGACCTTTGGTCTGCTCATCGCCCTGGCAGCCAGTGTCGTGCTAATCCCTAACGCGCCCCTGGGGCTCATGACCACTGGGGTCCAGGTCCTAGCCGGTGTGCTTTTACCCTCGGCCATAGTGTTCCTTTTACTCCTCTGCAACGACCACGAGGTACTCGGGCCATGGGTGAATTCTGCCCGCCAAAACGTGGTTGCCAGCGTGATCGTCGGGATTCTGGTGCTGCTGTCACTAATCCTGACCGTGACAACCGTGTTCCCCAGCCTGCCGCTCGGCCCATTCACTGCGGCTGCGGTCGTGATCGGAGCAGCAGCTTTGATGTGGTTGGGCCTGTCATCCCGAAAGCGGCAGGCAAAGAATACGGAACGTCTGCGTGCGGTGGGAGGAGACCGACGGTACTGGCGCATGTCACCGCTGGCGACCCTCAAGCCTCCAGTCTGGTCCCAGGGCCAGCGCATCGGAATGTACGTCCTGCGTGTGTACCTGGTGGTGGCCGTGCTGGTGCTCGGGCTTAAGATCGGGCAGGTTGCGAGCGGCCACTGAAACCGCCTGCCTACACCTTTCTTGCACAAAGGTGAGGAGTGGGTGTCCGATGCCTACTGCGCGGCTTCAGGCGTCTGCATGGGTGTAGCCGTTACTCGTCCGTCGGCATCAAGCCCTGTACGCCGAAATCCGAAATCGCGGCCCGCGCCGCGGCGCTACCTTCGAGCAACGCCTCCTCGATAGCCCCACTGTCGCTGCGTTGCAACTGCGCCAGGCGCCCCAGCATGCCACCGGCCAACGCGTCCCCAGCGCCGGTGGGATCCACGACCGGTGGACCTTCAGCGATGGGGAACTCTCGTCGGTCAAGCCGGGAAACTGTGGCCGCGCCTCGGGCGCCAAGCTTCAGTACCACCTCCTCAAGATGCCAGCGCTCGAGAGCCTCGCTGGCAACCTCAAGGGGATCCCGTTGTGGGGACTGAATCAGTGCGCGCAGTTCCGCTTCGTTGACGAAAAGCAGGTCGCTCTGAAGCAGGAGTTCCTCCAACGCTTCCCGGTCGCTGGCAATGAAATCCCGCATCGTGTCGAGCGCCACCACCCGGGCCGCCCGGCATTGCCGCAGCACTTCCAGCTGCCGCAGTGGGTGCATTGACCCGAGGAAGAGGATCTCGCTGCTACGGGCGGCTGGAGCGAGCTGCGGGTGCCAGTCAGCGTAGACCCCCAGCCGCTGCTCCTCGTGAATGGGCACGCCCTGACGGGGATGGTGCTCCGCGCGCCAGCGGTAGCTCGCCCCCGGTAGCTGATCGACCGACGAGCGATCGACATCCGCCGCGTCGAGCAGGTTGAGCAGGGAGCTGCCGTCCGACCCCACCGCCCCTGCCACCCGGACCACGGTGAAACGGGACGCGGCAAGTGAGAAGTAGAGCGCGGAGCCCCCTGGGACTTCGCGCCGACGGCCAGCTGGCGTGGTCAGGTCATCGAAGCCGAGGCTACCCGCGGCAGTAATACCCCAACTGGTGCCGGTCCGGTCTCTGGCCTCCTTAGGAGGAGGGGAAGAGGGGGATGACTGGGGCAAGGCCCCGCCCGCGTTCGTCCTGCACCGCTCGCATCAGGCGTCCCTGGACCTGAAAGAGGATCTCGCCAACATGATTGGGGTGGCGGCAGCCTCCCAGCGCCAGACGCAACCCGGGGTCTACCGATGTCGCCAACGCCGCCACCTGCTCGAACACTTCGTCGGCGATGGCGGGCAGCGACTGGAGCCGGCAATGTTCGACATGCGCCAGCAGCTCGTCGGAGGCCTCCAACCGCTGTTGTGGAGAGCGCCGGTGGCGAGACCGAAATGTCAGCTGTGCCCTCGCAGCAGCGATCTGCAGCGCAGTCACTTCGTAGGGGTTGCTGTAGGCGGCTCCCAGCGACATGGGCGCCATCATACGCAGGCCGCCGTTGACTATCCTCAGTCACGGATGAGCGCTCCCGACCAGACCCCAGAGGTGTTGCTTGTCAGCCAGGAGCGGTTCTCCGGAAGGCTGATCCGCATCACCGTGGACCGAGTTCGACTGGACTCCGGGGTGGAGGCCGAGCGGGAGGTGGTCCACCATCCAGGCGGAGTCGGGATAGTGGCAGTCGCTGAGGATGGTTCGGTGCTGCTGGTCCGGCAGTACCGCCACCCCGCCAAAGAGAGTCTCTGGGAGATCCCCGCCGGTGGCCGCGAGGCCGGCGAGTCTCCGCTGGAGACTGCCCGGCGTGAGCTTGCCGAGGAGACCGGCTATGCCGCCGAGTCGTGGCTGAGTGTGGGCGCCACGTTCTTGGCGCCGGGCTACAGCACCGAGCTTCTCTGGTACTTCCGAGCCACCGGTCTGACCCGGGCCGAGGACCTTGTCCACCCTGACCCGGACGAGGTGCTGGAAGCCCGGGTCTTCACCAGATCGGAGCTCGCCGATCTGGTGTTTCGAGGCCAGCTCCGAGACGCCAAGACCCTGGCCGGTCTGACCCTCGCCGGAGCTCTAGACCTGGTGGAAGGACAGCCAGGCGGCCGTGGCGCCCGATGAGCCTCTCAACCCGGTGGCCCAAGGGGTGATCTCGGAGGAACTGCGGGTCGACACCGAGGGCCAGCAGGTTGTCGACCTCACTGATCAGGTGCGCAGCTTTTGCGCCGGCAAAGGAGACGGGCTGCTCCAGGCGTTTGTCCCCCACGCCACCGCCGCACTGGTCGTGATCGAGCTCGACGCGGGCAGCGACCTGGACCTGCTCCGGTGGCTGCAGAAAGCTCTACCGCCAGACGCCGACTACCGGCACCGGCATGGTCGCCCGGGCCACGGTGCCGACCACTTGTTGCCGGCGCTCCTGGGCAGCTCGGTGTCGGTACCGGTGCTGGGCGGTGTGCCAGCCCTGGGTACATGGCAGAGCCTGGCGCTGGTAGACATCAATCGCGACAACAACCTGCGCCGGGTCCGGCTCACCTTCCTGACGGGCTAGGCTCGAGCGGGAGCGTCCAGCTGGTCGGCGGGGATGACCCCCAACTTGCCGGCGCGGTAATCCTCGAAGGCCTGCCTCAGTTCGGCCTCGGTGTTCATCACGAAGGGGCCGTACTGCGCTACCGGCTCCCGGATCGGCTGGCCCCCCAGAATCAGGACGTCGAAGGCCGGGCTGCGGCTCTCCTGTTTGAGATCGGCACTGATCGTGATCGCCTGGCCATTACCGAACACGACCAGCTGACCCATCCCAAACTTGGCGCCCGCCGGGCCGGCGGCTCCGCCCCCGGCAAGGCCGTAGACCAGGGCGTTGAAGTCCGGTCGCCAGGGCAGCACCAGTTGCGCCCCTGGGCTGAGCGTGGCATGGACCAACGCGATCGGGGTGTGGGTCATGCCCGGTCCGGAGTGGCCGGCGACTTCACCGGCGATGATGCGGACCAGGGTGCCGCCGTCCGGCGAGGACAGCAAGGTCACCTTGCCGGCTCGAATGTCCTGGTAGCGCGGCGGTGCCCATTTGGTGGCGGCGGGCAGGTTGACCCAGAGCTGGATCCCGTGAAAGAGCCCGCCCGAGATCACCAGCCGCTCAGGCGGTGTCTCGATGTGGAGGATGCCAGACCCGGCTGTCATCCATTGGGTGTCGCCGTTGGTGATCAGCCCGCCACCACCGTTTGAGTCCTGGTGCTGAAAGGTGCCGTCAATCATGTAGGTGACCGTCTCGAAACCTCGGTGCGGATGCCAAGGGGTGCCCTTGGGCTCGCCGGGCGCATAGTCGACCTCGCCCATCTGATCCATGTGAACAAAGGGATCGAGTTCGGCCTTACTGACCCCGGCGAAGGCACGCCTTACAGGGAAACCCTCGCCCTCGAGTGCACTTGGGGCCGAGGTGATCGACACCGCGGGGCGGTGGAGAGTCAGCCCCGGGTCAAGCACGGGCAGGCGGGGCAGCGCCAGCGGGTTCTCCGCAGTGATAGCCGGCATCAAGGTCTCCTCAGGCGGCGGGTACAGGCCCACCAAAGTGATTGCTTATGCAACTATACCTGACTGGGGTGGCCCCAAACCTCAGGCGCTGGCTGCCTCCCTGCTGTGCAGATGATCCTGACGAGCAGCCACGATCGGCTGGGCCACCTGGGGCGGAACCTCCTCGTAGTGGCTGAAGCTCATGGTGTAGCGGCCCCGTCCCTGGGTGGCGGCTCGCAACTCGATGGGGAACTGGTACATCTCGGCCAGGGGCACCTTGGCTGTGACCTGCTCCAGCCCCGCGCCCATGGGCGACATCCCCCCGATGCGGCCTCGTCGCGCGTTGAGATGCCCGATGACGTCGCCCATGTTGGCCTCGGGGACGATCACCGAGACGTCCATCACCGGCTCCAGAAGATAGGCGCCCGCCTTCTCCACTGCCTCCCGCATGGCCATGGCACCAGCCAGCTGGAAGGCGATGTCCTTGCCGTCGACGGCATGGGTGGAGCCGTCGACTAGGCGGACCTTGACATCGATGATGGGATAGCCGGCCAGGACCCCCTGCTCCAGGGTCTGGCGTACGCCCTTTTCCACCGAGAGCCGGAACTGCTGGGGGATCGCCCCGCCGAAGATCTTGTCCTCCCAAACGAAGCCCTCGCCCCGGGGCAGAGGCTCGATCTCGAGGGTGCAGTCTCCGTAGAGGCCCGCGCCCCCCGATTGCTTCTTGTACTTGTGCTGTTGGCGGGCGGTTCCCCGGATCGCCTCCTGGTAGGGGACGTGGGGGACGGCCAGCACGGCCTCCACCTGGTACTTGCGGCGCAGTTTCTCCAGCGTGACGTCGAGATGGACGTCACCGAGCCCGTGGAGGAGGGTCTCGTGCGTGCCGGGCTCACGCTCGATCCTGAGGGTGGGGTCCTCCTCGAGGATGTGGTTGAGTCCGGCGTGAATCTTCTCCTCGTCCCCTTTGGCCTTGGGTCGGATCGCCATGGTGTAGGAAGTCGGCGGGAATTCGAATTGGGGGACACCCTTGATACCCTTGGGCCCTAGGGTGTCCCCGGTCCCGACGTGGACCAGCTTGGTGGCTGCGCCGATCTCTCCGGCCACCAGCTCATCCACCGGCTCCAGGGTCTTGCCCTTGGGCCGAAGCGGCCGAGCTATTCGTTCCGCCTCGCCGGTGCGGGAATTGAACAGGTGCGCATCACCCTTCAGGGTCCCGCTCAGCACCCGAAAGTAGGAGATCTTGCCGAACGGATCGGCGACCGTCTTGAAGAAGAACAGCGATGGGGTGCCGTTTTGCTCGCCGACCGTGGCCGGTGCCGGACGACCGAGGCAACTCGCCAAGGCCTCGAGCACCGGCTTTGCCCCCAGGCCCTGGGCAGGTGCAGCGACCAGCACCGGCGCCAGCTTTCCCTCCACGGTGGCCAAGCCCAGCGCCGCCCTCAGTTGGTCGTCGGACGGCTCCTCCCCGTCCAGGTAGCGCTCCAAGAGTGCGTCGTCGGTCTCCGCGATCGCCTCGACCAGCTCCTGACGACGTTGCTTGGCCAGCTCGGACAGTTCCGCTGGACAGTCGGCCTCGCTGCAGCCGCCCTGCGGCTCGAAGAGCACCGCCCGTCCGGATAGGAGATCGACCGCACCCTTGAACGAATGCTCGGACCCGATAGGTATCTGCAGCGCGATCGGTTTCGGGCTGAACTGTCGCTGGAGGCTGGCGTAGGTAGCGTCGAAGTCCGCGTGCTCTTTGTCCAGCTTGGTGACAACTATCAAGCGGGGCAGCTGGCGGCTGGCCAGCAGATCCCATCCGCTTTCCGCTCCGACCGGCAGCTGGCCGCCCGAGTTGGCGCCCACTACCAGAACCGCCGCGTCGGCGACCGACAGCGCTTCCAGGACCTCTCCTTCGAAGTCCTGGAATCCCGGCGTGTCGAGGAGCGCCAAGGGGAGATCCTTCCAGCTAAGGCAGGCGATGCCCAGCTGGACCGAGATATGGCGGCGCTGCTCCTCAGGCTCGTAGTCCAGCAGCGCAGTTCCCTGATCGGTTGAACCAAGGCGCGGGGAAGCCCCGGCGGCGAAGAGCAGCGACTCCGCCAAGCTGGTCTTGCCGTCGTGGCTGTGGCCCACGATGGCGACGTTCAAGCTGGGTCCCCGCAAACCCTCTGCCATAGCACGCTGATTCTAGGCTCACCCTCTCCGGTCAGCTAGGGCTGCGGCAAACTGGCAGCGATGTCGGAGGGCACAGATCCGAGGACCGTCGTGCGCCTGACGGCGCCGTATCCCGACCTGGCGACGCTCGGCCGCCGCAGCCTGCTTCGCCTGCGCATCGAGGCTGGCGTGGAGACCGACCGGGTGCTCGCCGATCTTGGGAGCGTCGGCGCGACCGGGGTGACCCGTGGCGAGTCCGGCTCGATTCTCCTCGAAGGCACGTTGGGCGACCTCATGGCAGGGCTTGGAAGGGCCGAATCCGGAAGGCCGGGGCGGGAAGCGCTCCTTGCGGTGCGAGAGGTGCTGGAGCGGCTGAGCTCCCCGGCTCCGGCCCTAAGGCTGGGCCAGACGGTCTGGGAGTTCGGAGAGCGGACATACCTGCTGGGGGTTGTCAACGTCACTCCAGACTCCTTCAGCGGCGACGGCGTTGGGAGGAGCCCCGAAGCCGCGGTGGCACGGGCCATGCGCTTGGCGGAGGAGGGCGCCGACGCGATCGACCTGGGCGGCGAGAGCACCCGCCCCGGACACCGGCCGATCACGGCTGAAGAGGAGATCGGACGGGTGCTGCCGGCCTTGGAACTGATCGCGGCCGAGGTCCAGGTCCCGATCTTCGTCGACACCAGCAAGGCAGAGGTCGCCAGCGCAGCTCTCGCCGCCGGAGCCGACGGTGTCAATGACATCTGGGGACTCCGCCGCGATCCCGACATGGCCCAGGTGGTGGCCGACGCCGCCGCTCCGGTGATCTGCATGCACAACCACATCGGCAGCGACTATCTGGATCTGGTGGGCGACGTGTTGGCAGGGCTGCGGCAATCGCTCTGGCTGGCGGAGGCGGCCGGAATCCCTCGCCATGGCGTGGTCCTCGATCCAGGAATCGGCTTTGGCAAGACGCCGGCCCAGAACTTTGAGGTGCTGCGCCGGCTCTGTGAGTTGAAGACATTGGGCTGTCCGATCCTGGTTGGCACCTCCCGCAAGTCCCTGATCGGCTGGCTGCTCGACGAGCGCCCGGTCGAAGGCCGGCTCTTGGGCACTGCCGCAACCGTCGCCTGGTCCATCACGGCCGGAGCTGACATCGTCAGGGTTCACGACGTCGCCGAGATCAGGGACGTGACCCGGGTCATGGACGCCCTGGCTCGCCGGCCGCCGGCCTGAATGGGGATGGCGCCGGGTCAGCGAGCACACCGCGCCGTCCTGGCGCTGGGCAGCAACCAGCGGCCCCGAGAAAGGTATCTCGATCTGACGCTGACCGAGTTTCAAGACCAGGGGATCGAGGTACTGGCCGCCGGGCCTCGCTGGAACACCGCCCCGGTCGACGCCCCGCCTCAGCCGGATTTCCTCAATCAGGTGGTGCTGGTAAAGGGCCCGCGCCGCGGATCCGGCTGGCTGGAGCTGGCGCGAGCGGCGGAGGCTAGGGCAGGGCGCCGGCGGGGGATCGACCATGGCCCGCGAACTCTCGATGTTGACGTGATCCTGATCGAGGATGAGAGCTGGGATACCTCTGACCTACGGGTACCCCACCACGGGCTGCTAACCCGACCCTATCTGCTGAGGGGGACCGCCCTGGTGGCTCCTGAATGGATTGTCCCAGGCCAGGGACTGACGATCCTGGCGGTGGCCCGTCAGCGACTGAGGGGGAGTTGGGCACTGGTGGACAGGCGACCGTCGACGCCGAGCGGCGCCGCGGTGGACGAGTCGCCCAGAGACTAGGTTCAGCACCGGGCTGCTTGGGCTCGGTTGAGGCCCGCGGTGGGTCGCTGCGCCGCAGGCGGCTAGAGGGGCAGCCGATCCGCCAGCGCCGGGGTGGCCTTTAGGGTATTGGCGATGATCTGACAGACTGCATCCAAGTCCGGCGGCTCGGCGAGATCTAAATACCAAGCCTGCTCGGCGTGAAAACGGTCCACCCAGACGCTCCCCTCACGCACCGAAAGCCCGACCCTCACCGTCCGGCCTTCCTGGTCGGGAACCGCCCTCCCCAGCAGGCCCTCCACGGTTCCGATCCAACCCGAGAGCTCAGTCAGTTCACGCAGCTCGTAGCCGCCATCTCCAAGGTCGTACTCCGCCACCAATTCGACGAAGGGACGTGGGGGATTGCGCCGATGGGTACAGATCTCGTCTTCGTCGTGGTAGAGCTCGCAGTCGCTGGCGGGCCCATAGGTTCCGACGTAGGTGAGGAGCGCGTCCCAGTGGAAATGCAGCGAGGCTGCGTACCTATGTGGAGGCTCGCTGGCCGCCAGCCGAACCGTGGCGTGGAAGGTTCGCTCGCCACTGCTGGGTTCGATTTCGTGGCCGACGTCGTGGACCACCAGCGAGCACTTCTCCAAGCCTTCCAGGAGCTCCGCGGCCAGTTCCTCATAGGTTGGGAAGTAGCTCTCGCCGTTATCGCGAAGCTCCTCTCCGCCGTCTCGCTTCATCGCCTCCCCCGAGTCCGGACCCTGCGGCGGGCCGAGTCGGCCAACTTCAAGATGGTGGCGCCCCCGGGGCGCAGCTGCATGAATCTAGATCCTGCGAAACGGATCTGCCGGCCGCCGAAACCGAGCTTGAACTGGGCCAGTCCTCGCCAGGGGTGGTGGGGATCATCGGTCTCAGGGATCCCCCAGAGATCGTAGGCGCGGCAACCGTCATCCCGAGCTCGCAGCATGGCGCGCCACTGCAGGAGCTGGTTGGGCATTCGGTCCCGATGCTTCCCAGTGGCACCACCGTAGAGGTAGGTAGCCTCGGCGGCGAAGGTGGCCGTTAGGATGGCGGCGACCACCTCGCCCTCGACTTCGGCCGCCAGAATCCGGGCGCTCTTGCCGAGTTGCTGGCACACCACCTCCAAGTGCCGAGGGCTGGGCAGATGAATCCCCTGCCTTTCCTCGGTCGCCTGGATACAGGCGCTCAGGTCAGCCAGGGAGGCGTCCTCATTAACCACGACTCCCCGGCGCTCGGCCAGCTTCACGTTGTATCGGGCCTTGGAGTGGAAGCTGGCTAATATCGCTTCGGGCGCAGGGCCAAGATCGATCACGACCGTGGCCAGTGGTTGCCGCGCAGCCGAGGGCGTCCATTCCAGCCAGGGATGCCCGGCCGGCACCGCCCGCTCCTCCCAGGGCGCCTCCAGCTCCAGTGCCAAGGCCCGCCGTTCCCGGCCCAGGTCCAACAGGGCCTGCGCCACTGCCCGGAAGGCGGCCAGGTCGGTCGGCGCGCAGACCGGACCCCTGGGCACGTAGAGCCTGGTGAACCCGGGCAGACCGGTGCTACCGACTTCAACCGAGACCGGCAGCGGCCCAGAGCCGGTCTCGACTTCGATCCGCTCGGTCTCCCAACCGGCCCGGGCCTGCACCTCCCCCCAGGCGTAGGACTGCAGCAGGTTGGCAGCAGGCCAGTCGCCGAGGTGGGCATCCCACCCCGCCGCCGTCCCCGACTGCGTCGGCGACATCACCGGGGCATTCTGGCAGACGGCCATCCGAAGCCAGGTCAGCCCGCCCAGTTCTGAAGTTGGCCTATGCTAGTATCGCGCCGAACGCACGCGGTGAGGGCGGATCCGGATTGGCTTCGGTACGCCCCAGGGGAGCTACTCGGCAGAATGCAAAATCAGGGCAGCCTCGGGCCGACCACCGTCGCCGAACTGCTCCAGACCATGCAGCAGGAGCGGGCGACCGGGACGTTGTCGCTTGCCAGCAATGGCAACAAAGTCGACCTGCACTTCCTTTTTGGCCACCTCTTCCACGCCGTGGGAAGTGGCTCTGAGGGTGAGCCTGCGGTAATCGATGCCCTGAGCTGGCAGGACGGCGAGTACAACTTCAACCCGCGCGCCAAGCTGCCACCCGAGGAGACCATCAACAGCTCCACCGAAGACCTTCTCACCATCTGGCGCAAAGGGCCGACGAGTTCCCCGGCCGAAGTCAAGGTCGTCGTCGCTGCGGCCGCCGTGACGCCGGCCAGCAATGGCGGCACCGAGGGCGACGAGGACGACTGGCTGGAATCTGGCGGGAGTGCTGAGATCGAAGCCCAGGTTGACGAGTCTGCCGACATCCCCACCTTCCAGACCCCCGTGCCCCCCTCCGTCACCCCGGCCAGGGCATTCGCCAAGGCCGCGCCACCCCCATCCTCGCCGACACCTGCTTCACGTCCCGAGGTCAGGACGCCGGCTGCGTCCACGGTCTGGCCCACGAGCCGCAAGTCGGGAGCTGCAACGGCTCCCGCCACAGAAGCGCGCTCAGCAGCCATCCCGGCTGCCGCCGATTCGGTCCAGCCGCCCCGCCCGGTGGCGGGAGCCACCAGGTCCCAGCTGTCTCTGGTGATCCCGATGCCATCGGGATCATCGCTGCACAGTGGCCTCAAGGCCAGTTTCCTGAACTTCCCGATGCTGCTCAAGACTCTCAGCCAGGACGGCTTCTCGGGCTACGTCAGCATCAGGGGGGAGAAGGACCCGCGCAACATCGGGCACATTCTCTTTAGGGAAGGTGCGATCCTCCAGGCCCAGCAGCGAGTCGGCGGTTCCTATCGCCGCAGCAAGGCAGCCCTCCAGGAAATCATGCGGGGGGTGGCCGCAGGGGAGGGACTGATTGACGCCATCGAGCTCCCCGCCGACCTGGTCGGCGCGGTCAGCGGGCTGATCGTGGCGAATACCCTGTTCCTGCAGCTACCCTCTCGAATCGTCGACTTCGACGCCCTGGTCGACTTCCTTGAAGAGCAGCCGCTCTCGGGCGGCATTCTGGTGACCACCGGCCCCGATCAGGTTTCGGTGGTGCTTCTCGCCGAAGGACATCCCAAGGGCAGCTACAGCTCGGCCACTCCGGAACTCACCGAAGGCACCGGCGTGGCGTCCGCCAGTTGTGCCGAGCGCGATGCCCGGATCGACGTCGTCGCGGCTCCCTCCGGTCCCGCGCCTGTGATCGAGCTCGCGGAGATCGGCTGACCCTTCGCGGCATGCTGTCGGGAACGACCCCTCCCAGACGGCTGGCTGCGCTGATCGGCCTGGGCGTACTGGCGCTCGGTGGCTCCAGCCTGGCCGGCTGCGGTCCCCTAAATCCACCCCAGATAACTGACGTCTCACCTGCGCCCAGCCAGGGGGCGGTCCACACCAGCGACGCGCTGGTTGTCACCTTCAACATGGCCATGAATGAGAAGTCGGTCGAAGACCGTCTCTACCTCCGCACCCGCAAGGACCACCGTCCCCCCGACTGTCGGATAAGCCGGGCGGCTAAGGGGCTCAAAACCGGCTGCCACTTCGTCTGGACGGATGGTCGGGTGATGCGGCTGGTCCATCCCCATCACCCGTGGGCGGTGGTCACGACCTACCGGGCATCGCTGCTGGGAGGGATCGAGGCGGCCAACGGCGCCGTCAACACCCTGTCGCATTCCTGGGAATTCTCGACCGAGGGGGGGCCCCAGGTCTCATCCACCTCCCCTAGCAATGACGGCACCTTGGGCCCGGACCAGGCGATATCAATCAACTTCAGCCGGGACATGAACCCCGTGGCGGTCAAGAAGGCTGTAGTTCTCACGCCGGCGCCCGCTGGCGGCTATCAGCTTCAGCAGAGCTCCTCGGTGCCCGGCCGCTTCCTGCTCGAACCCAACCTGCCCCTGCAGCCGGGAGTTACTTACACCCTGGCGATCGCCAAGTCGGCGCTGGACGTCGACGGCAACCGGCTCCAGCGTCCCGCTCTGGTTCACTTCGTGGTCGGCCACCTGGGCAGCACCTCCACCGTGGTGTTCCCGGCCGGGCCCTCCTCGAGCGATTACACCGAGGTCCTGGCCGCCTCGCCGCCCCAGCTCCCCGGAGACCCGCCAGCGCTGCGGGTGCTCGCCAGCGCAGCCGCGGGCCAGCACTACCTCTACACCTGGCCCTCTCCCGACGGCCAGCGGCTTGCGGTCGAGTTGGCGGGCAACCAGCCGATCCAGGTCATCGACCTCAGCACGGGCAAGAACAGCGCTGTCCTGGGCAGCACCGGTAGCACGGGCGCGGCCTGGAGCCCAGACGGGCAGCAGCTCGCCTTCGTGGTGGGGGGTGTGCTACGCGTCTACACGGTCGCCAACGCCACCTCGGTTACCCTGGCCGCGTCGCCGCAGATGCGGGGGCCGCTCAGCTGGACGCCTGACGGCCAGGTGGTGGCCGCGGTAGCCGCCCCCGCATCTGATCCCACCCGGGTCGCGCTGCTCAGTCCGGCACTCAAGGCGATCACCTTCCTGCCCACCTCGAGCTCGTCCGTGTCGGCCGAGAATGATCCGGTCTGGAGCCCGGACGGCAGCAGTCTCGCCTTCGCCGTCGGCAACAGCACCCTGCCCGCAGTCTGGATCTACCGACCGCTTGACGCCAGCTCTCCGCTCAGCCTGGTGGCCAGCCAATCCGGCCAACCCCTGGCCTTCCTCGACCTGGACACGATCCTGGTGCGAGAGGCCGACGGCGCCCTGGCGGCGGTTTCGACCACGACCGGAACCACGTCAGTGATCGTCGGCAGCAAGGCGGGCGAGTTCCCGCTTGCAGCCGCCGCCACCCCGGGAGGACGACAGATCTCGTTCACCATCAACGTGGGCGGCCGCGTTCAGGTCTTCCTCGCCAACGATGACGGCACCGGTGTGGTCAGCCTCACCGGCTTCAGCGCCAAGCTGCCCCTCGACGCCGGACCACCCAGCTTCGTAGGCAGCTGAGCCGCGAAATCGGCTGGCTGGCTTGGGTGATTCCCCTCCACCACGCTAACCTCTGGCAAAGATGAGGGGAGATCGCCTCGGTTAGCTGGCCCCGGTCACCGGGATTGCTGGCGAGCCTAACTCGGTGGGATTCCGAGGCTGCCCTGCTCGCCATCTCGGTTCCGCCTGTATTGGTGGGAATCGGCGTCGCGGCGCATCTCCACTCAGCGGGTGTGGCCCGGAGTCTGGGCGCTTTGGCAGTGACCCTGACCCTCGCGTTCGGCATCCGGGCTGCGCTGAGGTCCCCCGGCCGGACCCCGGTGCGCTCCATGGTCGGACCGTTGCCTCTCCCTGCGGCCGTCTGGCTGGCGCTGGCGACGGTCATCGGCACCTGGCTCTCGCTGTCGAGCCGCTGGTGGCTGCTGCCCGCGGCAGCCTTCGCTAGCGCTGCTCTGCTAGCCGCGGCTAGGCGACCCGGGCCGCGTTGGATGCGCGGTCTCCAGGAGGTGGCTGCGTTGGTCGTGGCAGAACTCCTCGCCGGATGGGGAACCGTCTGGGTCGAAGTAGGACGTTTGCCGCTGCTCGGGGGACTGGCCGCGATCCTCCCGGCCGCCCTGGCGGCAGGCCTGCTGCTGCTGATCAACCTCCGCGATCTGCCCGCGGACCTTCATGCGGCCCGGGTGACCGCCGTTGTCCGTCTTGGTACCACTCAGGCCCGAAGGCTGTTCCTGGGCCTGCTGGCTCTGGCCTTGGCGGTACCGCTCCTGATCACCATCCCCGGGCTGGGAGGGGCTGAGTGCTTTCTCCCCTGGGTGGCGGCACCCGTGGCCGAGGGTCCGATTCGGAACTCGGCTGCCGCAGGCTCGACCGCGACCCGACGTGCCGTTCGCCAGATGGAGTTGCTGCTGGTGGCCAGCTGTGTGCTCCTGGCGATCGGGATCTGGGCGGGCTGATCCGGCCGGTTGCTACCCCTCAGGCCTCGCGGTCGGCGATTTCGGCAAGCCCCGCAGGCAGGCCGTACTCGGGCAGCAGCAGGTCGACCGTTCGATCCCACGTGAAGCTCCGGGCGCGCCTCAGGGCCGCTCGCCGCATGCGCGCCTGCGCCTCGGGGGATTGTGAGATGACCTTGGCGATAGCCTCGGCGTAGTCCTCGGGGTCGTGGCCATCGATCAGGTAGCCGGTCCTGCCCTCGGCCACAACGTCCCGCAGCCCTCCCACCGAGGCGGCAATCACCGGGGTGCCACAGGCCTGAGCCTCAAGCGCGACCAGCCCGAACGACTCCGAGTGGGACGGCATCACCACCACATCGGCAAGACAGTAGAGGAGCGCCAGCCGATCTTGGGGCTGGGCGCCGAGGAAGCAGACCTTGTCCCGAACACCCAGAGCCCGACTGCGCTCCTCCAGTTCCCCCCGCTGGTCCACCTGGGCGCCGTCACTGCTGACGTCGCCAACGAAGAGCAGCTGGACCGGCTCGCGGACGTCGTCTCTTCGCAGCAGCGCGGCGAAGGCGTCCAGAAGCGTGTCGGGCCCCTTGAGCGGCTCCAGCCGCCCGGCGAACAGCACCACTCGGCGACCCACCAGCTTCAGCTTGCGTCGAAGCCGGTCCGGATCTCGTGGTTGGAAGCGGACCAGGTCCACCCCGGGCGGTGCCACCACCACCTGGCCAGAGCGGGCGCCATAGAGCCGTTGCAGCCCGTGCCCCTCGCCCGGGGTGTTCGCCACCAATCGAGCGCCCGCGGCGACGGCTCGGCGCTCGGCCAGCAGCCGTTGCGGCCCGTCCCCATCGAAGCCGTACTCCAACTTGACTGCGGCCAGAGTGTGGGCGGTGTGCAGCCAGGGAACCCTCAGTTGCTGGGCTAGCTCTGCGGCCACGTCGACGGTCAGCCAGTAGTGGCTGTGGACCGCAATGTAGCGCCGACCCGAGCGGTGCATGAATCCCCGGACCCCTCGCAGATACTCCTGGCGCGTGTTGGGCAGCTGGTGCTTGGAGATTCGGCGGGCCGGCCCTGCGTCGATCGCCACCACCCGGCTGCGCGGCCCCATGGCCTGCTCCTCCGGCTCGTCGGGGTCAGTGCGCCGGACGAAGACGTCGGTGTGAACGCCGCGGGCTCCCAGCTCCTCACAGACCGAGCGGACATAGACGTTGAGACCGCCGTTCTCCCTCTGTCCGAGACGGGCCAGAGGCGACGCGTGCAGGGAGAGGAAGGCGATGGCATCCGCCGAGCCCAACCCGGTCCCGGGTGGTGACGGAGTCACGAACCCACCAGCCGTCCGCCGGGCGCGGTCAACCGCAACCGCCAGAGCGGTTGGTCCTTGGCCCCGAGGTGGTACTTGTAGGCCTCACTGCCCCGGAGGAAGTCCGCCACCTGACATCCCTCCTCGATCGCAATCCTGATTCCCTCGGCAACACAGATCAGGCCCGGTGACAGCGCCGCCTGCTCGGGGTCGTAGCCGGAGTTGTAGAGGTTCCAGATCCCGGAGACAGTGAAGCCGCAGGTGGCGGCGATCAGCCGGCCCGAGGCTCGGATGAACTGAAGCCGGAGCCACCCTCGCGCCTCGAATCGGGCACAGGCGGCGCGGATGAACCCCTCCACCTTGGGATTGAGGAACTCCAGCTTGTGGGCCCCGCTGGCGCGCAGCAGCACAAAGAAGGCGTCGAGCGCCTGGTCGAGGCCCAGCTCGCTCTGGGTGACCAGGCTCCAATCTGGTTGTTCGGACCCGAGCCGCCGCAGCTTGCGCCGGAGCTCGTGGCGGTCCTTCTTATTGAGCGACTGAGATAGGTAGGCGTCGAAATCCCCTTCCAAGCTGACCCTTGGACTCACTTCCTCCTGGCTCAGGTCCTGATCCAGGTCCAGCCAGCCAGCGGCCTTGCGCAGCGCATCCAGCTCTGGGGAACCGTCCCTCAGGTAGTGGAGATCAAGAGTGACCGGGCCTGCGTCGCCACCCGTGCTGAGAACGTGATCCAGCGCCGCCTTCGCGACCTCGTCCGCGCGACCGGGTCGGAAAAGATAGCCGAGGTGGTCAGACAGGCCCACGCCGCCGCCAAACATGATCGGTCCCGGCCCTGGCGCGGTGGAGTGGAGGGGCACGATGCCGATGGCCAGGTCCTCCTCTAGCACCACTAGGCAGCGGAGTTCGAGTTCGGCCCCGAACGCCTCCCACCAGGTCCACTGCCAGTCCCAGGAAAGGAAGGGATTGACCGACTCGCCGGTTTCCTCCACCTCGTTCCAATCCGGGCGCAGATCTCTCAGCCCGTCGGCGGACGTAATCTCTTCCACCCGCAGGCCAGGGTCGCTCGAATTCAGTGTCGTTGGCGCCCCGGGGGGCGCCGGACATGAGGCCCCGATGCTTGCTCCACCCTGAAATCCCGACGCTCAGCCACGGCCTCGGAAACCGCGGCCAGCGAGATGACTCTACCATCGCCGCCAGAGGCCAAACATCGCATGAGGGACGCTCCGAGCTTGAAACGACCAGCCCACGTCGACGTGCAGATCTGGGCGGTGGGAACTGGAGGTGGCCACGTCAGCGTGGCGAGGGCGTTGGCCCAGGCGGTGGCTTCACGTGGCGGGGGCAGGGTCACGGTGGCCGTGGACGACCCGACCCAGGACCAGATCGGCCGCACTTCCCGGGCCCTTGCCCGCGCGTATGGCCCTCTGGTCCGGAGCTCGCCTGCCCTGTGGGGCCTGCTCTTTCGCGGGTTCAGCCACCACAGCCTGAGCTCGCGGCTGGACCGGTTCCTGCTCCGACAGCTGGTTCCCGCTATGGCCGCGCGCACCCGGGTCCGGTCTCCCCGGGTAATCGTCAACTGTCACCCCTTGCTCGGTTCCGCCGCCCACCGCGCCGCGTCGATCGCGACCGCTGAAGCGGTGCCGGCGCTGGTGACCGTCATGACAGACCTGGTCGGCGGTCACCGAGGCTGGCTCTCGCCTCTGCCGGACGCGATGCTGACGGCCACTGGCGAAGCAACCACATGGTGCCTCGACCACGGAGTTCCTGCGCGCCTGATCCACGAGACAGGCCTTCCAATCGACCCGGTGCTCGGCTCGAACTCATCAACCGGCGATCGCCGGGCTCTCCGCGAGCGCTTGGGTCTTGACCCCGATCTGCTCTGCGTCCTGATGGGGGGAGGGGCGGAGGGAGTGGGCAGTCTGAGGCGCTGGGCGCGCTGGCTCGGGGCCAGCGGATTGCCTTTGCAAGTCGTTGTCTCTTGCGGCCGCAACCGTCGCTTGCTCCACTGGCTACGGCGCCAACCCCCGGCGCCGACGACGATCGCGCTCGACTTCCAGTCCTCGTTGACCCCCTGGTTTCAGGCCGCCGATGTCTATCTGGGCAAGCCGGGTCCCAGCACCGTGGCGGAGGCGGCTGCTGCGGGCCTGGCCATCCTGGTCTGCCCGGCCCTCCCCGGCCAGGAAGAGCTCAACGGGCCGGCTCTGATGGCAGCGGGGGCGGGCCGTCCGGTCCTAGACCGCAGGGACCTTCTCAGAACCCTGTCCCGGTTCTGCCGCTCGGAAGATCGTCTCCTGTCCGATCTCCAGCGCGGAGCACTCGCGTGGTCGCGTCCGGACGCGGCCAGCCGTGCGGCCGACGTCGTCCTCAGCTTCCTGGAACGGAGCCAGGGACTGGCGGGGTCCCCGCCTCGGGCACGAAGCGCAGCCGGGTAAGCGCGGCGCCGCCGACCTCGGCGTTGATTGCGTCCAGGATTGCGGCTGATTCGATCTGCAGCTGGTGAGCGATGGCCGGGTGAGCGCAGGCCAGCACCAGAACGGACCGCTCCACCGAGTAGACCCGCACATGGGGCCGGATGTAGTCGCCGCACACCCTGGAAAAGGCAGATTCGATGCGGACCTGCCGAACCTTACCGGTGGCTCCCATCCGGCGCAGGACGCGGGGCAGGATCGCCTCTATGCCTTCCATTCGGCGAGCTCCAACTTGGCCTGCGAGAGCCGGGTGAGTTGACCGCCGCGAGCCTGGAGGATCTGGGCCACCGCCACCTCGGAGCCAATCTGAGGATCCTCAGTCGACGTGATAAGCGTCTGCTCAACCGCTAGCTCGTCGGAGAGCAGCTGGATCAGTCCCCGCCGTCGCTCCTGGTCCAGCTCGGAGAGCACATCATCCAGCAGCAGCAGCGGAGCTTCTCCGCCTTCGGTCAGATGCTGCCTGACCTCGGCGACCTTCAGAGCCAGCACCACGCTCCGCTGCTGACCCTGGGACGCGAACTGGCGCGCTGGTCGGCCGCCCAGGATGATTTCGAAATCGTCCCGATGCGGTCCGATTAGGCACTGGGCGCGCGCGATCTCCTCAGCCGAGGAGATCTGCAGGGCGCGCCTCAGCGCATCTGCGGGCTGGGTGGCTTGGCCGGCAGCCCGGTCCCGGCCTAAGGCTGGCCGGTATTCCAGGTCCAGCTCTGCCGGCTCGCCGATCTTGGTGATGGCCTCGGCGGCGATGGGCTGCGCTGCCTCGAGATAGCGGCGGCGCTCGGTCATAACGAGCGCACCGTGCTCGATCAGGGCCTGGGTCCACGGCGCGAGCTCAGCCGACCCCGCCTGCCCCTCCCTTACCCGGCGCAGGAGAGCGGTGCGGTGCTCAACCGCTCTGCGATATCTGAGCACCGCCTCGGCGTATCCCGGGGAGAGCTGGCTCAGAACCACGTCGAGCAGACGCCGACGTGGTTCTGGTCCTCCCTTGACCAGCAGCAGATCCTCGGGCCAGAAGAGGACGGCCCTGAACCGGCCCAGCAGCTGTCGTGGCTGGACCAACTCGCCGCCCTGGCGCAGCCTGCGTACCCAGCGCTCGCTGCTGTCCTGGCGTTCCGCCCGCAGCTCGATGTCGGTCTCTCCCAGCTCACTAAACAGATGGGCGGATACCCCCAGCCTTGACTCCCCCCAGGCTGCGCAATCGCCGAGGGAGACCGAGCGGGGAGAGCGGGTCAGCGCCAGGGTTGAGATCGCTTCAAGCAGGCTGGTCTTGCCCTGACCGTTCTTGCCCAGGACCAGATTCACCCCAGGAAGTAGCTCCACCGCCGCCTCTTGATAGATGCGAAAGCTGAGCAGCCGCAGCTGGGAGAGGTACACCGGCTAGGGTCTGCCAACCCCCTTAGATCGCCACCCGCACCGGCATGATCACGTAGCGGTAGGAGTCGTCCCCCGGAGCCCTGATCAGTCCGGGTGATAGTGGGCCGTTCAGGATCAGCTCCACCTCTGGGGAGTCGATTAGGTTGAGAACATCGGCGACGTAGCGGGCGTTGAATGCAATGCCCAGGCTGTCTCCGTCCACCGTCGCCTCCAAAGTGGCCACGTTGTCACCTACCTCGTTGGTGTTGGCGGAGAGCACAACCTGGCCCGGCTCGCAGCGAATCTTGAGCACATTGGCAGCATCTCGGGCAAACAGCGAGACCACCTTGGTGGTCCTCCGTAGTTCCTCGGTCGACACTCGCACCACGGTTTGTGATGTGGTGGGGATCACCTTCTCGTAGCTGGGGTAGACGCCGTCAATCAGCCGCGCCGTCAGCTCGTAGCCAGGCAGCTGGAACTTGACCTGGGCCCGGGAAGCTCCCACCGTCAGGCTCACCGACGCCGGGCTGGAGGCGACAGGCTTGAGCAGTCGGGACAGCTCCGAGAGAGCCCTGGCCGGAATGATCACCCCTAGACGCTCGATCGGCCGACCACCCTCGCTGGCCTGAGCAACCCGGATCGCCAGGCGGTGGCCATCGGTGGCAACCAGGGTCACCTCGGAGCCGGAGATCTCGGTCAACACGCCGGTGTAGATCGGCCGCCCATCATCGGTGCTGGCGGCTATCACCGTCTGGTCGATGGCTGCTAGCAGGGTCCCGGGATCGAGCTCGACGGTGTCCCCGTCGGCTACGTCCGGGAGGGGCGGGAACTCCTTGGCGTCGACGCCCCGGATGTGGGCGTCAAACCGGCCGCTCTGAAGTCCCACCGTCTGGTGGGCTACGTCCAGGTGCCAGTGCAGCGGTTGCTCAGGAAGAGCGCTCACGAATTCAGAGAGCATCCGCGCCGGCACGGTTACCTCCCCCTCTTCCTCCACCTCAGCTGCTAGGGAGTGGTGGATGGTGAGGTCAAGGTTGGTCGCGGTCAGGTGCAGGGATCCGGATCTGGCCGCCACCAAGACGTTGTTCAAGATCGGCAGGGTGACCCGACTGGAAACGGCTCTGCTCACGGAGTTCAGGCCGGCACCTAACTGCTGAGGCGAGATCGTGCACTTCATTGGATGAAACTCCTTGCCTTCAAGAGCTGCTTACCTTCCCTTTCAACAGCCCGTCGCGGCTCTTGGGAGCGATATGTAAAACCGTAGCCATAGTAGGGGAGTGTAGGTTGGGGAAACTGATCGGAGCTGAACTCGGGCTGGCGGTGGACAGCCTGGGGATAACTACCTCTCCCCGGACCTCGGGGTCGGGATATTTCCAGCCCAGCAGACATTCCCACAGCTCGCGGCAAGGTGCTAACAGGGACACTGGAAAAGGTGTGCTGATCCGGCCCCAACTATCGGGATAACAGGAGCTCCCGGAGCCGCGCCACGTCGTCGGAGACGCGCGGATCCTCCTTGGCCTCGTTGAAGATCTTTTCGTAGGAGTGCAGGACGGTGGTGTGGTCGCGGCCACCGAAAGCTTGGCCGATCGCCGGCAGGCTCATGGCGATCTCCTCGCGAATCAAGAACATGGCCACCTGGCGGGGGAAGACGATGTGCTTGTCCCGGCGCTTGCTCCGCATCTCGTCAACCGAGATACCGTAGTACTCGGCCACCACCAACTGCACCAGATCGACCGATAGCGGCTTGGTGTCGGCCGACGGGATGATGTCGCGCAGGATCTCCGACACCTGACTCAGCGAGGGGCTCTCGCCGCCGGTGATCGAAGCGTGGGCTAGGACGCGGATGAGCGCCCCCTCCAGCTCACGGATGTTCTTCTGAATCTTGAAGGCGATGAAGGACAGCACCTCTTCGCTGAGAGGGTTCTGCAGCGGGTCTAGCTTGCTGCGCAGGATCGCGAGCCGGGTCTCGAAGTCGGGAGGTTGGATATCCGCCATCAGCCCGCCCTCGAAACGAGTGCGGAGACGATCTTCCAGGGTGGGAATCTCGCGAGGGGGCCGGTCGCTGGTGATCACGATCTGGCGGTTGACCTCCTGCAGCGCGTTGAAGGTGTGGAAGAACTCCTCTTGAGTTCGATCCTTGCCTGCCAGGAACTGGATGTCGTCGACGAGTAGGACGTCGACGGTCCGATAGCGAGCCCGGAACTGGGCCATCCGGTTCTCTTGGATCGAGGTGATCATCTGGTTCATGAAGCTCTCAGAAGTCACGTAGGCGACCCGGAGCCGATGGCTTTGCCAGACCGCGTGGCCCACGGCGTGCATCAGATGGGTCTTGCCCAGCCCCACGCCCCCGTAGAGGAAAAGTGGGTTGTAGGCGCGGCTGGGAGAGTCAGCCACCGCCCGACAGGCGGCGTAGGCGAACCGGGAGTTGTTGCCGTCGACGAAGGCGTTGAAGGTATAGCGCTGATTCAGGCCAGGGACCGGTTCGGCGATTCCGTCTGAGCGCTCGTCGGCCAGGACCGTCGGGCCCTGCGCGTTGAAGGTATCGGTGGTAAAGCCGTCGCCAGCCCCGGTCTGGACCGTGAAGTCGACCTCGATGTCCCGATTGAGAATGGCTGAGAGGGTCTCGCGAATCACCGACGAGTAGCGGTCGCTGACCCAGTCCCGCGCCAGCGGGGTCGGCACCCCGATGATCGCTCGAGCCGCATCCTCGTCGAAGGTGAGTAGACGAGCATTCTTGAGCCAGGCCTCATATCCGGGGCGGCTGACCTGGAAACGGAGCTCCTCCTGGGCCGCAGACCAGAGTTGGTCGGACGAGAGGCTCACCGGGAGCCCCAGGAGGCGGCCTGGGCGCAACAAATCAGCAGCAATTCACACCTTGTACACAGGAGTGGAAAACCCACCGGAGGGGCAGATTCACCCTTGGAAGAGAGAAGTTGGGACTGGGTATGGCCCACCCACCCCTGTGGTCGCTCAGGGATGGTAGCACCGCCCAGACCGTGGCGCAATGCTGGCCCGCCTTAATCATCAGCGGGCAGGAGAAAGAGGCTTGGAGGGGCGCAGATGTTCGCTCCAGGTGTGCTTGTCAACAGCGTCGAAAAAGCGCTTGCTTCAAGGGTTTTTTGGCAGAGTTTGCCGCATGCTCCCCAGCCTCTGGTCGCACCGTGCTACCTCCTCAAGCTCGACACGCTAAACGGCTCCAGGCGGAGCGCGGAACGATAGCGGCCGGTGGGGATGGCCCGGGCGGCCGGGCAGACCGCCGTCGCGATCGAGACCCGATCGGGATCGTCACCACCACGTCTGCTATCCTCAGCCCGGTCCACAGAGAGGCAGTACTCGCTGCAGGTGGGTAGGCGATCCCGGTCGGGATAGGGCCTCTCGCCTGCCAAGGAATTCGACCATCAAGAGAACTTTCCAGCCGAAGAAGCGCTACCGGAGGAAGGTGCACGGGTTCCGTGCCCGCATGTCGACCCCGGGAGGGGTTCGCGTCCTCAAGCGCCGCCGCCTCAAGGGGCGCAGGCGTCTCACACCCGCGCCAGTGCGGTGAAGCCCAAGTACCGACTCCGCCACTCCGCGGACTTTCGGGCCGTGAGGGCGGAGCGGCGGGGCGCTGGGGATGAGGTCCTCCGCGTTCAGGTGAAAGCCAACTCGGTGGGTCACCCCAGGGTCGGGATCGCTATCACCAAGCACCTCGCGGGAGCGGTGACTCGCAACCGTCTGCGACGACTGGTACGTGCTGCCGCGGCCGAGTTGCTCAGCGACCTTGGCACCTATGACGTGGTCGTGCTCCCCCGGACGGCGGCCCTCGCGGCGGACTTGGGGGCGATCAGGGCCTCGCTGACCCGTGCGTTGGTGCGGGCGGGGACACAGCTGTGAAGAAGTTGTCACTCCGCTTCATCGTTCTCTACCAACTGACGATCGGCCCGGTCTTCGGTCTGATGTCGGCGTGTCGCTACGAGCCCAGCTGTTCTCACTACACGTTCGAGGCGATCCAGCTCTATGGATTCCGGCGGGGATGGTGGATGGGGATCTGCCGGATAGTGCGCTGCAATCCCTTCCACAAGGGCGGATATGATCCCGTGCCTTTGCCCGAGGAGCTCGCGCATGGGCATTGAGCTTTTGACCTTCGTCAACCCTGCTGCCCCGCCCCCGAGCAACCCACTCGAAGCCGTCTTTTTCTACATACTGCTGACTCCGATCGCCGTGGTGCTGCAGTTCCTGGACCATGTCTTCCGCAGCTTCGGTCCCACCAGCACCGTCGGAGCGTTTGGCCTGGCGGTGATTGTGCTTACCCTGGCGATCCGGGGTGTTCTGTTCCCGCTGTTCCGGTGGCAGATCCGCACGCAGTGGAAGATTCAAGCGGACCAGCGGCGCGTCGGTCCCGAACTACGCGAGCTTCAGGCCAAGTACAAGGGCGATAAGCGCCGGCTCCAAGAGGAGACCATGGCGCTCTACAAGCGCCACGAGATAAACCCCCTCAGTCAGCTATCGGGCTGTTTCCCGTTGCTGATTCAGTTGCCATTCATCTATGCGCTCTTTGGCTCCATCAAGAAACTGTCTGGTGAGCTTCACGGACACACCGGTTTCCTGTGGATCAGCAACCTCGACCTGTCGCCGCTGAAGGCGGGAATCCTGACCCACCCCGCCTTGGTGATCATCCCGATCCTGGCCGGGGTACTGACGTTTATGCAGTCCAAGATGATGATGCAGCAGCAGCGCCCGGACATGACCGAGCAGGAGCGGCAGATGTATCGGGTGATGGCCCAGACCACCTATCTGATGCCGGTCTTGATCGCAGTCTTTGCGCTCAACTTCAGTCAAGGGATAGGGCTCTACTGGGTCACCCAGAGCGCGGTCATGGTCCTCCAAGTGTTCTCCATGATGGGGTGGGGCGGGCTCAAAGTGCCGCCGTGGTTCCCCGGTGCTGGCTGGCGCCCCAAGAACTCACCCTTGCGTTTCGGTCCGGTGGCCCCTGTACCCGCCGGCGCGGCGCTGGTCCCTAACGGGGCGCCGGTTGATGGTCCCATCCGCCGCTCCCCCTCTCGACCTCAGGGTCAGCGGCCCCGGGGCAAGACGCGGCGCCGGCCGCGCCGCTGATCGAGCCGGGCCATGAGCGACCAAGGTTTTGAGGGCGAGGGCGGGACAGTCGCGGAGGCGACGGCGGCGGCGTGCCGGGCTGCGGGTCTTGAGCCCGACGCCGTGATGGTCGAGGTCATAAGCGAGGGCGGGTCGGCAGTCCCGGGGGAGCGCATCTCCGGTGCTCGAGCCCGAGTTCGCGTCCGCGCCGTACCCACGGACGGGCTTCGAGGCAAGAGAAACCTGGAGACCATGCTGCGGCTGATGGGCATCGCGGCCGAGGTCAAGGTGCGCGGCGCGCGGGCCGAGGAAGATGGAGCGACCTCGTACATTCCCCTGCTACTCGAGGTCGAGGGCGCCGACCTCGGCATATTGATCGGTTGGCGGGGAGAATCGCTGCGAGCGCTGCAGACCGTGATCAACCTGATGCTCGGGGACCACGGTCAAACGCCTGGTTCCCCGCGTCTGATCGTGGACGTGGCCAAATACCGGCAGCGCCGGGAGCAGACCGTGGCCCAGATGGCTCTGCGCATGGCGGCTGGTGTGGCACGCAGCGGGCGCCCCGTCACCCTGGAGCCAATGCAGCCGTACGAGAGGCGGGCGGTGCACCTAGCCCTGGCCAGCGACGCCAGTGTTTCCACCGAGAGCACCGGAGTGGACGCCGAGCGACGGGTCACGATTCGCCCGAGTCGAGAGTCGTAACCCTGATCCGAGCGGGCGGCTGGATCGGTGCAGGCTCCTTGTTGGCAGCGACCGTCACCATGACATTGGTCGGTTGCGGTACTTCTTCAGAGCTGATCCAGAGCTCGCCTAAGGTGCTAGTGCTGCACTTGTCGCAGTTGCCATATCCTGGCTTCGTGGCTGAGACAGGAAAGGGGACAAACGGCTTCATTAGCAACAAGACCGCTGCCGCCGGGGATCGCGTGCTGCTGCGCCGCTACGCCAGCGAGGGCAGACAGACCGCCTACCTGGCTACCTTCGAGCGAGAGGTGAGCCCGCAGGAAGTCATCGGACCGGTGGTCATCGAGAGTTCGGCGGTGCGGTACGGGTCCGCGAGCGGGGCGGCCGGCGGATTCACCGAGGCTAGATCACAGCTGGCACAGGCCGGCTGGACCGAGGTGTCCACTGGTTCACTGGGCGCGCAATCGTTTGGCTTCAGCGAGACCAAGGCGCTCGATCAGACGGAGTATCAGTCCTTCGTGGTGGATTGGCGCCAGGCCAACGTTGTAAACCAGATCCGGATTGCTGGGAACGCCGCCACCATGGACCTGACCTACGCATTGACCCTGGCCCGAGTTCAGCAGCGGGCCGAGGTACACGGTTAGTTGGCCAACCGTGGTCGCGCGAGATCATCTGGCAGCGCAGCCCCAGAACCGAGCTGGGAGCTAGTTCAGCTGGGCAACGGAGCCCAGCTGGTGATGGCACCAATGCCCGGACGCGATTCAGTTGCGGCCTCCATCCTAGTGCGAGTTGGTTCGCGTTGGGAGAGCAAACGGCTGGCAGGCGTCTCCCATTTCCTAGAGCACATCGTCTTCAAAGGAACCCAGAACTTCCCCACCAGCCGTGATGTTTCGGAGTCGATCGAAGGCATTGGCGGGGTGCTTAATGCCAGCACCGACAAGGAGTTGACTACCTTCTGGGTCAAGGTGCCGGGCGCGTACCTCGAGGTAGCCATGCGGCTGCTATTCGACTTGGCGTTCGCGCCGATGATCACTTCCGAGGAAGCGGAGCGCGAGCGAAACGTCGTCGTCGAAGAGCTACACATGTACCTCGATCAGCCCGGCGACTTGGTCCAGATGATGTTCGATGACCTGATCTGGGGCGCACACCCGCTGGCTCGCGACCCGGTCGGCAGTAAGGCGTCCTTGGCACGTATTGGATCTGAGGAACTGCGCTCGCACCGGCGTGAGTTCTACGTCGCAGACCGGGTCGTCGTAGTGCTCGCCGGAGGCTTCGACCCTGACGCGGCTCGGCGGCTAGTCGAAGGCTGCTTCGAAGGCACTGCGGATCTGGATCGCAGCGCCGGTGCACGGCGTGGCGACGGTGGCACACCCGCACCGCTCGGGGGGGAGCCTGTGGTGAAAGTGCGGCGCCGGCGGGGAGAACAAATTCATGTCTTGCTCGGGGTGCGCTGCCCGTCCTACCTCGATCAGCGGCGTTGGGCGCTGGACATCCTAAACACGGTCCTCGGTGAGGGGATGAGCAGCCGATTGTTCCTTGAGTTGCGTGAGCACCAGGCCCTGGCCTACGACATTCACTCATTCGCCGCGCGATTCCGTGATTCCGGGGCGTTTGCCATCTACATGGCAACCCAGCCTGAACATGTCGAAACCGCTGTCCGAGCTGCGCTCCACGAGGTCGGGCGACTTGTTGTGGAGACGCTCAGCCCGGCCGAGCTGGACCGCACCAAGACGCAGATCGAAGGGAGGCTGCGGCTTCAACTGGAGGGAACCAGCTCGATGGCTGAGTTCCTCGGTCACCAGGCGGCGCTGACCGGATCGGTGATGTCTGCCGCAGAGGTGATCCGGGCGGTCTGGTCCGTATCGGCCGAGGAGATCCAGTCTCTGGCCGAGACCCTGTTCACCACATCGGGCTGGCGGCTTGCCGCGGTGGGGCCTGGACTGGATGCCGATGCGGCGTTGGCAGCAATCGCAAATGGGGTGGCCGCATGATGTCCGCGCCCGGCAGCTGTGCAGTCATGCCCGGAACGAGGAGGGAATGACCTTGGAGAGGACCTTGGTGCTGATCAAGCCTGACGGCGTTCAGCGCGGCTTGGTCGGCGAGCTACTGGGGAGGTTCGAGCGTCGGGGCCTCCATCTGGTGGGCCTGAAGCTCATCATGGTTCCGCGCATGGTTGCGGAGCAGCACTACGCTGAGCACCGCGAGCGGCCCTTCTTCGAAGCGGTCATAGACTTCATTACCTCATCACCGCTCGTGGCTGCTGTTTGGGAGGGTCCCAATGCGGTGAGCATGGTCCGGGTCATGATGGGTCCGACCAACCCGGCTTCGGCGCCGTCGGGAACCATCCGGGGGGATTTCGGTATCGACATCGGCCAGAATGTCATTCACGGGTCCGACAGTCCGTCGCGCGCGGAACAGGAAATTCAGATCTTCTTTCGCGACGACGAGCTGGTCAACTGGGAGCGGGACGGCACTCGCTGGATTTATTCTTAGCGCGTCGGTGTCGGGCACGACGTACGGGAACCCATAGCCCCAAACCCAGTAGCACGCCGAGCATTGGTCTTCTGCCGGGAAGCAGACCAAGCTTGTTGAGTGGCCAGAAACGAGCGATCGCGATGGCGACGATGCCGCTCCGCGGCTCCCATCCAAAGGTGCGAGAATCCTCGGAAAAGTTGCGATTATCGCCCATTACAAAGTAATCGTTGGCGGGGATCCGCACCCATTTTCCCGTCGTCGGCAGCAGTGGCGAGAAAGTGCCCGCGGCGGTGCAACATTCGACCTCGTCTTGCCACACTCCGTTTATGTACGGCTCGCGTAGTTCCGTGCCGCCGGTGGCCGACGTCGGCCTGATGTCGCTGATGTAAACGTGACCGACATGATGGTTGTTTGGTGCAATCCGCACCCATTCCCCCGGCAGTCCGATCACACGTTTGATGAAGTCGTCGGAGGAAACGATCGGTGGTTTGATAATGACTATGTCACCAAGGGACGGGCCATCAAAGTACAACGAGACGCGCTCGGCGACGAGGAGATTGTTGTTCTGCAGTGTCGGGTACATGCTGGTGCCTTCGACGTGCACCGGCTGGATTGCAAAGGTGATCAGGAGGTAGATCAACGCCGCCAGGGCAACAATCTCCACCAGGTCCCTGGCCAGTGACCGCCGTTGGACGCGTCCCCCGTCGATGTGCCGATCCGGCGGGGAGTCGTCCAAGGAGTCCGCAGGCACCCGGGAAGTATAGGGAGGGGGCTCGGCTGCCCCCGGCTAGATCGAGATCGTCAGCCGGTCGAGCAGCCCGTTGAGCTCCTCGTCGGAGAAGTACTCGATCACGATCCGGCCACGCCCCTTGCGCAGGGGGACAACCTTGACCCTGGTGCTCAGCCGCTGGGTCAGCGCCTCCTCGATCGCACCCAGGGCGGCACTGTGATTGCCTTCTGAACCGCTGGAGCGCTGCGCCTGGTTGCCGGTACGCTGTCCCACCAGCCGCTCCGTCTCCCGGACCGATAGGTTCTGGGTCACGATCCGGCCCAGCATCTTCACCTGATCTTCGTGGTCGGACAGGGAGAGCAAGGCCCGCCCGTGGGCCGGAGCTATCTGCCCCCCCTGAATTGCCACCTGGACCGCCGGCGCTGTCTGCAGAAGCCGCATCGTGTTGGCTACCGCCGAGCGACTCCGGCCCACCCGGTGGCCGACCTGTTCCTGGGTCATTCCGAAGACATCGCACAGGCGGGCGAAGGCGCGGGCCTCGTCCAGGGCGGAGATGTCGCTGCGCTGCAGGTTCTCCACCAGGGCGACCTCCAGCTTCTCCCGGTCGGGGCCGACCGGGCGGACCACCGCTGGCACCCGCCCCAGACCGGCCAGCTGGGCTGCCCGCAGGCGCCTCTCGCCGGCGACCAGCCGGAATCGCTCTCCGTTGGCCTCGACTACCAGGGGCTGGAGTATCCCGAATGCCTGGATCGAATCGGAGAGCGCGAGCAGTGAAGGCTCGTCGAAGGTGGTCCGCGGTTGTTCTGGGTTGGGGTCGATCAGGGCAATAGGCACGTCGCGAGTACCAGGTCCTCCCAGCATGGGGCTGAAGCCGGTGCCGCCAGTCGGGATCAGCTGCTCCAATCCCCTGCCAAGGCCGCGGCGTTTGCTCACGCCGGCACCGGTGCAGTGCGCAGGACAAGCTCCTCAGCCAGTGCACGATAGGCGCTCGCGGCGCGACCTCCCGGCTCATAAAGGGTGATCGGGATCCCGTGGCTGGGGGCTTCGCTGAGGCGCACCGAGCGCGGTATCACCGTCGTGAATGCCTGGTCTCCGAACTGACGCCGGACCTCGCTCACCACCTGCGCGCTGAGGATTGTTCGAGGATCGAACAGGGTGAGAACGATCCCGGCCAGGGCTAGGGCGGGGTTCAAGGACCGTCTCACCAGGGCCTGGGTCTGGGTGAGGGAGGTGAGGCCCTCGAGTGCGTAGTACTCGCACTGGAGCGGGATGAGCAAGGAATCGGCCGCCACTAGGCAGTTAACAGTTAGGAGGCCGAGCGAGGGTGGGGTGTCGAGAAGCACATAGTCGTAGTCCTCGAGGCCATCCAGAGCCAGGCGAAGACGGGACTCCCGGAGGGGCAGGTCGGCCAGCTCGAGTTCCGAGCCCGCCAGAGAAACGTTCGAAGGCACCAGGGTCAGACCTGGCACCTCCCGGATCTCGATCGCGACCTCGAGCAGCGGCTGGCCCAGGACGATGACATCGTAGATCGACTCAGAGAGCTCCGCCGGCCTGACCCCGAGCCCCGAGGTGGCGTTCCCTTGCGGGTCGCAGTCCACCAGAAGCACCCGAAGTCCCCGCTCTGCCAGGGCGGCTCCGAGACTGACCGCAGTGGTGGTTTTGCCGACGCCGCCCTTCTGGTTGGTCACGGTAATCACCCGAGGGCGGGACATGACCGGCAGTATAGGAGCGGCGCGCGGTTTCACGTGAAACACCTCTCGTGCTTCACGGAGCGGGGCTAACCCTGCCCTCCGGGATCACCTCTCCAGCCTTGTATGAGCGTCGGATCAGTCCGTCACGTACCTCGACACCTCCAACTCCGAACACCTTCCAGCCGCGCTTGACGGTCAATATGGCTGTCCGCTCAGCGATGCCAATTAGGCGGTGGCCGGCGGGTACGCGACGGATGAAGGCCGGTCGCAGGAAGCGCATGAACGGCGAGTCCCAGTGCACGCCAAAGACGTCGCCGGGGCACAGTCCCAGGCCACCGCTGAATCGGAAACGCCCCCGTGCGGGACCCGACCGCAGGGCGGACCCGGCGACCATCGCTCCGGCGCTGCAGCCACCGAACACGGCGCCTTGGCCCAGCGCGGACAGAACCGCTTGCCATAGCCGGGTGTGCTCAATGGTCCGGGCCAGATACTCGGGATTCCCGCCTGAGAAGAAGATCAGGCTGGCGGCCCCCGCCGTCTGGGCGTGCTCTGGCCGGTCGGCATCCTCTCGAGACCTGACCGGTAGGGCCTGGACCTGGAGCCCAAGGCTGGAGTAGTGCTCGAGCCCCATGGCGTTCCAGCGATCGAACACGGCCTCACCTTCGGGGGCGCTGGCCGTGGCCAACACGACCACCGAGCCGTCCCCGCCGGCGCTGCTAAGGGCCTCCAGCTCCACTTCGCCAGCCCAGGGCTCGAACTCCCCGGCACCTAAGAGTAGGCATCGGGGAGTTCTCTGGGACCCTTCCGGTCCAGAGTCCCCCATTCAGCGGGTCCTGGGGCGGGTCAGTCGGCCTTGGCTCGAGGCGACCTGGTCCCAACGGCAGGAACCACCTTTGCCTTGAGGTTCTTGAGCGCCTCCGCCGCCTGACCGTTCTGGTGTCCGGACTTGGCGCTGATGTCCAGGAAGGGCTGGATCAGGTCCAGGGGCAGTGGGAACACCACCACAGTGTTCTGCTCGGTGCCGATCTCGGCCAGGGTCTGCAGATAGCGCAACTGCAGGGTGGCGGGCTCGGTCCCGATGACCCGGGCGGCATTGGTCAATTGCTCGGCTGCCAGGTACTCACCCTCGGCACGGATGATCTTGGCCCGCTTTTCCCGTTCCGCCTCGGCCTGCATGGCCATGGCCCTCTGCATCGACTGTGGAAGGTCGACGTCCTTGACCTCGACGGCAGTCACCTTCACTCCCCAGGGCTCGGTCTGATCGTCAATAACCGACTGCAGCTCGGCGTTCACCTTGTCGCGCTGGCTCAGCAGTTCGTCCAGAGTGGACTGACCCAGGATCGATCGCAGGGTGGTCTGGGCGGCTGTGGAGATGCTGCCCCGGTAGTCATTCACCTTGACGTACGCGTCGCGCGCGTCGACCACCCGGAAGAAGACCACCGCGGTGACGCGAACCGTCACGTTGTCCTTGGTGATGATGTCCTGGGGCGGAACCTGGTGAACGTTGATCCGCAGGTCGATCTTGAGCAGCCGGTCGATTCCGAAGGGGATGATCAGACGCGGGCCTGGCCCCTTGATGTCAAGCAGTCGACCGAGGCGGAAGACCACGCCCCGCTCGTATTCGTTGATCACTCGAAAACCGGTGCTGAACGCGGTCAAAAGCAAGACCGCGAGCACCACCACCACTATCAGAATTGCGCCACCCACTGCCTCGTCCTCCTTATTCGGTAGAGACACCGGCGCTGACGCCGGGTCCAGTTCGCGGGTCGCTGACGGGCGCCTGGCCGGGCAGCGGTTCTACGATGAGAGTAAGCCCGTCCTGCGCCATAACCTCGACCTTGGTGCCAGCCTCGATCGTCTCACCGCGGAGGGACACGATCCTCCACAGCTCGCCCTCGACGGCGGCGATTCCTTGGGGATCGGCGCGCTCACGGACCACCGCGGTCAATCCCAGCAGTTCGTGGGTAGTAGCACCAAAGGGCAGGTGCCTTACGCGCAGTGCGCGTCGACTGAGGGTGATCCAGATTCCTCCAGCCACAACGGGTACGGTGACCAGTGCGACCAAGTTCACGCCACTCTCTCCGGGTGAGGTTCGGACGAGCAGGAGGCCCCCGGAGATGGCGGCCGCGACCCCGGCTAGGCTGATGAGGCCGTGGCTGTGTCCCGACGTGTCCACCACCAAAAGCGCCGCGGCGGAGCAGACGAGTACCAGTCCCAGCCAGTCAATCGATAAGTTGAGCAGCCCCGCGATGGCCAGTGCCCCCGCCGCCACCCCTATCGAGCCGAAGACGAGCGTCCCCCGATGGATGAACTCCAGGCCGATGCCTAGGAGAGCTATCAGGATCAGCACGAAGGCAACCGTGGGGTTGGCCAGAAAGCCTAGGAAGCCGGTAGGGTGGTTGGCCACGGCCGTTCCTGGACCGGCTGCCATCGCCTGGAGCTGACTCCCGAAGAAGCCGACGCCGGTAACTAACGCAGCACCCAAAATCGGGGCTCGACGCATGGCACTTCGATCATACCCCCAGCTCTCCAGGGCAAATCGGCGTCGAACTCAGCCCCGGGATAATGGCTAGGTGCGACCGAACTCGAACCCAGGAGATTGAACGTCTCCCAAGCGGCCCCAGTCCGAGTCCTCGACGTCGGTGAAGACGCCAGGGAAAGATGGGACAAATATGTAAGCGACCAGGTCACCGGCAATGTGCTCCAGTCATGGGGTTGGGGGCAGCTCCGCCGCAGGTACGGCTGGACGATCCTTCGCCTCGTCGCGGTGCGAGATGATCCGGAGCCGCACTGGACCGGCGCCGTCCAGGTCCTGCGCCAAGCGATCGGGCCGGCGGGATTGGGCTGGGGATACGCCCCCCAGGGGCCGGTGCTCTCATCGCTGTCGGACCCAGAAAGCTGCCGGGCGTTGTTGGAGGTGGCGGCGGCGCGACTGCGGAGTGAGCGCGCCTTCCAACTCAAGTGCGATCCGGAATGGCCAGTCGATTCGCCCGAAGCCGACACGCTTCGCTCCCAGTGCGGCCTGCGACCAGCTCGGTTCGATGTTCAACACCGCCAGACCTGGCTGGTCGACCTCCAGGGCGGCGTCGAGGCGCTCTGGGGGCGGATTCCCTCGGCCACCAAGTACTGCGTACGCGTCTCAGAGCGAGAAGGGGTGGTGGTCACCGCCGACCAGAGCCCCGAGGCGGTGAGCAGCTTCTACTCCCTGCATACGCAGACGGTCGACCGCAAGCAGCTCCACACCCGCCCGCTCAGCTATTACCAGGCCGCCGCCGAAGAGCTGGGCGCGACCATCTTCATCGCCTCCTATAAAGGGCAGCCCTTGGCCGGGGGCCTGACCGTTGCCTTCGGCAGACGGCTGGTGCACCTCTTTGGGGGCACTAGCACCGCGGTTCCGCGAGCCCACGCCAGCTACGCGATGCAGTGGGCAATGATGAAGTGGGGGATCGAGCGGGGCTGCACCATCTACGACATGTGGGGCGTCCCCCGCAGGTTCAACCGTGCCGACCCCGCCCATGGGTACGCCAAATTCAAGACAAAATGGAGCGGTCATCTTGCCAGCTACAGCGGACTGATGATCGCGCCAGTTCTCGGCCCCTGGGATCCGCTGATCCACGGCATTGAAGCGCTCATGCTCCGCCATAGGCCCCTGCTCCGCTGAACAGCCACCCTAAAATCTGACCGTGCTCTATTTGGGTCGGCCCCGGACCAACCACTGGGAGCTGACGGTGTTCGCCCCACCGCGGGAGGTATTCGCTTTGGCTGAGCAGGTGATGGCGCTGCCCCCCTTCAGCTTCAGGGTGATCGACGATCACACTGCAGAGGTCGCCCAGGTCCTGGCCAACGGTTTCTTCGGTCAGTGGAGCAAGGTCAAGAGGCCCAAGACCAAGGTGCGGATCGAGTGCCGTCCCAGCGTCCAGGGCAGCGAGCTGAAGATGGTCGCCCAAGGACAGCGCAGCGCCACAATCCGGGCGGTCAACCTGCTGCGAATCCTGACCCGGGGAGAACGCGACACCGCCACGGTCTACCGAGTGAGGACCATCCCCCCCGGACCATGCACGATAGTCCAGAGCTGGGCCGGGACCGGCTATCCGCTCTTTCTGGGTCCGGACCATGCCGCCGACAGGGGGCTAGCGGTACTACCCGCCAGCCCCCTGTCGGCATTGGAGCAGGTCGGTCGCTGGGTACACGTCCGGGCCAGCACCGGCGAGGACATCCAGGAAGGATGGATCGAGGCTGACCAGCTCGTGCCTGACTCCGCGCCGGTGGGTCACAGGGCCTAGGGCTTCGAAGCTGCGGCTTCCCCAGATTCGGTGTGATGCGACAGTTCGTGCCACTGGCCTGAGAGGAGTACGCAGCTAGCGTCGTCAGGGCCCTCGCTCCCGGCCGGGTAGAAGGTGATGCGGGGCGTGTTCTCGAGCACCGGCTCCAGGGCGCGCCAGGCAGCCTCAGTTTCCTCTTGGCCGATGAAGAGAGTGTGGTCGCCGAGGAGCGCATCGTGGAGGAGGCGTTCGTAGGCCTCCGCCGGCTGGGTCTTGAATGAGCGGCCGTAGGAGAAGTCCATTCGCACCGGCTGCTCGACTACGGTCGCACCCGGCTGCTTCGCCATGAAGGAGAAGGAAATCCCCTCCTCGGGCTGGATCCGGATGGTCACCCGATTGGGGGTCAGATGCTCGATCCCGGTGCCCTCGAACAAGTGCAGTGGCACGTCTCGGCAATACAGCATGATCTCGGTCCGGCGGGTCACCAGTGCCTTGCCGCACCGGATGTAGAAAGGCACTCCGGCCCAGTCCCAGGTGTCCACCGCCAGCCGCAGCGCGACATAGGTTTCAGTCGTGGAATTAGGTGAGACCCCCTCGACCTCCCGGTAGCCGGGCATCGTCACGCCGTTGACCGTGCCCCGGGTGTACTGGCCACGCACCACCTCGCTGGGCTGCACGGGCCGGATGGAGTTGAGAACCTTGACCTTCTCGTCGCGAAGGGCCGCTGGGTCGAAGGAGCTAGGCGGGGACATGCAGGTTAGCGCCAGCAGCTGGAGGAGGTGATTCTGGACGATGTCCCGCAGGGCGCCAGTCTCCTCGTAGAGGCGACCTCGGCTCTCAATGCCTATGTCCTCGGCCACCGTGAGCTGGACCTGGGCAACCACGTCTCGGTTCCAGATCCTCTCTACAAGGGTATTCCCGAAGCGAAAAACCAGGAGATTCTGAACCGTTTCTTTGCCCAGGTAGTGGTCGATACGGAAGATCCGCTCCTCGGGGACCACCCGGTGAAGGGCGAGGTTGAGCGCCACGGCCGACTTGAAGTCATGTCCAAAGGGTTTCTCGATGACAATGGAGGATCCCTTCGTCAGCCCAGCCCCCTTGAGCTCTTCCAGAATGGGCACAAATGCGGATGGGGGCACGGCTAGGTAGATGAGGCGGTGCGGGAGCCGCATGGCCTTGGCCAGCTTCGCGCCGGTTCCCGACTGGTCGTGGGTGGTACTGATGTAGCGGAGGCGCTTGGCGAAGACCTCGAATCCGTTCTCTTCGTAACCGGTGCGCGCGAACTCTTTGACCGCGGCGCGGGCTATCTCCCGGAAACCGTGATCGCCAAGCTCTTTTGTCGCAGTGCCGAGGATGTCCCCCTTCTTGGGCAGGAGGCCCTGGAGGCTCAGCTCGTAAAGGGCGGGAAGAAGCTTGCGTTGGGCCAGATCACCGGTGGCGCCGAACACGAGGAGGTCCTGATCGGAGGGGACGCGGAGCCGGGTCGGGGGCACGCGCCGAGTTTACGGGCAAGACCCGGGCGATGTTCCAGGCGTCACCACTGCCCCTCCTATACTCGGGACGTGGGCAGGGTCCGACCGAGCTCGGAAGAGGAAGAGGTGGAACTGGCCACCCCCCCAACGGTCCGCGATCTAGTCGCTGGCTTGCCACGACTGGCACCCGACGAGTTGACCAAGTTGCTGGCAGATCGCACAGGCCCGACGGTGGGCCAAGATCAGGCCCAACGCCTGGCCGAGGGCCACCTCTGGTTGGTGCTCGAAGCGGCCGAGGAGCGCGAGTCGGAGACGGTTCCTCTCGAGGACCTCTTTCAGGAGGGGAGCAGCGCTCTAATCACGCTTGTTCACGGGCTCAATCCCGCGCAGCCACTGGCGCCGGAGGAGTTCCTGAGCCGGGTCCGGCAGGCGGTGAGGCAGGTCATGGACGCGCTCGTTGCCGAGGAGGAGGAGGCCCGGCTGGAGGACCTTCGCTGGGCGGCCGACGCCGAGCGCCTCCTGGCCGCCGAGATCGAGCTCCGGCTCGACTCCGAGGCGGTGCCCAGCGATACCGAACTAGCCGCCCGCCTGGGGTGGCCGCCTGCCAGAGTGGCCCAGCTACGCCAGGCGGTCGACGAAGCCCGTAACCAGCATGACGCTGAATTGCTAGACATCCTGGGGGAGATAGAAGGCTCATGAGCCAAGCCGCCAAGACCGTTCCGCTCGACGCCGTCCATCGGTCGCTGGGGGCCTTGATGGTGCCGTTTGCGGGGTATTCAATGCCGCTCCACTACGGATCGATTCGCTCGGAACATCTGGCCGTGCGAGAGCGGGCCGGCCTCTTCGATGTCTCCCACATGGGCGAGGCGGTCGTGAGCGGCGCAGGTGCCGAGGGGTTCCTGGAGAATCTGGTCACCAACGACGTCACCAAGCTCAGCCCCGGGCGGGCGCTCTACACGGTCATGTGTCATCCCGACGGCGGCATCGTCGACGACCTCTTGGTCTATCGCGACGAAGAGCACTTCATGTGCGTCATCAACGCTGCCCGCCACGATGCCGACTTGGACTGGATGGCGGACTGCCTGTCCGGGAATGACGCCCGAATCGTCGACGTCTCTGCCGAGACGGTGCTTCTGGCCGTCCAGGGTCCTCTCGCCAAAGGGATCGTGCAGTCGCTCTGCCAGGGTCAGGACCTGGAGTCGATCCGCTACTACCACCACCGGCTTGGCGAAGTGGCGGGAGTGGCGGCGAGGATCTCTCGCACTGGATACACCGGCGAGGACGGGTTCGAACTCTACGTTGCTGTCGACGACGCCGAGCAAGTGTGGTCGGCGATCCTGGAGGCGGGGAGCCCTCTGGGGCTGGTTCCCGCAGGCCTGGGCGCCCGGGACACGCTGCGCCTGGAGGCTGGGTTCCGGCTCTACGGGCAGGACATCGATGAGACCACCGATCCTCTCAGCGCTGGCCTGAGCTGGGTAGTCAAGCCGGCCAAGGGCCCCTTCGTGGGCTCGGACGCGTTGGCGAAGCTGGCCGGCGCCCCTCCCCGCACCTTCATCGGGCTGCAGCTCGGACCGCGTGAGATCCCACGCCACGGGAATCCGATCTACCAGGACTCTCGCCGCGTGGGCGAGGTGACCAGTGGCTCATTTGGTTTCACGGTTGGCAGCGGACTGGCGATGGGCTACGTCGAGCCCGCGTCTGCCGCCGTCGGTACTGAGCTTCGGGTTCAATTGCGAGCCGAGCCACTTCAGTGGGCGGAGGCTCCGGTCGTCGCGCTACCTTTCTACAAGCGGACCGCGAGTTGACTCCGGGGGCTGGACGGATGGGGAGGATTGCTGGTGCCCGACCTTAGCGCGTACCGATTCACCAGGACCCATGAGTGGGTCCGAGACGACGGCAATGGCGAGGCGCTGGTCGGCATCACCGACAACGCCCAGTCCCAGCTCGGCGACGTGATCTTCCTGGATCTCCCCAAGGTGGGAGCGAAGCTGGGCGCGGGCGCCCGCTTTGGCGCGGTGGAGTCAGTCAAGGCGGCCAGCGACCTTTACTCTCCGGTCGGCGGTGAGGTGGTAGCCGTCAACCCCGACGTCACGGCCTCTCCGGAGCTGGTCAACCAGGATCCCTATGGCCGGGGGTGGCTGATCCGACTGCGCGTTGAGGGAGATCCTCCTCGTGATCTCCTAGATTCCGCCGAGTACGATTCCTTCGCGAAGGCGGAATCGCACTAGCGGCAGGACTTCTCACCAGGGGCTTCAGCCTTTTCCATGGCCTATCTTCCAAATTCGGGCTCCGATCGGGTAGAGATGCTGTCTGCCCTGGGGTTGGAGTCGGTCGACCAACTATTTCGCGACGTGCCATCGGGATTGCGGAATCCTGAGCTCGCGCTCCCCGCGGCTCTGTCGGAGCTTGACCTGATCGCGGAGATGCGCCGGCTGGCGGATCGTAACCGGCCTCTGTCCCAGTGGGACTGCTTCCTAGGCGCAGGCAGCTACTCCCGCTTCATTCCCGCCGTAGTCCGCGCCACCATTGGCAGGCCCGAGTTCTACACCGCCTATACGCCCTATCAGGCCGAGGCCAGCCAGGGTTATCTGCAGACCATTTTCGAATTCCAGTCAATGGTGGCGGAGCTCTACGACCTCGACGTGGCCAACGCCTCCATGTACGACGTTGCCACCGCCACTGCCGAGGGCGCCCTCTTGGCAACGCTGCACACGGGAAGACCCAGGGTCCTCGCCGCCTCCACGTTGCACCCCGAAGTGCTGGCGGTCCTGGAGACATACATCTCGGGCCGGGGCGCGGAACTGTTACGACTCCCACAGCACGAGGGGGTCACCGATCTAGATCAGGCACGGATCGCACTCGCTAATGGCGAGGCCGCAGTCCTGGTCGTACCGCAGCCAAACTTCCTCGGCTTGCTGGAGCCGGCCCGCGAGCTGGTGGACCTCGCCCACGAGGCGGGGGCGCTGGCCCTGGTGGTGGCCGACCCGATCGCCAGCGCCGTGGTCGAGCCGCCGGGCGCGCTGGGTGCAGACCTGGCCGCTGGCGACGGCCAGCAACTAGGTATCCCGCCCCAGCTTGGTGGACCAACAGTCGGACTCCTGGCCTGTCGGGATGAGCTGGTCCGCAGGCTTCCCGGTCGACTGGTGGGAATGACGACCGATGCCCGAGGTGGGCGCGCCTACTGCCTCACCCTCCAGACCCGCGAGCAGCACATTCGTCGGGAACGGGCGACCTCAAACATCTGCACAAACCACGCGCTGATGGCCCTGGCCGCCACCGCCTATCTGGCCAAGATGGGTGAGGCCGGACTGCGAGGCATAGCCGACATCTCCTACCGCCGGGCCCATGACCTCGCCTCGCGTCTCAGTCAACTTCCGGGGTTCCAGTTGAAGTTCCCACAGCGGGAGTTCCTCTGGGAGTTCGTTCTCGAAACCCCGATGGACGCGGCCGCGCTGACTCGTGAGCTTGCGGGTGAGGGCATCCTGGCCGGCTATCCCCTGGGCACGGTGTCATCGGAGCTGGAGCGCTGTCTGCTGCTCTGCACCACCGAGATGACCTCCACCGCGGCGATGGATCGGTTGGCTGCACGCCTCCGCCAGGTCGCCACACCTCGTGCGGCGGCCGAGGCCCGCGCATGACCAGTTCTCCCGAGCCGATCTGGGCTGGCCCGGAGCCTCTCCTCTTCGAGTTGGCCGGCCCCGACAGCCCGGGACCCCTGTTGCCGGAGGCGGGGGTGGACGGCCCTGGGATAGCCGAGCGACTCCCGGCCTCCTGGAGGCGCCGCCGGCGGGCCCAGATTCCAGCAGTGAATGAGCCCGACCTAGCCCGGCATTTCGGACGCCTGGCTCGGCGAAACCACAACCTTCAACAAGGCGCCTACCCGCTCGGCTCCTGCACCATGAAGTACAACCCCGCGGTCAACGAGCAGGCGGCGGCTCTGGACGGGTTCGCCGATATCCATCCGCTCCAGCCGGTTGATTCGATCCAGGGCGCGCTGGAGTTGATGTGGGAGCTCGAGCAGATCCTCTGCCGGATCACGGGAATGCACGCTGTATCCCTGCAGCCGGCAGCCGGAGCGCACGGGGAGTGGACAGGTCTGCGCATGATTCAGGCGTACCACCTACGGAATGAGGATCACGCCCGTACCGAGGTCATCATTCCTGACACTGCGCATGGCACCAACCCCGCCAGCGCCGCTCAGTGTGGTCTGACCGTGGTAACAGTGCGGAGCGCCGCCGACGGAACGGTGGACTTGGACGATTTCCAGGCCAAATTGAGTCCTAAGGTTGCCGCGGTGATGCTCACCAACCCCAATACCTTGGGGATTTTCGAGCGCAACATTGAAGCCATGGCGCGCCTCGCCCACGACACCGGGGCGCTGCTCTACTACGACGGTGCCAACCTCAATGCGCTGGTGGGAGTGGCCCGGCCCGGCGACATGGGCTTTGACGTTGTCCACCTCAACCTGCACAAGACATTCTCGACGCCACACGGCGGCGGCGGGCCGGGCGCTGGTCCGGTGGGTGTGTCAGCGGAACTGGCGGATTTCCTTCCTGTACCGCGAATTGTGATGACGGATGCTGGATTCGACTGGGATTACCGGCGCCCGCACAGCATTGGCAAGGTGCGCTCCTTCTATGGCAACTTTGGCATGCTGGTAAGGGCCTACGCTTATATCCGCGCCTACGGTGACGGTATCTCCCAGGTGGCCCAGGACGCTGTGCTCGGTGCTCGATACCTGCGACTGCGCCTGCAGCCCTTCTTGCCAGTTGCCGTTTCTGGAGATTCCTTCCATGAATTCGTGGCATCTCCAAAGTGGTCGAGCGCGGCCTACTCGCAGCTGCGCGCACTGGACATCGCCAAGCGGATGATCGATTACGGGGTCTATCCACCCACCGTCTATTTCCCGATGACGGTGCCGGAGGCGATGATGTTTGAGCCCACCGAGACCGAGTCCAAGCGCTGGTTGGACCAGCTCGCGGATGTGGTCCAGGCCATCATGGAAGAGGGTGCGAAGGATCCAGAGATACTGCGCACCGCACCGCATCAGGCCCCGGTGGGGCGGGTCGACGAGGTGACCGCGGCGCGCCATCCCAAGCTGCGCTGGCGCCCCGATCCCACACCAGTTTGAGTCGGGAGGAAGACGACCGTCGGCAGCTGCTGGGGTTGATGTTGACGCGGGCATTCCGCGTCGGCGACTTCGTCCTCAGCAGCGGTCAGCACAGCCCCTACTACTTTGATGGCCGCTTGGTCACCCTGGACCCTTGGGGCGCACTGCTGGTCGGTCGCTCGATGCTCAAGTTTGCCCGGGAGGATGGCCTAAGCAAGATCGGCGGCCCCACCGTCGGGGCTGACCCGATGGTGACCGCGGTAGCTATCTGCAGCGTCCTGGACGGGGGGCCCGGCGTCTCCGCCTTCATCGTCCGCAAGGAAGCCAAGGCCCACGGCGCCGGGGGCTGGTGGGCGGGACCTCCGCCCGAGCCGGGAGACGCGGTTGCACTGGTCGACGATGCTCTGACATCGGGCGGTTCCCTCTTGGAGGCGGCAGAGAAGGTGGCGAGCTCAGGCGCCCGGGTCGTGGCCCTCTACACCCTCTTGGACCGTCAGGAGGGGGGCCGGGAGCGACTCGAGCAGGCCGGTTACCGGGTTCGCGCAGTGTTCTTACGATCCGATCTGCTCGACTCCCAGGGTCGGGCCCTGCCAGCGCCGGGGTGATGTTTTCTCCTCACTGCGCTCATCACGGCAGCAGCTGGCGGGCTCGCGCGGCCCTCAGCTTGATGCTGGCTGGTCTGGTACTGCTTGCTGGTTGCGCCTCCAGTCCTAGCGCCACCGCGGCGGTGGCAGCGCTGGGGACCGGGCTGCCGGTCAGCCATCATGCTCATCCTCTCGACAACGCCTTGGTGACCAGTACGCCCGACGACGGCTTCTACGTCGACGACACCTATCTCCACTTCTACTACCTGCGCAAGGTCGGACTGTCCGATGTCGAACCCCTGCTCTCGGGATCGGAGGCCAAAGACGCCGACTCCCTGCGCGGGCTGGGGCCCCTGCTCGAGGTGGTGGTGACGGCGACCAACCCGGGACAGTCCACGACCGGTGTGGATCTGACCCAGGCGGTGCTCGAGTCGTCGGTGACTGCCCGACTCGACCCGCGGGGAGAGCACACCGCGGTGCAGAAGACCTACTACGACCCGATCAGACCGATTGTGGTGCTCTCCAGCAATCGACTTGATGTTTGTTCCGCAGACGTCAACCCGGGGGCCACGGTGTGGTTGATGGCGGTCTTCCCTCCGGTCAACACGTCGATCAAGATTGCCTTGGTGGATCAGGAGTTTGTAAGCCCGCTCGCGCACGGCTTCTACCTGCCCATTGCCCACGGCGCCATCCCCGGTCGAGTGCCGAGCCCGCTGTATGTGGAGGACGTCGACCACTGCATTCAGATCCTCAACGAGAGCTGAGCTCGGACCGGCTCCGTCTGGTCGAGCACCTGCGACGGCAGGGGATCGCCGCCGCCACTGTGTCCGCGCTGGCGGCGGTCCCCCGGGAAGCCTTCCTTCCCCAGGAGCAAAGGGAGCTGGCCTATGAAGATCGGGCACTGGCGATCGGTCTCGGCCAGACCTGCTCGCAGCCCCAGATGGTGGCGGTGGTTGTCCAGGCGCTCGACCTTAGCCCAGGCGCAGCGGTCTTGGAGGTCGGCGCCGGTAGCGGGTACCTGGCGGCCGTCTTGCGGGCCGCCGGGGCCAGCCGGGTGGTGGCGATCGAGCTCCTTCCCGAACTAGCCGCCCAGGCGAGACGCAACCTCAACCAGGCTGGGATTACGGGGGTGGTGATCTTGGTCGGCGACGGACGACGCGGCGCGCCCGAGCAGGGGCCGTTTGACGCCGTCGTGGTGTCTGCTGCAGCCACACAGATCCCACCCGCCCTTTTGAGCCAGGTAGGGTCCCATGGAAAGCTGGTCTGTCCGGTAGCCAGCGGCGGGTCTGAGCGGCTCTGGCGCCTGCAAAGGGAGGACGGAGCCTGGAGCCGAAGAGATCTGGGTGAGTGCCGCTTCGTGCCCCTGCTCGGCGATGCTGACCCGACCGACGGGGAACAGACCGATGCGGTCGGAGCGGGGCCCTTCCCCTGAGCCACTATCCTCGGGGCTGGTCCAGCGGACCAGCGGCAGAGGGAGCCAGATGAGCAGCCAAGAGGGGCCGAGCGATCGCCTCGAGGTAGCGCCCGTATCGGGCGCTCCTTGGGCGTGGCCGATGCGGGGCCAGCTGCTGGAGACAGTGTTCCACAGCCGCCTACTTCGCGACAACCCCCTGGGCGATCCGCCGGATCGCCCGCTCTGGATCTATCTGCCTCCGGGATATGCGCGTGAGGAAGAGCGCCGGCTGCCGGTCATCTACATGCTCCAAGGGATGTCGGGGCAGCTGGACATGTGGAAGGCTCGGAGTGGGTTTCGGCGAACTCCCATCGAGCTCTTCGACCAACTCTTCAGTGACCCCCAAACCCCACCTTGCCTCCTGGTGTTCGTCGACTGCTGGACCAGTCTCGGGGGCAGCCAGTTCCTGGACTCGGCCGGGACCGGCCGCTACCACAGCTACCTGTGCCAGGAGGTGGTGCCGGCGGTTGACGCCAGCTTCCAGACGATTGCCGATCGGGATCATCGGGCGGTGGCGGGCAAGTCCAGCGGCGGTTACGGCGCGCTGGTCAGCGCCCTGCTGCGGCCCGACCTCTTTGGGGCGCTGGCCAGCCATGCCGGCGACGCCCTCTTCGAGTACTGCTATCTACCGGAATTTCCCGAGGTGGTTCGTAAGCTGCGGGATCACTACCAAGGCTCCTACGCCAATTTTTGGAGCGACTTCCGCAGTCGGCCGGCGCTCTCCCGACCCGGCGACATGGCTCTGATCAACACCTGGTGCATGGCGGCCTGCTACTCGGCGAGCTCTGACGGGGTTCCCGAGCTGCCCTTCGACCCGGCCACGGGGGTGATGCGACCGGCCGTCTGGCAGCGCTGGCTCGACTGGGACCCGGTGCGGCTGATCGCATCCCATCCCGAGGCCGCGCGCTCGGTCAGCGCCGCCTATCTGGAAGGGGGGCGGGGCGACGAGTACCACCTCGACGTCGGTGCCGGCGCGCTGGCCTCGGCTCTGCGCCAGCAAGGCGTGGCCGACGTCCGCCTCGAACTCATCGATGCCGGGCACTCCAGCATCGAATACCGCTATCCCATCTCGACTCGTTACCTCGCCGAGGTCATGTCTCGGTAGCTCACCCGCCCCCGGACGTCGTCGCTCAGGGCGAGTCGTAGACGTGGAAGCCGCGGCCGGTCTTGCGACCCAACTGGCCCGCCTCTACCAGCCGCTCCAGCAGGGGGTTGGGTGCGTAGCGGGGATCGTGAAGCCCCTCGTACATCACGCGGCAGATGCCCAGGACCACGTCCAGGCCGATGAAGTCGGCCAACTCCAGGGGTCCCATGGGGTGGCGAAAACCCAGCTTGGCCACCCGGTCGATGTCCCTGGCACTACCGACGCCCTGCTGGAGGGCGGCGATGGCCTCGTTGAGGAATGGGATCAGGATCCGATTGCCGATGAACCCCGGGGTATCGGACGAGGTGACCGGCGTCTTGCCCAAGCGCACCGATAGCGCCTCGATCTGGGCAAATGTGTCATCGGAGGTCAGCACTCCCCGGATCAGTTCCACCAGCTCCATCACCGGGACCGGGCTGTAGAAGTGCATCCCCATAAAGCGGTCTGGCCGCTTGGTCGCGGCCGCCAACCGCGTGATCGGTATGGACGATGTGTTACTGGTGAAGATAGCCACCTCGGGACAAAGTTCATCCAGCTCCCGCCAGAGTGCCAACTTGGTCGCCACCTCCTCGGTGATCGCCTCGATCACCACCTCAGCAGCGGTCGCTGCCCCGATGCCCCCAGCCACCTGCAGTCGCTCCGACGCGGAGCGGGCTCCTCCCTCTGGGAGACGTCCCGTCTGCTCCGCCCGTTCCAGCCGCGACCCGATCTGGTCGCGGGCCGAGGCGGCCACCCCGGGGCGGGCGTCGAAGAGGTCAACTGTGAGCCCACTCTGAACCGCGGTCTGGGCGATTCCCGACCCCATCAGGCCGGCTCCCGCGACGAAGAGCCGCGTCGGTCCAGGATCGGTCACCCGGGGCCTTCGCCAGTTCCGCTGCTGGGCTGGGGCGGGGTGCTGGGCATGCCCGGCTCGCCCGGCGGTCTCAGGCCGCGGCGGCGACGGCGATTACGGCGCCGGCGCTGACCCTCAGAGACTGGACCAGGAGGCCGCTGCGGCGTTGGGGCTCCGGGTACGGAGCCCTCCGGGCTGACCGTCGGGGGATTCCCGATCCAGCCGCCCCTGGAACGGTGTCGTCGGCGTCGGCGTCGTGGCCGCGCCGCTCCCGGATCTCCTTCGGCTGGGGGTGCCCCGGGGGTGGCGACACCGGTCTGGAGAGTGGGTTGACCAGAATCTGGCTGCGGATGCCGGCGCCTCCGGTGGCGGTGGCGGCGAGGAGCGTTGGGGTCGCCCTCCTGGGGGGTCCCCGGTGCGCCGGCGGGGCTCCGTCGGGCCGGCCGGGGCCGGACGCTGGCGCGGCCGCCGAGCAGATCAGTTGCCATCAGGTATCCACCACAGGCCTTGGCTGCCTCGACCAGACGTCCGTACATCGTCTCCTCGCCAGCCCGGAGAGTGGCGGCGTCGCCGACGCAGACAACCAGGCGCCGAGCCCGCGAGATCGCCACGTTGAGGCGGTTGGGGACTCGCAGGAACCCGATCCGGCCCCGTTCGTTACTTCGCACCAACGAGATCACCACCAGGTCCTCTTCGCGCCCCTCGAACGAGTCCACGGTGTCGATCCGCACCTGGCGCCGGAAGTGCCGTCGGCTCAGCGCCTGGCGCAGGCGGTCCACCTGGTCCGCGTACATGGCGATGACCGCCAGCGAGAGCCCGGGGTCGGCCCGCTCGTCGAGGATCCGCACCACCTGGGCGCAGACCCTCACCTCGGCGTCGTTGCGCAGGGCTCCGCCGGCACCGCGGCGCTCGCGCCCGCCTCGAAGCCCCGCAGTGTCAACCATGTGCAGGGCCACCGGGAATGGCCTGCGGGTGACGTACTCGTACTCCAGCACCTCGGGGGCGTTCAGGAGCTGGTTGTCGTAGGAGGCGGAGCTGATGTAGCCCGATATCTCGGGGTGCATCCGGTGCTGCTCCACCAAAAGGCAGCGGGCCTGGTCCGGGACCCCCTTTTCCCAGCAGCGCTCGAACAGACTGGTGTCGACGATCTCCTCCAGCTCGGGATGGTCCTCCACGATCTGGTAAATGGCGTCGTCCTCGACCGGTGGCAGCTGCTTGTGGTCGCCCACCATGACCACGGCCGCACCCAGTCGCAGGCAGGGCAGGGCCTCGTCGATCCGGGCCTTGTTGGCTTCATCCAGGATCACCATGTCGTAGACCTCGTCGGTGGTGATCGAGGAGGTGGCCGCGGTGGCGCAGGTGGCGAAGAAGACGTTGGCGGTGATCAGCCGGTCATCGTCCTCGTCCTCGACCCGGAAGGCGTCGACCGCGGGATGGACGCGCTCCGCCTTGGCAACCCGGACCGCCCGCAACCCCGGGGTGCCCGCCAATCGCTCCAGCGCGTTGTCCACCGCCAGGTTGCTATGGGAGCAGACCAGAATTCGCTGCTGGGGCCGCTCCGCCAGGCGGTGCTTGATCGCCTCCACGATGACCGTGGTCTTGCCTGTCCCCGGAGGGCCCTGAATCAGGGCGGCCTGCCCGGGATCGAGGGCAACCATGATGCCGATGGCTCGGTCCTGGGCAGGGTTGCTGTGCATCCCCGGGGTCAGCCAATCACTCCTCGGTGCGACCTCGGGGGCGTAGACGGCGGTGGGGTCGGTTAGGAGTTGCGCCAGGAGCAGGCTGCGGGCGTCGCCGGACGCGATCGAGGCCAGGGTGCTGCGCTTGGTGGCGTAGAGCTGCTTGTTGAACGAAGGGGTGATCCAGCCCTGGGTCCCGGCCGACTCGTAGGCCTTGCAGGCCACCTCCACCAGGTGGCGTCGGTGGTCCACCTTGGTCACCCGTCCCAGGTAGTGGGGCTCGTCCTCGGGTTCGACCATCACCGCCGCATCCACCGCCAGGGTGATGGTGTGGTCCTTGGGGACGGAGAACTCGATCCGACCCAGCTCAGGTTGGCGGCGGTCATCCTCGGTGAACTCCCGGCCGCATGAGGGGCAGCGCTCGTCGCGGTCCGAGCGCCAGAGTCCGCGGCAGCTTCGGCACCTCCAGATCTCCACGACCCCGTTGAAGGGAGTCCTCTGGGTGGCCGCCCGGTTGCGCTCGGCGCTCTCCAGGCCGTCGACCAGGGCCAGGGTCTGCAGCAAGATCGGATCGGGTTCCTTGGAGCTCCGGGCCAGCTTGGCCAGGTTCATGAGGTGGAAGGTGTCGCTGGGGGTGCCGTCCTCGGCGCTGACCACCGGGGTACGGCAGCTGACGCGGAGCACCCGGTTGCCGAGATCGTCGCGTTCGGCGGGGGCGGGCCGGACGCTGTCCACCCGGAGCGCGATCCGCTCCGGCTTGGCTCGGAGTGGGCGGACCGGGGTGCAGGAGACGTCCAGGCCGGGCAGCAGCAGGGTGACGGCGGGTGGCTCGCCCTGGGCGGCGATCACCGCGAAGTCGTCCAGAGCGCCGATCTGGGCGGCGAAGTGCTCGCGGGCACCTCCGTTCCCGCGCCCGTTGAGGGCCTCGAGGAACGACATGGCCTCACTTGCCTCGGGCACCACTAGGTGAAGCTGCTTGAGAGTCAGGGTTGGGGGCGTCAGGGCGCCACTTCCTCCGGAGAGAACCGTGTGTTGAGAACTAGCCTGGAAGAGGCTGAGCGGTATCGGTCTCCTTGGCTGAGGCCGAAGCCTCGAGCACGAGGCCTATTTCCGGCAGGCCCTACCGCGTCGGCGGGCCGCCATGCAAGGGGAAAGATAACGCGAATCGGCCCCGGATGTGCAACCCATCTTCGGTTTCGTCCCTTCCAGCCCTTCGAACGGCCCGTTCCGGACTGCTAAAATTGGGTGTGGCTTCCGTACTGCTGAGGTCCCGGAACCGCCCTCCCCGTGCATGGACCTCCCGCGGCGCCAGCGGCGCCGTGCTTTTCTCCCATAGGAGCGTATTTGGCAGAGCCTGATCCGGAATTGTGGCTGCCCATCCAGCCTGAGGGCGAGCAGTCGCCGGCTGCAGCCAAGCATGGCCGCCGGGCAGGCAGGCAACGCAAGGGCGAGGCCAACGGCTACTCCGCCGAGCAGATCCAGGTGCTGGAGGGTCTGGAGCCGGTGCGCCGTCGGCCCGGGATGTACATCGGCTCAACCGATGTCCACGGGCTCCACCACCTGGTCTACGAGATCATCGACAACTCGGTCGACGAGGCTCTCGCGGGCGAGGCCAACGAGGTCGAGGTGTCGCTGTCACCGGACGGGTCTTGTCAGGTCACCGACAACGGTCGGGGGATCCCGGTCGACATCCACCAGCCCACCGGGCGGCCGGCGCTGGAGGTGGTCATGACCAAGCTCCACGCCGGAGGCAAGTTCGGGGGAGGCGGCTACAAGGTTTCTGGAGGCCTGCACGGGGTCGGCCTCTCGGTGGTCAACGCCCTCTCCGAGCGGATCGAGGTGGTCGTCTACCGCGACCAGCGCGTCTACCGCCAGGAGTACTCGCGGGGCATCCCCATCACCGAGCTGCGCAGCGAGCCCGACACCAAGTCGGGTCGACGCGGGACCACGGTGCGCTTCTGGCCTGACCCCCAAATCTTCACCGAGACGACGGAGCTCAACCGCGAGACCATCGCCACCCGGCTTCGCGAACTGGCCTTCCTCAACAAGCGGGTGCTGTTCCGGCAGATCGACGAGCGCACCGGGCCTTGGACTGAGGACAACTTCTATTTCGAGGGTGGTATCGAGGCTTTCGTCCACTACCTAAATCGCGGCAAGGGTGCTGCCCAGTCGCGACCGATGTACGCTGAGCGGGAGATCGAGGGCAGCACAGTCGAGATCTCGATCCAGTACAACAGCGGCTTTGCCGAGCATGTTCTGGCCTACGCCAACAACATCAACACGGTGGAGGGCGGGAGCCATCTGACCGGGTTCCGTACTGCCCTCACCGCCACCCTGAATCGCTATGCCCGCAAGGCCGCGATCCTCAAGGACGGCGATCCCAACCTGACTGGCGAGGATGTCCGCGAGGGTCTGACCGCGGTGCTAAGCGTCAAGCTGCAGGAACCTCAGTTCGAGGGACAGACCAAGACCAAGCTCGGGAACTCAGAGATCGCGGGCCAGGTATCGACGGTCGTCTCCGAGGCCCTCAACCAGTACCTGGAAGAGAACCCCGGCGACGCCAAGCGGATCATCGAGAAATCGCTCACCGCGGCCAGGGCCCGCGCCGCCGCCGTCCGGGCACGGGAGCTGGTGCAGCGCAAATCCCTGCTTGAGTCGGCGACCCTGCCTGGCAAGCTGGCCGACTGTTCAGAGCGCGACCCCGAACTCTGCGAGCTGTTCATCGTCGAGGGCGAGAGCGCCGGTGGCACCGCCAAGGGTGGCCGTGATCGTCGCTATCAGGCGATCCTCCCCTTGCGGGGCAAGATCCTCAACGTCGAGAAGGCGCGCGAGGACAAGATCCTGCAGCACGAGGAGATCCGCAACCTGATCACGGCTCTGGGGACCGGGGTCGGCGAGAAGTTCGACATCGAGCGGCTGCGCTACAACCGGGTGGTGCTGATGGCGGACGCCGACGAGGACGGCTCCCACATCCGCACTCTGCTGCTGACCTTCTTCTGGCGCTACCTGCAGCCGGTCATCAACGACGGTCACCTCTTCATCGCCCAGCCGCCGCTCTTCCGGGTGGAGGGCTCGCGGAAGCGGCTGGTCTGGTGCTACAGCGAGGAGGAGTTCCGGGAAACCCTGAAGGAGATGGGAGAAAAGAGCAAGGTCCAGCGTTACAAGGGCCTCGGCGAGATGACCGCTGACCAGCTCTGGGATACCACTCTCGACCCCGAGCACCGGGTCCTGCTCAAGGTCGAGGTGGAGGACGCGCTGCGGGCCGACGACATCTTCGACCGGCTGATGGGGGTGGCGGTGGAACCGCGCAAGCGCTTCATCCAGGCCCACGCCAAGACGGTTCGGAACCTGGATATTTGAGCGTAGATTCGCCGACCGTAGCGGTCGACGCGATGGGCGGCGACAACGCTCCCCAGGCAGTGGTCAGTGGCAGCCTGGCGGCTCTCGGCGAGGACCCTTGGCTCCGCCTCATCCTGGTCGGTCCTCGGGACCAGCTCGTGCCGCTGCTCCAAGGCGGCAGTGATCACGCGGGAAGACTGACACTGGAGGCGTCCGAGGGTGCTATCCCCATGGGGGCCCACCCCGCCAAGGCGGTCCGCAGCCAGCCTCACTCCAGCGTCGGGGTGGCGGTCAAAATGGTGCAGACGGGGCGCGCGGACGCCTGCTTTAGTGCCGGCAACAGTGGCGCCACCGTGGCTAGCGCTCTGCTCCAGCTACATCGCCTACCGGGCGTGGCCAGGCCGGGCATCGGCACCGTCTTCCCGTCACGCACCGGCTGGACCCTCTTGGTGGACGCTGGCGCTGGGGTCGACAGCCGGCCGGAATGGCTGGCCCAGTTCGCCCAGCTGGGTAGTGAATACTGCCACCGGGTCCTGGGCGTGGAGGAGCCACGGGTGGGGCTGCTCAGCAACGGGGAGGAGACCACCAAAGGCAACGCCCTGGTTCAGGCTGCCCACATCCTGATCAGTCAGCTCGACCTGCGCTACATAGGCCCGGTTGAAGGCACCGACCTGGTCTCCGGCAGGGTCGACGTAGTGATCTCCGACGGCTTTGTCGGCAACGTCGCTCTCAAGACCGCAGAGGGTGTCGCCGAGTCGATCATTGCCGCCCTTCGCCAGGAGGCGACCTCGAATCTGCGCTCCCGCCTAGGTGCGTTCCTTCTGCTCCCCAGCTTGCGACGGTTGCGTCAGCGGCTCGACTGGGCTCAGGTCGGGGGCGCCCCGCTGCTCGGTGTGAGCGGGCTGGTCTTCATCGGGCATGGGCGCTCCGACCCCCGTGCCGTCGCCAGCGCCATTCGGGTTGCCGCCACCGCGGTGCGCTCAGGTCTGGCTCAGTCCTGGCACTCGGCCTTTGAACAGAAACTGCCAGTTCGGGTGTCGGGGAGGTAGGGGTGGCTATCGATCAGGGCGGCGGCAGAGTGGGCGGGGTACGCGGCGTCGAGCTGGTGCAGGAGATGCGCGAGTCCTACCTGGTCTACGCCATGAGCGTGATCGTTGCTCGGGCGCTGCCCGATGTGCGCGACGGACTCAAGCCGGTGCAGCGCCGGATTCTCTACGCCATGCAGGACCAGGGCATGACCCCTGGAGCCAGCCACCAGAAGTGCGCAGCCATCGTGGGCGAGGTGCTGAAGAACTACCACCCCCACGGAGACATCTCGGTCTACGACACCTTGGTCCGCCTGGCTCAGCCCTGGGTGATGCGCTACCCGCTCGTCGACGGACAGGGCAACTTCGGCTCGCCCGAAGGTGACCCGGCCGCGGCCTACCGCTACACCGAGGCTCGGATGGCGCCGATAGCGGCGGAGATGCTGGCTGACATTGAAAAAGAGACGGTCGACTTCATTGACAACTACGCCGCCACCAAGCAAGAGCCGTCAGTGCTGCCGGCGGCGATGCCCAATCTCCTCGTCAACGGTGCCTCAGGTATCGCGGTGGGAATGGCCACCAGCATTCCGCCCCACAACCTCACCGAGGTCTGCAACGGATTGGTACAGCTGATCGACAATCCCGAGTCCTCCACCGAGGAGTTGATGAAGCTGATCCCGGGCCCTGACTTCCCCACCGGGGGCATCATCTACGCCCGGGATCTGGCCCAGGTTTATGGAACCGGGCACGGCCGGGTGGTGCAGCGCGCTCGCGTCATCTTCGAGGAATCCAAGGCTGGTCGGGAGCAGATCATCGTCACCGAGCTGCCCTATCAGGTGAACCCGAGCCGGGTCTTGCAGACCATCGCCGAGCTGGTCAACGAGCGCAAGCTCGAGGGAATCGCCGACCTCCGCAACGAGACTGGACGTCGCGAGGGCACCCGGCTGGTAATCGAGTTGAAGCGGGACGCCCGGCCCTACACGGTGCTGAACAACCTCTACAAGCACACCCAGCTGCAGTCCACTTTTTCCTGCATTTTGCTGGCGTTGGTGGACGGCCGGCCCCAGGTGCTCTCGCTCCGTAATATCCTCCAGCACTATCTGGAATATCGCCGTGAGGTGGTGGAGCGACGCACTCGCCACGATCTCGAGCGCGCACGCGAACGAGCGCACATTGTCGAGGGACTGCGGATCGCGCTGCAGAACCTCGACGAGGTGATACGGCTGATTCGCGCTGCTCCCGACGAGGCCACGGCGCAGCGCCAACTAGAAGAGCGCTTCAAGCTCAGTGACCGGCAGAGCAAGGCGATCGTGGACATGCGCCTAGGCCGGTTGACCCGTCTGGAGCGCGACAAACTCCAGGCAGAGCACGCGGAGTTGCTGGAGCGTATGACGGCTCTCGAGGCGATCCTCGCCACCCGCGAGCGGTTGATGGGCGTGGTACGCGAGGAACTTCTGGCCCTGCGCAAGAAGTACGGGGACGAGCGGCGCACCGAGATCACCTACGGTGCCATCGAGCTGAACGAGGAGGACCTCATCCCGCGTGAGCAGGTGGTGGTCACGCTCACCCACCGCGGCTACATCAAGCGCACACCCGTCACCGACTATCGCTCGCAGCGCCGCGGTGGCAAGGGCGTGATGGGAGCCAAACGAGTGGGTGAGGAGGACTACGTTGAGCATCTCCAGGTGGCCTCGACCCACTCAGACATGCTCTTTTTCACCAATCGCGGCCGGGTATTTCGATTGCGGACTCACGAGATCCCGGACGTTTCCCGGCAGGCGAAGGGGACCGCGGTGATCAACTTGGTAGAGCTGGATCAGGGCGAGCGAGTGACGGCGATGCTGTCGGTCGACGCATACTCGGATGAGACCTACATGGTGATGGCGACCCTAAGGGGGCACATCAAGAAGACGCCGGCTGCAGCGTACGCGTCGGTGCGACGCAATGGCCTGATCGCGATGAGCCTCAGCGATGGCGATGAGCTAATCTGGGTACGGATCAGCACGGGCGGCGATCAGATACTTTTGGTCACCCGCCGGGGGAAAGCCCTGCGTTTCAGCGAGAAACAGGTGCGACCGATGGGCCGCGATACCCAGGGCGTCACGGCGGTGCGGCTGAGAGGCGATGACCTAGTCGCCGGGATGGAAATCGTTCGTCCCGACAGTTACGTCTTGGTCGTGACTCAGAATGGCTACGGCAAGCTGACGCCAATCTCCGACTATCCGATCAAGAGCCGTGCCATCCAGGGCGTGTACACCTTGGACCAGCACGCCATATCCAAGGTCGGGGAGATCGTGGGGATGAATATCGTCGACGAGCTCAGCGACGAACTGATGCTGATCAGCACCGGTGGCCAGATCATTCGCATTCCCCTTGAAGGGGTGAGGATTTCGGGTCGCCAGACAAGGGGCGTGATCCTGATGCGCCTGGACGACGGGGACCTGGTGGGCTCGATCGCCGGCGTCGCCCCGCCCGGCGATCTCGAGGAGGAGTAGCGGTCCGGGCCACCAAGCCCGTCGCGCGGCACTAGGCCACCTTGACGCAGATCCTCTTCCAGCTCACCCACCTGCCGGCGGTGGGCATCTATGGGTTTCTGCTCTTCTGGCTGGCAGCCGAATCGGTCGGCGTGCCCTTGCCGGACGAAGCGGTCCTGTTGACGGTGGGGTACCTGGTCCACAAGGGAACGGTCCAGCTGGCGCCTTCGATCGCCTGTGCCACGGTCGGAGCGGTGATCGGCGCCAGCATCTCCTACACCCTAGGCCTGCGCCTGGGCCGGCCGGTGGTCGCCAGGCTCGCCGCCCGGGTGGGAATCAAGGCGGAGCGCTTGGCCAGCACCGAAGCCTGGATGCGCAAACGTGGTGGGGTTGGTGTCTTCATCACCAGGGTTCTACCGATCGCGCGGAACGTGGCCTCCTATGCGGCCGGGATCGCTGACATCAGTCCCCGGGTCTTCTTCCCCGCCATGGTGTCCGGGTCGGTGGTCTGGTGCGTCACAGTGTTGTCCGTCGGCGATGTGGTCGGAGCCCACTACAAGGACATCCTGCGGGTGGGCGGCAGGGCACTCCTGATCGCCGTAGCCCTGGCGGCCCTGGGGGTGCTGGGGTGGCTGGTGTGGTTGCAGGTCGACCGTCGTCGGAAGCGGGGGAGGGCCGTCCGCTAGTTGGGTGGCTCTGCTCCAGGGCGCCAGTTGGTCAGCTTGGAGCTGCCGGCGAGACGCCTTCCGGCTCTCCCTGGAGGCCAGCCCTGCCCAGCTCGCCGTAGCGCTGCCATAGCCTGCCCACCACCTGCATGCCCTTGAAGAGTTGGGCCAATACCACCCTCTCGTTGGGGGCGTGGATGTGATCTCCGGGCAGGCCCACCCCGAACATGACGCAAGGAACCCCGAGCTCGTCGGCGATGGTGGCGACCGGGGGGATGCTCCCGCCTTCACGGATGAAGTCCGGTGGCGTGCCCCAAACTTCGGCTACCACTTGGGCGGCCGCGCTCACCGCCGGGTGGCTTGAGGAGGTCAGGACCCAGCGACCGGTGTGGATGGTCTCGAACTCGAGGCGAACGCCCTCAGGCGCGATCTGGCGCAGGTAGGCCTCCACCACGCGGGTCACCTGGTCGGCGTTCTGGTTGGGCACCAGCCTCGACGACAGCTTGGCTGCGGCGCGAGCGGGTATTACGGTTTTGGCCCCCTCTCCCTGATATCCCCCCCAGATCCCGCAAATCTCCATGGTGGGGCGAATGGTCCGGCGTTCCATGGTGCTGTAGCCCTTCTCCCCACCAGCCGCCGCCCCGACCTCGCCCAGAAAACCCGCCTCGTCGAACTCGATCGCCGCTATCTCCCGTCGCTCCTTCTCACTGAGTACTCGGACCTCGTCGTAGAAGCCAGGCACGGCGACGCGCCCGTCGGCGTCATGGAGCTTGGAGAGCATCCCGGTGAGGACCGTGATGGGGTTGAGAACAGCTCCGCCGTAGACCCCCGAGTGCAGATCGGTGGAGGCGGCCTCGATCCGCAACTCCCAGTACGCCATCCCCCTCAAGCCCACGGTCAGAGCTGGCAGGGTCTCGGCCAGCATCCCCGTATCTGAGATCACGGCGACGTCCGCCCGCAACCTTTCCAGGTGCGACGCGACGATGGCTTGGAAGTGCTCCGAGCCGTCTTCCTCCTCTCCCTCGACGATCAGCTTGAGGTTGATCGGAAGGCTGCCCCGAACCTGGAGGTAGCCGCGCAGTGCTTCCAGGTGCATGACGATGTGACCCTTGTCGTCTGCGGTGCCCCGACCAAGCATCAATCCGTCCCGCTCCAGGGCCTCGAACGGGGCCTTCTCCCATTCATCCACCGGGTCGACCGGCTGGACGTCGTGGTGGCCATAGACGAGAACCGTTGGCAGCTCCGGGTCGCCCAGCAGCTCCGCGTATACCGCGGGGTGTCCTTCGCTCTCCCAGATCTCGGCCGTCGCAAAGCCAGCGTCCAGTGCCGCTTGGCGCAGGAACTCGGCCGAGCGGTGCATGTCGCTGGAGTGCTCGGGATCAGTGCTGATCGAGGGGATCGCCACCCAGCGCGAGAGCGTCTCGACCAGAGCGCGCTCCCGGCCCGCGATCGATGTCTGGAGATCGTCGACGCGGCTCACCGGCCCCGAGCCCCGTCCGCGGCGAGGCCCGGGCCGAGTGAGAAGGTCTTCAGGCCGCTTTCCCGATCTTGAAGATCTTGGTTCCGCACACAGGGCAGGTACCGGTGGTCGCCGGCTTGCCGTTCTTCAACGTTGTCGGCTGTGGGTTTGAGATTTCCCGCGCCTGCTTGCACTTCATGCAAAAGCCGGTAACGGCCATCCTGTTGCCCCTCCACTGAAGTAGAGCCCGATCTCCGGACCGGGCGGTCAGCCGCATTGTATTGACCAACCGGAGCGGCCGCAACCTCAATTCTGTTTCTTATGCCCGCCGAGCGGCCCACTTGCTCCCTGACCTGGGCCGGTGTGCGTCGTTTTCAGGACCCATTCGGTGGAGATTTAGCCTCCCTCTCTAGCCACCCGAACATTCCGGCGGCATTGGAGCGAGTGCCGTTGAGGGTGTCGGCCGCCGGCAACCTCGTGGGGTCTGCGCCCTCAGGTTGCCCGAGCCGCAGGCGCAAAGCCTGCTCAATGTGATCAACCTCTGCTCGTTCCCGGTAGGCCTCCCTGGCGACGGTCGTCCAGATCCGGAGCTGCTCCTCAGCCTCGGCCAAAACCTGCTCTGGCTCGCCGGCCGATCCGAAGTGGGTCAGGATCAGCTTCTTTGGCCGCAGCTCCCGGAACCTGTGCAGCGAGCCAACAGCGAGGGCGAGGTCGAAGTCGTCAGGTGGCGTGGCCGGGCGCAGCGGACCAGCCCCAGGCAGCTTCACCCCCACTGCGTCACCCACCAGCAGGACGCCTGATCCAGTCTCCAGCACACCGATGTGGTGCTTGGCGTGACCCGGGGAATGGACCAGGCACAATTCCTTACCACCGCCGAGCTCGACCATCCCGCCATCCTCGGCAGCCAAGAGGCGCTCCGAGGGGACCGCAGTCATCCGGCCGTAGAGTGAGTCCAGCGCAGGCCCGTAGACCTGGCCGGCCGCGGCGATGAGGCGGGTGGGATCGGAGAGGTGGCGCAGGCCTCGGGGATGGCAGACCACCCGCGCCCGGGGAAACTGCCGGGCGATCTCGCCAACCCCGCCGGCATGATCGAGGTGGATATGGGTGAGGACGACCCAGGCCAGGTCGTTGGCATCGAGTCCGTGGCGGGCGAGCGCGTCTACGACCTTGTCGGCGTCCATCTGAGGTCCGGTTTCCACCAGGCATGGTTGGTCGGCCTCGATCAGAAAGACCGAGTTGACCTCCTCCCAGCCTCCCAGAAGGGTGTCGATCTGCCAGATTCCCGGCGCCAGCAGTCGGTCCATCTCGCGACTCCTCCTTTTGGGCCCCACCTCTTCCTTCCACCTGCCACCGTATCCCCCCGGGCATGCTGGCGGGGGCCGCCCACCCGGGCCAGCCCCGGGGAGGAATTGAGGTGGCAAATCCCCGACCTATACTCGAGCCGTGGACCAGACTGACCAAGACGCTCAACCGGGGCCGACGCGAAGTTCCGAGACCGGTCCACCACCAGAGTTCCTCAATCCTGAGTCGCCCCGCTATCAGCCCTGGGCGGAGAAGCAGATCTCCAATGCCGCCAAGGAGAAGCGACCCCTGGCGGAATTCCTGGCCGAGTTCGATGCCAGGCTGGCGGCGATCGGACTTCGCGAGAGCGGGAGCTGGGATCCCCAGCACAATGAGCGCCTCTTGGCCCGGTTCTCCTCGGGCGGCTCTGCTCCAGCGCGCCGCCGGCGCCGGCGCCGCTCGGGCGGGCGACCTCCGGCCCAAGCCCAGGCGGCCGGAGCCGCGGTCGGCCAGGCCGGGGCTGCGGGACAGTCCCAGGCCAAGACCGGGGTGGGCAGCAATTCCGCCAGCCGGCGCCGCCGGCGTCGCCGTCCCCGGACCAGCCGCCGCGGACCGGAGGGTGGACCCGGCACGTGACCGGCCGGGATGTCCCCGCAGGCATCTGCTTCGACTACGGCTCCACCCTAGTCAACTTCGAACGACCGGTGGCCGCCATCGCCGCTGCCGGTGAGGGCCTGGCCGCGGAGCTTCCGCTGGCGGGAAGCGCCTGGGGCGGCAGTGCCGCAGAGTTCACAGTGGCACTGGATCTGCTGCTGGACCGTCTGATTGCAGAGGGCCACCGAGGCCTTGGCAATCAGGAGGTCGACATCGTGGCCATTCATGCCGGCGCGGTTCGCCAGCTGCTCGGGCATGACCTCGACCCGCAACTCACCTCCAGGCTCGGGGTGGTGCTCCAACGAGCCTGGGTCGAGGGAGCGGCCCCCATCGAGCCTGCCCTCGCAGCACTGGACCGATTGCGGGAACAGCGCGTGCGGACCGGACTCTGTTCCAACGCCCCTTATCCGCCAGCGCTGATGTACGAACAGCTTGAACGTCTCGATCTCCGCCGCTATTTCGATGCCGTGCTCTTCTCGAGCGAGATCGGCTGGCGCAAGCCGGATCCCAGGATCTTCTCCGAGGTCCTGGCTCGGATGGCACTTCCAGCCAGCTCCGTGTGGTTCGTGGGCGACGATTGGGAAGCCGACATCCAAGGCGCCCAGCAGGCGGGTATGCGCGCCATGCTGGCGCCGGGAGCCATGGCGCCCGACAAATCCTGGGAGCAACTCAGCCAGTGGGAGGATCTGCAGATCCTGCTCGGGTGAGCCAGGGCGCTGGTCAGGGTACGTCGCAACGCTTCGTACACTTGAAGCAAATGCGCGTTAGCCAGCTGTTTGGCGCGACCAGACGCAGTGCCCCGACCGATGAATTGCTCTCCCACCAGCTGCTGCTGCGGGCGGGTTTCGTACAGCAGTTGGCGACGGGGATCTTCAGCTATCTGCCGGTGGGATGGCGGACCGAGCAGAAGATTCGCCGCCTCATCCGTGAGGAGATGGACGCCATCGGCGGACAGGAACTGCGGATGCCGGTTGTCCACCCCGGCGAGATCTGGCAGCGCAGCGGGCGCTGGGACACCATCGACGAGGTGCTGCTCCGCTTCCAGGATCGTCGGGGCCGGGACATGGCGCTAGCCCTCTCCCACGAGGAGGTGGTGGCCGATCTGGCGGCGGCCAACGTCAGCTCATATCGAGATTTACCCCGGATCGTGTACCAGTTGCAGACCAAGTTCCGCGATGAGCCCCGCTCGCGAGGTGGCTTGGTGCGAACCCGGGAGTTCACCATGAAGGACTCCTACTCGCTGGACCGCGACCAGGCCGGACTGGAGCGCGCCTACATCGCCCACTTCCATGCCTACTTCAAGATCGCCGCTCGAGCCGGCATCCCGGTGGTGGCGGTTCTCAGCGACGTCGGGGTGATGGGCGGCCACCTTGCGCATGAGTTCATCTACCTCACCGACTCGGGCGAGGACACCCTGGTGCTCTGCGACAGCTGCGGTTACGCCGCCAACCGGGAGGTGGCCGAGGCGGCCCTGCCAGAGTCGGAGACCGAGGCGGAGCGCGAGCTGGAGGAGGTCGAGACCCCCGGAGCGGAGACAGTTGCTCAGCTGGCGGACTTCCTTCGGGTGGACCCTTCTCGGATAGCCAAGACCGTTGCCTACATGGCCGAACTCGAGCGGGGCCAGCCACTGCGGCTGGTGCTCGCCCTGGTTCCCGGTGAGGCCGAGGTCAACCTGGCCAAGCTGCGGAATGCCACAGGCGCCGTCGATCTCCGCCCGGCTACCCCCGAGGAGCTGGAGGCAGCGGGCGGGGTAGCGGGCTACATGTCCCCCCGGGGGCTGGCGGCGGACGCCGCGCTCGTAATCGCCGACGAGGTGATCGCCCGTAGGCGCAACCTGGTGACTGGGGCCAACCGCAGGGGATGGCACCTGCGCAACTTCAACCTGGCCCGCGACGCTCGAGTGGATTCCCTCATCCGCCTGGCCGAAGCCGCCGCCGGGGATCCCTGCGGCAACTGCGGCGAGCCGCTGCGCATTTGTCGGGGAATTGAGTACGGCAACATTTTTCAGCTGGGAAGCAAATACAGCGTGGCTCTGGGCGCGCTCTACAACAACGAGGAGGGACAGCAGCTGCCGGTGGTGATGGGCTCCTATGGGATCGGGGTAGGACGGTTGCTCGCGTGCGTCGCCGAGGAGCATCACGACGAGCGCGGACTCACCCTCCCCATCGGATTGGCCCCTTTCGAGGTGGCGCTGGTCTCGGTGGGCAGCGACCAGCCTGTCGTGGACCTGGCCGAGGCGACCTACCGAGCTCTGACCGAAGCCGGTATCGAGGTCCTCTTCGACGACCGGGACGTCAGCCCAGGGGTCAAGTTCGCCGACGCCGACCTGCGCGGACTCCCGCTTCGAGTCACCATCTCGCCGCGCAGCCTCAGGGCCGACGGGGTCGAGTTGAAGCGGCGGACCGCCGAGCCCCAGATCGTTGCCGCGCCCACGACCTTGGCGGAGGTGCAGGCTGAGTTGAGTCAACTCCGAGCGCAGGAGCTGGCCCGGGCCAGGGCTCAACTTCAGCCGCTCGAGGCGCTGGCCGCCCGGACGTTCCCCAGGGCGAGCTGACCTAGCGGGCAGGCCGTGACCAGGACGAGGACCATCCTCCACGTCGACCTGGACGCCTTCTTCGTCTCCTGCGAGCTCCTACGTCGTCCCGAGCTGGTCGGCCTGCCCGTGGTGGTCGGAGGAGGTCATGAATCTCATCCTGGGGAGAGCCGCGCCCCGGGCCGGGGGGTGGTGGCGGCCGCCTCCTATGAGGCTCGGGCCTACGGGGTGCGATCGGCGCTACCCCTAGCCAAGGCCCTCGCACTCTGCCCGGAACTGGTGGTACTCCCGGTGGACATCGCCAAGTACGCCGAGATCTCGCACCGGGTCTTCGCCGTCCTGGCCCAATACACCCCGCTGGTTGAGCCCGGGTCGCTGGACGAAGCCTTCCTCGACCTCACCGGCGCTGAACATCTGAGCCACGGCGGGGAGGCGGCGGCGCGGGAGATCAGTGCACGACTTGCCAGTGATCTCGGGCTCCCCTCCTCGGTGGGGGTGGCCACCACCAAGGTGGTCGCCAAGGTAGCCTCCGATCTGCGCAAGCCCAAGGGTCTGGTCGTGGTGGCTCCGGGAGACGAGGCTGAGTTCCTGGCTCCGCTCGCCGTTGAGCGGCTACCTGGGGCGGGAGCAAAGACCACCGCCAAGCTGAAGCTCCTGGGCATCGACACCTTGGGCAAGCTGGCGGCTGCGCCCACCAGGCTCCTGGTCGAGACGCTTGGTGCCAACGCCGAGGCTCTCCAGCTCCGGGCCCGGGGAGTCGACCCCACGCCGGTCGTGGTGCCCGGGCTTCCCAAGTCGATCAGCCGCGAGGAGACCTACTCCAAGGATCTGGTGTCTCGCCAAGAGCTGGGGGACCGCCTGGCCGCGCTTGCCGCCGGTGTCGGCAGGCGGCTGCGGGCATCATCGTTGGCGGCCAAGTCGGTCACGGTCAAGGTCCGCTTCGCCAACTTCGAAACCGTCACCAAGACGCGACGCCGGGCGGAGCCTACCTTTGCGGACCTGGAGTTGGAGGCGGGTGCGGTCGAACTCTTTGACGAGGTGTGGACCCAGGGCCAGCCGGTACGCCTGCTGGGAGTCGGCGCCGAAGGGCTGAGCGAGGTCCGGCAGTTGAGCTTGTTCGAGCACCGCGGAGAGCGCGACGAGCGCCTGGATCTGGCCCTGGACCGGCTCCGAGGCCGCTTCGGCGGCCGGGCCATCGCCCGGGGGGCCGGATCGTTGGACGATCCGATCGACTGGAACCGGGATCACCTTCGTCACCTGACCGAGACCTAGAGGCTCGCTGGCGCTCGCAGTTGGGACCGTATGATCTGAGACCTAGGTGGCGGGCCCGCCGCCCAGGCTCTCAGGCAGGGCTCGGGAAGGCGAACCGCGTGAGAGGAGGTGGCAGAGTTGACATGGCACCGCTCCCGCCTGAAATGAAGACGGAGTTTCGCTTCTGCCCGACCTGCGGCTCGGAGCTCGAGTCAAGGCGGATCGAGGGGCACGACCTGCCGGCCTGTCCCCGCTGCGAGTTCGTCGCCTGGAAGGGGCCTCAGGTGGCGGTGGCGCTGGTGGCGGAGAACGCAGAGGGACGGGTGCTGGTCATCCGGCGGGGCATCCCGCCCGGCCTGGGGGGCTGGGCCTTTCCCGGCGGCTACGTGGACGACGAGGAGTCACCCGCCACCAGCGCAGCCCGGGAATGCCTGGAGGAGACCGGGTGCCAGGCCGAAGTGGATGACCTGATCGGCGTCTTCCATGTGGTCGCCGAGGAGGGAGCCCTGGTGGTTCTCGCATACAGCGGTCGCCTGACCGCGGGCGAGCCCGCTCCCACTGCGGAGGCGCCCGAAGTGGCTTGGTACCCACCGGGCCAAGTCCCACCCCTGGTCTTCTCCTCCCATCGGCGGGCGCTGCAGGCTTGGCGAGCCGGCCTAGCCCTGGTCAGCTGATTTGCCGGGGATCTTCCGCCGCGGCTGCAGTCTCAACTGCCTCGGATGTCTGATCCCCCTGGTGGCGCTGGCCCTGCTGGCCTACGCCATACATCTGTGGACCACCCCGCCCGACTATTCCCACGTCAAGCCCGCTCCTCCCGGTGCGCTCCAGTTGGCGGAGGCCGAGGCGGTCGCCAACGCACTTGCCAGCGGCGAGCCGGTGGCGGTGGTGCACCTCACCGATGCTGAGGCCACCGGGCTGTTGCAAAACAGCCTTGGAGGTTACGACGGGCTCTCCAACCTGGAGGTCCATGCCCTGAAGGGCCAGGTGGTCGTAAGCGGGCAAACCAGTATCCTCAACCACCCACTGGTGATAAGCGGACCGGTCGTCTTCGGGGGCGAGGGTGGCAGCTCCGTCAAGCTGCGGTTCACCGGGCTCTCGATCGGGCAGATGCCACTGCCAAGCCTGATTCCGCAGGCGTTGGCTCGCGGCTTCCATCCTTCTTTGTCCCTGGCTCTGATCGCCGGCGACGCTGATCTCATCTTCTCCTGCGAAGCCGCCCGACCCAACGACCTCATCGTGGGAGTCACCTTTGGCCAGGGCAAGGCCCGGGCCGGGGTGGACGCCTGCGCCGCCAGCTCATGACCGAGGACCGAGCTCGCGATCTGACCCATCTGGATCGCAAGGGGAAGGCCCAGATGGTGGACGTAGGTGATCGGCCCACCACCGACCGGGAGGCAACCGCGGAAGGCGAGGTGCGACTGAACCGGGTGGCCTACGCCGCCATCGCTGAGGGCACTATCCCAAAGGGGGATGTCCTGGAGGTAGCAAGGTTGGCCGGAATCATGGGCGCCAAGCGCACCCCTGATCTGATCCCGCTTTGCCACCCTTTGACGCTTACCCATGTAGCGGTGGATGTCTGGCTGGAGGGAGATCCGGCCCAAGTGAAAATCCGGGCCGCGGTGCGCTGCCACGGCGGTACCGGGGTGGAGATGGAGGCGCTGACCGCGGTAGGTGTAGCCGCGCTCACGGTGATCGACATGGTCAAGAGCCTGGACCCCTGGGCAGAGGTGGGTGCGATCGCCCTGCTCTCGAAACGTGGCGGCCGCTCCGGTGTGATGCTTCGGCCCGGCCCTGAGGCGGAAAACGCGGGAGCGAGCTGAGATGGCCGCGGCGACTGGCCCTGGAACCTCCCGCGAGCGCGAGCTGCGGGAGCTCCTCTATCTCCAGAAGCTGGCTCTCGAGGCCGCCTCCACCATGGAGCGGGATGAGCTCCTCTCACTGGTGATCAGGGAGACCACCGGCGTCATGGACGCCGACGTCTGCTCTCTCTACCTGCACGACCAGGCCCGTGGCGGTCTGGTCTTGACCGCGACCAACGGCCTGAATCAGGCGGCGGTGGGTCGAGTGGTGCTGGCCCCAGGGCAGGGAATCACCGGCACCGTCGCTGCCTCACGGGAGCCGCTCTCGGTGGCGGATGTGGCCACCGACGCCCGCTTCAAGTGGATCGAGGGACTTGACGAGGAGCGCTTCACCTCGATGCTCTCGGTCCCCATCGTGGCGGGATCGAGAATGGTGGGGGTCCTCAACGTCCAGACGGTGATGCGCCGAGAGTTCCGAGCTGACGAGCTGGCATTTCTCTCCGCCATCGCCGGCGCTCTAGCCGGAGTGCTGGAGCGGAGCGAGTTGCAGCATCGCCTGGAGCTGCAGCTGGATGAGATCCAACTGTCCCAAACCGTGCACGAGCGCTTCACCGAGCTGGCCCTCTCCGGGGCGGGCTTGCCCAAGATCCTCGACAGCATCGCTGGACTGGCCGGGGGTCAGGTCGGGCTATACGATCCGCTCGGATTCCATCTCGAGCACGGAGCCGGCAGCGGTCTTGCGGCGCGCCGGCTCACCGTCCCAAGCTCACTCACGGGCCGCTCCCCCTCTGGGCCCGTGGGGGTGAGCCTGGCGCGTCCACGCCTGGACCTGATCCTGACCCCGGTTCGCGCCGGCGAGGAGCTGGTGGCGGTCCTGGCGGTGGAGGGGACCCTGGAGGGCGCCACCGCCGGCAAGCGCCGGGCCATGGAACACGGGGCGACTGTGGTGGCGCTTGAGCTCTTGAAGGAGCGGGCGGCCGCAGAGGTCGAACGGCGGCTCCGCGGGGACCTCCTGGAGGGGCTCCTCACCCCCGGGCAGAGCCCCGAGGACATCGCCCGATTGGCGGTGCGAGCGGAGCGGCTCGGTTACCGGATCCCCGACCAGGCCTGGGTCTTGGTGTTGGAGCCGGACGACGAGCGCTCTCTATCGATGTTTCAGACCCTGCCCCTGCAGGAGCGCCTGCAGCGAGACCTGAACCAGCTGGGCCAGCGCCGCTTTCCGGGCTCGCTCGCCGTCGCCAGGGCCGCCTACTCGGTGCTGCTCATCCCGGCCCGAACCCCAGCTGCGGAGGACGCTTCCTCGGAGCCCGCATCTCCGGCGATCGAGGAGTTCTCCAGAAGCGTGCTCGAGCTGGCCCACGGACTGGGTCGGCGCATCTCCTTCTCAGTCGGCGTCGGCAACCTGGCCAGCTCGGCCCTGGAGCTGGCCCGGGCTCACGACGAGGCGCGTCAGGCCCTGCGGCTGTCCCGCCGGGCTGGCAGAACTGGGCAGGTCACGTCCTATCGCTCCCTCGGTGCCCTGCGGCTGCTGCTGGAGGTGAGGGACCCGCGGGTTCTGGGCAAGTTTGTCGAGGAGACGCTCGGCCCCGTGCTGCACTATGCCGAGCGCCACCGAACCCCACTGGTGCCCACCCTGGAGGCGCTGGTCGGCCGGGGTTGGAATCAAAGGGCGGCGGCCCGCCAGCTCCATGTCCACATCAACACCCTGACCTACCGGGTGCAGCGGATTGAGGATCTGCTCAATTCCTCGCTCGATGACGCCGAGACCCGGGTGGTGCTCAGCATCGCCCTGCAGGCCCGGCAATTGCTGGCAAGGTGAGTGCGCGCTGAGTGGTACGTTCGTTGCGGACGTTCAAAGCAGGGAGGTTTTGCCGATGCTGAAGCCCGGTGATCGCGTGCCCGACTTTCGACTCCAGGCCAGCACTGGCCACACGGTCGATTCCCAGGCCATGCGGGGGAAGCGCTGGGTGATCTACTTCTATCCCAAAGACAACACTCCCGGCTGCACCATCGAGACCAGGGAGTTCGGTTTGGCGCTTCCGGGTTTTGCCCAGCAAGGCGTCGAAGTCTTCGGGTGCTCGGTCGGTGGAGTCGGTGCCAAGACCAAGTTTGCCGAGGCGTGCGGTGCCCCGGATCTGGCTCTCCTTGCCGACGAGGATCACCGGGTCGCGGAACGCTTCGGCGTCTGGCACGCGAGCGACGGTTCCGGCGGCGCCGATGGCAAAGTGGCTCGCAGCACCTTCTTGATTGGCCCCGACGGCAAGGTTGAGCAGGTGTGGGAGACAGTCAAGCCCGCGGGTCACGCGGCCGAAGTGTTGTCGACTGCGGCCGGCGCGTCGCGATGATGGGGACGAGGCCGACGCCTGGCTGACCAGGCAACCCCATCTTTTGCTGGACATTGCACTAAGTCGAACCAGTTTCCCCCCAAGGCGCTCCCCATCAACGCCCGAGCAGCGGTAGGATCGAGGACAGCGACTGAATTGCCGGGCCGTGCCAATGGGGGTCGGGGTCATATTGAAGCGGCTGCTGGCCATCGGATCGCGGCGCTTGAAACTGAAACGCGCGCATCCCCGATCGCTCGGCGCCGCTCAACTCGTGACTACCGCCATCGCCGACGTACAGGCATTCAGACCTAGTCAGCCGGAGCTGGTCGCTGACGCGGCGGTACAAGGCGGGGTCGGGCTTGCGGGCGCCCTCGCAAAATGAAAAGATTGGAGCCTGGATAGGCGCGGTCCAACTCAATCGCCGCCAGATCTGTGGGGTCTCGCCTGAGCAATCGCTGATCAGGCCCACTTTTATGCCCCGATGCCGCAGGACGGCCAGCAAGGACGATACTTCCGACAGAGGTTCTCGCAAGACCTCGTGAAACTGAGCAATTCGGTGGTTAGCTGCGCGCTCCACCCGCGCAGGCGACGGGTATTCGCCGATCATTGCGCAGAGCCGCTTCAGCATCTCTGCGGGACCGCCGAGCTGGCCATCGGCTCGAAGCGTATAGGTGGTACCCATAAGCTGCTGGAATCGCGGCGCCGACACACCAAGCATCTCGGCCACCTCAGAAATCTTTTCCGCGGCGGTCTGCTCTCCCCAACCGGCAACCAGGGTGCCGAAGAGGTCAAACACCACGCCGCGCAGCACCACCCTCAGAGTGTATGTAGCTAGGCCCGACTCCCGGTTAGTCCGCCGACTGGCCGCCGGCATGACCGGCCTGGGTGCCCGCTCGGGGGAGGCCGGCGATCATCTCCAGGGCGTGGGGAAGGGCGGGCCACACCGCCTCGAGGCTCTCCTGGGTGGCCTTCAGGGCTCCGGGCAGGGCCAGCACCAAGGTGCAGGCCCGGACTACCGCGATCTGTCGGGAGAGGATGGCATGCGGGGTGTGCCGCAAGCCGGCAGTCCGCATGGCCTCGGCGAATCCCGGGACCTCATAGTCGCCAACCGACCTCACCGCCTCTGGGGTCCGGTCCCGCGGATGCAGACCGGTGCCCCCTGTGCACACGATCAGGGCCGGGTTCTTCCTCTCGATGGTCTGGCGGAGCCAGGCGACCACTTGATCCGGCTCGTCCGGCAGCAGGCCGCGGGTTACCAGCTCACCGGGCAGGTCTAGAAGTCGCGCGGCAAGCCACTCCCCACTGGTGTCGTGACGGAGACCAGCCGCACCTTGGTCACTGACCGTGAGCAGGGCCACCGGCCAGCGGCCGCTGACTGCCGGCGCCTCGCAGCGGTCGCTCTGCGTCACTTCTCGGTTCCGATTCGCTCCTCCGCCAGGAGCTGGGCCAGCCGCCGATCAGGGATCTGAGCCTGGGCGAACTCTTGAAAACGGGAGCGCAGGGCCGCGTACTGGGTAGCCAAAGCCACGTCATCATCGCCGGGGGCGAGCTGCCAGTCCTCCAGGTAGTGAATGTTGGTGATGCCCGCTTGCAGGGACTCTTTGAGGCAGCCGAAGCAGGGGCGCATGGTGGTATAGAGGGTCGCTCCCAGCGTGGACTGGCCGAAACGGGCGGCCGCCAGGATGGAGTTCTGCTCCGCGTGCACGCAGATGCAGAGGTCGTAGCCCCGCCCCGCCGGGTAGGCATCGGACTCCCGGTTGGCGCAGCGATGGCAGCCCCCCTCCGAGCAGTTGGGCATGCCGATCGGAGTGCCGTTGTAGCCAGTACTTATCACCCGATCGTCCCGTACCACGACGGCGCCAACCCGCCGGCCCAGGCAGTCCGCTCTGGTCCGCGCAGCCAGGGCCAGGAGAAAGAAATACTCCCGCTTGGACGGCCTGATCACGTCCTGGCTTGTCATTGGGGGTGAGCTACGCAGTGGAAGAGCACCCGATGAGTTTGGCATGTCGCGTTCTGGTCCATCACTGGGATCCAGTCACGATCGAGCCTGGTAGGCGGCCACTAGACATCAGCGACCGCGGCTGCCGGCGGTGCGAAACCCCGGGCCTCGCGCACCGTTTGCAGACTGCGGCTGTGCCAAGCGACAAGTGCTCCAAGCAAAACCAGTAACAAGAGATTCCGAACCTCCAGCACTGCGACGGCGTAGGGGTGCAGCGTCAGCACCGCCAGCCATAAGTAGGGGAACTCCAGCTGAGTCAGAAGCGCCAACAGCAGCCCCAGGCAGAGCAGTCTTCCCCTCTCCCGATACGCCAACTCCGCCGCGGCGATGACGACGCAAGGGAGCAGTGCATCGAAGTATTGCGGCGACAGAACCGGCGCGGCGATCATGGCCGCGGCGAGCGTGGCCGCGACAGCCGCACCGGCGCCGATCTTCTGCCGATACGCATACCAAGCCACCAGAATCACAGCAACAGCACCGACACATGCGAATACCAGCGCCAACAGCGGTAAATGCAACCCGGGTCCACTGATCTGCTGATTGCCCAAGCGACTGGCTGCCACGGTCACCTCTCCACCGAAGGGAAGCGTGAGCGCTACCCCTGCTGCCAGGCTTTCTATCTCAACCCCTCGGGAAAGGTTCTGCAGCTGGGAGTGGATGAGTCCGCCGTGGGACCAGATGATGAAGACAGCCCCCACCAGCACCAGCATCACCAAGGCGGGCAGTAGGGCTCGGGCCACTCTCCAAGCCCGAACTAAGGGGCCTGATCTGAACGCGCTCTGGTCCCCTAATTGGAGCGCGAGCATGGGGATGAAGGCAACCCAGGCATAGTCCTTGATCAGTCCCGCCAGAGCAATGAGGATGAATGCGAGCGAGCGGCGCCGATCATGCCAGGCGAGCGCCGCTGCAGCCAGCAACAGGCCGATCGCTGGGTCGGGTCGCCAGAGGGTTACGGGGCCCACCGCGCAGAGCAGAGCCAGGGTTGGCCAACCAACTCCTCCAGGTATCCCATCGCTCCTCCTCTTCCAGCTAGCAAGACAAGATGAGCCGATCAGAACCACTGCCAACATTTCGATGGCGAAGGCAAGGAGGTAGCGGGAGCCGGCCAGGTGGGGGAGCAAGAGGAAGGCAAAGATGCCCGGTGGATAGATGAACGGAACCAGTCCGTGGAAGCCGGAGCTGTACGGTCGCACGCCGTGTAACAGCAGGGCGGTCACCAGCTGGTAGCTGATCACGTCGCCTCGTGCGAGTCCCACCCGTCCCAAATGCGGGACGCCGCCTACGGCGAATGCGAGGACCGGTAGCGCCAGCACCACAAGTAGTGCAATCGCGATGCCCGGTGACTGGTCCGGGCGGATCAACTCCACGAAGCCATCGACCCAACCCGTTCGCCCGTTGCCGCCAGTTTCAGAAATCGGCTGCACAGGGCCTCTCCCCATCGCCGGATGATTTCACAAATACGAGGGACTGTGTATCCCTCAGTCCGCTAGGAATTCCTCGGTGGTCACAACCGTTGCGAACTCTCCGTGAATGCTCGCCGCCGCGGCTCGCGAGACCTCATCTGCCGTCACCTTGACGCCGTCGGGGCCGACTCGGTCGAAGGCGTGGGTCGCGTCCTGTACAAAGAACGTTTCGTACCCAAGGTCTCCCGCCATTCGCGCTGTGGTTTCGCAGCAGTGGTCAGTTGCGATGCCGCAGATCGCAAGCGCCTTGATGTCATGCGACTGCAGCCAGCCGTCGAGGTCGGGCTCGCCGTAAAACGCAGAGTGGACCTGCTTGGTGACCAGCAGGTCAGGTTCCCCGGTCACAACCGGTTTGAATGCGTTACCCGGCTGGCCAGGTGCCAGCGGCGAGATAGGCCCCTCGTTGGAATCGTGGCGGACGAAGACGATCGGCCTGCCCCTGGCACGCCAGCTGCCGATCAGGGCCGCGACGTGGGACTCGCAGGCGGGATTGTTGCGGGCTCCCCAGACGGGGTCGTCGAAGCCGACCTGGACATCGATGACCACCAGAGCGCAACGCTCTGGCGGCGACATCAGCCCGCGACAGCCTTCTTTATGGCTGGATCCAAGCCCGGGAATCCGTCCAGGTACTCAGCCCGCTCGCGACCGAGCCGCTTGACGATGTCCTGATACTCGGCCTCGCGACCCTGGCGCTGATAGAGGCGGTGGGGCTGGAGAAGCTCGGGATCGTCGACCCCGGGGACGGCGGTCGCCACCTGGTAGCCGAAGTCGGGGTCGAGCTCCCAGCTGATGGTCCCTTCCGCGATGGCCTTCACCACCGCAGAGGACTGGGGGATGCGAACCTTCTTGGAGTTGGGGTCGCCATCGCCGCCGCCCACCCAGCCGGTGTTGAGCAGGAAGACCTCGAAGTCGCCTTCGGCATGGAGCTCTTTGAAGCGGTTGCCCTGCTGGGCGTGGAGCAGTGGGAAGAACGGATTGGTGCCGGGTACGCGCAGCGACTTTCCAGCTTCAGATGCCCCTCCCGCAGCAGTGCCTTTGGTCTCCCCGAGCATGAAATAGGCGGCCGCCTGCTCCACCGAGAGGCGGGCCACGGTGGGGATGATGCCGTCGTTGCGATTGAGGATTAGCAAGGCCGAGACGGGGCCGACATCGCGAGCGTCACGCGACCAACCCAGCGCCTCCATGGGAAATACCGCCCGGCCGTTCTGGGTGTAGCCCTCGTCGAAGAAGTCGACCGGTCCACCCACCTCCTTCTGTGAGACGTTCTCCAGATAAGCGACCCGGGAGGTCACCGCTCCGTAGATGGTTGGCTCGTCCTCGGCGCTGAGGGCGTAGGTCTTGGCGAAGCAGCCGTTTTCGGAGCCGTAGACCTTCCCCGCCGGCATGAGGGCCACGAAGTCGTCCTGAACCGGCTTGCTCTCGTTCTGGCGGGTGAATGTGGTGGTGGTCTTCCCGGTGCCGGATAGCCCCACGATCAGCAGGGTTCGCTCGCCCTGGCTGGTGGGGATGACCTTGCAGCCGGCGTGGAGGGCCAGGCCGCCGCGCTCGTACACGAGTTGGTTCCACATTCGCAGCAGACCCTTCTTCGACTCCCCGAAGTAGTCGGAGTTGAAGACCCGGGTGATTCCCGCCTCGAGGTCGACGGCGATCAGCCGGTCGTTGGGGTATCCAGGGGCGGGAAGCTTGGGGGTGTAGATAACGGTGAACTGGGGGCGGAAGTCCTCGGCGATCTGCTGGTCCTTGAACAGGAGGTGGTCCTGCATCCCGGCGATGTTGGCTCCCGCCTCCTCGATAACGAGCCGCGCCGGGGAGTGGAACTGGGGATCGTTGTTGATGTAGCCGTCGATGACGATCACGTCCTGGTCGCGGAGGTAGTCATCCTGGATCCGGGCCACGCGCGCGCCCTCCTCAACCGAGATGGTCTGGCTGGAGGTGATCTCAGGCGTGTCGGTGATGATGTAGGTGGAGCCAGTGCTGCGGGAGACGACTTCGGTCTGGACGTTGTAGTTGTCGTAGGCGGTGAGGCGGGCCGTTGGCATCGCCGCTGTCAGATGCCGCAGCTCTTCCTGAGATGGGTTGAGCCGGGTGTGCCGGGCGATGGGTGTATAGGGGTCGGCGACCCTGCTCATAAGGACCTCTCCACTTCACTCACGACTGCTGACTTGCCGGACATTAGCAAATGCATCCAGTTGGGCGGTGGCCCGTCCGCCGGCACCCGGCCGGTCGCCCGGCGTTAAGCTGCGCGACCACAGGCCTGCTTCGGCCCACTTTACATCTCGCCCAAGGAGATCCCCGGATGGCTACCCCGACCAAGCCCCCCTCCCGAGTCGAGGCCACCGTGGCCGCGGTCATGACGAGGGCGGTGATCACGATCACGCCCGAGGCCAAGGTGACTGAGGCGGCTCAAATGCTTCACCAGCACCACATCACCGGCATGCCTGTGCTGGACGACCACCACCGGGTGGTGGGTGTGGTCAGCGAGATGGATGTCGTCCTCAAGCCGGGCTCCACCGTGGCCGAGATCATGACTGGCAAGCCCCGAACCATCGAGGAAGAGGTGCCGCTCAGCGAGGCGGCCGATATCCTGATGGCCCAGCGGATTCGGCGGCTGCCCGTCATCCGCAATGGCAGGCTGGTTGGCCTGATCTCACGCACCGACTTGGTGACCTTCTTCGCCCGCCATCAGTGGGTCTGCGGCAAGTGCGGAGCCACCCAGCGCGGCCTTGAGCCGCCCGAGCGCTGCATCGTCTGCGGCGCCGAGGGCCGGGGGTTCAAGCTGGAGGATGCGCCCGGGGGGATGTGAAGCCGCCGGCGGTCAGGTGGCGGTTTCGGCGCGCCGGGCAAGCTCGTTGCGATGGCGCAGCTGGGCAAGGTCATGGAAGGCATCAATCCAGCGCACGGTGCCGCTGTACGAACGCATCACCACCGAGTGCGTCTCCACCGTGCCGCCCACGAACCTGACTCCCGGGAGCAGCTCGCCATCAGTTATCCCGGTGGCGGCGAAGAAGATGTTCTCGCCGCCGCAGAGATCCTCGGCCTTGAAGATCTGCTCCGCAGTGAAGCCCTCCTCACGGACCAGGCGACGCTCGCCCTCGTCGCGCGGCCACAGCCGGCACTGCATGTCGCCGTGGATGCAGCGCACGGCACAGGCTGTCAATACCGCCTCGGTTGCCCCACCGATGCCCATCAGAACGTCCAGGCCGGTCCGCTCGGGAAGCGCGGCCATGATCCCGGCGGCGACATCGCCGTCAGTGATGAGCTTGACCCTGGCGCCGGTGGCGCGGATCTCCTTGAGCAAGGCCTGGTGGCGGGGTCGATCCAGGACCACCACGGTCAGGTCCTCCAGGTGGCGCTCCTCGGCCGCGGCGATCCGGTGCAGGTTCTCGGTGGTGGAGAGCCTGAGGTCGATCACTCCTCTGGCGCGTGGCCCGACCACCAGCTTCTCCATGTAGAAGCAGTGGGTCTGCAAGAGACTGTCGCGCTCGGCCAAAGCGACTGTGGCGATACCCCCCGGTAGGCCGTGGGCGACCAGACGGGTGCCGTCGATGGGATCCACCGCCACGTCCACCAGCGGTGGATTGCCGTTGCCGATCTGCTCGCCGATGTAGAGCATGGGGGCCTTGTCCTTCTCTCCCTCACCGATCTTGACCACCCCGGCCATGTCGACGTGAGATAGGCTGCGGCGCATCGACTGAACCGCGGCTCGATCGGCCGCGTCCTTGTCGTCGCGACCCATGAATCGTGCGGCTGACATCGCCGCCCCCTCGGTGACCCGGACGAGTTCCAGGGCCAGGTTGCGGTCGATCGGAGTCCCGGGGTCGGCGGTGATGTCGCCCAAATCTGGCAGCCGCTGCGGCGTGGTCACGGAGAGGCAGCATACGGTCTGGACTTCTCGCGCCCACCTTGCCAGATCGGATATTCCCGACCGATCGAAATGATGGGCGCGAAGAGTTGCCAGACTTGCCCGGTGGCCGACGATTCCGCACCCAGAGCCGAGAGCACCACCCCACGCCGGTTCGCCTACGACGAAGCAGGGCGGGCGCTGGTAGTCGAATGGATGAGTGGGGAAGGAAGTGCCATCCCCTTCGCTGAGCTGAGGCGAGCGTGCCCCTGTGCACTGTGCCAGGGCGAGCTGGGCAGGCCGGGCAGGTTCGAGCTCGACCCCGAGCTCCACCAGGGCGAGGACGAGCTCGCCGACATTCAACTGGTGGGCAACTACGGCCTCAAGGCAGTCTGGGCGGATGGCCACGACACCGGGATCTACCGCTACGAGTACTTGCGCAAGCTGGCTGAGGGGTCTAGCTAGCCCGGACGGATTGACGCCATCCTGCGATCAGGTAGGTCCTAGCCACGGACGCAGAACTCGGCCGCTTGAACACATCAGGCGCTAGGGCTTGGCTCCAGCAGGCGCCTGATGGTGGCGGCCACCACCGTGGGCTTGAACGGCTTGGTGACCACCTCGCGGGCGCCGGCCGCCAGGGCCCGATCCCGGCCCTCGGGGTCACGCTGCTCAGGCATCAGGACGATCCCCGACGGTGGTTCCAAGCCCTGTCGAATGAGACGACGGCAGAGCTCCCGGCCATCCTCCTCCAGCGTGACGTCGCACAGCAGGAGGTCGACCCCACCAGCACCTACCAACTGCTCCGCCTCGTGGGCGCTGCGTACCCAGGTGAGCCTGTGACCCTCCATCTTGAGTTTGAATTCCAGGATCCGACCGATCATGGGCTCGTCCTCGGCCAGGACCAGGTTGGAAGGCTGCTCGGCTGCCACGACCCCGAGTCTAGGGCCCGGTCGCACTCTCGCCTTCAGCGCCCGTTACTTTCCGGCATCGGGGCTGCGACATGGGGTCCAGATAGCCGGTGCCGGCCCAAGAATCGGTCCTCGTGGGCGGTGCAAGGAAGTGGGGGCAAACCGCGATCGCCGCGGTCACGGCCAGTGTGGGCGCACTGGCTTTGATCGCGGGTACCGGCGCACCCCTAGCGACCGCCAGCTCAGGCCCGGCGATCACGCCTCCTGCCTACCTGACCAACCTGGTGGCGGACGCGAAGGCGGAACTAACAGAGCTGGCCGCCCGGGTGCAGACCGCGCACCAGCAGATCGCGCTGGATCAGCTCCGAACCGGGCAGGAGCGCCATGAACTGTCGGCCCTGGTGTCGGTCGAATACACCGGGGCTCCGGATGGGCTGCTCTCGGTGCTGGCCAGCCCGGATTTCAGCTCTGCGCTCGACACTCAGCTCGAGCTGGCGCAGCTCACCCAGGCCGAGCGACAACTCCTTCTCAAGCTGGCCCAGAACGTGCGCGCCGAGGAGGCGACCGAGGCCCAGCTCAAGCAGGAGCAGCTGCAGGAGCAGGCGACCGAGAACCGCCTCAACGCCGAAGAGCTGGCGGCGGAGTTCCAAGAGGAACAGGCGGCGGCGGCGAAGCAAGCTGCCCAGGCGGCCGCCGCAAAGGCTGCCGCAGCCGGTACACCTGGCCCCACTCCGCCGCCGTCCACTCCCACGCCAGCCCCGATACCCACGCCAACCCCCGGCCCGCCCGCGCCTCCCGCCCCGGGCGGCACCGGCGGTCCCTTCGGAGTCAACACCAACCTCACCCTGCCCAGCGGCATTTCCCTGGGACAGATACAGACGTTCCTCCAGGGAACGCCCCTCGAGGCGGACGCCAGCTATTTCCTCCAGGCCGAGCAGACCAACCACGTCAGCGCCATATATCTGATCGCGGATGCGGTGCTGGAGACGGGATTCGGTACCTCTCAGATCTACCAGCAGGACCACAATCTCTTCGGTTTTGAGGCCTACACCTCAGATCCCGGCGACGCCATGTCGTTTCCCAGCGACCAGGCGTGCATTGCCTACGTCTCCTGGTACGTGTCGGTGAACTACCTGACCCCGCCCGGCTCGCAGGTCCCGCCCTACGGCTCTCCCTCCGGCACACCGCCGAGCGTCCCCACCGGCCAGTTCTACCACGGGCCTACGCCGGCTGGGATGAACGTCGACTACGCCACCGACCAGTCCTGGTCCCTAAAGATTGCAGTGATCGGCTCTGACCTCCAGACGACCACCGGCTGAGCGTCTGGGGCTGAGGGGGCGACTAGCCTTGGCGAGATGAGGGCGGGGGTGGCAGGGACGGAGAACCTAGACAACATCGGCGAGCACAGCGTCCGCGACTACTTCTGCCTCGCCGACGGGCGCACTGCGGCTCTTATCCACCGCTCCGGCCGCTGCGATTTCTGGTGCTGGCCGAGCTTCGATAGCCCGATGCGGCTTGCCGGTCTGCTCGATCCCCTCCATGGAGGCTGGGTGGCTGTGGGAGTCCCCGGTGATCTGCCTGTGGAGGCCGGATGGGTGGGCGGCTCCAGGGTCATGTGGGTCCGCCCCAGGGCCAACGTCGAGATCCAAGTCGCTCTGCTCGACGACGGCGCTGGACGTAGCGCGCTCGCCTGGCTGGTGAAGGCGCCGCTCGGTGCCGAGCTGAGGATCTCGCTGGGATCGCCGACCGCTGGTGGAGGGCGTTCCTGGTCTGAGGGGACTGGGGGAGCCCGGCTACCGGCTGGCGGAGCGACGGACGGCCCCGGCGGACCACTCGCCCTGGTGAGCAGCGCACCTCTCAGAGCGATGTCCGCCGGGTTCGTGGCGGACATTCCCGAGGCGGGGGCGGTGGTCTGGTTGGGCGCCCCCCTGAGCCAAGGAATCCTTCCCCCAGCGCTGTCTCAGGCCCGCGACGGTCCCGAGCGGGCAGTTGGAGCATTGGAGCGGGCACTGTCAGACGTGGTCGTCGCCGATGAGATCTGGCTTGCAGGCGTGCCCGGCAAGCGGCTGGCCCTGAAGTCGGCGCCGCCGCTGGCGGTCAGGCTATTTGATCGATCGCTGCTGACTCTGGCGAGCCTCCAGGACCGAAGCTCGGGCCTCCTCGTGGCCTCGCCCACGACTTCCATTCCCCAATGGCCAGCCAGCGCCCGGGCCTGGGATTACCGCTACGCCTGGCTCCGAGACTGCGCCGATGCCGGCATGGCCCTGAGCCGCGCCGGCGCCCGAGTGGAGGCCGGGCGCCTGGGGTCTGGGCTTGGCAAGCTGCTGGGCTCCGGGCTGGTGCAACCACCGCCCGTCAGCAGGTTGTCAGGAGACAAGCTTCCTCAAGAGCATTTTGCCGACTACCTGCAGGGCTACGGCGGCGCCCCAGTGCGAATCGGCAATGCTGCCGCTGGCCAGGCTCAACTGGACTCGCTCGGTGAAGTCTTGAGGCTGGCCGAAGAGCTGGACCGGACCGGCGACTGCCCCCCTGAGATGCTGGCCGCGGTGCCGGGGCTGGCCTCAGCGGCCGCGCAAGGATGGGATCTGCCGGATCACGGAATCTGGGAGGTGAGAGGAGCAACTCGCCACTACGTTCACAGCAAAGTCATGGCCTGGGCCGCGTTGCAGAGTGCAGCCGAGTTGGTCGATCGGGGTCGAGTGCCGGGCGATGCCGAGAGCTGGCGTCAGGCCGCAGCTGAGATCCGAGAAGCCATTGGCCTCCGAGGTTCGGGCCCGATGGGAGAGCTGGTGATGTCGTTTGAGGACCGGAGCACCGATTCCTCACTGCTGGCCGCGTACCTGGTCGGATTCATTAGGCCGGGCGCGGCCAACTCTGAGCGCACCCTCGATCGGGTGTCAGCTGAGTTGGGCCAGGGTCCTCTCATGGATCGCTACTCCGGGGAGCGCGACGGAATCGCGGCACCCTGCTTCCCCTTCATCTTTCCCGGTCTCTGGGCCGCCATCGCCGAGATACTCCTGGTTCGGCGCGGCGCCGCCGAGGCTCGCTTCATGGCTATCGCGGAGCTGGCCGGACCCGCCGGGCAGCTGTCAGAGGTGGCCGACCCCAAGACCGGCGGGCTCTGGGGCAACTACCCCCAGGTCCAAAGCCACGCGGCCCTGATTGAGGCCGCGCTCGCGATCTGGCCGCGGGAAGACGCCACCCCGGATAGAGAAGGTGACTGACCGCTCATATACTGGGCGCCGGAGGAGCAGGGAGTGCCTTGAGCAGTCTCGCCCCGTTCGTCTAGTGGCCAAGGACACCGCCCTCTCAAGGCGGAGATCAGCGGTTCGAATCCGCTACGGGGTACCACTTCCGCCACCGGGCATCGGTGGCAAGGGGAGCGCATGACAGAGACGAAAGGTCCGCCGACCCCGCAGCCGAGACCACTGGCCAGCGTGCCGGTGGCCCCTCACGGACACCAGATCCAGCCGGCTCATCTCACGGTCTTGCCTGAAGAGGAAGGTGAGGCGCTCTCGCTTCTGGCCGATGCTCTAGCCAAATGGGGGCAGCCCCCCGGAATTGTTAGCACAGTTCCGCTGCGAGCCCTCTGCGCTCAGTACCCCGCCTTCCTCGATGGCTGGGCCCGGCTCTCCCAGTCCGCTTACGCCGGCCGCGATGCCGTAACCGCTTACGCCTATGCCAGGGTTGGCTATCACCGGGGTCTGGATCGGCTCCGTCGCCATGGCTGGGGCGGGACCGGACAGGTGCGCTGGCAGGAACCAAGCAATCGGGGCTTCCTGCGCAGCCTCTACATGCTCATGTTGGCGGCGGCCACAATCGGCGAGGTGGATGAGGCCGCGCGGTGCCGACAGTTCCTGCTCGATCTCGACCCTGGTGACGGCATCGGAGCTGCCAGCCGGTCACTGACGAGCCCGGGGGAGTTCGTGGAGGCCGCCGAAATTCCTTAGCCGAGTGTGGGGGTATCGGCTTCGGGCGGGGGAGGCAGCTTGCCACCCTTAGGCGCCGGGCCCTTGAAGCCGGCGGCAGTGCGATGCCCGCCACCGCCGTATTGAGCAGCGATCAGGCTGACATCGACTCCGCCGGGGGTGGAGCGCAGCGACCATCGGGCCTCGTCGCCGCTGCCTTGCCACCAGACTCCGGCGAATGGGTGACCGACAGCCAAAACGTCGCCCAGTTCACTCTGCAAGACGGCGCTGTTGACCGTCGGTACCACCGTGCCCAATATCTCCACCGGGGTTGCGTGGGCAGCGACTCGCTGCACCATGCGACGTTGGTAACGAAGCAGAGCACGGCCCTCGACGCGGAGTTGGTCTACATCGATGGCATCCCATGTTTTGAAGTCAAAGTCGTGTGCGCGCAGCGCTGCCGACACCTCCTCGCTTTCCGGTAAGTCATGGCGCCACAGGTCGCGGTCCTGCACGTACCGCAGCAGCGCCGGAACCGGAGTCTGGTGCAGGAACTGCCACGCCATTACCGCCCCGCTGCGGTTCATGTCGAAAACGCAGTAAGGGAGGTCGCCTAGCTCGTGAGCGGCCGAGCGGTGGTGATCAAGGACAACCAGGCTGGCCGAGGCAAGCGCCAGCTTTTCGGTCGTGCCTCGATCGTAGGCAAAATCGGCCATGAGCACGTGCCTGCCTTGGGCATTGGGAGGAGGGTCGCCGTGGCTAACCGGTAGATAGTCAGCGTCCTCGCCGAAGCGCTTCCAGGCAGCGAACGCCGCCCCGAAGCCATCTGGGCAGTCGCCGTGATAGACGACCAACGGACGCGAGGCCGACCGCTTGGTGGTATCTGTGTGCTCGGGCGCGGTCATTACCACTAAAGGTACCCCTCTCTCCTACATCCCAATAGTTCAGTTGGGGTAGATGAACCCTTCGGTGCCATCAGCGTTGGGGACGATGCGCATGTCCTCCGTCCCACCGCCGATGACGTTGTCTTCCTCGACAGTGAACTCGGCGCCGTTGACTGCGACGACCCAGGCCACGTGACCCAGCTCGGAGTAGTAGCCGCCGGGGTCGAAGACCACGATGGAATTAACTTCTGGGATGCTGCCGACCGGATAGACGTCGTCATCCACGATCCAACCGTCGGCGTTTGCGTGCCAAGGAATGTAGGCGTGGGTGGCGACGAACCAGGTGCACTGTCCGATCGGACTGTAGGAGTCGTCATTCAGGTAGGCGCCGGCATAGCAGGCGTTGCTGGCGCTGGGTGTGCAGGTGCTGATGATCTCGCCCCACGCCCCGCCGCCTCCGGTACCCACTGAAGCGGCCGATTCTTCTTGCAGCACCACGATCTGATTAGAGATCTGCTGGACTTGGTTAGCGATCTGGGCCGCCTGCCCGCTCAGGTCGTTCTGCTCGGCACTGTAGGCATTTTCCTGGGCCTGCAGCTGGTTGTTCTGGCTCTGAAGAGAGCTGACCAGGGCGGCCACCTGCTGTTTCTGAGCCTGTTGCTGGGCCTCGAGGGTCTTGAGCTTGTTGGCGTCCGTGATGAGCTGCTGTGTCAGGGCGTCGAATTGCTGGCGGATCGTCTGCAGGTCGATGGTGTCGTCCACGAACTGTGAGATGCCCGAGCTGTTGGCGATGGCGGCTGCCATGGAGTTGCCGTTCTCTCGCTGGTAGAGGACAGTGACCAGGCTGGCCAGTTGGGTTCGGTCGGTCGCCATCTGGGCTTGGGTGGCAGCGAGTTGGTTGGTGGTCGCCGTCAGCGCGGCCGTGACCTGTGTGAGCTCAGTCTGGCCCTGGGCGAGCTTCTGCTGAATAGCGGTGATCTGGGTCTGAGTTGCGGCTGCTTGCTCACCCGCCGAGGAAGCCTGACCCTGAAGGGACTGCAATTGGCTGAGCAAGCTTGAGCGCTGGGCCTGGAGGGACGCGATCTGCGAGGCGTAGCTGGCTGAAGCAGTTCCTGTCGTTAGCAGCCCTGCTGCCATGGCCGCGACCATGAACACGCCCAACCGGGCGGCGGCGCGTAGCACTCGCTTTGATCGACTTTGAGACATAGGCTGGAACGTGAGATGTGATTGTCTCGACCCTCGACACTAACAGCCATGGCGGCTGACTGCAAGTTCAGTGACAAGTTGGTAGTGGGTCAGTTTGAATTTGACCAATCTGAGATCGCCTGTAGACTAGAAACCATGCCTAAGCGCTCACGGAAGCCCGCTGACTTCAATCAGATGGGCTTCGCCATCATCCGGGAAGCCACGGACCCCGACTATGACCCCTATGAGGGCAAGAATCCTGCCGCCGTAGAGCTGGGCAAGCTGGGGGGTAAGAAGGGCGGTAAGGCCAGGGCAGCCAAGCTCACCCCTGAGGAACGGTCAGCGAGCGCCAAGAAGGCGGCTCGAGCCCGGTGGGAGAAACCTTAGTCCGTTTTCCGCGCGGTTGTGTACCTACTGGCTGAGACTGCGGGGTACGATCTGGCCCAGGATGGGTGAGGCTAGCGAACGTCGCCACTTGATCGCCAACTGGGCTGCGGCTGCCGGATTCATCATCGCTGCTGCCATTGGCTGGGGAGTTGTGGGCTGGCCTGGGTCGGGACGTAGTCACGACACGCTGCTCCTCTATGACGGGATCGTGTTTGTGTCGGCTTTCATCGTGGCGGCGATGGTCCATAAGGTGATCATGGCCGACTATGCGATCAAAGCAGGCCCTGGCGGGATTGAACTCACCCGCGCGCCTCTCAGGGACGTCAGGGATTCCACGGCCGACATCAGGGGAGCAACGGACAAACTCATCACAGAGGTGGGGAGGACCGGCGCGGAGTTAGAGTCCGCAACAACCCGGATCAAGGCCCTCGAGGACGCCTACCTCGCCAACATCAAGGATCTCGACGATCGACTGGGGCACCTAGAGGAGGCGTCTCGCGAGCGGGACTGATGGGTATACTCCGGTCGTGACAACCGGAGTCAAAAACTCGCTAGCCAAGATCCGCAAGGCCCAGAGGCAGCCCGTTCGATACAACGGCAAGGCGGACGAACCCGCCAACCTGAGGGAAGCGCGCGAGATGCTTGAGCGCGCCCAGAAGCGGCTCGAGAACCTAGACAAGGTACTGGGCTAGCCCGCTTAGACCCGAAGCTCCTCGCCGGGGGCGGGGAGGTAGATTCGAAGCTGGAAGGGCTGTCGGCCGTGGAGTTCGGCCATCCGATCTTTTAGTTCAGTCATGTTCTGGCACGTCTGGGCTATACCGATCAGCTTCCAGATGTGCTCCACCAGTTTCTTGAGGCCATACTGGCTGGTTAGCCACTGATGGTAGTTCTGCCCGTGACGAGGGGCTGGAGCATTCTCCTTCAGCCACTGGAACACGTCGGGGTCAAGGTACGAGTACACCAATTCGTTGACTAGCAGGCCCCAATACTTGGGACGATGGGTCACGCTGTGGCTCCAGCCAGTGAGTCTCCCGAACTCCATCCACAGCTCGTCCGGGAAGGTCTTCTCCCAGGTCGTGCGCATCTCCTTCTCGAGATAGGCTGCGAGCTTTATCTGGAGTGCATCCTGCGCTCGCTCATACTGATAGCCGGTAGCTTCATCGATCAGGGCGTCGAGTCCCACCTTCGCACAAGCTCCGAGAAACATGCTCGCCTTGAGCGCCATCTCAACCTGCCGAGCCGTGAGTATGACGCCCGAATCCGCCCGCTGAGAAGCCTCTAGGGCTGCGACGAAGCCCTGGCACATCTCGATCAACGCATCGGCCAATAAGCCCTTGACGTGCCGCTCCAAGCCAGCGACTTCCGGAAGCCTGAACGACACCATGCGGCCGGTCAGGTCTTCAAGATCGATGAATTGCCGAAGCGAGGCCACACTCACGTACTTCTCGAGGGCGCCACCGCCCTTGATCCCGGTCAGCATCTCCGTCGCCGATGTCCGACCCACCACGTGTCGCCCGTCGCTAAGGACGTAGCAGGGGATCTCGAGACCCATCAGGTTGAGGATGCCCTTGTGCTTCGCTTCAGGCAGCTCGGTAGCGTCGAGGGCTTCGTCACCGTCGTCCTGCACGAGGTCTAGGACGTGAAGCCCCTCCGCCTCCGCTTGGCGAGCAAGTGCCCTGCCCTTCCAGCGAGCACTAGCGGCCTTGCGTGCTATATCCGAGCGCTCAGCGGGGGTCAGTCGCTCGCTGCGAGCCTGAGCACCCAGCAGAGCATCGCCTCTCGAGATCCCGGACGACTTTAGAGTGGTCTTTCTCGCCATTGACAGTTCACCAGTTTGAGATTGATCTCGAGCCAGTGTAGCATATTAGGCAAGCATCACCGCGATGCCCTTCATCCACTTCAGGCAAGCATAAGTCTCGAGGCGCAAAGGCTTGACAATGCGTATTCGCTAACGTATTATAGTCAGTATGAACCGACTCCCCCAGGCCAAGCGGGTCCAGGTGGTCAAGGCTCTCGTAGAGGGCAACTCGATCCGGTCCACCGTCCGCATGACGGGCGTGGCCAAGAACACCATCGTCAAGCTCCTAGTCGAGCTGGCTGACGCTTGCGCTCAGTACCAGGACGACACCCTTCGGGGGCTAACTTGCCGCCGCGTCGAGGCCGACGAGATTTGGGCCTTCTGCTATGCGAAGGAAGCCAACGTCCCAGCCGAGCACCAGGGGGAGTTTGGGTACGGGGATATCTGGACTTGGGTGGCGATGGACGCCGATACCAAGCTCGTGATTAGCACTCTCGTAGGCGAGCGGGACACTCCCACCGCCATCGAGTTCATGCAGGACGTTCGGGACCGGATCGCCAATCGGACCCAGCTCACCACCGACGGGCTGGTCTGCTACCTCACCGCCGTCGAGGAAGCCTTTGGGTCTGACGTGGACTATGGGCAGCTGGTGAAGGTCTACGGGGAACTTCCCGAGTCCCATCGCCGCTATAGCCCGTCTCGATTCATTACAGCCGAGAAGCGGCAGATCAGCGGCTCACCGGACCCCGCCAAGGTCTCCACCAGCCATATCGAGCGCCAGAACCTCACGATGCGAATGGGGATGCGGCGCTTCACTCGGCTGACCAACGGCTTCTCAAAGAAGGCCGAGAACCTGATCGCCTCAGTGAATCTCCATCAGATGCACTACAACTTCGCACGGCCCCACAAGAGCCTGGCTAGTCCTTATCCCCAGACCCCCGCGATGGCTGCCGGGGTAGCGGATCACATTTGGTCCGTTGAGGAGATCGTCGCACTACTGGACTAGGCGCTCACCACGTTGCAAACTCGGATCCCTTTTTCTCTAGCCTCTTGGCGACATACATTCGCCGGAACTCGTCCTCGACCCCAATCTCATATCCCGGTTCGCCACCTGTCGGGCTGTGGGTGAAAGCTCCCACGGCCCAATCCGTGATTGTCCCGTGAGGACCAATCTTCCCGTCGCCGCGTCCGTGAGCCTGTTGTAGCCTGAACGTCTCTCTTCGTACCTCATCATCCTGGTTGAAGAGGCAACGCTCCCCAACAATCTTCAACCCCGGTCCCGATACCTGCATGGGGCGATCTGTGTTGTTGAGCGTTTGGATACAGATCTCAAGGATGAAGGCTTTGAATTTGAACTGGTGCGGTATTTCCTGAACCACGGTGACAACCACGTCCGCGTCGGGATCGGACTGTGCTAACACCCGATCGGGGAGATCGGGGTTCCTATTGGGGGGCGCCTTATCTTCTGACTCACCCGTCGAACTGCGACGCTTCCACCAAGCGATCAAAGACGCGATCGCCACGACCGCCGCCACAACCCAAAGGATCGTCCCTATGACGTGCGAGGGAGTCCACAGCGCGCCTCCGCCTACGGTCAGCGTGACGACCAAGCTCGTCCTTGGGTGGTCGAGAACAATCCATAGCAACCGCATCTCTCGCGGAAGCATAGGCACGGCCGCGATTGGCGGGAGGGATCGTTATCCGATCCATCCGCGAAGCGAGTCAGCTCGAAGTCAAGCGAACTGACGGTCAAACTGACCCACTACCGACAAGTTGGTGGTGGGCTCAGGCTGAATTTGACTGACAAGTTGTTGCCAAGACCTTGCAATCGCTAGTCCAACGGTATATGATGTGTACATGAGTACACGCACGATGCAGGAAGCGACCTTCCTGATCCTCACCGCACTGGCGAAGGGTAGCCAGCATGGTTACGGGATCATCAACGACGTCGAGGAGATCTCCGGCGGCCGGGTTCGGCTGCGCCCAGGGACTCTCTATACCGCCCTAGACCGTCTCCGCGCGGACGAGCTGATCGAGGCGGACCGCGAAGAGATCGTGGAGGGGCGGCTTCGCCGCTACTACCGGCTCACGACCGCGGGTACGAAGCGGCTCAGCGCCGAGGCGGCCCGGCTACAGACTCATGCCACCGCCGCGCTGACCCGGCTGAAGTTGGCTGGGGAGGCGAGATGACTGATCAGGCGAACCTCGAGCGAGGGTACCGGCGATTGCTGGCGTGGTATCCCCAGTCGTTCCGGCGAGAGCACGGCGAGGAACTCATCGCCGTGCTGATGGCGTGCGCCCCGGACGGGCTGCGTCGCCCTGGTCTGGCCGCATCCGCGGACCTGATCAGGAGCGGGTTGTGGATGCGCCTGCGTCCCAGTGTGCCCCGGTCGGCGCCCACGGTTCGGGCAGCCGTCCGGCTCATGTACGCGGGGGCCGCGGTCACCACTCTCGGCCTGATCATCGCGATCATCTCGGTGGCCGTCTTCGGCGTCAGCGCGGGTAGCCTCCGCCTGTTGGGCCACAGCCAGCAGTTCCCGGTCGTCATCGCGGTGGGGATCATGGTCGGCCTGGTTCTTATAGGCCTGTGGCTGTGGATGGCGTGGGCCAACGGACAGGGTCGGAACTGGGCTCGCGTTCTGTCCACGGTGCTGTTCGGCCTGGCGACGCTGCATCTATTCCACAACAAGGGCTTGGCGCAGGTGGTCTTCGCCCTGGTGACTTGGCTAGTCGGCTTGGCTGTGGTGTGGCTGCTCTGGTGCCCGGCCTCCAACGCGTTCTTCAAGCCGCAGGACTGGACCCGGGTCGGGCCCGGCGAACAGCCATCGCTAGGGTCACGCTAACCGGCTAAGGACCAGCTCCTCGCCCCGAGTTCGGCATGGGGCCAGCGAGTTGTCGCGGCACCGAAGTCCGCCCGCTGCCGGGCCAAGTCCGGTCAGCTGTCGAAATCGATCACCAAACGGTGCTGGGTCTGACTGTCATGGATGCGAACAGTGAGGAGGTGGACAGTCTGGTCAAGCGTCGCCGAAACGTCCTGGGCCGGATCAGAGGACTGGAGGTGAAAGCTCGTATAGAAGGAAGGCACCTCAACCACGAGCGGCTGGCTGGCCGCGCTCCCGGTGAACTGCACCGTCAGCTGCCCATCCGCATAGTCATAGCTCAGGGTATCGAGGGTGCCGGGCGTGGCCCGGGGGTAGGCTCGGGCGACGATCTTCCGCCTCGAGGTCATTCGCTTGAAGGCCCAGCTGCCACCCTCGTCCCAATCCCAGTAGGCGAAGCCGAGCTTGTACTTGTCCAGTTCATCCATCTCTCTGGCCACCCAGGCCTGATTGGATGAACCCGGTCCGGCCCCGATCTCTCCCACCCAAGGAGCAGCTCCCGCTTCCTGCGCCTGATCTTCGAGGAGGTTCAGTGGGATCGCGTATTCAGGGGTGGGCTTCTGCCAGGGCGGCTCAAGCAGGGTTGCGAACACGTGGCTCGAGTAGACCTGGTTGGGATAGGGCAGACGGCCCACATAGGTGGGCAGCCCAAAGTCCAACGTCTGCTCGGTGATCCACATCTGCCGCGGAGCTATGGTGGCCAGGTGGGTGATGAGCGACGCCTCGAAGGGCGTCAAGTACTTTTTCTCGAACAGCCCCGAGGGAATGGGGAACGGATGTGGCTCGTTCCATAGGTCGAAGCCAGCCACCGCCGAATCGTCACGAAACTCGCGTGCGAAGTAGCTCCACACCTGAGTCACGTCTTGCTGCCACCCGCCCAAGTCTGCCCAGAAGATGAAGTAGCTGGCCAACACTCCTGGCGCTAGGTGCCGGTTCCACGGCGATCCCAGCGGGAAGCTTTTCGGCAGCCCGCCCGCGGTGGCCCAGCTGGGGGCGCCATCACCTCCGTAGTAGATGCTCCAGTCGATGTTGTGAATGTCGAGGATGGTGTAGATACCGTGGGCGGCGGCGTCGTTGACCACCGATCGCACCAGCGCCATGTACGAAGTTGACATGTGGCCCGGTGTTGGTTCGATACGGGACCAATTGATGGGGAGCCGGATGACGTCGAATCCGTCCGCCGCCATCTCGGCGAAGTCCTCTGCAGTGGGCACTGGACCAGGGCGCATGTCCTTTGCCTGCTCCAGCCCGGTGACATTCATCCCCCGGAGTAGGATCTGCCGACCCCGGCTGTCCAGGATCACCTTGCCGTTGCTATGCAGCCAGGGCAGGCCGTGGCCGGAGGCCGTGCTGGATCCTACGACGGCGCCGATCGCAGAGCTTGGGTAGGCGGGATACGAGTTAGGGATAAGGGCGAAGCCCAGCAGTGCGACTGTCAGGACCAAAAACGCGATCAGGCAGCCGGAGCAGCAGCTGCAACAGCCCCGAAGCCGTCTTGGCCACGACCGCGGCCAACGCCACAGTCGTGGGCCGCGCCGAGTCTCGGCCGCGTCCGGCGGCTCTGTCACTCCGGGAGTCTACGCCGAGGTCCGAGGTGGTGCCAGAGCTCCGTCAGCTAACCGGAATGGCTAGGCCTGGATCGGGCTGCCAGCCCCGCCAGCAAGAAGGCGATGAGCGCCATCGCCATCGCCAGCAGCTGCAGGGTCAGGTGGTCGGCGCCTTCGGTCCATGAAAGCGCAAGTGCGGCGAGGAACAGGATTGCGGCCGTCGCCGCCAAGCCGAGGCGACGGGATTTGGTCAGGCCGCTCACCCCCGCAGGATAGCTGGCGGACGCCTTGAGAGCGACGGCGTCGTCCGTCCCAAAAAATTCTCAGGTGGGGCCCAGTTTTGTAGCCTAGAGTCGCCTGAGTCGGGCTGATCAGCTCGTCCCGCGTGTCGCCTGCCGAAAAGGTTTTGTGGGTTGGCGGCCCACTACGAAGGCGAGCGAATCATCCCAGTCACCGGAGGCCGCATCAATGAGAACCGGGCAGCGGCTTCTCCGCCCGCCACATTGGCGATGGTGGTTGGGTGGCGCCGTAGCCCTGATTCTGTGTGTGACAGTGATCGGTCCCTACGTATTCCTTCATCTAGTCGAGGGTCCCGCGCCCCGTCCGCTCTCGCTCTCGACGCCGAGGGAGTCCCCGACCTCGTCCTCCGGTTCGACTGTCCCGATATCGAGCGGCGTCTATCAGGTCGCGGCGAATTCAGTGGTTGAATATCGCGTGGCAGAGATACTGTTCGGCCAGAGTGCGACTGCGGTGGGCAAGACCAGTACCGTATCGGGCTCGATGACACTCGATGACGCGACCGTCACCGGCGCCAAATTCATCGTGGCGCTCGCAACCGTCAAGAGCAATGAGTCCCTCCGCGATGTACAGTTTCGTGGCCGAATCATGGATGTCGCGCAGTATCCAGATGCGGTCTTCACTCTCACGGCGCCTATTGCACTTGGCACCTTACCCGCAGTGGGAACTGTGGTCAGCGTGGCTGCCACTGGGGACCTGATCATGCACGGAGTGACGCGCTCGGTCACATTCGCAATCCATGCCGAGTACACAGGGACGGAAATCGAGGTTAGCGGCTCCATCCCAATCACCTTCGCCAACTGGGACATCCAGAACCCGAGTGGGGGGCCGGCTCAGGTGGGCAACTCGGGAGCGATGGACTTTCTGCTCTACCTGTCGCATCCATAGGCGCACCACAGGTCGCTATCAGGCGTCCGGGCCTAGATTCGCCGGCTCTTTTGCAAGGTCCGATCCATTGACACCTGTGTTAGCGGTTAGTACCCTCGTCGCGACGCCGGGTCGAGAGGTTCGACTCGCGCCCCACCCGCTTCAGGAGAGAGATCTCGACAGCTCAGGACAGCGGAGGCGGGCCGACAGCCCCCGAGGGGGCCGCACCACCGAGTCCCGGATGGTCGTCGAGCACTGACCTGGGGGAAGGAACTGTTCCTCCCGCACCAAGCGGCGGCTTTCAGCCTGCAGGCAACGCCAGTGCTTTTAGCGCGGGAACCACGGCGTCGATAGCGGGCCTTCCCTTGGCGGGCAATGGCCGGCGCTTTGTGGGCTATCTGATTGACGGCATCATTTTTTGGATAGTCTGGCTGCCACTTTCTATAGTGTTCAGCTCGACCAGCAACCTAGTGACGACCATCGGAACAACCACGATCACAACGCCAGAGCGGACAATCTCGCCTCTCATCGAGATCATCTTCCTGATCATAGGCCTTGCCTACTTCACATTGCTTTGGTCCAGCAACGGGTCCAGCGTGGGCCAGATGGTGGTTGGCATAAGGGTGGTGGATGCTAGCACCGGTGCTCCGGTGAGCCAGACCCAGGCTCTGGTACGGGCGATCGGCTACATCATCTCTGCCGTCCCCATTTACATTGGATTCATCTGGGCCCTTTTCGACTCCCGCAAGCAGGGATGGATGGACAAGATGGCCAACACCCTCGTGGTGAGGATTCGACAGCCCTGAGCTAGGCCGTCACCAGCCACAGCGCGGAGTGAGACACACCGGCGCCAACACGACGTCGACGCGCGGTTGGCACCAGGGTGCTCGCCTTGGGACAGCTCACCTGGGAGACCTCCCTCGGCGTCCCCGCGCCGCTAACGTGTTAGGTCAATGACCTGACGCTGCGGTCTTCCCACCCGACTCAGCCGGACCCGCGGACTTGTCGACCGTCTTCTTCTGAAGCGTCACGCCGGCCGACGGCGCAACCCTCTGGGCGGCTCGGTGGGAACGCCGGGCCTGGGTCACCTGGAGCAACTTGGCTTGCTCCTCGGGTGGCGCTCGGTGGGGCGGGCGCAGGGGAACGATGGAAGACTCTAGTGTTCCGCGACGAGTCCCTGACCAGGGGCCCGGGGGCGCGTCGATCAGCGAGGCCAGCTGATAGGCCATGCTCTCGTAATTGGCGCGCCAACCATGAAAGTGTGGCCATGCGGCTTGCCCGCTGCGCTCGGCCTCCCAGCCCACATCCAGCACGCGCTGGACGCCAAATTCAAAGTCTTCGTAGGTGAGCGTAATCGGGTCGTCGGGACGCGGATCCTGCGAATAAGGCAGATTAGTGACCTTGGACAGCCTACGTAGGCAAACCACACCCATCCGCAGAAAAGGTCGGGCAGAAGGCGGCGCGGTGAGCGGGTTCAGCGCCAGGTGAATGGCGGCGGCATCCATGCAGGACAGCAGGGCGAGGATCCAGGACGTGCGTGGATCGGGGGAGCGGAAGTAGAGGAGCGTGCTGTAGCTGCTGTGGCTCTCCGCGATGTCAGCGGCCCAGGTCTCCCAGTTTCGGTAGAGGTCGGACAGGTGGTCAAGGTTGTCGATCAGGGCATGCCGGGCCAGTATCTCTGGGCCCCAAGGTGGGGAGCCGCTGCTGCTGTCCAACATGGTTACCAGGGTCTCCCGCCGGTTGAACGAGCTGTAGAGCGTGGGGAGGTAGGAGATCTGCAGCGCGACCACGATCACCCCGGAGGCTGACTCCATGAAGGCGATGGCCGTATCCAAGCCGGTCTGCGCGCGGGTCAGTCCCAGAGGAAGGATTGAAGAGGCGCTGAGACGTATGGCTTCGGCATAGGCAGCACCGCTGGCGGACCAGAAGAGCAGGCTGAACCCCATCACCAGCAGCCCAATCCAAACCACGAGACGCAGGACCAGGAAGATCGGGGCCCCTTGCGCCAGGATTCCGTCTCGCTCCTTGTAGTCCGTTCGGGTTCGAGCCAAGAAGGTGCCCGTTCCCTGGACCACCGCGGCCAGCACCGCACTCAGCCGAGATGAGACTGCGCGGGGCACGATGACGGTCCTGATCACGCTTCCCAAAGTCCCCAAGGTGAGGACCAGACCGACAATCGCCGAGAGGATGCGGATCGCAATCATGGCCTGGCCAGACTGTGGGCTATGGCTCTCGGCGGCTCCGCGGCCCGACCAACCGCGCCACCTCCCGGCGATTGGACAGCCTCGGCTGCGAGCCTGGCTGAAGCGCCAGTGCCGAAAGCCGCAGGGCCGCTCGCAACAGTCCGGGCGACGGCGGGGAATAGTCTGTCGCGGCAGGGGTGACTGGGGCCGAAGGCACCGACCAACGGGTGTCGACCACCCGAATCCTCCAGCGCCCCAGGCTCTTGCGGACCATCTCGATCTCGGTCCGCTCGATTGCAGCGGGCACGGCTGCTTGACGTGCGGAGACCGTCAGAGTGCGACGTCGACCATGGTTCCACCACCACCACGCCGCCCGCGCGGCCAGTGGTGCGGCGGCGACGAGAAGCGCGACCAGCCCCGCCCGAGGATCCGAGCGGGGGGAGCGCTCGACCAACTCTCCAATCAGGGGACTGTTGGGCGTTTTTTCCAATAGGTATCAGATGGTAGCGACCCGCCGACCGAGCCCTGACCTGCAACCTCCCGCCACCAGCAGCGGTATCAGGCGCTAGTTGGTCGGGCGGTTGCTCCCCGGCTTGGCCGCCGCCATGGCGCCCACGGGACTTGGCTCTGGCGTTTCGGGAGTCTCCATCTGCTCCAGGCACGCGATCACCTCGCGGGTGAGAACGGTGGGAGTAGACGCTCCTGCGGTGACGCCCACCCGTGCGCAGCCCACGAACCACTCGGGCTTGAGGTCAGCGACGGTGTCTACCAGATAGGCCGGGCGGTTTGCCAAATCGCTGACCACCTGCACCAGGCGCTGGCTGTTGCTGCTGCGGGCGCTCCCGACGACGATCACTACGTCGCATTCCTTGGCGGCCTCGACCGCCGCCTGCTGCCGCTCCTGCGTGGCACTGCAGATCTCGTTATGCACCTCGATCTGGGGGAATCGCTGGCGTAGCCGATCGATCATCGCCTGGGTGTCCCACACCGAGAGCGTGGTCTGGGTCGTCACCGCCAGCTTGGGGCTCGACAGCTCCAGGGAGTCGACGTCCTCCAGCGATTGGACAAGATGGATGAGACTTGGTGCCTCTCCCAGGACGCCCTCAGGCTCAGGGTGGCCTGCCTTGCCGATGTACACGACGGTATATCCCTCGCCGGTCAGTCGCTGGACCAGGTCATGAGTACGGACTACGTCGCTGCAGGTGGCGTCGACCACGTTCAAGCCCTTGGCCAGGGCTCTCTCCTTGACCTCGGGAGAGACGCCGTGGGCGGTCAGAACTACCGTCCCCTCGTTGACCTCATCGAGCGCTGCCAGCCGGGAGGGGGCGTCCACCAACTTGACTCCGCGCTCGGCGAACTCTCTGGTGACGTGCTCGTTGTGGACCAGGTAGCCGAGCATGGCCACCGGCTCCCCCTCGTGCTCGTCGGCAGCCAGCCGCAGGGCGCGGATGGCCTCGACCACGCCGTGGCAATATCCCCGAGGTCGGATCTTGACTACCTCCACGCTGGGATCGTAGCAGTCGCCAGTGCTAGCCTCGATCTCAAACTGGTTGCTCAGGGACGCGCTCGGCCTTGCCTGTGGAGGTGTTCCGATGGGCGCTCCGGCCAGATCCGGACCGTCGCAACACCAGCTGGCGGAGGCCAAGCTCGCCAGGATCGGGGGAATCGCGATCGAGATCGGCCCGGGCCACTCCTCTGGCCTTGGCGGGCACGGACGGTTGGCGAGGGTCGGACCGGCCCGCGTTTCGACGCACCGCCGCGGGGCGACGCGACGCCTCGACCACCGATTCCATCCAGGCCCAGCCTCGATAGGCGGAGTAGCCCGCCAGAGCCAGCAGGGTGACCGACCCAATGGCGTTTAGCAGCCCGGCGATTGGCGGGATGACGATGGCTAGAGCCGCACAGGCCCCTACCACCGCTAGCGCCGACTTGACCCGGCTTGCCCTCATCGCCAAAAGGACGTCCGCCAGGCGCCATGAGGTAGGCCGGTTACGATCGGGAAAGATGCCTTCTTCGCCGCCATCCAGGTCAGGTCACTCGGTTCACGGCCATCGAACCTGGCTGCACCTGATTCCCGAGGATCCCGATTTCGTCCCGGGACCAAAGCAGGTCGAGGCCACCGGGGAACTGCTCACGGCTTGGCATCTGGCAATGCCTGGCCCCGACCCAGGTGTGCTCGCGCCTGGCCCTGCCTTCGCCGAACTCTTGCTCGTGGGCCGGTCGATCCCGTTGGCCGGGGCCATTCGAGGAGAGGTGCGCTTGGACGTGGGCGTGCTGCGTTGCTACCCGGACCCCGGGCCGGAGGGATTCGAGACCGAGCCGCCGCAGCCTTACCAAGCCACTTGCCCGGGCTGCGGCGTCCAGCTCGAGTTCTTCAAACTGCGCTTTCCCGAACCCGCCCCGATGGTGGCCGACTGCCCCCAGTGCGGCATTTCGCTGGATGTCTCGACGCTTAGGTGGTCCCCCCGCCTACCGGTGGCTCGCGCTGAGGTGACCTTCGGCGACCTGGATGGCCGGCCCTCGCTGCGGCAGACTGGTTTCTTCGGAGAGCTGGAGAAACTCTGGGCGACGCCGCTTTGGGAAGTCCACGTCACTCTCTGACTGGGGTGACTTAAAGCTCGGTCGCCGCCAGCCTTCGCGCGGCGCGTGCCCAGCGTCTCCCCGCACCCTCCGCGCTGGTACCAAAATGCGCTGCCACGTTGAGGGCACCGGGTACACGCAACATCAGGTAGAGCGCCGCCAACGCGTAGAGGATTCCGATCACCCCGTGGCCACGCGCGAAAGCGAGTGCGATCGCACTGCGAAGCACCAGTAACTGTACAAACTGCATAAAGAGGGTAACCACCACGAGCCGCAGCCACTGTCGCGAAAAGCCTCTGGTCTCAGGAAGGATCCACGCTGTCGCAGCCAGCGGCGCTGCTGCGCACAGCACCGCCAGCATGGTGTAGCGGATCACGTACGCCAGCACCAGGATTACCAGGGCGATCACGAGCCCGCCCGCGAATATCAAGAGGAAGACATTGTTGGAGGCTGACTGCAGCGCAGCGCCGCTGAGAGGTGAGTCCCAGGGCAGATCGGAAAGACTCACACTCCCACCGCCCGCGACCACTGCGCTCAGGGCGTTGTTGAGGTTGATCGCCTGCTGCAAGAGTGGCAGGCTGACAAGCCCGAGTGCGAGGCCCGCCAGAGCGCGCGGCAGGATCGACTGCAGTTGATGACGGGCATCGCCAGCGCTGGTGACCGTGCGCAACGAGCTGTAGATGAAGACCGCGACCAGCAGGCCTCCCTCGGCTCCGATCAGTATGTGGTTGAGCTCGGCCACGCCCGGCGTATCGATGAACGGCCGATGCCGGGCCGGCGCGACGGCATCGTAGGTACCGAAGAGATACGTGCCTAGGGCGGCGTCGAGCGTCCCCCGCGCGGAGGCAACGAATTGGCTGAGGGTGCCACTGAGAAGATGGCTGATGAGCGAGAGCGGATGAAGATCAAAGGTTGGGAAGGTGATCGCAACCACCGCTCAGCCAATGCTGCGCGGGACCGCGGCCAAGAGCACGTGCGTCAGGAGTCCTGCCAGCTCCACTCCCAGGGTTCCGACCGCAATTCGCCCCAGCCAGCGCTGCGCCTCCATGGCGCTGTGAGGGTTGGGGGCGACAATGCGCCAGACGAATGCACAGACAAAGGCCAGCGTTCCCAGACTGCCAATTAGACCCTGGCCGATCAGTACCCAAGAGTTGAGCAACGAATTGAGCTCGCCCACGCCGTCATCCCCCAGGTTTGCCGAGATCCTCGTAGCCCTATGTCCGCTGGGGGCGGGGAGCGGAGTCGCTCAGCCGGAATCCGCCGCCCAGGGCTCCTCGGCACTGGTGGCGACGATGGTGACTGGTCCGTCATTGACCGAGCTCACGACCATGTGGGCGCCGAACCGGCCCTCGTTCACCTTGACGACGTCGAGGCGGCGCAGCTCCTCAGCGAAGAGTTCACACAGCTGCCGGCCCTGGTCTGGCGGCGCGGCGGCCGTGAACGCCGGCCGATGCCCTCGCCGGTTGTCGGCGAAAAGCGTGAACTGGCTGACGACCAGCGCCTGGCCAGCGCAATCCAAAAGCGAGAGGTTCATCTTTCCATCGGGATCGGGAAAGATCCGCAACTGTGCCAGCCGCGCTGCCAGATGTCGGGCGACCTCCGAGTTGTCGCTAGGGGCCACCCCCAGATAGATCAAAAGCCCGGCGTCGATCGCGCCGACGATTTCAGCGCCGACTTTGACCTCCGCCCCAGCTACGCGCTGGACCACCGCACGCAACGGCTCAGCCGATCGCCCGCAGACTGCGGTAGATGCGCATGGCCTCAGCTTCCGCCTCGAGGAATCCAGGCGCCTGGTCCCGCATTCCATGGATGGCGAAGCTCCACCAGCCGGGCGGGCTCCCCGGACCGGGTAGGGTCGCGCCGCGGTATCGCGGCGGGTAAAAGGCGATGGTCCCGCCGGGGAGGCGCTTGAAGATCGGGCCGGACACCATGACCTCATCCATGTTGCGAGGCCCGCTGACTCTGCCCTCGACCAGCGCCAGCTGACGTTGCTTGTGGATCGGATTGCCGGGGTCGGAGACCACCACTCGACCACCCATCTCTCGCGTTAGTCGCAGGAGACCAAAACACACCGCCAGAGCATCAGTCTCATCTCCTGCCAGCCGGATAAAGCTTCCCCCGACAATGGGCTCCTGGCTGTCCAGGCGCAGGTGACGCAGGTACTCCATTTCGAAGATGCCGTTCGAGCGGTCAGTGGCCAGCCACAAAGGGTCCGATCGCCATGACCTGGAGGCGGCGAAGCTGGCCACGGCCGAGGTCCAATCCGCAGCATCGCCCCGGCCGGGATTGGTCAGTCGGACGAACAAGACCCGGCCCATAGCGCTCGATTCTAGACCGGGCAATTGAATGTCGAACCACGGTGCACTCAAATTGCTTGGTCGGCCGCAGCTGCCGTTGCCAGGAGCGAGTGGTAGCGCGGCGCCGCTTCGATCTGGATCGGCGAACGCCGCCTCCCCAGCAACAGCAGGAACTGACCCCGACCGGCCCGTTCCAGCCACTGACGCTGGGCGTCGTCGAGGAGAAAGCCTCGCTGCAGTCTCAGGGCTGCGGCTGGATGCTGACTCCCCAACAGCAGGGTCGCGGAATTCACCGCCATCACCTCTCCAGGCGCACTCCCGAGCAGGTCCCCGGCTGACTGTGTCAGCAGCACCAACGACCCCTGGTATTTGCGCATGCGACGGGCCAGCTGGGCCAGCAAACGTTGCAGGGGCGCGTTGTCGGCCAGCAGCCCGGCCTCGTCTACGATTGCTTGTTTGCGACCCTCCTGAGAGCGCACCCAACTCCAGAACCAGTGCGAGATGAGCAGCGTTGCGGCTGGAATCCAAGGTTCAGGCAGCTCCCGCAGCCCAATCGCGGCGACGGTCTGAACGGCTGGCCCCCGACCCGGACGGTTGAAGAGTGCTCCGGGCGTGCCATCCAGCCAGGGCAGAAGCCGGTGTGCGACCGACTCGCCAACCTCGCTCTGCCGAAGCCGAGGCAGGCAGTCAGACAGAACCACCGTGCCGGAGCCCGCCTGGTTCAGGGTCCACCTGACCGCCTCGGCCACCTGGCCCGTCTCCGCCGGCGAGAGCTGACCGCAGAGCAGCGAGATCAGCTCCGCCACCGCGCTGGGGGCCTCGCCCGGCTCCGCCATCTCGAGGAGGTTGAAACTGAAGGGGAGCGCCTCCCCAAGGGCAAGGTATTGCCCGCCAGCAGCCTCACACCAGCGTCGGTGCTCGTTTTCGGGATCGAGGACCACGGTTTTGACTCCGAGCCGAACCGCCTCCAGACCAAGCAGGCCGCCCAGGTACGATTTGCCGCTGCCCGAAGCGGCGACCACTCCCAAGTTCGCGTTCGGGAGCGCCGGATCTCCGTGCAGATCCAGCCAGACCGGCGCCAAGGTCCGGGCATGCCTTCCCAGGTTGACAGTTCCGGCGAACCTGCCGTCCCAATCATCCAGCCAGGGCCAGCAGGACGCCGCCTCAGCGCTGTGGACGACTCGGTTCGGTCCCGACGTGTGATCCGATAGGAGCGCCGTACGCGAGCTCGCCGGGCCCTGATCACACCAGGCGGGAACCAGCACCGCCCGGAGCGCCGCAAGTTGTGACCGCATCTGCCGAACCAGTCGACGCGTGTCCCTGGCGCAATCGGTTGCGATGGTCACGGTCAGGGCGAGGTCGAAGAGCTTGCCCTCCGATTGGGCAAGCACGCTTCGCAGCCGTGAGGTCGACAACAAGGCCGCTTCAAGCCGGGGGTCCCCTCCTTCGTCTCTTTCTGCTGCCGCCAGCTGCCTGGCCCTCAGCCCGAGCGCCCTTCGCCTCAGGCTCCGGTCTGCCTCGCGGTCGGTCCGGGGACGCAGCTGTAATAGGAGGTCAAACTCAGCGGGTATCCCAATCAGCGCCCAGAGCCAACCGGGTTCGACTGCGGCGCCAGGAAGCCGCTCCAGCCAGAGCGAGGCGATCCAGCGCCCTCCCACCTGGAGAACGGTCGGGCGCTCTCGCCTTGGGCCCTCGGCCAAAGGTGGTGGGGTACCCTCGTGCCGCAGCCAGCCCTTCCCGAACGACGGGCGTGTGGCCGGCCCGTCGGCAGCGCCGGCAACGTTGACGAAAACCCGCCTTCGAAAGATGGGCCGACGACGCATGTCCTCGGCGAGATGCTCGGTCAGATCTGCCTCCAGCTCCGCGGCGAAGCCGCTGGGAGCAGGGACCGCCGAGGTCGATCTCCATCGCTCCCGGCGGGAACAGACGAGGAACCGTATCGGCAGCGGGATTTCGTCGAGCCAACTAGCCAGCGACTCCGCCAGCTCAGTGCGCTCAACGCCGATCAGGTCGAGGATGTCTGGGGCCTGCGTGAACCAGATGGGGTTTCGGCTCCCGGGCGCCTCCTCCCGTATCACCAGGTCTTGGCGGCGGCCAGGACGGCATCAGCCAGAGCTCGGACCCCTTCTGCCGACGGCGGCGGGGAGGCCCCGACGGCACTCCAGGCTGTCGCTCTCAAGCACTGGTCGGTAGGGATGGAGCAAACCACCTGAGCTCCCGCCGCTGTGATGCGGGAGCTCAGGCGGGAGGCGGGTTCGGCCCGGTTGAGCGCGGCCAGCAAGAAGGCCATTGGATGGGCACAGCGCAGATCTTTCAGCGTTGCCTCAAGTTGTCCCGGGTAGGCCTCAGAGCCATCCCAGACCAAGACCAGCCCGATCACCCGGCCGCCTCGAGACTGGTTCACCTGCCAAGATCCCCAGTCGTGCAGGATCAAGTTGGGGACCGGTCCACCTCCGGGCGAGCGGCGGATCCCAGCCGCCAGCGCCTCAAGCTCAGCCCCGACGGCACGACAGACCGAGCTGCAGCCGGTTCGTGGCCGAAGCGAGAGGAAAGCAACCCCTAGGTAGCCTGGATGGATGGCCCCGCTCGGCGAGTTCGCAATCATGCCGGAGTCCGGATCGACCGAGTGGCCACGATCTCCTGGGCTCTCGAGGACCCTGCCGACGTAATGGACCGCCAGCCAGGACCAGCGTGCCAGAGACACCCCCTGGACCCTACCCCACGCCAGTGTCGAGGCAGTCATCGCTACAAGGACGGCGGCTCCCAAGCGGACCGGAGCGGGGATGGGCAGTTCGGTCAGCGCCCACGCTCCCGCCGCCCCGAGCCCAGCCAGACCCAGCCTCGGAGCGGTGAGTCCGAGCGCGACTTCAGGCTCACTGTCCAGGTGGTCCGAAAATTGAAAGCTGTCCATTTCCGCTGCCGGCAAGTCCCGGCTCCTGGGGAGTCCGGTCGCCCGGCTCGGTGGGGCCGGGATCAGGCGGGTCGGACGATCTCCACCGCAAAACCGGTGCCCTGTCCAGCCAAACGCGACGGTTTGGTGACCCGGAGGTGAACTCGTTCTATCCGAGGCAGCTCCAGGACCGCATCGGCCAGCCGGGCAGCCAGAGCCTCCAGCAGATGGAACTCGCCTTCTTCGACGACGCGCCGGGCCACCTCATAGACATCCACATAGTTGACGGTGTCGGCCACGTCGTCAGTACTGGCCGAACGGGCGGTGTCGGCCTCAACCTCTAGGTCGACGATGAACACTCCCCCAGCCCGTCGTTCCGCCTCAGAGACACCGTGGTGGCCGAAAAAGTGCAGCTGCCTTAGCAGCAGTCGGTCGGACGAACGCACCCCGTCTCCGAGGCCTGATTCGAACTCGAGCGGGCTCACCTGGCGGCGGACATCGGCGAGAAGCTAGCGCCGGCCGCCGGCCTTCACCTCCACAGCCTCGATGGAATCGATGTGCACCACCTCGCGCCGATTGTCCCGGGTGGGGAAGAGTACCACCAAGGTCTGCGACAGTGCCGCTATCACCTGACCAACGTCACCGACCGAGATCCCCTCAATCACCTCACCGGTGCTGTGACGGACGACGTCGGTCACCTTGACCCAGCTGCCCGGTGGCCAGCGCATCTCAGGGGTGAGTTCCTCCTCGGTCAGATCGTCCGGGGAGACATTCCCTCGGTTGCCACCCCAGGGACGGGTCGGGGAGGGCCTGGGGGCTGGCCGAACGACGGGCGCCTCGGTCACGTCGACCGCCAGTTCCGGCTCGACGTCCTCGGCGATCTCCAATTCCTCCTCGTCGTCTTCATCGGTCACCAACTCCGGCTCAGCTTGGCCTTGCTCCCGGGCGGGGCCGGGGTTGCCGGGCTTGGGCGTGCGCTTCGGAGTCATGGGGACCAGATCAAACAGTTTGGTGCCTGCTGCGCGGCGACGACCGCGGGCCGGATCTCCCGTCCCATCAGCCTAACACGGGCCCCAATTGGGCTTGGGTGGGCAGTCACTCCTCGGCGATCGAGGTCACCCGCCAGGGATCCCTTTGACCGTCTAGGGCGATCAAAAGTTGAACCGGATCGTTGGCGGTGCTGGGGGCGTCCTCGGTGGTTAGGAAGCTGGTCCGATCTCGATAGCGGATCCGGACGGTAGCCTGGCCCTGACCCCCGACCTCGGAGATCTCCAGATTCAGCGACTCGCGGAAGGGGCTGACCTGGATCCCAGCCGCCTGGTAGGCGGTGAAACGCGCCTTGAGCTCCGCCAGTGCGTCACCGGCGAACCCCTGACCGAGTCGGCTGAGGTTGCCGCTCACGGCGGCATCGTCAAGCAGGGCGAGAATCCGCCGCATCTCACTGCGGATCCGTTCGATGACCTGGGGGTCCGGCGATTTGCGCCGCTTGGGCAGATTCGGCATCTAACGCTCCCCGGTCCGGGGCCGCAGCGCCCGCAGCAGGTCGGTTGGCAGGTAGGCCGAAGATGCTCTCCGGGGTGGGTCGGATGCGTTTAGCACCATCGATCTCAGCTCATCGTCCTCGATCGCCCCCTGCAGCGAAACCGGTGCCGGTGGCACCTGAACCGTAGGGGCGTCCGCCCACCCGAAGTCATCGCGGGTCGGGCCCTGCTCCCTTGGCGCCGCCGGCCGCGCGGCGACCTTGGCCTGGGCCGCCTTCAGCCGACTGACTGACTCCTCCGCCTCCAGTCCTGACCCAGTCGGGATCGCCTGATAGCCGGGGCGCCGTACCCCTTCGACGGTCCGGCCCACCAGGGCGACGGCCAGGCTATCCAGGTTCTGGAGCAGGGTCATTCCGGTCGCCTCGACCAAGCATTGCAGGGTGGGAAGCGGCCAGGGCGAATCGCCGGGGAAGACGTAGCAGCGATTGGCTGGAAAATGGCGCAGCTGCGAGAGCACGCTGAAGCCGGGGTTGCCGCTGCAGAGAACTGCGGTCGGGGCCTGGCCGCGCTCCAGCATCGCGCCGATGCGTGCCAGGCTGGTCGCGGGGTCGGCTAACTCCAGATCCTCGACCGCTCCGATCACATCGAACGAGGGAACCAGCTCGGCAGCACGCCGGGCCAGGTCGGCGTCGCCGACCACCACCAGGGTGCTCAACTTCTTGGACTTTGCCACCTGCACGTCGATCCTACCCCGAGGCGCCGCGAGTTGTTCTTCAGAGACGAGCCCGTCACGCTCAAGCGGGGCCAAGCTCCTCCAGGTGGACCGTGGTGCTCTCCAAGCGCTTCTTGTCGACGTTGATGCCGAGCCCGGGGCCGGTGGGAACGGGCATGGTGCCATCCGGCGAGAGCTCGAAGGGCTGCTCCAACAGGTCCTTCTCGAAGTAGCGAGCGCTGGCGGAGGTGTCGCCGGGGAGCGTAAAGCCGGGCAGTGAGGCCAGTGCCAGATTGGCTGCGCGCCCGATTCCGGTCTCGAGCATGCCGCCGCACCAAACCGGCCAGCCGGCCTCGCCGCAGATGTCGTGGATCTGGACCGCCGGCAAGAGCCCACCGACCCTACCGGCCTTGATATTGAGGATGCGACCGGAGTGGAGCGCGATCGCGGCTCGGAGATCGGCCTCAGACTCGACGCTTTCGTCGAGACAGATCGAGGTCTCGATCTGCGACTGCAGGGCGGCGTGGTCGATCAGGTCGTCGTGGGCCAGGGGCTGTTCGATCATCATCAGATCGAACTCGTCCAGGGCCCTGAGCTGCTCCAGGTCCTTGAGGGAGTAGGCGCTGTTGGCGTCGAGCATGATCGGGGTGCCGGGAAAGCGCTGGCGAACCGCTCTCGCCAGCTCCAGGTCGTAGCCGGGCTTGCACTTGAGCTTGATCCGCTGATATCCCTCGGAGAGATAGCCATCAATGGCGGCGAGGGTCGCAGCCAATGACGGCTGGATGCCGATGCTGACGCCGCACCCGATGCGCGAGCGCACGCCACCCAGGATCTCCGACAGGCTCAGCTTGGAAGCCCGCCCGGCCTGGTCCAGCAGGGCCATCTCAACTGCCGCCTTGGCCATGTTGTGACCCCGTACCCATTCCCAACGGTGGGACTGCCCGGCAACATCCGCTCGAGGTTGACCGAGTACCGACGGCAGGATGAAGTCGCGCAGGACCGCCAACGCGCCGGCGCTGGTCTCTGACGAGTACCCGGGTTCGATCCCCGCCGCACATTCCCCAATGCCCGAGACCCCGTCTCCCTCAACCTCGACCAGCAGGGCCCGGCGCACCGTCTGAGTTCCAAAGCTGGTGGTGAACGGCGAGACCAGAGGTAACTCAACCAGTCTCAAGGTGGCTCTCTCCACCGGCAGCTGGGGCAGGGCTCGGCTCATGCCAGCCGGCCCTGCCAGACTGCCGCAAGGCATCCTGCCAGCAATGTCGCCCGGTCGGGGATCGAATCCAGCTGCGCCCACTCCCCCTGCGCATGGGCGTTGCCGCCGACGATGCCCATCCCGTCCAGGGTGGGCAAGCCCAGCGCGGCGGTGATGTTGCCATCGCTGCCGCCCCCGACCGATGCGCCCTCGAGCCCCTTCCACCCGAGCTCCATAGCCACCTCTTGGGCCAGAGCAAATAGCCGACTCGACGAGCTGGGCTCGAAGGGGGGGCGGTTGGCGCCCCCCTCGATGTCCAGGCGCGCCCCCGCCACCCCGACCGTCAGGCGTCGCATGCCTTGATCCACTCGCTCGGCCTCGGCAACGGTGGCAAAGCGCACATCGACGTCCAGCACCGCCTGGGCTGGGACGACGTTGGCCCGGGTTCCGGCCCGGAGCACAGTTGGTGACACTGTGGTCCCGAGCTCGGGGCGAGCCAGAGCCGCCACCTCCGCCACTAGCGGCGCTATAGCGACCAGGGAGTTCACACCTCGCTCGGGGTCCAATCCGGCATGGGCCGCCCGGCCATGCACCGTCACCCGATAGCCGCCGATTCCCTTGCGCGCTATCTTGACTGACCTGCCTTGCGGAGGCTCAAGCACCAGCACCGCCGTGTGCCGTCTGGCCTCGTCCCGAATCAGCTCGAGCGAGGTCGAGCTGCCGACCTCCTCGTCGCCTGTGAGCAGGAGGGTCAGATCGCCCACTCCCTGGTCGTCCTGTTGGAGTCCTACCAACGCCGCCAGCGCGACCACCACGCCGCCCTTCATATCGAACACTCCTGGGCCTTCGACCCGGCCTTCCGACATTGAGAAGAGCGGCTGGAAGGATCCGGGGTCCCAGACGGTGTCCAGATGACCCAGCAGCAAAACCGAGGGACCACCCGACCCGCTCACCCGCATCACTAGCGCCGGGACGGTAGCCTCCGAGGTGAGCTCGCTCTCGGTGATCCCGGCCTCGCGCCGAAACCAGCGCTCGGTGATCTGAGCACAGGCTCGGAGCCGACCAGGATCGCCGCTGGGGGACTCACAGCGGACCAGTTCCTCCAGGGGCTCGAGCCAGCCCTCCGGGCGTTGCCCAAGCCTGGTGCGCAGTGACGGCAGATCGATTGACCTGTTCAGGTGGCGCACTCAAGCAGTCTACTTGCGTCCGCCAACTGGGCCGCTTGCAGCTGTCCCGATCTGGCGCGCTCCACCACCGAAGCAGTAGCGTGCCGGGCTCTCCCGCTCAGCCTATCTGCAGACCCATTCGCCCGACTCGCCCATGGAGAACATCTTGGCGGCGATATCGGACTGCTGCACGGGGTCCCAGATATCGGTCCCTCCGTGGGCGTGGAAGGTGGCGGGCATGAATTGGAAGAGACCGCTGGCCCCGGAGGTTCGATTCACGTCAGTTGGGTCAAGCCCAGACTCGCACTCCGCGACTCCCAGCAGCCAAGAGTACGAGACGTTGTACTGCTTGGCGGCGGCCCAGATGATCTGCTTGATGGTGCCCACCGGAGGTTCGGGGACAGCCTGCCAGAAGGCCCACCCGAACGGCAACGCTGCCGCCGCTACTGGCGGCGGCAGCACCTGGGACTCCTCCAGGGGCAGCGTCACCTGGTAATCGCTGACCGACAGGACGCTCTGCGCTTCGGTGGCGACCCGGGCGATCGCGGCCGGGGCCTTGGACGGCGGTCCGGTGGCGCCGCCGGTGGCGAGAGCTCCGACCACCGGCGCGCTCAGCAGCAACGCCGCTGCGGCGGTGATCCAGCGCAGCCGGCTGGCCAGCAGGGGTACTCGTGGGACCGGGATCTCGGCGTGGTGGTGTCGGAGGGTAAGAGCGAGCCGGGGAGTGTAGGCGGACCAGGTGAGCTGTGCCAAATCAGGCGCCGGCCCCGGGCGGGTAGATGAACCCGTCGAAGCCGGAGCCCACGTCAGGTATAACGCGATAGTCGACCCGGTCGAAGCCACCGCCGGGGACACCGTAGAAATTCATCTCCGAGATCTCGAAGTTGTTGGGGTAGCCCGCCCCCGGCACTGAGACCGCGGTCACGTAAGCGACGTGGCCCAGATCGGAGGCGCCGCCCGCGTCCGGGGGCCAGACCACGATGGATCCCACCTCCGGGGTCCTGCCCTCAGCGTGGCCCGCGGCGGCGGCATTGGCCCACCATTGATAGGCATCGCCGCCCCAGTTGAGATCCCAGCCGTTGGCTCGCCATTGACCAGCCGCCCAATACGTGCAGGTGCCGAATGCGAATGCCCAATCGCCCGTGACCAAAGTGGCGCTGGGGTGGGTCAGTTCGCCCATTAGTTCGTTCGACTCCACCCCGAGCCTCTGTTCGACCGCTTCGGCGCTGGATTCGTCGGCTAGCAGTTGGTCGTCCGCCTTGGCGAGTGACTGCTGATCGTGCTCGATCGAACCCACCAATTGACCCACCTGGGAGGCGATGGAGTCAGGCAGAGTGGAGTTGTCGAAGAACTGGGTCATATCGGGGGAGGCCAGCGCCTCGGCCACCTCGGCGGCCCCGTTGCCGTCGACATAGGCGGTGCTGACCAGGCTCACGAGAGCGTTGCTGTCTCCTGCCAGTTGGACTTGGAGGACCTGCTCCGCGCTCTGGTCGGCCGTCAGCTGTTGGTTCAGTGAGTTGAGGTAACTCTGGTTCTCGACGATCTTGGTGAGCAGGATCTTGACCGTCGCCACGTCGGCAACCTGGCCCTGCGCCTCCAGTTGATCCAGGAGATTGGTCAGGGCCTGCTGATTAGCAGAGTCGGTTGACTGCTGAGCAACGGCCCCGAGGCCGGCGCCGAAGATCGAGGAGACCCATATCAATCCAGCCACGCTGGCAGCAAGCCATACGTGCCCGGCAAAGCGGGCTCCGCGCATACGTCCTCCCACATAAGCGCGTTCGGTGCGAAGGGGGGAAGGTAACCCATGGAACCGGCTCCGGTCAACTCGGATCCAATCCTTCACCTATTGGCGACGCTTCGTTTCCGAATTAATCGAGGTCAGATCGGACCTCTGGCGCTTTCCTGAGCGCGCCCTTCGCCGGCTTGCTCGTCCCCTTCTCATGGACCAACTCGACCAGCCGGCGCAGCTGCTCGGGACTGGACGAAGGTAGCACTCCGTGACCCAGGTTGAAGATGTGGCCTGGGCGTCCGCCGGCTTCGGCCAGCACGCCCAGGGCCGCCGACTCCAGCTCGGGCCAGGGAGCGAGAACCAGAGCTGGATCGAGGTTGCCTTGGATGAAGCGATGGAATCCGACCACCTCCCAGGCTTCGCTCAGCGGCACCCTCCAGTCGACGGAGACGCCGTCGGGGTCGGTGGCGGCGATGGCGGCCAGTAGATGAGCGGAGGCGGTGGAGAAATAGATGACGGGCACCACGGGCCGCAACCGCTCCAGCAGCCGCTCCAGGTGAGGAGCGACGTGGGTCTCGAAAGTGGCGCGGTCAAGGATTCCCGCCCAGCTGTCGAACAACTGCACCACATCGGCGCCAGCGGCGGCCTGTGCGGTCAGATAGCGCGCCGAGACCTCGGTGACGGTCGTCATCAGTCGTTCCCAGATCCCGGGGTCGGAATGGATGAGAGTGCGGACCCGGGGAAAGTCCCTTGATCCGTGGCCCTCGACCAGGTAGCAGGCCAGGGTGAACGGGGCGGCGCCAAACCCAATGAGCGCCGCCCGTCGGCCCAGCCTCTCCTGGGAGGCTCGAATGGCTGGGAACAGGTACGGAGTTGCCTGCTCCGCATCAATCACGCGCAGTCTGGCTACCTCATCCTCTGACCTGAGCGGATTGGCGATAACCGGGCCTACACCTTCACGAATCTCAAAGTCGACTCCCATGCCCTGGAGGGGCAGCATGATGTCGGCGAAGACGACAGCCGCGTCGACTCCCAGGACGTCCACGGGAAGACAGGTAACCTCGACGCAGAGATCCGAGGTGGTTGCCAGCTCCATGAAGGAGAAGCGCTCGCGCAGAGCCCGATACTGGGGGAGAGAACGGCCAGCCTGGCGCATGAACCACACCGGGGTTGTGTCCAACTTTTCGCACCGGGTCGCTGCCAAGAAGCGATCGGCCCCTTCTATCACTGCGTGCGTACCGGGCGTGCAAGCACCATGAGGCGATGAGCATGCCAAAGTCCGACCGGCTGGGGCGCTGGCGCGGACACCTTCTGCTGCTGCACCCAGGTCCCTCAGCGGTCTGCACCCTGGTGACCGCCATCTCTGGCTTCAGTGCATGGCGCCAGACACCCCAGCCGGACCGGCCAGCGGACGCTTGGGCAGTACGACTGGCTGCGGCCAGTGCCGGGATGGCGCTCGCTCAGATGAGCACCGGTGTGCTCAATGACGCCTTTGACGCTCCTTGGGACAGGATCCACCAGAGCTACAAGCCGATCGCAGTAGGTGCGGTGCCGCGTCGCCGCGCCTGGCTGATAGGAATCGGCACCGGGGTGGGTTCACTGGCGCTGGCCCGTAGAGCCGGGACTCGGTCGCTGCGACTGATGTTGCTGGGGTTGGGGAGCGGCTGGGCCTACAGCCTGGGACTGAGCCGGACACCGGTGTCCTTCCTCCCCTTCGCGACCGGACTCGCGACAGTGCCACTCCTCGGTCCAGCCGCGGTTGGAGTCCGAGTGGCCACGCGAGGACAGGAGGCCGTACTCGCCGCCGGGTTGGGCGTCGGTCTCCACCTGGCCAACGGCGGGCCGGACATAGAGCGTGACCGATTGGCGGGAAGGCGGAGCCTGCCGGTGCTGTTGGGGGAGGCCGGGTCCCGGCGTGCCAGCCACATGGTCTTGGGCGCAGGCGCGCTTGCGGTCGCCGTGACCGCTCCGCCTCATGGCCGTGGCTGGGCCTGGTTTGGCGGCGGACTCGCCGCGGCCCTGGTGCTCGCCGACCGGCTGGCGCCTAGGAGTGTCAGATCGCGCGGTGAGCACCCATTCGTGATCCCAACTTTGGCTGGCGGCGCTGTCGCCTGCGGCTGGCTGCTGGGCCGCGCCTGGGGAGCCTCGAGATGAAGAGCGACCCCGCGTCGCGCCTGCAGACGCCTGACCGACGCGACGGACCGCACGACGGCGAGGTGCGCATCCGCCCACCCGGTGCTCACCGACTGCGAGCGGCGACCAGTGCCGGCGGAGTAATGGCGGCGGTGCTGGTCCCGCTGGGTCTCATCGCGTGGGTCCTGATCGGGACTTGGAGCCCTTTAGCGCTGGCGATCTTCACGGTGCTGCTCGTCACCGTCGCCTCCTACCTGGGCCAGGGCCGCAACGAACTCTTCGTCGGCCCCAGGGGAATCCGGCGACGAGCACGCAACTGTGACCTCACCGCGAGTTGGCCATCGTTGCGGTGCCTGGTCGTGAACGTGCCGGGCAATCGAATCGTGGCCTTCAGGATTGATACGTCCGGTCTCGCCGTGGAACGCTTGACCACCTGGCATTCAAACAGCGCCGAGGCACTGGTGCGGCATCCTCCCAATGGTTTTGATTTTCGGCTCGATAGAGAATCCGCTGACGCCCTAGTGGACGAGGTCTCTCGGCGGCGACCCGACCTGGTCGGGTTGGCCGAATGGCCGGAAGCTAGCCGCCCGTCCGCGGTGACAGCGGGTCGGTGAACCAGGACGGCTCCGGGAACTAGGCGGGCGGGGGATCTAGACGGATTCCTGATCCCTGGTGATTCCGCGGAGTTGACGCCGCGCCTCTTGACGCTCTTCGCGACGACGTTCCTCAACACCTGCGAGCAGTCTCTCGGCTGCCTCTAACAGTTCGCCGCTCTGCTCCGTCAACTCGATATCGCCGACGTCTGCCGTCTGTCGCTGTACTCGTCCCGCACGACGCAATAAAGAACGCACATCAGAGACGAGTGCGTCCAAGGCTCGAAGCCGATCCGCGCCCGGGGTAGTGAAGTCAGGCATGAAATGGCCGTCGCAGTGCGCTGCGGCACGGAATCAGCAGCAGTCCCGCCCCCAGGTAGCAACCTGCCATCACACCGAAGGCAGCGCTGTAGCCGAAATGCTGAATAACCCAACCTAGCAAAATCAGCCACAGAGATCCGACACCGTAGGCGGCAGCAAAATAGACGCCGAAGATTGACGATTGCGCAGCCTCTTTGACCGCGTCACTGAGCAGAGCCTGCAAGAGAGGGTTCTCGATGTAGGCGACCAGTCCCACCGCCAACGCAAGCACCACAGTTGACCATAAGGGAAAGTTGGCTGAGAGTCCGAACACGACAACTGCTGGTATCGAGAGAGCATAGGCGCCCCACAGCACCGGCAGGCGTCCGACGCGGTCCGAGAGCCGGCCCCCGATAAGTGGCCCGGCGACCGCTCCCAAAAGGACCAGGTTGAAGATCGCCCCAACCGCGATCTCCGAGAGATGTACACGGTCTCGAAGGAAGAGAGGTATGTAGGTGCTCAGTGTGCTGATGCCGCGGCCACCCGCAGCGACCGTCGCTGCCACAATGGCGAATCCTGCAACCTTAGGATCATGGAATTGGGATCGACTGAGGCGAGGTAGTCGAAACCGGGAAGCTGGTGGGTTGGACACGAGCCGACGCTCCTTGCCGAGTGCGGGAAAACTGAGCAGGAAAACCAGTCCCACCAGCAAAAGCGGAATCGCCAGTAACAGCAGCGTCGGGCGCCAACCTAGTCGTGATATGAGCACCGCTGCCGGCAGTGGAATCAGGAGCGAGCCGATGCTGCCACCGATGTTGTGAGTGCTGAGAGCCATGCCTCGCCGGCCCGGATAAGCTCGGGCAACAATCGAGCTACCGACAGGATGCTGCTGACTGGAGGCGAGCTGGGCAATTCCTTGGCCAGATACGAAGAGCGGGTAGACCGGCGACCAGGCCCCTATCGCCGCGCAGACACCAACGAGTAGGTTTTGCCCACCTAGGATCCATCGGGCCTCGAGGCGCCGGGCCACCGCGCCAGCGGAGATCTGGCTGAGACCGCCGACCACGCCGACCACGCCGACCGCCAGGCCTAGTGTCCCCACCGAGATGTGGAAGGCAATCACGACCGCCGGATAGGTCAGCGGGAGCAGCCCCGTGTACATGTGCTGGGTGGCGTGCGACGCCGAGACCAAGAAGAGGATTCGGCGGGCGGCGACCGGGCGCACGGCCGCGTCCGCAGGCGCGCCCACTGAACCCATGGGCTCAGGATAGATGGCCTATTAGCCCGGTTCGTTTGCTGCTGGACCGTAGATGAAGCCGTCCAAACGCTCCGAGGTGTCGCCGGTTCCGCCCGCCTCCACCCCCCGAAGGTCGACATACGGTGCACGCGGCCCAAAGAACACCCAGTTCGCCTCGGCAACGGTGTACGCGCCGGCGGCATCCGCGCCCACCACTAAGGCCACATGTCCAGCGCCCGAGTCGACGTAGACCGCGATGGCGCCGACCTGCGGCGCCGGGCCTACCTGGTAGCCGTCTGCGTGAGCGAGCTGAAGCCACTCACCAGCGTTGCCACCGAGTTCCCCCGAGGCGGTGTGCCACACCACTCGCCTCCTGGTGGCGACGTACCAGGTGCACTGCCCGGTCGAGAAGCCGTCGTAGTTGGCCGGGAAGGGGCTGGGCGAGCCGGTGCAGGCGGACGGGTCCACCGCCAAGGCCCCGGGCTCGGGACCGCAGGGCTGTGCCCAGTCAGGAAAGTCCGGGGCCCCGGCCGGAATATCGGCGCCCACTGGCAGCATGAAGCCACCCGGATCGGGCAGCGGCCCAGCGGTGGAGCTCCAGCCGGTGGCCACTGCGGCGGCGGAGAGCAGGCCGAGTAGGCTCAGCCCCAGCAGCATCGAAAAACCGCACCCAAAGCTGGCCAGGACTGCGATCCGAGTTGGGATTGGCACGGCTCAGAGCAGGATCAGGCGACCTGCCGCCGTGCGTCCGTGCAGAGAACCTGGTGCAGCTCCGGAGGCGCGGCGCCTTGGAACGCAGCCCGCTCTCGTCCGACTATCACGATGCCTGAACCGGGGCCGGCGTCTCGCAGCAGGTCACATTCGGCGGGCGAGAGTCCAAAGGTCTGACGGAGGGCTGGCATCGCCACCTCCTCCTGCCGAAGTAGCAGCTTGGTGTGGCAGTTGCGGACGATCACGTTGCCGACCGGGGAATTGAGGAAGTCCTCAACCACCTGCGAGATCACCATCAAGCCTGCCCCCAACTTGCGCACCCTCCGGCTGAGCGCTTCCAGGGCCACGGCGCTCCTGGGCCGCGACAGCAGCACCTCGGCCTCGTCCACGAGTACCAGCCGGGGAGAGCTGGGGTCGCGGCCCAGCTCGGACTCCAGCTGGAACAGGATCATCTGCATGGCTGGTGCCAGCAGTTGCTCGCGCTCGCCGGCCCATCCCGCCAGCGAGAAGACGCTGGCGAGCCCCTCAAGCTCCGGTTCCTGGGGACCATCGAAGACCCCAGCGAGCATGCCCCCGGTGAAGCGGGCCAGGCGTCGGGCCAGCGCTGGCCTTTGGGCGCTCTCCAGAGCCCGCACCAGGTCGGCGAGGTACGGTCTCGCCCCATCCGTCAGGAGTTCGGTGAGGACCTCCTCCAGCCCTTGGAGATCGTCCTCGGGAAGGTCCCACTGGCCGTTGCGCCCGGCCGCCAGAAGCTCGAGGATCACCAGCGCCCTGGCAGCTCGTTCATAAACGCCCCCCGCATCTCTGCCGGATCCCGGGTCCGGCCCCAAGGCACTGAGGCCGGAGCTGCGTCCCGGAGCGATCTCACGACAGGCGCCGCCGAGAATATCCACGAGCCCCCGGTACTCGCCGACCGGATCGATGCAGCGAAGGCGGCAGCCACGGAGCGCGAGTCGAGCGGCGAGGAGCTTGGCGGTGTACGACTTGCCTGCTCCCGACGTGCCCAGGACCACGACATTGAAATTGGGGTTGGCCGGGTGGAAGGGGTCTAGGAGGACCAGTTCTCGAGAGATGATGCTGGGGCCTAGCAGGACGCCGGAACCGCCGGAGAGGTTGCTGCGCAAGAAGGGGAAGGCGGTGGCCAGGGCACTGGCGGTGATCTCCCGCCCCCAACCGAAGGGGCTGACACCACTGGGCACCGTCGCCCGCCAGCCGTCAACGTGGCGGTGGGTGAGTGGCGCTACTCCGCAACCGAGCTCCGCCATCGTCGCCAGTAGCTGCTGCCAGCCTCGGTCTAGGTCCACGACGCTGGCCGCCACCAGGGTGACAAAGAGCTCCACCTGGAAGAGCCGTTCGGTCTCGACCAGCACTTGGTCCTCCAGGGCCAAGGCGTCTCCCAGGGCGGTCTCCGTCAGCCGGTCTGGGCGCTGCCCTCGTAGGTGGTCGACTACCAGGCTGGTCTCAAAGGCCCGGATTTTCCTTCGCAGTCGGTTGAGGCTGAGCAGCTTGGGCAGAGGCACGATGTGCTGCCCGACCCCCACCTCGCACTCGAACCCGCGGAGCAGTGGTGCCAGCCATCCAATCGCAACCTTGCGGGGGTAGGAGGCTATGAACAGACTCCGGCTCCATCTCTCCCCCACCCGGAATACGCGAGGGTGCACCTCGGCGACGTCGGGGGCGAGCCAGCTGGCAAAGGTCGCCGGACTGCGCTCGCTTCGCCCCTCTCCATGCTCCTGGAGTTGGCGGAGCCACTCCCCATCGCTTACTCGTCTCACCTTCGCCCCTAGTTGGCCCAGCCCAGCCGCCACCGCTTGGCAGCGTTGCTCCAGCCCCACCGCGGCTCCGCCCTTGGCAGCCGCCTCGCGAGAGCGGACGGAACGCATTCCCCGCAATTGCGAGGCGAGCCCGGACATCGGAATGGCCACCTCTCCGCCCCAGACGACCACCGTGTGCCGCTGCCTCTGAACCAGTCGACCCAGGATCAGCTTGCGGCGGAAGTCGCTGTCCAGGCCAGCCAATCGCCCCAGGGGGCCCTCGTCTTGGCCCGGCGCGGCGGAGGCGCCAGAGGGGTTCTCGGGTCGGCTCCAGGAGTAGATCGAGATTGGACCGCCAAGCGACCCCAGCAGCTGTCGGTAGCGGCGCCACACCTGCTCCTGCTCGACCTCGGCCTGGAGCGCCAGGTTGATCGGCTCCACACACAGCGCGGCCCGCTGGTGGCCATGGGGAAGATGGGCCACCTGGCCCTCCAGGTAATCGATATCAACCAAGCCCAGGGTTGAGGAGCGGTCGAGTCGAACCCAGCCTCGAGTCACGGCGCCACCCAAGGGAGTGAACAGACCTCGTAAGTGGGGCGAGTCTGCGATCCCAGCGCCTCGGAATCGACCTCGAAGTAGGGACGGCCCAGGGCTGCGGGGTCTGGGTGATGGAGGTGGTGTGGCTGGACTAGAAAGACCAACCAGTCCGTGGTCCAGGCGTCCAGGCGTCTGCCTTCATAGCGACCAAAGGCAAAGACAAGCGCTGCAGCCAACCAAGGAGTCGAGAGGATCAGCAGCAATGGCGCGGTGAGGTGGCACCGCAGCAGCAGGTAGGGCAGGGCTGCCCCAATGGCGATCCAGCCGAGCTGTGGGGCTGTGAAAGCGCCCCAGCGCGTCGGGGTGCCCGAGATCGACTGGGGGATCTCGGTCTGCATCAGCGGCCGCCTGCCTCGGGTGGCGCCGAGTCGCGAACTTGACGCAAACGGCCCTGCCTCAGCGCGTTCAAATAGGCCGCGTCGAGGTCGTGAACCCGGCGGCCACCGGCTGCCACGTAACTGCGACCGAGGTTGGTGGCCGAGGTAGGGTCGTGAATGGCGCGCTCCCGGAGAGTCGACAGATCGCTCTGCCCCAGGCCAAGCAGCCGCTGCAGCTCACGCGAGCTCGCCTTGCTCTCGAGCAGGGCCCGGCCGATGAACTGGTCACGGCCCTCACGACCGGCTGCCTGTGGCCAGCGAGAAGCGCCGGCCATCTCCGCCTGCTCTAGCCGGCCGGCGAGTTGGTGTTCATGAGCTCCCGGAAGGCGGAGCGTCGAGCGACCGGCCGGCAGGAGCTGGGAGCCAAATCTCGAGACCCGAGGTTGGAGCTGTCCTCGCGCCACCGCAGCCCCGCCCAGCACGACGCCTCCGGTAGCCGCGGCCAGCGTGCGCAGCCCACCGGTGGTGGCCAGTTCGCCCCGGCTGACGCGCCTGGGTACTTCGAGCATCAGCCAGACCGTGACGATCGCCAGCAGGCACTTGGCGAATTGGTCTCCCGGATCGCCGCTACCCACCTCCGACAGCAGTCCTGAACTGGCGGCGCCGCAGCGCGCTGAATCCGCCGGTGAGATCAATGGGCAGCCGCCGACATGAGCCGCGGCTGGGTTGGGAGCCAGGCCCGAAGCGGTCGAGACGATCGCCACGAATACCAGGAAAACCAGGGTCTGCAGCACCACCACCGAGGAGAGCGCCGCCACCGTCCTCCAGTACCTGGCAAAGGCTGCTCTCCCGCCGGGTAGGGCCAGGAGCAGAAACGCCAGGCTGGCACAGGCCGCCAGGAGCGCCAGGGCGATGTAGCGGGCCACGTAGGTGAGCGCCAGCCAGAGCGCTAGTCCGGTGAGTACCGTGAACGCCAGCATTCCCTGGATCCCGTCCGGTACGTCATATCCGTTGCGGCCGTGGGGACCAACACCCGCCCATACATCGGTGAACGTCGGCGTCGTACCCCAGTAGATGTCGGCGTACCGGCAATCGGATGGGCTCTGCCCATTGCCGGCGCGAGGTTCACCCGGCAGGGGCAACAGATTTAGTTGCTTGCCCGCCAGGTCCGAGCCGCCACTGCCCTCCAGACAATTCTGGCCCGCATTGTTGTTCACCTGGTTGTCGGTGTCGGTGCACAGCGGCTGGTCCGGGGCGGCGTCGCCGCGGTCGCAGTTGGCGTCGTGCAGCGGCGGGCCGAAGAAGTTCTCGCTCCGGTCCAGGACCTCCTTTGTGAAGTCGGGATCGTTGGAGCTGATGCAGTGGGATTGGCTGAAGTGGGGGTCCATCCAGGGCTGCACCATCACCTCTTCCGCAGGGCTTTGCCCGGGTTGGGAAAGATGGATGCCGGGGTGGATGATTGGACTGTCCTCGGGGCAGTACGCGGTGACCGCTAGCAGCGTCATGAGGTCGAGAGGCTGCCCACGCTGATCGCCCAGATGCTCGAAGGTGGTCTGCAGCAGCGCCTGGGAAGCCCAGGTCCCAGCGTCGATGACCCGACCTGCTAGATGCAGGGGTAGGCCCGCCCCGATCACGGCGGCGGCGATTAGGCAGGGGACGATTCCGGCCCGGAGATTTAGCTGCTGGCCGATCATGAACAGGCTGACCTGCAGCGCAAAAGCCAGCACCAGAAGGCCGAGTGAAAGGGGTACCAGGATGGCGTTGAGTTGATTCACCCACGGGATGCATCCGGGCGGCCCGCACTGGTGGGCCGTCTCCCCCAAGGCCCCGTCGTAGTTGTCGACGGCCGGGTTGCTGCCGACCAGGGTGGTGACGATCCGCCAGGGACCGGAGGTTATCGCTCCGGTCCCTGGGTCGATGTGGGCTGGGTCAGGACTCCCGTCGAGGCTTCCCATGATCGCCACCGGACCGCTGATGAACGCGTCGATCACATAACAGAGCGGATCGGTGATCCCCCCGCACTGCTGACTGGTGCTGCCCGCCTCGGACGTGTCGGTGGTCGAGGCGGAGCTGGGCGACGGTGTGACGGTGGCGGCCACCGGCCGCGCCCTGACTGCGGCAGGTGCCGACGTGCCTAGCGGGAGCACGATCGAGAGTGGCGTCGCCAGCCCCATCGATGCGCTGGCCAGCAGGAGCAGTCGCAGGACGGTTGCCAGGTCTCAGTGGGTGGTGTTCGAGCAGCTGCTGGTCGCGCAGGCGGTGTCACTGCCTGAGAGGCCCTCCACGAAGCTGAGGACCGCTCCCTCGTTGACCAGCAGGAGGACACCCAGGAGCACGGTGGCAAGACCCTGGACCGCGGCCGCGCGGCGCTGGCTATTGTCGAGGGCCGTCATGTAGCGGATTGCGGCGAAGCTGAGGCAGAGTACCGCCACTGCGCCAAGGGCCAGGCCCGTGACGGTGTGGATCACGTTGTCCAGACCGGTGCTGAAGGTCGCCAGCAGTTCCACCCGACTCCCCGAACTGTCTTTGAGCTCCACGCGCTCCTACGGCTCTACGTCCGCCTGCTTCCACCGAAGGGGGGAGGCTTCCGCCGACCAGTCGTGGTCCGGGTCGATCCAGTCACGGAGCGGCCTTCCCGAAGCCGGAGAGGGCGACTGGGCGGCGGGCCCGGTGGCAGCCCGGCGGCTCAGTCGCTTGTCTGCGAACCAGGGGTGCTGACCGATCAGTGCCGGCTGATCAGCTCCGCGGAGAAGGAGCGCCTGCCGGGGTTTGAGCCGGCGAACGTCGTCGGGATGGAGCAGCGGCTGGGATGCCACCGGCTCACGGGCCCAGCCGTCGGCCCGGCGATGCAGTGTCGAAGTCCCGGCCAGTCGGCTGACTCGGTCGAGCAGTTCCAGCTCGGTGATCCCGGGTAGCAGGAGCTTGGTGCGGCAGTTGGACCATAGGGCGCCGCCTGCCTCGGCGCCGTAGGCGGCTGAGATCGAGGCCAGGTCCTGGGCCATGAGAATCAGCCGCACTCCCTGGGATCGACCCAGCTGAACCAAGGCCGGCAGTTCGGGAAGGTTGGTCAGCTGGGTGAACTCGTCTAGCACAAAAAGTGCCGGGACGACAGGAGGGTGGGCGAACAGGCTCCTCCAGCAACAGGAGATCAGAGCCGAGATCAGCCCACGGAGGACGGCGGCATCATGCGGCGCTACAACGCAGTACAGCGTTAGAAGTTCGCCCGATGCGATCCCACCCGGGTCGAAGTCGCTGGCACCAGTGGCGGCAGCCACCTGGTCCGACCCGTATGCGCCTAGCTGAGCGATCAGGGTGGCCACCACGCCCATCGCCGTGCGATCGCCTCCGCTCAGGGAACCCTGGACCAGCCGCCTGGCCACGGGGTGCCGTACCACTTCGGGGAGCTCCTCGGCAGGGACGACCTGCAGCATCTCCAGGATTCCCGCCACCGAGAGGTGTGCCTCCGCCGCTTCAGCGAGCAGTCCATGCAGGAGCTGGCGCGCCAGGTCGTGCCAGAAGGGCTCGCGTTCGGGAGCCCGACCCATGAGGAACGTCGCCACCCTAAGCGCATCCTCGGAGCTCCTGATCGAAGCGACCGGGTTCCATCGCGCGCTGGGCTCCATCAGCGGCGCGAAGACGGCCGCCGGCCCGATCCCCGCCCGGTAGGAGAGCGTGGTTCGGACCAGTTCACCCTTGGGATCGGTGACTACCAAGGGGCCAGGCCACTCCAAAAGTGCCGGTATCGCCAGAGCGGAGGACTTCCCGGATCCCGTAGGACCCAGCACCAGCAAGTGCTCATCGCAAGGCAGCCAGAGGGGGCGCCGCCGGTGATCGCCCAGGCGGACCTGGGCTCGGACCGGATCACCTGATCGGCGCCATCGCAGAACCTGCATCGGGTACCAGCCACCGCGGAGGGAGCGCAGATCCCGGCCCCTCGCCCGGCGGGCGCGACCCAGCGCGCCCGCTCCCACCAAGTCTTTTTGGTGCAGGCCGATGAGGGCGCTTAGGCAGAGGAGCGCTACCGCAGCGGCGACCGTGACCGCCGGCCACGGAAGCCAATCGCCCAGCGACGGCTGCTGGGCGCCGCTTCCGGCCAGGATCGCCCTGGCAGTTCCGGCGGATGGCCGATGCTGGTTGAGATGGGTCGCCATAGCCAGCAGCGCCATCCCCAGCAGCGCAGCTGGCCCCGCGATCGAGCCAAGGGCGGGATCGGTTCTGCCAGCCATACCCAAGTGCAGTCCGTTGGGGAGCCAGCACCGGGTGGAGAGCTGCTTGCGACAGCCTCGTCGCGGTCGGTTCCCCAAGCGTTACAGGCCATTGCCGGAACGGTGCAAGAAACTCAGCCAAAGGCGGGTTTCCGCCACCTAGACTGGCCGAGATGCCAAGCCCGGCAGCCTCCAATGGGGCTTCTTCCAAGCAGCTGTCGGAGCGAGCCATTCTGGTGGCTGACCGCGATGAGGTCACTCGCACCGCCACCGCCTCGATCCTCCGCCGCCTGGGGTTCGAGGTGATCGAGGCGGAGTCTGCCCGTTCGGCACTGACCCAGGCTCGCCTCGGTAAGTACTCCTGCGCCATTCTCGATCTCAACCTGGCCGAGATGAGTGCCTTCGAGCTCTGTCGCCGGCTCCTGACCACCAGCAAGTGGAGCTGGACCCCGGTCATCTTCACCGGCGCCCGTCATGCCCGGATTGACCTTCGGGTCAGCATGCAAGCCGGCGGCTTCGCCTACCTGCCCAAGCCGTTCCGGGCCGACCACCTCATGGCGGTTGTCGGTGACGCCCTGGCCAGCCAGGGCCCAATGCTCCAGGGCAAGCCCGACCGCGAACTGGTCTTGGCTCGAGCCGAGGCGGCCGCGGGCTCGGCCTGACTAGGAGGAGCTGGGGCTCGGGCTCGGAGTGGGCGTCGTCGGAGACGCTGATGGCGAGGGGCTCGGCGACGGAGAGGTGATCGGACTGGCGCTGGGGCTGGGAGAAGGGCTGGCGGTGCCCAGAGCGTTGGTGCTGGAATTGGTGCCAGCCAGGTAATAGTCGACCTCACCGTCGATCACCTTGGTCGTCAGCCCGCTCGGCACCGGATACCAGGTGTCGGCTTGCCCGGCCAGTGCATCAACGATGAAGTCGTGCCAGAGGGTGGCGCATCCACTGATACCGTTCACACCGCCGCCGTACATCGGTGAGTCGTTGGCGTTGCCAACCCAGTCCGCCACGACCAGGTTGGGAGTCCAGCCCACCGCCGTGTTGTCCAAGAAGTTCGAGGACGTCCCTGTCTTGATCGCCACGGTGTAGCCCGGGACCACCAGCGGGGTGTCGGATCCGAAGGCGATCAGGCGATTGCTGTTGCGGGAGAGGATGGTGTTCATGATGAAGCTGACCTGGGTCGGGAGGACCCGGCGGGCCACGGGATCGGCGCGGTAGATGACCTTGCCCTGGTCGTTGGCGACCTGAAGGACGAAGGTGGTGGGATGGAGGACGCCCTCGGTCGCGTACACGGCCCCTGCCTGCCCCATCTCCCAAAGCGGAACAGGGTAGGCGCCCAAGGTCAGGCTGGGTCCGTAGTAGGAGTCGGGCTGGGTCAGGGTGGTGACACCCATGTTCCGCGCGGTGGCCAGGATGTTGGGAATGCCAGTCTTGAGCTCGACCTTGACCGCGGGCACGTTGAGTGAGTTGCCTAGCGCCACCTGAGCCTGGACAACTCCCGCGTAGTGCCCCTCGTAGTCGACCACCACGTAGGGTCCGCCGCCGGGGCCTCCGGTGGGGAGCGTCAGGGGGGCGTCGAGCACGGGCGAGGTCATGGTGATGACGTGGTCTTCCAGCGCCGTCGGGTAGTTGAAGATCTTGAACTCGGAGCCGGGCTGCCTTGGCTGCGACGCCATGTCTATCTGCCCGCCCGGAGCGTTGGCTCCTGCGCCCCCGACCCAGGTCACGACGTCTCCAGTCTTGGGGTCCTCGGCCATCAGGGCGCCGTCGGTCATGTGCTGATAGACGCCCTGGGCCACGGTCTGGTCGACGAGCTGCTGGGCGTCGTTGTTGAGAGTGAGGTTGAGGCTGGTCTGAACCCTTAGTCCCATGGTCTTGTAGCCAGGTCCGTAGCGGCTCTCCAGCCACGATTCCACTTCATCGATGAAGTAGGGCGCTTGGTCGAGCGAGCTACCCCCGGGGACCGCCAGCGCGGGCGCCTTGGCCTCGATCGAGGCCGAGGCGGCGTTGCTCAGTTCACCTTGTCGCTGCATGGCGGCAACCACCAGCCGCTGGCGCTGGCGCGCCGCGCTCAAGTTGAGGAAGGGATCGAGATAGCTGGGCTCGGGGAGGAGCCCTGCCAGCAGGGTGGCCTGATTGGCGTCGAGCTGGGAGGCGTGCACCCCGAAATAAGTGAGCGAGGCCGCCTCGATCCCAGTAGCCCCTTCGCCGAAGTAGACGTCGTTCAGGTACTCGTCCAGAAGGGCCGATCTGGAGAGCTTGGCGGTGAGCTCCTGGCCGTAGAGAATCTCCTTGACCTTGTAGGTGAGCGACCGGTTGTCATGGAGGTAGAGGATCTTGCCCAGCTGCTCTGGAATGGTGCTGGCCCCCTGGGAGGCGCTGTGGTGGACCACGTCGTAGAAGGCTGCCTGGATGATCCGGCCCAGATCAAAGCTTGGAGAGCTCCAGAAGTTGTGGTCTTCGATCGCGACGACTGCCCGGCGCATGACCGGCGCGATCTGCTTGTAGGCGACGGGAATCCGGCTGCTGCCGTCGGGATGGAGGTCGGCGATCTCCACCCCGCCCTGACCGTAAACCATCGTGTCTCCACCCAGATTGATCGCCTGGGGCAGGGCTCCGTAGGCGCGCGCCAGGGCGGTGAAGGGTACGGCAAGGATCACCAGGGCCGCCACCGCGGCCAGTGCTCCGGCCGCTACGATCCGGCGCCAGTCCACGCTGTGACTCGGGCCTCGGCGCCGGGTGCGCGGTGGGGTCAGCGAACTGCGGCCGGATTCCCGCCGCGAATTGAATTCAGCCATAGTCAACGTTTGGGCACGGCGCGCAGTCCAGGGTCGTCCGATGAGGGTCGTGACCCGGCCCGGTGGGGAGGCACCGTGCTCGCGCCGTGCCCAGTCAATAGAACGCCACGCTTGGCAATTGGTTTCTGGCGTTTAGAACCTGAGCCTCTGAGCTTCGCTCCCGCGGCGGGATCGTGGCTCGCTCGGCCCGGATGGGGGTGATGCTCTCATGAGCGACTCGGCTCCACCCGAGGAGCGGCAGCCAGCGCCGCCCACTCCGGTCATGCGGCCGACGCCTAGGCGCAACCAGCGCCAGTGGACCCTCTTCCTGGTAGCCCTGGTAGCCCTGCTGATCTTGATCCGGGTGATCGGAAGCCACCCCTTCCCCACGCCTTCCCATCTCAATCCCGCCGCGACCGTGGCTGGCTACATCACTGGCATTCAGCACGAAGACCTGAGCCAAGTCAGCGGCTACCTGGCACCCAAGCAAAGGCCTCACGCCGAAGCTCTGCTCAAGGCGCTGGCTCAGCATCACGCCTCGATCACAGCTCCCAGTCTCGGAACCGTGCTCGGAGACAAGGGCAGCGCCACGGTCACCATCTCGGCCCAGGTCTGCTACCAGCCCGGCGGAGGGAAGCAGTACAGCTGTTACCCCATTTCCCAGGGTCCTCTGGGGCTGACCAACGTCATCTCCTGCGTCGAGCTGCGCGGAAAGTGGTACGCCACCACCTTGCTCAAACCCAGCTGACAGCCTAACCTCCGCCTGGTGCCTCCAGCCCGGGCATAACCAGGCGCTCAGGGTCGAGTAGTCGGTCCAAATCCTCCGGCGCTATCTGGGACCGCTGCAGTGCCACCTCCCGCACCGTTCTGCCGCTCCGGTACGCCTCATGGGCGATCGCCGCCGCCGCGTCGTATCCGATTGCCGGTACCAGAGCGGTGCAGATGGCCAGTCCCCGTTCCAGGAGCGCCGGGCCTCGCTCGGTGGCGGAGATCCCGTCGATCGCCTGCCCGGCGACGTTCTTGGCGGCCCTGCCCAGGAGCTCGATCTCCTCCAACAGGTTGTAGGCCGCCACCGGCAGCATCACGTTCAACTCCAGCAGCGAACCGGTGGCCCCAGAGAAGGCAACTGTGGCGTCGTCCCCCAGCACCTGAGCCACCACCATCAGGGCCGACTCCAAGATGACTGGGTTTACCTTGCCCGGCATGATCGAGGAGCCTGGCTGGACCTCTGGCAGCCGCAGCTCGGCTACGCCGGCACGGGGGCCGAAGCTGAGCAGTCGCAGATCGCTGCAGATCTTGTGCAGGGCGATTGCGGCTCCCCGGATCGCGCCGGAGGTGAACACCACCGCGTCCAGAGTGCTCTGCGCCTGGAAGTGGTCGTCCGACTCCCGCAGGCCCGGGTCGTACTGCGGAGCCAGGCGGGCGATAACCCGCTTGGCGAACTCGGGATGGGTTCCGATCCCGGTCCCGACCGCCGTTCCCCCCAGCGCCAGCTCGACGAGCTGGCGCCGAGCCAAGTCGATCCGGGCCAACGCCCGTTCCACCTGGCCTCGGTAGCCCTCGAATTCCTGTCCGATTCGGATCGGAGTCGCGTCCTGGAGGTGGGTCCGCCCGGTCTTGATCACCGGCCACAGCCGATCCCGCTGCGCCTCCAGACTGGCCGCAAGCTGCTGCAGGCCGGGTACCAGCTCCTCCCGCAGGCCCGCCAGCGCCGCTAGGTGGATGGCGGAGGGGAAGACGTCGTTGCTGGACTGCCCCAGGTTGACGTGATCGTTGGGATGGACCCGGTTGCGGGCTCCGCGATCCATGCCCAACAGTTCCAGAGCCCGGTTGGCGATCACCTCGTTAGCGTTCATGTTCGACGAGGTGCCACTGCCGGTCTGGAAGATGTCGACCACGAACTGGTCGTCAAGATCACCCCGGCTCACCTGGTCGGCGGCCTCGGCGATGGCGGTGCCGAGCTCCGGGGAGAGCAAGCCCAGTTCAGCGTTGACCCGGGCCGCCTCCCGCTTGATGTCGCCGATGGCGGCGATCATGCGCCTGGGCAGCCGGAGGCGGCTGATGGGAAAGTTGGCGACCGCTCGCTGGGTGCTGGCCCCGTAGTAGGCGCTGGCCGAGACCTCCATCTCGCCCATGGAGTCGCGCTCCAGGCGGACCGAGCCCTCGCTCATGACTTCGAGTCTATCGGCTGAGTACTGAGCGGAGCCTGTCCAGGTGGCCGGTCAAACAGAACCCGGGTCAGGAGGCTGTCCGGAGTCTGTCCGGGCGCTCCCGGACCGTGGTGGTAGCCCTCGAAGCGGCGCAGGAGCAGGCAGATGAGAATGCCCACCGCGGTGATGGCGTAGGCCGGAGAGTCGTGGGTGAGCCACAACACGACCGGCAGGCCTGCGAAGGCGACCAGAACGCTGATTGCGCTTCTCCGGGCCGCGCCTCCGAGGATCACTAGGAGCAGGACGAAGCCGATTCCCCACCAGGACCAGAGCGCGACCGCCCCGGTGGCGCTGGCGACCCCTCGCCCCCCGTTGTACTGGAGGAATATCGGCCAGCCGTTGCCGAGTACGGCGCAGAGCCCCGCGGCCGCCGCAATCCAGGCCGGGGCCCGTAGCAACAGGGCGACCAGGACTGGGACCAAGCCCTGGCAGAACTGCAGTGGGCCAACTACGGCGGCGGGAAGCAGGCCGACGCTGTGGAAGAGATTGCTGGTGCCGATCTTTCCAGTCCCCACCTGGCGTAGATCTACCCCCGCCAGCCTTCCTACGATCCACCCCACCGGGATGGCACCGACGAGATAGGCGCCGATGCAGATCAGTACCACCCCGAGCGGGGTCGCCACTGGGGCGACGGAGGCCGTGGCGATCACTTCTCCAGCGGGAGGTCGGCCACGGCAGCAGCTCCGATCAGCCCAGGACCCGTGTGGAGTGCGATCACCGGTGTGAGGTTGAGCCGCTCCACCGGCTGGTCGCCGAATAGCTCTTGAAGCTGGTGGATCAGTTCAGGGACCGTGTCCGGGGCGTCGCCACAGAAGACGGCCAGCCGCACCTTGGTCTCGGATGGGATCTGCTCCCGAAGCTGCTCGGCAACAGCCCTCAGCGCTCTCTTCGTCCCCCGGACCAGCGCCAGCCGCCGGACGTCCCCAACAGTGAAGGCGAACAGTGGTCGAACGTGGAGCAGATCCCCGCTCAGGCCTGCCAGCGCGGGAACCCGGCCGCTGCGGATCAGAAAGCGCATGGTCGCCAGCGTGGCGATCACTCGGGCGCTCTCAGCGACTTCCCGGGTATGGGCGGCTACCTTGTCGCACTCGAGTCCGGCGGCACAGGCCGCCGCGGCCGCTTCGGCCACCAGGGTGTAGCCGCCGGCCGCGGTGCCGGTGTCGATGATCTCGACCCGCTTCTCTGGGGCCTCGCTGCGGAGCATCTCCGCCGCCACTCGAGCGGAACGGCCCATCGTCGAGAAGCGCTCGGGAATGGTGAGGCAGACGATCTCAGTTATGGGGGTCGCCTGAAATGCCCTGAGGTAGTCGCCTGGCGAAGGGGAGCTACTGGTGGGCAGGGGACCGGGGTCCGCCAGCCGGGCGTACAACTCCTGGCTGGAAATGTCGATCCCGTCGCGAAGCGTTCGTCCGTCGATCTCGATCGACATCGGTACCACGTTGACCCATGGCGATTCCCCCAGCGAGGGAGGCAAGCAGGCTCCGCTGTCAACCACCAGCGCGGTCCGGGTGGTGGTCACCATCGCGTCGGCGGCACCGCGCCTCTCAGGGGATCGCAGTGCGCCAGGCAGCGTGAGCTCAGGTCTGGCACTGGCTGACGCTCGGGCTGGGTCCAGGAGCGCACCGCTGCCGCCTCGCCCACGCCACAGCCCTCCACATCGCCCTCTTGGATCGTTCGCCGTCTCAATGCGGAGATCCCAGGTTCTATGGCTATCCCGCTGACTTGACGTCGCCTCCTGCTTGACCCAGGCATTCCGCATAGATTTTCAGCAGCCGATCCAGCATGGGCGACATTCCATGATGACGCTCCGCCTCCTCGCGTGCCATAACCCCTCGGCGCCGCAGCTCACCCGGCTCCTGCATCAACAGCTGCAGCAGCTGTGAGACCGATTCGGCCAGAGCCGTGGGATCCAGCGCGGTCGCAACCTCGCCCACCAGGGTCGCCCCTCCCTCAGGGGTGGCTGCGACCGCACATCCACTGGCCATCGCCTCCAGCAACGCCAGTGACAGACCCTCGGCGTTGGAGGGTAGGCAGAAGACGTCCACTCCCCGCCAAAAGTCGACCCGCTCCTCGAGTGTGAGCAGCCGTCCCAGGTAGATCACCCGGGGATCGCTCTGGGCGGACCTGACCCTCTCCTCCAGCGCTCCAGCGCCAGCGATGACCAGCCTGGCTTCCGACCCGAGGCCGGCTCCGACAAAGCCATCGAGCAGTTGAGGCAGACCCTTTTCCGGATCCAGTCGGCCGGCGAAACCCACCACCAAGCTGGCCCCGGCAAGGCGGGTCTGGCGGATCCGGGACGGCCCTGGGCAAAAGACATCGGTGTCGACGGCGTTGGGCAGCACCTCGATCCGAGACCGCTCGACTCCGACCTCGGCAAGTCTGTCGCGATGCCCCTCAGAGAATACGATCACCCGCTGGTATTGCCGGAGGCGCGGCGCCCAGAAGCGATGCAGTTGGCGCATCACCCATGCCCTGCCGCTGCCCTCGGGACCAAACGGTAGGTGGAAGGTGGCGACCGTTGCCGCGCCCTCGGCCCGTGCCTGTCGACCTATCCAGCCATCCGCCAAGGTGAAGCTGAGCGAGGTATGGACTACGTCCGGCCGCACTCTGGCTAGCCAGGAGGTCAGCTCCCGGCGGAAACCGAACTGCGACACGGTGACCGTCTTGAAGCGCCAGGTCGGCCAGCCGATTCGGTGATCCTCCGCTACGGGCGCCATCAAGCCATCCCGCGTGGCATGGTGGAACCAGACCTCGACACCCCGGCGGCGGAGCCCACCTACCACCTCGGCCGAGTAGGTGGTGAGGCCGTCGGCGCGCTCGCCAACCGCATGACCGAACCAGGCCAGTCGCAAGTGGCCCGCTCGCCCGCGATCAGTCGTGGGCGAGGTCAAGCAGCCGGTCCGGGCTGTAGGGGTACCACTGCTCGGGCCAGCGCCGGACCGCCCGCTCGAACACGGGGATCACCTGGCGGAGTGCCTCGGCCGGGTCGGTGCCCGGCGCAACCGTGACGGGCGGAAAGAGCTCCACGAGGTATCCGCCGTTGGGGGTGCGAAGGCTGGTGGCAGGCATCAGGGGAGCGCCAGTGTGGGCTGCGAGCATGGCCGGGGCAACCGAGAAGAGGGTCCTGTGATTGAGGAAGTCGACCTCAACGGAGGGAGTGTCTCCGGGGATATCAACCACCAAGGCCACCCACTGTCCGGCGCGGAGCTTCTGGAGCATGGTTCGGGGCGTCCTTGAAGCCAGCACTACCTCCACCCCTATCTGGGCGCGAGCCCAGATGACCAGGTCGGCAAGCACCTTGCTGCCCTCGTCAGCCATCACCGAAGTTAGGCGGATGTCGTGGGCGATCGCCAGCGCCGCGGGGGCGTCCCAACTTCCCTGGTGGATGAGCACCAGGATCCCCGGCTTTCCGGCCAGCTGCAGTCTCTCCATGTATTTCTCGTAGCCGTAGACCCTCATCTCCGATAGAACTCGGGGACGAGGTAGGCGCTGCACGTACAGGAAGTCGATCGAGGTCCGTGCGTATTCCCGAAAGCTAGCTGCCGCCAGCCGGCGAGCCTGTCGCGCAGTCAGCTCGGGGAAGACCGCTCGGTAGTTCCGGATGGTGACTCGCCGGCGGCCAGGCTGCAGCGCGAACGTGGCGTTGGCGACCGGGTCCGAGAGGCGGTAGCGGTGGCGGCCGAGAGCGCGTACACCCAGTGCCACCGTGGTGAGCCCGACCCGCAGGGCCAGAGGCGGCAGATCGGATCTGGTTTGCGGCACCCGGCGATTGTCGCAGCCGCATCTACAGCACCCCGTGGGTGCCTCGGGGAGTAGCTTCGCTGTGTGAATCACCTAGCCGAGGAGACCAGCCCCTATCTGCGCCAGCACCGCGAGAACCCGGTGGATTGGTATCCCTGGGGCGAGGATGCCTTCCGGCTGGCGCGGCAGCGGGATTGCCCCGTCCTGCTCAGCGTCGGCTATTCCGCCTGCCATTGGTGCCACGTCATGGCCCACGAGAGTTTCGAGGATCCCGACCTGGCCGCGATTCAGAACCGGCTCTTCGTCAACATCAAGGTGGACCGCGAGGAGCGTCCTGACGTCGACCGGGTCTACATGGACGCGCTCCAGGCCCTCACCGGCAGTGGCGGTTGGCCGATGACCGTGTTCCTGCTGCCCGACGGGCGGCCATTCTTCGCCGGTACCTACTTTCCACCTGAGGACCGCCGGGGCTTGCCCGGCTTTCGTCGGGTGATGGAGATGGCCGCCTCCGCCTATCGAGATCGCCGGGAGGAGGTAATTGGCAGTGCTGAAAGACTGAGCCAGGCCCTGGCCCCCGCACCGCTGGTTCCCCTCGGTGCACCTGAGGGCGGCATGACCGGGGTACTCGCCGACGCCGAGGCGCGACTGATCCGGAACGCTGACCCCGACTTTGGCGGTATCGGGGGAGCCCCGAAGTTTCCCCAATGCGCAGTCCTGGAGTTCCTGCTCTCCCGGGAGGTTCTCAGTCGGAGCCCGGAGGCAGGCCCCGTGGTTGAGCGCGCCCTGGACGCGATGGCCGGGGGCGGCCTAAGGGACCAGCTGGGGGAGGGTTTCCACCGCTACAGCGTCGACCAACGCTGGGCGGTTCCCCACTTCGAGAAGATGCTTTACGACAACGCCCAGTTGGTTCGGCTCTATCTCCATGGCTGGCAGGCCCACCACAATCCGGCGCACCTGAGCATCGCTCTCTGGACCGCAGACTTCCTGATCAGCGAGCTGGAGCTGCCCGGGGGAGGCTTCGCCGCCAGTCTCGACGCCGACACCGAGAAGGGCGAAGGGGCCTTCTACGCCTGGAGTGCCGAGGAGCTGGCGGCAGTCGTGGGCAAGGAGCGAGTGGCACTGGCGGAGGCCCTCTTCGGCGGCCCCGGAGACGCCAGCACCGAGCAGGGGGCGATGGTGCTGCGGGACGGGGCGGATCCCCTGCTCCTGTCCACCCGCTTCCATATCGCGCCGGCTGATCTTGGCAAGCTCCGGGAGTCCATGGTGCGAGACCTACGACAGGCACGCTCCCAGAGACCGGCGCCCGGCCGCGACGAGAAGCTGATCGTGGGCTGGAACGCGTTGGCGATCACCGCCCTCGCCGAGCTGGCAGTTGCCGCCGATCAGCCCCACTACCTGGACGCGGCACTGAGGTGCGCCAGGGCGATCCTCGACCACGCTCGCGTAGACGGCCGGATGGCTCACCTGTTCGACGGCTCCACCGCACGCTTCACCGCGACCCTGGACGATCTCGCGGGGATGGGATTGGCGGCGCTGTGGCTGCACGAGGCTACGGGGGATGCCGGCTGGTTCGATTTGTCGTCAGAGTGGGCGCTCGTGGTCGAGGCGGAATACCGGGATCCAGCCGGTCCTGGTTGGTTCGACACACCCCTCCACCACGACGCCAACCTGGCGCTGCGCCCCCGAACCCTCGAGGATGGCGCCCAGCCCTCAGGTACCTCTCTCATGGCAGAACTCTGCCTGAGGCTGTACGCCCTGACTGGCGATGGTTCGTGGCGCGACCGGGGGGCGGCGGTTCTGGAGACATTGTCGAGCGCCGCCGGGCGCTTCCCCTCGGCCTTTGGGGCGCTCCTCACGGTGGCAGCCAGCTTGGAGGCTGGCCAGATCGAGGTGGCCGTGTTGGTTCCAGATTCCAAGGGATCCCACCTTCCCTTGCTGCGCCAAGTCAGGTCCAGGTGGCGGCCGGAGGTGGCCGTGGGAGTGGGGCGCATCGCCGCGGGGGCCTCGGAGGCAGAGGTAGGCCCTCCCCTAGTTCGTTCGAGGCCGCTGCTGGCCGGGGTGGCCACCGCCTACGTCTGCCGGGACTTCGCCTGCCGATCGCCGATCTCAGACGAGGGCGCGCTTGAGCGCGAACTGGACAGGGCTGCGATCGAATAGGCTGGGGTCAAACGGCACGCCCGATCAGGTGCGGAGGGAGGGAGTTGGCGGTGGATGAGGCGGGTGACGGTCAGGCCGCAGGGTCGAAGAGCCCTCTGGCGGTGGTCACCGGGGCCAGCGCCGGAATTGGCGAAGCCATCTCGCGCCGCCTGGCTGACGAGGGCTTCCGCCTACGTCTCGGGGCTCGCCGCGGAGACCTGATTCAGAAGCTCGCCGGGGAGCTGGGTGCTGAGGGAAGGGTGCTCGACGTCAGCGATGAGGACAGCGTCGCCGACTTCTGCGCTGGGCTGAACGAGGTGGCGGTCCTGATTAACAACGCAGGGGGGGCCCGCGGCGCTGACCCTGTGGCTGCCGCTGACAGTGCTGACTGGCGCTGGATGTGGGAGGTCAATGTGCTCGGCTTGATGCAGATGACCCGGGCGCTGCTCCCGGCCCTGGAGCGGTCGGGACGGGGCCACATCGTGAACATCTCTTCCACCGCTGGCTTTGAGGTCTACGAGGGAGGCAGCGGCTACACCAGCGCTAAGCACGCGGTTCATGCCATCACCCAGACCCTGCGCTTGGAGTTGGTCGGTCGGCCGATCCGGGTGACCGAGATCTCGCCTGGGATGGTAGAAACCGACTTCTCTCGGAATCGATACCCCGGGGACGAGCAACGAGCCGCGGCGGTGTACCGAGGGGTCACCCCCCTCAGCGCCGCCGATATAGCCGACGTGGTGGCCTTTGCCGTGACCAGACCACCCCACGTGGATCTGGACCAGATTGTGATCCGACCGGTGCAGCAGGCCGCAGCCTACAAGGTCAGCCGGCGCAGCTGACAACCGGTCGGGATCAGAGCTCCACTGGGCGATCAGGATCCTGCGCCCACTCGCTCCAGCCCCCGGGGTAGAGCATTACTCCTCCGATGCCAGCCGACTCCAACGCCAGGATCAGGGCGCAGGCGGTCACGCCCGATCCGCAGTAGGCAACTGCCGGCGCGCGGTCCCCAGTCACTTCAGCGTTGCGGTCGGCGACCTCCCGTCGGGGTAGCACATAGCCGTTGCGGTATTGCTCCGTCCAGGGCTGGCTCCGGGCGCCGGGTACGTGGCCGGGACGGGGATCGTAGGGAGACGGTCCGCCCGCGAACCGGTCCCTGGTCCGAGCGTCGACCACTACCGCTCCCGACGCCAGGAGCTCGGCGGTTTGGTCAGCTGTGACCCAACCCCAAAACGATCTCGCTTCGAAGTCCCCCCGGACGGCTGCCTCCTGGCCGCTCCGAAGCTCTCCGACGGAGGCGATCCAGTCCGCGATCCCACCATCTAGAACTGCTTCCCAGGGGTGTCCCGCAGCGCGCAGGAGCCACCAGGCCCTCGCCGCCGCGCCGGTTCCACCGTCGTAAGCGACCACCCGGCTGTCCTTCGACACGCCAGCCTGGCGCATTGCCTCACTGAACTGCTTCGGGGAAGGCAGCGGGTGCCGGCCGGCCCGGCCGGGAGGGTCGGCAAGCGCTTTGTCGAGATCGACGAACCGGGCTCCGGGAATGTGCCCGGTGAGGTAGCCCTGGACATCGGCCCCATCGGTGAGGGTCCAGCGCACATCGAGGATCCGGAGATCGGGGTCGTCGAGGTGAGCCCGTAGCCAGCCCGATGTCACCAGCGGTTCGGAGGCAATCGCCATAACACCATCATGGCGCGGCGAGCTCGAGGCACGAGCTCTCCTGAGGCGACGGTGGCTGGTGCAGGGACCGGGCGGGCGCTGCATCCAGCACATCCACTGGGCCCGCAAAAGGTCACTTCCGCCACAAAACTGAGATTGCCAGCTGAGACCGTTTGAGGTGGTCATGGCGCTCCACGCCTCGAACAGAGCCGCGGCTCTCCAGGTCCGGAGATTGACGGAAGCCAAACGGGCCACTACGCTGCTGCGAGAAGGGAAGCGCAGTACCGCGCCCTGGGCCGCGTCGGTATTGCGCTGATGAAACCTCAGGGTTGGCTGGATAGCTAGGAGGGGCGAGATGACCGTAGACGCCAAGAGGATTGATGCTCTCCAAGTGGAGGGCAGAACATTCCCCCCAGCCCCAGATTTCACGGCTCAGGCCAACGCCCAGCCTGGGATTTATGACCGCAGTCTTGAGGACTTCTGGACGGAAGAGGGACGCCAGCGGATCTCCTGGTTCAAGCCCTTTGACAAGCTCTACGAGTGGAACCCTCCCTATGCCAAGTGGTACCTGGGTGGCCAACTAAACGTCTGCTACAACTGCGTCGATCGCCATGTCGAGGCGGGGTTGGGTTCCAAGGTGGCCTTCTATTGGGAGGGCGAACCCGACGACGAAAAGCGGACCATCACCTATGCCGACCTCCAGCAGGACGTGGTCCGGTTTGCCAACGGGCTGAAAACCCTGGGTGTCAAGAAGGGCACTCCGGTGGGCATCTACATGGGCATGTGCCCCGACTTGCCCATCGCGATGTTGGCCTGCACACGCCTTGGCGCGCCTTTCACCGTCGTCTTTGGTGGTTTCAGCGCCGAGGCGCTGGCGGGGCGCCTAAACGACATGTCGGCGGAATTTCTGATTACCCAGGACGAGGGCTGGCGCCGCGGTGCCAGGGTACCGTTGAAGAAGAACGCGGACGACGCTGTCAAGGCGACCCCCTCCATCCGGCGGGTCGTGGTGTCTCGGCGTACCGGCGGCGATGTCGCTTTCGAGAGTAGTCGCGACATCTACGTCGACGAGATGATCAAGGGTGAGAGTGATGATCCGGCGAGCTGTCCGTGCGAGCCGATGGACTCGGAAGACCTGCTCTACCTGCTCTACACCAGCGGTACCACGGCCAAGCCCAAGGGCATCATCCATACCACCGCTGGTTACCTAGTGGGGGTCGCCACCACTCACTACTACATCTTCGACATCAAGCCCGAGACGGTTTACTGGTGTGCCGCAGACATCGGCTGGGTGACCGGGCACAGCTACATCCTCTTCGGTCCCTTGGCCAACGCCACCACTGGAGTTATCTACGAGGGGATTCCCAACTTCCCCAATGAGGAGAGGTGGTGGGAGATTGTCGAACGCTACAGGGTCAACGTTCTCTACACCGCGCCCACGACCATCCGCACCCACATGAAGTGGGGGCCACAGCATGCCAAGAAGCACGATCTCAGCAGCCTCAGGCTGCTGGGGACGGTGGGCGAACCGATCAATCCCGAAGCGTGGATCTGGTACCGGGAGAACATCGGTCTGGGGCGAACCCCGGTGGTGGACACCTGGTGGCAGACCGAGACCGGCATGATTCTCATCACGCCGCTGCCGGGGATAACAACCCTCAAGCCAGGATCGGCTACCAAGCCATTCCCCACCATCGACCCCGCGATCTTCGACGAGCAGGGCAACGAGGTACCACCCGGGCAGGGTGGATACCTAGTGATTCGCAAGCCCTGGCCGGCCATGTTACGCGGCATTTACGGTGATCCCAAGCGCTACGAGGAGACCTACTGGAGTCGGTTCAAGGACACTTACTTCGTAGGAGACGGAGCGCGGAAGGACGCCGACGGCGACTACTGGTTGATGGGCCGGATCGACGACGTCATGAACATCTCGGCGCACCGCATCTCCACTACTGAGGTTGAGAGCGCCTTGGTCGACCATCCGTCGGTCGCCCAGGCCGCGGTCTGCGCCCGAAATGACGCGCAGACCGGTCAGGCCATCGTGGCCTTCGTGACTCTGAAGGGTGGCCAGGAGGGATCCGTAGAACTGCTCGCTGAGCTTCGCAATCACGTAGGCAAGAAGATCGGCAAGATTGCGGCTCCCGCCAACATTCTCTTCACGCCCGAGCTGCCCATGACCCGGTCGGGGAAGATCATGCGTCGTTTGCTGCGTGACGTAGCGGAGAACCGTCCTCTCGGTGATACCACCACCCTCGCCGACCCAGCCGTGGTGGAGGAGCTGCGGAGCCGGGCAGTTACAGAGGAGGGCAAAGAGAACTAGCAACCACTAGGCATCTCTGACTAGCTCGGATTCTCGTCGTTAAAACTACAGAGGGGTGATAAGTAATCATGGCTAATGCGTATTCCGGAGGAACGCCTCCTCCCGCCGGGCCCGAGACGGTGATGCACACCACTGAGGCCCCACATCCTATTGCCGATCCAGCCCCGTTGGGCTTGGCGGGTTTCGCCTTCACCACCTTGATGCTGTCGTTCATCAATGCCGGCATCATCGGCGCAGGGGCGACGGCGGCGGTGCTGCCCATGGCAGCAGCCTACGGCGGTGGGGCGCAACTCCTCGCGGGAATGTGGGCGTTCCGCCGGGGCAACACCTTCGCGGCGACCGCGTTCACTTCCTACGGGGCCTTCTGGTTTAGCTACTACCTTCTGATTGGTGTTTGGATCAAGGGAGTGGCCCCGGCAACGGTCGGACCAATCGTGGGCCTCTACCTCTTTGGCTGGGCAATCTTCACCGCCTACATGTTCATCGCGTCGCTGCATGCAGCCCGCGCGGTTCAGGTGGTGTTCGCCCTACTGGCCATCACCTTCGTCTTCTTGGCGATCGGCTTCTGGGACTGGTTCGGCGCCGGGGTAACACTCGGGCACATTGGTGGATACGTCGGGATTCTGACCGCCGCTGCCGCCATCTACACGTCGTTTGCTGACGTGCTCAACGCTACTGCGCGACGGATCATCCTGCCCACCAGCTAAACCGTCGGCCTGTCGATGCGGAGCCCGGGTCCGGCTGGACCCGGGCTCTCTCTTTTGTCCGTCAGGGCGCCACCGTCGGACCCGGGATGTGGGTGGGTAGGGCGGAGCGCGGGTGGCCATCCACACCCCGCCAGAGCGGGACCAAGATCACCGAGGCCAGCCACATAGCCACGGCCGTAGCTATGAAGGGCAGTGCGATAGAGACTCCAAACATTGCGCCAGCGGCCAAGGAGGCGACGGCAGCAGCGCCGACCTGAGCCGATCCATACAAGCCTTGGACCCTCCCCATCTGACTGGGGCGCACCTGCCGCGAGAGCATCGCCAGGCGGGCCGGGGTCCCGGTGACGGTGAAGATTCCCTCGAAAATTCCCAGCCCGATCAACCAACCCGGGCTGGGGAGGAATGGGTAGGTGATGGCGAAACAACCAGCAGCCAAGGAACTGATACCGATCAGCCAGCGGTTGTCCATGTGGTCGGCCAGCCAGCCCGCCGGCCACGAACCTAGGGTGAAAGGAAGCGCGAACAAGGTGAACGAGAGTCCGATCTCCAAATCGGTGGCATGACGCGCGTGCATCAAAAGACTCCAAACCGTGTCGTACATGCCGATGAGGATCCCCACCGCGGTGGAGGCCACGGTGACGCCGACGATGATCGGGTCACGCCACAGCGACAGCGTCGGTCGCTCGGCGTCAGACGAGAGCACGGTTGGTCGCAGCCACGGCAGGCTGATGGCAATCACGCCCGCAACCACCAGCGCTGTGAACGCTGACGCCAGGAAGGTCGCCGCCAGCGAGACCTGGAACAGCGACGCCCCTATCAGCGGTCCTGCGATCGTGCCCCCCATGTTCGCCGCGGTCAGCGATCCATAGGCTCGGCCTCGGCGCTCCACGGGTACGAAGTCAGCGACCGCCGCCATCGCCAGCAGGGTGGCGGCGCCGGCGGCAGCTCCCTGGACGGCGCGCAGCACGATGAACCAGAGCGGGGAAGGGGAGACCGCGAAGGCGGCCGTGGCTGCGGCATAGATCAGCTGCGCAACCAGGATCGGCCCCTTGCGGCCGACCCTGTCCGAGAGCTTCCCAACCGGGTAGCGAACTGCCAATCCAGCAGCCCAGAACACTGCGGTGACCACTCCTACCTCGGCGAAAGAAGCGCCGGCGTGGCGCACGAACAGCGGCAGGATGGGCAGGATCATGGTCGCCCCGAGTGCATCGGCGGCCGTCGCCGCGACCAACCCCCAGAGCGCGATGCGAGCCCGACGAGGATCAACCGGGGGGGAGCTCAAGGGGCCACCAGACGCGGGTCCGTTGGTGAAGGTCTGGTCGGGGCTGGACCGGCCACCGGCCAAGCGCAGCCGACCACACCAGCAGCCAGGTTCAAGGGGTGCCAACTGCGCGAGTTCACTAGAATACGACTTGTACACGGAGGTGTTCCTATGACCACGGCAGGAGAGATCGCAATCGTTCTCGGCATGCTGGTACTCATCGCCGGCGGCTCCCTGATCGCCTGGATCTTCCTGTTCCGCTACGCCGCCAAGACCGAGAGGGAAGCGTCAACCTCCAGTGGGGCCGCGTCGCATCTGGGTGACCACGCCTGACTCAACCACCGGAGGCACACGTGAACGCGACGGAAGCGGTCAAGGCGCCCGAGCCGATCCTGGCGCCGCCCGGACTTGAGGGGGTAGCCGTCGCCGAGACCACCATCGGCAACGTCCGGGGCGAGGAAGGCTTCTTCCACTACCGCGGTTACAACGCCGCCGAACTGGCGCGGGAATGCTCCTTCGAGCAGGTCTGGCATCTGCTGATCGAGGGCACATTACCCAGTCCAGAGCAGACCAAGAAGTTCCGCGCAGACTCAATCCGGCTGCGCGAACTGCCCGAACAGGTAACCAAACTGCTTCCCGAAATTGCTCACATCAAACCCTTCGTTCCCCTGGACGCGCTGCGTACTGCCATCTCGCTGGTTGCCAGCGCCACGGGATTGCGCCCGACCATGGACATCTCTGCCGAGGAGGTTCGCCAGCAGGCCGTGCGGATGACCGCGGTGGCACCCGTACTGCTGATGGCCATGTACCGTGCCCACCAAGGACTGGAACCAGTTGCACCTGATCCTGACCTTGGCTACGCCGCCGCCTACCTGCAGATGCTGACGGGAGAGCGTCCTGACGAAGAACGCTCTCGTGCGGTTGAAAAGTACCTGATTCTCACGATGGACCACGGGTTCAACGCCTCGACATTCACTGCCAGGGTTATCGCATCCACGGGGGCTGACCTGGGCTCCGCACTGGTGGGAGCGATCGGCGCGCTGTCCGGCCCACTGCATGGAGGGGCGCCTTCGCGGGCGCTGCAAACACTCGACGAAATCGGGACTGCTGACAAAGCCTACGACTACCTTCGCCAGAAGGTCGCCTCAGGCGAACGCCTGATGGGCTTTGGTCACCGTGTCTACAAAACGGACGATCCGAGATCGACGCTGCTGCGCGAGGTGGCTCTCGAACTGGGTGGGGAACAGGCAGATTTGGCCCAACATGTTGAGCAGACTGCACTGAAGGTACTCAACGAACTCAAGCCTGGCCGCAGGCTGTACACCAACGTGGAGTTTTACGCGGGGGTGGTCATGAACACTGCCGGGATTCCCCGGGACATGTTCACTCCCACCTTCGCCTGCAGCCGGACGGTGGGGTGGACGGCAGCCATCTGCGAGCAGGCTGGCCACAATCGTCTGATCCGCCCCTCGGCTATCTATGTGGGACCCCCACCTCCCCAACCCCTTCCTCCAGACTATCGCTACGTGTAAAAGCGGAGCCGCCGCGCAGGGTAGGTGGACCGGTTTCACGGTCCACCTACCCCCGGGGAGGAACCACTTCTGAGCTTTCGCTGGGAGGTTCAGCTGGCCGCGAAGCCCAGGTCGAGAACTCTCAGCGCGACATGCAAGTCGAAGACGCTGCGGCCGCCAGCCACCACGATCTCGCCGTCGGCCACGGTGCCAGGGTTCTCCGAGGTGGGCTTGACGCCGAGGCCGTGGTACAGCCATCCCTTGGTCCGATGGGCCAGGGTGATGGTCACGTCGGTACCGTCAGGCTCCTTGAGCACCAGTTGACCCGCCCCCAAGGATCCGCCGCTGGAGCTGTCAGAGACAACCTCTCCAACAACGCGGAAATGGGGGAACTTCAGAATCGCCGGGGAGTTGACAATCGAAGATGCACTGGGAGTTGGCGTCGATGAAGCGTTGCTGCTAGCGCTGGGAGTGGCGCTAGGAGTGGCGGCGAAAACGGCGGTCGCTCCACCGGCCACTGCAAAGCCTACGCCGGCCGCTATCGCAAGTCCTCGAATGACGATCCTATGCATGGTTTGCCTCCTTCTTGGCGGACAACTGACGCTGACCGCCGCGGATTGGTGTCGCGTTACCACCAGAGGCTAGACGACACTTGGAGTCCTAACCTGAGACGACCCTGAGAACGGAGGTTCGTCTATCGCTCGGCTAGCGCCATCCCTGCTGCAGCGATGCGAATTGTTCTGGGCTCAAGCGCAGCTCCGATTCGCTTAGGTCGCGAAGGGGGGCTTGGGGCAGATGCTCGCGACTACTGAGGTCGAGCGCGTCGGGGTTTACGTATAGGAGTCCGGTGACCACCTCGCCGCTCTGTCTGCCCTCGTCGATGACCCGCAGCGCCTCGAGGCGATCGTGGGGGTTGTGCTCTCGGCCCAGTTTGCGTAGTCGCAGGTGCGAACCATCGTGCAGCTCCACCTCAGTCGAGGTTCCTTCCGCGTACTCCACCTCAACCTCGGGTTGTTGGGGAATGAAGTCGAGCTCTTGGAGGATGAGCTCGTGCTCCTTCACGTACTGGTAGCTCTTGGTTGAGCCCTCGTGATCGTTGAAGGTGACGCAAGGACTGATGACGTCGAGCACGGCGGTGCCGCGGTGGGAAAGTGCCGCCCGCAACAGCGGCACCAATTGCTGCCCATCCCCAGAAAAACTTCGGGCTACGAAAGAGGCGCCAAGCTGCACCGCCAGCCCGGCAATGTCGATGGTTTCCAGCTCGTTGACCGTCCCTTTGCGCTGCACTGAGCCCAGGTCAGCGGTCGCCGAGAACTGTCCCTTGGTGAGTCCGTAGACGCCGTTGTCCTCCACAACGTACGTGCAGTCGACGTTGCGTCGTACCAGATGGCAGAACTGTCCCAGCCCGATGCTGGCGGTATCGCCATCACCACTGATACCCATCAGCAGGAGCTCCCGATCGGCGACCGCGACCCCGGTGGTGACCGCGGGCATGCGACCGTGCACCGCGTTGAAGGCGTGGGAGCGCTCGACAAAGTAGGCGGTAGCTTTCGAGGAGCATCCGATCCCACTCATCTTGGCTAAGCGATACGGATTTACCCCGTGGTCGTAGAGGGCTTTGACGATGTGATTGGTGATGGAGTTGTGGCCACAGCCGGCGCACAAGGTTGTGGCCAGGCCCTTGTAGTCATCCCGGGTGAGTCCTAGGGAGTTGGTCTTGACCGTTACCGCACTCACGGATGAGCCGCTCCGGCTACCGGTTGCCGGGAGGGGGAGGGCGCAGCCACGCCCTCAAACCGGCGTAGCGCGTCCACCAGGTCGGCCGCGAACAGTGGCAGGCCGTCGTAGTGGCGAACCGACCTGAGCCGACCGGCAAGATCCGCACCCAGCTCGACCTGAAGGATCTGCAGCATCTGTCCGTCGCGGTTCTGGTCCACAACATAGACGCGATCATGGTCGGCCACGAACTCAGCCACGGTCTGTGCGGTGGGTAGAGCCCGCAGGCGCAGATAGTCCGTCTCCAGGCCACCCTCAGCCAGAATCGCCCGAGCCTCGACGACGGCGTGATGTGAGCTGCCGTACGCGATGACGCCAACCTCGGCCGTGGAGCCGGCGAGCAGAGGAGCCGGGAGCAGCTGGTGGCCGTTCTCGAGCTTGCGGGCCAGACGATCCATCACCCGCGCGTAGGTCTGCTCGTTCTCGCTGTAGCGCGCCCCTTCGTCGTGTCCCGAGCCCCTCGTGAAGTAGGCGGCTAGAGGGTGTTCGGTGCCGGGTAGTGTCCGCCACGTCACCCCGTCTCCGTCGACGTCGCGGTAGCGCTCGAAGCGCTGCATTTTGTCCAGCTCCTGCTTGTGCAGAACCTTGCCACGGTTGAAGCCGTGCTCGGGATAGGGAAGTGCCTCCGTCATCCAGAGATTCATGCCCAGGTCGAGGTCGGAGAGGACAAAGACCGGGGTTTGCAACTGGTCCGCCAGGTCGAATGCCAGCTGCAGGAACTCGTAGCACTCGAGCACAGTGCCAGGAAGGAGTACCGGGTGGCGGGTATCGCCGTGGGAGAGCGTGTAGGCGAAGCTGATGTCACCCTGCATGGTCCGGGTGGGAAGGCCGGTGGACGGCCCCACCCGTTGGATATCTACGAACACCCCCGGGATCTCGGCGTAGTAGCCGAGTCCGACGAACTCTGCCATGAGGGAGATCCCTGGCCCCGAGGTCGTAGTCATGGCTCGGGCGCCGGCCCAGCCCGCTCCCAGGACCATCCCGGCCGCCGCCAACTCATCCTCCGCCTGAATGGTGGCGATGCGTCGCTCCCCGGTCTCGGGGTCGACGCGATAGCGATCGGCCAACCCAATCAGGTTTTCAGCCAGCGAGGAACTGGGGGTGATCGGGTACCAGGCCAGCACTGTACAGCCGCCCATGATCGCCCCCAGCGCCGCCGCCTGGTTCCCCTCCAACAGGAGCTGGCCCGAGGTGGCGTCCAAAGGGTGGAGCTGAAGGGAGTCGGTCTTGGTTAGGTTGGCCCGGAAGTAGTCCCGACCGAGCGCGATGGCCGCTCGGTTGGCGGCCAGGGCCTTGGGCTTGGAATGGAACTGCTGGGTCAGGGCCTGCTCCAGGGCGAAGTCGGGAATCCCGAGGATCTCCGCCACCACGCCGACGTAGATCATGTTGGTGAGGTACTTGCGGAGATCCGCGTCAGGCACGGACTCCTTGGCCAACTTGGCGAAGGGCACCGGGTAGAGATGCGGCGGCGCCCCATCCTCCAGTTCGGGGCGACCATAAGCCTCCTCAAAGACCAGCACCCCACCGGGCTCCAGTCGGGCGAGATCCGCCTGGAAGGTGGCTCGGTCCATGGCCACCAGCAGGTCAGCCCGGCGCCTGCCCGCCCGGTATCCGGCCGAGTTGGCGCGAAGGAAGAACCAGGTGGGTAGCCCCTCAATGTTCGAGGGGAAGAGATTCTTGGGTGCCACCGGGATTCCCATCGCGAACACGGCCCGTGTTAGCACCAGATTGGCGGACTGGCTTCCCGACCCGTTGACTGTCGAAGCCACCAGGTTCAGATCGACAGAACCTTGCTCCGTGAGCATTGCCTCCTAGTTGTCGAACACCACAGCCTGACCGGCCCATCGTAGCCTCTGCCGGCTCCGACCACTTCGCCGTCCGCGTAAGCGATCGCCGCCAGACCTGAGAGCATGGGCCGATGTCGGGACGGGTCCTGGTCGGAACTTGCAATTGGAGCGACCACCAGGCCTTCTATCCCAAGGGCCTGCCCGCCACCTCACGGCTCGCCTACTACGCTCGCTTCTTCAGCCTGGTCGAGGTCGACAGCACCTTCTACGGCATTCCCCCGCCGAATCGGACTGCCAACTGGGCGGGGAGCACTCCCGACAGATTCCTCTTCAACGTCAAGGCTTACCGATCCATGACCTACCACGAGCGCAAAGGAGGTGTGCCCCGAGATCCCACCGAGGATGAGGTGAGCCAGTTCGCCGAATGCCTGGCACCGCTCCGAGCCAGCGGCAAGCTGAGGGCCGTGCACTACCAGTTCCCGCCCTGGTTCGGATGGTCACCGCTCGATCTTGATCGCCTCTCCCGGCTGCGTGATCGCCACCCGGATGACCTGCTGGTGGTGGAGTTCCGGAACCGGAGCTGGACGGAGCCGGAGCGCTGGCTCCAGGTGGTCGACCTCCTTCGTGAGTCTCAGATCGCCCTATGCATCGTCGACGAGCCCCAGCTCGGTACCGGCTCATTCCCGCGCTTGACCGAGGTGACCGATCCCCGGCTGGCGGTGGTCCGATATCACGGTCGCAACGCTCACTCCTGGTACGTGCAGGGCAAGAGTTCGGGAGATCGTTTTAACTACCTCTACAACCGCGAAGAGTTGGCGCAATGGCTCCCCGATGTCCATCGGCTCAGTGAGCAAGCTGAAGAGGTGCACCTGCTCTTCAACAACAACCGGTCCAACTATGCGGTGCTCAACGGGCTCGAGATGGCCGAGCTTCTCGGCCAGGACCTCCCCGGCGGTCGCCATGCGCGCCTAGGAGAGATCGAGCCTGAGGTGGCCGAGCCGCCACTGCCGCTGGAGCCGGGCGACTGAGTTGGCTCTCGACCTCAACCCCGATCACCTTCTGCGCACCTACGGGTACGCCGCGATCTTCGCCGCTCCGCTCGTCGAGAGCACGGGAATCCCCTTCCCGGGCGAGACCGTGCTGGTGGCGGGCGCCGTCTACACCGCGACCACCGGGCGACTGAACCTGGCCGGGGTAGTGGCGGCTGCCGCTGCCGGCGCGATCTTGGGAGACAACCTTGGCTACGGCATCGGCCGGGCTGTGGGGAGCCGTCTCTTGGAGCGTTTCGGGGGCTGGATCCGTCTGAGTCCTGAGCGGCTCCAGCTGCTGCAGCGCTTCTTTGCTAGGCGGGGTGCGCTGGCAGTCTTCGTGGCCAGATTCATCGTCGTGCTCCGCACCTTCGGCGCTCTGGTGGCCGGCGCGGCCCAGATGCCATATCGGAAATTTCTGCTCTTTAACGCTCTGGGAGGGGCCGCCTGGGCCACCGCCTACGGGCTACTCGGCTTTGAGCTCGGCCGCGCCTACAGCCGTTTCGGCGGGACGGTGAGCTGGTTCAGCATCGGGGCCGGGATCGCGCTACTCCTGGTCACCGCACTGGCGCTTGTGCTGGCCCGCCGCCGACTGGAGCGTTGGGCGCTGGGCCAGGTCGGTCCGGAGCAGCGCGGCTCTGCCTAGAACTTGTCGCGCCGCCGAGGGGTCGGCAGCAGCCGTCCCGCAACCTGGACGCCGGCCCGCCTTCTCGAGTAGTGAAAGAGGTCGGCGGCTCGGCGCAGGGTGAGCAGCTCATCCTCGGTCAGCTGCAGCTCTGCCGCCTCGACGTTGGACTCCAGCTGGGCGATTGACTTGGCTCCAGGGATGGCGATGACCTGGGGCTGGGCTAGGACGTAGGCCAGCGCCACCTGCGACGAGTTGCAGTGGTGGGCGTCTGCGACCTCGCGCAGCGTCTTGAGGAGCGGCTCCATGGCCGAGAGCGCCACCTCGGTGAACAGTGTGTTGGCGCGACGGAGGTCGCGGGGAGCCTGGCCGACGTGGTAACGACCGCTGAGCGCCCCCTGGGCCAGCGGGCTGTAGGCGATGACCAGCCGCGATTTCGTCTTGGCGTATTCCAGGAGGCCGGACTCCGGTTGCCGCTGCAAGAGGTTGTAGCGCACCTGGTTGGAGATCACCGGCTGGCCCAGGTCAGCCTCGGCGGCGATCCAGTGCTTGAGGGAGAAGTTGCTCACCCCGGCATAGCGGCTCAGGCCCAGCCCCAGGATGCGCCGCATCCCCTCCATCTGGAGCGAGAGCGGGACCACTCGGTTGGGCCAGTGGATCTGGTAGAGATCGACGAGCGGGACTTGGAGCCGGTCCAGACTGCGTCCGCAGTGGGCAACCATCACCCGAGGCAAGGGCATGATGGGGAGGAACTTGGTGGCCAGGAAGCGGTCTCCCTGCCAGGAGCTGAGCGCGGAGCCGACCAGCATCTCGCTCCGGCCCGATCCGTATAGCTCGGCGGTGTCGAAAACGGTCACCCCTAGCTCGAGTGCCCGCTGCAGCACCGCCAGCGATTCCGCGTGCGAGTACTCGCTCCCGTAGCCCCACTGCTTCTCGCCGAACTGCCAGCATCCCAGTCCCACTACCGAGAGCCTGCGGCCGTCCAGATCGAGATAACGCACGCCTGGATTATGGTCCGGGGTCAGGGCGCGGCCGCCGCCGCGAGTGCTACGCTCGCGGCGGCGGGCACGGCTCTCAGAAGGTGGGGAGGAGATGGGCACGGCGTTGGCGGCCTGCGTGCTGGGGGTGGCCTTCTCGGCCGTCGTCTGGGGGCGGTGGTGGCGCTCGCACCGACCTGCCTTTGCCGCCTGGGGCACCGGGCTGGCCATCTTCGCCGCGGCCGCTCTCGCCCAGGCCTTGGGTCAGGCCAACGGTTTCTCGGTCCCGCTTTTTCGGGCCTTCTACCTACTAGGTGGCGTGCTCGGGGTGATCTACCTGGCCTTGGGCACGGCCTTCCTGCTGACTCCCGCCAAAGTGGCCCGAGCCTGTGCCGCAGTCCTGGTCGTGCTCACGGTTTTGCTGGCGGTGGATATGGCGGTGGTGCCGGTGGATGGCTCCAAACTGAGCACCAGCGCCGGGGTCCTGGGCGGTGCCCTGGTTGGCCACGGAACGCCGATCTTCGTCGCCGCCGTCGCCTTCAACATCCTTGGGACCCTGGTCTTGGCCGGAGGCTCGGCTTACTCCGCAATCGCCTACATTCGCTCCCGGGCCGCCATCGACCGCGTGGTGTGCAACGTGCTACTGACCATCGGCGCCCTGGTGGTGGCATTGGGGTTCTCACTGGCCAAGACGGTGGGAGGGAGCCTCACCGAACTCGGAGCTGCCGAGGCCATAGGAGCCGCGATCATGTTCGCCGGATTCCTCAGTCTGGGGCGCTTCGGCGCGACGCAGCCGGCTCGGACCCAGGTGGTGGCCAGCGCGGCCGGGGAGGACTAGCTCCCGGTCTGGCCTCGCAGCCAGCCCATCCAGGCTGGACCTCCGCGCGTCAGTTAGTCATTTTCGTTACAGGGTGAGCGCTGGCCCGCGGAACTGGTCAGTCTCCCAGTCCCGCCTGCCGTTGCAGGGTGTCAAGGCTTGCGCGCACAACCTTCACCGCTACGTGGCAGGTAGTGAAGGGAGCGCCGGTCACAGTCAGCTGGAGTGCCTGATGGCGTCGGTGGTGCCCGACTTATCGAGGAGAGCAATGCCCGCGATGAGCACGTTGCCTAGCAGGTGGCGCGAGGGCCTTAGGCCGCCTGCGGGACTACTGGCCAGTGTCCAGTGGGTGCTCCTCGCCATCGCGCTGATCGCCCTCTCGCTGGCGCTCCTCATCATCGATTTCGAGTCGAACGCCCCCTACCAGGTCAAGATCTGCGCCTTCGTCGCCATCGGCTGGCTGGTGCTCTGGCTGCTGTCGGGATACCGTCTGGGACGGTTTCCGCTCTGGACCGACCTTCTGGCCATCTTCGCCCTCTTCGTGGTCGGCGTGGGGTCGTGGCACTCCGGCGGCGAGCTGGGGGTGCTCTATGCGGCCCTCTACTTCCGAGCCTTCTACGCCAGTCCCGAGGGCTCGATCGGGGTCGCGGCCGGGTTCATGGCCGCCAATCTTGCAGCGGTCGGGGTGGTGGCGGGCAGCAGTGACGCCGCCGGCGCTCTGGAACGCGCTTTCACCGGGATCCTGGCGCTGGCCATGGTGGCGGTGATGATGCAGCTGCTGCGCTCGGTGATCGCTCGCCGCCAGGTGGCCGTGAGGCAGGAGCGCACCCTCCGCCAGGCCGCCATCGAGCTGGTGGCGGCAAGTACCCCCACCGCGGTCTACCGGGCGGTACAGCGGGTAGCGGGCGAGGTGGTGGGCGGGCCGGGCAAGGTTCAGGTCTCCCTGGCCATGCTGGATGGACTCGAGTTTCGGATCATCTCCTCGGACAGGTCCCTGGAGCGTCCCGCCCAGGAAACCCGTATCCGGGCTGACAGACTGGTCTCGGGGGTCGTCGACGTCCTGCTCGGCATCCGCCCTGCGAACGGTGACCTGGCTGCTCGCCAGCAGCTGCTGGAAGTACTACGCATCTCTCCCGGGCTGACCCAGCTTCACGTCATACCGCTGCTCACTGATGGCCAGCCCCGGGGCGGATTCGCGATCGCCACCGCCGGCCCGGTTCTTCGGGAGCAGAGCGAGCTCCTCGAGATCCTTGCCGACGAGTGTTCCCTGGCGCTGAGCCGGGCGGCGATCTCGGACGACCTGCGTCGCAGCGAAGGCCGCTTCCGCTCGCTGGTCCAGAACTCGTCGGACTTGATCATGGCGATCGGAGCGGACGAGGAGTTCAGCTACGTCAGCCCCTCGGTCGAGGCGCTTCTGGGGCGCCGGTTGCCCTCCGAGCGGGACTTCAACCTGGCCGGCATCCTCCATCCCAACGATCGCGAGCGCGTGGCGCTGGCGCTAGAGGAGACCCGCGCTCAGCGCGGTCCCGGGCGAAGGCTGGAGTGCCGGGTCCTGCATCACGACGGCAGCTGGCGGACCCTGGAGGTCTACCTCACCAACCTGCTCCACGACACCTACGTCCGGGCTGTGGTGGTGACCGGCCGGGACATCACCGAGCGCCGCGAACTCGAGGACCAGCTCCGTCACCAGGCCCTGCACGACCCTCTCACCGGCCTCGCCAACCGAGCCCTGCTGAGGGACCGGCTGGAGCACGCACTGCGCGCCCGTCGCGACGGCCGCTCCACCCTGGGCCTGCTCTCGATCGACCTGGACAACTTCAAGACCATCAACGACAGCTACGGCCACGCGGTCGGCGACCTGGTGCTCCTGGAGGTCACCCGTCGGATCGCCGAGTGCCTTCGGCCCGCCGACACCTGTGCCCGCTTGGGCGGGGACGAGTTCGCGGTTCTCGTTGAGAAGGTGGCCGGCACCCAGGTGGTGACCGCCATCGCCGACCGCATCGGCGAGATGGTCGCCCAACCGATTCTCGCCTCCGACGGACTAGAGGTGACGGTGGGCGTCAGCATCGGCATGATCACCACCAAGTACGCCACCGCCGACGCTGAGGCCATTCTCCGCGACGCTGACATCGCCCTCTATCAGGCCAAGGCCGACGGCAAGGGCCGGGTAGTCGAGTTCCACCCCCTCCTGCACCAGCAGGCGGTGCAGCGCATGCATGTCGAGACCGGCCTGCGCCGTGCTCTCGACCGGGGCGAGATGAAACTGCTCTACCAGCCCATCCTCACCGGCGTCGAGCACCGGCTGGTCGGCGTCGAGGCGCTGCTCCGGTGGCAGGACCCCGACCGACCCGAGATCGTCTCCCCCGACGACTTCATCGAGATCGCCGAGGCGACCGGGATGATCGTGCCGATCGGGAGGTGGGTCCTGTACGAATCCTGCCGGCAGGTGGGGGAATGGCGCCGCGCACACCCCGCGATGCAGCACCTGCGGCTCTCGGTCAACGTCTCGGCTCGTCAGCTCCAGCAGGCCAGCCTGGTGGAAGACGTCCGCGGTGCGATCTCCAGCTCGGGCCTCGATCCCCACCAGCTGATCCTGGAAGTCACCGAGAGCACCATCGTCAGGGACGTCAAGCATGCCTCCGATCAGCTGCGGGCGCTTCGGGCGACGGGGGTGAGGATCGCCATCGACGACTTCGGTACCGGCCAGTCATCGCTGGCCCAGCTGCAACACCTGCCCGTGGACGAGCTCAAGATCGACCGTTCCTTCATGAAGAAGCTCACCGATGGACCCGCTGGCGCCGCGGTCGCGGAGAGCGTGGTCAATCTGGGCAAGGCGCTCTCGCTGACCGTGGTGGTGGAAGGCGTGGAGACGGCCGAACAAGTGGCCCTTCTGGAAGCGATGAGCAGCGATCCCATGCTTCAGGGCTTCTTCTTCGCCGAGCCCCTCGAACCTCCCGAAGCTGAGGCGCTGATCGCCATCGAGAGCGCCCTCGCGGCCCCGCTCGCGTTCAAGCCCAAGAGCCAGACCAAGCGCAGCCGCAAGTCGCCATCGGGCCGCGCCGGCCGGATCCCGTCGCCGGCAGTCGTTCCCGCCGTCCTGTCCAGCTCGCGCCGTCGCGCCCGCCGACCCGAGCCGGGCTGATCGGCCGCGCGCCAACAGCCGGTCAGAAACTCTATCTCGATCCGCTACTTCTTGGCGACGGTTCGCTGGCGCAGTGTTGCCGCTGTGGCCTCGGCGGCCAGCTCGACGAGTTCCCTGGGCACGGGCGCGGGGCGGCCGTCGCTGGCCCGCACCCATACCCACTCGGTGAAGATCTCGGCCATCAGGGTGTGGTCGGGAAGCCTGACGATGGTGGTGCGGCGCTGGCCACGGGTGCCTCGAACCAGCTCGACCCGGACGGTGAGCTCGAGCTCATCGCCGGCGCGGGCCGGGCTGTGGTAGGTGATCTCGTTGCGACGGATCACCCATCCCCCGCCTTTGGCTTCGGCCCATTTCTGACCGAAGCCGCTGAGCTCGGAGTGACGCGCCGCCAACTCCTCCGCGTAGTTCAGGTAGACGGCGTTGTTGACGTGCCCCTGGCGGTCCACCTCGTACTGGCGGACCGGCCATCTGGTCGTGAACGTGAGTGGGTCCTGGGCCACCCCGCAATTATCAGATTCGCCTCAATCTGACCCTGTCCCAGCTGGTCGCTGGTCGGATCCCTATACTCGGCCTGGGAGCGTTGCTCCCAGCTAGGGGTGCGCCGGCAGGGCGCTGAGAGGCACGGAGCCAACCCTGATGACCGGATCTGGTTAGTACCAGCGTCGGGAAGCCTCGACCTGCCGAGCCCCTCGCGGTTGGCCTGGTCTTGAGGAAGCTGGAGATGGCAGATATGCGGCCTGACGATGAGTTCCTCAGGATCGAGCTGCGCGGTCTGGAGCCGGTGCCCCCCGAGCGCCGCCACGGGCGGCCTCGCGAGCTCTTCTTCATCTGGGCGGGCGCCCTGTCGGACTTCTTCTCCCTGTTCGCCGGAGCTCTGCTGGTCTCTGCCGCCGGGCTCGGGTTCTGGGACTCGGCACTGGTCCTGATCACGGGCGCGATCGCCGGCTCCGCCTTCCTGGGACTCCTCAGCATCACCGGAGTGCGCTCAGGGGCACCCCAGATCGTCCAGTCGAGGATGGTCTTCGGCCGTCGGGGAGCGGCCGTCGGCGGACTCCTGACGATGCTGATTGCGATCGGATGGTTCGCCTACGACTGCGCCATCGCCGTGACCACCACCAAGGCGCTACCCATCCTCCACTCCACACCCTCCAGCGTCGAGCCCCTGCTGCTGGTGGCCATCACCGCCATCTCATTTCTGGTGGCGGTTTATGGCCACCGCACCATATCGGTCTTTCAGCACATTCAAGTCCCCGCCTTCCTGCTGGTCTGTGGAGTGCTGGCCCTTTTCAGCTTCCCCCACTGGGATCTCCTGCTTCAGAGCCGGCTGGCGCCAGGACCCCATCTGGCGGCGATGGCGCTAGGCTTCACTCTCACCTTCGCCTTGATCGTCTCCTGGGTCACCTACGCCGCCGATTACTCCCGATATCTGCCGCTGGGCACGTCAGGGGTGCGGGTGGCCCTCGCCAGCGGCGGGGGTAGCGCCGTCAGCCTGGTGCTCTGCGGACTGCTGGGAGCGGCGATCCAGACCATCGACCCCGGCAAGCTCCTCCCCAACCTGATCGTGGCCACTGTCCCGCTCTGGTTCGGCTACTGCTTTGCCGTCTTCATCATCCTGGCCGAGCTCAGCTCCAACTATCTGAACGTGTACTCCTCGGCCCTCTGTGCTCTGGCCATTGGGATCCGGCTGCGGCGCTGGGCCGCCGCCACCGCGGTCGGGGTGCTGGGGGGACTGATTGCAGCCCTGGTCCTCTTCGCCGGCGTCGGCTTCCAGGGCAACTACGTCGACTTCCTCACCATCACCTACGTGTGGTTCCCCGCCTGGGCCGTGGTCGTGATCCTGGACTCCTTGGTCCGACAGCGCGAGCCCGATCCGGTGGCACTGATCTCCCGGCGCGGCTACTGGTTCAGTGGCGGCTTTCGCTGGCCGATGATGGCTGCCTTCGCTTGCGGGACCCTGGCCACCGTGCTCTTCTTCAACGAGCCACCTCCGCCCGGGGAGTGGGGGTTTGCCTCGCCCTTGGCCCAGCACCTCTTCGCCGGCCAGCCGGCGGACATCTCCGGATTCGTCGGCGTGCTGGTGACCGTCATCGCCTACCTGGGCTTCCGTCGCTGGGAGCGTCCGGGCCGTAATCCGCCAGGCTCTGTGGCAGCTGCGGCGGGAGCGAGCCGATGAGTTCTGGCCTAGCCTTGGTGCCGATCGCGGCTACGGTGGCCACCACCGACTCCGGGGGAGGCGCCGGGATCCCGGCAGATCTCAAGACCTTCGCCGCCTGCGGTGTTTACGGGGTCAGCGTGGCGGTCGCCCTGACGGCCCAGAACACCCTGGGGGTGCTGTCGGTGCACCCGTTGCCGCTGGGATTCGTACGTGACCAGTTCGAGGTGCTGGACGTAGACCTTAGGCCGACCGCCGTCAAGACCGGCATGCTGGTCTCAGCCGACCACATCTCGAACGTCTGCTCAGAGTTGCGCCGGCGCGACTGGGGCCCTCTGGTGGTCGACCCGGTGATGGTGGCCAAGAGCGGCGACCGACTTCTGGAGGAGAGCGCGGTCGAGACCATGCGGATGCAGCTTTTGCCGCTGGCAACGGTGGTCACCCCGAACTGGCCGGAGGCGGCCGCCCTCTCGGGGCAGAGGGTCGACAGCGAGGCTGACGCGGTCAACGCCGGTAAGACCATCTCCAGGCTCGGCGTCGAATACGTGGTGGTCAAGGGAGGCCATTCCGGCGGCGACCCGGACGATCTGGTGATCTATGGCGACGCCCTCACCCGTCTTTCGGGATCTCGGGTGGATACGCGCCACACCCACGGCACTGGCTGCACATTTTCGGCGGCGATTGCAGCGTCGCTGGCCCAGGGACTGGCTCCGCTGCCGGCCATCGCCCGGGCCAAGGCCTACGTAGCGGCGGCGATCCAATCGGCGCCGGGGCTCGGTGCCGGCCACGGGCCGCTGCAGCACTTTCCGCCGGGCTGGCCCGAGCGCCATAGCTAAGCAACTTGGCCAGGGAGTCGAAATTCCACATCCCGAGGCGGTTTTGCGCAAGCTCGTAGCTACACTCGCAGGGGGACAGCAGCAAGGAGGTGCCGACATGAAGCTCGGTCACAAGCAACGACCGATCGATCGGCTGGGGACCACCGCCAGCGACGCGGCGGGGGCGGTGGTTGAGGTCATCGGGAGTGGGGTGAAGAACGCCAGCGCGGCGGTCGGTCCGGCGCTGAGTGCCGTCAGTGAACAGCTACCGGAGGTGGCGAGCCGGATCGCGACCCAGGTTCAACCGGCTGCGGACACCGCCCAGAAGCGAGCCGCCGACGTGGTGGCCATGGCCAAGGACCGGTCAGCCGAGTTCGCGGAGCTGGTGATTCAGGCCGCCTACGAGGCCACCAAGTCACTACCCTCGGACGCCCGCAAGCGGGTTGAGGGATCGTTGCACAAGGCGGGGATCGATCCCCCCCGCAAGCGCCGGAGGGTCTCCAAGGCCTGGGTCGCCGCCGGTGTGTTCGCGGTTGCCGGGGTGGCTTTCCTCTTCTCGGGCACGGTTCAGGATCGCGTCTACGACATGGTCGACAAGATCCGGGGCGAGGATGACGAGATGGATGATTACGGCATCAGCTCGGAGACGCCAGCCACGGCCAGGGCAGAAAGCCCGCCGAGCGACCACCCGAACTCCTAGGCCAAACCCGTCAAACTGCGACCGTGATCGCCGGGCTGGCTCAGCGCTGGGCCCCGGAGTCCCGTGGGCAGGGACGGGATTGGATAAGCGGTTGGCCGGGGCTGCTGCTGATCCTGGGCGGGGCGGCGGCGGTGATGCTGCTGCCGCGATTGTTCGGGGATCCCCAGAGCGTCGACCCGGACGTCTGGCGACTGACCGGCTACTTCGCGGCACTAACGGCGGCCGCCCTATCGTTGCCCTCGCTGCGCAAGGCGGCGCCTTTGGCGTTCGCCCTTCTCGTCCTGACCTTCCCCTATTCCTGCTGGCTCTGGCTGCTGGGGTACGGCGGTCCGGCCCCCTCCCTGATCGGGGCTCCCTACGGGTTGGCCCGCATGGCCTTCGCCGGAGTCGCTTGGCTGGTTCTAGCGGCGCTGATGGCAGTCGCCTTCTACCGGCTGACGCCCGGTCCTCGACCCCGATTGCGGATCTGGGTAAGGCCGGGTCGAACCGCGCTTCTGATGGCGATCGGATTCTCGCTCCTCTTCCTGGTCGTGGCCTTCGCTTTGCCCGCGCCCTTGATCGGCCGCGAAGGAGTTCCCCTGCTCTCGCTGGGCGGCTCGGCGGCGGCCGCCTACGGCGTCGCCAACGCGACCCAGGCTGTCGCCCAGGAGATCCAGTTCCGCGGGGTGCTGCTCGGGGCCTTGGAACGGCAGCAATCGCGGCGCGTGGCCCTGGTGACCCAGGCGCTGATCTTTGGCGTGGCTCATATTGCCGTCCAGTACCAGGGACCCGCCGATAGCTTCATACCGATCGTGATCCTGCTCGGCCTCATCTGGGGATGGATGACCCAGCGCAGCAACAGCATCCTGCCTGCGGCCGTCGTCCATGTGGTGGCTGAGCTGTTCCTGGTGGCCACCATCGTCAGCGGTCTTTACGGTCAGTAGCGGGTGAGAGGCGTCCGTCTGCTCGGGGCTGGTGCCATAGCGGTCGTGGGACTGGTCACCACGGCTGCCCTGGCTCCCGCCGTGGCCTCCGGGTCGTGGTGGGTGCAATCTCCCTCGAGCAGCGGATCGCTCGCGGCAGTGGCTACCAATCAGGGTTTGACAACCCTGGCGATCTCGAGGAGCGTTCCCGGCTGGTACCGGCCCAGTACCGGCCGCTTCACCAAGATCCGCGGCCTGGGGATGGGATATCCCAAAGGACGGGCGGTGGCGGTGGCTGCCGATCACGGCCTGGGGGTTGTCGCCTTCAGCAGTGGCGCACTTGTCGAGGTGGCCCACGGCGGTCGTAGCGGACACCGCATCCCCTCGGCACCCGGCATTCCCCGATCGCTGGCGGTGGTCGGCGACCAGCCTGCCCTGCTCGCCGTCGCCACCTCCCGCGGCCTCTTCAGCGGCGTTGTGGGGGGCCAGCTATCCCTGGCGGCGACCGGCTCAGCCCAGCTGGTGCTGGCTCCCTCGCGGCCGGGACTGGACTGGCTGGCCCTGGTGGGTGGAGAGCTCTGGACCCGCCCCGCGGCAGGGAGCTGGGCCACAGCTCGTGGGGCGCCTCGCTTCGATCCCCTGACCCATGTCATGGCTGAGCTTTCCGGCGGGCAGATCCTGGTCGTCGAACCAGGAGGGCTGGTCTGGCGGGGCGCGGGCCGGAATTGGACGCCAGCCTTCCAGCTGCTGCCCTACGGAGGGCTGGGCGGAGTGCCTGAGCCGACCTCTCTGGCGGCGGACGGAGCAGGGTCGGCCTACCTGGCAACCGACGGCTACGGCACACTGCTGACTCCGGACGGCGGCTACTCCTGGTACCGTGCCGCTCCCCCCGAGGGCGCGATCACTTCCCTGGCGACAGTCGGTCCCGTTTTCGGCGCACGCGCCCACGGCTATGTGGTGGCTACCTCGGCCGCGGGACTGTTTCTGCATCCCCTGCAGCAGCTGCCGCAACCGCCCGTCTACAGCCCGTCCGGTCAGGCCGCCGAACTGCTGGGGACCGCCTCCGTGACTCTGATCTCAGCCCTCCTCACGTTGTTGGGGCTCTGGTACCTGAGGCGTATGGCGCACCACCGCTCCGTATGATCGAGGCGCGGGGCCGGGGGGCACGGGGTAGTTAGGTCGCGCGCCAACAGGGCGGGTCAGGAAATGCTCGGATGAAGGCGGTCGTGATGGCCGGTGGTGAGGGCAGCCGGCTGCGCCCTCTCACCAGCCGGCGTCCCAAGCCCCTGGTTCCTGTGGTGGGGCGGCCCTGCATGGAGCATGTGCTCCGGCTGCTGCGCCGTCACGGGATCACCGAAGTGATCATCACCCTGCAGTATCTCGGGGCCACCATCCGCAACTACTTCGGAGACGGCGCCGATCTGGGGATGCATCTGGAGTACGTGGTGGAGGACCGGCCCCTGGGCACCGCTGGCAGCGTGAAGAATGCCGCCAGCCTGCTGGATGAAACCTTCATCGTGATCAGTGGAGATGCGCTCACCGATCTCGATCTCACCCAGGCGGTAGCCTTCCATCGCGACCACGCCTCCCAGGCCACGCTGCTGCTGGCCCGAGTCGCCCATCCCCTCGAGTACGGGGTGGTGATCACCGCCGCCGACGGGCGCATTGAGCGCTTCTTGGAGAAGCCGTCCTGGGGGGAGGTGTTCAGCGACCAGGTCAACACAGGGATCTATGTGGTCGAGCCCGCTGTGCTCGAGCACTGCCCGGATGGGGAGCCCAGCGACTGGTCCCAGGATGTCTTCCCCGAGATGCTTCGGCGTCGCGAGGCGCTCTGGGCGACGGTGGGAAGGGGCTATTGGTGCGACATCGGCAGCGTCCAGAGCTACCTGCAGGCCAATTGGGACGCCCTCGAGGGCCGGGTGGTGTGCGAGATCGCCGGGCAGAGAACCGGGCCCTCACAGTGGATCAACGAGGGAGCGACGATCGCCGACACCGCCCGAATCGAGGGTCCGGCCTTCATCGGCCGCGACGCTGTGATAGGGCACGCCGCCTTCCTCAACGGTCCCGTGGTTGTCGATCGCTACGCCGTCGTGGACGCAGGCGCCAAGGTCAGCAACAGCGTGATCTGGCCCCAGGTCTACATCGGAGAACGCAGCCGGTTGCGCCAGAGCGTGGTCTGCAGCTCGGCCACCCTCAAGCCTGACGTCCTGTTGGAGGACGCCAGCGTGATCGGAGACGACTGCACCATCGGAGCCCGCTCGGTGGTGGAGCAGGGCGTGCGCATCTGGCCGGGCAAGGAGATAGAGGCCGGGTCGGTGGTCCACGAGTCCGTCATCTGGGCCGGCACCTGGCGCAGCAGCCTCTTCAGCAAGTCCGGGATCACCGGAATCATCAACGTGGAGCTGACGCCGGAATGGTGTGCCCGCCTCGGCGCCGCCTGGTCGGCGACCCAGCCCCGGGGCAGCCGGCTGGCAATCTGCCGTGACCGCAGCCCGGGCTCGGGGATGATCAAAAGGGCGGTGATCTCAGGCATGCTGTCGGCGGGGGCCCAGGTGGTGGACCTGGCCGAACTGCCGGTTCCGGTCACCTGCCACTACACGCGGGAATCGGACGTCCTGGGATCGGTGCATGTGCTGGCCTCACCGCTCGATGCCAGGTCGGCCGACGTCATGGTGCTGGACGAGAAGGGCGTGGCCCTCGACCGCCGTCAGGAGCGGCGCTTAGAGAACACCTTCTTCCGTGAGGACTTCCGCCGGGTGCTTCCCGGGGAGATCACCGACATCAGCTACGCCGACGGCGCCCTCCAGGGGTACGGTGCCCATGCCGCTTCGGAGCTCAATCTCGCCGCGATTCGAGAAGCCCATCCCCGAGTCTTGGTGGACTTTGGCTTCAGCAGCGCCTCGATGATCCTTCCCCACCTGCTCCAGGAGGCTCATGTGGAGGCGATCACCCTGCGCTCCGGATTCGAGGAGGCGGCGGCGCTCTGGCCCCAGGCGCGCAACCGGGAGGAGGAGCTGGAGCAGGCCTCGGCCATCACCAAGACCGTGAGCGCGCTCTTGGGAGCACGCTTGGACCCGTCCTCCCAGCGGCTGGTCCTGATCGACGATGAAGGCGAGATCATCGGCTATGAGGAGGCGACCAGCCTGCTGGCGCTGCTGGCGCTGCGGGCCAAAGGCCCGGGCACAGTGGTGGCGCCGGTTTCGGCATCGCGGCGGATGGAGCTGGTAGCGGCCAACAACGGTGGCAAGGTGGTTCTCACCCGGGCCGACGCCGCGTCAATTGTCAGGGCCGCGACTCGCACCGAGGCGCTAGTCGCATTCGATGAGACCGGCGGGTTCGTCTGGCCTTCGCATCTGAACGCCTACGACGCCATGTACACGCTGCTGACCACCATTGAGATGCTGGTCACCACCCAGAGCCGGCTTTCGGTGCTGCGCCGGGAGCTGCCCGCTGCGGGCCACCTCGAGGAGACAGTCGCATGTCCATGGGACGTAAAGGGCGAGGTCATGCGGCTGCTTGTCGACAGCCACCGCAGTGAGCGGCTCGATCTCACCGACGGACTCAAGGTCACGGTTGCAGGCGGTTGGGTCCTGGTCCTTCCCGACCCCGATCGCCCCAGCTACCGGGTGATCGCCTCCCTCCCCAGCGAGGTGGACGCGCGCCGCGAGCTGGAAGTATATGTTCAAGCTGTCACTGAAACCGTAGATCGATGCATGGGTGCGGATGCCACCATCCCAGCAGTGCCTCCGCCGCCACTCGTTTCCGAACAATTGCCGAGTTGAACGGCGACCGCTCAAACATGGTCGGCGAATCGCGAGTACGCGAACGCTATACTCGCGGCCGCGTGCGGGAGTAGCTCAGTTGGTAGAGCGTCTGCTTCCCAAGCAGAAGGTCGCGGGTTCGAGACCCGTCTCCCGCTCCATCCCGTAAATATTCCGGTTTTTGAGATCGCTTTTTCGGAACTGGACCAAATAGACCGACGCTCCTCGGCTGGTCTTAATATCCGGCAGTTCTCCTGCGAAGATGACCCGCTCTCAGGGCTCGGTATTGCCGGGAGACGAACTCCCATCAACTGGCTCTCCCCAACGAGTGTCCCCGAAGTCGCGTAAGGGCGGCCCGGTGAAGTAGTACTGGGCCAACCGGAGCACCTGCGTGTCATCAAGGTGATCGATGTCGACGCGCACGTCGGCCACCACCTTGGCGGCAACATCTTTGCGGTGCTGCTCCACGTAGGCCACCCAATGGTGAGTCGCATTCGCCTTCCCGCTGCCGTGACCGAGCAACAGAATCGCCCCCGCCGGTGCCAAGGCTTCGGTGACCTCGTTCCAGTACTCCGGGCTGTCGCCTTCGTAGGTACCTTTGGGGTTCCCGGCGCGATGGCGAACCTTGTGGAAGTGACCATGCGGATCAGTGGCGACGATGCGCTCGGGTCGTTCGCCGGGCTCGGCATCGGTCGGATAGATCGTGGTGTAGCGGAAGGCGATGGCTGCGACGACGTTTTTGTCCCGGACGAGCTCGGCGTTGTCGACCATCGTCAGACCTCCTCGCCCTTCGCCTCGAGCTCGTCGACGACGGCCCGATATCCAGCATTGGTCAACATCCGGCGCAGGTCAACGATCTGTTGGACGTCGATGTCTTTGTGGTTCGGACGGGTGAGGACCTCCTTTTCATCGCCGATTCGGACTAGGTACTTGCCGTCACGGCGCGGTTCGACCGATCCCACGGCTTCGAGCAACGACAACACGGCCCGCCATTCAATGTTGTGACTGGTCGGGTGCTGAAAGACCTGCAGAAGGGTGTCGCGGTGAGTGTTGTTAAGCTGCTCCGACTCTGACGATGACGACATTGCACTCCTCTCAAGAGATTGGCTTTAGCCCCGGCATGGAGCGCTTCGGCATTCCGCTCGAACCAAGTGGGTAGAAGCATCGCCGATCGGCAGGGGTGGCGTCCATCCGCTGCTGAAAATGACCGCGGGCGTGGGGTCCGCTCAAGAGCTCCCAGCTGACTGAAAGGAAACCGGTTGCGCGTGTGCAAGCGGCCGCAGAGCGCGCCGTTAGGCTGATCTCCGGCGAAGGTCCGTCCGCCTCCACTTTTTAGCCTCGGTCGGAGGACGACAGCGGATCTGGGATTCGCAGCAGTTGAAGGCTGCGGGAGCTCACGCGCTGACACCGCCGTCGACCAGCATTACCGCGCCCTGGACGTAGTCAGCGGCGGGAGAGGCGAGAAAGGCGACCACAGCGGCGATGTCGTCGGGAACGCCGATCCTTTGTGCGGGCACCCCCTGTCGCCACTGCTCCAGGGCTTGCGGCCGCGATGTGATCCAATCAGCCATCGGGGTGTCGATCAGCCCAGGACATACGCAGTTGATCCGCACCCCATCAGCGCCGTGGTCGAGAGCCAGGGAGCGGGTGAACATCACCAGCCCGGCCTTGGACGCGCAATAGGCGGCCCGGTCGTGGCCGCCTCGAAGTCCCGCCGTCGATGCCACGTTGATGATGCAGCCGGACTTGGCCTCGAGCATGCTAGGCAGCAGCGCCCGGCAGGTGAGGAAAGGACCCTTGAGGTTCACATCGATCGTGCGGTCCCAACCAGCCTCGTCCAGATCCGGCACTCGGTGGACGAAGAAGACACCCGCGGCATTGACCAGCAACCAGGGGGCACCCAACTGCTGCTCGACTCGGCTGCGCAATTCTCCGACCGCTCCGGCGTCGCTGACGTCGCACACGAACGCAGCGGCGGTCGGTAGGTCCCGGGCGGCCGCCTCAACCCCTTGGCGGTCCACGTCGACCAGCGCGACGGTGAAGCCGTCCCGCGACAGCCGCCGGGCGATCGCAGCACCAATCCCCCCGCCAGCCCCTGTGACCAGAGCTACCCGGGGTCCGGAAGTCTCGATTGCTGATCCCGCGGGTTGCACTGCCACGTTCCAGAGCATAGCTGGCACGCGCCCGATGACCTGGAGCGCGTGCCGTCCTGGGTCTCCGCCATAATCTCTCCGATGCTGCTGGTCGCGAGCGCAAACGGCTCGGTCGGGATGGAGGCGGGCTGGCGCATCCTGTCGACTGGCGGCTCCGCCCTCGACGCCGTCGAGGCGGCGGCTCGTGAGGTCGAGGACAACCCCGCCGATCACTCTGTCGGATACAGCGGGTACCCCAACCTGCTCGGGGCAGTTGAGCTAGATGCCTCTCTCATGGATGGGGCCACCCGGCGGGCGGGCGCAGTGGGTGCCGTCCAGGGTTACCGGCACCCGATCACGATTGCTCGCGCGGTGATGGACCGGCTGCCCCATGTGATGGTCGTCGGCGAGGGCGCCGCCCGGCTGGCGGCCGAGATCGGCATGGTTGCCGAGGACCTCCTCACCCCCGACTCCGAATCGGCCTGGCGGGACGTGGTTGAGGGTGGCGGCAAGGAGACCGACGAGCACTATCTTCTGCTGAGCCGACTCTCCAGCCTATTCCGCGACCCCGAGCACGTGGCGGGCACAGTCAATTTTCTAGCCATCGACAAGGCCGGCCACGCGGCGTCTGCGGTCAGCACCAGCGGATGGGCCTGGAAATACCCTGGGCGGCTCGGGGACTCACCGGTGATTGGGGCTGGCAATTACTGCGACGACAGGTATGGTGCGGCCGCCTGCACCGGCTGGGGTGAGCTGGCCATCCGCGGGGTAACCGCCCACACCGTAGTGAGCGGGATGGCGGCAGGCCTCTCTCTGCAGGACGCCGCGGAGAAGGCGATCCGGGAGTTGGGCGGATTGAAGATTCCCGGCGCGGAACCAACCTTTCAGCTGGTGGCCATCGATATGGTGGGCCATCACACGGCCGTCGGCACCAAAGTCGGTACCACCTACATCGTGTGGGAGGAAGGTCGAGATTCCTTCATCACCCTTCCTCGCAAGGTGGTCTCACTCACCGACTAGCGCCGGGTTCTTCCCCGCGCCCACAAAAGGTGACTGCTTAGCGGCGGCAACTACGCTGCCCGCCCCGCATCTGGTTCCCGTGAACGTCGAAGGCCGAGACTAGTGCTGTGCACCTCGCGGACTTGGTGGCTTGCTCGGAGGCCGTCGCCTCAACCCAATCCCGCAAAGAGAAAGTTGCTCTGATCGCAAACGCACTTCGTCAGGCCGGGGCCTTGGCGGTGCCGATTGCGGTCTCCTATCTGGCTGGTGAGCCCCGCCAGAGGCGGCTCGGAATCGCCTGGTCCGATCTGGCACAGGTGTGGGAGCCAGCCGAGGATGCCACGCTGACATTGACCCAGGTCGACGCAGCACTCGCGAGCATCGAGCGGATCACCGGGGCCGGATCCGCCCGCGAGCGTCGTGACCATTTGGGGCGTCTGATGGTCCGGGCGACTGTTGCCGAGCAACGTTTCCTCAAGCACTTGATGAGCGGTGAGCTGCGCCAGGGAGCCCTCCAAGGCGTGGTCAGCGATGCGGTGGCGGAAGCCGCCAGTGTCAGTGTTGCCAGCTTGCGTCGGGCGGCCATGCTCGCGGGGGACCTGGTCGAGGTGGCAGCGGTAGCCCTCCGTGAGGGCGAGGTCGGCCTGGCTCGTTTCCGGCTCCGCGTCGGCAGGCCGGTCCTGCCGATGCTGGCAAAGTCCGCACCGTCACTTGATGCGGCGCTGGAGCGAGCAGCGCCAGCGGCGGTGGAGTGGAAGTTGGACGGCGTCCGGGTTCAGGTGCACCGGGAAGGAGAGTCGGTGGCCGCGTTCACCCGCACGCTGGAGCCGATCGGGGAGCGCATCCCTGAGGTGGTCGCGGCGGTGAGGCAGCTCCCTGGTTCCAACTTCATCCTTGACGGCGAGCTCATAGCGCTCCACCCCGACGGTCGGCCGCGACCCTTCCAAGAGACCTCAGCCCGAGTCGCCTACCGCGGCGACCCCGAGCCGCTCCGCAAGACCGTACCTCTCACCCCGTTTTTCTTCGACGTCCTTCATCTGGATGGATCTGATCTGATCGACCTTCCCACCCGCGACCGCATCCAGATTGGGGCCAAGCTGCTCGCCGTCGGGATAACAGTTCCTCGCCTGCTCGATGCCACCCTCGACTCGGGGACTGTCTTTATGCGCGATGCCCTGGCGCGTGGCCACGAGGGGGTTATGGTCAAGGCTCTGGACGCCCCCTACCAAGCGGGCCGGCGCGGAGACGGTTGGCTTAAAGTCAAGCCGCGGTACACGCTGGACCTAGTGGTACTGGCGGCAGAATGGGGTCACGGACGTCGCCAGGGATGGCTCTCGAACCTACATCTCGGGGCCAGGGATGACGCTGGTGGATTCGTGATGCTGGGCAAGACCTTCAAGGGGCTAACCGACGAGATGTTGCAGTGGCAGACGCAGGCGCTGCTCGGGCTTGAGGTGGAGCGTGAAGGAATCACCGTAACCGTGCTTCCCAGGTTGGTGGTTGAAGTCGCGTTCGACGGAGTCCAGAAATCCTCTCGATACCCAGGCGGGTTGGCCCTAAGGTTCGCACGGGTGCTGCGCTACCGAGACGACAAGTCCTTGGAAGACGCGGACACAATCGAGACGGTCCGCCAGCTTCACCAGGACTAGCGGGACCACGATGGTGAGGCTGTATCTCCCTGGGAATCCGGAGCAAAGAGCTCCTCGTATCCACTGGCCAGATCGACGCGAATCAGTGCGGCCAGTAGCCGCGGCAATTCGGCCCGACCAACCCGTTCCGCCAAGGCGCGGGCGTCAGCGCCCAGGTCGAGCTGTCTCGCGGCTTTCAACGCCCGCCGGTCGGCGAAGGGATAGAGCTCCGGCCACAGCGTCTGGACTTCTCGAAAGAAGATGTCGACGCTGACATCGCCCATCCCCTTGAACTGGCGTAGCAGATTGCGTTCCGCAGCGGGGGCTCGGTCGGCGGCATCACGCAGCCTACGCAGGTCGCCTCGGTACTGCTCAAGAAGAATATCTGCCATCTCCCCGAGTCGCCGCGAGGTGCTTTCGTCATACCGTGCATACCCGCTTTGGTTGAGCACCTTGGTGCGCTGACTCCAGGTGCTGCCGGCCATGGTCGCAGCGGTGGTCCAACCTGAATCCGCTAGGGCTCTGGAGGCGGCGGTAGCAATGCGGGCTGAGATACGGGCGCCGTAGAGCATCGAAGCGCAGAGCAGCTGGAAGAGAGGGGATGGAGCGTTGCGCGTGAGGTTGATTCCGATCTCCTCCGCAAAGGTCGTCCCGTATCGCTTCAGTAGCTGCTGGATAACCCGGTCCCGACGCGCCACCATGGCGGCCCTCCTTTTCTCGTGAGGAACGCATCGCGTGCTGTAGGGGCAACGCGGCCCGCCTGGGAGGCGTTTCGTTTGCTCAGAGGCCGGCGGTTAGCGGTAGAGGGCAGGCTCGAAACAGCTCCTCAGGGTCGCACCGAGGGGCCCTACGGCGATCGCCGAGATACCACGCTCGAAGCGGCGCCGGTCCGGTGATTCCACATCAGAGCCGCCTTCGCGAATTGCTGAGGCGGTTCATTCGCGAGTCTGTGCTACGTTCGCAATCCACTGGTCTGTGCGCGTCGAGCCGTCCACCCCCGGGTGCTTTGTATCGAGACTCGATTGGGAGCCAAACCATGGATGGAGATAGCGAGCCCATTGCGGCTGAGCGGGTCCTGAGGGAACTCGCGCGGCTGCACGATGACATCCACGTGCTCTTTCGACCGGTCGCGGAGGGCAGCGCCCTTGAAGGGCCCGGGCTCTCAAGTCGGCAGGCGCACGCGCTGTATGTGATCACCACCGGGACAATTTGGATGAGCGAGTTGGCCAACCGCCTCCGGATGAGTCAAGCAGGCACCACCACGGTTGTCGACCGGCTGGTGGAGTTGGAACTGGTCACTCGAGAGAGAGACGCCTCGGATCGCCGATTGATCTTCCTGACCGCCACCGATGGGGGCCGGGACCTAATCGAAAAGGGAAACGTCTGGGAGCAGAAGGCGCTGGCCGCTCTCGGTGCGGCCCTCCAGGGAGAGGTGCCCAAGGTGGTCGAGCAGTGCGTCGAGGGCCTTGTGAAGACGGTTGAAGCCGCGGTCGAGGAGCTGGAAGACCGTCGGGCCAGACCTGATGAGGCGGCGGTGGATGAAGAGGACATGATCACCTAGATCTAGGGCTGCTGCGGACCCATGCGCGGCAGCAGGAGGGGGGAGCTGCCGGGGATCGTGCTGGAGCCAGTGCTACTGGTGACGAAGAAGTGGTCGCTGGGGGTCCGGAGCTGGAACAACTCCTATTGGCGGTTGTAATCCACGCCATCGCTGGTGGTGTCGGCTTGGTTTCTCTGCACCGCAGCGGAGCTGCTCTTGGTGATCCGGTGAGGACAAGTCGTCGGAGGCGTGCTGCGCCAGTGGGCTCGCATTTGGTACCGATTCTCGAGATCAACATCACTACCGCCAGGAACGGTGCTGCCGCGACACCGTTGATCACCGCCACCAGTACCAGCAGTTCGATGGGATTGACGTGGAGCAGACTCAGCGCTGCGCCTCGGAGCGTTCCAATCGCGGACTAGCCCGTAGAGGGCTGGAGCCTCGCGCACAGAGCGCGAGAATCCCCCTTCCTTGCCTAACGGCCCTGCCTATCCCACCGAACCCGCCCCTGCCAGGACCGGAACCGGCAGCAGACCGATGGTAGTCGAGGTCCCAGATGCGCAGCGCCTCCGCGAGTTGCAGAGCCACGAGCGGTCCTAGTTTCGGACTAGGATGAAAAAGCCGGGTTTTGCCACGTCGGAGGACTCACGCTTGAGCCCCGTCAATCTGTTGAAAATCTCGAGAGGTAAAAGATATGGGCCACGGATCAGGAGGCGGACGGAGCGACGAGGACATGCCCTGGAACGACGTCCCAGCCGACAGCGGGGCCTTTCCCGGATATGAGGAACCCGACCCGGCGGAGATCTTGGGTGACGAGGACAACCCGCGTGATGCATCGCTTCGCCAGCAAATAGATCTGGGCGAAGCTGACACGCTCCAAGAGCGCTTGGACGCGGAACTTCCCGACCGCATCAGCCGCCAGGTCCGGGCGGGTATGGAGCTAACCCTAGAGGACAGCGATGAAGGCGAGCCGTCCATCAGTGGAGACCGGGAGGATGACGAGGAAGAGGAGCTTCCGGCCGAGGAAGCGGCCGTGAATCAAGATAGGGGTGACCGAGCTCGCGACTGACCTGGACCGCTCACGCTGCGCCTGCCGGCCGGAGCTAACGTCCTGCGCGGGAGTGGTGGGACTCGCGTAGCATCGGACCCATGTGCCGCAACATCACCACTCTCCGAGGCTTAGTGCCAGCCGCGACAAAACGGGAGATCGAGGAAGCCGCGCGTCAATTCGTACGCAAGGTAGGCGGCGTGCACTCGACCTCTCCCCGCACGCAAGAGGCAGTCGAAAAGGCCGTTCAGGCAGTGGCCCAGGCAACGGTCGACTTGTTGGCAGAGTTACCTCCTCGGAACCGCCCTCCACTCAAATCCCCGCCCCTCCGACGTCTGAGAAGCTAGCCAAGCTAACCTGCTGGCGGCCGTCGGAACCAACGCTCCTAGAACAAAACGGTCAGCGATCCTTGCGCGCGCGGCTGGGCGCCACCCGCGTCGGCTCTCCAGGCCGCTTGGCGAATTGCGGCGGCCACGGTGCATCGCCCAACCCGGATGCCTCGTCACGCGCCGCCAACTCCAACAGTGAGTCCAAGCTGCCCCGCTCGTCGTCGATGCCTGCACCGGGGTCGCCCAGGGTCTGAAAACGTCGTGGCACACTGGCTAAGGTGAAGTCGGATGGCTCCGCGTCGGGCACCTCATCCCAGTTGAGGGGGCAGGAGACCGGGGCATCGGGCTTGGGTCGGACCGAGTAGGCCGAGGCCACGGTCCGGTCCCGAGCGTTCTGGTTGTAGTCGACGAGAATTCGCTGGCCGCGCTGCTCCTTCCACCATGCAGAGGTGGCCAGATCTGGCAGTCGGCGCTGCATCTCACGGGCTAGTGCAAGCGCCGCTCGCCGGACCTGGTCGAAGTCCCAGCGCGGCGAGATCGGGACGTTGATGTGGATTCCCCGCGAGCCTGAGGTTTTGGGGAATCCCACCAGTTGATGCTCGCCCAGCACCTGGCGGACCTCCATCGCCACCTTCCGCACCGACTCGAAGGGAACTCCCGGCTGCGGGTCGAGATCCACCCGGAGCTCGTCCGGATGGTCGACGTCGGCTCGCCGGACGGGCCAGGGATTGAGCTCTAAGCAGCCCAGGTTGACGGCCCAGATCACGTGCGCTACGTCGGTGGGGCAGAGCTCCTCGGCGCTGCGCCCACTGGGGAAATGGATGGTCACGGTTTGGAGCCAGTCCGGGCGGTTCTCCGGCACCCGCTTCTGGAAGAAGAAAGGGCCTTCGGCGCCGTTGGGAAAACGTTTCAGAACAGTGGGCCGTTCCCTAACCCCCTTCATGACGCCGTCCCCCACCGCCAGGTAGTAGCGCACCAGATCCAGCTTGGTCTCGCCGCGGGCCGAGAAGAAGATCTTGTCGGGATTAGAGATCTCCAGCACCCGTCCCTCGACCTCAATCCGGGCAGGTGGGGTCTTGGCTGCCATGGGGGGATGGTGCCAGACGGCGGGGACTCTGTGATGGCCAGCGGCGGGTCGACGATAGGGACGGCACCAGACGGGGGTCGGGCTCTCCAGCTTGACACCGTGCCGGCGCGCCGCCAATGGTGGGGGCTATGGAGCCAGCGGCAGCTCTCAACCGGATCGCCTACCTGCTCGAGGCTCAAGGAGCTGAGACCTATAGGGTCAGAGCCTTCCGGCGAGCTGCCCAGGTTGTGGCAGAGACGCCCCTGCAACGTTTGCGGGAGCTGCGCTCGAGCGGTCGTCTGAGGTCCCTACCCCAGGTTGGGGAGACAACGGCTCGTGTGGTGGTCGAGACCCTGGATCGAGGGACATCCACCTATCTGACCACCCTCGAGGGCGAAGTCCCCCCGCCTCTGGACGGACGGGCCGCCGCGATTCGGAATCAGCTGCAGGGTGACTGCCACACCCATTCCGACTGGTCGGACGGAGGCAGCCCGATCGAGGAAATGGCCTTGGCTGCCATGGCGCTGGGGCACCGCTACATGGCGCTGACTGACCACAGCCCCCGGCTGACTGTGGCCCGGGGCCTCTCGGCGGAACGGCTGAGGAGCCAGCTTGCCGAGGTGACGCACCTGAACCAGAGGCTAGACCCGTTCCGAATCCTGACCGGGATCGAGGTTGACATCCTCGACGACGGCAGCCTGGACCAGGAACCTGAACTTCTGGGTCAGCTCGACTTGGTGGTGGCCAGCGTCCACTCCAAGCTGCGGATGGAAGACAAGGAGATGACCCGCCGGATGGTGAACGCGGTCAGCAATCCCAACACCGACGTGCTGGGCCACCTGACCGGCCGGCTGATCCAGGGCCGGCCGCGGTCGGAATCGACCTTTGACGCTGCTGCTGTGCTGGCGGCTTGCGCCCGCTACGAGACGGCGGTGGAGATCAACTCTCGCCCGGAGCGTCAAGACCCTCCCAAAGAGATGCTGGAGTTGGCCGTGGCGAGCGGCTGCATGTTCGCAATCGACACCGACGCCCATGCCCCGGGACAGCTCGAGTGGCTGCGATGGGGCTGCCAGCAGGCGGCTGATGGGGCCGTTCCCGACGGGCGGATCATCAACGCTTGGTCCCTCGACCAGCTGCTGGACTGGACTGCGGCCAAAGCGGCGGGCTAGGCAGCGCCGCGCCTCCGGGGCTCACTTCAGCCCGGCTCGGTCAGCCTCGAGGTGGCGTCTACAAAGATCTCCGCCACCTCGGCAGGGATGGTGACCTCCAATTGCCGGTAGGTACAGGAGCGAGGATCCCGGTCTGGCCGCCAGCGAAGGAACGTGGTGGCGTGCCGGAAGCGGTCACGTTGAAGGTGGTCGTATGCGACCTCGCAAACCAGCTCAGGGCGGAGGGGAACGAACGAGAGGTCCCGCTTGCCGGTCCAGCGACTCGGCGTTCCCGGGCGCCGGTCCGAGTTATCGACTTCGGCCCCCTTCAGCCAAGGGTGGTGGGCCGCCTCGCCAAGAGCCCGGTATGGCTCGAGCTCGGCCACCAGCTCCCGGCGCCGCTGCGCCGTGAAGGACGCGCTGACTCCGACGTGCTGGAGGACGCAGGAGTCGTCGTAGAGGCCGAGAAGCAGCGAGCCAACGGTGTCCTCATTGGCGTGCCGGCGGAAGGCACCGACCACGCAGTCGGCAGTGCGTTGATGCTTGACCTTCAGCATGACGCGCTGGCCCTCCAAGTAGGCGAGCGACTCCGACTTCGCCACCACGCCGTCTAGGCCCGCACCCTCGAAGCGCTGAAACCACTCCCGGGCTCGCTCGGGGTCGCGGGTCGCCGGGGTCACCCGGACCTGGGGATCTCCCGGCAGAGCGGACTCCAGGAGTCGGCGGCGCTCGGCGAAGGGGAGAGCCCGGAGGTCGCGCTCCCCCAGGGCGAGCAAGTCAAAGGCGACGAACGACGCCGGAGTCAGCGAGGCCAAGTGGTTGATCCGCGATCCCGCCGGATGGATGCGCTGCAGCAAGGCATTGAAGTCGAGCCCCTCGGGTCCGGCGATCACCACTTCTCCGTCTACCACGCAGCGCGGGGGAAGACTTCGCAGCAGCGGCTCTCTCAACTCCGGAAAGTACCGGGTGAGTGGCCTCTCATTGCGGCTGGTCAGCTCCAGCCGCTCCTCCTCTCGGAAGATGACGCAGCGGAATCCGTCCCACTTAGGCTCGTAGATGAGATCCTCGCTGACCGGAAATTCCCGGGCCAGCTTGGCGAGCATCGGTGATACGGGGGGCTCGACAGGCAGTGTCAGAGCAGTACCTCGAGACGCACGGGCGACCGGATGGCATGGTAGCTGTCGCCAGGCTGTGGTAGACGATTTTCCTGCGGCTTTGGAAATGGACCTGCCCACCAACCTTGGCTCGCGAGTCTCATGTTGCTAGCAGTGGGAGCTGATGGGGGCTGCAATGGGATGATCGCACTGTGAAGCCGGCTGGGCGAACGCATGCTTGGAGCAAGCGTCGCCTTCTCGAGTTGGGCCGAAGTGGCGTCGCGTCATCCTCCGGTTGGCTTGGAGCCACCTCTTGCGTCGTTACCAGGCAGCGGGTTCGTAGCCACAGGGCTAAGGCTGGGGCGTGGCTTGGTTTGGGGCAATCGTGAAGGTCAGCATCCGGCGCGCGCTCACCTGGCTGATCGGATTGCTGGTGATCGCTGGGGTGGTCCTCTTCCTCAACCCCGAGCGAGTCGGCGCTGCCATGACCCATTTTCGCTTGGCCTTGATCGCGCCCATCCTCGCCCTCTCGCTGCTCGTCTACACCCTCCAGGGGATCCGCTGGCATTTCCTGCTTCGGGATGCAGGAACCAAACTGCGCCTGCGCGACACGATCCTTGTCAACATGGCTGGCCAGACCATCAGCGCGATCTTGCCGCTGGGGGACCTAACTAGAGCCGCCTTCGCAAGCACCGCTGGCGACACAGACTTTGGCGCGGTTGCCGCCACCGTCACTTTTCAAGAGCTGACTTACACGCTGGTACTCATTCTGTTCGGGCTGCCCACCGTGCTGACGCTCGGACATGGCCTGACCGCGGTGATCGCGGTGGTCATCGCGATCGCCGGGATCGTTGTGATACTGACAGTGCCCCCAGTCTTCTATCGCATCCACAGTTTGGTGGCGCACATACCCTTCCTTAGCAAGCTGCTACCGGTGATCGACGAGTTGCAGGAGGAAACCGTGCACCTGCTTCACCACCGCGACGCCCGCGCTCTGGTGGTTCTCGATGCGGCGCGCGTCGTCTGCGCCATCACCTCGTTCTGGCTGATCCTGCTGGCGCTCGGCGCCGGTCGCCTTGGTTGGTGGGAGGCCGCCTTTGTGCTCGCACTATCCACAATTGGCGGAGCCGTGAGCCTTCTTCCGGGCGGGGTTGGCGCCAACGAAGCGACCGTGGCCGCATCCCTGGTGTTGTTGGGATTGGCTCGCGGGGTGGCTGGGGCCGCAGCCATCATCCAGCGGGTCTTGATCACTGGACTCTCGCTCGGGCTGGGCTTGGGTGCCTACTCTCTGATACACAAGCGGCTCCACTTGGGCGGTCGCTTCCAGCTCGTGGCACGAGCGCGCACTACTCCGTCCTCACAGACTGCGTAAGCGCCTATCGCGCGGGCGCTCGGCTCTGAACGCAGAGGCAGCTGGTGCAGTGTGAGGATGGCTGTGACCCCAAGTACCACGACCAACGCGACCGAGACCCCAATCGCGGCGATGGTGCGCTGGAACGCTCCGGGAACGGCCGCGGCGATCAGTAGAACGGTGAAAATCGGCTCCCGGACAGCGATGGTTGCGGTCGCCTTTCCCACCTCAAGCTTGGCGACCTCGCTCACCAAGACCGCGCGGGTCAACTCACCAGCGGGCAGGAGTCCGGCCGCCTGGCCGGCGAAGTTGAGGACCAATGTGTCTCGCAGACGTATGTGGGCTCCGACGGCTCGGAGCAGCGGCTGCCACCGGAATCCCTGAAGCAAGTAGTGGCTGACCGAGAGGGCGGCAACCATGGGCGCGTGTAGGCGCGAGTGAAGCGGCTGGCCGCAAAGCGAAACGGCCGGGATTCACCGCCAGCACCAGAGCGATGACGACAGCCCACCCCGAGCAGGTATGGAAGCCGGAGCGCAGCTTGGCCCGCGAGCCGGTCATGTCTGTTTCCGACGCAGCGGCCCGGAGATCAGTAACCATGGCGTGTTGCGCCAGAGTTGCGAGACGGCCACCGCCCCAGGCTAGGTGGGATCGGTATTTAGCCGGTGTGGGCAACGAGGAAGTCGACGGGGCCGCGGGGTCAGGCCGGCTTCCCGAAGGTGTTGGCCCAGCCCGCGGTCGACGGAGGCAGTTCCGGTGGTATCGAGGTAGAATTGCCGGCGCGGCTCCCCAGGGTCCGATGCCCTTGGGGACGATCGGGAGGGCGCGACGCGCCACGATAGGGACTCCAATCATGCTCGAGAGCGGCAACGGGTACTTCGATGGGGGGCAGGGGAACCGGATCTTGGATCGGCTCCCCGCCAAGGATCGGGCGATCCTTCAGGCCAAGCTTTCGCCGGTCTTCCTGAGAGTGAAGACGGTGTTGTTCGAGCCCGGCGAGGTGGTGGACGCTGTGTACTTTCCCTTGGATGGGGTTATCTCCCTGGTGACTCCGCTAGAGGACGGGACGATCGTTGAGGTGGCCACCATCGGCAATGAAGGCATGGTGGGCGTGCCCAGCATTCCCGGAGGGGCATTGGCGGTGCGAGCCATATCGCAGGTCGCTGGCCGCTGCCTCACCATGTCGGTGGATGCGTTCCGGGACATAATGACCACGAATTCCGTGATCGACCAGTTAGTGCAGTCATATGTACTCGCACTATTCGGCCAGATTTCGCAAGCTGCCGCGTGCAACCGACTCCATACCAATGAGGAGCGCCTGAGCCGATGGCTGCTCATGAGCCACGATCGCGTAGGCGCCGACAAGTTCATCATCACGCAGGAGTTTCTTGCGCAGATGCTGGGGTCGCGCCGCGCCACGGTTACGCTCTCAGCCGGCGTGCTTCAGAAGGCGGGACTCATTCGTTACCACCGGGGCCACATTGAGATCATCGACCGGACCGGATTAGAGAGCGTCTCCTGCGAGTGTTACCGCGTCATCAAGAGCGAGCTGGATAAGGTTACGCGCCCTCCGGTCTTTGCCTAGACCACGCGCAACCGAGGCCCGATCAGTGGCCGTTGACAATCCCATCTGCAAGAGTGGTTGGTAAGCTCCAAGACCATCGGGTCGCGAGGCTGCTTGCTGGTGGCGCTGCGCCAATAAGTTGCACTCGCGCGCCACGCGACAACATAACGAAGGTCGCAATCACATCCATGTCTCAGCGGAATCGTCACCCCGGGGGTGACGGCTCCTCACATCGCTGGGACGAGGAGCCGCCACACCTTGCCGGGGCTGTCGAAGGGAAGGAGATTACGGAAGCGGAGAGGCCTCCCGCATCGCGGAAAGTTAACGATGGCTGCTAAAGATCGTCGGTCCGGTTCCGTACCATCACTTTCGAGGGGATCTCAAATCGTCACAACAACGTCATTCCGCGCTGATCTTGATCCCTCTGGCATACGCAGAGAGGCTAGAGATCAGGTCAGGTCAGGACCCAACCGATTTGCTCAGGTGCGGCTCCAGAGGGAGTCAACCAGTCGATAGTCCATGGCTTCGTGCGCGTCAAAGTGGCGACCACTCGCGAGGTCTACCTCGACCCGTTCGGCCGGCTGTCTGGTGGCGGCCGCAACCATTTCGACGAACCGGTCCAGCTGACGCCGATGTTGACCGAGGGCAACACGTAGATCGTCTCCGGTTCCCTCGGCCGCCAACCCTGGATCGTGCAGGCGTAGCCGCGCATGCGGAGCTGCCAGCCGGCTACTCGCCACGGCCAGCACCCCCAGCGCGGGGCCTTCAGCTCGGCCGGTGCAGACCGCCTCGACCGGAACCCCCAGCGCGGAAATGGTGTCCATCAGGGTTAGAGCCGCGGTCACGGTGCCATCGGCACTATTGATGTGTAGGCGGATGCCTTCATCACCCGAACCATCTAGCGTCATGAGTTGGGTGGCGACCCCGGTGGCCACGAGGTCGTCGAGCTGGCCGCTGAGCAGAACCATTCGACGCTCGAACATCTCGGCTTGGAGCCAATCCGTCATTGCTGGGGCCAACCCTGGTCCCGGTCCCGATGCCGGCGGAAAGTCCCGGTCAGCGTCTCGGGGTAAGTGACCCGGCTCAGCTTGGCTCTGCTTCGCCGCGGGCCTGCAGCCGCCAGGCCAATTGCTGGTCGATCGCATCCGCGTAGCGCTCGAGAGTCGAAAGGCGCAGGTCGGAAGCACCGGATTCGAGGCGTGCCACGGAGGACTGGGACGTGCCCATCCGAGCGGCGACCTCGGTCTGCGACAGCCCCAGCTTGACCCGCCGCGCGGTCAACTCGGACGACAGACTCCGGCGCCGAGCCACCATGTCCGAGAAACCGGGAAATACCGGATCGTGCCTGCGACGGCCCATCTCACCCTCCGCTGCGGGGCTGTGCGTTCGTCGGTCATCTCCTATTCGATATCTTATAATAGAGATATCGATTCGGGGATATCTGGTACCTGGAGGCAAGGATAGATGTACTGGCAGAAGACGGCCGTCGATCCGCTGGCGGCCTCAGTCATCCCAACTGTCTTGGAGCAGTCGCTGCGAGGCGAGCGTGCCTATGACATCTATTCGTTGCTTCTGAAGGAGCGAATAGTCTTTCTCGGCCAGGAGGTCGATGACCAGATCGCCAACCTCTTGGTGGCCGAGATCCTCTATCTGGAGGGCCAGGACCCAGAAAGGGACGTTCACCTTTACATCAACTCACCTGGCGGCCTCGCATACGCGGGGTTGGCCATCTACGACGTAATGCAGCACGTTCAGTGCGAGGTGTCGACGCTCTGCATAGGGATGGCTATGTCGGCCGCAGCCATGGTTCTCAGCGGTGGCGCCACGGGCAAACGGATGGCACTGCCGAGCTCCAAAATCATGATCCACCAGGGCTCCGCCGGCACTCGTGGCGCACCCAGCGACATGGAGATCCAGCTTCGGGAGGTGCTGGCCAACACCGAGAGGATGGCCCAGATCCTGGCCCACCACTCGGGCCGTCCTCTCGACCAGGTGAAGCGCGACATCGAGCACGATTACTACCTGACCGCCGAGGAGGCGCTCCGCTACGGGCTCATCGACGAGATCCTGGCTCCCCGACGCGGACTCTCCGCTCCGTTGGCTGAGCCAGCGCTGCAGGAGTTGCAGGTGGCTAAGGCCGGCTGATCCCGCAAACCGAGGGACGGGGCAGACCGAGCTAGGCGGTCTGGAACCGTCGCCGCCTTGGGGCGCCGAGCTATTCGCGGCCGCGGACAACCGCACCACCCATATAACTGCTGTCGTGGACTACTTGCGATCAAGGTGCAACTGTGCTAGCGTCCCCCCTGGTGGGGTGAGCCCGGAGCCGGTTGGGAGGAGTCCAGCGATGGCCGCTCTTGAGGGGGTCGCGACCCTGGGACGGATCCAGCGCATCCGCCGGGCTCTGTCCCCGGCGGAGTGGCGCCGGGCGCAGATCATGTTCGGGTCGATCCTGCTGCTGCATGTGGTCGGATTCGGCGTCTTCATCCTCTATGTGCTGCCCGAGCACTACCGCGGACTCGGCATCGGGGTAACCGTCCTCGCCTACACCCTGGGCCTGCGGCACGCATTCGACGCCGACCACATCTCGGCCATCGACAACACGACTCGGAAGCTCATGTCCGACGGCCAGCGGCCGCTCAGCGTCGGGTACTTCTTCTCGCTGGGACACTCCACCATAGTGGTTGCGATCGGCGCCGGACTGGTGATCGCTGAGAAGTCGGTCTTCGGTGCGATTTCGCACCACTCGTCCGGCTTGGAACAGTTCGGCGGGATCTTCGGAACCATCGTCTCGGCCGGCTTCCTGTACCTGATCGCGGTGCTCAACATCGTCATCCTTGCCGGGATTTTTGGGGTTTTCCGGAAGATGCGCCGGGGCCAGTTCAACGAGGCCGAGTTGGAGGAGCAGCTCAACAATCGAGGGCTGATGTACCGCTTCTTCGGCCGCTGGATGAGATCCATCAGGAAGCCATGGCAGATGTACCCGGTGGGGGTGGTGTTCGGGCTGGGATTCGATACCGCCACCGAGGTGGCCCTTCTGGCGACCACGGCGTTTCTAGCCTCGGAGGCATTGCCCTGGTACTCGATCATGTGCCTGCCGATCCTTTTCACCGCAGGCATGGCCCTGATGGACACCTTCGATGGCTGCTTTATGAACGTCGCCTATGGCTGGGCCTTCTTCAATCCGATCCGCAAGGTCTACTACAACCTGGCCATCACCGGTCTCTCGGTCGCCATCTGCTTCATGATCGGAACCATCGAGATCCTAGGCCTGCTGCCGGTGGAGCTCCACCTGAAGGGCGGGTTCTGGCACTTCATGTCCGGCTTCGATATCAACACCGCCGGATTCGTGATAGTGGGTCTGTTCATCCTGACCTGGACGCTGGCGCTGATCATCTGGCGTTTCGGTCACATCGAGGCCAAGTGGGAGGCAGGTCTGAAGGTGACCGGCGGCATCGTCAAGGCCTGATCCCTCTGAGGTGGCGCCGGAGCAGGGGTGATCGACCCTGACCGGTCGGCGCCAGCCCGGCCCAGCCCCGCGTGCGGGCGCGGGTGGTACCTGAATCCTGACAAACTCCCGGACGGGAGATCCGATGCCGCCAAACCACCGCGCTAGTGGGCTAAGGAGGCCAATTTCGGTTGACGATTCTGGGCCGCTGGCGCGGCTGGACGCGGGAGCGGTGGCAGCGACCTGGAAGCGGGTCCGACCGGCTGGTATTGCTGTTCCCGGCCCTGATTGCGCTCAAGTTTGCCAACTGGTCCTGGCTGTCCGACCGAATCCCCGGACATCTCGCCTTCCTCACCAACTGGGCGATCCAGGCCGTCGCGTTCGCGGTCTTCATCGCCCTGGTCGCCACAAGCTGCCGGGCCGACCTGCCAGCCTGGGCCCGGCGCCGTCGCCCGGGAAGGCTGGTCGCGCTGGCTCCGGCGCTGCTGGCCGTGCTGCTGGTGCTGGTGTCGGTGTCAGTGGCCCGATCGTTGCTCAGCAACCGCCTGCTCATAGACGACGCCAACGCCATGGCCGTCTGTGGGGCCCGGGCGATCACGAACGGACATGATCCATACCAGGTGGCAGAGCTGAGGTGTCTTCGCAGCCTGGACCTCTCGTCCACTCTGGCCACCCCGCTACGGGTCGGCTCGCTGGCCAAAGTGCAGGGCTATCCCACTCCCGCCGAGATCAATGCGGCCATTCGATCCGCCGACGCCCGAGGAGGTACCGACTCGATTTTCTCGGGGCTGGGAAAGCCGCCACTCGATCCCGCGGTGATGATCCCGGTGGCTCGGGCTCCCGCGGTGGCGCGGGCGCTCTGGACGCTCCTCGCCGTGGCGATCTTCGGGGGCTTTCTGGCGGTCGCCGCCGGTACTCTCTGGCCGGCAGCACTGGCGCTATTCCTGGCCACCTACTACATTCCCGGCTCGGCCCTGAATTTCGCCAGTTTTGGCAACGCCGAGTCGATCGCCTACCTGCTCATGGCGCTGTCGCTGCTCTGGGTCAGACGCCCGATCCTCTCCGGGGTCTGTCTCGGCCTCGCCATCGGATCGAACGAGCTGGCCCTCTTCTTTCTGCCCGCCTACCTGCTCATCTGCTACCGGCTGACCGGGCGCGGACCCCGGTTGATAAGTGCGGCTCTGACCCTGACCATCGGCGTCGTCCCCTGGCTGATCCGCTACCCCGACGCGCTGGTGGCCATCTGGCACAACCTGTCCGCGCCCACCTTCCCCCTGGGCTACGGACCGAGCGAGCTGGTCCTAGCGGGCCTCTTGAGGCCTCCACCCAGCGACCTAATGCTGGGTCTTACCGCGCTGGCCATGGTGCTGATCCTGATCTGGGGGTGGCGTCGTCCCGAGTGGCGGATCGCGGCCGGGGTGCTGCTGCTATCCGCGTTCTGGCTCAGTTGGCGGAGCCTTGACGAGTACATGGCCCAGGTCCCGCTACTCGCGTTGGTCGCGGTTCTGGCTCTGCTCACGAACCGGGTTCAGCGGGGGACGGCACCAGACGACGCCACCCCGGGGCGCGAGATCCCCGCCGGACTCGGAGCTCAGCCAGAGCCAGGCGACTGAGCCTAGCTCAGGAAGCTGGCACCGCCAATCGGCGGCGAGGGCTGGGACGCTTCACCACGAGCTTCAGCGCTGGCTGGACCGCCGCCTTGGCTGCTGCAGGATTGGAGCTCAGTACCCGGAAGGGGACTGGCTTGCCGAACAGGTAGCCCTGGAGTTCGTCGCAACCGTTGCGCACCAGGAATTCCGCCTGGCTCTGGGTCTCGACCCCCTCGGCGATCGTCTTCAGGCCCAGGGCCTGGCCCAGAGCGATAGTGGCCGCCACGATGGCGCTGTCCTGCTCTCCGGCACCGATACCACCCACGAAGGACCGGTCAATCTTGAGGATGTCGAAGGGGAATCGGCGCAGCGCCGTCAGGGACGAATTGCCGGTGCCGAAATCGTCCAGGGCCAGGTGAACCCCGAGTCGGCGCAAGCGCTCCAGAACCGAAGCCTCCGCCTCAGGATCTGCGCTCAGGGCGTTCTCGGTGACTTCCAGGCAGAGCCGCTCCGGGGCCAGTTGATACCGGGCCAGGACCTCGGCGACGTCCTGGGGCAGCCGCTGGTCGCGGAGTTGGACCATCGAGAGGTTGACCGCCACAGTCACCGCTTGGCTGGAAGGCCTGGTGTCATCCGAGAGGCGCAGGGTGGCGCAGGCCTGCTCCAAGACCCAGCGCCCGATTCCGGTGATGCTCCCGGTCCGCTCCGCGAGTGTGATGAACTGGTCAGGTGACATGAGCCGACGCTTCGGACGGGCCCAGCGCACCAGTGCCTCCATTCCCACCATCTCCGCCGACCCGGCCGAGACGATGGGCTGGAAGTGGAGGCGGAGCTCGCCGCGGCCAGTGGCGCGAGCCAGGTGCCCGGCCAGCTCCACCCGATCCATAAACGCCCTCCGCATTCCCCTGTCGATGACCTGGAAACGGCCCCGCGCCACCTGCTTGGCGTGGTAGAGCGCGATGTCCGCGTGCCGCACCGCGAAGTCCGCCTCGGATGCGTTGCGGCAGAGGGAGACTCCGCCGCTGACGGCGGTGACCAACTCCCGTCCGTCGACCAGGTAGGTCTGGCCCAGCCGGTCGAAGAGCCTCTTGGTGGTCGTGTCAAGGGCTGACCTGGAGACTCCTGCCATGACCACGACGAATTCGTCGCCCCCCACCCTTGCGACCAGGTCTCCCGGTCTGACCGCGGCCCTGAGCCGCTTGGCGAAGGCCCGCAGTAACTGGTCCCCGACTGGGTGGCCAAGGGTATCGTTCACCGCCTTGAAGTCGTCCAGGTCCAGGGAGATGATGGCCGTGGTCTGCTCTTCCTTGCCCAGCATCTTCTGAAGTAAGTCCTGGAAGCCGCGCCGGTTGTAAAGACCGGTCAGGCTGTCGCGTTGCGCCTGACGCCGTAGCTGGGACTCCACCGACTTGCGGGCGCTCAGGTCGAGGTAGGTTCCGAGCACCCCGGTTACCCGGCCTCCGTGGTCCCTGAGGGCGGCCGTCGAGACCAGGATGGGAATCTGATGGCCGTCTCGATGCACTCGAACCGTCTCGAACTCGCGGACTCCCTGGCCGGTGAGGACGGTTCGGCGCAGCGAGCGCAGGAAGTCGCGATGGTGCACCCCGGAAGCGGCCGGCAGAGCTCGGCCCAGCACCTCCTCCTCAGACCAGCCCAGGAGGCGCTCGGCGGCTGGGTTCCAGAGGACCACGTTTCCTTGAGGGTCGACCGCGCTTAGCGCAACCGGCAGCTCCGCCACCACCGCCCGGAGCACCTCGTGCTCGGTTAGGTCGAGATCAGGAAACCCAAAGTTGCGGCTGACCAACTGCTCCAGCTCGGCCAACTGCTGTGCTGCACTTCCCGGCTGCTCGAGCGCCCACGCATGGCTAGATCCGTTCCCAGACTCACCCATTGGTCCGAGCCTATGGCGATGTGTACTTGGTTTCCGTGACGTAGCGGTGAAAATTCGGCACTGTCCGACCCAAGCCGCCAAATCTGGGCTTCGAGAGCGACAAGCGTGGCTAACCTTGGTGGCGTCTGCTGGCCCCAGCAACCGCCCCCTCGGGGGATCTCAAAACTGGAGAGGACGCCGCCATGGGGAATGCCTTGGGGCATCCTTCACGGACGTCCCAGCCGTTCCCGAGGACCGACCAGCTACCTAGCCGGCCGGGCTGGCCACCCGCAGGATCAGGCAGGAGGCTCAGGGTCGAGCTTAATGCTGGTGGAGTTGATGCACCAGCGCTCGCCCGTGGGTTGGGGGCCATCATCGAAGACATGGCCTAGGTGCCCCCCGCATCGGCTGCAGCGGACCTCGGTGCGCACCCGCCCCAGGCTCCGGTCCTCGTCGAGCTCGACCTGGTCCTGAGAGACCGGAGCGGTGAAGCTGGGCCACCCCGAACCCGAGTCGAACTGCGTGTCTGAGAGGAAGAGCTCGGCACCGCAGCCCGCGCACCGGAAGAGGCCCCTCTGCCCCGGGTGGGTGTACTCGCCTCGGAAAGGGGGATCAGTGCCCTTCTCCCGGAGCACGTGGTACTCCTGCGGAGTCAGGCGTGTGCGCCACTCCTCCTGGCTGGCGGCAATCTCCTCAACTTTCTTGTTCATGCTCACTCCTCCTCGGTCTGGACCCGCTTTGATGATACCCACCCTGGGGGAATGATCCGAACTGGCCTAGGTGGCCTTGGCCACGGCTGTCTCCAACTGGTAACGCAGGAAGAGGTGAGATCCGTGACGGCGCGCGCTGAGAAGGGTCAGCCAGGGTGGCTGGTCCCGGGCCAGAAGGTCAACGCCGTCGATGAACCCCCGTCTCGGCCCTTCCTTAGCGGCCCCAGCCAGCAATGGTGAGATGGTGAGAAACAACTGATCCAGCTGCTCCGCCCCGACCAGCTGGGCCAGCAGTCGGGGTCCGCCTTCGGTCAGCACCATGCTGTGGCCGGCCTCACGGACGGCGGCGATGATCTGGACCGGATCCAGGTCCGGGCCCGGTCCCAGGGAGACGACCTGATGGCCGCTGGCCCCGCCCAACCGTCTCTGACCCTCATCCGAGGTGATCAGCAAGCAGGGCTGGTGGAGTAGGCCGGGATGGTTCAGATCGATGTCGCCAGATCCGCTCACCACCACCAGGGTGGGCCACTTCGCTAGGTGGAGTGCTTGGCGAAGCTCCGCGAAGGCGATTGCTTCTGGCGCGAAGACGTGCTCGGCGGTCCAGACGTGGCCGGGGCTGGCGTCAAGGGTCCCGGACCCAATCAGGATCGCATCGGCGGTTGAGCGCAGTAGGCCCATCACGAAGCGATCAGCCTGGCTCTTACCGCTCAGGGTCGAGCCCGATGATGGGCCAACCACCGCGACGCCATCCAGCGAGGTCACGAAATTGCTGTAGAGAAGGCCGGCCGGTAGCCCAAAGGACCCGCCGTAGAGGCGCCCCAGCACCGGCGGAAGCGGGTAGCTGGGCTGTCCGGGTGCCTGGACTAGGAGCTCCAACGGGTCAAGCGTCGCCGCCGACTCCGAACCGCTCCTTGGCACCTAGCTCCCTCCACTTCCCGGCGGCCCGGTTTCGAGTTTAGGTCGTGGACCGCGCCGAGGCGAGAGGGGCAGGGAGGAGCTGAATCCACCCCAAGGCCGTCAGCACCTTCGAGGTGGAGTGGTCGAGATCCGCTTCGCCGCCTATACTGTCGCGGTCGCGATGCGAAAGGGGCCAACCCATTCTCCCTACGTCCTAGCCCTGGCCCTCGGGATCGCCGCACTCGGCGGAGGTCTCGTCACCGGGACTGTCATGGCGTCCCCGCACGTCCCGACGCCGGTGGCCCAGCACCTCAAGCCGCCCCGACGGTATGTGGTCGCGATCATGCCCGGACATGGTGGCTATGACCCCGGCGCAATCTCTCCCTTCAACGGCCTGAAGGAGAAGAACGTCACCCTCTCGATGGGCCTCGACCTTCGCCACGACCTGGAGGCGGATGGAGTAAAGGTGGTCATGACTCGGACTACCGACACCTTCGTGAGCGTCTCCAAATCGGAGTCCGACGCGGTCAAGGAGCATGCTGACGTGCTCATCAGCCTCTGGGTCAACGATTGGACCGACGCTAGCCTCGAGGGGGCGACGGTTTTTATGCCCTACTCCAAGGACATGACCTTCGCCCAGCCGCTGAATACCGAGATGGCGGCCGCGATCGCGCCGGCAGGGATGGGCGATCGCGGCGTCCAGATGCTTCCCCAGCTGTGGGTACATGCTCCGATGCCTGCCGTGACCATCGAGGTCGGCTTCATGAGCAACCCGCAGGACTCTCAACTTCTTGCCGAGCCCAACTTCCGGGCGGCGGTCGCCGGGGGCATCGCCAGAGGAATGCTCACCTACGCCCCTCAGATCACGAGGATCGACACCGAGCTGGTCGCCTACCGGCGGGCGGAGGCTCAGGTGGTTGCAGCCCAGAAGGTCGTCGCCGCCCAGCAGGCCTCGCTCCGACAGATGTCGAACTGGGAGCCGCTGCTGCTGCTGCTGGACGCCGTCCTGCTGCTGGCTCTGTACAACCGGGCCGTCTGGCGCCAGCTGCGCCGCCGGATGCCAGCATCGGCCGGGACTCTGCGGACACCGGCTTTGCTCCTGGCTCGAGGCGGTGGGGCGTTTCTCGACGCCCTCTGGCACAGCCTTGTGAGACTCAGCCCGCGCCCCTCACGCCGGGGTTGGGCGGAGCCCCCCAGTAGGCGGTCGCAAAACCGAACCCGGCCCCGAAGGGCGCCGAGAGAGTGGCGGGGTCGGGCCGCCGGGGTCCATCCGCGCCGGGTGACCGAAATGGTCCAGCCGGGTGACCGCCACCAGCGCGGTCGCCGTTCCATCTACGACGACTTCTCGTTCTGAGCCGCCCTCGACCACCCGCTGCACCCTCGCGCTGGTGGCGGCCGGAACAGCGCTCGGGCCTAAGCTGGCAGTGACCGAGGCGCAGGTCGGGCCCGGCCAGGAACAGTCAGTCTCGGCCCGCTGCCGAGGTGCTGGGCCGTCTTGGGCTAGGGCTGGAGCTTGAAGGAGGTCGGGAGTGGGCGACGCGGTGATCATCGACGGAGTCCGGACCCCGGTCGGGCGCTACGGCGGGGCGCTGGCATCGGTTCGACCTGACGACCTGGCCGCGCTGGTCTTGCGGGCACTGGTCGACCGGGTTGGGTTGGACCCGGGCGAGTTGGAGGACGTCTATCTGGGGTGTGCCAACCAGGCGGGTGAGGATAACCGCAACGTGGCTCGGATGGCCGTTCTGCTAGCTGGGTTCCCGGTCGAGGTGGCGGGATGCACCGTCAACCGGCTCTGTGGTAGCGGGCTGGAGGCGGTTGCCGATGCCGCCCGGGCCATCTCTCACGGCGACGGCCAGGCGATCATCGCCGGCGGGGTCGAGTCAATGAGCCGCGCCCCCTGGGTCACCGCCAAGCCCGACCATCCCTACCCCCGCGGCGAGCGGGTCATCCACGACTCGGCGCTGGGCTGGCGCTTCATCAATCCCAAGATGGAGGAGCTGTACGGCACCGACTCCATGGGTCAGACGGCCGAGAATGTGGCCCAGCAGTTCTCGGTCGACCGCCGGTCTCAGGATCAGTTCGCGCTCAACAGCCACAGACGTGCCCTGGAGGCCCAGCGCCGAGGGAACTTCTCCGACGAACTGATCGCGGTCGAGACCAAGCTGGGCGCGGTCGTCGCGGATGAGGGACCCCGGCCCGACTCGTCACTGGAGCGGCTATCCCAGCTCAAGCCAGCCTTTGCCATCCATGGCAGCGTCACTGCCGGGAACTCGAGCCCTCTAAACGATGGCGCCGCCGCGCTGCTGCTCACCTCAAGCGAGTTCGCCGAGAGCCGCGGGCTCCGACCGATGGCAATGGTGCGTGGCATGGCCGTCGCTGGTGTCCCTCCCCGACTGATGGGGATCGGTCCGGTGGCGGCCACGCGCAAGGTGTTGGAGCGAGCCCGGCTCCGTCTCGCCGACATCGATTTGATCGAGCTCAACGAGGCATTCGCCGCCCAGGCGGTGGCGGTTCTCAAGGAACTGGGCTTGGATCCCGACGACCACCGAGTCAACCCCAACGGTGGCGCCATCGCCCTTGGCCATGCCCTGGGGTGCTCCGGCAGTAGGATTCTGGTCACGCTCATTCATGAGCTGCGACGCCGACAACTCCGGTTCGGCCTGGCGACCATGTGCATCGGCGTGGGACAAGGGATTGCCATGGTGGTGGAGAACCTGCGCTGATACCGCGGGATCCACGGCCGCGCCCAAGCGACCACGCAAGGATGAAGGAGCGAGAGGGTATGGCCAACGTCGATGAGGTCGCGCACGACTACTTAGATCGGATCTCGGCGCTGGATCCCATCGAGGCGACCAGCCGCGGCACTCTCGGCCACGACTCGGACATGACCGACTACTCGCCAACCGGCGAGGCTGCCAGAGCGGAGCTGGCCCACGGGACCCTCTCGCAGCTGGACGCCGTCACGATCGAGAGCGAGCGCGATCGTCTCGCTGTGGCGGTGATGCGCGACCGCCTGCAGGTCGAGGTCGACCTCCACGACTCGGGGAACTGGATGCGCAGCCTGCGGTTCCTGGGACCCATCGAAGGCGCCCGCATGGTCTTTGACCTGATGGCGCGGAGCAGCGCGCACGACTGGGAGGTGATCGCAGAGCGGCTGGAGCGAGTCCCGGCGTGCCTTAGCGGAATCCGGGAGACGCTTGAGCTTGGAGTCAGCCGCAATGTGGTCACATCCCGCCGCCAGGCGATCGTCAGCGCGACCAAGGCCCGCAACTACGGCGGCACCGAGTCGAACCCGGGCTTCTTCCGACAGCTGGTGGCCGAACACCGTGAGGACGGCGACGGGCTGGGGTCGCGGCTCGAAGCGGCCGCCAAAAACGCGGACCGAGCCTATCTGGACTTCGCCGACTTTGTGGAGCAAAGCTACCTGGCTAAGGCGGTGGCCAGCGAAGGGTGCGGTCCCGACCTCTATCAACTCGGCTGCCGTGTCTACAACGGCATTCGGATCGATCCCCTCCAAACGTACGAATGGGGCTGGGAGGAACTGCACAAGATCCAGGAGGAGATGGTCCACACGGCCCACAGGATCCTGCCTGGGGGCAGCGTGGCCGAGGTGACCGAGCTGCTGGAGACCGATCCCCGGCGAGCCATCGAGGGCGACGCAAACTTTCTCGCCTGGAACCAGGCCTTCCTGGATCAGACCATGGCGGAGATCAATGGAGTTCACTTTGACATCCCAACACCTGTCCTTACGGTGGAGGCGATGCTGGCGCCCTCCGGGGGCAGCCCCGCCATGTACTACACCCCGCCAGCCCAGGACTTCAGCCGCCCAGGACGGACCTGGTACCCCACCTTGGGGCGGACCCACTTCCCACTCTGGACGGAGGTTGCCACCGCCTATCACGAGGGGGTGCCCGGGCACCATCTCCAGCTGGCTAACGTCTGCTGGTTGGGCGATCGGTTAAACCCCTTCCAAGGCCTGCTGGGGGTGATCTCGGGACACGCCGAAGGCTGGGCCCTCTACGCCGAACGGCTGATGGGAGAGCTCGGGTACCTGGAGAACCCCGACTATTACCTGGGCATGCTGGCCAACCAGTCCTTCCGGGCAGCCCGGGTAGTGGTGGACATCGGCCTCCACCTGGAGCTGGCTCTTCCTCAGGGACAGCACTTCCATCCCGGAGAGACCTGGTCGCGGGAGCTGGCGGTGGACTTCATGGTTCAGAGCTCGCGACGGTCGGTCGAGTTCTGTACTGGCGAGGTGGACCGCTACCTGGGTGTGCCAGCCCAGGCGATCGCCTACAAGGTGGGTGAGCGGGTCTGGCTGGAGGTGCGCGAGGAGGCGCGGCGCTCATGGGGACCGGGCTTCAACCTCAAGGATTTCCACCGGCAGGCCCTGGACCTGGGCTGCATCGGCCTGCAGCAGCTGCGGGAGGAGATGCGGGCGCCCCGGCCGGCAACCGTTGCCACCGAGTGACCGAGCCAAGGGTGTTCGGCCGGTCAGGCCCGGGCCGCGGGGGCTGTCCGACGGGCACGCCGAGGGCCTTCGACGTTGGCTGAGACTGACCAGCCCCGGATCGAGAACCTGATCCTCGCCAACCACGTCGAGGCGGTCAATGGGCTGCTCTACATATCCGGCGGCGGTTGGACCGACCATTGGCGACCGACCGCCGCCCACCCGGGCCAGCCGGTGGTGAGTCACCTCGGAGTTGGGGTGACGGTGCTGGTTCCCTGGATCGCCAGCGGCAACACTTACCCGCTCTCGGTCTCGATCCAGGACTCGGTCGGCAATCAGATCGCAGGCATGGCAACGCAGCTGAGCTCGGCCAGGCCTCCCGGACTCCCAACCGGTTCTGACATCCGCAGCGTCCTGGCTCTCTCGTTGAATCTCGTCTTCCCCGCTGCCGGCGAGTACAGAGTTGTTGCCGCGCTGGCAGGGCAACCCCAGCGCTCGGTCGGCTTCAGAGTTCACGATGTGGCGCCTCCCCAGCCCGCCCAGCCGACCGTCAACTGACCGGATCGCTAGGGCTGGGCCGATCCGGACTTGGCGCTGTCGGGCTTGTCCGACCGGGTCTTAGGCCTCCCGACCGACGTAGCCGAGGTCCGCGGCGAGCACCGGGTCGCTGGATGCAGCCGCCCGTCCTATCACGTCGACCCTAGGCTCCTGGGCTGCCGTCGCCTGGCGGCGGCCGAAAATTGCGTAGATGCTCCCCGCCACCACGAAGCTAACCAGGTAGGAAACGTCGCCCAGCTGGGGGTGAGCAGAGGGGATTGGTCCGACGAACCAGGATTGGTTCATGAAGGGGATGGACACCCCCAGGCCCACGATCCAGGCGATGGTGCCGACCCGGATCGTCGAACTCTGGTCATACAAAGCCCGGAGCTCGTACGAGCCGCGGTGCTTGAAGAACCAATCCACCAGGACGACCGCAACCCAAGGTCCGATCCAGTAGGAGAGCAGGAGCAGGAAGTTGCTGTACTGGGCTGCCGCCGCGCTGGGATTGCTACCGCCGGTTGCCAGCAGCCCGCCCAGGACCCCGACCACGATGGCTGCCTGCCAACGGCGCAGTCGGAAGCGCACCGCTCCGGCCACCACCGCCGCTACCAAGATCGCCGCTCCCGCCACCTCGGGGATGGCAATCTGAGACTCCTTGTCCGAGGCGAGGGTTGAGTTCGCCACGACCAGAACTCCGGCGGTGACCCCGCCGAAGATGAGCGCAGCGATACCGGCTCGCATCAACGGCGAGCGCTCGACCTTGATGACCAAGGCTGACATGGCGCCGCTGTAGATGTTGAGCGCGTTTGCGCATGCGGTGCCGGCGGCGATCGCGAGCAGGGCGACCTGAGCCAAGGGCCCGGGCATGAGGAAGGCGATGGCGTTGGCTGGGTTGGCGGCAGTCGCGGCGGGCATCGCGATCGATACCGTCAAGGCCCCCATCCATTCCAGCACCAAGCAGGGGATGAACATGCCCAGGGCCGTCCACCAGATGATGCGTGACGGCTTGGTCGCCTTGGGGAGATAGCGGGAGTAGTCGGAGGCGAATGGCATCCAGCCAAAGGCGTACGAGAGAGCCAGTCCGATGGTGATGATGAAGCCGCCGGTGGGACCGCCGAAAGGCACCGGAGCCTTGGGATTGAAGGGCAGTCCGTAGTGACCCGCCTTGAAGGTGAACACAGCCAGGATCAGAAAGACGGCGACCAGCGCCACGCTCATCCACCTTTCGAAGGCGTGGATCATGTTGTAGCCGTACACCGCCAGGGCCACCTGGCCCACAACCATGATGGCCAGGGCGATGAAGTAATTGAGATGCGCCAGTTCAGCAAGGGCGAATGTGCCGTAGACGGTGTTGACCGCAAACCACCCGATCCCGGCCAGGTAGTTGAGACCCGCAGGGCCGAAGTTTCCCAACAGTCCGAAGGGCATCCGCGACTGGATCATTTGCGGCACCCCCAGACGCGGACCGAAGGTGCTGAGCAGGCCGAGCAGGAGAGCGCCCAACACATTTCCGATCGCGAGCGCGATGAACGCGCCCGTCACGCTCACGCCGAAGGTTCCCACCGCCAGGTTGCCGATCACCCAGGTCGCCAGCACCAGGTTCGCGGCCATCCACAAGGTGAACATCTGGAAGGGTCTGCCGTGGCGTTGGGGCGAGGTGATGTGCTCCAGCCCTTGGGGCTCGATCTCCAGCACCTCGTCCTTGTATACGTGGCCGGTCGTGGCAATGCTCTGGCTCACGGCGCCTCCTCCCTCAGGTCCTGCCCATCAACTGCCCACCCTGGCTGGCCTTCCTCACCAGCCCTGGGATGGCGAAATTTTGCCCTACATATAGTGGATTGTCAAGCGTCTAGACACAACATCTTGCCATTGGGCCGGCGTGGCGGCAAGTACCTGGGGCGTGAACTGGCCGAAGGCACGGAGTGGTAGTTCGGAGCTGCGGGTGCCTCGAGCGGGCTCCAAGCTCCTAGCCTAAGCTTGGACCAGTCGGGATGCGACGCCGGCTCTGAGTGGATGCGGCACGAGGCTGGTAGACGCTAATTGCGTGACCACGTCATTGGTTCAGCTAGCGGAGGAACGATCCATGGCAGCGCCCTTCTTCGGCTACCACATGCCCAACTACACCTTCGCCGGCACCGGCGGCGAAGGGCTCTTCGATCACGTCGCCGAGCTCGCGGTGGCTGCGGAAACCGCAGGCTTCGACATGGTCACGGTGATGGACCACTTCTACCAAATTCGCGGTGTTGGTCAGGAATCCGAACCGATGATGGAGTCCTACACGACGCTGGCCGCCCTGTCGCAGCGAACCAAGAAAGTCCGACTCGGTACGTTGGTTACAGGGGTCACCTACCGTAATCCAGCCCTGCTGGCGAAGATGGTCACGACCTTGGATGTCCTATCCAAGGGTCGCGCCATCCTGGGTATTGGGGCTGCATGGAACGAAGACGAACATGCCGGTTACGGCTTCGACTTTCCGCCCATTGGTCGGCGCATGGACCGCCTTGAAGAAGCGGTGCAAATCGCCAGGTTGATGTTCACCGAGGACCGTCCCAGCTTCACCGGCAAATACTTTTGGATCGACCGGGCGCTAAATGTGCCTCGCCCCATCCAGGCCGGTGGGCCAAAGATCTTGATTGGTGGCGCTGGGGAAAAGCGCACGCTGCGAATTGTGGCCAAGTACGCCGACATGTCGAACTGGTTCCCCGGCATTGAGGAGACCAAGCGCAAGATCGGCATTCTTGAAGGCTACTGCGAGGAAGCCGGCCGTGATCCGTCCACCATCCTCAAGACGGTGTCGCAGCCGTGCCTCTTGGCATTGGACGAGACTCAGGCTCGCGAGCTCAAACAGCGCATACCACGAGAGCGGCTTGAAATCTCCGGTGACCCGGTGACTCCGGAGCAGGCCGTGGAGAGATTACAGCCTTACCTGGACGCAGGTATCGGCGGGTTCACCTTCGGGAATCCAAATCTATTTTCGGCCGAACTGGTGGCCGCGGCAGGGGAGCTCAAGCGCGCACTCTCGTGAGCCGCTAGGGTGTGCAAACAGCTGAGCCTTCTCGAGGATTGTGACTCGCTCCTGGGATAAGCGCGGCCCGAGTCACATCGCTGGCCGTTACCGACACCGCCACTTGCTGCGGGGCCCTCATACTCACTTGGGCCACGGGATCGCTCCCCAACGCATCCCGTGGCCTGGACAGCTTTCCCCGATGACTGCATTAGCCGCGGGAACCACGTCCCTAGTTAGGGCAACGATATACTTGGCACACCAAAACTCTATCATGGGATCGACAACCGCTCGTTCTCGGGAACCTCGACCGACACGATCGCGCCTCTTCCAACTCTGTAGGTGAGCTTCAGCGCCTTGACCAGGCCGTAGATCGGATCGCGGCCCATCGTCACGTTGTTTACATCCATATCGACTCGGCCATCCATGATCTGCTTCCGCACCCGTCGTCGCACGTTCCGCCACTTCCCATTTGCCCCGTATTTGGCGGAGATGACCAACAGACCCGACCCGAAGCGAAGGGCCGTTATCATCGAGAGTCCCCATCGCAATGCTGTAAGCCGCGAGGGAAGCTTGCGGGGCGTTGGCAATATAGCCACTACCACGAAGATCACACCAAGCACCAGGATGCCCCACCACACCGCCTGTGGGACATGAAACTTCAGCCCCTCGGAAGCTGCCCAAATCAGGGTAAGGCCCAAAACGGCGAGGGCGATTCGCGCCGCGAGGTTCCAACCCGTAGCCATCGCCCGAAGTCTAGGTCTGCCTCAGCCCCGATGGAGCAAATCTTGCTTAGGTACTTGACACGCTCTATTAGGTAGTACACTCACTACATTATGAAAGCGGAGAGGTTCCCCGAAACCCTGCTCGAAGCGGTCCGATACTTCTCGGACGAGGCGGTCTGCCGTGACTTCATGGCGCAGCTCCGCTGGCCGGATGGTGTCGTCTGCCCACGTTGCGAGGCCACGACCATCGGCTTTATCGCCTCGCGCTCTCTCTGGCGCTGCAAGGCTTGCAGGTACGAGTTCACGGTCAAGAAGGGGACCATCTTCGAGGATTCCCCGATCCCGCTCTCTAAGTGGCTCCCCGCGCTCTGGATGTACTCGTCCTTCAAGAAGGGCGTCTCGTCTCACCAGCTCGCTAAGAACCTCGGGGTAACGCAGAAATCCGCGTGGTTTATGGCCCACCGGATTCGGCTGGCGATGGAGATCGGGAACTTCGAAACCCCGCTCTCGGGTGAGGTTGAGGTTGACGAGACGTTCGTCGGTGGCTTGGCGAGGTTCCAGCACGAGAACCGACGCAAGCACATCGGCACCGGCGCTTCCGGCAAGACCATCGTCGCCGGCCTCTTGGAGCGCGGCGAATCCTCTCAGGTGAGGGCCAGCGTCGTCCCGAGCAGGCGCAAGGGCACCCTTCAAGGACTCGTCAGGGCAAGCGTTGCCCCTGGCTCCGCGGTGTACACCGACGCGCTTAAGTCCTACGACGGGCTGGAATCGGGCTACATTCACGGAGTCATCGACCACGCCGAGAAGTACGTCGAAGATCGAATCCACACGAACGGGCTGGAGAACTTCTGGTCCCTGTTCAAGCGGATGGTCTACGGCACCCATCACTCGGTCGATCCCCAGCACCTCGACCGTTATCTGGCGGAGGCCACCACGCGGTTCAATGGCCGCAAGGTTGCGGAGTCGGCGCGGTTTACCTCGACCACTTGCGGCGTCATTGGCAGGCGGATCACCTACCGCCAACTCATCGGGAAGGATGCCCTTGGCTAACCGAAGTCCAGACCCTAAACGCGACCGTAGCAAGTTCGAGAAGTTCGTCAAGAGCGTCTTGGGCGTGACCAAGACGGAACTCGACGCGCGCTTGGCTGAAGCGAAACAGGCGCGGCGCAAGCGCGCCAAACGCGCATCGCCCTGAAGCTTTAGCGACCCACTCACGGAGGGGGCAACCGTTGCGCCGTCCCAACCTCGCGGACGCTCGACAGAAACTGAGGCGCGCCGACCACTATGTCGAAGTCCTGCACGAGGTATTGGAGGTCTGGAACGGCGCGGAAGACGATGCCGTCATTGTTCAACGCTGGAAGGACGAACCAGAGTTGCAATACACCAGCGTCTACGTCGAGCGGCTTAAGCCCATACCGGAGGCGTGGGGCCTCATCGTCGGCGACGCCTTGAATAACTACCGTTCTTGCCTCGACCACCTTGCGTACGCTCTCGTCCGATGCGGTGCCGCTTCGAGTAGCCTTCGATCTGAGAAGTTCTGTATAAAAGTCGAGTTCCCCATGGATCGGGGCGCTTTCTCCGTCCGACGGCGGCTTCCCGGCGTCGACAACCGCTACATCGAAGCCCTTGCGCCATTCCAGCCGGGCAAGCGTCCGGGGACACGGCGATGGCAGCTTGGGGCCTTGCGCCGTCTCAATAACGTGGACAAGCACCGCAAACTGCTGATGACCCACCACGCGCTCGGATTCACAGAGCTTCGAAGCGGAACCCCTGCCCCGGTACGGGTTGAGCCGCTCCCCGGGGCGCTCTACCCGAAGCCGAATACAGAGTTGGTACGCCTCCATTGGAGGTACGGCAGGCCGCCTCGCCCCGTCAAGTACCTGAATTCGGGGATCAACTTTGAGAACCCAAGCATGGACGTGCAGTTCGAGCCGACCTGCACAATAGTTTTTCGTCAAAACCTGCCCGATCGGCAGGTCACGAACGTACTTCTGGCGATCTCTGGCGTCGCGGGGGAACTTATCGAGGCCATCGAGCGCGTCTAGGCACGAAGGCCCCCACTCAGCCAAAGTGGATCAACGACTCTTGGCACTTCCGGTGTGCCAAGTATATCGTTGCCCTAGTTAGTCCCCGGCCTCAGACTCATCCGCCCTCTGTGACGAGACAGGGAAGCGCACGGAGCGGTCACGGGCGGTCGGCTCGCGATGCTCGGTCCAACGACCGCCTCAGACTGCGCAGCACCAGCCAGTTGCCCCCTCCCGACAGAACGGTAAGAAATGCAAGGACGGTCGCGCACCACAGTAGCGACACCCCGAGTGCGTGAAGCGCGAAGCCGAAGGTCAGGTCAGTGACCAGGACTCCGGCGACGATGAGCAGCTTCAGTCGCCGAAGTTGGCGAGCCGTCATTCGTTCGCCATTGTAGATGTCACTTCGTTCGTCAACGGGCATGCCCTGGCTGCAACTCAGGGCGGATTGTCAGACGCCTCTGAGGAAGTCCCCAGCGCAGCGTGGTTGACTGGGGAGATCGAATCCATTGATCCCCGACCGCTATCCAGTTGGGGAGACCGCAACCAAGGAAAAGATGATGAGACGAAAGGCAATTAGGCTGCTCTTGGTGGGCGTTGCGCTCACAGGCCTGGCCGGGTTCGCTGTTGGCATCGCCTCTCTGAGCGCAGCCGCAGCCAGCGCGTCGACTGCCGTCACCTCAGCGCACGTCCTGGCCAGTTCCTCCTCGACCTCGACGGGGACTCCTACACCGGGCACCCACTCCTGCCCGAACATGGGCAGTTCCGGATCAAGCTCCACCGGCTAGCCCAGCTTCGCGTTCCCTCCGCGGCCGATCGCTGGAGCTGGAGCCCCTGGAACTGAAACAATCGCAAGCTGTGAGCATTAGCAAGGGCCCGCGGGATTGAGGAGTACATCCGCCGTCTGACGGGAGGAGGCAGCCCAGATGAGAGACGACATTCGAGCCGAGACCGTGACCATCAGTGGCCACGGCGGCGATCAGGTCGAGGCGTACCTAGCTCAGCCCCTAGACCAGGGCAAATACGGTGGTGTCGTAGTCATCCATCACATGCCCGGTTACGACAGCTGGTCGAAGGAGGTCACCCGAACCCTCGCCACGCACGGTTACTTGGCGCTGTGTCCCAACTTGTATTCCCGGGAGGCTCCAGGCGCCAGCCCCGATGACGCGGCTGCCACCGCGCGGGCCCGGGGCGGCGTCCCGGACGAGCGACTGGTCGGTGACGTAGGCGCCGCTGCTGGATACCTCCGCGAGATGGAGTCCAGTAATGGCAAGGCTGGGGTGATCGGATATTGCTCGGGTGGCAGGCAGTCGTTCCTGTCCGCCTGCAGCCTTCCCCTGGACGCCGCGGTCGTCTGCTACGGCGCCTTCATCGTGGGCACTCCCCCCGAAGGGATGCCCCTCAAGGTCACCCCGCTCTTGAATCGAATCCCCGACCTGCGATGCCCGGTACTGGGATTGTTTGGCGCCGAGGACCAGCACCCCTCGCCGGAGGAGACGGCCGAGCTGGCCCGCGCCCTCGAAGAGGAGGGCAAGAACTTCGAATTCCACACCTATCCCGGGGCTGGCCACAGCTTCTTCGCCGCCGATCGGCCCGCCTACCGGCCGGAAGCCGCCAAGGAGGGCTGGGAGGAGATCTGGCGCTTCTTCGGCCAATACCTGTCCGCTGGAGGAGCCTAAGATGTGTACCTACCAAACCGAGGCCGTGCGGGTGAGGGGCAGCGGCAAGGGCGGCCAGGGCTGGTTCCCAGTGACCGATGCCAGCGTTTACTTCGACCACCCGGTGCATGCGGCAGCGGAGCACACTCTCAACCTCGACTTTCTCAATCCCTCGTTGGGACCGGGAGCTCGCGTGGCGCTGGAGCTGGACACCGCTTCGGCGCTGGCCCTGGCGGAAGCCATCCGGCAGGTGCTCGAGGCGAGCGGCAGTCTGATCGGGTGAGAGCGCGCACCGGCTGGGCGAGGCCCGACAGCGGTTGCTAGCTGGCCGGCTCGGGGTCGCCCAGAGTCACCGGATTCAGCCCCATAGGCGTGGCGGTTTCGGGCGGGCCCGCCGGAGGTCAGCCGCCCGCGCTCGAGACGCTGGCAGCCGAAGTTGACCCCTGAATCTCCGCGCCTTGGCCGGGCAGCCTGACCTTCCAGACCAGCCAGCCTCCAAGGAGGAGTGCGATCGAGAAGAAGCCGAAGATCATGGGGAAGCCGGCGTTGTGGTGGATGCCGTTGCCAAAGTCGAGCAGCGGTCCTGCGATCACCGTGGCCAGGATGCCCGAACCGGCGGTGGCCAGGTTGGAGATGCCCATGAAGCGACCGGCCGCCTCGGGCGGCACCAGGTCGACCACGAAGGCCCAATCCACCGAGAGCAGCATTCCGAAGGCGGCTCCGATCAAGAACCCGATCAGGTAGACCCAGAGCAGCGCGTGGGCAAGGATCAAGAGCAGGGTGCCGGCAGCTCCCAGCCAGGCCGCCGCGCGCACCAGAGCCCGGCGACCCACTCGCTGGGAGAGCCGGGCTGCCGGCAGCGTGACCACGATGGCGGCGAGCACCACCACCGCCAGCAGGATCGAGGTGGCGCCGGAGGCCCGATTGGCGATCGCGCTGCCGGAGCCCGGGTAATAGGTCGCCTTGATGTAGAGCAGGGCGAAGTCAGTGAGGCCGGTGATGCCCATCAGGGCCAGAAGCCTGGAGACCAGCAGCCAGGTGAAGTCTGGGTTCTCTTTGGGCCGGAAACTGAAGACCCCCAGCAGGGCCGTTCGCCTTGGCGGCCGAGGCTCCCGCGCCGGCGAATCCGGCACGAATATCAGCGTGGCCGCCAGCGCCAGCAGTAGCACCACCGCCACGCTGACCAAAGCTAGGCGAATGTGCCCAACGGCGATGAGCTGGCCGGTGAGGAGAAACCCGATCGCCGTTCCAGTGAACACGGCGATCCCGTAATAGCCGGCAGCGCGCCCACGCTCCTCACTCGGCACCTGATCCGGCAGCAGCCCCTGATAGGCGCCTTCCGCGGTGTTGGAGCAGATCTGCAGGGCGAAGTAAGGGACGAGTAGAGCGCCATAGCTTCCCGCTATAGACAGCCCGAACAGGCAGACGATATCTCCCAGGGTTCCCCCCAACATGAAAGGACGGCGCCGTCCCCAGGGCAGCCGGCAGCGATCGGAGAGGGCGCCCGCGGCAGGCTGGACAAGGATTGCCAGGATTGCCCCACCGGCGGCGATAACCGCCAGCGCCGTGCCCCGGTGTCCTGAGGCCACGGTTCCCACGATCAAGCGGGGAAGAATCAGGGCCCCCATGCCCTGCCACAGGTAGTTGATAGCGAGCCAGTAGGCCGATAGGGCGACCAGACGCGGCGCCGAGAATCTGATGCGCACCTGGGTTCGGGCCTGACTGAGAGCGGTCACTGCAAAAGGTTCACTCCCTGCGGACCCTTGTGCCCCGGCCCAGTCCGGAGACCGCGCGGATCGGCCTGAGTCTACGCCCGCTCACAACAGGCCGCGGGTGCCGGGCTGCGATGATCTCTTGCAGTGAAGCCCGAACCGACGATAGTCAGTCTCCTGTGCCCTCCTGATCAGATCAGCTCTGGGATGGCCTGAACTTGCCTTCGATGAACGCCGTCGCCCGGACCGCGATTTTGGCCGCCGCCCAGAACCGGGCCACCGAGGCCTTCATGCGTCGCTACGGGATGCGCCTGGGTGCCTCACGCTTTGTCTCCGGCGAGACCTTGGACCAGGCCATGGCCGTGATCCGCCAGCTCAACCAGCAGGGGTTCAAGTGCAACGCCACCTGCCTCGGAGAGGCGGTGACCAGCGCTGCCGAGGCCGATCAGGCTGTGTCCGCGTACCAGGACCTGATCAATCGGATCGCCTCCGAGCAACTCAACGCCAACGTCGCCATCAAGCTGACCCTGATGGGACTCGACATCAGCCAAGAGCTAGCCCAGCGCAACATGACCCGCCTGCTCCAGCTCTCAGCCGAGCGGGGTATGACCATGCGCATCGATATGGAGGACTCAGCTCACGTCGAGGCCACGCTCGAGACTTACCGGGACCTTAGGGCTGGCGGTTTCGACAATGTTGGCGCCGTGCTCCAGTCCTGCCTGCGGCGGACTGCCCAGGACCTGGAATCGCTGCTGCCGCTGAGGCCCAACCTTCGGCTGGTCAAGGGGGCCTACCTGGAGAGCAAGGAGGTGGCCTTCCCCGACAAGGCCGATGTGGACGAGAACTACCTGCGGCTGATGGAGCGGACGCTGCTTGAGGGCGGCTATACGGCGATCGCCACCCACGACCCCCGGATGATCGACCACGCCAAGGCTTTCGTCGAGCAGCATCAGATCTCAAGAGACCGGTTCGAGTTCCAGATGCTCTACGGCGTCCGCCCCCAGCTGCAGCTGGATCTCCTCGCTCAGGGATTCACCGTGATGATCGCAACCTCATTTGGGACCCACTGGTATCCCTTTTTTATGAGGCGTCTGGCCGAGAGGCCCGCCAACCTGCTCTTCTTGACCCGGAATCTGCTCCGGCGTTAGCTGCAGCGGACAACCGCTGGCCCGCCGCGGCCACAATGTTTACTACTAAAGGAGGATTCCCGATGGCTCTCGCCCCCTTCCGTAACGAGCCGACTCTAGATTTCTCGATCGCAGGTGTCCGCAGTGGGTTCGAGGGAGCGCTGGCCCGGGTCCGGGGTCAGCTCGGTCGCGACTATCCCTTGCTGATCGGAGGCCAGCGGGTCGAGAGCGACGAGGTGATCGAGTCCTACAACCCGGCTCATCCCGAGCAGGTGATCGGGCGACATGCTGCGGCCCAGCTCGAGCATGTGGAGCGGGCGGTTGCGGCGGGATGGGCGGCCTTCCCGGACTGGTCGAGAACGCCGATCGAGGAGCGGGCGGCGGTCCTGCTTCGCGCCGCCCAGTTGGTCCGTCGCCGGCGCGGCGAGCTGGCAGCTCTCAACGTCTACGAGGTCGGCAAGGCCTGGACCGAGGCTGATGGGGAGGTCTCGGAGACGATCGATCTGATGGAGTTGTACGCCCGTCAGGCGCTTGAACTCGGAGGCCGCGATGGGATCACCCCCTGGCCGGGAGAGCTCACCCAATACCGCTATCTGCCCCTCGGAGTTGGCGCGGTGATCTCTCCCTGGAACTTTCCCTTGGCCCTCGCCACCGGGATGATGACCGCCGCGGTGGTGACCGGCAACTGCGTGGTGCTCAAGCCCGCCGAGACCTCGAGCACTACCGCGGCATGGTTGGTGGACCTGTTCGGCGAGTTGGGTCTGCCGCCCGGGGTGATCAACCTCCTGACCGGGCGCGGCGAGGTTGTGGGCGAGGCTCTCGTCGACCATCCCCAGATCCGATTCGTGGCGTTCACCGGCTCGCGAGAGGTCGGTGTCCGCATCTACGAGCGCGCCTCCAAGGTGCACCCCGGCCAGCGCTGGCTCAAGAGGGTGCAGCTGGAGATGGGCGGCAAGAACGCGGTGGTGGTTGACGAGACCGCCGACCTAGACCTCGCCGCCGAGGGCATCACCACGTCCGCATTTGGATTCCAAGGCCAGAAATGCTCAGCAGGCTCAAGGGCAGTCCTGGCCGAGCCGGTCTACGATCAAGTGGTAAGCCGGGTTCTGGAGCGAACCAGGCAGCTTAAGGTCGGTGATCCGATCGATCCGGAGGTGACCGTCGGCCCGGTGATAGACGGAGCCGCCGAGGAGAAGATCCTCGACTACATCCAAGTCGGCCGTGGGGAGGGGGAGCTGGTCCTCGGAGGAGATCGCCGGCCGGGCGACGGCCACCTGATCGAGCCCACCATCTTTCTAGGCGTGGCCCCCGATGCCCGGATAGCTCAGGAGGAGATCTTCGGTCCGGTCCTGGCTGTCATCAAGGCCACCGACTTCGAGCAGGGATTGAGCATCGCCAATGGCACCGAATTCGGGCTGACTGGCTCGTACTTCAGCCGCGATCCGGAGCGCATCGCCATCGCCAAGGAGCGCTTTCACGTCGGCAACTTGTACATCAACCGCCGGTCTACCGGTGCCTACATGGGCGTTCACCCCTTCGGCGGCTTCAACATGAGCGGCACCGACACCAAGGGGGGGGGTCCGGACTACCTCCTGTTCTTTGTCCAGGGCCAGAGCGTGGCCGAGCGCATCTGACGCCGGAGTCGGATCCCAAGGCAAGGTAGATGCAGAGCGCCTGAGTCCGCCGGCTGTGGCGGGCTCAGGCGGCCGGAGTCAGTGCTCCCTGGTCCACCGCTTGCCGCTGGCGGCGGCGACGCGGCCGTCGCGGCCGCGGCCAATCTTCGTGCTGGTTTAGGTCAGGGAAGAGCTCCCGCCGCCGTGGCACCAGGGCGTCCAGCACCGCTGACTGCCAGTTGAGCAGGGCGGAGTGGAGGGCGTAGGAGGTGCGAGCGGTCTGGACATCCGCGGGGACTTGTTCACGGGTGGCGCTCATCAGTTCGGCCACCACCTTGCGACAGCGATCTCGCCGGCCAATGTGGAGTCCTTTGACGTGCATCTCCTCGAGCCTGAAGAGGCAGTCATCAATAGCGGTGAGACAGCGACGCTTCTGTGACTGGACTAGCCGTCGGCGCCGCCCCCGGGCCAGCGCCATCCGAATCTCTCGGTTGGCGCGATCCATCCCGTCTTCGCGCCCCTCGGAGCGATGCCATTGGGGGCTCGAGTTAGGGGCGCTCCCCTGGCGATGACTCCACCCAGCCGTCATGAGTGCTGACACTTGATCTCTCCTCCAGCGGCGGCTCCCCGTCCGTCTGCTATCGCCTTGTCTTGGCTAACGGATGCTGAGCCGCCCTGTTACGCCGGTTCCGAGCAGTGAGTCCCTACTTCAAAGCAAGTTCTGCCAAGCTGATATTTCAGCTACTTAAACATTGGACCGGGCAGGGCTTTTGTTTAGCCACGTGTACCTTTTGAGGGGGCGAATTAGCAGCCTAGCACACCATCAATCAGTCTCAATATGCGCACAAAAAACAAGGGTTTTTATGAACTTGGTGCTTGCATTCGCCCACGACGGGATGCTACGGTCCTAGCCAGCCACGACGGCATTCTGGTTAGCGAGGAGTGCAGCGCCATGACCCAGACAATCGTTGCGGCGACCGATGCAGTACGGGTTACGCCGCCCAACGCGTCGTACATGTACCAACAGCACTACGCAGAAGTGTTTAGCTATGTGCGGACCAGAGTCGGTAGTCACTCTGACGCCGAGGACCTTACCAGCGATGTCTTCTGCAAGGCGGTCGCTGGGCTGAAGACTTACCGCATGATGCGGTCATCCCCGCTGCCCTGGCTGTACACGATCGCGGCTCATCGGGTGGCTGACTACTACCGGGCTTCGCGGCCAACCGCAGAGATTGATGAGGCTGTTCAGATACCGGACACGGGGCCTAGTCCCGCTGACGTCGTGGTGACGAGGGAGCAGGTGCGGGGTGTGTGGGAACTCTCTAAGACCCTGCCAGCATCGCAACGACGCGCGCTCTGGTTGCGCTATGGAGAAGAACTCGAACTTAAGGAAATAGCAGCGCAGATGGGACGGAGCGTCGAGGCAATCAAGCTCTTGGTGCACCGAGCCATTCGGGGGATCCGCGCGAACATGTCCGCCACCGAGGGTACGGTTCCCCTCCTCCTGCTCGCCAGTACCTGCAGCTCAGTCGATCGGAAGGGCCGGCGGGGCGGCAAACGTCGCCCGGTCGGAGTCGACACGTCAGCCGTGGCGGCCTGATCGGCTGGGCGGCCCTTCAACGAGATAGGGACAATGCCATCCGAACAGTGGAGTGCGAAGCGGGAGCGTCAGTACGCGCACGTCAAGGACAGCCTGCGAGATCAGGGCCGTTCACCCAAGCTGGCCGAGGAGATCGCCGCCCGGACGGTCAATAAGGAGAGGGCAGGAAGCGGTGAGTCGAAAGAGGCTAGTCGCTCGTCGGTGAGAGATATCTCATCGGGTCGCAGGGGTGGGTTGAGGTCCCATCGAGGGCCGGAGGACGTACCCGGGACCAGCTCTACGAAGACGCTAGGCGCAAAGGAGTAGCCGGCCGATCGGGGATGACCAAGGCGCAGCTGGCGTTGGCTCTCCGCCCGAGCTAGGCTCGCTTTGCCGCGCGGTGGGCTGTGGGTGGCCCGATCGCAGAGCCTCGATGCGGCTCTCGTACGGGCGCGAGAACGGTACTCTGCAGAGCCAACGCTCCAGGTCGACGTACCCCCGCCTACCCCTCGGGCTATGCCGGTTGAGTCGGACCACGAGTACGAGTTACAGTAGCTCGCGCTCGTCGGCATCGGGTCTGGGACGGTAGCTTCGGCGAGGCGGGCGCATTGCGTGGGAACGTGGAGGGTTCCGGTGAAGATGGTGCGCGCGATTGTCTCGCGTCATTTGGCGACGACGGCGTTGGCACTGGCGGCGATCGCCCTGCCGCTGGGGGCGGGATGGACTTCGGCGAACGCCTCGGGCCCTGGCCCCAACACCCTGGTGCCGGTTCAGCCGGGAATAAGCGCAGCGACACTGCCCGACGCCACGGTCTTCGGCAACACCCCGCCCAACACGCCGGAGACCGTTTCGTTTGTCCTGAGAGAGCAGAACCTGCCCGAGCTGGAGGACCAGGTCGAGCAGGGCATTGGTCCGCAGGCTTTTTTATCCGTCTCGCAGTTTGCCCGGAGCTACGGTCAGTCCCAGGGCAACATCGACCAGCTGCAAAGCTATCTTGGCCACTTCGGTATTAGCACCGACGCCTACGCAGACAACGTTGACGTGGTGGCCAACGGGACGGCCGGAGAGTTCGACAGCGCTCTGTCAGTGCAGCAGAAGCAGTATCACGTTCCCAGCCTGCCGGGCCGAGACGGGATGCAGGGCGTTCCCGCCCAGACCGTCCACGGAACCTCGCAATCCCCGCTGCTTCCGTATCGCATCGCCGCCTACGTGGTGGCAGTCCTGGGGCTGACCAACTACAGCCCCTTCACCAGCCAGGCGGTCCACACCGACACCAAGCTCACTCCACCGCAGTCCAAGAGCAGCAACGCCTGCCTAGCCCTAACCGGCCTGCCAGACGCCTGCAACACGCCGACCAACTTCGCCCAGAACTACGGGCTGGAGGGTCTCTACCAGAAGGGCGCCGCGGGTGCGGGAGAGACCATCGCGATCGTGACCTTGGCCGCCCTGGATCCGGGTGCTCCTCAATACTTCTGGAAGAACGTAATGGGTCTCACCCCCAGCGGCCGTAGCGTGACCGTGGACAACATTGACGGCGGCCCCGGTGCCCCCAGCGACGGCTCCGGCACCGGTGAGACGGATTTGGACGCTGAGCAATCGGGCGGTCTGGCTCCAGATGCCAACGTCATCGTCTACCAGGCGCCCAACACCGATTACGGCTTCGCCGACGCCTTCTTCACGGCGGCCAGCCAAAACCTCGCCAGCTCGGTTTCAGCGAGTTGGGGCGAATCTGAGACCTACCTGCAGTCTGCGATTGCCGAAGGTGAGGAATCGCCCGGCTACGAGGCGGCCTTCGACGAGGCCTTCCTGGAATTCGCCGCGCAGGGGCAATCGGGCTTCCTGGCCGCCGGGGACTCGGGGGCCTACGACGCTTCCGGCGACATTGGCACCACCAATCTGTCCGTCGATACCTCGGGTGACAGTCCCTACATCACCGCGGGCGGTGGGACCACCCTGCCCTGGACCGGAACCCTGACCGGGCCTGACGGCGCTGCCTCCGTCACCGTCCCCGCCCAAAGGGCCTGGGGCTGGGACTACCTCTGGCAGCCCACCGCCACCGTCACCGGAGTCTCGCTCGCTTCGGCGGCGGAGTCACTGGTGGTCGGAGGGGGCGGCGGCTACAGCCAAATTGAGCCGACACCTTCCTACCAGGCGCGCTTCGCCGGGACCGGCTTTTTCAGCGCCGTCCAGTATCTGACCCCAATCGACTACCAGAACGTCGACGGGATCGTCGAGCCGACAGAGTGGAACTTCAATCCGACCCCCTCGGTCAGCCACGGCTTCGGGTCGGGGCGGGAAGCACCTGACGTCTCAACTGACGCCGATCCTTACAGCGGCTACCTCCTCTACGAGCCCTCATGGGCCGCCATCGGTGAGCCCACGCTCCAGGGCGGATGGGGAGGTACCAGCTTCGTGGCGCCCGAGCTCAACGGCAGCACCGCGGTGATCGACTCCTACCTGGGGCATCGGGTGGGCTTCTGGAACCCCTCGATCTATTCCTTCGCCACCAACCGGAATTCCCCATTCACTCCACTGGAGCAGGGTGGCACCGGGAACGACAACGTCTACTACACCGGCACCCCCGGGGACCTCTACAACCCTGCGAGTGGCCTCGGTTACCCCAACCTAACCCGCCTGGCCCAGGACTTCGGCTGAGCGCTTGAACTGAGCGGGCCGGTCAAGCCGGCCCGCTCAGCCAGCCTCCGGTAGCACCAGAAAGGAGGGGGTCCCGAGGCCGCCAGGGCTTTGGGAATGCTGCTTGGGGACCCACCGCTCGGTTTGGCCGGATTCGTGGTCGCGGTAGAATGCCGCCGATCGCGCCGCTCCAATGGACGGCCGGAAGTCCCTCCGCAGTTGACCCGAGGTCGTCTCATGGACCGCTCGGTGGCAGGGGGAAGAGTTCTGGCCGGGTCAGCCCTGCTGGCTCTGCTCCTCGCCATCATTCCCACCCCAGCCAGAGCGGCTCCCACCTACCTGGGCAGGCCCTTGGGCGGCGTCGAGCCCAACTCGGTCCCAGCGGTGGCCGGCGCGGATGTCTCCTACCCCGAATGCGGCGGCGCTCTGCCTCTGGGACAGGCCTTCGGAGTGGTCGGTGTGAATGGCGGCCGGGCCAACACGCTCAACCCGTGCCTGGCTGGAGAGCTCAGCTGGGCCGCCTACAAGTCGAGTGGCGACAGCGTCGAGCCCAAGGTATCGGTCTACCTCAACACCGGGGATCCGGGTAACTCCTACCTGGGTGAGGCGGTGGCTGACTGGCCCAACTCGGGAATCACTCCATTCGGAGTTTGCCTGCCGACGGTGATATACGCACGCCTATTCGGAGCGGGCCAAGTGTCCCTGGCTTGTGCTTTCGAGTACGGCTACCAGAAGTCAGAAGCCGACGTGCTCTGGCTCCGCAAGGCCGCTCGGCGTGACCACCTGCCCAGTCAGCCCGCCGCCTACCCGTTCTGGCTGGACGTGGAGACGACCAACAGCTGGCAGAACTCGACCCTGCTCAACGCCGCCGACCTGGAGGGCATGGTCGCCGCATTGCAGCTGGCCGGAGTTGTGCACCTCGGGGTGTACGCCTTCGCTCCCCAGTGGGATCAGATCACCGGCGGCTTGGTGTCGCTCGGCGCGGGGAGCCTGGTGGCGAGCTCAGACTGGATTCCCGTGGGTGGCTCTCTGGCCACTGCCGAAAGCGGCTGCCAGCAGACTCCTTTCGTAGGAACGACCATGGCGATCACGCAATTCTTCAGCGGGCCCTTCGATGCCGACTTCGCCTGCTGAATGGCCGGTTTGCTCTTGGAGCACATGAACGCTCAGCAAGGGGCGATGCCGACTCCCTCGAATCTGAGTTATATCTAGGCCGAAACGCCCGCTCGCTGGGGCTGGCCTGGTGGCCGGTCGCCGAATCCGTCCCGGAGGCCGAACATGTCCGACCGCGCTTCCCCACGTGCGGGGGCCAAGAGCAGAGCCTCGAAGCAACCGGCCAACGATGAAGGCACCGGTAGCGAGCCGGCGAGCCGCCTTGGCGCCTACCGTCGCAAGCGCGACTTTAGCCAAAGTCCGGAGCCAAGCGGCGCTGTCGAGTCAGGGGCCAAGGCGTCAGGCCCGGAGGGTTCGTGGAGCCAGCTCCCTTCCGGACAGCGCTTCTGCGTCCAGCTCCACCGGGCCAGCCGACTTCATTACGACTTCCGTCTCGAGCACGCGGGCGCGCTCCTATCCTGGGCGGTACCCAAGGGCCCCTCGATGGACCCCAAACAACGGCGCCTGGCGGTGCAGGTTGAGGACCACCCGATCGACTACGGCGATTTCGAAGGGGTGATCCCGTCCGGATACGGCGCGGGCACGGTGCTGCTCTGGGATATGGGCGAGCGCACCTGGGTGGAGGGCCCCAAGGGTCAGGTGACCGAAGGCTTACGGGATGGCCATCTCGACTTCGAGCTGAGCGGGCAGAAGCTGAAGGGCGGCTTCAGCCTGATCCGCATGGATCACGGGGCGTTGGGCAAGAAGGACGAGTGGCTGTTGATCAAGAAGGCCGACTCGGAGGCCGATCCTGAGCTGATCTTCCCCGACACCTCAGTCAAGACAGGTCGCACTCTGGACCAGGTCGCCGAGGGCACCGCCGCAGGGGATCAGGGCCTAGAGGCCCTGATCCAAGAGGCGCCCAAGAGGAAGCTACCGGCAACTCTCTCGCCGATGCTTGCCACCCTGACCGACCGCCCGTTCAGCAGTCCGGACTGGATCTTCGAGTTGAAGTACGACGGCGTCCGCGCCGTGGTGAGGTGGACGGGAGGCAGGCTCTCGGTGCAGGGCAGGTCGGGGCGAGACGAGACCATCCGCTACCCGGAGCTGCAGGAGCTGGCCGCTTGCCTGGATGCCGACGACTGCCTTCTGGACGGGGAAATCGTGGCTCTCGATCCCGATGGCCACCCATCCTTCGAGCGACTCCAGCACCGGATGCAGCTGCGACCAACGGAGGCCGAGCGGGCCAGCCAGGAGCAGCCCGTTGTGTTCATGGCCTTCGACCTCCTCTTCGCCCAGGGGCGCGACCTCACGCGGATGCCCTTACAACTGCGCAAGCGCGCCCTCCGCTCGTCACTCCGCGATGGCCGGGTGGTTCGCTACGCGGACCATGTCGAAGCGGAGGGGGAGGCCTTCTACGCCAAGGTGAGCGAGGCTGGACTGGAGGGCGTGGTCGCCAAGCGGGCCGGCTCCTTCTACCAGCCGGGCAGAAGGAGCCGTGATTGGCTCAAGCTCAAGGTCCGCCCCACCCAGGACTGCATCATCTGCGGATACATTCCCGGCCGAGGCCGGAGGGCTCGGCTGGGGGCGCTGGTGCTCGGCGTTTACGCTGCGGGCCAGCTGGTGGATGCAGGTCGAGTAGGCACCGGCTTCTCCGAAGGGCTCCTTCGGGATCTGGACAAGATGCTCGCGGCTCGACACCGCCAAACCTCACCCTTCAGGGCAACCACGGCCCGGGACCGCGCCGTGGTCTGGGTCCGGCCCGACCTGGTATGTGAGGTCGAGCACGCGGGGTGGACCACGGCGCAAAAGCTGCGCCAGCCGTCATTTCGCACTCTCCGGCCTGACGTGCCCCCTCAGGCATGCATCCGTGAGCCGCCGGTCCCGCTGGACCACCAGGTCAGGCGGGCGACAAGCGCGGTACCCGCCCCGTCCCCGGCGACCCGGAAACGGCGCGCGAGCGAGCCCCATTACGATCCGGAGATCGAGGCCGCGCTCGACCAACTGGACCAGATGCCATCCGGGGGTGGGATGCTCGAGGTTGGACGACGCCAGGTGAAGGTCAGTCACCTGGACAAGCTGATGTGGCCCAAAGACCAGATCAGCAAGCGCGACCTTATCGCCTATCACCTTCGCATCTCGCCCTTCCTACTGCCCCACCTGCGGGACCGGGCGGTGGTCTTACAGGTCTTCCCCGACGGAATCGACGGCAAGTCGTTCTGGCGTCGGTCCCTGCCTGAGAGCGCTCCCGCTTGGATTCCCAGGTGGAAGGCGAATCCCGGCACTCCGACGATTTGCCCTCTGTTCCAGGAGCCGGCCGCCCTCGCCTGGGCGGCTAACCAGGGGGCGATCGACATCCACCCCTGGCATTCGCGGCGTGATCGACCAACTCAACCCGATTGGGCGGTCTTTGACCTCGATCCCAGCCCTGGCGCCACCTTCGCCGAGGTGCTGCAGGTGGCCAAGATGGTCAAGGCCGGTCTCGACCATCTCCAGCTGCGCTCGGTCGTCAAGACCACGGGCCAGAAGGGACTCCACATCTACGTCCCCATCCGACGGCGTCCTCCGGAAGCCGAGGTGAGGGATTGGGTGGGCGAGTTCGCCCACCATCTGGTCGAGGCGGCTCCTGCCTTGCTCACCGAGAGCTGGGCCGTCCAGGGGCGCCAAGGCAGGATCCGCGTCGACTACACACAGAACGTGATCGGGAAGACTCTGGCCGCCGTCTACTCGCCCCGCCCCTTCCCGGGCGGCCGAGTTTCCACCCCGCTGGATTGGGAGGAGCTGGAGGGGCTGGATCCAGCCGAATTCACCCTAGGTCGCGCTGTGGAGAGAGCTGAATCCCGCGGCGACCTCTTCGCCGCCGCCCTGGAAGGCGGGCAGACCCTCCCTCCGCTGGGTAGGAGAAGTTCATCCCAGCGGCCTCGAGCCTCTGGGCGCTCAGGCCGAGGGCGGTGAGACGATGCGTCGCTGAGGGCGGGCGACAGATCCACTAGCGGGAGGAGATCACAGATGGCAGATGATGTCTTCGAGACGGTCCGCACCGTGCTGGCGGTTCGCGAGTACAAGGACCAGCCTGTCCCCGAGGCGCTGGTGCGAAGGATCGTCGAGGCGGGCAGGCTGACCGCGAGCTCGATGAATGGGCAGCCGTGGCACTTTGTGGTGGTCCAGCAAGCACAACGTCTGCGCGAGCTGGGCGCTCTGGTTCGAACCGGCCCGTACATCTCCGGCGCGCCGCTGGCGATCGTGGTCGGGTACGACTCCGAGAGCAGGTTCGGAGTCTCGGATGCCAGTCGGGCTATTCAGTCCATGATCCTCACCGCCTGGTCAGAGGGGGTTGGGTCCAACTGGACCGGCTTCAACAACCTGGAGGAGGTGCGCCGCTGGTGCCGCCTCCCCGACAGCTACACCGTGCTGGCGGTGCTGCCCTTCGGCTACCCCAGCCACTCTGTTGGCAAGGGCAAGAAGAACCGCAAGCCGCTGTCCGAGATCGCGTCGCTCGAGAACTTCGGAGCGCCGTTCAGCTAGTCAGAGAGCCGGGGCCGGCTACTTGGTGGAAGCGCTGGGATTCCTCAGGGCAGCCAGCCGCCGCTGATACTCCGCCTCATCGATCTCCCCCATGGCAAAACGCCGGGCCAGGATCTGCTCTGGCCCGGGTCGCATCCCGCCGCCCTGGCCATTGAAGTAGCGCCTTCGCCTACTGAACATGTAGATGCGCATGCCCAGGCTGACCAGCATCAGCAAGACGATCAGCAGGAGCAGCCAGCCGCCGAAGAAAAACGGCCGAAAGATAAGCCAGAGCGAGAACAACTCAGGCCTCACCGGCGGACCGGTCAAACTTTATTTGCACGGTTGCATCGTAGTCCTGCTACCGCCGGGAAGCGCTTAGACGTGACTGAGAAGCCTCGGCGCCGGCGGGGCGTCGACGCCTCGGAACTCCTCGCCGCCCCATCCCTGCAGCATTCGCTCGCCAATCAGGTCGCAAGCTCCCACGGTCGACGGGGTCGACGGGCGACTTCGAGGGCTAGGGTCCGACACAGCGACAACGGGCAGCGAAGTGTTCATATATGAGTGGTATGGAAAAACCGCCACCTATCGGAGATCAGTGATGCCTGAAACCCTGAACCCACAATTTTTTGCCACCCACGATCTGCCCGTCGATGGACCGCCCCGTGAGCTGGTCGGTTATGGCGAGCATCCGCCCAAGATCCGCTGGCACGAGGGTGCCAGAGTTGCGCTCCAGATCGTGCTTAATTACGAGGAGGGTTCTGAGAAGACGTACGCCATGGGCGACGACGTCAACGAGGGGTTCTATGAGCTGCCCTTCAAGGTCGAGGGCCAGCGCGACCTGGCAATTGAGTCGGCCTATGAGTACGGGTCGCGCGCAGGAATCTGGCGTCTCTTCCGGGTGTTCGCCGCGGCTGGGATACCGGTCACCTGTGTGGCGGCTGCGGTGGCGCTAGAGCGCAACCCCGCAGTCGCGCGCAAGCTCAAGGAGCGGGGAGACGAGGTGGCCGGTCATGGCTACCGCTGGAGCAACCATTTTGAGATGAACCGCGATGAAGAGCGGGAGGCGATCGCGCGCGCGGTCAAGTCGATCACGGCCAGCGTCGGACGTCGCCCGCTGGGTTGGTATTGCCGTGAGATGAGCACCAACACGCGGGAACTGGTGGTTGAGGAAGGTGGGTTTGTCTACGACTTCGACTGTTACAACGACGATCTGCCCTACTGGACCGTGGTCAAGGGCAAGCCCCATCTGGTCACCCCATACTCCCTGGTGGTGAACGATTGTCGGTTCGTCGTTCCCCAGGGATACGGCAGCCCAGAGCACTTCTACGAGTATGCCAAAGCGGAACTTGACCGGCTTCTCCGTGATGGCGACGATGTCAATCGCATGATGTCCATCGGCCTCCATCCCCGTTTCTCAGGACATCCCGCTCGTGCGGATGCTCTGGCGCGGTTCATTGAATACGCGCAGAACCAGGGGAATGTATGGTTTGCGCGCCGTATCGATATTGCCAGAACATTCGCGGAGCAGTATCCAGCCGAGAAGGCGATAGCGGTTCTACGCGAAGAAGCGCGAAGCTAGGGGCCCTAGGTCGGCCTGGGGGACCAGGAACCCGTTCCTTATTAATGAGGGGCCATCGAGGCGCTGGGGCTGACGGCGAGCGTGTCGACCGGTGGCATCTCCGCGAGCACCGCCAGTTCCAGGGCCCCGGTGTCCGGCCCTCAATCAGGACTGCTTGGCTACTCGACGGACTTCCTGGTGCCACCCTGGCGCGCTGAGCGTTTCAGGGCCGCGATCGTCCGGAGTGTGCCCAGGGCGTCCTTAGCATCGATGCGCAGAGGGCGATCCTCCAGGAGGGCGTCGGCGAACTCCTCGGCCTCCAATTGATACTGGTCGACGCCAGCGATCTGCTCGTCGTGAAGGTCGGCACCCGATGTGACCCGGATCGTGACAGTGGTCGCAGCCGGCACGAAGGCATTGGGC
>JBAPNX010000005.1:0-23966 GCA_049279335.1 Candidatus Dormiibacterota bacterium
GTTCAGCGCTCTCCCGGGTGCGGTCAAGCAACTCCGGGACCCCGCTCACTATCCAGTCCGTCCCAGTGAGGCGCTGCTTCGGCTGACCGGGGAGTTGGACGGGAAGCGTTCAGGTCTGGCTGGGGACTCCTCGGGGAAGACGGACGCGTCCGCTGCCGAGAGCGGGCACCTCACCTAAGACCAAGGTGTTGCCGGAAGGGGCCGGACCATGGGTCGACCACGGGCCTGGCGTAAGTTCGCGAGACCTACCCCAGCCCCCTGCTGGGCCACTCCAGGGTTTCCCTATCAGCATCGACCTACGCAGGGGGCTCTACTCAGTCCCCAAGATGACGCCGCCTACCGTGTGGAGCGGCTCCTCAGCGAGCCACCCCTGGGTAAAGAGGTTCATGCATCCGGAACGGCTGCCACGCTGCGAGTTGCCTGGACGATTCCGCTAGCAGACTCGGCCCGGACGGTTTGGCACCGGCTGCAACGGCACGCCGCCAGTACTTGAGGTGAGCCAAGCCCTTTCCGGCGACGCCGCCTCATTCGGCGTGGCTTATCACGATCTTTATTTGAATCTGGAAATAGCTCAGGCCGCCGCGGCACCAAGGCGTCAAGCACCTCCCACTCCCAGTCCAAGAGTGCCTCGTGGAGGGCGTAGGAATTACGCGCCGTGCGTACCGCTGCCGGTGGCTCCTCACCAGTCTGAGTGACCAGAGCTTGCAACACCGCCTGGCGTCCGCCCAACTTAGCTATGGGCAGATCAGCCAAGTGCAAATCCTCTAAACGACTGAGGCAGGCATCTATGACATCGAGACAGCGCCGGAAATGCGCCGCCTGGAGGCGCCGTTTTCGGCTCTGGTCCAGGGCCGTTCTAAACTCGGAATTCGCCTGCGCTATCGCACCCCGCTCACACGTTGCGACCTCAGCCCGGTGAGCCGGGATCCAGGCCGCACTCTCAGGTAATGTCTCGCCGCAGACCGGATATTCGGTGCGCATCGCAGCTGATTACCTCCCTCAATGAGGAGCTGCCCCTGGCATCTGCCGGACTTGTGGAAGAACCGGTTCTACCAGGGGTTGAGATCCCTGGCAAATGATCAATTCCCGGCCGACCGAGTCGGCAGGATGACATCTCCTGCTCGGCACCAGGCAAAAACACTTGCCCACTTCGACCGCTACCCCTGCGCTCGCTGGTGTGTCATGGAATCGGCCTCGGGCTAATCGTGCCCTGTGATCCCCACTCGATCGCAGCATGAAGCACTTGCGGCTTCTAGACAGATTCACGCATGCGGATTAAACTTTGGGTACGGACAACTGATCTCAGGGGGTACCCGCGGACTCGCAGCAGCTGCCTCTAGGAGAGCGCGGCAAGGGGCGCGGGGCTTCAACGGATTTACCCAGGAAACCCAAGCCGCTACTGTGCAGCTGACTTCTAGGGGTCGAGCGCAAAGGGCCCAACGAAGTGGACTACGATTAGCCCGCCAGAGCCTCAACCCAGCCACCAGCGCGGGCGCGGCCATAAGATGGCGACGCCATGCTGACCCGGACTCTTCTGGCCGGTTCCTTAGCTTGCGTTGCCCTTGTAGCCACGGCCGGGTGTGCATCTCGCCCATCCCCAACGGGACGCCCTTCCACGGCTGCCAATCGGTCTTCTTCCGACACTCTGTTCCGGATACCGCGGGCCAGTTCAGGGCCCGGTTCCCTAAGAAGCCAACTGAGAGCCAGGAGCCTGGGTCCATCGGCGGTACGGCGTTTATCGTGTACTTCGCGGCAACCGCTACGCCGTCACCGCTGGAAGTGGGGAGCGAGATCATAGGGTCTCCCCTGCCCTCCGCCGAATTCCAAGCCACCATGCGAGTCGCGGACGGATCCTTCGCATCGGCCGCAGATTTCAATCTGAAGGCAGAAGTCGTAACGCAGTTTCGTGGACATCCTGCTCGTCGGGCCACCTTCGACGCGACGAACGGCCATACCTACACCTTCCTGACGTTTTTCTATAGCAGCACTCGCCTCTATTTCATCTTCGCCCCAGCTGGCACGCAGTTTCAGAGAATCTCTCAAAGCTTTCTCGCCCTAGCCTGAGATCCCCGACCGCGCAGCGATCTCTGCTCGCGGCGAGGGTTGGCAACGTCCCTGCATGGCTAGCGGACCGCTCCTAGGCACGGTCCGCTCTGTCCCATCCGGCGACCCTCGTACTAAAGGAGGGTGTGTCCGCTTGGCAACACAACTCATGCACCTGAGATCAATGGAGCCCAGGGCGGGGATTGAACCCGCGACCTCTTCCTTACCAAGAATCTGAAGATATGCGCTGTGCTACTGACTTCCAGGGCCGGTCAAGAACTCGTCGACTTATGTGGTCTTCGCTGGTGCTGTGCCTGGGCATTGTGTGAACCCTGCAAACGCGCGTCCGCCACACCGCAATGCGCCACTGCGGGGGATCGATAGCTCCGTCTACTGAATGCTTTGGGCGGCATCTGAGCGTGCTTCGCCGAGAGGGAAGACGACATCGCAAACAAGGTCGTTTGGCCCGATATCGTCCGGCTCCACGAGGTAGACCTCACGGCAGGACAGCCGACTGCTAGGCCGGGAGGTGACGTCGATAGAGCACGCGACGGCGTCATAGGCGGCAAGGATCACTGGGTAGTCCCATTGAGCCTTCGTAATTGTCGTGTACGCCTCCCGATGGGCGGGTTCGGTGCGCACACCGACCACGTCGTCGGGCTGGATCTCCGGTGGGCAGGGCAGCACCGCCTCGAGGGGACCGTCGTGCTCGGCATCGACGACGCCGTGGAAGATCAGCATGAACGGACCGGTTGCAGCTGCTCCCCGCAGGCGGTCGGCGAAGGCATGCTTCGCCTCTCGCACGAAGCAGTCGGTCTCGTTCCCGTGGAGCCGCCGCTGAATCGACATGACGCGTTGGGCTGGTACGTGACGAACATGGATAGGGAACATCGGGTCGTCTCCTTGGTTGAGGGTCGCCTGAACGTGGTGAATGAGCAATTCGCGATCAGCCTGGCGGTGGGCAAACTCAGCGAGGAGAGTGTCCAGTCGCCGGATGGCTAACTCGGAGCTTCGGGCGATGTCGTCCAGCACGAGTTGGATGGCGGCGAGACTCAAGCCGGCGCCGCGCAGAAGGCCGATGAGCTGTCCCGTGCGGACCTGTCCGGTCCGGTAGCGCCGGTATCCGGTGGCGGCTTCGACTAGGGCAGGCGTGAGGAGGCCGGTCCGATCGTAGATACGAAGGGCCTTCGGCGTCAGACGCGTCCGGCGAGCGAACTCGCCGATCGACAGGCTCTCGTCGTTGTCCACGACAGAGATCCTCACCCATGCCCCAGGGGCAAGGTCAAGCGGGCGCCGACCTAGGCCGAGAACCGCCTAGTCCGGCCAACTATCCGCGGCAGATAGCCCCCATCAATCGCTCGAAGCCGCTCCGTCCGACTGTCCCTCGGTCATATGATCAGCCGGCTGACGCCAGCGACGTTATCAAGAAGCGGTCGAAGGACTGGGTGCCGGCCGCCATAACTCCTCATCTACGGCTGGAATCCCCAGTAAGCGGTGCTTCTGAGATCAATGGAGCCCAGGGCGGGGATTAAACCCGCGACCTCTTCATTACCAAGAATCCAAAGCTAAGCCCTCTGCGGCTGAGATCAGAGACCAGAGCAAAACCACTCCGGTAAGTGGTGCTCGCGGAGCGCATCAGGCCGGTTGAACTGGCTCCTCGCAGCCCGCGGTTATTCAGTGGCCGGTTGGTAGGTGGCGATGATCACGCCAGTCGCCGTGGTGACGCTGGCGGTCAGTCGCAGTCTTACACGCACCCCTGCCGGGAACAGCCGCCGTCCGCTGCCAAGCACCAGCGGGTGGATCATCAGCAGGTACTCGTCGATAAGGTCGGCAGCCATCAGCGAGCCGATCAGCTCGCCGCTGCCCATGATCGCCAGAACGCCGTCAGCTTGCGCCTTCAGCGCGCCCACGGCGTCAGCGAGATTGCCTCGCAGAAGCGTGGAGTTGGGCCATGGGAGCGGTTCGGCGAGAGTGGTCGACGCGACGTACTTGGGCGAGTTGTTCAGCGCTTCCTTGAACGGGCCGCCCCGGGCGTTCCAGGAGGCCAGGAGCTGCTCATAGGTCCAGCGCCCGAACAGCCATCCGGCCAGGCCGCCTCCTGCCGCAATCCTCTCGCCCATCGCCTTGCCCGTCGCGTCGTCAGGCGTTACGGACCTGCCGCCCCAGCCGCCGTGCGTGAAGCTGTCTCGGGTGTCCTCGTCCGGTCGCCCCGGCGCCTGCATCACCCCATCCAGGGTCACATGGTTCATAACAACGATTCGACCCACTTCAGGCCTCCTTTTACTCGCGGCGGCCACGCCTTGCGGCCGTTGTGCGAAGCATGTCGCGATGGTGGCCGTCGGCCAAGCCCCCCACGCCCCGCCTTCGATCCGCCCTCCAGGGAACCGTCATCGCTAGCCCGGAGGGTGTGCTCGGACGGTCGGCAATGGTGCATGGAAACCTGTGTCCAGTCAAGTGCTTTTCGCGTCGGGGTTGAACACGACCCGAGAACATTTAAGATCGGGTCGGGTACCTCATACCGTCCAGTCAAGTGATCGTTGGGCACTATGCCAAAAATGGCGATGCCTGAAATGTCCAGTCGAGCGGTGATTCTGAGATCAGTGGAGCCCAGGGCGGGGATTGAACCCGCGACCTCTTCCTTACCAAGGAAGCGCTCTACCACTGAGCTACCTGGGCCAGCCGCCGCTTCGCCATTATCCGGGAGAGCCCAGGATTGGCGGCCCGGTGGGAACACCTGCACCGGGAGTTCAGCCCGGATCGAACCAGGCGATTTGGCGAATCGCCTGGTTCGATCTCGACCGCGACCAGCCCATGGGAAGACCGTCCGGACGCCCTAGAGTTGTCCACGATGACGTGAGACATGTGTCCACCATGTCCTGAGACACGACAAGAGTGGGCGGAGAGGGATTCGAACCCCCGTAGGCGTAAAGCCAGCTGATCTACAGTCAGCCCCGTTTAACCACTTCGGTACCCGCCCGCGCCGGAGTATACCGATGGGTAGTACTTAGTCCAGACGGGCTGCCGAACTCGGCTGAGCGGCTTGCCCTGGGGAGGTGGGTTGGCAGAGGAAGCGCCTGCTTTGCGAAGCGAAGTCGGGTTCTCGACCTTCGAGAAGCTCGACATACGGTGCGGCGTCGTGATCGAGGCGGTCCCGTTCCCTGAGGCTCGGAAGCCCTCGATCAAGCTGAGGATCGACTTCGGACCAGAGGTCGGTATCCGTCAGTCCAGCGCCCAGCTGACCGTGCACTACACGCCGGAGTCGCTGGTCGGACGGGACGTCCTGGCGGTAGTCAACTTCCCTCCCCGCCGCATCGCCGGCTTTCCAAGTGAGGTCCTGGTGCTGGGGCTACTGGCGTCCGACGATCCGGGTGACGTGGTCCTGATTTGCCCAGACCGCCCAGGGACCCAGGGAAGGCGCCTGGGCTGAGCCACCGGCTCATTGATGTGAGGGAGCCCAAGGTCGAGCCCGGCGCCAGCAAGTAAGATCAGCACTGGGTAAGCGGTGGACCGCTCCGGGAGCGGACAAGGAGATGGTGATGAGCATCATGCGTCGGATGTCCGACCTGTTCCAGCAGAAGGCCAACAAGGTCTTGGATCGGGCCGAGGACCCGGTCGATGCCCTCGATCTCTCTTATCAAAAGCAGCTGGAGTCACTCCAGCAGGTCCGCAAGAGCGTGGCCGAGGTTTTGACCTCCGAGAAGCGGCTCGAGATGCAGGCGAGCCAGCTCCAGGAGACTCAGCAAAAGTCCCAAACGCAGGCCAAGCTCGCCCTTCAGCAGGGCCGCGAAGACCTGGCCCGGCTGGCGCTGACACGGGCTCAGCAAGCCCAGGCGCAGGCCGACGGCATGCAGCAGCAGATCCAGCAGCTCAAGGACCAGGAACAGAAGCTGGAGCTGACCGCCCAGAAGCTCCAGGCCAAGGTCGAATCCTTCCGCACCCAGCGCGAGACCATAAAGGCCCAGTACTCAGCCGCCAAGGCCTCGACCCAGGTCGGAGAGGCGGTCACCGGCCTTTCCGAGCAGATGACCGACGTCAACCTGATGGTCGAGCGCGCCCAAGACAAGACCCAGCAGATGCAGGCCCGTTCTGCGGCCATCGACTCCCTGGTCGACAGCGGCACCCTGGACCAGATCGGCGTCACCTCTGGCGACGACATCGATCGCCAGCTGCAGGGCCAGCTGACGGACTCCCAGGTTGACGCCCAGCTGGCGGCCATGAAGCAGGAGATGCTAGGCACGACCGAGACCGCGCCCCGAATCTCAGCCGCCCCCTCCCCTGCCCCAGCGGAGGCGGTCCCCGACAGCCCCCCAGCCAGCGACACTCCCGACGATCAGAACATCGTGGTCCGGATTTCAGGCGAGGATCAGTACCGCCTCAACATCGCCGAGAGGCCCCAGCTCGAGCCGTTGGATGAGGTCCTCAGCAAGGCCATCGAGAGCCAGGATCAGGCGGGCTATGCCAAGGCTCTAAGCGACCTGCTCAACTTCGTGCGCTCCCACGGCAGCAAGCTGCCCGTCGACTCTCTGGTCTCCTCGGACGTGGTCCTGCCTTCCGAAGACATGACTCTGGACGAGGCCACCAAGCTGCTGTCCGACGGTGGCAACGTGGTCGAGGCGGGGGCGCAGGCCGGAGCCTAGTCGCCTGGGGCTAGACCGGCACTCCCCAGAGCGGGAACCACGAGCTGAGGTTGGGTTCGACCGGCAGATCCTCCTTAACGATCGCCGCCAGGCGCATCTCCTCGGCGTTGTCGCGTAAATGGTCGCCGCTGGGGACGAACGGGTAGAAGGTTCCCTGCTTGTAGCCGTAGATGAAGTAGACCTCGCGCTGGTCCTGCTTGAAGGGGAACACCGAAGCCAGCAGGCAGTCCCCGAGGCCCTCGTCGATCAGCCCCTGCGCCACCCCGTGCAGGGCCGCTATCAACGACTCGAAGTCCGAGCCGGTCACGACCATCCACTCGAACCCGAGGTTGTCTTTGATCTCCTCAACCTTGAGGGCGTCGTCGGGGGCCGTGGTGTCCTGGACCTGGAGCATGCCGACGGTGTCCTTCATCAGCTGATCGAACCGGCCCGCCGGAAGCGCCTTGAAGACGACTCCAACCTTCCCTGTCGGCTGGAGCGAGGCGGACACCTGGAGGGTGATCAGCGCCGTGCTCATGGCGAAGACTTTGTCCTCGTTCGGCCTGGGTAGCCGAGTTCGTCCTACCAGAGAGTCGAGGAAGCCCATCGCCGACTCACTCTAGCGAGAGAGTTCGGCCTCCAGCTCGCGGAGCTTGGCGAGACGATGGTCCAAGGACGGATGGGTGGAGAACATCTCCGCCAGGCTGCCCTTGCCCATGTGCACGGCTGGAAAGATCATCAGCGCGTTGGCGGCCTGGACCTGGCGCAGGTCCCGGGTGGGGATGCGAGTCATCGAGCCGCTGATTTTCTGCAGCGCCGACGCCAGCTGAGCCGGCTCGCGCGTGATGATTGCCGAGCCTCGATCGGCAGCGTACTCGCGATAGCGAGAGAGGGCCCGGATCAGCACGAAGCTGATCGCCCATACCACTGCCGCCACCAGGATGATCAGGATCATTCCCTGGCCCTCGCTGGCTCCGCCGCCGCGGCCGCCTCGGCCGCCGCCGTAACCGCCGCCCATGCCAAAGCCGCCAAACATGCCGAACCACATCCCCGACTGCACCAGCAGCGCCGCCACGGTGGCGAAGAAGCTGGCCATCGCCATCACCTTGACGTCCTTGTGGATGACGTGGCTGAGCTCGTGGGCCAGGACCGCCTCCAGCTCCTTGGGTTCGAGCTGGTTGAGAATTCCGGTGGTGACACAGACCACGGCGTGCTTGGGGTTGCGACCCGTCGCCAGGGCATTGGGGACCGGGGAGGGAATCACTGCTACCTGGGGCATGGGCATGTCGGTGATCTGGCAGAGCCTGCCGACGATGTCGAAGAGCTCCGGCTGCTGCTGGGCCGTGACCAGGTGGGCGTGAACGCTGTTCAGCACCAGCTTGTCTGAGTAGAAGAACTGGGCCACCAGCAGCACCGCGACCACGACCACGATCAGAGCGATCGAGATATGGAGGAGGAGCAGGACCCCGACGAAGGCCAGGTAGACCACCGCGAGCAGGAACAGCGCCAGGAACATCCGGGCGGTCAGACCGAAATCGGCGCCAAGTTTTCTGTGCATACGGAACCTATATACCCGTTTCTGGCCCGATCACGCCTTTCGGCGCTCCGCCTTGGTTCGGCGGGCGCTCAGTTCGAGCTAGCTCATGCCGGGTTTGACGCCCTGGTAGGCGCGCCACGAAGCGGCATAGAATCCCCCGCTCCGGAGCAGCTCCTCGTGAGTCCCGGACTCGACCGTGCGCCCGTCGGCCACCACCACAACCAGGTCGGCATCGACCGCGGTGTGGAGACGGTGTGAGACGGTCACCACTGTCCGCCCCTCCAAGACCCGCCCCAGCGATCTCTCCAGCCGGCGGGCTACCCTGGGATTGAGTAGCGAGGTGGCCTCATCCAAGACAAGGGTGTGGGGATCAGCCAGTACCAGCCGGGCGAGCGCCAGCTGCTGCGCTTGGCCAGGACTGAGACGGGTACCTCCCGAGCCAATCGGGGCATCGAGGCCGCCCGACAACTCGGATAGCCATGACTCTGCGCCGACAGTGCGGAGTGCGCTCTCCAACTCGCTGTCGCTGGCTCCGGCGGCCGCGAGTCGCAGGTTCTCCCGGACCGTGCCACTGAAGACGTGGTGCTCCTGGGTCAGCAAGACCACCTGGGATCTCGCGCTCTTGGAAGCGAGGCGATGGACATCCACTCCACCCACCGTGACTCGGCCCCGTCTGGGGATGTAGACCCCAGCCAGCAGCAGGGCCAGGGTGCTCTTGCCCGAGCCGCTGGGTCCGACCACAGCGACCTTGCTGCCCGGCTCGGGTCGGAGGTTCATTCCGTGGAGAACGTCGTGGTCAGGAAGGTAGCCGAACCGAACCGACTCGGCGTCGAGCTGCCGGCCCTGCGGTTCTGCCTCGGTCTCTGGCTGTCGCTCCACCTGGCCGACACCTATCAGCCGCGCCAGCGAGGCGCCTCCCAGCTGGAGCTGATCTAACCAGCTAAGGATGACGTCCACCGGTTCGATCAGCTGCTGGGTGTAAAGGGTGGCTGCTGTCAAAGCCCCGATGCTCAGCAAGCCATCTGCGTACAGCACGCCGCCGATGGCCACACACAAGACCAGCGGGACCAGGTAGGTAGCCTCACTCACAGGGAAATACACCGTGCGTAGCCGCAGGGTGGCCTTCTCGGCCGCGATCCAATCCCCGATTGCAGCGTCGACGGTCTCAACTCGGTGGCTGCCGAGGCGGAGGGCTTCGATGGTCCGCCCCGCCTCCACCGATTCCTGGATCAGCCCGTTGACCCGCCCCTGGTTGGCCCGCTCGCGCAGGTACGCGGAAGGAGCCCGGTGCAGGTACCAGCGGGTCGCCACCGCCAGGATTGCAGCCGCCGGCAGCAGGGTCAGCGCTAGCACCAGTGACGTCCAGATGAGGGCAGCGACGGTCAGCAGCATCGTCACGGCCGCGATCACCATCTCCGGCAGGGCGCGCTGCACGGTCTGGGCCAGGCCGTCCACGTCCGATGTGGCGCGGGTTATCAGGTCCCCGGTTCCGGCCCGCTCGACCACCCCGAGAGGGAGCTCCAAAACATCGCCGAGAAACTGCTCCCGGAGCCGGGTCAGCACGCGGGCCCCGAGGAGGCCCCCGCGGCGGCCCGCCCACCAGGTGAGCAGCGTTCGCACGACCACGGCGGCCAGGAACACCCCCAGGACGGGGCCCAGCACTCGAGCCACGTGGTGCTCGGTGGCGGCCTGGACCACCACCCCGAGCGCCCACGGTCCAACCAGGCCCGCCAAGGTCGCCAGGCCCTGCAACACCAGCAGCACGACGGTTGCGGGCCGCTCCTTCGCCATGAGCCGCCGCATCGCCGCCACTACCTGTCGGCCTGAGGCGGTGGGAAGGAGATGCGACATGCCTTGGTCGGTCATCACGCCAGCTCCCGCTCCAGCAGCGAGCGGTATCTAGAGTCGCCGGCCAGCAACTGCATGTGACTTCCCGACGCGACCACCGCCTGACCTTCGAGCACCAGCACCTCGTCAGCCGTCTCCATCAGCATCGGGCTGGTGGTCATCACCACCGTGGTCTGGCCGGAGCGGAGGTCTTTGAGCTTCGCGGCCATCATCGCCTCGGTGTGGCTGTCCACCGCGCTGGTGGGCTCCTCGAGCACCAGGATCGGGGCCCCGATCCTTAGTGCCCGAGCCATGACCAATCGCTGCCGCTGCCCGCCTGAGACCGACCGGCCGCGTTCCGGCAGCACTTCTTCCAGCCCCTCGCGTAGGCCCGAGAGGATCTCATCCGCCTCGGCTGCGTGGACAGCGTCGGCCAAGGTCGGCCGAGGCTCCCGCGAGCTAGGCGTGGGCGGGTCGAGGTTGTCTCGCACGGTACCGGCCAGCAGTGCCGATTCCCTATCGACCACCAGGATCGACTCGCGGACCAGCTCCAGCGGCAGCGCGCGCAAGTCCCAGGTCCCGAGGGTGACGCTGTGGCCCGGCGGTGGATCCGAGTAACGCCCCAGCCGGTCAGCCAGGTCGGTCAGCTCGTCTGGATCACTGCTGGTGATCGCCACCAGTCGGCCGGGCTCAATTCGGGCGCCGCTCAGCGAGTCTACCAACGCTCCGCCGGCGAGCTCGGACAGCGCCGGATCGCGCCTTCCTCCGGGAGCGCCGACCGGGACCAAATCGCGCTCCCGCTCAAGGACGGTCAGGATTCGCCCCGCCGCTACCCGGCCTGCGCTCCAGCTCAGAGCCGCCTGTCCGAAGATGCTCAGGGGCAGGAGCATGAAGGCCGCGAAGGCGTAGACCGTGACCAGCTGACCGGGACCGACTTTGCCTTGCTCCGCCATCCGCGCTCCGATCCAGGTGACCGCGACAAGAAAGCCTCCTGGCACCAACGCCTCCAGGGCGGTCAGCACCGCGACCATCTGGGCGGTCCGGCTCATGGTTAACCTCACCCGGCCCGCCGCCTGGGCAAACCTTGAAGCGAACATCTCTTCGCCGCCCAGGCCCCTCAACGCCCTTAGGCCCACAACCACGTCGACGGCCTGGTCCGACGCCGCTGAGATCGCCGCACGCTGATCCTGCTGGCGGCGAGCCAACGGCCGCAAGCAGACCAGCAACGAAGCCAGGGTTAGCGGACCGCCCACCAGCGCCACCAGCCCAAAGGCCGGTGCCAGCACGAACATCACGATGGTCACCCCCACGTAGGTGAACGCCGCCCCGGCGAAGATCCCGGTCATGTCGAACGCGAAGCCGATCCTGTCGACGTCGGTGGCGCTGAGGCTGGCCACCTCCCCAGCCGCCACCCGGCAAGCGAGCTCACCACCCAGACGAGCAGCACAGCGGATGATCAGCTGTTGGGTCCGGGTGGCGGCTCGGAGGTAGTTGGTGACTGCCCGACGGTGACGCATGATCCCGAAGAAGGCGGCGCAGATCCCAAGAACCAGGATTACCCCACTCCAGGCCAGCACCTCGGCAGGACGGCGCTGGGCCGCAGCGCCGACCGCATCCCCCAACACGATCGGGATCGCTGCCAGGCAGCCCATCCAGAGCACGCCGTAGCAGGCGGCGGTTACAAGGTTCACTCGCTGGGCGCGGGCCAACCACCACAGGAAGTGGTCGGGTGATCGGAGATCAGGCTTACCCGGATCGACGGCCAGAAGGGGGCGCAAAGCAAGGTTCTCTCAGTGAGGTCCCGCGAAGATCGCGGACCGCTGCAGGGCACGGCAAACAGGGGGCGGCTGCTCGCGCGAGGTGAACATTTTACGCAGCTGAGCCCAGGAGCCATCGCCAGGTGGGACAAGGCAATCTGGTGTCCGTCCAGGGCGTCCTAGCCCAGGGGAGCCCCCGCGAGGCGGGCGCTAACATGACCTCGGCGCCCGAGGCGGGCGGCCAAGCTCGAAGGAGATTCCCGGAGCGATGTTTCTCGGACTCGACATTGTCATCGGCGTTGTGGTGCTGTTCGCTGCCTCGCGCACCTCGGTCGGCCGCCGCGCCATCAATGTGGCGCAGCAGAAAGTCACGCACCTCCTCGACCGCGCCGAGAACCCTGTCGAGGCACTGGATCTCTCCTACCAAAAGCAGCTGGAGGCGTTGCAGCAGGTTCGTCGCGGGGTTGCCGAGGTGGTCACCTCGGAAAAGCGCCTCGAGATGCAGGCCGCCCAGTTGCGCCAGAACCAGGAGAAGCTGAAGGGTCAGGCCAAGTTGGCGCTCCAGCAGGGGCGCGACGACTTGGCCAGGCTGGCACTGACCCGCTCCCACGCCGCCGACACCCAACTCCAGTCGTTGGACCAGCAGGTCCAGCAGCTCAAAGACCAGGAGCAGAAGCTTCAGATCACCTCGCAGCAGCTCCAAGCTCGGGTGGAGGCGTTTCGGACCCAGCGCGACACGCTTAAGGCCCAGTACTCGGCGGCCCAGGCCTCAGCTCGAATCGGCGAGGCCGTGACCGGGATCTCGGACCAGATGACGGACGTCAATCTAATGCTGGAGCGCGCTCAGGACAAGACGTCGCAGATGCAGGCCCGGGCCGCGGCGATCGACCAGTTGGTCTCGTCGGGGACGCTCGATGCTATTGGCAGCTCGGGAGGGGACGACATCGACCGGCAGCTCCAGGCGGGCGCCACAGACGCCGCCGTGGAGGCACAACTCACGCAGCTGCGCCAGGAGGTGCTGGCCAAGCCAGTTGATCAGCAGCGTCTGGGAGCGGCGGACCCGTCAACAGATCCACCGAAAGAGGGAGGTTAGGAGATGGAGCACGCAATCGGATTCATCGTGATTGGATTGGTCGTCGGCGCCCTACTGATCCGCAAGTCCCGGGCCATGGGCGCCATCATTCGCGTCGTCGGTGCGCTGGTAGGCTCGCTGGCCGGAGGTTTCATCTCGCGCAGCATCCTGGGAAGCGGCTCGACCGCGGGGAAGTACGGATCGTTCGTGGTCGCGCTGGCGGCTGCGATCGTGATCGGAGGTCTCGCCGTCGCGATCAGCAATTCCTCGATGGCGGGCGGTGACCGCTAGCGCACCCTGACGGTTCGGATCTTTTGATCTGGCATGCTGGCTGGTTTCGTGCTTCAGCTCGGCTTTGTAGCCAGGTAGGCAGCCGCGGCCTGGGCGTCCCTCGCCATCCGCTCGATCAACGCCTCATCATCGGCGAATCTCTCCTGCGAGCGCAGCCTCTCCAGCACCGAGACCAGGGCCAGCTGGCCGTAGATCTCACCCGGATTCTCCAGACAGTGGACTTCGAGCTGACGCTCTCCTCCCCCAAAGTGGGGACGGTTGCCGATGCTCCCGACCGCTCCCCGCCTGACGCCGTCCTCGAGAGTCAGCTCCATCACGTAGACACCGTCGGGAGGCAGCGCCTGAGCCGGCGAGAACTCGATGTTGGCGGTGGGGAAACCGAGCCGGCGGCCCAGCCCATGGCCGTGAACCACCTCTCCAAGCACTTGGAAAGGTCGGCCCAGCATCTCGCGGACGGCCGCCATCGATGCCGTCGCCAGGTGAGTTCGCACGGCTGAGCTGCTGACATGGTCTCCCCGCCAGCTGAGGTCGTCGACCAGAGCGACTTCGAAGCCGGCCAGCTCGGAGTAGCGCTCGATGAAGTCGAGCTTGCCCTCCTTCCCCTTACCGATCGAGAAGCTGGGCCCGACGACCATCATCTTGATCTCCAACCGCTCCCTGACTCGCGCCATGAACTGCGTCGGGCTCATCTGCAGAATGTGGGCATCGAAGGGCATTACCCAGAGCTGGTCAACACCGTGATCCGCCAAGAGCCGCCGGCGCAGCTCGAAGGTGGTGAGCAGCCCGATCCCGAGCTCGGGATCGAGGACCGTGCGGGGGTGGGGTTGAAATGTGATCGCCACCAGCGGTGCCCCGAGGCTGAGGGCCCGGCTATGGCCCGCCGCCAGGATGGCCTGATGCCCGATGTGAACTCCGTCGAAATTCCCCAGGACCAGGCAGCTGGCAAGCGGAGAGGTGTCGATGGACCGGTGCCCCAGCCCGAATTCGGCCCTGAGGCTGGCTGCCTCAACCACTGATCGGAAGCAGTACCTTGGTGGGCCGAAACCTAAGGCCAGTCACCTCTCCCAATGCCACCAACCGACCATCCGGTCCGTGAGCTCTCACCTCCGTGCCCGGGGCACCGGCATCGGCCGGGAACTCCGGGGCCCGCTGGACCCACACCGACTGACCCCGCTGCACGGCCAGCGCTCCCGCCGGCAGCAGCTCGATCCGGGGCACCATCTCCAGGGCCATCTCGGGTGGCAGGAGAAAGCTTCGCGGATCCGGTGAGGCCATGAGTTCGTCGAGGCTGACGGAGTCGGCGATCTTGAATGGGCCGTACTCGGTGCGCTCCAGCCAGGCCAGTACCCCACCGACCCCAAGCCGCTCTCCTAGATCGGTGGCAAGCACCCGCAGGTAGGTGCCGCGGCCGCAGACCACCTCTACCTCGGCTTCAGCCACCTCACCCGCCGAGAAGGAGCGCAGGCGGATGCTGCGAATCTCCGCAGGGCGCGCCCGACGCTCCACGGTGAGGCCTTCCCTCGCCAGCTCATAGAGGTGGCGGCCTTGGTACCGCACCGCCGAGTGCATCGGGGGCACCTGTTGCACGATGCCCACGAATTGCTCCAGTGCGGCTGCCACCTCGGCCTCAGTCAAGTTGGCCGCCGTCTCCGACCTCCGCACTTCGCCCTCGAGGTCGCCGGTGTCGCTGACCTCGCCAAGCCGAAGGCGAGCGTGGTAGGTCTTGGGCTGGCGCAGGATGTACTCGACTAGCCGAGTGGCCCGGCCGACGCAGAGTGGCAAGACTCCCGAGGCGGCTGGATCCAGGGTCCCGGCATGCCCGATATGGCGCTCGCCCAATGCGCGGCGGGCCATCTTGATGGCGGTGAACGACGTGATCCCCTCGGGCTTGGCCAGATTGAGGAGGCCGGTGATCATCGGCTGGTCATTCTTCATACGGCGCCGGCTGCGATCGGGAGCAATCGTGGTCACCCGTCTCCCTCTATCAACCGTCGCGCCTCCGCCAGCACAGCGGCCTCCACCTGAGCCAGGGGCTCCCGCACCTCAGCACCCGCTGCGCGCCTGTGACCGCCCCCGCCGAACGCTGCTACCAGCTGGTGAGCTTCCAGACCTTCACGAGTCCGCACACTGACCCGGGTCAGCCCGGCCTCCGCCTCTTTGAAGAGGATGGCACAGAGCATGGTGTCGAGGGTCTGGAGGATGTCGATGATGCCCTCGCTCTCCTCCATCTCGGCGCCGCTGTGCCGGAGCATCTCCAGGGTGACCTCGCTCCAGACCAGCCGCCCGTCCAGCTCGTAACGTGTGGCCGCCGCCGCCAGCGCCTGCAATTTGAGCGTGGTCTCGGACCGGGATTTGTAACTGTTGTGCGCCACCCAGGCTGGATCCGCCCCCAGCCGTGCCAGGTCGGCCCCCAACTGCAGGACATCGGCGGTGGTGTTGTCGTGACGGAAGCCGCCAGTGTCGGTGAAGATGGCGGCGTAGAGGTTGGTCGCCGCATCGGGGCTTATGTGGGCGCCCCAGGAGCGCAGCGCCTCGAAGACGATGACTCCGGTCGCAGCCGCCTCCGGCTTGACCAAGGAGATGTCACCGAAGCCATCGTTGCTAGCGTGATGGTCGATCACCACTGTGATCGGAGCTCTCTCGATCCGCTCCCGCAGGCTGCCGAACCGACCGGGGCTGCCGGCATCGAAGGCCAGTGCGACCGCGTCGGCCGGAGCCTCGCGCTGGTTGACGGCCTCATACCCCGGCAGGTAGGAGAGCCCTCGCGGCAGCGGTGGCGGCGTCCAGGGGAAGGCGCGCTTGCCCTGGTTGCCCAGAAAGTCAGCAAAAGCAAGCACGCTTCCCAGGGAGTCTGCGTCGGCGTCCTTGTGGGCCACCAATAGGAAGTCCTCGTGGCCCTGGACGGTCTGGCGGATCTGCTCCAGCACCTCAGTCATGGGGTGCTTCGCCGCTGGTTTTGCGGCCAGGGACCTCCAGCTCCTGGAGCAGCTGGCTGATCCTGACTCCATAGGGGATCGAGTTGTCCAGCCTGATGTCCAGCCGGGGTATCCGGCGCATGTGCTCCAGGCGCTCCCCCAGCAGGTGCCGCAGGTATCCGGTCATGCCGCGGAGCACCTTCAGGGCCTGGTCGCGCTCAGCCTGCTCACCGAGCGCGCTGACGTTGACGCGGGCATAAGAGAGGTCGGGCGCACAGGAAACCGAGACGACCGTGACCATGGAGAGTCTCGGATCTTTGACCTCGGAGGAGATGGCCAGGGCCAGTTCCTGGCGGAGCTGGACGTTGATCCTCTCCAGGCGGTGGCTGGCGCTCTGGTCCCGGGCCAGCTTCACCATTTTCTCAAGTCCTCCGCGACGGAGCTCTCAGCGGTTTCGCTGCTGCACCACATAGCACTCGAGGATGTCCCCCTCGGCGAAGTCCTGATAGTCGCCCAGGTCGATGCCGCACTCGTAGCCCTGGGTCACCTCGCGGACGTCGTCCTTGAACCGGCGCAGCGACACGACCAGCGTCCGGTGGATCTCCTGACCGTCCCTCTGAACTACGGCCAGCGAGCCCCGTGTAATCCTCCCCTCGGTCACCTGGCTACCGGCGATGATGCCCACCCTGGGAACGCGGATCCGCGCTTTGACCTCGGCTCGGCCCTCGAAGACCTCCTCGAAGGTGGGCTCGTGCAGCCCTCGGATCGCCTTCTCGATGTCCTCGGTGATCTGATAGACCACGTCATAGGTGCGAACGTCGATGGCCTGGCGGTCGGCCAGTGCCTTGGCCCCCGGGTCGGGGCGCACATTGAACCCGATCAGGATGGCGTTGGCTGCGGTGGCCAGGTCGACATCGGCCTCCGATATCGGCCCCACCCCATCCGAGACCAAGCGCAAGCGCACCAGGGGATCCGAGAACTTCAAAAGAGCGCTGCGAAGCGCCTCCAGCGACCCCTGGCTCTCCGCCTTCACGACCAGGTCGAGGTCGCGCACACCCTCGCCGGCCTGCTTGCTCAGCTCTGCCAGGCTGACGCGGTTGGCATCGGTCCGCCCGGATCGGGCTGCCAGCTGCCGCTCTTCCGCGATCGCGCGCGCCTCTCGCTCCGAAGCCATCACCAGCAGCCGGTCGCCTGAGGTCGCTACCTCGGGGAGACCGGTCACCAGCGCCGGCAAGCCCGGGGTGACCTCCGCAGTTCGGTGGCCGCGGTCATCGAAGAGCGCTCTGATCCGCCCCGCCAACGCCCCCACCACGAAGTGGTCCTGAACCCGCAGGGTGCCCTCCTGAACCAGCACGCTGGCCACCGGGCCCTGGCCTCTCTGCAACTGAGAATCGATGACCACGGCCTCGCCGGGTCGGTCCGGGTTGGCACGAGGCTCGCCTAGGTCGCTCACCAAAAGGATCATCTCCAGAAGGTGGCCGATGCCCTCGCCGGTCTTGGCGGAGACGGGAACCGAGACCACGTCGCCCCCGAAATCCTCGACGACCACGCCGTGATCCGCCAGTTGTTGCTTGACACGGTCCGGATTGGCGTCATCACGGTCGATCTTGTTGATCGCCACCAGCAGGGGCACGCCCGCGTTTTGCACGTGCTTGATCGCCTCTACGGTCTGGGGCATGACGCCGTCGTCGGCTGCCACCACCAGGACCGCCAGGTCGGTGATGTTGGCGCCGCGAGCGCGCATGGCGGTGAACGCCTCGTGCCCGGGGGTGTCGATGAAGGTGATCTTGCGACCGTCCCGCTCGACTACCGAGGCCCCGATCCGTTGGGTGATGCCCCCGGCCTCGCCGCTCGCCACCGACGTCTCCCGGATCGCGTCTAGGAGGCTGGTCTTGCCATGGTCGACATGCCCGAGGACGGTGACCACGGGTGGCCGGGTCTGAAGATTGCCGGCCTTGGCGTCAACCTGGAACTGGTCACGGTCCAGCATCCGCTCCACCGGAGCCGCCACGTCGGGCTCGGAGTCTGCGATCTCAATCTCAAGTTGCTCGGCCACCAGTCGCGCGGTACCCGCATCGATGCTCTGGTTGATGGTGGCCAGGATCCGGTTCTGCATCAGCACCTTGGCGACCTCTGCGGGCGAGACCCCTAGGGCTTCGGCGAGCGACTTGACGGTGAGGTTGGCGGGCAGAGCCGCCTGCTTGACCTTGGCGATGAACGTGTCCTCCTCAGGCTGGGGGCGTGGGCGCGCTAACTTGGTGGGCGGGGCGAACCCGAGATCATACCTTCCAACTCTCCCGCCAGGGCCAGGTGATCGATGGACTCACGGCCGACCCGCAGGGCTCGGCCCAGAGCTCGGGTTCGCCTGGCCCTCTCCCAGCAGGTCATCTTGGCACACAAATAGGCTCCGCGCCCGGGTCCGCGTGCATCGCTGCCCTCCAGCACCACCCGCAGGCCATCCCAGCGCAGTCTCAGCATTTCCGACTGGGGGGCTCTGGCTCGACAGCCGATGCAGGTCCTGATCGGCCCTTGGACCACGCCGCCAGCGGCTACGACTCCTCTCCCAGGGGCCGGATGTCGATCCGCCAACCGGTCAGCCGGGCGGCCAGCCGCGCGTTCTGACCTTCCTTGCCGATCGCCAGAGAGAGGCTTTGGGGCGCGACTCGAGCCGTGGCCCGGCGGGCCGCCAAGTCGAGGTCGACGGACTGCACCGGAGCCGGTGCCAGAGCCCGCGCCACCAGCTCGGCAGGGTCGGCGGACCACTCCAAAACGTCCACCTTCTCACCGTTCAGCTCGGCCACCACCGACCGGATCCTCACCCCCTTGGGTCCGATACAGGCACCCTTGGGGTCGATGCCCTGGCGGAGCGACTCCACTGCAACCTTGCTGCGCTCGCCCGCCTCACGGGCGATGGCTCTCACCACCACCGTGCCTTCAGCCAGCTCGGGCACCTCGGCCTCAAGCAGCCGCCGCAGCAGAAGGGCATTGGCTCGCGAAGCCCGAACCTCGAGCATCTCTTCGCCGGCCGCCAGCCGGGACTCCATCAGCACCACCCTCAGGTGGCGTCCCCGAATGAGGCGCTCACCGCGGATCTGCTCCTCCCGAGGCAGATAGGCCTGCAGCTCCCCAGCCCGGAGAAAGGCGGTACTGCCGTCGATGCGCTCGACGATGGTGTCGATGAGCAGCCCTCGGCTGGCCTCCGCCTCGCCTTCCAGCCTTCCCTTCCGCGCCTCTCTCACGCGTTGGCCAATGGCGGCCTTGACCAGCCGGGCAGCGCGGGCCGCCACCGCCTTCGGCAGTGGCGCCGGTCGCCGAATCGATGTCCCCACTTCTGCCCCGGGGTCGAACTCGAGCGCCTGCTCCAGGGAAATTTCCGAGTCGCTGGCTGGCTCCCCCTGCACCACTACCCGGGCGACTTCCACCAGCAGCTGCCCCGTCTCGGGGTCGAGCCTGACCTGCACCGGCGGCGGGCTCGCCTCCAATTGCGACCAGGCGGCGGGGATGGCCGCTTCGATGGCCGCGACCAGACCACCGGTCGGCACTCCGTGATCCTCGCGCAGCGTCCTCAACACCTCCCCCAGCTCGCTGGCGTGCGAGTTGGGTTCAGCGGCGGCGGGTGGCTCGACCACCGATTTCATATGTCGACCACGACCTGGGCTCGGGAGACCTGCCTTCGGTTCACCCGCCAGGTCCGCAACCTACCTCCCTTGGTGCGGCGCACCTCAAGATCGAGCTCCTCCGGCCCCAGGCCAACCAGCTTGCCTTCGACAACGGTCTGGCGCTCACCATCCTCAACCGTCAGCCGCACTCGACGCCCCAAGGCCGTGGCAAAGTCGCGCTCGGTGGAAAGGGTGCGCTCAGCTCCCGGCGACGAAACCTCCAGGGCGTAGGAACCAGGAAGCAATTCCTCCCTGCGGTCCAGCAGTGCCGACGCGGTTTCGCTCAACTGACTGCACTCATTGACGGTGATGCCGCCTGGGCGGTCAACCGTGAGGCGGAGCACCGCACGGCCTTTGCCTGGGTGCCAGGACACGTCCAACAGCTGTAGCCCCAATTGCCTAATCACAGGCTCCAGCAACTCCCCAACCGCCTCCGCCGGCGACGCTCGGACCAAGTTATGTCCGCCTCAGATACACAGCGGCCCCGACCTTCACCAGGCCTGTCGCAGCCTCTGCACCAAGCTGCCTCTGTAGCGGAATTCTACCGTTGGCGCAGTGCGCGCGGTCAGTGTCTGGTCGCGGTGGCGACCCCCACAGGTACGCGAGCTTCACTGCGACGCGGTGCGAGGCGATCCAGCCCGCGCCATGCCGTGAGCAGGGTAGCGGCGTTGAATATAGAACTGTATGTGCCGGTGGCAATCCCGATCAGCAGCGCCAGCACGAACCCCTGGATCGAAGACCCTCCGAAGAAGAAGAGGGTGAGCAGTACGAAGACCACCGTCAGCGAGGTGTTGAGTGAGCGCGTCAATGTCTGCGCGATTGAGAAGTTGACCACCTGGTCGAAGCTCATCCGAGCTCCCTGTATCCGCAGGTTTTCCCGGATCCGATCGAAGACCACGATGGTGTCGTGGACCGAGAAGCCGACCACCGTCAGGATGGCGGTCACGAAGAGCGTGTTTACCTGACCGAGCAAGCTGAAATGGCCCAGGATCGCCCAGATACCCGCCAGCACGAAGACGTCATGGAGCAGGCCCGCCATGGCACAGATGGCGAACCGCCGGGCACTGATTTGAGTCCCGGCAAACCGCAGCGCCAGATAGCCGGATATCAGAATCGCCGCGACGATCACCAAGAACACCGACCCCACCACCAAGCTGCTGGCGATGGTTGGGCCAATCGTGGTTACCGACTCCGTTAGTGGGTTACCGGCACTGTCCTTGGGCAGACCGACATGCTTCGCCTCCGCCCGGACGATGGTGGCCAGCTGACCTTCGCTGATGGGCAATGTGGTGATGACGTAGCTGTTGCCTGCCTGCACCACGGTGGCTCGGCTCTTGGCATCCGCCTTGAGCGCGACTGACTGGACCTGGGCCGCGGTTGTGTGATGGACCGGTTTGATCGTGATGCTGTCGCCACCGGTGAAGTCGATGCCTAGGTTGAAGCCAGCGATCAGGATCCAGAAGATCCCGGGCAGAATCACCACCAGGGACGCGCCAAAGTACCAGTTGCGGTGGCCGACTACGTCGAAGCGCCCGCCCGACCTGAAGGTCTTGGCCAGGGAGTCCATTGGCATGATCCGCGTGTAGAGCGAAGGTCGGCGGGCGAAGGCGAACCAACGCTGCACGTAATGCAGCAGTGAGTGGGTTATGACAATGGCGGAGAACATGCTGGCCGCGACCCCGATGAACAGAGTCAGCGCGAAACCCTTGACGTCCGAGGAGCCAAAGAAGTAGAGGACAGCGCAAGTGATCATGGTGGAGATGTTCGAGTCCCGAATTGCGGGCCAGGCACGCCGAAATCCGTATTCGGTGGCCAGCTCTAGGGGACGATCGGCGCGCAGTTCTTCCTTCATGCGCTCAAAAATGAGCACGTTGGCATCGACCGCCATCCCCACGCTGAGTATGAATCCCGCCAGCCCGGGCAGCGTCAGAACCACCGGAATCAACTTGAAGACGGCCAGAACGATCGCCGCGTAGAAGATCAGAGCGATGCTGGCCAACAGCCCCGGGAAGCGGTAGTAGAGCAGCATGAAGATCACCACCAGCAGGAGTCCGAAGGCTCCCGCGTCGAGGCTCTGCTGCACGGACTGCTTGCCCAGGCTGGCCGATATCGAGCTGGACTGAACGATGGTGATCGGCGCCGGCAACGCGCCCGCGTTGAGATCGTCGACCAGTTGAGTGGCACTCTGGAACGTGAAGTTGCCGGTGATCTGGGTCTGGTTGCTGCTGGGGCTGGCGACCGCGGGCGCGGTCAGGACCTGGTCGTCCAGGAAGATCGCCAGCTGCGCGGTCGGCGGCGCCGATGTGGTGGTGCCACCGTTAGCGCTGCACCCTGGGTTCTTGGCGCAGGCCGCGGTGGTCAACCTCGACCAAACCGCCGCGCCCTGACTGTTGAAGGTGATGTTGACGGCATATCCGCCGCCCGGCGCGCTCCCCACCGCCGCCGCGCTGACGTCGGAGGCGGTTAGGCTGGGGACGATCTTCCAGTGGTACGCCTGTCCGCTGGTTGCGGAGATCGGATAGTAGAGGGAGTTGCTGAACTGACAGCTGCTCTTGGGGTGCGATGGCGGCCAGCACCCAGCGGGTACTAGTTGCTGCTGGTCGATACAGGTCTGGGTGGTGCACAGACCAGGGGAGTTGTTGACAGTGGGTTTCCCCGCGACCGGCACCGCAAAGTGGAGCTCCGCCGTCTGACCCAGCGCATTTTCGGCCTTGAGGAGACCGACGCCCGGCAGTTGCACCAGGATTTGGTCGGTTCCCTGGGTCTGCACCTGAGCCCCGGACACGCCCAGGGCATTGACGCGGTGCTCCAGGATGGTGAGGGTGTCTGCTTGGGCCTCGGCCAAGGTCCGGCCCTTGGGCAGACCGGCGGTACAGCCCTGGGGGTTGCCGGCTCCCTGGCAGATCTGGATGGTGAGCGAGGTGCCTCCCTTGAGGTCCAGACCCTCGTGGATGTAGATCGGATTCCCCAAGAGAGTGGGTTGCGCACCTTTGGGAAGAGTGGCCGTGGGGCTGGTGTGCTTGACCACCACGTTGTAGATGGGTCCAAAGGCGTCGATGAAGATCGCCCCCACGACCACCACCAAAAGCAGGAGCAGCCACCATCTGGTTATCCGGATCATCGGTGCGGGCTCGCTTGCCTGGAAGTCACCTGCATTTGAAGACTCAGATATTAGGGGGCGGCGAGGCAGGCAATCCGGCTGCCGATCCGAGCTTCAGCTTTCTGACCCTTGGGCGAGCTGACCTCGCCGGCTCTCGATGAAGGCCCGGAGCCGGCCCGACTCGATGCCCTGGCGCGCCTCCTTCAATAGCCGGCCCAGGTGGCGCAGGTTGTGGAGGCTGAGCATGCGGTGAGCCAGGATCTCCCCAGACAGGTAGAGGTGGCGCAGGTAGGCCCGACTGAAGTTGGAGCAGGCCGGGCAGTCACAGTCAGCCTCCAGCTGTCGCGGGTCGCTTCGGAACCTTGCATGACGAAGAGAGATGCGGCCGGTGCTCGTGAGAGCGGTCCCCGTCCTCGCCAGGCGGGTGGGCAGAACGCAGTCGAATAGGTCCACCCCCCTGGAGATCGAGTCGAGCAGATCCAGGTCGGTTCCCAGCCCCATCAAGTACCGAGGCAGCAGGTCGGGGAGGTGCCGGACACAAGCGTCGATGGCCAGCTGTCGCACCTGGGGAGGCTCACCCAATACCAATCCGCCCAGGGCCACCCCGTCGAAACCGAGAGCCGCGATCGCCTCGGCCGACTGGGACCGAAGACCGGTCTCAAACCCGCCTTGAACTATCCCGAACAGGAGCGCGACCCCAGTGTCGACCTCCCGACACTGCGCCGCCCAGTGATGAGTGCGCCGGGTCGCACTTTCTGCCAGTTCCACCGAGGTGCCGAAGGGCACAGGTTGATCAAGGACCATGATCACATCGCTGCCCAGTCTGAGCTGGCCTTCGACCACCCCCTGCGGGGTCAGTCGGACGGTGGCACCGTCGTAGGGGGATCGAAAGGTGACGCCGCCATCATCCAGCTCGATCAGCTCGCCCAGGCTCACCAGCTGATAGCCGCCGCTGTCGGTCAAGATCGACTGCGACCATCCCATGAAGCGGTGCAGCCCCCCCATCTCCGCAATCAGGTCAACTCCCGGGCGCAGGGCGAGGTGGTAGAAGTTGCAGAGCACCATCTCGGCACCCGATTCCGCCACCTCTTGGGGGTCGCAGGCTTTGACCGACGCGTGGGTGCCGACTGGCATGAACGCCGGCGTCTG
>JBAPNX010000006.1:0-36170 GCA_049279335.1 Candidatus Dormiibacterota bacterium
GGCGGCGGCACTGAGGAAGCTTCAGTTTCACGTCGACCGGTCGGGAGAGGAGCTCCTCGTGACACCGGTCGCCGTGCGCACCGACATCAGGCTGCCCGAGGACATCATCGAGGAGGTGGGGCGCATCCTCGGCTACGACCGGGTGCCGGCGACCTTGCCGGCACTGCGGACCCCACCCAGCGGTCATCCCGGGCTGGTCCGCGCCGCGCGGTTGGCCGGGGAGATCTGCATCGGCGCCGGCTTCACCGAGGCCCTGACCTCGAGCCTGGTCAGCCAGGATCCGGTACGGGCGGTTCAGGGCATGGGCGTGGGTATCGCACCCATCCAGATCAGCAATCCCCTCTCGACTCAGCTGGGCAGCCTTCGGGCCAGCTGTCTCCCCGGCCTGCTGGAATCCTGCCGGCTCAACCAGTCCCGGGGAGGGGAGCGGACGCGCCTCTTCGAGTGGGGCCACGTCTTCTGGCGCACCAGCAGTGGGCCGCACCGGCCGGAGGAGCCGGAGGTATTGGCGCTGGTGGACCACAGGTGGGGAGCGGCTGCCAGCTCCGCGGCCGAGCGCATCGATCACCTCCTCCAGCTGGTCCAGGCGCTCTCCCAACGGGTGAGTCTGGATCCAGTCGAGTTCCGTCCTGCAGAGAGGGCCGGCTTCCGAGCCGGGCGGGGCACGGAAGCTTGGGTCAAGGGGGAGTTGCGAGGCGTCTTGGGCGAGATCGATCTCGACTTGCAGAGTGAACTCGAGCTTCGTGGTACCGCGGTCGCTGCCGAGCTCCGGGTGGACGGATGGCTGGTCGATGGCGGGCGACCGGGACGCGGCATGGCGCTGGCCAAGACGCCACAGCTCCAACTGGATCTGGCGGTCACGGTTCCCGAGCAGGCGGCCTTGGGCCCGGCGCTGGGGGCGGCGCGCGCAGCGGGAATCAGCCAGCTCGAGGGCATTCGCCTGGTTGACCGCTACTGGGGCAATCAACTGCCAGTGGGAACCAAGGGCTGGACGTTTCGGCTGTCATTTCGTGACCGGGAGCGAACTCTCACCCACCGCGAGGGAGAGCAGCTGCGATCCCAGGTCCTAGCTGTCCTGGGCGCGGCGGTTGGAGCTCAAGTCCGGACGGAGGCAATGTGAGCGCTGCCGGTCCGGGAGAGGAGAGGGACTTCTGGGTCGGCTGGCAGGAAAGCTGGGATCGGCAGCAGGCTCGCGCGTTGCCGGACCGTGAGGAGCGTTTCTCGGTACTTCTGTCGCTGATTGGTGCCATCGCCAGTGGCTACCCACCTCGAGTTCTGGACCTTGCCTGCGGTTGTGCCTCGATCACCAGCCGGGTTCTGAAGCGGTTCCCATCGGCGTCCGTCGTGGCTGCCGATCTCGACCCGGTGCTGCTGCGCATTGCCGAAGGCGTGTTTCAGGGCGACGATCGGGTGAGGTTGGCCGAGGTCGACCTTCGGCGCGAAGATTGGACCGCCTCCTTGCCCCTCTCTGAGTACGACGCGGTGGTCTCGGCGACCGCGCTCCATTGGCTGGCGCCGGAGCGTCTGGCGGCCGTCTACGCCAGCACGGCCAGTCTGCTTCGTGTTGGCGGGCTCTTGGCCAACGCCGACCAGATGCCGCTGGTGGAGACACCCGCGCTTGACCTGGCGGCGGCATCGCTCAGCCCGCCTTCAGATGGCGCTGGCGAGGAGTGGCACGAGTGGTGGCAGCGTGTCGAACGCACCCCCCGCTTCGCCTCGCTGCTGGAAGAGCGCGGCCGGCGCTTCGATGGCGTCTTGCATCCCCACGAGTTCGCCCCATCCGCCACTTGGCACATCGAGAACCTGACCTCCGCCGGCTTCTCTGAGGCGGAGGTCGTCTGGCGGCGCGGCGGAGCCGCCGTGGTCGCAGCCCTCCGCTGAAGAGACCGGGCCCGCCGATGCAGGCGGCGGGGCGCGACGCCGGGTCCTGGTTGCGACTGCCCCGGGGATTTTTCGCCCGCAACAGCCCCGTGGTGGCGAGGGAGTTGCTGGGTTGCTGGATGGTCCGGCAACTTGATAATCGCGTTCTCAAGGTCCGGGTCAGCGAGACCGAGGCCTACCTCGGCCCGACCGACCCGGCCTCCCACGCCTTCCGCGGTCGAACCCGGCGCAACGCGCCCATGTTCGGGCCTGCCGGCATCGCCTACGTCTACTTCATCTATGGGATGCACTACTGCTTCAACGTTGTCACCGGTCAGGAGGGCGATCCCCAGGCGGTCCTCATCCGCGGTGGCGTCTCGGGTCCGCCCGCAGCGCCCCAGTTCCTTCGGGGCCCGGCCATTCTCTGCCGGGCCTTGGGAATCGACCTGGGTGTGAACGGGGCTGACCTCTGCGCGCCGGGTCTGAGCCGGATTTGGTTCGAACTCGATCAAGGCTGGAAGTCCGCCCCGCGGGTCACTTCCCGAGTGGGAGTCCGGGATCAGCGACCACTGCGCTTCCTCGATGCCTCAATTTCAGCACCCGAGCCTGATCACACTTCCCCACAGAGGAAGCGAGCCCCGAAGGGCTCGCTCATTGGTTAGCCGGTGCCTTGACACCGCGTCCAACGGATAAGTCGGACTCAATATCAGGTGGTGATTCGCCCCTCCCCGGGGCCGCGTCGACCGAACCCGACGCAATCACAGCCCCGGAGGGCCGATCACTCCGCCCGAGTGTGCCTAAGGTAGCTCCAGACGGTTCGCATCGTTAGCACCTCCGTCAGGATTTCGGACCTACCCCTCCACCCTACCACCGCTCGAGCCAGACGTGTCAAGAAGGCGATGACTCCTTGGTGGCACAGGTTCAGACCGTGGTGGCCGGTGTCAGGTGGGCGCGAGATGGACCCGTCGTGGAGCATCCTGGAATCTGGGCCGAGTCCCCGAAGAATCGGGTCTCGCGACTTACTTGCGCCGTTCGGTTAGAGTTGCGACGGTCAGCTCAGGGTCGATCAGAGGAGGAAGCTCGTCCATGTTCGCGCCACCGCCGTGGGACCTCAACCCAGCCGGCTGCGAAGAGTAGCGCGGGGGATGTCACCCTGATTCTCCCCATGTCGCTTGTCGCCCGCTGCCCCGACAGCACTGGCCTCGGAGCTATAGCGCGGCACGGGCTCGGTCCCGCGCAACCTCAGATAGCGAGCGCATCGGGGTTATGGTCATGGGCGTAATCGCCCGCAACGTCGTCATGAAGTTCGGCGGCGCCTCGTTGGGGGATGGCGAGCGAATCAGAAGCGCAGCCGAGATCGCGGCGGCGCAAGCCGCTCGGTCAGGGACGGTGGTGGTGGTGTCGGCCATGGAGGGGATCACCGACTTGCTCCTGCAAGCTGCTACCGCTGCCAGTCGCGGAGAGCCCGACTCCTGGACCGAGATGGGGTCGGAGATCAGAGAGCGTTACCACCGAGCCTGCGATGAGGTAGCCTCGGCCACCGACCAACCGTCTGTCCGGACGAAGCTCGATTTTGAGCTAGCGAGGTTCAGGAACTTCTGTACCGGGTTCGGTCTGATCCAGGAGCTGACTCCGCGCTCGCTTGACGCCCTTTCGTCCATAGGCGAAGTGATGTCGGCGAGCCTGGTAGCGGCCGCCCTGCGCGGCCAAGGCGTCGATGCCGAGGCGGTCGATGCCGTCGAGCTGATTGTCACTGACCAGGCATTCGGCAATGCCGATCTGCTGTTTGAGCCCAGCAAGGACCTGATCCAGAGACGTCTTAGGCCGCTGCTATCACGTCGGGCAGTTCCGGTCGTGACCGGCTATCGGGCGGCCACCCGCGACGGAATCTGCACCACGCTGGGCCGAGGCAGCTCGGACTACACAGCCACCATTCTGGGCACGGCTCTGCAGTCTGACCAGATACTGATTTGGACTCACGTCGACGGCATGATGACTGCTGATCCCCGTCTGGTAGCGCACGCGCGCGTGGTGCCAGCGCTGTCCTACCGAGAAGCGGCTGAGCTCTCCTTTTTCGGGGCGCGGGTGCTCCACCTGAAGTCGCTCGACCTGCCTTCGGCCGCTGGAATCCCGGTTTGGATCAAGAACAGCTTCCAGCCGGATCTTCCGGGAACCCGCATCGGTGGCCCCCAGCCTGGCCTGCCGGGCGTACGAGCGATTGCCTCAATCTCCAACGCAGGAATGTTTACCGTGACTGGGGACCGCGCCATGCCCTCGGGTCGCCTGGCATCGCTTGTCTTGGGCTGGCTCGGTGCTGATCGGATCTCGACCTTGGTGGTGACCCAGTCCTCCGCCGAAAACGTCATCTCATTCGCGGTCGACGGCCGGGAGGCCGGAAGCGTCCGGGCTCGGCTGGAGCGAGAGTGGACGTGGGCCGGAGAAGGTCATTTGATCACGAAGGTGGAGGAGCTACCCGACGTGGGGATTGTGGTGGCGGTGGGCGAGGGGATAAGAGCGACTCCGGGAATCGCGGCCCGCCTATTTGGGGCTCTGGCTGGGGTCGATATCAATGTCCTCGCCATTGCCCAGGGATCCTCCGAAGTCAGCATTTCCTTGGTCGTCAGCTCGGCCAATGTCTCGGCGGCGGTTCCTGCGGTGCATCGAGAGTTCGGCTTGTCGATCAACGAGCGCGCATTGCCGGACGAGCAGGCCCGGACCCTGGGCGAGGTCTCGCCGCTGACCAGTTTCCCGTAGCGCCAGTTAGCAACCAGCAAAATCCTTGCGGAACTCAGCTTCGGCCGCCAGGTAACTGGTTATTGTTGACGAGTTTGCTGAGAAGTAGGCGTGACATCGTTAGCCGGATTGCGCACGATCCCGGCGACAGTGTCGATGGAGGACGCGTCATCCGAGCCCATCAGTCCCAATTCGTCAAATGAAACCGGCTCGCCCTGGCTCCGCGCGAAATTGATGAAGGCCGGGACGTTGCTGTCGTCGTTGTACCAGTTATAAACGTCGATGCCGACGTTGGACACGTAGGCGTTACCGGGTAGGTGTCGACCCCAGTCCTACTCGGCTCGACCGTGCCGGCGGAGACGTTCCAGACTTACGTGAAATGGTTTCCGGGCACGGCTGCGAACGCCTGCTCGGCCGTCAGATAGGCGGAGATGTACTGCGTAGCGGACATTGCTTGCGTCCCAGCGGTGCGGCCACCAGCCTGGCCGCAGCCGGGCTCTCGTTCTGAACCATCAAACCAACTGCCGGACAGTAACCGGGAGTGGGAGTGGGGGGTAGAGGTGGGGGTCGGGGTGGGCGAAGCCGGAACGGTGAAGGTGTCCGTTCCCGTGCCTAGCGTGTAGCTGCCGGGGCCAGGGCGGTTGAGGCGGCGTAGCCGAACAGTCCGCCCGCGAGGAATAGGAGCGGCGCCAGGATCGGGAGCGTCCAGAACTTCCTATACACGATCAGCCGCCCGCTGCGTCGAAGCCGAGAGTCGGGGCGGTTCCGGTGTTGGACGTCACCAGGCCCATCGCTGTGGTGGTCGGAGTGTCGATGGGCGAGGCGGCCGCTTCGACCGACCAGCCTGTGAGGCTGGACCCGAGGTGGTGAAGGGCGCGCCGGTGTCCACCACGGATTTGGCCGTGGTGGAGGTCGCGGTGCCGGTAATCTCGTCGGGCGTGGGATTAGCTCTCCTTGGGAGATGGTGCCGCGTTCCGGGGGGGTCAGAGGGGCGCGCAGGGAGTCGCTCACTGGCCGTTGAAGTCGGCCTCGTAAGCCGTCACTGCGGTCGGGTAGTCGGCGAGCACTGTGTTGGCCTCCCAGAAGACCTGGAAAGCCACGTCGTTGGCAGGGTTATGAATCAGCCCGGAGACGTAGTTCACGAAGACGCCGGGGTCCTGCTGAGGAGCGCCGCCCAGTCCGTTTGGCCCCCACTCCGGGAAGGCGATGGGCTTGCCCTGAGCCGTGGCGAAGGCCAGGATGGCGGGGATGTTCTGGTACTGGGAGTCGGCGTTATAGAGGTCGATCCCGATGACGTTGACGAAGGCGCTCCCAGGGTAGGTGGCGAACTCGCCCTCAGCCGGAATCGACCCGGCGGAGAGGTTCCAGACGAACTTGAAAGCGGCTCCAGGCACCGCCATGTAGGCGTTCTCGATCCGCTGGAAGTCGGCGATGTAGGCACCGGGCGTCATGTTGGAGGTCCCCCACGGATACCAATTCCCATTCATCTCCCACATGATTCGGATGTAGTTCGTTGAGTAGCCGTGAGCCACCAGCCAGGTGGCGGACGCGGTGGCTTGGGCGGTGGTCTGGTCGCCCACCGCAAGGATGGAGTGCAACGGACCCGAGGGGACGCCGGTCAGTGTGGTCCAGTTGGTCCCGTAGGCATAGACGTCGGTGCAGACTGGGGCGACCCCCAGAGTCGCGCCGTTGGCCAGCTCGGTACTCTGGTTCTCGCCGTCATCGAAGATGCCCAGCAGGGGCGCTCCGGTGGGGCTAGATGTCGGTGTCGGGCTGGGCGTGGGTGTCGGGCTGGGCGTGGGTGTAGGGGTAGGAGGGGGAGTCGGCGCTGGGGAGTGGCCTGGGGTTGGAGCTGGCGTGCGAGTTCGCTTCGGCGAAGGTGACGGCGAAATGCTCGCCTGGCCTCTTGGTCGGGCTGCACTCGGGAAGTAACTGGGGCTCACAGTCACGGCTGGCAGCGAGTCTGCGGTGCCCTTCGGTGCCGGAGTACTGGGGACGGAGGACGAAGGCTTTGGGCGGTGCGAGTGCTGGACGGGCAGCGCGGCACTTATGGGGCTAGATGCCCAGACGGCACTCAGTAGCGCTGCTCCCACCACCAACGCCATCCAAGAGTTTGCATGTACACGTCCCATATCCTTAGCTCCTTAGAGTTAGCGCGGCGACGATGGAAGCACGTGCTGCACCGTGATGAGGTTCGTGTTGCCCCGTTACCCCCACAAACCTGGACCGACGGAGAAAACAGTCATCGACGCGTGTCGCGTTTCTCGGGGGCTTCACTGCCGAATCTAGTCACAGATGCCGCAAGTGAGGCGGCCCGTCACCCCCTTGGGATAGGTGAAACGAGTCCTTCAGTCGCGGTATCCACGGCGCGCAAGGGTAAAAACCTGCGTCCGAGCGAGCCGCGGCTAGGCTTGGTTTCGGTCCTCGCCTCGGATCACGCTATGCACCACAATCTGAGCCTTCGGTACACAGAGGACGAGATAGTATCGGCATCGTGCAACGCCTCGATCTCATGGGCCAGGCGTAGAGCAGCTGATGGCGCCCGGCGACGAGAGATCGTTTAGCCACTCGGATCATAGGCGTACCCAAGCCGCTGCACTCAGCCTTGGTGGGCGAGTGGAGGCGTCAGGTCGCATACGCCGCTTGGCTGGCAACCGAATGCGCCTTGAGGCTGCTCTGGATCTATAGTTATGGTGCGGTGGCCTTGACCCAAGTCGCACTCCGACTAACTCACTCCTATCTTTGCCGGGTGCCTCTTAGCGGTCGCCACATCGGGTATACGATCATGAACGCAGTTCTCAGCCCGCGACCTCAGCAGGGGTGGGAATCGCGACAGTGAGCGCCTACGCGCTGTCCCTACGCATGCGAGCTCGAGCCGCCCGCATCCTCATTGCACTGGCATCACTCGGCCCGCCAGAGTTTGAGCGCCAGGCCAGATACCTGCTTACGCAGCACACGCTCGGCCACTTTCGTCATCCCCGCACCTTCAGTGAGAAGGTCAACTGGCGTATCCTCTACGATCGGAGAGAGATTCTGGCGGACACGTGTGACAAACTGCGAGCGAAAGAGCGCGCGGAGCGCCTTGGAGTGGCGGTTCCTAAAACACTCTGGTTCGGTACTGACCTCGCCGAACTGGCCACCGTGCCGTTGCCTGCGCGGTGGGTGCTTAAGCCGAACCATGGCAGCGGGAACGTGTATTTTGGTTATGGGCCAGTGGCCGACCTGGCACATCTGCGATCGGAGACGCGAGGCTGGCTCCGTGATTCATATGCTGCGCGCAGTGGCGAGTGGGCGTACACCCGGGCTCGGCGAGGGTTCATCGTAGAGGAGAGGCTGGGGCCGAAAGATGAGGCGCCGCGAGATTACAAGTTCTTCGTTTTTGACGGGGAGCCGGCTGTGATCTCGGTTGAGGTAGACCGAATGACGAACTGGTGTAGACGGATGTACACTCCCAACTGGGAGCCGTTGACTGTTCGACTAGGCTTGGGCAGTCGCATCCGCCCCTTGGCCGGTGTGGAGGACAAGCCCGCGACGCTTCCTGCGATGGTCCGCGCTGCTCGCGCGTTGGGCCAAGGCTTCGACTTCCTTCGGATTGATCTCTACAGCGACGGCAATCAGGTGTACTTTGGCGAGTTGACACCGTATCCTGGTGGCGGGTTAGCTCGCTTTTGGCCAAGGGATTACGACTCAGAGCTGGGGTCGCGCTGGATACTACCGGCGGTGTAATCTCGGCGGCTCGAGCCGCGGCCGGCCTGTGCAGGACGCCCGACCGAAGTGGTGGCTTCAAGTCTTCGGCTTTGCGACCGGCTGATCCGCTCGGCTCCGATGGCATGCCGGCTACCGCCAATAGGCGAAAAACGACGCGGCCGGCTCGTCAGGTAGAAGGTCCGTCTCCCACCCCGGTCCTCACCCTAGGGAGTGAGTTATAGAGGACTTCATACTGGTCGACCACAGCCGAGAGCCGATGTGCCTGTACCCTAGCTGTGGCGGCGTTGCCCAGACGTCTGCGCAGTTCGCCGTCTTCCACGAGCGGCCTGAGAGAGCTGGCTAGATCGTCCGGCGACGTGGAAGTGGGTATAATCCCGGCCCCGTCACTGAGAAGTTCGTCACCGCCTGCTGCGGCGGGGACCACACAGGCTAACCCGCAGGCCATTGCTTCAACGAGGGAGTTTGACATCCCTTCCCGTGAAGACGGCAGGCAGAAAATGTCGCTGGCGTGCAGGTAGGGCGCCACGTCACTGACAACACCTGCGAATGTGACAACGTCGGCAAGGGAGTGGACCCGGACGAAATCATGCAACGCCGGGCCCAGGTCTGGGGCGTGCCCATGAGTTCCCCCCACGACGAGGAGGTGGACGGATGCACCTTCGGCGACTATTGTCGCGAAGGCCAGCAGCAGCTTGTCAATGCCTTTCCTGGGTTCTAAATGTCCCGTGAACACGATGGTGCAGTGGGCGAGGATGCCGAGTCGGGCCCGTGCTGCGGAGCGTTCAGCGAGTGTCGCGGGGCGGAAGCGAGCTGCATCCGCGGGTACCGGGATGGTGGCATCGACAACAATCCCGCATGCGCGCAGCTCCTCGGCCATCGCAGGTGACAGCGCGACGTGCTTGCATGGCCGTAGCAGGAGCAGACGTATCCACCCAAGAGCCTTCTGGCGGAGGAAGCGATCGGGGTCGCCTCGTGTTGCCCAGCGAACGATCGTCCGGCGCCTTAACCCCGCGACCGCCGCCGCCACCGCGTAGTCAGGATCCATGAACGTTTGAACCCAGGTGAGTCGGCGTCGCATACGCAGTAGCCACCACCAGCTGGCCAGGAGGTCCGCCAGCTTGGCCACCTTGCTATAGCCGGGCAGGCCAACTCGGTGGATTCGGACTCCCTCTATGGTCTCAGATTGGGGCCACTTCCTGGACAGCCTACGCGTCAGGACGTGCATCGTCCATCCACGTTCCACGAGTTCCTTCGCCGCCGCCCGGGCGGCCGTACTGGTGCCCCCGGAGGAAGGGAGGTAGTCGGTCAAGACGTACACCGCCTGCCTTCCATGCTCCCTTGGACGGCTCACTCCGATGGCCGGGTCCTGGGTCACTCTCGGCCCGGAAGCGGATTTCATGGTATTGAGCGTCTGCCCCGACAAGCGGTTATGGAGCTTTGAGGGGATTGCGTCGATTCAACGAGAGCCGGCAACCGGCTACTGGACGGAGAGTGATCGCGCCGTTTCATGGGGACAAGCAGTGTCAAGACACGCCTGAGAATACCTCAAGTCGCAAAGATAGCCTGCCGCCGTGGCCGCGCTCTTGTGGCGCCTGCGTTCCCACGCATTGCGGCAACACTTGTTGAGCTCTCGCCCGCACGTGGGTTCGGGCGTGGACCAAACGTGAGCGAGTATCATCCCGGGCCGTAGCATCAGGACCCGTTAGCGCGATATTCCGTAGTCAGAGGAACACGCCTGAAGCCGCGTCCATCCCCACCCGAGTTGAGGGCAAGCGGCACATACCGCATTCGCCCACCTAGGCTTATGGTAGTGGCGGTCTGGAGTCACAAACCTCGGGCCTTCTATCATGCAAGCCTTCGACGCTCGCCCGCGGGGCCCTGACCGTGAAGCCCTCTCCTTCCGTTGGCATGGCGCTCAGCCGCGTTCGACACCCAATCCGAAGCCTGGGTCGCCTCTACGACGACGCGCTAGCTAGGTCCAGCGGCTACATTCTCGTTACTACACTCGTCACCGCGCTTCTTGGCTTCGTCTACTGGATCCTAGCAGCCCGTGCCTACCCTTCCGCGGCAGTCGGAACCTCGGCCGTAACGGTGTCTGTAATGACACTGGCATCCCTACTGTCGAGCCTGGGAACGACAGCGGCTCCGGTGCAGAGAATACCGCTGCGCATGCCGGGCCGAGAGTGGAATCTCACTGTCACCGTGGCTCTCGTGTTAGCCACCTTAGCGGGCTTGGTTATCGGCCTTCTCAGCTGGGCTCTTGTCAACGTATTCATTCACGGGATAGGCCTGCGAACGCCGCTGTACGCGGTGGCCCTGACTGCCGGAGTGGCACTGACCAACTGCAGCATGGTGATGGATAGCGTATGGGTCGTCGAGCGATCCGCCCATATCCGTCTGCTCAACAACTCCGTACTCGGGCTGGTAAAGATCCCCCTGCTGCTGTTGCCCCAGCTTCGAAGCAACGGAGCCGCGGGTATCCAGCTAGGCTGGACAGCGGGTGTGGCCGTAGCCGTCATCCTAAGCTTGCTGTTACTCGCGCAGAAGCGTCGTTATCGAGTGGCCCTCGGCGGGTTCAACAGTGAGCTCCGGGCTATGCGCAAGAGTCTGACCGGCAACTACATCGTAAATGTTGGTACCAATGTGCCCACATATGTCGTTCCGGTGATGGTAGGTGCGGTAGTATCCGCGTCATCAACCGCGTACTTCTACTCTGCGTGGAGGGTAGGAGCGCTATTCTTTGTAGGCACGGCGGCCGTCACGACCGCGCTCTTCGCGGAGGGGTCGCGCTCGCCGGCCGAGGCGATACACAAAGCTCAACGCGCGATGCTGGTGGTTGTGCCTATCCTGCTAGTGGCTACCGGCGTGCTTGCTTTGATCGGCCCGTTCGTGTTGGACGCGTTCGGGCCTGCTTACCGCGCCCATGCGTACCCCTTGCTGTTGTTTCTCGTCGGAGCGACTGTGCCTGATGCGCTCACAGCGGTGTACCGGACGGTACTGAGGTTGGAAGGTCGGTATGTCATGGCATCCAGCTTTATGTGGGGAATGGCGGTACTGCAGGTGGGATTGACCTGGTTCCTAGTTCCTGTGTGGGGTATCACCGGAGCTGGCGCTGCTTGGTTGTTTGCGGAGAGCGCCGGTGTCATCGTGTCGGTGGCGGACCAAATGAGAGCGCGCTATTACGGTCGCAGAGGCCCCAGGCATGGTATTGGGCACGGGCCAGTCTGATCGTGTGGGTTTTCCCGCTGCCGCCCTCCTGGAACTGCTGAACGCCATCGCGTTGTCCGGCAGGAGGTGGGCAGGGCTGCGAGGGCTAGGGTGGTGGCGGGGAGCCGGGGGTTCCCGCGGGCGGGGCGGGGCGGGCGAGTCTTTCGCCGTTGTGACCGGCGCGTGACCGAAAAGTGAGTGTCTCGAGGTTGTCACATGTGTAACCTGACCGTCAGGTCGACCGAGTGTGGCCGGGGCCACAGTAGGAAGGAGCCGGCGAGGACCCGGTTCGAGGTGGCCAAGTTCGGCGTCCTCGATGACACGGCTGCGCGGCGGCACTTTGGGAGAGACCAGTTGGATTCACGTTTGAGGACGGCAAATGAAGGCTCGTGAGACCGTCTACCTCGCGGGTGTCGGTAGCCGCCGTGGCGCTACGGTCAGTACGACAAGCCATGAGCGCTGGACCGGAAAGGCGTCGCTGGCAAAGGGAGGATCGCGTCAAGTCGCGCCAGTCGCGACTTTGACGCGATCCTCCGTTGAGCCCGGATGAAGGCCGAGGGCAAGGTGCGGATGCGGGTGGGGTTGGTCGGCCTGGGCCACGTCGGGTCGTTGATGAGGGAGTGGTTCAGCGGTCACGCCGATCTCGTCGAGTACGACGTGGCCACGCACGCCGTCTACCCAGAGAGCCAGCTCCGGACCTGCGACTTCGCCGTGGTTGCGGTGGGTACGCCGGCTCGCGAGGACGGTTCCTGTGACACTACCCAGGTTCAGCAGGCAGTCGCCCGTCTGCCCGTCAAGCGAGTCCTCCTACGATCGACCGTTCCGCCCGGGACGACCGAGGAAATGTGCCGCCAGACTGGCAAGCAGATCTGCTTCGTTCCTGAGTATGTGGGTGAGACCAGTTTCTCCGAGTTGTGGTCTGGCGCCGACGCCCACGTTCCATTCATGATTTTCGGGGGCGAGCCGGAGACTAGGCACTACTTCATTGAGCAGTTGCTGCCCATCCTCGGACCCAACAAGGTTCTGTTTCAGTGCGCTAGCTCCGAAGCCGAGCTTATCAAGTACATGGAAAATGCCTACTTCGCCACCAAGGTCGCCTTCGTCAATGAGTTCTTTGAGATCAGCCGCCACTTCGATATTGACTGGAACACGGTGCGCGAGGGGTGGCTCCTGGATCCACGGGTTGAGCGGGACCACACCGCCGTGTTTCCCAATGCGCGCGGGTTCTCCGGCCGCTGCCTCCCGAAAGATCTCAGCGCTGCCATCCGGTTCGCAGTGGACGCCGGCTGGCGGCCACAACTTCTCGAGGCGGTGGACCAGTCGAATCGTATGCACCGGGCTGGTACTGCCGCAGACGCCCCAGGAGGTCCTGACCCTCGAGTGCGCCTGGATGCTGGGGATACGAGACGTAGCTCACGGGTAGCTCAGCCCACCAAGCCGAACGCATGAGCTCAGTAGATCGGGCGGGTCCTCGGTTGATGGCGACCTGGTCGTGCCACTGGAGCGGGAGGCGGCGGCGTCATATTCACTCCAACCTGGGAATCCGGGTGCCCTCCCATCGACCGGACTGCCCAGCCCGTGTCGGCTAGACCGCTGGCACTATCCACCGAGTTCAGCCACCGCCCCCACTTTGCTGAGACCGGAGCCGACCACGGCCGTCTCCAAGCTTAAAGTCATGGCTGGCTGGTGGCGGCCTCCCAGTCCCTGTGCCCCTTCGGCCCAGCCAGGAGCGGTGAATTCCATACAGAGGAGATTAGGTCACCGACGATAAGATCGCGGGACCTAGGCGTTACAAGAAGTGCCTTGTTTGATCTATGCCGAACTCAAGCAAATGGCACCGACCCATTAAGAAGGAGCTGCCCAGATGCGACGTCTGCGCTCAGATGGTTGGATGAGTCTGATCTTGGGGGCAGCGCTCCTGGCCGCAGTCGGAGGAGCCGGCCTCGCAAGTGGTTCAGCACCCGCTCGTCCGAGCGGTCATCGCGCGGTTGCGTCCTACAGGGGCCTGCTGGGCGTCGGCCCCGCCAGAATGCATGCTCCCAGCTCCTCGACTCAAACCGATCGATGGGATGAGCATGCACCGCGTCCGCTGCCTCTAGCTGACCTACGAACTCCGACTCCGGATGCCACGGAGGTCCCGGTGGCACCTCCCGCTGCCACGCCCACCCCACCGTTGGATGGCTATTGTCCGGCCGTCGGATTCATGGTGCCTGATGAGAGTCCGGCGGCGGCGACCAGTCTCGCTTCGAGCCTCGGCGTCCACGCTCGGGTGCTGACCGTCTATGCCAACAACGATGGAGGCGGGCCATACACTGCCTTCACGTTCCAGCCCCGGACTGGGTTCCAACTTATGCTGGCCGTCGGTGACGTGACTCCTGTGCAGGCTATAACCATCGGCGACAACCTGATGGCGGAAGGCTACTCCAACACCATCATCCGCATCATGTGGGAGATGAACGGCAATTGGGAGCCTTGGGGCACCCAAGCCCTCACCGCCGCCCAGTACATTGCGGCTTATCAATCGGCCGAACGGGCATTTGCGGCCGTTCCTGGTAACCACTTTAGCTACGTCTGGAATATATCCGCAGGCACGGTAGAGCCCGGTCGGACAGAGTTCGACACCTACCCCGGGAACGCCTACGTCTCCAGCGTCGGCATCGACGTCTATGACTGGTGGAACGACGACGACAATGTCCCAGCCATCATTAGCTTCGCCAGAAGCGTCGGCAAGCCCGTCTCCATCGACGAATGGGGATTAGCCGGATCCGAAGATCCGTCCTTTGTCGACACCATCGCCGGCATCGTCCGCAACCCCGCCAACGATGTAACTCTCCAAGCCTATCTCTCCCACGGTTCGTCGCTGATCAGCCAGTTTCCGGCTGCCGAAACGGAGTACCGAAGGGACTTCGCGGGCTGTTAATGTCGGACGGCATAGCCACTCTGACAGCACGGGCACTGGGTGCCGTGCCTAACCTGAAGTGCTGAACACGTACCTGCTGGGCGGCTGGCCTCGAGTCGAGGGGCCGGAAGGTCGGATTGCGTATGTCTCCCGTGTACCATGTGCTGCTAAGGATGCCGCGAAGTGAGACTACGCGTCCTAGCGGCTGTCTTCCTCGCGATAGTTGGAGTGATTGGAGGCGTGATCTTCCTGAGTCCTCAACAGGCTGGATCGACGCCGATCACCGCAGTGCACGTGGTGGGGAACCACGTGGTCAACCAGGCGGGCGAACCCATCAGGCTATTGGGCGTCAATCGCTCGGGAACCGAATATATGTGTTTGGGCTCCGGGATTTTCTACGGCCCCACGGGTCGCGCCTCGATAAAGGCGATGACTTCATGGCACATTACCGCGGTGAGGATCCCCCTCAACGAGGACTGCTGGCTGGGTATAAATGGCGTAAATCCTAGATACTCAGGAACCCCCTATAGAGCGGCGATTCACCACTATGTCAACCAACTCAATGCCGCCGGCTTGGTGGTGATCTTGGACCTGCATTGGAATGCGCCTGGTCAGGAGCTTGCGACTGGGCAGCGGGTAATGGCCGATCAGTCTCACTCGCCGGCCTTCTGGACGTCAGTGGCCAAGGCATTCAAGGCGACGCCCGATGTGGTGTTCGATCTGTACAACGAGCCGTACGGCATATCCTGGAAGTGCTGGCTCGATGGTTGTCAAATACCGGCCGGGTGGAGGACAGCGGGAATGCAGGAGCTCGTTAACGACGTCCGCGCGACCGGGGCGACCCAACCGATCATGGTAGGGGGGTTGAACCACGCAAGCGACCTGTCCGAGTGGCTCGCCTACGAACCGAACGATCCGCTCCACCAGTTGATCGCCAGCGTCCATGTCTACAATCCGGGCGGGTGTGACGTGCTTAGTTGCTGGACAGATGTCTTGGCGCGCGTCGCGAGGAAAGTCCCTCTATTGACAGGCGAGATGGGGGAGTTCGACTGTGGGCAGAGCTTTATTGACCGTTACATGTCCTGGGCCGACACCACGGGTATTTCCTACCTTGGCTGGGCGTGGGACGCTGGTTGGAGCTGTAGCAACGGGCCAGCGCTGATTACGTCGTGGATAGGCACTCCCACTGCATACGGCGTCGGTCTCGAAGATCATCTGAGGACTCTGGTGATGGCCGCCGGCCCAGCCAGGCAGGACGCCCGGGTGCAGAGGCTCCGGCGACCCGTAACGGGATGACCGTGGAGGGGATGCGCGTCGGGTCTGCCTCGCGCCGCTATCCGCTAGCAGTCCCTTGCCCGGCCTGACCCAACGCTAGGCACCCTGACCCGGACGACCCCGGTCCGTGGCAACGAGACGACCCATGTGTAGCGCTTGCGCGATCGTGGCTCCTAGAGCGGCAGCGGCGAGCCCGACCAGGATCGCTGCAGCCTTGCGCAGCGCGTCGATATCCAAGTCGGTGATGGCCAGGCGAGCGTAGCGAAGAGCGCTTGCTGGTGCTGCATGGCGTACGTAGTCGGCCTCATCGCCAAGGTCGCTTCTGCCCAGGTTGAGATGGGCCATCTCAATTTTGGCGTTACCTTCGACAAAGCATCTGCGTATAAAGAATCGAAATCGCGACCTCTCTAGGCCGATTTCATGCTCCACAACGGCTTCCGGCACAAAAACCCAAACTCCGCCCCTGGAGGCACGTGTGACTCGAACGCAGAAGTCAGTGTCCTCGGACTTGGGGGAGTCGCCCACTTTCGAGTAGTCGGTCCGGAAGCCCTGGACCTGGTTGAAGGCGTCGCGCCGAACAGCCATGTTGCACGACCAGACGTTGCGGACGGGTGAAGTTGTCGTGGGCAGGCCGAGATGTGATACCCCGACCACCCAGCCGAACTCTGCCGGGAACCACGCCGGAGCGCTGGTTGGCCATCTAGGAGCGACGAAGCCCCCGGTCCCAACAACTGCTGGATCGCTGAAGGGTTCCAAGAGAGGGCGTAGCCAGCCGTCACGGACGATGATATCGCTATCTACAAACGCTAAAAGAGGCGTGCTGGCTTCGAACGCGCCAGAGTTGCGAGTGCCGGACGCACCTCGGGCGAAGCGGTTCTCCACAATCTGAAGGTCGGGGAACTGGGCAGCGACTCTTCTTAGCAAGGGGATGTTGTGGTCGACGGCTACGACAGTTGTGACAGGAGCAGGTTCCTGCCGCGCAAGAGCGTGCATGGCCTCAACGAAGACGGTCCAGCGCCTATCGGAGTGGACAGGAACAACCAGGGTTACTTGTGGTAGCGAACTCACCGGAGGATTGTCAGTGGGTCTTGCCTTCGCAGCGCTCACTCGACGATCGTCATGGGTCAGCTCTAGGCCACCGGAAATCGGTCGGCCCCGCTGCCGCGCCCGGAGGCCAGGGCCATCAGATGGGCTCGTCGGCACTGGGGTCCGTCCGCTGGGACAGTGATCGGCTCCAGGAGCGACCGATCGGGGTTGGTCCAAGACGCACAGATTGGCTGCTTGAGAGCGGTGGGCAGACGCCAGCGGGCGGTTTTCTCCACACGGTGAGGGGGGCGAACGCCCGTACGTCGCGAGCATGGGTTGGGATGTAACACTCGGGGCGGCAGCCATCGCGTGCCCGCGACCGACTGCGGTAGAGAGACCCAGGAGGCGGTCCCAGTGTGGCGCGCTCTCCGGACGCCGTGGCTAGAGGGAGTTCAGCGCGCATTTCGTCGAGCGCCGCCCAAGGAACAATAGGGGATCGGAGCAAGGCCCGATCCGGTCCCTACGGTTTTGAGCGGGATTTCCCTACCGATCCTTCGGGTACCGGCACCGAGACGTAGAACCTGAGTCGGGTCGGCGCAGATCGAGGAGGGAGCGAAGGGGAGGCGATTCCATCGCCCGACCACTGCGGGTTCGGCGCTGATATACTTCCGGACGCTTCCAGAGCCCATAAGGATATGCACGGCAATCCTTGGCCTTGCACTAGATCCACGCGCGGCGGAGTACACAGTTGGTAGCGTACGCGAAGGCGGCACTCGCTGGGAAGCCTTCCGTACCCGGAGAAGCATGTTCTGCTCTCCTGCGCTCCGTAGATACTCGGGTGCGTAGCCGGGAACTTGGCGCGGTGGTGCCAAGAACCCAGTCCTCAAGATGGTGAGCGTGACCCAGGAGCGGGAGACCGGTCAGGCAGCTGTGCTTGACGTTGCCGACCTCACGCCTCCGTGTGTCGTCATGGAGATCGACGTCGCCGAGGGAATCCCCGAAGTGGTGACGAGTTCTGGGGTCGAGCCGGCTAGGTGTGCATGGATTCTGGTACGCATGCACACCAAGCCCCTGGGGATCGTCATGATGACCATTCCCCGTAGTGGCCTCAGGCGAGATCAATTGGTTGCAGGGATCACGGAGTCACTCGGCAGTGAAATCCGCAAAGGTGCGGAAGAGGTGGGAGCAACCTGGCCCGCCGGTGCTGAGGGGAAGCCGCTATGCGGTACACGGGAGCCACCGTTTCTCATCACGCGTCGGAGGGTGATCGCGCGGGCTCCAGCGGTGACGGTTGTTGTATGCACGCGGGAGAGACCCACAAGCCTCGAGAGGTGTCTGCAAAGCCTGGCGCGCCAGGAGTACCCGTCGTTTTCGATCCTTGTGGTAGACAACGCACCGTTGACAGATGAGTCCCGGCAAGTCGCAACGCGCTTTCGGTCGCGGACTGTGGGTCTGAGGTACGTCGTGGAGCCGAAGGTAGGTCTTGCCTGGGCACGCAATCATGCGATGCAGATTACCGATGACGAGCTTCTTGCTTGGATTGATGATGATGAGATCGCTGATCGGTTTTGGCTGATCGAACTTGTGAGAGGCTTTTACGAGCACCCGGGGTCGGGCGCCGTTTCCGGGATCATGCTCCCTGCGGAGCTTAAGACCCAGGCCCAAGTCCGGTTTGAGCAGTACGGTGGATTCCACAAGCATCGAGGATTCACGCCGGCGGAATTCTCGGCCCAGACTGCGTCTCTCCAGAGCCCCCTCTTTCCTCTTCCACCGTTCGGCGCCGGGGGAAACATGGCATTCAGGCGTGACGCCCTGAGAGACATCAATGGCTTTGATGCCGCGCTGGGGGCTGGGACCGCCAGCCTGGCCGCAGAGGATACCAAGGCCTTGACCGATTTGTTGCTGTCGGGATGGTCGGTGGTATACCAGCCGTCAGCCCTAACTCATCACTTTCATCGCGACACACATTCTCAGTTGCGGCGCCAGATGCTCGGCTATGGAGCGGGATTGACCGCGTTCTACACAAGTCTGTTGTTGTCTGAGCCCAGCCGGACGTCCGGACTCATTCGTCTGAGCCCTGCCTTTCTTCGGGAGGCGGTTGCACCCGGAAGCCTGCGCAGCGGTGATCTACCGCGTGACTTCCCCAGCGACCTCCGGTGGGCGAATCGTCGCGGCTTGATCGAGGGTCCGGTTCGTTACCTGGTCGCGAAGATAGTGGCGCGCCAGCAGGGCCGGCGGGAACTGCTCGGTGGCGGCCCAGCCCGTACGGAACGTAGCTGACGCCCCTTGGATTTACACCTCGCGGGAGTTTGGGTCCTACGGTCGCTGGAGGCGGCTGCGGACCTGCACCTCCTGTGCGTGACCCTTGTCCCCACTCGATCGTAGTGGTGCTCTGACGCCAGGAAGGAGATCGGCTCCCTCGTAGCGACAGCTACCGCTGCCAGCGGGTCGGGTAGGCTTCCGGCTTCCGGGACGGTCGCACCCAATCTTCGAGCCATCGAAGCCGCAGAGTCTGGGAGCCCTGCCGAATGACCGGAGGGTGAACGCCTCTTCGGGCGGTGGCGCGTGGCAAGCCTGTGTGGGCGGAATCGGCGTCGGTCAGCAGCCGCCCAGCTGGTCGATGAGGTGACGCTCAGCACCATCGGGCTCCGGCGCGCGGACGGGACGAGCAGCCTCCACTGCACCTAGCAGGGGGTGGCTCCCCGCCCCCACGCCGCCAGGGCTGTGGCAGCGGCGGGCCGCTGCGGGGGGAGTAGACCTGTTCGGGCGTCCCGCTCAATCCCGCGCCTACGCCGTGGGACGACTTCTGGGTCCCCTGTGTTAGGGCCACCTACCCAGCCAACCGAGCGCGGCGCCCTCCTTAAGCCGAGCGGGATTGGGCGATGACACAGTGGAGCCTGGTGGTCGGCAGCCGCGGCCAACGCTCGCCAGGGCTCGGACGATTGGGTCCGCGAGTTCTAGGGGGGCATGTAGCAGTTAGCCCGGTACTGACCACACCGGCCGCGGGCCCTGCAAGCGCCATGCTGCGGCTGGCTCTTGTAACGGAAAAGTCAAACTCCTTGACAGTTTTGCGAAGGCTCATCACAATTTGTTTACGGAAGGAGAGCGCGGGTCTGGGCAGCCTGCGACAGCACTTTTGGGGACCGCGCGTGGTCTCCATCAACCATCCCCTCGCGGGGCAGCTGATGGCAGGAACCCAATGAGCGTTACGCTTGAGAGGGGGGCGAGGGAGGCGGCACCCCAGGCCGCAGGAGAGTCGCGCCCGTACGCGACGCTCTCGGTGATTGTCCCCGTCTTCAACGAGCGTAACACCGTGGCTGAGATCATCCACCAGATGCAGTCCGTTGAGATTCCCTTGGGGCTGGAAATCATCATCGTCGACGACGCTTCCACTGACGGAACCGATCAGATTCTAGACGAGTTGGCACACTCGAATGTGCGCGTCCTGCGCCACCCGAACAACCGGGGAAAGGGGGCGGCAGTGCGCACTGGGCTGGCTGCGGTCACTGGCGATTTAGTGCTGATTCAAGATGCGGACCTCGAATATGACCCGGCAGACTGGCCAGTACTGCTCGAACCTGTTCTAAGCGGTAAGGCGAAAGTCGTTTTCGGTAGCCGATTTTCCGGCGACTGCCAAAACATGACCAGGCTTCACCGGTTCGGCAATCGCTTCCTGTCCTTTGCCACAAGCCTGCTCTATTCCGCCCCGGTATCAGACATGAACACCTGCTACAAGTTGTTCGATTGCAAGGTGTTCGACCGGGTACGTATCAAAGCAGAGCGTTTCAATTTCGACCCAGAGATCACAGCCAAGGTCTTACGGCACGGGTATGCGATTCACGAGGTTCCAATATCCTATTTCGGCCGTGGCGTACCTGAGGGCAAGAAGATCACGTGGCGCGATGGTGGGAGCATGTTGATTACCCTTCTCCGCTATCGACTCTTGTCCCCCGACAGATGAGCTCGGACTAGGAATAAACCGCAACGCTCCGGGAGGGGGCTGCCTGCCGCGACGCGTCCAGTCGTGACGCAGAGTCTCAGCTGCCCGCTGGGCCGGCTAGCCGTCCCAAAATTTGGACCCCGCTCCGGAGACAGGGCACCTCTCTCGAGGGCTCGATGCGTCCATCGCGCCTGCTAGCCCAACAACCGGGCAGCTGGCTGATCAGAGGTGCTCCGGGACAATTTCGACCGCACCTAACGCAAAGTCCGATCCACTTCGCTCGCTGTCTGGTCGTCGACCGATGGTGTGCTCCCTCGGTGGCAAAGCCTGATCACCAAACGGGGCGCCATCGGTCGCGTCGAGTGTGTGGAGGTCACAGCCAGGGTGAGGTCGTGGATACGAGCATCGGCGCTATGATTCCGGGCGTGAAGCACGCTGCTCCCTGCTCACGAAGTGTCTAGGCTCGGCCCATCCGGTCGCGTCCGAGTGCAAGGCATGCACTCGGACTGCTCGGGGCAACTGGGTTGCTGGTAGGTAAGGCGTACATACACCAACCCGCCGCGTCCGCTGCGACCATTTCTATGGCGGGCGCGACAGGTCCAAGCAGGAGCGGCGGGGGGGCGCGGGCCCCCCGCAATAAGCGAGCCCGTGTCCGCTCCGGGCCTAAGAGCAATAAACCCGACCGCGATTCGGTAGGGCGACGTGGCATGAGTCCTTCGCCAGGGCCTGGTGCCCGGGATCTTGCGACCCGAGTACCCGGGTCGGGCTATGGTCGCCTGCCGGCGGCTGCTTTCGGAATGGCTTGCGGGGTCATGATCGTGTCGCTCGCGTTCGCTGCCGGTCGGGCGAACAGCCCCTGGGCGGGGCCGGCCTTTTGGGTCGGACAGGCCGTTATGTATGCGGTACCGGCTGCCATCCTGCTGGCCCGGCGGCCGATAACCCTACGCGAAGGGAGTGGAATCGCTTGGCTCATGCCGTTGGCAACATACGTGGTGACGGTCGCTTATAGCCCAACCGAGTTCCGTTTTCTCGATGAATTTCTGACCGTCCGCACGGCGCAGTCAATCTTGACAACCCATCATCTCTTCCACGTCAATCCTTCCCTGCTTGTCAGCCCACAATACCCCGGGATAGAGATCGTCACAACTGCGATCAGCTCGCTCGCCCACCTCTCCATTTTTACATCTGGAATTATTGTGGTGGGCCTGGCGCATGTGCTCTTGGGCCTCGGCATCTATTACCTAATATTGGAGGTGACGCATCGCCCCCGCGTTGCTGCTTTGGCGGTGTTGGTGTATTCGACTGGGCCCCATTTCCAGTTCTTTGATTCTTACTTCATCTATGAGGCGCTGGCGCTGCCACTGATGGTGGCTTGCCTACTGGCCGTGGTTAGGATGAACAGGATAGGAGGCGATTGGAGAAGCCGGTTAGGTTGGGCCGGCGTCGCGACTGCCTTCGCCGCAGCTACGGTCGTCACGCACCACGTCACCAGCTATGCCTTGTTTGGGTTTCTCCTCGCGCTGGAGCTTGCTCAACTTCTGCGCAACAGGGAGGCTCGCCGCGACTGGTTGCTGCCTTCATTTATCTGCATGACTGCGGGCATGATCGCGCTGTGGGATCTTAAGGTTGCGACGCAGACAATTACATATTTCACTCCCACCATTGTGAGTCTCGTAGCGGCGCTCCCCTGGGTCGCGGCGGCCCACCACGGGATCAGTAGTTCGGCCACGCCGCCCACCGGGCCGGTATTTGACCTTGTGCTCGAGTACGCCTCTGTTCTGCTCCTCTATGCCCTGGTCGCCATGGGCGTCTGGCGGATCTGGCGCTCGCGGCTCACCACCCTGTCAAGCTCCTCCGCTTTTGCGCTCGCCTCGATCAGTTTGGTGGTTGCCCTCGGCCTGCGCGGGCTGGGGTCCTCCGGGAGCCAGTATTACGGGCGTGCTTCGAGCTACTTCATGATCCCAGCGGGTCTGGCCACGGCGTTCGCGATCATGAAGTTCCGCATCCCGGAGGCGCTAAAGCGCCCATCGAGAACTTGGCGAGTCATCGGGGGGTGGTGGCGATGGACCGGGGTGGCCGCTATTGTGCTGCTTGGGGTAGGGGGTATCGCCGGCGGATGGCCGCCGTACTACGCGCTTCTCCCCGGAGGCTATCGAGTTGATGCGTGGGAGCGATCGGTGGATGAGCACGCCCTTGACCTGGCGCTATGGGCGCGGAGGGAGCTTCCGCCCAACTATGGCGTTGCCTCTGACTTTGTTACGTCAAACCTGCTGGCGTCGGTCGGCCACGAGGCCGCTCCTTCGGGGGTCGCGAAACTGTTTCTCACCCCTCGGTTCGAGAAGTCGGCCCGAACGATAGTCAGCCACGAAAAGATCGACTTCATCGCGGTGGACGACCGATGGTCCCAAGAGCTCCCGGCCGACGGCTCGTACTTTGCAAACGACCCCAATGCGGATCACTACCGTTCGCCGATACCGCCTCGAGACCTCGACAAGTTCAACCAGATTGCGGGTGTGAGTCGAATCTTCGATGATGGGAAGCTGGTGGTATATGCGCTGGCTGGATCGCTCTATCGGACCTCCGGGAAGGCCAAGTCATGACCCAGCACCAGCAGCTCACTTTAACCATGATGGCGGTGTCCGGCTGCTGTGGTCTCGTGGCATTCCTTTCATCTGCGTGGGGGGCAGAAATCGCGGCAACTCTCCCTCTAGTGCTTGTTCTACCCGGAGCGTCGCTTGTGCTCGCCTCGGATTCTCGAAGCGCTCGTCTCTTGAGCTCCGAGGGGCTGCTGTGGTCGCTTCTGGGGAGTCTGGCCATAGCGATTGGGGGTGGACTGATCCTGAATGTCGTAAGCGCGTTGAACAAGACAACCTGGCTCGCCTTCTTACTCGCTGTGATCGCAAGCGGATGCGCAGTTAGCATGTCGCGCCGGGGTGACAGTGACCGCTCCACCTGGCGCTGGGCGGAGATTCGATCAGGGCGTTTCAGGTTCTCGCCGCGGTCCGCAGCTCTAAGTGGGGCGGCACTTCTTCTGGCGGCGGGAGCAGTTTCCCTTTCCTTGTATAGCAGCGCCAAGTCGGATCAGGAGCATTTTGTCCAACTTTGGATACTGCCCACCCCGAGAGGGGGCGGCGCCACGGCAACCCGCGCGGATATCGGACTGACAAACCGTGAAGGCCTGCGCGACCAGTTCGAGATCACAATCGACGAGACTGGGAGTGGACCTCTTCGCCACAAGGAGGTGTCACTTGCAGAGGGTCAGACGTGGACATACAAGCTTAGCCGCAAGACGTCGGTGCCGGTGAGCGTCAGAGTAGCCCTGGCGGCGCAACCATCGCGCATACTCGCCTCGGTCAGGCTCGCTTCACCGGTAAGATAAACGGCTGGTTACCGAGCAACGACATCTGAGGAGCCCAGGGCCCGGTCGGAGGGCCGGGATTCCGTGGCACGATCCGGCGAGTTGGCGTCGGCTCTCACCTTACTAGGAGGCGAGCCTCAGGATGCAGCCAACGCCAACGGCGGAGACGCAGCGCGTGGTGCGGACCGGGTACCAGGACTGAGACTGAGGTAGAAGGTGGCAGACGAGGGAAACTGAGTATCTCCTGAGTAGAGGATCGGCCCTCAGGAGTTACACTCACTGCAGTCGGGGGTCTGGGTCGGACTAGCACGCTCACTGGAACAAAACGCTAAATTTCGGCACCCGAGCGGTGGTTGGCTCTCAGCTCCGAAGCTCCTCAATCCCAGGTGAGTCTGGGCAAGGAGTTCGCCGTCGTGCGGTCTAAAGGAGCTTCGCACATAGCCGATGAAGACGAGGTGTGTCGCGGTCGGAGCGCAGGTCACTGAAAGTGAGGACGCGCAAATCCAGCATGGAGACGTTAGTCGATAATGCTTACCCTCGCTGAGATGACCCCACCCTGCCTACGTCTCGACATCGACGTAGCGGAAGGCATTCCCAACATCCCCGAGCAGCCCATCGGGCGATCGGCCGCGTGCGCCTGGATCCTGGTCCGGATGCACACGGAGCCGTTGGGCGTTCTCCTGCTCGCGATCCCCCCCGAAGGGATCAGTGCACGTCAGCTTGCGGACAGTGTTGAGCAGGAACTTGGATCTGCCCTAAGTGCGCGCGCACGAGCTTGTGATGGGCAATGGCCAGGCCCCGTCAAGGAGTCAGGGTTCGTCCCTTCGTCGGAATCTCCTTTTCTGGCCTCACGCAAGGAGGTGCTGGCCAAGGCTCCACACATCACGGTGGTTGTGTGCACGAGAGCGCGGCCCAGCGGGCTCGCCGCATGCCTGGACAGTCTGGTGCGGCAGGAGTTTCCCAGGTTCTCGATCCTCGTCGTGGATAATGCTCCCCGATCGTCGGTGTCGCGGACGGTAGTTCAATCTTTTGGCTCCAACCATATAGATATCGAGTACATGGTCGAATCCAAGCTCGGCCTGTCGTGGGCTCGCAACGCCGCCCTGAGTAGTGCATCAGCTGGGATCATGGCCTTCATCGATGACGATGAGGTAGCGGACCGTTGGTGGCTAGCCGAGATCGCCCGGGGGTTCGTCAGTCATCGCGATGCGCAATCAGTTTCAGGAATCATGCTCCCCGCCCAGCTGGACACAAGTGCTCAGGTTCGCTTTGAGCAATATGGAGGGCACCATAAGCACCGCGGCTTTGAACCGGCCACGTTTTCAGCAGCGACATTCGTAGAACAGCATCCCATGTACCCACTTCCCCCATTTGGAACCGGTGGCAATATGGCCTTTCAACGAGACAGCCTCCGCGAGATCGGTGGTTTCGATACGGCCTTGGGCGCCGGAACTCTTGCCCTAGGTGGAGCGGACACGCGCGCGTTCACCGAGCTGTTGCTGCGCGGAGGTACGATCGTGTATCAGCCGACAGCCATCACCCATCACTACCATCGGCGCACAAAGGCGGAGCTTCGGAGTCTAATGTTCGCCTACGGTGCCGGTCTGACCGCGTTCTACTCCAGCCTAGTTCTCGCGGACCCACGACGTCTGGTGGCGTTAGGGACACTGGTGCCGAACTTTCTGCGCGATGCTCACGGACCAGGCAGCCTGAGAAGCGGCGATCTTACTGGGGACTTCCCCCCGGATCTACGCTGGTCGAACAGACGTGGGCTGGTAAGTGGGCCGGCCCGATACCTGGCATCTCGGGTTGTTGACCGGCGGGTGAGACGGGCCGTGCGGTCAAGGGCGGGTGGGTGAGTCGATGCCAGGGTGGACTCTACAAGACTTACACCATCGCCGCGGCGTGGCATGATTCACCAGCATAGTGACATGATCTGGGTGCTCCCGATGGCTGATCTGGAATGACCGGGGGACCAGATAGCTCTCTCCAGGGTCGAGCGATCCTCACGACAGTCAGGTCGGACTCGCAGCGACGACCGACCGGCCGGTCCGTGGTCTGCCACGATCCGGGCTGTTTACGCGGCCCAACTGCCATGGAGTGGAAGGTATGCGGCTGTGACAGCGCACGGTCGTCGCATCATTGAAGGGCCGATATCTCCCCGGTGAACTAGGGGCGAGTCATTGTTACTGCGCACGCCGGCAAGTGGGGATCTCGCCGCGAACCAATGATGGTAGAAGGTCAGCGGATGATCGCCTCAGCGCACGCCTGCGCATCCACAAAGGCCCGGAGTCGACTTCTCGGGGAGGGTACGTAATGAGTGAAATAGCGCACGCCTTCGGTCACGGCACCAAACACCCACAGTTTTGGCTCCTCTCGCATGGCCAGGTTGACCGGATGGAAGTCCTCGGTGAGGTCAATCCCTCCGAGCACTGGGCCGCCTCGATGGAACGGCCGGATGCGACCCTGGGAGTGGAGTTGAGAGATCAGAGTGGAGGCGGACCGATGTACGGTGGGGTCGTCAAGGTGACCCCTCACGAGCATGCCAGCCGGCTGGCGGTAGGCAGTGGCCAGATGCACCGAACTCAGCTCGGCTCCTTGACCCGGTATCAGGCGGACTTCGGGGGATGGGCCGAACGGTATCTCCACGATCCCCGCGTCCATCAATGCAAGCAATTGCTGCGATCGCAGGGCCGGAGGTCCAGCCACAAGGCGGGTCACCCGTGTGCGGATATTGGAGAAGAAGTCAACGTGGGACTCGGGCGTCAGGCCGCCGAACTCAATCACCTCTCGCATCGGGTCCCGTAGGAACCTGAGCACCTCGGACGCCGCTTTCACGGGACTGCTTCCCCCAGGACGAAGAGCCTCGGTGAGATCGCTGTCGACCGCAGCGTAAACGTATCGCTGATAGTCGTCGGCGGAGTGGAATTCCTGGTCCAGAGAGCCGAAGAACGCCTCCTCAGGATCGAACCGGCCGTAGACTTGCGCGTAAGCCTCAACCTCGCTCGAGAATCGATTGTCAGTCCAGGCGCGCACGAGGCGATCGGCAGTCTCGGTCGCTGCAGCCGCCCCTCGCACCAGCGCGGCGGACTGCGAGTAGAACCGTAGCTGCATCTCGCCAAAGACCATAGGGAGGATGTCCCGGCGCGCATCCAACCCGCGGGAAAGGCCGTCGGCCACAACTCTCGTACGCAGTCTCTGAATGGCCTCGGGCGTCCAGATCCTCAGCTCGTAAGAGTCGCTGACGTCGACCGTCCCAACCGCCTTGGCGCAATGGGGGAGTCCGCCTCGGGAATAAAGCCTGATTCGAGGTTCTCTCCCACTTGGCAGGTAGAGCTTGCGGTCACCTTGGTCTAAATAACTCCCGCCGCGGCCGATGGTGAGCGCGGTGACCACGTCGGTCGCCACCAGGCCCATGCCGGCGATGGTGACCGGCATCCCAGCGAAGTTGGCAGCCTCAAAGCGCTGAACCGGATAGGCGGCCTGGAAAGGAACGGCGTCATCGTGATCCGGTTGTCCCTTATTTTCGGTGTGTCCCGACGTGATGACCACATGGTCAGCGCGCACGGTCTGTCCGTTGGCCAGCATTACCAGTTCGGAGCCGTCGGGTTGCGCCACCACGTCGACTGCGGCGCTGGAATGATGAACGATCTCCGCATTGGAGGGCGCATCCTGGACCAACTGACGGTAGAACCACTGCAGGTACTCGCCCATAGTGCGTCGCGGGACAAAGTCGTGTTCGGTGATTTCCCGGCCGCGTCCGCCGACCCGGCAGGCGTCCCCCTCCCAGCGATAGCCACGCCTGACCAGCCATTCGTAGAAGCCCATGCCGTAGCCGTGCGCGACGGCGTTCTCCTCCCAGGGGTAGAGAGAGATCTCGCCGCAGGGGGTGTTCATGATCAAGTAGTCGGGCTGATCGACCGCGTAGACGCCCGAACCCGGGGAGGAGGGCTCGACCACGTGGATGCGCACCTTCTTTCCGCTCCTCGCTTCCTCGCGAGCGGCGCCGATGATGCGCTCCAGGACGCAAAGCCCCCAGGATCCCAGCCCGACGATGGCCACATCGGTTGTGCGGCTGGCGTGCACCGGTGTAGTGAAGGCTGCCCGCGAGGTGCCCTCGCTCCCATTGACCGGCGTCGCCGTGGTAGCTGCGGTCTTCCGATTCCCATGTTGAGCTCGCCAGCGCGGCTGTGGGCTGGGGAGGACGACCGGCTCCGCTGAACCCTCGTCGTTGCGTTCGGTGACGATGCTCACGACTAGTCGCCCGCTGCGCCCAGCAGCACGGGGGTGGTGTGGGCAAAGGCGAGTGCCTGGTCGAGGTCCTCGAGAATGTCGTCGATGTGCTCCAGTCCGATCGAAAGCCGCACCGCGTCGGGCCGGACCCCGACCTGGAGTTGCTCGCTTGGCGAGAGTTGGCGGTGAGTTGTGGAGGCAGGATGCGACACAAGGGACTTGGCGTCGCCGAGATTCACCAGGCGCTTGAACAGTTTTACCGAGTCGAAGAACCGCAGTCCCGCCTCGTAACCGCCGACCGCGCCAAAGGTCAGGACGGAGATGGCATGGCCACCAAGGTAGCGCTGAGACAACCCAAAAGATGGGTCATCGGGGAAGCCCGAGAAGCTGACCCATGCCACGCGGGGATCGGCCGCCAGATAGTCGGCCACCCGCCGTGCATTGTCCTCGTGACGTTCAAGTCGAACGGCCAGTGTTTCCAGGCCCTGGAGCAGCAAGAAGGCATTGAGGGGCGCGAGAGTGGCGCCGAAATTGCGGAGGCCGACGGTACGACACCGTATGATGTACGCGGTCTCGGGAAATTGCTCGGCGTAGATGACGCCGTGGAACGCCGCCTCCGGTTGGTTAAAGATGGCAAAGCGCTCGTGTTCTCGCCAGGGGAACGTGCCTCCGTCAACAATCGCTCCACCCAGGGTCGTACCGTGGCCGCCTACGAACTTGGTCAGGGAGTGAACCACCACATCGGCTCCAAAATCAATGGGCTTGAGTCGAAGCGGCGTGGGGATAGTGTTGTCGACGATCAGGGGCACGCCACGCTCGTGAGCGACGGCAGCGACTGCCTCGATATCCACCACATTCCCTGCGGGATTGCCAATGCTCTCGCAAAAGACGGCCCGGGTGTTCGCGTCGATTAGGGACTCCAGGGACCGGGCGCGGTCGTCGGGGGTGAACCTTACTTCAATGCCGTAGTTGGGCAGGACGTGGGCGAACAGGGTGTAGGTGGCTCCGTAGAGCTGGGGTGTGCTGACAATGTTGCAACCCTGTGAGGCGAGGTTCAGTACCGAGTGCACCACCGCGGCCGAGCCTGAGCTGAGAGTCAGGGCACCCACCCCATGCTCCAACGCCGCGATCCGCTGCTCGAGCACATCGTTGGTGGGGTTGTTAATTCGGTTGTAGTGGAACCCCGGTAACTGCAGGTCAAAGATCGCCCCCGCCTGCTCGGCGTCCACGAAGTCATGTGACACGGTTTGGTAGATGGGCACGGCCACCGCTCGAGTACTATCGGCGACGTAGCCACCGTGAATGGCGAGGGTTTCGTCACGCATGTACGCTCGCCTCCTCGCAGACCGGCACGCCCGCAACCTCGAGGCGGACAGGCACCTCCGACTGGGACCGACGAGCGGACATTTGACTCAGCCAGTTGCTATAAAGGGTCTCCGCCACCCGGCGCCAGTTGGGCTCGATGTGGGACTCCAGCGCCTTGCTGGGAAAGGCCGCCATCCCGGCTGGATCCCTGGCCACGGTCGTCCTTAGGCGGGCGAATTCGTCGAGTAGAAGCAGGCCGGATTCGTCGAGGTACCCGTCCGGAACAGTAGGGTAGTCGTCGCGCTCCCTTTGCAGATATCGGCGTACATCTCGCCGATATTCACGCAGGAGTGAGTTCTGAAAGTATTCGGGATGTCCTTGGAACATTAGGAAGCGTGCCCGGGAGCGCTCCAACTCCATGGCGGTCCAATTCTCTCCCGAGCACAGGACCTTCCGGTAGCCGTGGAATTCCAGAGCGGAGGTGGGAATGTCGTTCGAGCGAGAGTGGGGAATTCTGACCGGATTGGCAAGCCCCTTCGTTAGGGCCGTGCCATCGGCTGGCTCCGCGCGATATACGCCGGCGAGCTTGCTGGGTAAAAGCGCGCGGTCCAAGCCGTGGAATAGTTTTGCGGCAGCGTGGGCCGCCAGGCAGGAGAGGATGACCGATGGCACGGCCTCGGCCGACCACAGAATCAGCTCTGACAGGGTCGGCCAGAAGGCTTCATCATCGATCTTCACGGTTCGGGGCTCGGTGCCTGTCACGATCAGCGCATCTAACGGGGCACCGAAGAGGGTGTCGACCTCCGCGTAGGACTTGGCGATGCGCCCCATTGCCTCCGCTCCCCGAGGCACGCCTCGGATCCAGAAGAGCCCAACCCGGATAGGAACCCTGGTCTCTTGTGAGGCGTGCAACAGCAGGCTGAGAAATTGCTCCTCGGTGTCTGAGAAAGCGGGGTCCGGCATGAGATTGACGAAGGCGATTTCCAAGCGTCCAGGCGGCCCCGGCATGGAATCATGCGCAGCCGAGCCGTGATCTCTTGAGGGGGCTACGGCTGCTTGCGGGGTGCCCGTGCGCGACTTTGAAGCCCTGGCGCCCGTTCGGTCGGGTGCTTCGTCCAAGGTCAACCTAGCCCCGAACCCTCTGCTGTCTCGCGCACTCTTGCCACCCAATAGTTCGTTGCGGGGAGTTATGCAGTGGACCAGGCTCGCTGTACCGCAGCCGGGCATCGCCCCGGTGATTCGCGTTCTCCGTCCCTTGCCGCAACTGATTGTCACTTGGGGTGACGAAGGTGTCAAGGCAACTCACGGCACTGTCACAGCGACGTCGCAGCAGCTAGCCACCGCCCCCCATCTGGCTGGTCAACGGGCCGACGGAGCCGGAGACCCCAGGGCTGCCCCACGAGAGCTTACTGCCCTAGTTTGGTCGAGCCCAGGTGGCGAATTCGAGCGGGCGCTGTGGGCGGCGACTCAGAGGCGCCTGGTGCATGGGGCGGGTACCAGCAAGGTGGACGACCTGGTGCAGGCGAGGGGTACTCCCACGTCTCCCAGCCCGTGGCTAGCCGGATATGTCCGGAGTCGGACCAAGAGTTGGCGCGGTTCCCAGAGCCGCCCTTGGACGACACTGGCTACCCCTGCGACGCCACCTAAGAAAAGGTCCGGCAAGTTGGGCGGATTGTGAGCAAGGCGGTGGTGGTGGCGATTCGGTTGTGGAGGCAGGGAGAAGTCCGTCCGGGCATCGAAGGACGGCTCTTGACGTGGCGATCCGCGGAGATGCAGCTGTTGACTGTCAGCGGAGGTGCAGCCTGCGCTGGGAGTGACAGTCTGTGGGAGGAAGAGGCGCGGGTGCTATTCCCGATGACTTCGTGTACCGCAGCTACCGCAGCAGAGTCTGACCAGAGCTACTCTTCGGGTTGTCCGCCTGGAATGGCCCGCGGCCGCCAACCGGGAGCCTGGGGAGTTCTCACCGCCCTTTTCGTCATGGCGGAGCCGCGGGCAGGTAGTCTCTGCGCCTGTGACCAGGTCCGAAATACTGCTGCACGGGGTCGTCAACTGCGAAAACCGCAACCATCTGGCGTCGCGGCTCGATCGCGGCGAGTCCCTGCGGATCAAGTTCGGGGTAGACCCCAGCGCGCCAGACCTCCACCTCGGGCACTTGGTCCCGATGGGCTTGCTCCGACACTGGCAGGAGGCAGGTCACCTTCCAATCCTCGTGATCGGCGACTTCACCGCTCGGATCGGGGACCCCAGTGGTCGGTCGGTGACGCGCCCTCAGCTCACGGTCGAGGAAGTCGAGGCCAACGCAAAGACCTACCTGGAGCAGCTGTTCTGCGTCGTCGACCCGGATCGAGTCGAGGTCCGCCGCCAGAGCGAGTGGTACGACGAGTTCGACCTGGTGGCGGTACTGCGGCTCGCGAACACTGCCACGGTCGCCCAACTCCTGCAGCGCTCCGACTTCGAGCAACGGATGCGGGCGGAACAGGCTATAGGTGTGCAGGAGCTCTTCTATCCGCTACTCCAGGGCTACGACTCGGTGGCGATCAGGGCGGACGTGGAGCTAGGCGGTAGCGACCAGCTCTTCAACCTGCTCCGCGGCCGGGATGTCCAGGTGGCCTACGGCCAGCCTCCCCAGGACATCATCACCGTGCCCCTCCTGGAGGGGCTAGATGGCCAGAAGAAGATGAGCAAGTCGCTGGGAAACGCCGTTGCTGTGGCTGACCCACCGGGATCACAGTTTGGTCAGCTGATGTCACTTCCCGACCAGCTGATTCCGCGCTATCTGGCTCTGCTCACCGACACGGCGGCCGACGAACTGGAGCGAATCCAACGCGGATTGGAGGATGGCTCGCTCAACCCGAGGGATGCCAAGGCCGATCTAGCGGAGCACCTGGTCTCACAGCTTCACGACCCGAGCCTTGCCCGGGCGGCCCGAGCGGAGTTCTTCAGAGTTCATCGGGACGGCGGTCTGCCCAGTGCTATCGACGAGGCGAAAATCCCTTATCGCAGCGCCTGGGACCTGAGGGATCTTCTAGTCGCCGCCGGGATGGCTCAGTCCAAAGGGGAAGCCGCGAGGTTGATCCAGGGCGGGGCGGTCGAACTCGAGGGTGAGAAGCTGAGGAATTGGCGCGAGCCGCTGGTGGTGTCCTCCGGTGCGGTTCTCAAGGTGGGAACTCGCCGCGTCGTACGACTGGCTCCCACCTGACGGGACTCTCGCTCAGCCGGGTCGAATGCGAGACTTCGGATCGGGGAGTCGAGCTCGTCCGAAAGCCTCTCGGCGGACTGCTAGGCTTGATGGAAGTTCCCGGGCTAGACTGGGTGCTTGGGAATGTATGTTCGCGCACTGGCTGAGGGGCCGCCCCGGCCGAGGTCGGAGGTAAGGCGATGTCTGGGCACTCCAAGTGGGCGGGAATCAAGCACAAGAAGGCGGTGGTGGACGCCCGCAAGGGCCAGACCTTCACCAAGGTTGCTAATGAGATCACGGTGGCTGCTCGTGAGGCCGGTGGCGATCCCAACAGCAACTTCCGGTTGCGGCTCGCCATCCAGAGGGCCCGCGAGGTCAACATGCCGGCCGACAACATCGAGAGGGCCATCAAGCGCGGCACCGGGGAGCTCCAAGGCGATGCCATCGAGGAGATCCGCTATGAGGGCTATGGCCCCAGTGGGGTAGCCATCCTGGTTGACGTCCTCAGCGACAACCGCAACCGGACCGTGGCGGCGATCCGCAACCTCTTCGCCCGCTCTGGCGGCAGCCTCGGGGAGTCGAACTCAGTGGGCTGGATGTTCAACCGGATCGGACTGATTCGGGTCGATTCCCCGGGCGAGGATCAGGAGGCGCTGGAATTGCGAGCCATTGAGCTCGGCGCTGACGACGTGCAGGTGGAGGACGGGGTCGTCGAGGTGTATGTCGCCCCGGAGCGTCTCGAGTCGCTTCGCCAGGCCCTCATCGACGCCAAGATCGAGGTCGAGAGCGCCGAGGTCACCATGCTCCCCAGCAACACCGTTGAGGTCGACGCCAAGAATGCTCCAGCGGTGGTGAGGCTCCTTGAGGCGCTTGAGGAGCAGGACGACGTTCGGGAGGTGTACTGCAATGCCGTGCTCCCGGACAACATCCTGGCCGAGGTCTAGGCGGCTACGGGAATCGGCCGGGGGCAGGGAGCGCACCGGTGCTAGTCCTTGGGCTCGACCCGGGACTTGCGATCACGGGCTGGGCTCTCATCGACGGCGATGGCGGGCGGGTCAGGCTGCGGGAGGCTGGCTTCTGGTCCACCCCCGCCGGAGAGCGTGAGGGCAGGCGCCTACTCACCCTCTGGGAGAAGTTCGATAGCCTGGTCGCGCGCGAAGCACCGCATGCAGTGGCGCTTGAGCGGCTCTACTTCAGCCGCAATGTCTCCACCGCCATGGCGGTGAGCCAGGCCCGCGGCGTCTTAGTGTGTGCCGCTTGGCGGGCGGGGCTAGAACTGCATGAATACACCCCGGGGCAAGTGAAGCAGGCGGTCACGGGGAGCGGTGCTGCCCCTAAGCAGCAGGTTGGGAAGCTGGTGCGAATGCTGCTGGGGGATGGAGTTCCGATCGCGCCTGACGACGTGGCCGATGCCTGTGCTGTCGCCATCTGTCACCAACACGCCGCCGGCCTGCGGCGGGCCCTGGCGGCGGGGGCGTCGAGGTGATTGCTGCGCTGCGTGGCGAAGTGATCCGGGTCGAGGAGGAGTGGGCGGTGCTGGAGGTTGGCGGGGTGGGGTATCAGGTGTACGTCCACCCCAGGACCGCCGCCCAGCTGATGAGCACGGTTGGCGAGGCTCGGCTGCAGATCCACACCATCGTCCGCGAGGATGCCATCTCCCTGTACGGCTTCCTCTCCCTGGAGGAGCTCGCCTGCTTTAGGTACCTGCTCACGGTGGAGCGAATCGGTCCTAAGGCCGCACTGGCCATCCTGGCCCGGGCCGAGTGGCAGTCCCTGGTGGCCGCCATCGTCAATGGGGATCACGCCTTGCTCGCCTCAGTACCGGGAATAGGTGCCAAGACGGCTCAACGGATAGTCCTTGAGCTGAGAGGCCGGGTGGACGAACTTGCCATCCCGGGCGCGCTGGGGGTCCAATCCGATGCCGGGCCGCTTAGTGAGCGGGCCGCGAGTGCGCTCATCGCCCTGGGCTTTCCGACCGCGGAAGCGAAGCGGGCGGTGTCCGAGGCGTTGGCCGAGAACGCCGACGGGGCAGCGTCTGGGCGGACCATTGAGGATGTGGTCAAGGCGGCCCTGCAGCATCTGGGCCAGATAGGCAGTTCAGCGTGATGGATGACGAGCGGGTACTGGCATCCGCCGCGGCCAGCGATGAGCCGGAGATAGATCGCCAGCTGCGACCAAGGCGCCTGAGCGAGTTCGTCGGCCAGGAGCAGATCCGCGAGCAGTTGGGCATCCTCATCGACGCCGCCCGTTCCCGAGGGGAGCCCATCGAGCACCTCTTGCTCTCGGGACCCCCAGGTTTAGGAAAGACAACCTTGGCCAACATCGTGGCCGCCGAGACAGGCGTGAACCTCCGGGTCACAAGTGGCCCGGCGATCGAATTCCAGGGTGCGTTGGCCAGCCTTCTCACCAGCCTGGGCGAAGGAGATGTCCTGTTCATCGATGAGGTTCACCGGCTGCAGCGAGCCGTCGAGGAGAGCCTCTACCCGGCGATGGAGGAGTTCTCCTTCGACTTCGTATCCGGAAAGGGGGTCGGCGCCCAGGCGCTGCGGATCTCCTTGCAGCGCTTCACGGTGATCGGCGCCACCACGATGGTGGGGATGATCTCGGCGCCGCTCCGGGACCGCTTCGGAGCCAGCTTCCGGCTGGAGTTCTACACCAAAGAAGAGCTGGCGACCATCGTGCGGCGGTCTGCAGGCCTGCTCCACGTGCCGATCGAAGACCAGGCAGTCGGATTGCTTGCCGCCCGATCCCGGGGCACTCCGAGAGTTGCCAACCGGCTCTTGCGCCGGGTCCGCGACTACGCGCAGGTGCGAGGCGACGGTACGGTGACGGCGGAGCTGGCGCTGGAGGGACTTCAGCTCCTCGAGGTCGATGAGCAGGGGCTGGACGCCTCCGACCGGCGTTTGTTGAGGCTGATCTGCGAGCAGTTCGGAGGCGGTCCGGTGGGGCTGGGCACGTTGGGTGCTGCCCTCTCCGAGGAGCCTCACACGATCGAAGAGGTACTGGAGCCGTACCTGATTCAACTCGGGCTCTTGGCGAGGACGCCGCGGGGCCGAGTTGTGACCGGCAACGCTTACCGCCACCTGGGCCTGGTGGTGCCAGCGGGTGCGCCCGGCGGGGTCATGGCGGCCGCGGCAGATCTCTTTGCCGTCGAGGACTGAGTCGACAGCCACTCCGACGGAGGAATTCGATTACGGGCTGCCAGCGCGCGCCATCGCCCAGCAGCCCCTGGCCGATCGCAGCTCCAGCCGCATGCTGAGGCTCGAGCTCGGCGGCTGCCTGGTCGACTCCCGAGTCACCGATCTTCCCAAAGTCCTCGATCCCGGCGACTGCCTGGTGGTCAACGACACCCGGGTCCGGGCGGCCCGCCTCCGCGGCGTTGTCGGCGAGCGGGCCGGTGAGCTTCTCCTTCTTCGGGAATTGCCCTCCGGACGCTACCGGGCGCTAG
>JBAPNX010000007.1:0-82221 GCA_049279335.1 Candidatus Dormiibacterota bacterium
CTTGAAAACCGCTGGGGCCGCAAGGCTCCCCGGGGTTCGAATCCCCGTCCCTCCGCCATTTTGAGATCAGAATGCGCCTGTCAGAGGACCGCTACCTCAGCCGCGATGCGCCCGTGAGGGCGTTTGCCAGCCTAAGTGACAGCCTAACTCTGCTCGGTAGGTGCGACGAAGGCGTCCGTGGCGTCCATTTGGGGTCGAACACAAGTGCGGGGGTGAGGGATGACCGGTGAATGCATGTCAGGCATGGTCATGCCTGGGTGTGCCTCCTACGCGCCCTCTCTGCGAGACGGAGCCGGCCCATCTCTGATCAAGCCGATTCTGATCATTGTAGTGGTTCTCGCCGCCATCTCTCTGGCCATCTTTGCGTTGCGGCTGCTGCGACGGGGGGACATCGCTAACTATAGTGGGTTGAGCGATTTTGTCGGCCACATCGCGCCAGCCCTAGGCTTGGTAGGGATCTCTCTGCTCACGCTTGGCGCGATGCCGACGCTTGGCCCCCTGCTCGTTTACACGGCTGCATTTGGGGTCCTAGCGGCAGTCTTTCTGATCCGCTGTATCCCGCGCTGGAAAGTGGTTCGGAACGTATCTGAACTGTGGGTCGTGATCCTGGCGATCACCATGGCTTACGTTTTCTCGGCCACTTCCATCGTCCCACTCACCGTACTCATCCTTATCGTCGCTCTCGCCTTTGTCGGCGACGTTATACGGCGCGCCAACCTCGACTCACAGCTGCCCACATTTGGTTCGGCGGCTCGTCGCGCACTCGCGACTCTCGGGAGTAATGGAGAAGTTGCGTTGGCACTGGCAGTAGTGCTCCTGCTCGCCGTCAGCCAGTGGCCGCACGCCTTTTCCTAGTCGTGCCAGCCTTGTCCTGGCGACTGCGACGCGCTCGCCGGCGTGAGAGTCAGGGCGCCAACAGCTTTAGGGCGTGGAACCAGCCTGGCAATCCTTGAGGTCCGATGTCAGCACCGGCGAAAGCTCGATGCAGCAGTCGTCGCCCGCTCCGATCCCTAACTCGCCATTGCCGCGTTTAGCAGGCGTCATTCACCAGGGGATTAATAGGGTCGCCGGCGAACCGCCACCCGTAGTAGGTCTTGGCGAGCGTATAGGCGCTTTGCTCGATCGGAATAGTGGAGTGTTGCAGGTCCGAACATAGTTGAGTCTGGACCTCTTGTTCCGTCGCCCGGCGCCCCATTCCCATCAGTGCGGAATCGATGGTGGCAAAGTAGTTCCAAGCCAAGACGTTGACGTCCCCGTTCTTGCATATGAGGGGGCTGGCGTTGCCGTCACCTCCAAACCCAAGTTGTTGCGAGCATTCACCGACGACCGGTGGCACGCTGGCTGGCGCCAGCGCGGAAGGGTGGGCGGCCGACTGGCTGTGAGCAGGCGAGGAGCCGCACCCTACCATCAGAATGCCCAGTGCCAGATTGAGCGCTAACGATGCGACGCGGCGCTCAGCTCCACCGCTGGGATCGTCCACCGCGTTCCAGCCCGGAAATTTCCCCACGCGCGACGGAAGATGCCTACCGCGCTTCTGACGTGTTCGCTGGCGCCGTGTTCCCTAAGCCAGCCCCGGCAGCCATCAACTCCCGGCCTTGCAGGCGGCGGGAGCGCCAGATCACGAATGCCGGAATCGCCAGGATGAGGAGCGGTGGGATCGTGTTGGGGTCGGTGCCCATGCCGGAGAAGATGCCGCCAAACGCCTGCCCCCAATACCAGACGGCGCCCAGCACGGGAATCAATAGGAGGAAGCCCAACGTCTTGGGCTTTCGCCCGTATAGCAGAGCAGCCAGTGTGAAGAAGGAGGCCGCCAGCACCGCGTTGGATATCACAGGGTACTGGTGAGTCAGCGTCACCAACGGCGTCATCGTGTTGATCATCCAGGAGGGTGCCATGCTCGCCTGACCTTCGATCAGGACCGCGATCCCCTGGGAGCCCCAAAAGCCCGGTGTCACCACTTGGGCGATGGCACCGTAGAGAAAGACGATGGCGAGGAAGTCCCGCGGAAAGCAGAAGCGATCCCCGAACTGCCACCACTTGTCGGGCAACAGGTACAAGACCGCAACGGCCATATATAGGAACACGGAGCCGGGCGCCCCGGTAAACATGGTTCCGTTTCCAGTAAAGACCCCGCTGGTACCTTCGCCAGCCACCCAGACCACCATCCCCCATGCAATCGAAAGGAGAAGTCCTGCCTTGATCAGGTTGTGCTTGTGCCGAAACAGCCCACCTAGCAGAAGGAAGGCAATGACGAACTGGGTGATCATGAATAGCCAGTTGAAAAGAGCGATGTGGGGGGTGACGAAGCCCAACGACCAGTTCGCGATGGCTCCTATGAAGGACGGGGCGATTGCAATCGACGGCTTCATGATGTTGCTGATGAAGTCGATCGTGAACATCCGTGGCTGCGCTTGGAGGGCGGCGTCTAGCAACCACAACAGGGCGATGCCCCAGAGCATGGTCCGCTTGACCCGGGCGATCGTAGCGGGCGATGTTACCCCGGCCGCGATCTCAGCTGCCTGAGAACGGGCTCCGAGCGTACTCGTCGACGGAACTGAACTCATCACCGCCACTCCTCAAGGGCTGGGTCAGCCTCGCGCGGACCAATATATTTGCTGGCCTAGCGGGGGTCAAGTGCCCGGCACCCCGATGAGATGGTGGGCTCACTTCCTGGATCGCCGCACCCGGGTAAATGGGTGGTCGACGCGCTTATCCGGCTTGATGACCTGGATGATGCCGAAGTTGGGGTGGTCGTCTCGGCACGCACAAAGGAGCAGATAGCCGCGCTTAGAGGGGAGTTAGGTTGCTCCGTAGCTCATCTTCACCTGAGAGCGTCAGACGCGACCCTCGCCGCTCGGAGCGCGATCCGCGGGTCGACGGTCGAGATCACTGAGATGGCGAGCTACGGAGACTTGAAAAGGAACGCGACGGAGCGTAAGGTTTCTCGCCTAGAAGACGATGCGGACATCGTCATCGATAGCGACCGGAATACTCCCCGAGATATTCTTGTTAGAGCTGCGACGCGCCTGCTGGAGGTCAGTACGGGAGCGAAGGAAAGGGACAGGGCGCAGCCTACCTAGCAGGTGAGTACGGACTGCTTGTTCGCGGCGGCGGCCCGAACGCGGGACATAGCGTGATGGCGGGCAGTCAAAAGCATGTTCAGCACCACCTCCCATCCGGAGCGTCGGTCTGTGAGGCACTGCTTCTGCTCAGCGCTGGGGCGGTGATGCACCCTTCGGATCTTCTCAGGGAGATCGCGGAAACAAAGGTAGAGAAAACTCGTCTGGTCATCGACAAGCAGGCTACCGTGCGCGCCACCCTGGGCGAGTTCTGGAAGCCATCAGGCGGACGCGTTGCGACAGGCGATGGTGCGGCTGCAGGCGTACGCGGAAGCGGGCGCCGACGTGCTGGCCATCCACAGCTACGCCGTCGGCTTCGGGCGCTCGAAGCACCGCGCAGGCCGGGCGCCACCCGAGACCGACCCAGATGGCTTGGCCAACAGTTCGCAGCTGACCTCGGTGTCAGTCCGGCGAGGCACCGCGGGCCGCGGTGGCTGCGCCAGGGCAACGCTTCCCGTAGCAAGTCCCTGCTCCGGCAGGAGTTTGGTGCACTTCTGGTGCCGATGGTGCCGAAACTGGCCCGAGGGACCGGAATCTCCTAGCTGCTCGGAATCAGATTTGATCTAAAAACCAGCGCCGACCGGAGCCAGCCGGTCGTTTCCGGGAGGATTAATAGCGGTCTTGGAAACCGCGGGGCCGCAAGGCTCTCCTGGGTTCGAATCCCTTCCCTCCGCCATTTGGCGGGGTATAGCGCAGGGCATGAAAGTAGCACAGCTCCTCTAGCGCCACGGTGTGCCCCGGATGGTAGGAGCGGACGACGCGGGGCAGCTACGACCGGATCTGACTAACTGGAGTCCCTGTACGGACACCCACTAACTAGTCGTTCTTGGGAGACAATACCGGGGTGACCGAACAGGCGCTGCCCATAGATGATCCGCGACGGCCACTTATTCGACGAGGGGTCTTCGGCACCTTGTGGGCAACTGCCATCTTCTTCGTCTTCACGGCCACAAAGGAAGTGAAGCCGATCTACAACCACGCCCCATGGCTCAACGACCCATACGATGCAGTCATCTCGTTGACGATGTTCTTCGTCCCCCTACTTGCCGCCTGTGTCTTGGTGCAACTAGAGCTCTGCCTTCGATCCGAACCGCTTTCAACGCATCGTGTGCTTGCCATCCTCCGTGAGAGCCGGCTAGCCATCGGAGCGATCATTTTCGATCTTCTTTCAGCCTGGGTGGCCGTCGTCCTAGGCGCAAACAGGTCGCAGTGGACGACCGGAGCGACCGGGGTGGAGGTCGGCCTTCTCGTTATCGCAAGCTTCGCGGCGACGAAGGCAGCCATCGACCTATCTCGGGTGCCACGCCTGCTAATTCCCTCTCGGGGGCAGCAGCTGCCAATGTCTGACTGGCTCGAGGACGCCATCACCGTTGCCAGGCGAGAAAGTAGATGGCTGGGTCCGGTAAGGGGTGTGGCCGTGCACGCCGTTGATTGGGCGGACGATACGATTGCACGGCGAATACGCCGTCACCCGGTTGTCGCCGCCGCTATCGCCAGCGGAATCTTCGGCCTGATGGTGTTCGGGTGGCAAGGGTACCGCGAAGGTTACTTTGTTGCCGTGACACTGCTTGCCATGGGCCTTGGGTTCTGTGGGATGTTTGCGTTCTTGGTTCCAGCGGGTTCATACGTTGGGCTCGTGAGAAGCGCGAACCCGTTGCGCGGCCTCCAGCGTCGCACTCTTGACGCCAGTGTTATCGCCTGCGGATCGGCAATGATTACTCTCGCCTTCAGGAACTCGCTGTGGGGGCTTGCCGGGATCAATGCCAATACAGCAGGCGTTGCTCAGTTGGCTACACTTGTTGGTAGCGGTACTCTTCTCACGTTCGTCTCGGTTCTCGTTGTGGAGTCACTCCTTCGGTTCCACTCCCGACGCGCTCACTAACTACTCGGCCCCTACCACGATCCAAAAGGGGTTGTCTTGATATAACTCAATATCTGGCTACCCGCGGAGCCATGACGCCGATCCCCAGGCCACTCTACCTCAACGCTCAGCATTTGCTCAGGACCCGCCTCTAATATCGGGCTGGCCAGACACTCGCCGGTGGAGCAGAATCCGTCACTCCAGGGAGTCGCTGAGCCGATGTGGAGATGACCCAAACATGCGGATAGCTGGTGAATCGGTAAGCCGTGGCGGTGCTCTCTCGGTGGCATTGGCCGGAGCAGCCGCGCTCCTGCTTGCCATACACGGCTATTCAAACCCAGGCTCCCTGAGAATAGCCGGTTCAGGACTTGTCTCCCCGACCCACGGCGGTCCTCAGTCTGGGGGCACTGGGGGATCTGCCACGGCAAGCCCGAGCCCGGCGGTGACCCCTGCCGCCAGCCCCGGTGGGACGGCAACGTTGGGTCCACTCCTTTCGTCGACTCCCTATGCTGCCTACAGTTACCAGATCTACCCCGGTACACCAACCGTGAGCGCTCGCCAGGCGATGGCTGGCTTCTCCTTCAGCGCTCGGCTGGCTGGAGACTCTGTCGACTTCACACTATATGTATCTGGAGGCGGTCAGCCGCCAGTCAGCAACACCTATCCTGCCAGCGACCACATCTACTTTATCGAGGCGAACATGGGTGACGATTCGGGCACTGCGGAGTACAACTTTGGGGACGACGGCGTGGTGGTAACTGATGCATCCGGCCACGTGGTTCGGTAAGCATGGCGCGAAGAAACAGAACTAGGCAGCTCGCCACCGCAGCTGCCTCGACCGCACCTGCTTCGTCAGCTCAAGCTGAGGCTCTTGGGAACGGTGCGACCGTCTTGCAGCTAGCGCGCGCGTGGGCGCCCACGGCGGCCCGTCTCGCCCTAGGGCTAGTCTTGCTCTGGTTTGGGGTCCATGAGCTGGTCCAGCCGAGCCCATGGACGGGCTATGTTCCGGTGATCTCCCAGACCTCGCAGCTGGCCCTGATCATGGTGCTGCTTCACGGCTGGCTCCTTTCTGTCCTGGGAACGGCCTTGATCCTTGGGGTTGCCCCGCAGCTTGCGGCAGGAGTTAGCGCGCTACTCCTGCTGGAGATTGTCCTGTCCCTATCACTCACCGGCGGAGTCTCCGACATCGTGGCCCGGGACTTAGGAGTGTTTGGATTGGCCGTGGCGGTGTTCGCGAGCGACCGCCAGAAGTTGGTGCTACGCGGTTGACCGGCTTTTTCAGAAGGAGAGTGAGCGGTGGTCGATTGTCTGATCAGACTCTGAGTGCGTGCAACCGCCAAGCGGGAAAAGCCCCGGCCAGCATTGCCCTGAATGGGGAGGGCGCGAGTCAGGAGAGATGGGGAGCGCGCAGGCCGAGCGCCTGCATGCGCTCGGGCCCAACTCATCGACTGCCACCGCAGTTACCTGCTGTTGCCTTCCAGCCTATGCCTGATCACACGTCGCAAGAGCAGTCCCCGCCCTCAGGCCCTGGGTTCTCCATTGAGGAGGCTTTCGGCAGTCTTCCCCTCGCAGTCCGACGCTGGCTGCGCATCGTCAAGGTCGATCTGGGCGCGCGCCACGAGCAACCATCGCTTGTCCGATGGGTGGCGGCCCTCATCGTCGCCAACGCGAGCTCACTTATCTCGGACGCGATTCTGGTCGCCATCGGGACGACGATCTTCCCCTCCACCAGAGGCTTCCCGCATTTCCAGCCCACAGACTACGGAAAACTCACCATCGTAGGCGTCACTATTGCTTGTCTTGCGTGGCCCATCGTGACTCGGATCTCGTCCCAGCCACGCTGGCTCTTTCTCCGGTTGGCCGTGCTTGTGACCCTGGTCCTTTGGTTGCCTGACCTGTGGATCTTGGCTCATGGTGAGCCGATCCGCGGTGTCGGCGTCCTCATGACCATGCATCTTGCGATTGCCTTCATCACCTACAACACGTTGGTGCATATCGCCCCGGTCGGATGCTCTGATGTGCCATCCCGGATCTCGCCCAGGCTCGAATGATCCACTGGCGCTCAACGTCGTCTCGTCGGGCATACTGTCGCCGCTCCGTTAGCGACATGGTCAGCCACGCGCCAGCGCGACACGTGGTGTCGAACCGTTACGCTTTCCACCTTGCCTCGTAGGGGCGGGGATGACGAAGGCCCCGTGGCGATGACCACCGCCGGGCTTCCGAGCTCCTGAGGTGCACTTAGATCGCGACGTCGCCGCAGCCTTCCGCGATGAGACCAAGTCGGGGCCGCTCCGCGCGGCGCTGGCTGGCTCGGGTCGGGCTCATGGTTGGTGGTGTGGTCGCCGTGCTCCTCCTCGCGGGGCTCGGCTACGAGTTGTACCTGCCTAGCGTTAGTAACGCAGAGGCTAAGACCGACGAGATGGTCAGAGCCCACCATGGAGCCTTGAGCCGGCTGCCTCTACCGTCGAAGCTCGGCGATGCCGTGGTCGCTGTCGAGGACGAGCACTTTTATTCAAACGTGGTGATCAACGTCTTCGATGGAGTTGGTCGAGCGGCGCTGGCAAGTCTGCAGTCCAAGGGGGATCCGGCCGGCAGCACAATAGATCAGCAGCTCGCCAAGCAGCTCTATGGACAGGGTACGGGAATCTCGGGGTCGCTGAGAGACCTGGCCTTGGGTGTCAAGCTCTCACTGGCTTACTCTCCCAACAGCATTCTTGAGATGTATTTGAATGTGGTGTACTATGGCAACCACTTCTGGGGCGACGTGGCTGCGGCTCGAGGGTACTTCGGATTAGCACCAGATCACCTCGACTGGGCGCAGGCCGCCATGCTGGCGGGACTTCCACAAGCACCATCCGCCTACGATCCCCTGCACCACTTCGCGTTGGCTAAACAGCGTCAGCTTCACGTGCTCAGTCAGCTCGTGGCGAATCACTACCTGACCCGTGTAGCAGCGCGGGCTGTATTCCGAGAACCCTTGAACCTGCGCCGCACGCCGGGTGGCACGGCGGGCTGAGGCACACCTCAAGTGGGAAGTAGAGACAGGAGCCGAACCGCGCCGGCGGCTTAGGGCCGACCGACTATGAGTGCCGGGCTTGCTGCTAGAGAGGGCCGATGGCCACTCACTACGCCAGGACTACGCATTCCACCTCAGCCGAACAGGCCGCTGAGATTGCCGTTGGCAGGACTTGCCGCCGCTCCCAGCAGAGGTAAGCCATAGGCTTCCTCGATGGTCCGGAGGGTGCCGTAGTGGTCTCCGGTCGCTGACACGATCCCTCTTCCTACTGCGTTCTTGGAAATTATCAGCTCCGGGATCTGCCCCCCGACGGCATCGCTGCAGCAGCTGCCAGAGGACTGGGCATCGTTCTCGTCCATGGTGACGATCACCGTGCTGCGGTATTGGGTAAACCACGCCGAAGACAGGACGGGCGCGAGGTTGGTCTGGAGCCAAGAGTTCCCGTCGGATACGGTCCCGTCGTGCATGTCGTCCATCAGGTTGGGAGTAATCCATACAAAGTCCGGGGCGCTGGCGCTATTGAGGGCAGAGATCAATCCCGAGGGACCCGGGTAGGGCAGCACATGACTGCCGCAGCTCGCGCCGAGAACGTCGGCATAGTGGACGAAGGGGTTGTGCTTCCCGGCATACTCGCCTGAGCTTGACCCGGTGTAACAAGCCGAGGGCATGGACTCCATATAGGCGATCCACGGGATTCCGCTTACGTTGAACTGGTTAGCCAGGTTGTCGACTGAGTAGGTGCCGCAGGAATCCGACTCGCAGCCCTGGGTCGACCCGGAGGTGATGGCGAGGTAATTGGGCAGGCTGGGGTGATACACACCGTACCAGTTGTTAGCCGAGGCGTACTCGGACGCCAGTGAGCAGATATAGGGGTCGGCCGAGCAGTCGCCCAGCGTGGCTGCGTATCCCTGGTTCTCCTCCATGATGATCATGACATGAGGCGCGCCCGAGGCAGCTGTCGGAGTGGGCACCGAGCTAAAAGCTGGAGACGGGCTCGCCGAAGGGCTGGCGGAGGGGACCCGGTGGCCAACTGCACTACAGCCCACCATCACGGCACCAGCGACGAGACTAAGGGCAAGCGCCACGCCGCTGGGACGGGTCAGCACTGGCGAATTATGGTCCAGGCGCAGTTCACCTGACCGAGGCGCTGCACCGGCTACTCGTCTGGGGTTGGGGAAGCGGGAGCGCTAAGACGCAGACGCGCTAGCCTTGTGGCTGTCACCGTGGCGACCTACGCAAGCCCCGGCGCGGAATTCTAAACTGATGGCTACATGGGACGTGGGTGCCAGTCCCGACGGATTTCCTTTGGGACCGGCCAAACGCTACCTCGGCTGATCTAGCGGTCATCGCGCCCAGATGCACCCCATTTCGGAGCGGTCGGCCTCCCGCGACCGCCCAGGTTTGACAGCCTAAGTGACGGCCTGGCGAGCGGACGACTGGCTCATGGGATGGACGCGACTGGACGGCGATCGGGCAAATCGATCTCACACTGAACGTCTGCGGGCGTGGCTGGACGACCTCCCCTAAACTTGCAAACGGCTGGGGCCGCAAGGCTCCTCGGGGTTCGAATCCCCGTCCCTCCGCCATCTTGTGGGGTATAGCGTTGGTGGTGGAAGTAGCACACTCGGATCGTCCTTCCGCGCCTGGCGACTACGTGGACGTGAGGTGTGCAGCTCGCCCGACCTCTATCGTCAGGTGTTCTTGGTCCCACCACTTCACGCCGGTGCTACCCGCCAGCCTGACGCGGCAACAAGTGAACCCGCTCGGAGCGACGCAGATGGCTCTCGGAGCCCCATAGTGGGCCCGTGCCGCCACTACCTCCTGAATGGCGGGACTCCACATCGCTGCCCCAGTGCTTAGCCTGGACCGCAATGGCGTGATCGGTCCCTCCATCAACCACAACGTCCGCGCCGAAGTCCTCGCTACGCGGCGTGGTCTCGACCCGTTCGTGACCCAGGGCGAGACAGAATCCCGCCAGGTGGAGGCAGCCTCATGAGAGCAGTAGTCTTCGACAAATACGGGCCTCCGGAGGTTCTGCGCCTCGAGGAGGTCGAGCCGCCTGTGCCGAGGGATGACGAGGTGCTGGTCAGGATCCACGCCGCGACGGTCAGCCGCACGGATACCGGGCTTCGCGGCGCCGACTTGTTCATCTCACGCCTTGTCACGGGTCTCCTCCAGCCCAGGCGCAGGATCCTGGGCAGCGACTTGGCCGGGGAAGTCGAGGCGGTCGGCGCAACAGTGACCGAATTCGAGGTCGGTGACCACGTATTCGGCCTCAATCCCTGGAAGTTCGGCACCCATGCTGAGTTCGTCTGCATGCGGGCGAGCGCGGCACTGGGGCTCATGCCGTCCGATATGAGCTTCGATGAGGCGGCAGCGATCTGCGACGGGGCGATCCTGGCGCTGAATGCCCTAAGGCCGGCAGAACTTCGACAGGGGCAGAGGATCCTCGTGTATGGCGCCTCCGGATCCATCGGCACCGCTGGGGTCCAGCTGGCCCGAGCCTTCGGCGCCGACGTCACCGCGGTGTGCAACACGAAGAACTTCGAGCTTGTGAGATCGCTGGGAGCCGACGAGGTCATCGACTTCACGCAGGAAGACTTCACCAGGAATGGCCGAACGTACGACGTCATATTCGACTCAGTCGGCCACCAATCGTTCAAGCGGTGTCGGGCCTCACTGAAGCCAGGCGGGTTTTACGTTGCCACCGACCACATGTACAACCTGGTGCTCGCCTTGTGGACCGCGCGGATCGGAGACAAGCGAGTGGTGTTCCCCCTACCGCCGCGCTTTACGAAGGAGGACGTCGCGTTCCTCAAGGAGCTAATCGAGGCGGGGAAATACCGAGCCGTCATCGATCGGCGATACCCGTTGGAGCAGGTGGTTGAGGCAACCCGCTACGTCGAAACGAAGCAGAAGATCGGAAACGTCGTTCTGACTGTCAGCCACGACAATGCGACCTGACGGCCTTCCCTTCTCGCTCTGGTGGATGACTCCGAGCGTGTAGCTCGCGGATTTTACGGCCTAAGCGACGGCCTAGCGAACGGACGGGTAGCTGAGGCAGGGACCCCACTGGACGTCGATCGGGCCCCGTCGATCTCAATTTGCATGTCGCTGGAAGGGTCTGGACGACTTCCCCTGAACTTAAAAACCAGGTCCACTCACGTGCATATGTCCGGGATGCTCTGCTTTGTCACCCTGCCAGCTCGGATCACGGAGTCGTCCAGGGCTCGACGCTACTCGCCGCCGCGTAGTGGCGCCTCAGCACATAGCGCCCGGGTTTTAGGTCGAACTGGTGGCTCTGGTGGGCGGCGACGGACTCAGACGCGACCAGTTCCCTGGGAAACAGAAACGAGACGCCTGCGCCCGGATTAGGGATCGACTTCACTGTTCCCCGCAGCACAGTAGCCGCCCCGGCGACGAAGCCCTAGCCTTTCGCTACTGGGAGGCCTGAGCAATCATCGATACCTCCCACAACCACTCCTCGCCGGTCGGGACATTGGCTGGGATCGAAAGGGTCTCGCGTGCCTGGCAGCCGACCAACGCCAACACTGGGCCAGCTAGAAGGACAGCGCGCCACCATCCGCTACCGGCTGAGCGCCACGCCATTGAGCGCCGGATGCCTTGCCGAGTCCGATATACCGTCTAAAAGTATGCTGCTAGCCAGCCGGGAGGTTACGCTCACAGTTCCGGTTCCGCGGTTGTGAAAACGGGCGGAGCGACGAGCCGTGCTGACCTGGTCGGCAGTCAGCCAGACCAGGCTGAAGAATTCGTGCGTGTCCCGAAGGATTCCCTTTGGGGCCACTCCCTCAGCCGAAGAGCTGCACACTTTGAATCAGTCCGTCCGCGACTCGGTACGCCGCGGCTGCATGCACCTCGGTTGGCATACCGGGCAGGCCGAAACCGGTGATGAACTCCTCGTCGAGGACAAACGGACCCACCTCGATCCGAGCACGGATCTCGGCATGCAACTTAGGGCTCTGCCCGAATAGCTCGCCATAGCGAGCGCGGATCTCAGTCTGTCCATCGGCTAGCAAGCTTCCGTCCGGCTGAGAAATCCGGGCGTCGGCAGAGTAGCAGGCGACGAATGCGTCGAGAAGGCACAGATTGTAGGCAGCGATCTGTCGGTCGACCAGCTCAGTCGCTTGGCTCATTTGTACTCCCGTAGGCCCAGGAAACCGACGCGTCAGCTAGGCGTCAGACCGCTCCGCATAGTACAGCGGCTCCTGAAGGAGCGGACTTGTCGGCGGTTTTGAAAACCCGCGGAGCGGGGCTTGTGCGTGGCGAACCGGGTCGGGGTGGGCGGGAGCAGCTAGGGCCGGCCCACCTCATTCACTCCTCTGCTACTCAGCCTTCGACTCCGGGCTGGGTGCTCCGTTCCCACGCCTGCGCTCCCATCTGGATGGCATCCCAAGGGCTTCCAAGCGGCGGGGCATATGAGAGGTCAAGGTCGCTGATGGCATCGACCGTCATGGAGTGGAAGATCGCCGTGGCGGCGATGTCGATCCGTTTGGCGACCTCAGCGTTGCGGTTTCCAAAGAGCTGGACTCCTAACAGTCGTCCGGTACGCCGATCCCCGGTGTAGCGCATCGAGATCGGATGACTCCCTGGGTAGTACGCCTTGTGGTCGTTGGCCTCGGACTCCACGGTGACCGGATCGTAACCAGCCGCCGTTGCCTCGTGGTCACGAAGTCCAGTGCGGGCGGCTGCTGTCTCAAAGACTTTTACCACCTGGGTTCCAAGACTGCCCTGAAATTCTCGCGTTCCCCCCAGCGCGTTCTCCCCGGCAACCCGCCCCTGCTTATGGGCGGTAGTCCCTAGCGGGAGATACGACTCTCCCAGGAGGCGGTGGTAGGTGACGACACAATCTCCGGCCGCGAACACACCCTCAAGATTGGTTCGCATCTGCCTATCAACCGAGATTGCCCCTCGAACGCTGAGGTCAGCACCTGCTGACTTCGCCAAATCCGTCTCCGGACGGACGCCCACGACCACGAGGATCAGGTCGGCAAACTGGGTAATAGGTTCCCCGTCAGCGAGTTCCGCGGTTACTTCGAGTCGAGCTGCAGCACCGGGGGCCGCAACAGAGATGAGTCGCACCGTGGTTCCCGTCAACACCTGGACTCCGTGATCAACCAGCTCAGCACGAATGAGTCGGCCAAGCTCTGGGTCAACGGTGGGGAGGACTTCTGGGAGTTGCTCGATCTGGGTCACGGACAGGCCACGGGCAACTAGAGCCTCTGCCATCTCGAGGCCGATGTAGCCGGCTCCAACGACGATGGCGTTCGCCGGTGAAGTCTTCTCTAAAGTCGCCATGACGGCAAAGGTGTCGCCCATGGAATGAAGCAGATGGACGCCTTGATCGACGCCCAGCGCATCGGGTCCGACCAATCCAGCGATCGGCGGCTGGACAGGGACCGCGCCCGTTCCCACGACTATCGAGTCATATTCGAGCAGGTCATTTTCTCCGTAGCGATTGGTAACGAGTAGCCGCCGCTCGCCGACATCAATTCGTCGTGCCGTGGTATCTAGCCGAAGCGTCATTCCTGTCGCTTCTAGCTCCCCCACCGTTCGGTGCGCCAAGTTGTGCCAGTCGGTGACCTCGCCGGAGACGTAGTAGGGAATGCCGCAGATCGAAAAGTTTGGATAACCGTCTGCGACCACTACCGTGACGTCGGCCCGGGGATCGAGTTCTAGGGCTCGAAGTGCCGCGCTGATCCCGGCATCACTACCGCCGACCGTAATGAGACGCATCGGTCACTCCTCTTTGCGCTGGCATCGGTGTCAAGCTCCGGCCATGGACGAGGATGTCGCCTTTGTTAGCCGCCAACTGCAAGCTCAGCGGCCAGAGACTTCACCCGCTCGTCGATCTCGTCGCGGATACGGCGTACCGTCGGGAGTGACTTGCCCTGTGGGTCTTCAAGCTCCCAGTCGAGGTAACGCTTACCGGGGTAGAGGGGACAGGCGTCCCCACAACCCATGGTGACGACGACATCAGCGGCGCGGATCACCTCTTCCGTGAGCGGCTTGGGGAAGTGCTTGGAGATGTCCAAACCTATCTCGCTCATTGCCTCGACTACGGCGGGATTTAGAGTCGAAGCCGGCTCGGAACCGGCTGAGAGAACGTGGACACTGCCTCGAGCGTGATGATCGAGGAGAGCAGCTGCCATCTGCGAACGACCGGCGTTGTGGACGCAGACGAACAGGACCTCGGGTACCTTGGACTCGATCCGTCCCTCAACGAGGGCGGTGGCACGTAGCCGGTCACGGGCGAAGCGCTCAGCGAAAGTTGGCAGGAAGTTGGGAACGGAGGCTGTCTCGGCCAGCTCCTGGTAGCACTCCAGCACACACGCCTCAACCGTCTGTGGGCTGAAGACGCCGGCGAACTCAGAGACGAGGGTGTTGGTCTCTGACTGGAGTCGCTGCTGCACGTTGAAAATGCTCATGAGGCTGTCTCCTCTGATATGGATCCGTGGGGCACGACAACGACCTCGGCGATCTCGCGAGCATCGGGATGAAGGTAACGGATGGCTACCCAAGCGATAGCCGCGCCGCATAGCTCAGCGGCGATGAACGGGACCACCGACGCTGGGCTGATCCCCGAGAACGTATTGGAGAGAGTGCGGGCCAAGGTCACTGCAGGGTTGGCAAAGCTGGTCGACGAGGTGAAGAAGTACGCCCCAGTAATGTAGGCGCCGACCGCGAATGGAACGACGGTGCTCCTGCCACTCCGCGTTATACCGAAGATGACCAGAAGCAGCCCGAACGTGGCCACGACCTCGCCAAGCCAGAGACCAGGGCCCGATCGGAGATGGACCGAAAGACTGACCGGGGCGAGAGAAAACATAAGGTTGGCTACGATGACGCCAACGACGGCGCCGCCGATCTGGGCGGTGATGTAGGCGAGGAGCTCGCGCCGACCTAGGCCACCGAGAGCGGCGTCGACAAGCGAGACCGCTGGATTGAGGTGGGCGCCGGAGACCGGGCCTAGCGCGAGGATGATCACGGCCAGGGCACAGCCGGTGGCCACGGCGTTCTCGAAAAGTTCGAGCCCGGCGTCGCCAGGACTCAGCCGCTGTGCGGCGATGCCCGAGCCTATCACCGCCAATAGCAGCAGGGCGGTGCCAAGAGTCTCGGCCACCGCCTTGCGCAGCAACGACGGCGCCCTCAGGTGGTGGTCGACTGGCATCGGCAACCAACCCCCGCAGTGGCCTGAAGGCCGCAGCAGTCGCTCTTAGAAGAGGAGTCGCAGCAGATTGATTGGGCGGAAGTGTCACAGCAGGACGGATTTGGTTTGCGGGCTCGGACGATGGCCGAGCCCGCATGCCTGTGCACGCGGTGGGTCTCTGTGATCTCGGTGTCGGTGAGACCGGCATCCTCGAGCGCCTGCTCGAACTCTCGGCGGGTCAGCGCTCCAGCAACGCAACCCGTGAATGCCTCCACATCTCTCCGCGTGGCTTCGTCCATGTCGTCGTCGGCGATCACGTCGGAAACCGCGAAGCGCCCGCCTGGCCGTAGAACACGCGCGGCTTCCCGCAGTACCCGGGGTTTGTCAGTTGACAGGTTGATGACGCAATTGGAGATCACCACGTCGACGGACTCCGCCGGGAGCGGAATGTCCTCTATCCGGCCACGCAACCAATGCACATTGGCGAGGCCAGCTTTCCGCTGGTTCTCCACTGCAAGGGTGAGCATCTCGTCGGTCATATCGAGACCGTAGACCCGACCCGTCGGACCAACCCGTCGGGCTGAGAGGAGCACATCGATGCCACCGCCCGAGCCGAGATCTAGTACCGTCTCCCCGTCATGCAGCTCAGCCATCGCGGTCGGGTTGCCGCACCCCAGGGATGCGAGCCGCGCGGTTTCAGGCAGCTCATCACGCTGCTGCGCGGAGTAAAGGCTGGCACCGAACAGGTCGCTGGCGTCGCCCTCAGGCAGGGTGCCGCAGCATCCCGATTCGGCTGCGGGGATGGCACAGCCGCTTGCGGCGGTGGCGCTCACCTCGCGGGCGGCGATGGCGTAGCGCTCGCGGACGGCATCGCGGAGCCGATCGGAGTCGGTCGGTTGATCTTGGGACATCGTCACCTGCAACTGCATCCGCTGGTGCAGGTTCCGCAAGGACAATCACAGGACATTCGCCAGAGGCTCCTATATTGACTAAGATCGATGTATGATGAGGAGATGGTACTCGGTAGATCGACCTATGTCAATGCATAGAAGCCACGCCGCGACCACGGTTGTGAAATTCGGTGAGTTTGCGGCCCCGGAGCGGATCAAGGGCTGCTCCCAGCCGGTGGCCCCACCTTTGGACGCCACCCAAGCCAGCGAGGTGGCGGCCCTGGGAAGGGCTCTCGGAGACCCGACCCGGGTACAGATCATTCACATCCTGGTCGCGGCCACCGAGCCTGTCTGCGTCTGTGACTTCACTGCCGCGTTCGACCTTGGCCAGCCCACCATCAGCCACCATCTCGCGAAGCTCCGCCAAGCCGGCCTCGTGACCTGTTTCAAGCGAGGCCTCTGGGCCTTCTACCAGCTCAACCCCGAGATGTCCGATCGAGCCAGACTGGCGGTGCAGCTGATTCCCTGACCACGGCTCGCAGATTTGACAGCCTAACCTGCGGACGGCTGGCTCACGCGACGAACGCCACTGGACGTCCGGAAGGCAATCCTTCGGGACCGCACGAAGTACCATCCCGATCAGGGTGAAGCGATCGAATCGGACGTGAAAGCGGGATCTGGTGCGCTAGAGGAGCTGACGACCATCTCGCCGCCATGGAGGGTATCCCTTGAGCTGAGCTGGGACGCCTACTGCGCCGGAAGTGCGCCTGTCGGAGCGGTGGTCACAGATGCTTCTGGTGCGATCGTCGCGCACGGAAGAAGTAGGTGGTTCGAACCGACCGCCCCGTCGGGGCAGCTTGCAAACACTCACCTGGCCCACGCTGAAGTCAACGCTTTAGCCGGGCTGACGCCCGGCAATTACGAGGACCACACTCTCTACACCACCCTCGAGCCGTGCCTCCTCTGCACCGCAGCGACGATCCATTCACACGTCGGCACCGTGAAGTACGCTGCCAGTGACCCGCTGTGGGAAGGGCTGCGTCGACTTCCTGAACTCAATCAACATATTTCCCGCAGATGGCCGCGGTGGGATGGGCCTCTGGTCGGCCCAATTGGGGGCTGGAGCCTGCTGCTCGCGATGGTATGGCATCTGCAGCGCGAACCAGACTCAGTCGTCGTCCGGGCGTACGAGGGCACAATGTCAGATGCGCTGGCCATCGCCCGCCGGACGCTGGCTGCCGGAATACCGGCGAAGGGAGGCACTCTCGATGATGCGATGGCCTCGGCGTCGCCGCTACTTGAGCCTGGACCGTCTTGAGTTCTCGGCTCGGCTTGAGAGACAGTGCAGGGTGGTCCCGAAGTAACCGGTGCTCGGAGGTGCACGTTCCGCTACCGAGCACGGTCTAATCGGACCAAGCAGGGACACATGATGACTCACCGCTTTGGCGTAAGGCTCAGCCCAGGCCTCGCTTTCGCTGCCCTATTGATGGCTGATGCGGCGCGACCTCGCTGACCCCGCGAAGATCTCCCAGCCCGACCCAACTTGCGCCGAGCCCAAGTGCTGGCTCGGCCCGGCCGCGTAGACCTGGCTCCTTGGCTGACCTCGGCGGCACTGCCCGGCCCCTGCGAACACCTGCAGCGACGCGGTGATGGCGTGCCCTACCCACCGTCATCATCCGCTGGGTCCGCCTTGTCCCCGACTGATAACCCCTTGCTAATCGCTCGCGGTCGAAACTGATGGGGCCGGGGTCGCGGGGGCGGCTGCTGCGCGGGGGCCTTCTTTCCAACTCCAAGGCCAGAAAAACTACCGCTGCCTGGCGGACCCCGGCATCGCCGACTGACTATTGTGTAGCGAGAGTGGGCTCGAGGAATCGCCTGTGGCTGCCGCTGAGTTAGGCCATCGATCGGCACTAGAGAAGGGGGACACCAGATGTATGGAACCGTCTTTCGCTACCGGTTGAAGTCAGGAATGGAACAGCAGCATGTGGACTTGCTCAAGGAGTTCGACACAAACCCTCCCGAGGGGTTTGTGGGTGGATGGACGTACCGCCTCGACAGCGGAGCTGGGGAGTTCATGACAGCCGTGTCGTTCGCTGACAAGGATGCCTACCTCCAGAACGCCAACCGTCCCGAGCAGGCGGAATTTTTCCGACGCTTCCGCGAGCTTCTCAGCCAAGACGTCGAGTGGAACGACGGTGAGATTGTGGTCATCCAGGGCCAGCAATAGCAGTCTGAGTTGTACCTTCTAGTGCGCCTGATCTGGTTGGGCGTGCGTAAGGTGCGCTTCCGCAGGTGGGGTGGCCGAAGCTCCCGCCCGTTCTAAAATCGATTTCGCGTTGGCGGTGGCATTCGGTCTTTCGCGGCCACCTGCCCAACTGGCAGCATCGCCTCTCGCGACGCGCCCGTCGGTCAGGCTGCTAACCAGGAATTAATTGTCGCCTCGGTAAGTTCTGGGGCAGATGGGTACGCAGCCACTGACAGCATCGGCTAGCGAGCTCGGCATGACCACTAAGCAGGTAGTTGTTCTCGGTGCCCCGGGCCGGGGGGGGTATCGACAGCTTGAGGTTGGCACGGGCGAACCGGTGCGGCTGCGCACTGATCTAGGAGGCAGCGTGCCTTCGCCGCGGCTCCGCTCGCTTCTCGCCTTCGTCCAACTCTCTGACCTTCACGTGACTGACGTCCAGAGCCCAACCCGGGCTGAGTTCCTCGACCGCTCAGTGGATGAGGAGGGGACGCAGGTACGGGCGGGCACCTACCGGCCCCAGCAGGCCCTGTCTTGCCAGGTAGTGGAGGCGGCAGCGCGGACGGTGCGGGCGCTGTCCGGTGGCCCGGCGGCTGGTGCCCCTCTCGCATTCGCGATATCTACCGGCGATGCCGCTGATAACGGCCAGCGCAACGAGCTAGTCGCTTATTTGGCACTGCTCGACGGAGGCCGAGAGGTGGTCCCTGACTCGGGTGATCCGGAACGCTACGAAGGCGTCGATGTCTCCGACCCGTACGACACCGGCTACTGGCATCCCGACGGCACTCCACCCGGTCAGCCTGACGACCTGGCACGTGCGCGCCGCGGCTTTCCCGAGGTGGCGGGCCTGCACCAAGCCTGCCGCAAGCCTTTCGTGGCGACAGGACTCGGCCTGCCGTGGTATGCCGTGTACGGCAACCACGACGCCCTGTTGGCTGGCGCTGTCCCACCGGTCGCTGCGCTGGTCTCGCGGGCAGTTAGTGGGGACAAGCTGAGTCTGCTTGACCTGGAAACGGATGTGGTTGACCTGCTCATCGCCACGGAGACAGAGCCGCAGATCGATTTCTGGCTCAGGGCCGGCTGCAGAACCCGTCCCGTCACCTCCGATCCTGCGCGCCGACCGGTGCAGGCCCAGGAGTGGATTGCCGCCCACCGGGAGCTGCCGGGTGAGCCCTGCGGACACGGCTTTGACGCAGAGGCAGCGGCCAGCGGTCGCGCGTACTACCGCATCGACAGCGGCATGGTCAGCTGCCTGATCCTGGATACCGTCAATCGGGCCGGCGGTTGGCAGGGGAGTCTGGACGCCGACCAGTTCCGCTGTCTGGAGAGTGAGCTGGTCGCCGGGCATGGCCACTACTACGACGCGTCCGGCGAGGATGTCTGGGCCAGTGCCTCGGACCGACTGTTCATCCTCGCAAGCCACCACCCGCTGGAGTGCTTCGTCAACGCTTATCCGCCCGACGGGCCGCCCCGGGTGCTGCGAGACGAAGTCCAGCTGATGTTGGCGCGCTTCCCGAACGTCGTCTTATGGGTCAACGGGCACACGCACATGCACACCATCGTCCCCTTCCCGGCAGGCCATGGCAAAGGGCGAGCTACCGGCTTCTGGCAGGTGACCACCTCGTCTCTGATTGACTGGCCCCAGCAAGCTCGCTCCATAGAGCTGGCGGTCGATGAGACAACGGGCGACCTGGTCATTACTGCGGTAGCGGTCGACCACAGCGGCCGAGTCAACCCCGCGGGCCAATCTCTGGACGACATAGACGTCCTCGCTGGCTGGTCACGCGAGTTGGCCGCAAACGCCTGGCAGCGGCGCCGCATCCCATCGGAGCCCGATGGACAGGGGACTGCGGATGATCGCAACGTGGCCTTGGTGGTCCCGGCACCCTTCCCCCTCACGGGGGCCAGGCGGCTAGAGTCCGGTTCCAGCTAGACCTAACCGGTAAGCCGCACCCTTGTCCTGAGGAGGTTCTGCCGTGGCAAACCCGCCAGACCTACGGTACGCGACCATTATTGAATCGCTCAACGCCAACCAGAACAAGACGCCTGCAGTTCAGGCCAAGGCAATCCAAGACGCGCTCCGCGGCATGGAGCAGCCCACTCAACCCGTGGCCGACCTGCTCTGGAAGGTTTTAGTGTTCGCTCTGGCGAGCGTCGCCGTCCTATCTCTCTTGGGCCTGGTCGTTCTAATAGCACTGGGGAAGACGCCAGATCTGGTCCTGACAGCGTTTACTGCATCCGTTACCGGGCTCGTCGGCCTGTTCGTCCCGGCTCCAGGTGGAGGCCGCTGGGTCGGGTGATCGCAATCATCGTCCGACAGTGGCACGTGCCGCCGCGGGGGCCAAACTTTCCCTGAGCGCCTTCGAGAACCCGTACAATGACCGCCAATTTATGACCGATTTGAGGAGATTGCGGCGATGAGCTACCAAGTCGCCTACCTTCGGATGCTGAACAAGTACTTTGGCTTCGAGGGCCGCGCCACCCTGGGTGAATTCTGGAAGCCGTTCGTAATCAACTTCATCGTCGGCGTGGTTTTTGCGATTTTGGAGGTGGCTATTCACCCTCTGGTGTTCCTCGCCGACCTCTTTTATCTGGCGATCCTCTTCCCCGGGCTGGCTCTCTTGTTTCGACGGCTCCACGACACCGGTCGCAGTGGCTGGTGGTGGTTGGTCGGCCTGATTCCTCTGGTTGGTTGGCTGGTGATCATCTATCTGGCCGCCCAACCCGGCAACCCAGATAGCAACAGCTTTGGTGCTCCCTCTGACGTCAGTCGAGGCGCGTGAGTTCCAGAGCGGTCTGACGGCACGGTCCACCGTCGGTTCTTTGAGGGCCTGGATAGGCGTCGACGGAGCTAGGCGGTGGCCGGGGTAGCCAGGTCCCACCCGAACTCGTGCGAGCATCAAGCGTCGACCCCCTTGAATAGAAGCGGCGCGCCCCACGCTGTGCGCGCTCTTGACGACGCGGACGGAAGGGAGCCACCGACCATGCGCAGTCTTGGCCACGAGCTACCGGTCGAGGCTATGCCCTCTACAACCGCGCCGCTCATTTGATGAGATCGCCGGGGACAGTCGTGGCCGGCCTCGGGGGGAGCGGCAGGGACTTCATCTTGGGCCTGGCGGCCGGTGGCCCTCGTGCGGGGGCAGTGGAATCGACTCAATGCCCGGTGGCTGATCCGGCCACACCAGCAGAACAGAACAAGGAGCGTGGTCGACAACGAACCGCGTGGTCGGGCCCAAGCTCCTAGGCCCGAGATGCGAGCGGTCACCGTCGCGCGCCGCAACCAGTAGATCAACGTCCTGGGCGACTGCTAGGACAACTTCGCGCTCAACCCTGCCTTGTCGATGGAGAAGCTCAGCATCCTGCCGGCCCAGCCGCGAGGCGGCGGCAGCGAGCAACTCGGCCGCCGCCTCATCAGCTATGTCCTGGTACTGGTGCGGAGGAGTTCGTATTGGAAACGCCCTTCCAAGTAAGGCGCCCGCGGCTGCCTCCGCAACCTCGCTCGGATCCGACGGTGTGACGTGGAGAAGCGCCACTCGGACGTCCGGGGGAATGCGGTCGGCCACCGCATCGACACATCCCCGCCAGGTCCCTTCGACCAACCAGAGAACGACCCGCACGGGGTGAATCATCCCACCAGCCGCAAGGAGACCCAGAGGGCGACGGTTGCGGCGAGGAGCACGGGAGGCACCGTGATAGCTCCAAGGCGCATGAACTCCGAAATAGGGAGTTCCTCCCCGCGCCTCCTGAGGACGCGCCGCCACAGCAGAGTGGCGAGGGAGCCCGCGTAAGTCAGGTTGGGTCCGGTATTTACCCCGATAAGCACCGCGAGCACCGGGCCGACTCCCACAGCGGCGGCCACCGGAAGAAGGAGGAGTACAGCCGGGAGATTGTTGATCAGGTTGGCGAGTACAGCAGCGATGACCGCAATCAGAAGCAGCGAGCCAAGCGAGGTTCCCACCGGAAAGAAATGCATCGCCAGCGAGGCGAGCCCGTGGAGGGAAAGGGTTTTCACGACGAGCCCCAGAGCCAGCACGAAGGCGAGGAACGGAACATCGACCGCGAGCGCGACATCGCGAAGCGTGGCGCGGCGGCTGAGCACCGCTGGCACGACGAGTACTACAGCGCCTCCCAGTGCCGCAAAGGCTGGAGCGACGTGAATGATCGACGTCGCGACGAACCCGGCTAGCGTGAGCCCCACCACCGCCACGGCGAAGCCCGCAACCCTCGGCGGTGTCCCAATGGCAATCTCGCCTTGCCCAACCAAGTCGGTAGCGAAGAAGCGCCGCAGCACCAACCATTCGACTCCGATCGCCGCCAACCATGGCAGCGCCATGGTTTCACCGAAGCGGACAAACGACAACCCGGTGGCGCTGAAGGCCAAGAGATTGGTGAGGTTGGACACCGGTAGGAGCAGTGATGCGGAGTTCGCGAGGTGGGTGCAGGCATAGACTTGCGGCTTGGCGCGGATCCGCAGCCGAGCTACCGTCGCTAATACGACTGGGGTAAACAGAACCACGGTTGCGTCAAGGCTCAGCACAGCGGTGATCGTGCTTGCCACCGCGAAGACGAGCGCCAGGAGCGCGACCGGTCTACCGCGGGAACGGATAGCCATCCAGGCGCCGGCAGCTTCGAACAGACCGTAGCGATCGCACATGTGGGCGAGGACGAGGATCGCGGCGAGGAAGCCAACAGTTGGACCGAGACCCCTCACTTCGGCAACAGCCTGGCTCACTGGCAAGGCTCCGAGCAGCAGCAGGAGTCCAGCCGCCGGAACCGCGACGAGGGCTTCCGGCAACTCTCGTGGTCGGACGATGGCGCAGGCCAGGGTTGCGAGTAGGAGGAGACCGGCTGCCGCCTCGGCGATGGGACCTGGCACGGTTGTGCTGAGACTAAGCCCTGGGGCCTCGTCCCATTTCAGTTCGGCTCGGGGCGGAGGGATTCCGCCGGTCTAAGAGTTCAGGAGAGGTAGTCCATGGCCTCGTGGCGTCCCGGCAGTGAGACTTGCCGGCCTCAATACCGAGCGGGGTATTCAAGGACTCCCGATACAGCCCTAGGAGTGCACTGGGCAGCGAACGGTCAACGCTGGGATAGTACGTCCGCGTAGGGGTCGGACGGAGCCTGGACCTCCGGGACTGCCCCACCTCCGCTTTCGGGTCCCGCAATACCCAGTGGGCCGGGTGTGCCGATGGCAAGGCCGATGAGTATTACAACGCCACCTAGGATCTGAAGTGGTAGTACAGGTTCGCTTATCAGTATCCCCGCAGCGGCAACGGTGAGAAAGGGCTCCAGGTAGGTGTATGAGGCGGTCCGAGCTGGGCCGAGACTGTGGATGGATACCAGGTACAGCCAATTGACCGCCACTACGGCGCCCACCACGCTGAACCCGAGCAAGCCCAGCCACGCCCACGTGACATGGGGATGATGTGCGATGCCCTCGGCCAGTCCAAACGGCGCGAGCATGGTAGCCCCGGCCAGAGTGATGATGGCGGCTAAGGACAGTGGTCGGAAGCCTCTAAGTAAGCGCGGTAGCAGGAGCAGGTAGACGGCACTGGTGACCGGACTCCCCACCGCCAATAACACCCCGAGCCAGCTCGATCGACCGCCACCGGCAGTCAGCACGACGAGGGCGACCCCAACCAGCCCCAGTGCCAGTCCCGCCCACACCTTGACAGCAAATCGCTGTGAGGACCGCCAGGCCACCCAGGCGGTCACCAGGAGGGGAGTCGCCCCGAGAAACATGGCGACGAAGTCTGCATTGGTGAGGGACAGAGCCCCGGTGAACGCTGCCTGACTCACTGCGATTCCAGTCGCCGCAGCAGCGGCGATGGGCCACCATTCACTACGGCTGGGCCAGCGGATCGGGCCTTCAACTCGATTGGCGAGCATCCAGAGGCACAGGCCGCCCAACAGGAAACGCAGAGTCGAGTAAGTCAGAGGCCCGCTGTTGGCCAGCGCGACCTTGACGACGACAATGTTGACGCTCCAAAGAATCGTGGCCGCCAGGATGAGAGCATCTCCGCGGCCAAAGGCGCGTCGGCGAGCGGCCACGCGAGCCCCAATCGCCAACTAGGATCCCGCCTGCAGACAGCCAGCTGCGCAGGCAGTCGGACGATCTATCTGGTGGCTCCGGACCGGTCCTCCGCAGTCTCGACTAGCTCGCCCTGGATGGTGATCTGAATTTCGTTCCCGATCACGAGCCTGCCGTCCAGCAGCATGTCGGTGTTGAGACCAAAGTCCTTGCGAAGAATCTGAGTCTCCGCACCGTAGCCGATTCGGTGACCCATCATCGGGTCATTGAACTCGCCGTAGTTAACGACGGCAAGAGTCACCGGTCGGGTAGTTCCTTTGATGGTCAGGTCTCCCAGCATCGAGTAGTGATCCGACGCCGTGACCTGAATCCCGGTGCTCTTGAAGGTTATAGTGGGATGATGCTCGACGTCGAGGATGCTGGAGTTGCGCAGGTCATTGTCGCGGCGTTCGTTGTGTGTCCGGATGCTCGCGGTCAGGATGACGACCTCCAACGATGAGGCCTCGGGACGTTCCACGTTGATGTCACCCGACGCCTGCACATCGGCGAAGTGGCCGCGCACCGTCATCATGCCCAGATGCTTGACGGCGAACTCTACTTGAGTATGTAGAGGGTCCAGTTGCCAGGTGCCCATGAGCAGCCTCCTCTATCCCTTGACTGTGCGCGGAGGGCGATGACGCTCGAAGTGGCGCTGACTTCACGGCTATCGACCTAACCTCGCCTTTTCTGAACTCTAGTATCGCGCCTGGCGAGAATCTGGGAGTCAGCGGCTCGCGGCTGGGCCCGCGGGCACCTGGTCGGCCCCCCATTCGGTGTGGAGGCTCGACGGAGCAGCGCCACGGAGCGTTGGTCTCAGGTGACCCGTGGGTCGAGAAGCGCACGCAAGACCCGTGAGACGGTCGGCGTGGCGACGTGAATATCCGAGGCAGGTGACGCGCCGCTGCCCCCTGGTCCGGACCACAAGTGGCAGCACAGGTTCGTTGGTGGCTGCAGGCCTAATCATCGGCAACGGAGGGACTCGGGACACTTTCGCGACAGGCACGGCGTTGCTACTCGGGTCGAGTACCGGAGCGGCCACCGCCGTCTAGAGCAGCAGCCGCCAGGGGTTCAGCTGAGTTGCCCACCCACGGAGAGAGGCGGGGGAAGGCGGGGCTGGCTGGTGATGATGAAGTGAGGACCACATCACCACGTCCGCACGGGCACAAATCGTGCTTGCCAGCCGCCGCCGCCGGGGCCGACCAGGCGGCTCAGTCGCCCTCCCTCGCGTCCCCAGCCCGGACAGTGTTCCCCATCGGCGATTACAGAGGAGTTAACCGGTGCGGACCGCCACGCCCTCATCTACATCCAGCAGCGCGGGAACCGGTCCGGTTGGTGGGCGGCATCCCAGCCCTCGAGGCGCGGCGCTTGGCTCGGGCGGGGCAATCGGACTGGCAAGGGCAGGCTCGTCGGGCCCACCTCGGCGCCAGTTAGTCGATCTCCGAGGCCGCCCCTCCTACAGGGGTGACGTCCACCGGCGCCTACGGATGGTCGCGACCACGGCGCCCGCTCCCAGTAGGACCAGGCCACCGATGACCAGGAGCGCGCCGCCCTCGGTTCCCCCCGCGCCCGTGGTCGGCGTGCCGGTCCCGGGGCTCGGAGTTGGCGTGGGCGCCGCGAGGGCCGCAATGCAGGCCGATGCGTTGATGTGGTCATCGATGAGGGTGACGTCGCCGTTTCGCGCCAGCACCCTACCGTCCACCGTGACCGCTGAGCCGACTGTGATCGAGGTCAAGGCCAGGACGTTGCCCGCAAAGGTTGGGCCGTCCAGAGCCGCCGAGCTACCCACCTGCCAGAAGACGTTGCACGGCGAGGCGTCGTCGATCAGGGACACGGTGCTGCTCGTCCCGGTGGTCAGGCTCGATCCGGTCTGAAAGACAAAGACTGCGTCAGGGTTACCCTCCCCGTCCAAGGTGAGCGCGCCGCTGAGGCTGAGGGCGCCATCCGAGCTCGTCTGGTAGACGCCCGGATCCAGGGTCAGCCCGGTGAGATCGGCCGGCTCCGTCGTGGCAGACCCCTCTCCGGTAGCCGCCTGGTCGTAGGCAGTGGTCAGGTCGTTCTGGGCATCCAGCGCTACTCCATCCGCCGTGTAGGTGGTGGAAGGTGGCTCGACGATGGCCGGTGGGAAGCCCGTGACCGAAGCATCAGGGTCGACGCCCACGTCCCCAGAGATTGTGGTATTTCCGGTGCTCGTGACTGAGGTGCCCGCCAAAACTGCGAAGGGCGCGGCAGTCGCCAGATTAACAGCGGTAGCCGCCGCCGCGGAGATTCCCCCAAAGAGGGTCAACGCCGCGGCGAGCCCTAACGCGACAGCTGCTCCAGACCATCGGCGCACTCCCACCGCGCGCAGGCTTGGTCTAACGTTTCGCCGCAGCGTAGTAGCCATCAAGTTGCCTCCAGGGATGGGGCTCGAGGCTAGTCGCGCTCTCTCGTCTCGGACCAGGCTCACATTTGGCGCCTGCTATAAGAATGGACTTCCTGGAGCGGGCGTCGGTCCGCCAGCGTACTGACGCATTCCCTGGCACCTTCAGCGTCAGGCGTCCGTTGCCCACACGTCACACCCCCAAGCTCGGCCCGGAGTGATCGCGGACTGCCCGTGTGGCCAGGTGGTGCCCGCCAACCAGATACTGCGCCGGACTCGTCAGCCTCCCGGAGCGACGACCTTGGTCTTCTTCGCGGTCTGGAGGGCCTCCACCTCCAGGGGACGTCCGTACCAGTAGCCCTGGCCGAACTCAACGCCGAGCGACTTGACAGTCTTAGCCTCGTCCCGAGTCTCCACACCTTCCGCTATTAGCTGGCAGTCAGTGTTTCGTGCAAAATGGCAGAGAGCCACGATCATGGCCTGACGCGCCAGGTCGGTGTCGACACCTCGAACCAGGCCGATGTCAAGCTTCACAAAGTCAGCCTGAAGATCGACGATGTGTGCGAAGTTGGTGAAGCCGGCGCCGGCGTCATCGACGGAGATCCGAGCTGGGCTGAGCTTGTGCAGCGCCTCACGCACGGCCACGTAGTCTGAGATCAGCTCATGCTCTGTGATTTCCAAGACCAGGGGTCGGTTCGCCTGGTCCAAGATCCCCCGGATCGCATCGAGGTGATGCAGCAGCCTTGGTGAGAGATTCACGCTAAGCCACCGACCGGGAGGCAGGTTTTTGGCGATGCGGACCGCGCGATCCAAAGTTGCTAGTTCGAGTTCAACTCCCGAGCCTATGCTCCAGGCGGCGGAGAACCGGGTATAGGGGGGGTCTCCGTCTGCGAACCGAGTCAGTGCCTCGTAGCCGACCACCCGGCCGCTGGCGAGCTCGACCACCGGCTGGAAGACTGGGTGAAAGGCCCCGCTCTTGACGATCACCTCGAGCCGAGCGCGGAGTTCCTCGGCCATCTGGTGTGCGTGCAGATCTACACCCAGGAGGGCACTGGCAACGGGGGCAAACTCGGCGATCACCGGCAGTGTTTGGTAACCGCTGTCCTCCGCCTCCCGCCCAAGCGAGCCAACCGCCAGAAATCCCAGGGTCCTGTCGGCGTAGCGAATCGGAGCGTAGGAGATGCTCTGGAGCCCAGCTTTCGACAAGGACGGGCCATAACCGCCATCCTCAAGCCGTTCCTTCCAGAGCTCCACCCACGGTCCCATGGAGGCACGCTTTCTGAGGTAGGCGCTTCGGACGGATGGCGTCGGTGCGAGTAGATCCTCTCGGATCTCCTCAGGAGCGTCACTGGCGAGAACCGTGGTCTCGCCGGAGACGCTGAAGGCCACCACCAGCGCCAGGTCAACGCCGCGCAGACCCCGGAGTTCCCTGCAGATCGCCAGTGCGGTCTCCTCCGTGGAACCACCCGGCTGCAGTCTTGCGATTCCTTCGGCGGCCCCCGCACGTTCCCGCAGCACCCTCTCGAGCTCAGTTTGCGCAGCCCTGCTCTGGCCGACGTCTTGGCCCAAGATGGCAGCCCCGACGTTCGCCCCATAGCGATCTCGCAGCATAGTGGCGCTGACCGCGACTAGATGACTATGCCCCGTGCGGGTAACGAGTTCAGTGGTACTGACCCCGTCGAGACTGCCGAACCAGAGTCCGAGCGAGAGTTCCCGCTCCTGAGCGGGGGAATAGGCGCTGGGGAAGAGGTCGACCAGTGGTCGACCCACGAGCTCCTCGAGACTCCATCCGGTCAGGGCGCTGAGCGCCGTGTTGGCGTATGAGATCCGCCCATCGCGATCGACCGTCGCGACCAGAAGGTCGAAGCGCGCCACCATTTGACCGTACTCATCACCCGCCAACGGGCCATTGCCGGCGCCTCGGACCACTGCGAGAATCCGTCCATCCCCAAGCCGGCGCTGACTGATTTCAACTTGGATAAGGGAGCCATCCTTGCGGCGATAGCGAGCCTGTGCGGTCAGAGACTTGTCAGCCCGAGTGGCGGCGATACGACTTCGCTGTGCCGCTCTCTCATCAGGGGCAACCAGCTTGGAGACGGAGGCCCCGATTAGCTCTGACCGCTCATACCCGGTCAAGTGCAGCGCGCCCGCGTTGACGTCGATGATTCGGTGGGTTCGACCATCGGCCAGAAAGATCCCGTCCGTGGTTTGGTCGGCCAGGATCCGATATCGGGCTTCTCCGTCCAGGAGGTCGGCTATGACGGTCTTTGGGCGCGCTCGGGGCACACGCTTTGCCTTCTCGGGTGGCGCTCCGTCCCGGCGCGCGGTCCGATCGAGGGAAGCATCGCGTCTCGAGTTGTGAAGGCGGCCGGGCAACTGGCTCGAGCTACCCATGAGGGCCAAGCGTGGGCGACGATGACGCACTTTGTGGTTACCGATTCATCACGGACCCAACTCAAGGCTGGGACGACATGCAGCCCAACCCAAAGCGTAAATTGCAGCAGGCCCAGCCCACGCAGTGCGCGGTAGGTTCGCCACCGTACAAAAGCCTTGTGAATACATCGCCTGGCATTGCTGGGAGGCGGCGAGCGGCGTTCTCGAGTGCACCTGGTGCGCCGTGATGAGAGCCCATGCTGTGTGCACGTAGTCACACCCTCGAGCACGCTAGGTTCCCGCTGGGATCAGGCCTAATGGGATGAGCTTGTGAGCCGTTATGGCGACGTCGGGACTTTCGATGCCCGAGCGGCGGGCTACGAGACGGGATGGCGGGGCGACCTTCACCACCGAATCGCCGATCGCACCGCAGAAATCGCCACGCTTACCGCTCCGGCGCCTTTGAGGATTCTCGATGTCGGATGTGGCACGGGATTTCTACTTCGCCGGCTGGCCGACGACTACCCCAACGCGCTCCAGTTGGTCGGCATTGATCCCGCACCGAGGATGATCGCGGAGGCGAGGAGGTCGACAGCTGGCCTTCCGCGCCTGACATTCCTGACCGGAGTCGCCGAACGCTTGCCCTTGGCGGATGGGACGTTCGACCTAATCGTCAGCAGCACTTCCTTCGACCACTGGGCGGATCAGAGGGCGGGCCTTGCCGAACTTGCTCGAGTCATGACCCCAGCTCGAGTCATGACCCCAGTTGGACACCTAGTCATCACCGACCTCTTCTCCGCACTCCGTCTGCCCACTCTCTTGGCCAGTCATCGTGGTCGCGCTCGGACTGTGGGCCGGGCCAGCGCCGTGCTCAGGGGGGCCCGGCTTCAGATCGATCAGATGGCACAATCTCAGCGGTATTCTGCCGCTGGCGGGATGGCTCATCCGATCCGTTACGGCTACCGCGTAAAGCACCTATCCCCGTGGATTGGCTTCGACATCGCCACCCACTCTCGTGGTGCCCGACCACGCTAGCCAAGGTGCGGTCACTCATTTAAGGATCGACCACCCCCGCCGCGCTCGGGCAACCCAGGGTGCCGCTATGGCTTGGCTAGGCGGGTGGGGCTTCGAACGGGATTAGCTGGTCCACGATCTCGCGGAGAGTCCTGGCGGCTCGCTCCAGCTCGTCAGCGGCGATGCGCACCCGCACGCGCAGCCGCTGCGGCTCGGCCAGGGCGCAGGTGCTGCATACGTGGTACTTCTGCCCCTCGGTGTCGTCAAAGGCGTAATCCCAGCCCCGCTCGGCTCCCAAACAGAGTACGCAGGGGGTCAGGAAGAGCCCTTTCCCCTGCCGACGGTCGACATAGATGTGGTAGGGCTCGTGCAAGCTCATGGCTGCCTATCGTAAGGATTCCCAACTGGGGTCCGCGCCCCGGCTGCCTCGTCGCGGGTTCCTTTCGTGGCCGTCCGACTCAATCGGTATCGGGACGGTTCTGGGTCGGGATCCGCCAGACCGGGTTGGCTCTCACCGCTCGCCGCCATGCCTTGCGCTTTAGCCTGATGCTCCGGCGGCCCATCTCCCCGGGTCGTGAAATTCGGACCCTCCCCGATCTTGGGGTTGGAGCACCTCGATACGAACGAAAGAGGGCGAACCCACCGGGGGCTCGCCCTCTTTTTTTGATCGGTTCAGCCAGCCGGGTTGAACGCTCCCTTCCGGGCCGCTGGAGCGAACACTTCCTTTTCGACCGGTACCTGACGCATGTGCGCGAATCCAAAGACTGACAGTACCAACATCAGGCCTGCCAGCACGAAGGAGATGATTGAGGCCAGGAAGGCGATGCTTCCCAACGTCCCGAAGGCGTAAGCCTGCAAAAGCATGCTCCGCAGCGTGGTACCGCGGAAGACGGTCTGCACTTCGGCCGCTAGCGCAGCGTTGGTTGGGTTGGCCATTGACGCAGCGCTGACTTTCGAGTAGACGCCGCTGTATGGCATCTCAGAGAGGTGAACTGCGATGAAGTGGTCGGCGTAGGCCTCCGCCTGTGCGCCGGTGAGAACCTCCTGCCCCGCGTACTTGAGAAGGTAGGGCTTCATTCCTGGCGTGATCTCGGTTCCTGCCTTGGCGTGCGCAAATGCCGCCGCCGCGGGGAAGTAAATGGCCTGCTTGGCCAGTTGGTTGTGTACCTGATTGGTGGTGAAGACCGCGCCCCACATCAGCAATGCCCCCGCCACCACGAGAGTCAGCGTCAACAGCAAACCAACTCCAGAAGTGATTAGGTCGAAAGTCCTGCGCCTCATGATGCTCCTCCAAATATTCCTAGCCGCTCAGCGGCCCAAGTTCATGAAACTCAGTCTGCGCTGCGAGCTGTATTGGCGACAGCGGGCTATCACCGCTGGCTCGACGGGTGTTTTCACCTAGTCAGACTTGCGGCCAAGGTGCAAGCTGCCCCGGCCGATCTCACGGCGGTCAGCTCAGGGTTCGCGCGGACGGTGGCGGAGGCCGCAAGCCACGTCCATGCCTCCCGGGTTTGTCAGGAATGCGAGGGCGAACCCGAGCAAACGGTCGTGCGCGAGATGGCCGGGGAGGCCCAATCACCACTCGCGATCTTGGCACCCCGCCCCTCACGGGTGCGTGGGGCCGACTTTGCCCCATCCGAGTCCATATGATGCCTTAGGCATGTGGCCGGTACTCGGGGCCCCATGCCTCAGTGCGCGGTATCTAAGGAATACTCGGCCCGAGTGGTCGGCCCAGACTAGGGGAGGTGACTCATGAACCAGCCAGCGCCGTACCTGCACTGGGGCTTCATCCTGATATCGCTGCCCAATCTCGTCTTGATCTTGGTGATGATCGCCATATTCATCCTGGCCCTGGCCCTGCCATTCCCGGGCCGCCGCCAGCGCCGTCGAGCCTACGAGGAGCGGGACCATGACAGCCAAGCCTGAACCCCAGGCTTCAATGCCCGAGCCGGCTTCGGAGTCGATGCTGGAGAACCAGCGCAGTTGGACTCTGAGAATGCGTCAGCTAATCCTGCGCGAGCTGCCGCCCGAACATCTGCTGCCCGACCGTGAGCCCGCCTATGTCGGGTCCTGGGTCTACGTGTTCGGCTCGGTGGCGCTCGCGGCCTTCATCCTTGTGGTCGCCAGTGGCGTCCCTCTCGCCTTCTTCGGGCCGCAGTGGTGGCAGGTCTCCCCGCAGGGCCACTTCTTCAACAGCCTCCATTTCTGGAGCACCCAGATGTTCTTTCTCTTCATGGTGCTCCACCTTTGGGGCCAGTTTTTCGCTGCCAGCTGGCGCGACGGTCGGGCGGCCACTTGGATGATCGGGGTGGTAATCTTCCTAGCCACATTGGTCACCGCTTTCACTGGCTACCTTGTTCAGCAGAACTTTGACAGCCAGTGGATAGCCGTCAATGCCAAGGACGCCATCAACGCGATCGGTGTGGGAGCTTTCTTCAACGTGCTCAACTTTGGCCAGATGTTTGGCTTCCACGTTGTCATCTTTCCGCTTGCCGTCGCCGCACTGATAGCGCTCCACATCGTGTGGGTTCGGCGCCGAGGCGTGGTCAAACCGATTGAGAGCGACGTCCAGCCATGAGCCGCAAGCGATGGGATCAAACCGCCTACTACAACAGGGTCCCCACGGCTCCGTACGACCTGGTCAAGGAGGTCGCGATCGCCCTGGTCGTGATGTTCGCGGTCGTGCTGGTCCTCTCAGCGGTGCTCTCCTCTCCTGATGTGCCTCCCGTAACCATCCGCAGCTGGGCTCGCCAGGACCCCATCGATTTTCTGACCACCGCCACTGGCGAGCTCCAGGGCACGACTATCAGCGCCGCCTACGGACCCCCGTACAACAGCGGTAACGGCTCGGTCCAGACTTGGGGTCCGCTGGCACCACAACTCTGGGCCGGTGTCCACCTGCCCGTGGATGCCGCCGCGGTCGATGTGCTTTCCCCCCTTCATATCGCCAGCGTGGGCAAGCCGGCCTTGGGGCTCGCTCTGACCAGTTATGGCGATGCGGGCAGTGTTCAGCAGCAGAGCTGGCTCAGCAACTACGCGAAGGCTCTCGGACATGCGCGTCTCATCGACGGTCAAGTCCTAGTGCCAATACGAGGGTACGGCCCAGTCGGGACGATGATGCAGAGCTTGCTCGGCGTTGCCCGCAGCGGTGGCTTGGACGCTCTCCTCATGACCAGCGGACGCTTCTATGAGACCGACTACACCCGGGCACTGCTCTTCCTGAGCGATGGCAGCTACATCGTCAACCTAGCGACCCAGCAGGACCTCGAAGGTTCGCAATGGGGAACGATGAACGAGACCGGCCGTTACCCCGGGCAGGCCTGGCTGTGGCTGTACACCCTCTGGTACCAGATCCCTCCGTACAGCACTGCGACCAACGCGGATTTGCTGGTCATTCTGACGATGGGATTTCTCACCACCCTGCTGCTGCTAACGCCCTTCATACCGGGCCTGCGCGACATTCCTCGTTGGATTCCTGTCTATCGGCTGATCTGGCGCGAGCACTACCAGTTCAGCGCGGGCTCGAAGCACACCGAACCACCGCGTCCTAGCGACGCCAGCTCCTAAACTGAACGGCCCACGAGCTGTGTGGATCAGGCGATCCCGATGGGCTCTGGCCACGATAGACACGGCTGAGATGGCGGGCAGCCGGCGGTCGCCGCTGACGACCGAGTGCTAGCGGCGTTTGGTACTGGTCTTGAGATTGCCGTCCAGAAGGTCCGCGGGCGCAACTTCCAACTCGATCAGGCGCTCCACGCGAAGTGGTTGGCCGATCCGATTCCCCGGTCGTTGATGATTTTCCACCGTGACCGAGACCACATCCAGGGCCTGCGTCGCTTGGCGGATCAGAGGTTCCACCGTCTGGCGCTACTCCGCAGCGAGTGGTGGCTGAGGCTCTCCTGGAGAGGGACTGCAGCCGCCACCAAGGGGCTGAAAAGAGCGCCCCGCCCGACCTCGTCGAGGCCGCAGGCACCTGGGCCGACCAGTTGCCAGGCTGGTGAGTTCGCGCGGCGGGCGAACCCGCGTCTAAGCACCACCGAGGGGTCCAGGCGACCGAGGCGGTGCTTCATATCCTCGGCCGCGAGCCCCGGCCTTAGACCTGCCCCCCACTCTCCCAACTAGAGAGGGCTGCAGTAGCGCCTATATGGCGACACCGGTGCTGGTTATCTACTCCGAGTGGACGCGACCGAGTGTTTCTCCCATGCATGAGGCAGGGGTATGCCGACCACGCGAACGATTTCACGTGTCCCGATTGGGGGGGTAACACGGTGGTACTGGCCCCAAGCGGGGCGCATGGTCACAGGCAGGAAGGCCCTGACAAGGCGGCCGGGACCGCAGGTTTCGACAACAGAGGTGTCCCATGACGAGTTCAGCCACGATCGCTGCCGATAAGACTGCTGTGGTGCTTCTCGAGCCCCAGAACGACTTCCTCTCTCCCGGCGGCACGCTCTACGCCTTCATCAAGGATGAGACCCTTCGCAAGGGTGTGGTTGACAACTTGGCGGCATTGCTGGCAGGAGCGCGCGAGAGGGGTGTCAAGGTCATATACGTGCCCTTCCGCCCGCTCGAGAGAGGAGGCGTGGGCACCAGACTGAGCGGGACTGGGCACTCCGCGCAGGGGGCGACTCTGATGCTCAGCCGCATCGAGCAGATCCGAGAACGCCATCAGATCGCCTACCGCGATGAGGGCGCCGTCTGCCTCGAATGCGGTCATTACTGGCCCTGCGATACCGCTGTAGCGCTGGAAGAGATTGGCGCCCTTCGGCAGCGGAACGCCGTTTTAGACACCGACGGACTGGACGGCCCGGAGGTGGTTCCCCAGCTGAGACCCAGGACGGGCGACCTCATCATCGAGGGCAACAAGACACTGGACGCCTTCCACTCCACGGCGCTCAACCATTTGCTGCACGCGAATGGCATCGAGTACTTGGCATTCGCTGGTTTCCACACCAACTGGTGCGTCGAGTCGACCGCGCGCTCGGCCTATGACGAGGGCTATCACGTGATCGTGGTGTCCGACTGCACCGGGGCCGACACCGAGGAAGAGCAGCAACACGCGCTGCGGTTCATCTTCCCCAAGATCGGCCAGGTTATGACAGCGGCGGAGTTTCTGGCGGTAGTGGAATCACCGATTGGGGTTCCTTCCGGTATGTCGTTCCTAAGCTGAAGGCAGCAGCTCAGTCGGCCGTAGGATGGGGCACTGCGGTCGACTGGCCAAGGTCGTATAGGAGACGGGGCAGCCGCCTAACCTCGATCTCGCCCACGGTCCGACCGAACCCGGGCCGCGTCGGCCTGAGCGACCCCGGAGTGGTCCGGCCCCTAGCTAGAGTGTGCGTAAAGTGTCAGGAACCATCGCCCTGGGTGCCGAAGCCATGACGATGGTTCCCTGATTCACCCTTGACCGCACTCTGAGTCGACCCTGGACCGACCGGATCCGCTCTGCCATTTCAAGAAAACCAGTGCCCGAACTTCCGGATTCGCGCTTCTCCCCGAGGCCGATACCGTTGTCCCGGACGGTGAGGATGAGGCGGGCGCCGCGCTGAATCAGGCGCACCCTGATGGCGGTGGCAGCAGCATGTTCGTCGGCATTTTTGAGTGCGGCCTCGGCCACCCGGTACAGCGCGATGTCAACCTCGGGCTGCTGACCCCGGCTCATGGTTCTCACGTCACTCTCCGCCATGACGCCGGCCTTCGCGGCGAACTCCGACGTCAGCTGGCGAAGTGCGGCCCCCAGACCGATGTCATCCAGGACGGAAGGCCGGAGGATCCGAGCGATCCGTCTCAATTGTTCGCTGACGGCGGCTGCCTGCAGGCCCGCGTCTCGTGCCGCCTGGGCTACCACCGGAGGGGTGCCGGGCATGCCCTCAACACTCCGAAGTGCGCGTGAGATGTGAGCCAGTGCTTGCACCGGCTCATCGTTCAGCAGCTCCGCGAGGCGGCGCCGCTCCGCCTCCGCCTCCTTGAGGACGTGGGCCACACCCGACAGGTGATCGGAACCGAGATGTGCACTGGCATCGTCCTGGGGAAGTCGCGAGTTCTGGATCATTGTGCCTCGGTTGACTCGATCGAGACGATCCCGTGATTGGCCGCGTAGACGACGGCCTCGGTCCTCGAGTTCACCCTCAGCTTCTCGAAGATGTTGTGGAGGTGACCTTCTACCGTTCGCAAGCTGATGCCCAGATCTCGCGCGATCTCCTTATTGGAGTGGCCCAGAGCGATCTCGCGCAGCACGGCAAGCTCACGTGAGCTGATCCGATCGCTCGCGCGCGCTGGCTCGACCCGGGACTGGGCCAACCGCCGCGACAGGCTGGGGCTGAGAACCAGGGAACCCGCCGCCACCGCCCGGACGCCCTCTACAAGCTCGCGGGCCGGTGCTGTCTTGAGGATGTAGCCCACCGCCCCGGCCGCTAACGCCTCGCGGACGTAGTCCTCGTCCTCATGGGCGCTGACGATGATCACTTTGGTGTCCGGCGCTTGGGCCAATATCTGACGGGCGGCTTCCACCCCATTGACGCCCGGCATTCGCATGTCCATGAGGACCACCTGCGGCCGCAGCTCCAGGACCAGTCGAACTGCCTCCTCGCCGCGGGACGCCTCACCAATCACAGTCAAGTCAGGGTTGCCGGCCAGGATCTGCCGGGTGCCCTCCCGTACCAGGGCGTGATCCTCGGCTAGGACAATGGTGGTTGAGCTGGGGCTGGATCCAGTCATGAGATCGACGCTACCCTCTTCACTCTTGATCCGCCCCAGTGGAATCACCTGTTGTGGCCGCGTGGTTGCCACCCGACTCGTTCAGAGGCTCGGCTGGAGATGTGGCGACCACAAGAGTGCCTCGGCCCGGTCGCGACCAGATTCGGAGCCAGCCTCCACTGAGCTCAACGCGCTCGCGCATGCCAACGGTTCCCAACCCCGGTGGAACCTGGTGGACCCCGCTGGCTACGAAGCCGACCCCGTCGTCCGCGATCCTCAGCTTCAGTTGAGCGCCCCTGGCGATCAGCTCCAGCCGAGTGCGACGCGCCATGGCGTGACGCTCCACGTTGCTCAGAGCCTCCTGCGCTACCCGGAGGAAGCTGCGCTCGAGCTCGGGAGCCCATCTCCTGGCCGGACCGCTGACCCACAGGTCCACCTCAACCCCGGTCTTTGTCTGGAAGCGCTTACCGAGTTCATCCAGGGCGGCGGGTAGTCCCTCTTGCTCCAGGATCTCGGAACGCAAGCCTTCAGTGAGCTGACGCAGGCCATCCACGACCGCCACGGCCAGCTCCCTGGTCTGCTCCAGCTGCCTGGCAGCCGGTCCCGAGACCCTGGCCTCCATCGCCATCGCCTCCAGCCGTCGGGATAGGTAGATCAAAGCCTGAACCGGCTCGTCGTGTAGGTCTCTGGCAATTCGGTGCCGCTCCTCGATCACCGCCAGTTGCCGGGCTTGGTCCTGGGCTCGGAGGTAATCAATCGCCAGCGTCGCTTGGCTGGCGAAGCTCTCCAGCAGCTTCAGCGCCTTCGCGCCATAGGCAGGGTCGTCCTCCGAGCGGTTGAGGATGATCGTCCCCTGGATCGCATCTCGGCCCAGCAGTGGTACCACCATCTGCACTCCCACTTTGAGTCCCGCGTCAGTCACGAAACTCTGGTATTGGTCCCCCGAGCCTGGGCGCACCATCAGAGGAGATCCGGATTTCAAGACGCTGTGAGATGCGCTGGCGGATGCCTTGGGCCGAGTATTCAGCAGTGCCTCCGCACCAACCCCATCGGCAGCCACCACCTGAAGAGTTGAGGAGGTAGGCTCCACCGGCAACACGATGGCGGCCAAGTCAGCGTGGCTCAGTTCGCGAGCGCTGCGAACGATCGCCGTCAACAGGCCCTGCTGCGAGTCGCCCGCCAGGAGGGCGGTGGTTATCTCGTGGATTGCACCCAGCCAGTGATCGCGCTGCTCGAGCTCCTGATAGAGCTGGGCGTTAGCGATGGCCGCTCCTGCCTGGGTCGCGAGGGTCAATACCGCCGCCTCGTCGGCGGTGGTGAACGGCTTCCCACCCTGTTTCTCGGTCAGATAGAGGTTGCCAAAGACCTTGCCCAGGGCGCGCACCGGGGCTCCAAGGAAGGAGGTCATAGGTGGGTGGTGGGCCGGGAAGCCCACCGAGCGAGGATCGTCCTGAAGGCGGGTCAGGCGCAGCGGCTTCTGATCCCGGATGAGCGCGCCCAGAATCCCCTTCCCGGTCGGAGTGTTACCGATCGCTAGCCGCTCCGCATCGCTCATCCCTAAGTTGATGAATTCGGCGATGCTGCCATCTGGTCCGGTCACCCCTAGGGCCCCGTAACGGGCTTCGGTGATCTCCATGGCAATTTCCACCAGCCGGCGCAGGAGAACGGGTAAGGAGAGTTCGGAGGCAAGCAGAACCCCGGCCTCGAGCAGAGCGGAGTGACTGCTGCCTGCAGGAGGACGGCCCGGGGTCTCCCCAGCGAAACTCATATCCAGACAGCGCATCGTAACGCGCCCAAAACCAAGCCAGCGCCAGCTCTGGCCCAGCCGCCGGCTTGGGTGGGTCGCCGGGGCCGAGCCACCGCTGACCTTTGGCCGCCTAGATCAATGCTGGCGGGCACGCACGAGATCCGATGGACTCGGCCCATCGAGGCACCGATTTCGGGATCACCTTCGCCGGCTCTGCCAGCAGCGGCGTCCACGACACGCTGGCGCTTGGCTACTCAAGGTCGGCTGACGACCGCACTTCGGCGCTGTTCGTAGGAGCGCTCGGGGACCGCCAAAGTTGGACCAGCTGCTCGGTCCGGCTCGGCCGGGCTGCGCCCGTGCCGGTTTCTCCCGGCAAGGAGATCTGACTTGCGAGGGCGGAGGTTCACGCCAGACTAGGTGACGCTGGGGAGCCCCCCTATGGCGGAGGGTTCTTCATGGCGGGGCACTACGTTGGGTCGCGGCCGGGGTCGACCCCAGGCAACTCCTATCAGCATGATGACGCCGCCCAGGAGTTGCAGCGGCAGGATCGGCTCGCCGATCAGAATCCCGGCCGCGATCACCGAGAAGAAGGGCTGCAGGTAGACGTAGACGGCGGTACGAGCGGGTCCCAGCCGGCGTACACCGAGCAGGTAGAGCCAGCTGGTCAATACCAGGGCCAGCATCGTGCTGTACCCGAGCAGGCCAAGCCAGTACCACGTCACGTGGGGATGGCGCCCCAACGCTTCGAGAAATCCCAAGGGGAGCAGCATGAGGGCCCCCAGCATGGTGACGAACGCCGAGAGTGTGAGTGGTCCATAGCGACCCAAGAGGCGGGGAAGCAGCAGCAAATACACAGCCCAGCTGAGGGGATTCCCGAGTGCGATCACGACACCCAGCCAACTCGACCAGGCGCCCGCGCCGACTACCAGAACGAGCCCGGCGAAACCCAGGAAGAGGCCGACCCAGACTCTCAATCCGAAGCGCTCACGGCGCCGCCAGACAAACCAGCTTGCCACCAGGAGCGGGGTGATTCCCGAGATCATCGCCACGTTGTCAGGGTTGGTGAGCGAGAGAGCCACCGTGAAGCTGGACTGGTTGATCACCACTCCGGTGAGCGCTGCTGCCACGATCAGGAGCGCGTCCCTACCGCGTGGCAGCACCAACCGGCCCTCCAGACGATGGGCCAAGCCCAACAGGGCCAGGCCCCCGACGAGATAGCGGATGGCGGAGTAGGTGAGAGGCCCGCTGTCGACAAGCCCTAGCTTGACGACAACTACGTTGACGCTCCAGAGGACGGTGGCGGACAGGACCAGTGCATCGCCCCAACCAACTGTTTCACCCAGCCGGAGGCCACCCCCACTCGCACCTGAACTCACTATGGCAAGGATAAAGAGGAGGGCTATTGAGTCAGCGCGATCCGGAATTGGAGGGCGGCGGAGCCCACCGATCTCAGTCGAGCCCTACCGCACAGCGCCCTTCAGCCCCATCCGCAGCCGAGCACTGCGCCGGGAGTCAGCGGATCGCTGAGTCCCTCTCGCAGTCATTTGTGGCTTCGCCTGTCGCGCCGGCCCGCGACCACTGCAGCAACTGAAAGATTCCCCACCGCCATCCCTCCTACCTTGCGGCTCGGCGGATCCATGATCTAATCGAGGAGTGCCAAAGCCGCTGAGCGCTGCGCTGTTGGCTGCAGCCCAACGTCTCGCCGCCGCTGGCTGTGTCGCCGCCCAGGAGGAGGCGGAACTGCTAGTGGCCGCGGCCAATGGCGATGAGGAGTTACTGGTCGAATTGGTGGAGCGGCGGACAACCGGCGAGCCGCTGGCCTGGATCACTGGAGTAGCGCAATTCTGCGACTGCTTGGTGGCCATCACGCCCGGCGTGTTCGTACCTCGCTGGCAGAGTGAGCGGCTGGCGGAGAGGGCTGCACAGCTGCTGCCTCCCCAGGGTCGGGCCGTCGACCTCGGCACCGGCAGTGGTGCGATTGCGATGGTAATGGCGGCCCGCCGTCCCGACGCTTCAGTGATCGGTGTCGAGCCCGATCCGATCGCGGCCGAGTGTGCGCGCAGAAACGGCGTCACGGTCGTGCAAGGTGATCTTTTCGAGGCGGTTCCCAGGTCGTGGAGAGGGAAGGTCGACCTGGTTGTCGGTGTGCTTCCCTATGTCCCTACCGGAGAGATCCCCTACCTCCCTCGCGACGTGCCCGCGTTCGAGCCTCTCTCGGCTCTCGACGGGGGTAGTGATGGCCTGTGCCTCATTCGTCGCGCGGTCCGCGAGTCGCCCCAGTGGCTTCGGAACGGGGGCCACATCCTTCTGGAGATTGGCGGTGATCAGCCGCGTCAGCTCACTCCGGTTCTCGAGATGTCGGGTTTCAGCTCTGTCCGAGTTGCTGTCGATGAGGAGGGGGATCCCAGAGGTGTGGAGGCGGTCGCCATCTCCCGAACCTCGAACTATCGCGAAAACGCATGACCGGAGGTCGACTGGGGGCTGGACCACCGAATTGAAGGCCGGCAGCTCGCTGGCACCGGGCACTCAGCTGGCCCCAAATGAAGAGGCTGCCGGCATGAGCCAGCGCCCATCTTTTGTGACCCGGCGGGCACTGACCCTGGACGGGCCTGCAATCGCCGAGATCTACCTCCGAGCGGTCCGTCAGGCGATGCCCTGGCTGCGGCTTGCGCACGATGACACCCATATCAGGGCCTGGTTTGCCGACGAACATCCGGTCCGACATGAGGTGTGGCTGGCAGAGGCCGGTGGTTCGGTCAGCGCCTTCGTGGCCCTCAGCCTGGACAGGGGGTGGGTTGATCATCTGTACGTCGACCCAAGTTTTCAAGGCTGTGGCCAGGGAAGTGAGCTGATCGCGCTGGCTCAGTCTCTTTCATCGGGCACGTTGCGTCTTTGGGCTTTTCAGCGCAACTTACCGGCTCGGAGCTTCTACGAGCATCGCGGCTTTAGGGCGGTCGAATTCGGTGACGGCAGCGCCAACGAGGAAGGTGAACCGGACGTGCTGTACCTCTGGCAGCGCTCCGGGTGAGGAGATCGGTTGGGAGTGGGGCGCATCGGTGTGATCGAAAACGCCGGCTCAGTCGCTAGCGAGGGCTGCCGTAAGTGCGACTGCGCTCATCCCGCCCGGTTGGAATCGCATCTTTCACTGCCTGGAGCGTGTAGCTGTGGGCAAGGCGCCACGGGCGGTCTGCCAGCCTGTATTCGCCGCCCTCTATTTGCTCCATCTGGCCAGGAAGGGCATCCCAGGGCACGCTGTCGTGCTCGACAAGTCCGGTGATCCTCATGCCCTGATCAAGCAAGGCGGTGATCAACTGGCCCAGACCGTGATTCCACGAGTGGGTGGTGTTGTGCACGAAGGTCACGTCAGTTTCCACATAGGTGCCGGGCTCGGTCCAGACCGAGGCCTCGGGCCGCTCGAAGTAGGGATACTCGACCGCTAGCAATCGGTCCGGTCGCACGTCGTCTAGCGACCACAGCATCGGATGCCCCTCTCGCACGAACAGTCGACCGCCTGGGGCCAGCAACTCGGCCACGATGCTGGCCCACCGCCCGATGTCAGGCAACCAGCAAAGTGCCCCGTTGCCGGTGTAGACGAGGTCAAACCTTCCCGCCCCGAGGGCTGCCACCGCGTCATACAAGTCCGCTTCGAAGAATTCAATATTCGCTGATGTCGCCGAGGCAAGCCGCCGGGCTTCGGCGAGCGCGGCTGGCGAGAAATCCAAGCCGCTCATGCGCGCGCCGAGGCGAGCCAGCGAAACGGTGTCGGTACCGATGTGGCACTGCAGGTGCACGCCGCGGAGGCCACGCACATCTCCGAGGCGAGGGAGGTCAAAGCGCACCACCCGGCTCAGATAATGTGGATCCTCGAGAAAACGAGAGACCGCGTAACCAGCTGACCGGGCGTGAGCGGGTGCTCGCTCGTCCCAATTAGCCAGGTTGACCGTGCGGTAGTCGTCCACAGCGGGCGATTATCCCAGCGCCCGCGTTGCGGCTGGGGGCCGACCGCACGCTCGGACGTGTCATCGCCGAGCGTGCGACCAAACCCATTCCCAGCTAGATCGAGGCCGCCGGGTCGGAGGCCTGGGGCTCCACCTCATCCTCAGCTAGGGTCTTGTAGAGGTTCTGCCTCGTCTCCTTCATCAGCTGGGTAGCCTTCGCCACCTGAGCTGGACTTCCGGCGTGTGCGACCTGGATGGTCGCTCCGATCGTCTGTCGCATCAGGGAGAGCAGCTGGTGAACATCGTCCCCAACTGCTCCTGACACGTCCTCCCAGGGGGATCCGAACTCGGTCCGGTGCTCCTCGGTGTAGGTCTTGCCGAGCTCGGTCAAGGTGTATAGGCGCTGACCGTCGTTCTCCTGGGAGCGAACCATTCCCTCATCCTCCAGTTGCTGGAGAGCGGGGTACACGGAGCCGGGGCTGGGACTCCAGACGCCCTTGCTGCGCTCGGTTATCTCCTGCATGATCTGGTAGCCGTTGCGGGGTTGCTCGGCGAGTAGCAGTAGGGTGGCGGCCCGGACATTCCCACGTGGGATCCGCCGCCTCCGCGCGCCCCTCATGCGGCCCCCGAATCCCCCGCGGAACGAGCCACCAAAGTCTCCCGGCCCAAAGGGACCGAACCTGCCGCGGCTGCGCCGACCGGTTCCGGCGGGATCAACTGGACCAGTTCCGTGGTCGTGGTCCAAGGGTCCCGACCTGCCGTGGCCGTGCCGACCCCTTCCACCGGGATCGCGCGGACGCAACTTGTGCTCGTGGTCAACCTGAAAATCGTGCATCGTCTTCTCCGTCTGCATATCGTTGATATATACGACACCATCACAATAGCTCATCGATATATCGAAAGTCAAGGAATCGAGCCGGTCGCGCTGAGGGTTGGCTGTGGGCGCGATCGGGACGAAGGCCTGACTAATCGAGCCGGTCTCGACCAGTTGATGCAGGTTGCAGCCGCGCGCCCATGCCGAGGTCGGACACCGCCTCAGCGCTTAGAACGCTCCTTACAGGGATCGCGCGCCTGATATGGGAACGCCACCAGGCTGCAGCCAGCCCTCACCGGCCGTATCTCAGCCGGAGAGGAGGCGGGTGTAGAGCCGATGGGTCGATTGGTCAAAGGCGACCAGGATCACTTCCTCGATCCGTCCTGTCCGAGCTTCCCGGATGGCCTGGACCGCTATTTGCGCGGCTAGGTGAGACGGGTATCCGAAGATCCCTGTGGAGATCGCAGGGAAGGCGATGGTCCGCACGCCTAGTTCGTCCCCCAGCCGAAGTGCGGCGTGGTAGCAGGATCTCAGCTGAGCTGGCTCCTCACGATCCCCGCCACACCAAACCGGCCCAACCGCATGGATGACCCACTTCACCGGCAGGCGGTAGCCCTTTGTGGCTTTGGCGTTGCCCACTTCGCAGCCGCCCAGAAGGCGGCACTCCGCGACCAGCCCTGGCCCGGCGGCCCGATGAATTGCGCCGTCGACGCCGCCACCGCCCAAGAGGCTCGGGTTGGCGGCGTTGACCACCGCGTCCACCCTCAAGGTGGTGATGTCCGCCAGCTCGGCCCGAATCACCGGCGCTGTCATCTTGTCCACCAGTGTCCAACGTCCGGGGCGTGTCCGCGGGCGCTGGTCGACCTTCGTCAGGCGGTCGGGCCCGTCGGTCGGACCAGGAAGATCCAGATGTCCCAGATCACATGGCTAACGATGAGGGCAGGCATGGGCGCGCCGGCCGCTGCCAGTCCGGACCAGCCCGCGCCAGCAATGGTGGCCGCCCCCACCAGGGTTGGATTCCCGGTGCTGAGGTGGGCGCCGCCGTACAGACCGGCGGCCAGGGCTGCCCCTCCGGTCCTTCCGTAGCGCTCAGTCAGCGCCCCTTGCAGGAGTCCGCGCCAGAAGAGTTCCTCAGCGGGCGCGATTGCGAGCCCCAGCCGCATTACCAGCTCCGCTCGGGGCCGCAACTGGCGGAGCTGATAGATGTCACCGATGTCCTGCTCGCCCTGGGGCATGAACGCCCGGGCAGCCCGATCCCCGATCGCGAACACGCCATAGAGCCCGGCGGCGATAGCGGATCCGAGGGCGAGGTCGACCGGCCGCGCTCGCTGGCGGCGCAGGTCTCGGCTGTTGAAGAGTGAGCTGGCGCCAAGCGCGAGAGCGGTCGTCGTCATCCTGTGCCAGAACTGTGGCCTCGGGCCACGAAAGGTGGCTGCGAAGGCGAGGTAAGCGAATACGCCGCTGGCCGCCACCACTGCGGTCGAGGGTCGCTCAGGAAGTCGCACTCCGCCCTGGCTCAGCTGCCCGGATGCCAGGCGATGCTGATGGCGATCCCCGCCACCAAAAGGAGGCCGAAGCTCGCGTGCAGCTGGGCCGTCTCGAGGTCGATCTTGGCGATAGCCCGCTGCTGCCCGGCGGCGCCCAGCTCGGAAGCGTTGAGGGCGCGCACTAAGAGTGGCAGGGAGAGCAGCGCCAGCAGGCTGAGACGGGGCAGGACACCGATCGCGACGGTTATCGCCAAGGCGATGAAGGCTCCTACCAGCAGGACCACGTAGAGGCGGTAGGCGAACCTGCGCCCAACCCGGATCGAGACCGTGCTGATCCCCGCCCGAGCGTCCTCGCCGATGTCGCGCCATTCGTTCCCGTGGAGGATGGCTGTGACCAGGAGCCCGATAGGAACGCTGACTGCGCCGGCCTCCCCGGAAAGGTGGCCGGTGATGGCGAAATAGGCTCCCAGCACCATCAGCGGACCCATCAGCAGGAAGACCAGGGGCAGACCAGCTGCCCGGTACTTGTACTGCAGTGGCGGCGCCGTGTAGCCCCAGCCCCCGATCAGGCCGACGGCTCCGATCACTGCCAGCGGCCAGCCGCGCACGGCGATCAGCACCACGCCTATGAGGACTGCAATAAGGAATGCCGAGCCGGCTAGGACGAACGCCTCCCGCTCCCGGACCCTGCCGGTAAGCAGAGCCTGGCTTGCCCTCGGGGACGTGATGGCATCAACTCCTTTGCGCACGTCATAGATCTCGTTGGTCACATTGGTGCCGACCTGGAGTAGCACTGCCCCGACCAGGACCAGGGCGAAAAGGGGCCAGCCGAACTGGTGGTGAACGGCCGCGAGGGCGGCAGCTGCCGAGACCGGCACCACCGAGGCGGTGAGGGCAAAGGGACGGGTGACCTCGACCCAGCCCCGAAGCCGGCGGACGAATCCAACGCCCTGGCCAGAGTCGATCGCCCGTCGCTGACGCGATCCGGGGGCCGTCCCCAAGGCCCCGGCCGAGCCATAAAGCACCGCCGCATCGAGCACGGCCTCCACCTGGGCATGCTCCTGAACCACCGGCTGCAGGACGGGAAGATCCATCCCAGCTTGGTTGAAGCGCTCGGCACCCGCTGCCACCTCCTCTCGGGTGCCGCAGAGCAGGAAGGCGTCCACCAGTTCGTCCGGGATCAGCTGGGCTGCACGGTGGTAGTCCTCGGCTCTCCAGGCGGCCATGATCGGTCCGCGCAGGGCCGGGTCCATCCCGGCCCTGCGCATGGCGACGTCAGTCTGGACCGCGAGCATGTAGATGGCAAAGGGTTCGCGCTTAGCCCGATCGAGGGCCGCACGGCGGCTGCTGTCGATGAGCGACAGCAGATAGCCCCCGATCGCGATCGAATCGGGATCCCGCCCGGCCGCGGTCGCCGCCGCCTTGATCCGTCTAGATGCCAGCGCCACAGCCTCGATCGGCTCGGCCGGTCTGGCCAGATAGCCGTCAGCCACCCTTCCCGCCAGCTCGTGGAAGGCCCGGCGATACCCCGCGGCCCACAGCGGTACCTGGTGCACCGGCGGGAACATTGGCTCGAGCTCAGGTACGCCTTGGGCTCCCAGAGCCAAGCGCTCACCTCGCCACAGCCGCCGCAGTTCGAGCATGGTCTGCTCGACTTTGGCTATCGCCGGCTCGGGCTGGTAGGGGATCCCCATCTGCGCTAGTCGCAGCGGCAGCGCGGTACCCAAGGCCAAGGTGATGCGTCCAGGAGCCAGGTCATCGAGGGCACTGATGGTCATAGCCAGCAGCACCGGGTGGCGGGTGCTGGGGTTGAGCGCACCCAGGCAGATGCGCAGCCGCGGCACCGTGGTGGCGACCGCGGTGGCGTAGGTGACGGCATCTCGGGCGAAGTAGGACTCGTGGAACCAGAGCGAATCCACTCCAGCCCGCTCCGCCAGCTCGGCCTGGCGAATCGCATCGCGAACCTCACCCTGGGCGTTGAGTCCCAGACCGACCGGCCGCGCCAGCGAAGGCATCGTCACCTCCTACGGGAGCTCGGGTCCTTGCGTCTACAAGAAACCGCGGCTCCATGCCGTCGAGGTGAAGGGTAGTTGGTACAGGCCTCCGACTACCTGTCCCGCGAAGCTCCGGTCTCAGTCCAGGAACACCACCAGAGCGGTCCGGTCGTCGCGCTTGCGGGCAATCTCCACCAGCCTCTCCGCCGCGAGCTGGGGATTATATGCGCGAACGGCCAATCCCAGCTCGGCCTCACTGAGGAGGTCGGGGGCGAAATCGCCGGTGATGCCGTCCGTCACCAACAGCAGTTTCTCCCTGGGCCCCAGTCGGAGGCGGCCCCGCTGAGGCGCCACCTGCCCGCCGCCACGACCGGAGCCTAGCCCAAGAGCGTTGAAGAGGACGTTGCCCTCGCCTTCGTCGACGGTGGCTTGCACTGGGGCGAGGTCGTGCAAACTCTGGCGGTAGAGGCGGGAATCGCCAACCGATACATAGAAGAGATCGCTGCCCACGATCCGGGCCAGGGTCGCAGTGGTTGCCCCCAACTCCCTGTGCGCGATTTGCGCGTCCGCGCGCTCGCATCCCTCCACCAGCGCCTCCAGAGGTGGCAACCCGGCGGTGCGGCAGACCTTGGCGATGGTCTCCGCCGCCAGTTGTGCGGCCTCACCGCTGCGACGGTACTCACCCACGCCATCGAACACTCCGAACAGGCTGAGCTCGTGATCGATCAGGGATCGATCCTGGTGATGGACTGGCCTTTCGGCTAATCCCACGCGAAGGTTCAACGGTGTGCTCCTCTGCCCACCTCAGCCGGCCATTTTGCGCCGAAAGCCGATGCCACCAGCCGGTGGACGGGTTCGAGTCGGCGCGAAGATCTGAGCAGTCCAAGCTACGACGTTGGCCGCAGGCAGAAGGAGATGACCGAACCGTCAGGCAACTTATCTATTGGCGCACAAACTGTTGCCGGTCCGTGACAGCCCCCGACGCTTTTGGTGGTAAACATTTCGCCTAGATAAGTCACCAAACGATACACGGAGCCACAATGAAAGTCGGGGAAGGTCGGGGCTATCGCAGGAAGTTCGCGCTGGCAGCGTTGGCGGCAGTCATCGCCGCGGGTGGCATGGTTGCGTTCGCCTTCTTCACCGCGGCTGGAACGGGAACTGGCAATGGCGTCGTCGGAACCTCGACTGCATGGCTCGTCAGTTCATCGGCCCACACTGGCGGCCCACTCTATCCCGGGTCGGGGAGTGAGAGCATTCCCTTCACGGTCACCAACCAAAGCCCCGGCAACCAGGCACTGACTTCGATCACATCTGCCCTGACCACGGACGGCGCAGGTGGCGTCTATGACGTAAATACCAGCAGCTTCAACGATGCCTGCCTGGCGAGCTGGTTCACCGTGACCAATACCACTCCGACCCTCCCCGACGATCTCGCTGGCACTGCTCCTGGGCCGGCTGGGACTTACGGTGGCACAGCCACGCTCACCATGCAGGACTTTCCGATGAGCCAAAATGCCTGCCAGGGAGTCGATCCGCAGATCACCATCACCGTCAACTGACCTGCGGCCAAGGATCGAATTGATCGCGTGGGATGCGACAAGCCACTTCCCTGGCCCAGAGACCTGGGCCAACAAGCGTGAAGCGAATGGGTGTGGGCACGATGACGTGCAAGAGGTCGCCTACTCTTACATGTGCGCTGACCGTCGGTAGATCTGGACCGGCACTTCAGTGTGGGCGGGACTGGCCTGAGCCCCACTCTCGGCAGCTCAGGGCCGCTCCTCTGTGACATTGCTTCGCGTAAATCAGCAGCCACGGGCCTTGGGGATCCTGGAGAGGATCGCGCTAGCGCTTGGGGTTGGAGCAGCCATCTGGTTGGCCCTGGGCCTGACCAGGGCCACCAGTTTCACCATCAGCAGCACGGTCACCAGCTTGCCAGCATGTAGGTCGAGCGCTTTGTTCTACCCCGGCGTTCCCCGATGCCTGACGTACACGGTGACCAACCCCAATGCGTATCTGATCAAGATCACCCGGCTGTCGCTGGATCGGGTCGTGTCATCGGCAGCCTCCACTTGTCCTGCTTCCAATCTCGATCTCCGCAAGACCAATTTCTCTGGTGCGCTGACGGTGCCAGCAACCGGAGCCAAAGCCACATCTGTTCCGATCAACATGCGCAACCAGGGGAATCAGGATCGATGTCGAGGCGCCGTGTTCCGTTTCACCTACACCGTCACGTTGCTGTACAGAACACCATGAGTCCCATCGGCGTTCCCACATGATGCCTTCTGGTCATCCCGATATGAGACTGCATCGGTGGCTAGGCCCACCGTTGCTCGGTGCGGCCTTCGTCTTGGCGGCAGGTGCTGTCATCGCCTTCTTCCTGGCTCTGGGCGTGGGCTTCGGCAGCGCCGCGGTGGGCACCCTCACCCCCCCGACCGCTGTGACGGGAGCACAAACGGCCAATTCGACGGTCGACGTCAGTTGGACCGCTCCCAGTCCACTGCCACCGGGAGGCTCTCTCGACGGCTATTTTGTTGAGCGGTTTTTGGGCTCGACCCCAAGCAGTGCCTGCGGCAGCTCGCCGACTGCCCTGCTCGCCGGGTCGCTCACGAGCTGCAGCGACACTTCTGTCCCTGTTGGTACCTACACCTACAGGGTCACCGCCGTCTGGCGTTCATGGTCGGCGACCAGTAGCCCGAGCGGCTCAGTAGCGGTGCTGGCCGCATCCGCGAGCGGCCTGACGCCGGCGACGGGCACGGTGGGCTCCTCGGCCCAAATTACCGCCCAGCGCTTCGCGGCCAGCTCGGCGCTCACCGTCACCGTAGACGGTAGCGCCGCGGTCATAACCGCGGGGGGAACTACCGGCGCCAACGGGTCCTCGACGGTGACTTTCACCGTTCCGCCCGTTCCCAACGGCGCCGAGACGGTGATGGTGGCCGACTCCGCCGGGAACACGGCCACTTCCGCAACCAACTTCACGGTGAGCGCCTCGGCGACCGGCCTGAGTCCATCCACCGGCGCTGTGGGGTCCTCAGCTTCAATCCTCGCGCAGGGCTTTGCCGCCAACTCGGCCCTGAGTGTGAAGGTGGAGGGAACCGCCGCCACCATCACCGGCGGGGCCAGCACCGGAGCCAACGGGTCCTCGACGGTGACATTCGTCCTTCCCGCAGTGCCTCATGGCGCCCAGAGCGTGGCGGTGACGGACGCCGCCGCGAACACCGCCACGTCGACCACGAACTTCACCGTCACCGCCTCGGCTGCCAACCTGAGTCCGACCACTGGCAGCGTGGGCACGACCGGGGTCACGATCCTGGCTCAGGGCTTCGTCGCCAATCACGCCCTCACCGTGAAGGTCAACGGCACCGCGGCCACGATCACTGCCGGAGGCACCACCGCCACCAACGGTGCGTCCACGGTGACGTTCACCATCCCGGCGGCGGCCAACGGCTCCGACAGCGTCGTCGTCTCCGATGGGACTAACTCAGCGACCTCAGCGACCAACTTCACAGTGACCGCCTCGGCCACAGCGCTCGCGCCGAGCAGTGGCGCGGTCGGCGCCTCGGCTACGATCACGGCTCAGGGCTTCGCCGCCAGCTCGGCGCTTGCGGTCACCGTTGGCGGCACCAGCGCCACCATCACCTCGGGCGGCACCACCGGGGTTACCGGCTCAGCCACGGTGACCTTCACCATCCCCAGCCTCTTCAATGGCTCCTACGGCGTTGTGGTCACCGATTCCGCCTCCAACACGGCGACCTCGGCGACCAGCTTCACGCTGACCGCTTCGGCGACAGGACTCAGCCCGGCGACCGGCACCGTGGGAGCTTCCGCATCGATCCTGGCCCGAGGGTTCGCTCCCAGCTCGGCACTTACGGTCACCGTCGGCGGTACGAGCGCCACCATCACCGCGGGCGGTACCACCGGCGCCAACGGCGCCTCCACCGTCAACTTCACCATCCCAGCGATTCCGCATGGCGCGCAGTCCGTGGTGGTGACCGACGCCTCGTCCAACTCCGCGACCTCAGCGACCAACTTCACAGTGACCGCCTCGGCCACAGGGCTCGGCCCCACGGGTGGACCTGTGGGCACGACCGGTGTCACGATCCTGGCCCAGGGCTTCATCGCCAGTCATGCCCTCACCGTGAAGGTCAACGGAACCGCGGCCACCATCAGCTCCGGTGGGACCAGCGGCACCAATGGGTCGTCCGCAGTCACCTTCACCATCCCGGTCGTGCCCAACGGCGCCCAGGTGGTGACCGCCTCGGACGGCACCAATACGGCGACCTCGGCGACCAACTTCACGGTGTCTGCCTCGGCCAAGGGGCTCACTCCCGCCACGGGTGCCGTGGGAACTGCCGGAGTCAAGATCACAGCTCAGGGATTTGCCCCGAGTTCGGCCTTGACCGTCAGCGTAGGTGGGGTGAACGCCACTATCACCTCGGGTGGCACCACCGGTGCCACTGGCTCGGCCACGGTGAACTTCACCATCCCCGCGCTGCCCAATGGGCCCCAGACCGTGGTGGTGTCCGATGCCGCGGCCAACACTGCGACCTCAGCCACCAACTTCACGGTGAGCGCCTCGGCCACCGGACTCAGCCCGGCAAACGGGGTGGTGGGAGCCAGCGCGCAGATCACAGCCCAGGGATTTGCGGCCAGTTCCGTCTTGACGGTGACGGTGGGCGGGGTCTCCGCGACGATCACGTCCGGGGGAACCTCGGGAGCCAATGGGTCGTCCACCGTCAGCTTCGCCATTCCCACGGTGCCCCACGGGACCCAGAGCGTGGTGGTGACTGACGCCTCCTCCGACACGGCCACCTCGGGCACCAACTTCACGGTGAATTCGTCGGCCACCGAGCTAAGCCCGTCCAGCGGAGTTGTGGGGACGACTGGAGTCACGATCCTGGCTCAGGGGTTCGTCGCCAGCCATGCGCTCACCGTCAAGGTCAACGGAACCGCGGCCACCATCACCTCTGGCGGTACCAGCGGCACTAACGGAGCCTCGATGGTGACCTTCACCATCCCCGCGGCTCCCAACGGTACGGAGACCGTGATCGTCACCGACGGCTCCAACCCCGCCACTTCCGCCACCACCTTCACTATCTCTGCCACGGCCACTAACCTCAGCCCGAGCAGTGGCGCGATCGGGTCCAATGCCACCATCACAGCGCAAGGATTTGCGGCCACCTCGGCTCTCACGGTGACCGTCGGAGGCACCTCAGCAACCATTACTGCCGGAGGCACGACCAATGCCAACGGGTCCGCGACGGTGACGTTCACCATCCCGGCCCTAACCCATGGCTCTTACAGCGTGGTGGTGTCCGACGCTTCGGCCGACACCGCCACCTCGGCGGCCAACTTCGCGGTGACCGCCTCAGCGACCAGCCTCAGCCCGGTCACCGGCGCCATCGGATCCTCGTCTTCAATCCTCGCCCAAGGCTTCGCTCCCGCATCGACCCTGACCGTGAACGTCGGTGGTACCGCCGCGACCATCACCGCCGGTGGTACAACCGGGGCCAACGGGACCTCCACGGTTTCCTTCACCATTCCGACCTTGCCTCACGGTGCTCAGAGTGTCGTGGTGACGGATGCGTCGGCCAACACCGCCACCTCTGCGACCAGCTTCACTGTCACCGGCTCCGCAACCGGTCTCAGCCCGAGTAGCGGTCCGGTTGGCACGACTGGGGTAACCATCCTGGCTCAGGGTTTCGCGGCCAGCTCGGCCCTCACCGTGAAGGTGAACGGGACCGTCGCAACCATCACCGCCGGTGGCACCACCTCAAGCAGCGGTGTCTCGACTGTGACCTTCACCATCCCGGCAGTCCCCCACGGCGCTCAGACCGTGTCAGTGACCGACGCCTCGGGCGACAGCGCCACCTCGCTGACCAGCTTCACCGTCTCCGCTGCCGCAACCAACCTCACGGTGACCAGCGGCAACGTGGGCACCTCCGGTGTCAAGATCACGGCCCAGGGCTTCGCAGTCAGCTCAGCTCTGACAGTGACCGTGGGCGGGACCAGTGCCACCATCGCCTCCGGGGGCACCACTGGCGCTAATGGGTCGGCGACCGTGAGCTTCACCATCCCCGCCGTACCGAACGGCCCCCAGAGCGTGGTGGTGACGGATGCCTCTGGTAACAGCGCCAGCTCCGTGACCAACTTCACCGTAACCGCGTCGGCCACCGGACTTAGTCCGGCCAGCGGCGCCGTGGGCAGCTCCGCTCAAATCACCGCGCAGGGCTTCGCAGACGGCTCGACTCTGACGGTCACAGTGGGCGGGACGGCCGCCACCATCACCGCCGGCGGTACAACCGGCGCTAACGGCTCATCCCCGGTGACCTTTACCATCCCAGCCCTCGCCAACGGCTCCTACACGGTGGTGGTGAGCGACGCCTCGGGCGACACTGCCACCTCGCCGAACAAGTTCACTGTTCCCTGACGGACCGCCGCCCCCGCAGCTCAACCTGAGGCGTCTTAGGCAGCGCACCCGTTGTTTGGGCAGGACCGACCCTCGGAATCCTGCTGGACACGCTCATTTCTGCGCGCGATGAACGATCCACTCAGCGCTGAGCGCTTGGGCAACCTCAAAGGCGAAACTTACTGACCTAATGGCGCGTTAGGTCAGGCGTGGCTGCGCCAGAGAGTGCGAGCATAACTGCGAATTCCGGCAAATTCCGTTCCGCGTAATGTGTCTGAAATGCACCCCGCGCCAGTGCGGCCGCGTTGGTACCGCATCCTATATGTTATAAGCCTGTTCGCGACCTTTTCCGGACTGGCAATGGCCGCCGACGTCACCTGGGTGGCCGCTAAAACTCCCGCTTTTCCGTCCCCGACCCAGCAGCGTCAGCTGTTTCGACAATGGCGAGCGAATCAGGGCTCGAATCTTCTCAATGAGAACCCTGCGCTGGCTGAAGCACTGGGCTCGAGCCAGTACTCCACGGGCGCACCAGCGCCCAAGGTCAGCTACGGACGCACCGCTTATTACAAAGTGAGGGTTAAGTCGGCGCCAGACTCTTTGCTGGCGGTGTCCGACGTGACTACGACCATCGAAAGCAAAACCACGCGTTCCAGTGTGTTGGTGATCTTCGTACCCTCGTCCAGCGAGCATCGCTGGCTGGACCAGTCGACAGTGGCCATGCCTGCCAGTCTCGATCTGGGCAAACCCGGCTCCACCCTCAGCGCACCGACGTCATCTGAGGTGAAGAAGCTGTTGACAACACCGACTGCGGCGGTCCAAACGGTGCTGACAGCGTCCAATGCCGACCTCCAGCAAGGCACGGCGTCGGCCCTTCTCCCCGACCCCTCTTGGTACAGCGCCGAATCGGCCTGGCTTCAGGGCATCGCTTCCGAGAATGGTGACTACACCACTCAATCCAGTCTCAGTGGCTATCCGATCTATGCGTTCCGCGAACCCTCAGGCGCGGTCATGTCGGTATTCACGTTCACCATCAGCAACAGCGAAGAGGAAGGGGAGGGATTCTGGCTAAACACCGCCTTCTTCCCGGGTCAGCCATTGCTCTCCCAAAATGACACCTGGCTCGGCACAGTTGCGGTCACAGATCCCCTGCGGAGCAGCAAGAAGGCGCTGTCGATCGCCGGAGCTGACCTGGCCCCAATTGCGGCGACCGGAACCACCCTCTCGGACCAAATCATCACCTTCGGCCCTTGGTAGTCAGCCAGACTGCGAGCTGGGCGAGGGTGTGTAAAAACGCCCCCGAGCTGGTATGGCCGGGGTCCTGTCGACGTGCCGTCCGGTCCCTAGCTCAATCGCCGCCGGGAAGGTGTAGGTACATCGACTGGATCCCTACCCGGCCAGGGCCCCGAAAGCGATTGAAGACCAGTTCACCCACACCGGCGAAGATGCCGGTGCGCAATCCGTAGACGGCGGGTCGCATCCGCACCTCCGGGTCCATGTACACCCATCCACCGGGCTCGACATCGATCTCCTCTCCGGACTCGAGGTGCTTCTCGAAGACATTGCCGAAGCCGTGGAGCCAAACCACGCCGTCGCTGTCCCGAGCCTCGAACCGGTCCACCCAAAAGCCGTTGTTGCCGAAGAGGTTGTTGCTGAGACCGCGCAGGTGGCTGGCGCTGTAACGCAGCGACGCGGTCGCCGCCAGGAACTGGTGCTCGCGGGCCAGGATGGCCGCGCCCCGAGGTAGCTCAAGCGGAAACACCTGTCCGGGGGCGTCCCTGGAGAAGGCGATGTCGCCCCGGCCTTTGGCCTCGGTCAGGAAGAGCTGCCTGCCGGCAACCACCCGCCGCACCGCACCACGGACGGCCTTGAGCTTGATGCTGATCTCTGGTTCCTTCCACAGCACCACGTGGTGTTCGAAGTAGATGGCCATCGACCCGTCCAGGCTGCAGTGCAGCATCGGCACCAGTTCGCCCTCGATCAGGTAGGTGATCCCGGGGGCAAGACCCTCGCGGACCCGGGTGGGGAGGATCTCTGGAGGGTTCAAGGTGCAGCTCTCCTGGGCTAGCGCGGGGCTGTGCCAGTATGGTCCGCTACCACGCCGTCCGCTGGCGCGTTCAGCGGCCGGGGATCAGGACCAGCTTGACGTGAGGCGAGCCTGCCTGCCGGGCCCAGGCCGAGCCGACCGCAGAGAGCGCCATCTCCTCGGTATCGATCCTGATCCGACCTGCGGCGGCGTGCTCTGCCAGCGCCCGAAAGGCCGCTGTCCGCTTCTCCAGCGGGGTGGCGGGGCTGGCGTGTCCGATGATGGTCAGCTGCCGTCCTCTGACCACGGCCGAGGTCAGGGTGGCCTCGGGTCCGGCGCTCTGACCGAGGTGGACGATCCGAGCTGATGGGCCGCACGCGACTGTCGCCGCCATCAGGGGCGGGCCCCAAAGCGGGTCGAAGACCACATCCAGCGGTCCAAGGGCCGCCGCCTCAAACTCGGCCGCGAGCTCCTCCATGCTCTGTCCAGCGATGGCGACGAGGGCATCGGCGCCCAGCTCAAGAGTTCGCGCCAACGCCGCGGGGTCGCGGCCCGCCGCCACCACTCTGCCGGCGCCCAGCAGCCGGGCAATCTGGACTGCTATCTGCCCCACCGCCCCCGTTGCCCCCAAGATCAGCACCCGCTCGCCGCGGCGGAGACGGACTTTGTCGACGAGCGAGATCCAGGCCGCGATCCCGGCGACGCCCAATCCCGCCGCCGTCGCCCACGGCAGGTCGTCCGGGATAGGAGTGCAGGCGGCGTCGTTGATGGCCGTCCACTCAGCCAGCCCTCCGCTCTCATCCCGTAAGACCTCGAATCTGACCCGTCTCCCTTTAGGAGACCGACCATCCTCGACCACCGTACCGGCGCCCTCGCCTCCGGGAACGTAGGGAAGCTTGGGGGCACCTCCATAAAAGGTGCCCGACGCAATCCGGAGATCGACCGGGTTGAGTGCCGCGGCCTCGACCCGGATCAGAAGCTGCCCAGGACGCGGAACCGGCCGGGCGAATTCCCCGTACTTGGGACTGGCCCCATAGCGGTCGATGACCGCCGCCCGCATGGTGGTACTGGCCGCCGGGGATCGACGCTGGTTAGAGCTTGACGTTGGGAAGCCCACCTGACGCCACGACAAAGGAATCCCACATCCCAAGTCCCTCATGCCCGGGAAGCAGGCAGGCGATCCGGTAGCTTCCCACCTGGCCGGCGATGAAGGTGAACGAGGCTGCTTGGCCAGGAACCGTCCCCACCATGGGGTCAGGAGTCGAGGCGCCGGCGAATACCGGAGTCGTACCGCTGGCGGTGACAACTGCGGCGGAGTGGTTGATGCTGCCCTGGTTGCTGAAGTTGACCGTCACTGTCCAGCCGAGTGGGACGGTGACCACCATCTGCCCTTTGTACTCGCCGTCGAAGTTGAGGCCACGGTTTAGGTCCTGATATCCAGCCTCCAGGTTCAGGGTGAAGGTCTTGGTGGCGGAGTTGTACGACGCCCATTGGTCGAGCGTAACCGTGGAGCTGGCGGCCGAAGGGCTGGGGGTGGGCGACTGCTTGGGCGTGGGGGTGGCGACCGGGGCCACGGTCGGCACTTTGAACCTGGTGCGAATCGACAAAGGGCCATTGACCCTGAGGGCGACCTCGGAGCTGGAGCTGCTGCCACTGGGCAGGGCCCAGGAGGTGAAAGGATGCGCCAAGGGATTGGTGGCGGTCACCGCCAGGGTGGCGGTGTCTCCACAGGCGACCGCCAGGGTGTTGACAGTGCGGTCGAAGTTGTGGACCGCGCCTCCGGCCTCCGCCTTGACGGCTCCCAGCAGGTGGTTGGAATAGCTGGGAATCAAGACCGTCACCGAGCAGCCGACACTGCCGTCGGGGGTGGAGATCGAACCACTGGCGCAGCCGGCCACGGCCGCCGCCAAACCCAGGCCAATACCCAGTCCCAGCACTCGAGGGAGAGCCCGGCCGAGGCGAGGCGTGCTGCGTTCAGCCAGAGCTGGCTGGGCACCGTGCATCCACCTCAGGTTAGCTGATGCCGCAGCTTCGACGGCTGGCGCCGAGTGCGGGGGATGCCAACCGCGGTGCAGCGCGCTACCGTAGTGCCCGGTGAGTGCGACCAACGAGCTCGCGGTCAAGGAGACCGGGACCGGTAAGAAGGACCACGTTCGTCGTGACCGGCCTTGGCAGGTGGTGGTCTGGAACGACCCGGTCACGCTCATGAGCTACGTCGTGTTCGTCTTTCGCAGGCTCTTCGGCTACGACCTGGAGACCGCCACCAAGCTGATGCTGCAGGTGCACAACGAGGGCAAGGCGGTGGTGGCGACCGAACCCCGCGAGCGGGCCGAGGTGGCGGTGGCCCAGCTCCACGCTCACGGACTGCAAGCGACCCTGGCTCGCGACTGAGCTTGGCGCACATCACCCGCCAGGCGGAGCTGGTTCACCTGAGGGTGAGTAGGGGCGAGCGGCGTGCGCTCCTCCAGATCGTCGAACGCCTGGAGCCACTGGTGGATGACTCGCACTGGGCCCGACCTCGCGCCTACCAGAGCCAGGAGGATGAGAAGGAGTTCCAGCGCCTGGTCGGCACCGACCTGGCCGACTCCCGGGCCGCCGACCTGGCTCAGGTGAGAGAGACCCTGGAGTCAGATCAGCGGATCTTGCTCACGGCCGAGAATGCGATGGCCTGGCTTCGGGCGCTCAACCTGCTCCGACTGGCGCTGGCGGAGCGCCTGGGGATCATCGCTGACGGCTGGGAGGACGGGTTCAGTCTCCAGGAGCATCGTCGGCCACCGTTGGCTACGCTGCACCTGCTGAGCTGGGTCCAAGAGGGCCTGATCGAGGCTCTGGACGACTGACCCTGGCCACCCGCCGGAGTCAGCTCTTTTGGCCGGACCAGATCCCCGCCATCCATCGCTCCAGATCATCGGGCGCCGCAGGCAGCCCCACGCTGAGCAGGCGGTAGCCGTCCTCCGTCACCAGGACGTCGTCCTCGATTCTGACTCCGATACCTCGAAGGTCCTGTGGCACGGTCAGGTCGTGGGGCTGGAAGTAGAGCCCGGGCTCCACCGTGAGCACCATCCCTGGCTGCAGGATCCCCTGCCGGTAGGTCTCCTCCCGGGCCCGGGCGCAATCATGGACGTCCAGCCCCAGCATGTGGCTCACCGAGTGCAGGGTGTAGCGCTGATGGAGCTGCCTATCCTGCTCCAGCGACTCCTCGGCGCTCACCGGCAGCAGGCCCATCGCCTCCAGTCCCTGGGCCAGCACCCGCATGGCTGCTCGATTGGGCGCCAGGAACTCGTTGCCGGGCTTGACGGCCGCGAATGCAGCCTGCTGCGCGTCGTACACGAGCTGGTAGACCCGCCGCTGCACATCGGTGAAGCGGCCGCTGATGGGCATGGTTCGGGTGACATCGGCGGTGTAGTAGCGGTTGGTCTCCACTCCGGCGTCCAGCAGGAGCAGCTCACCTGGGCGTACCTCGCCGTCGTTGTGGGACCAGTGCAGGATGGTGGCGTGGCTGCCCGCGGCGGCGATGGTCGAGTAGCCAGTGTCGTTGCCGGCGGCCCGCGCTTTGGCGAAGAACGCCACCTCAACGTCGCGCTCGGTGCGAGCATGGGGCAGGGCCCGCACCACGTCCTCGAACCCTTGCCGGGTCAGATCGCAGGCCTCCTCCAGTAGCTCCACTTCCAGCTGGTCCTTGATCAGGCGCATCTCGGACAGCTGGCTGGCTAGCTCCTGGTCCGGGCCGGCCAGGTCCGCGGCCAGCCGGTCGACCTTGGGGTCTAGCCCGCGCAGGGCCACCCCCCGGTCAAATCCTGAGACCGCTTGGGGAAGCTCGGCCAGGCCGGCGGCGTCGACGCCCAGACGTTGCTGGGTGACCTCGAGCCCGCGCCCCGGCCCGACCCATAAGACCCCTTTGACCCGATCGGTGAAGAAGTCGCTCTTGCTGAAGTCGGCCTCCGGCTCGGTGAAGATCTGGGCCTGGTGCCCGCCGCCCTCGAGCGGCTTCATCACCAGCACCTCGTCGGGCTCCCCTTCGCCGACCAGATAGAGGTAGTCGGTCCCGGGCCGGAATAGATAGGTGGTGTCGTTGGCCCTCACCTTCTCCACCCCGGCCGGCACAACCATCAGCATCCCGGGAAAGCGGCGTGACAACTCCTGGCGGCGCTTCTCATATTGGTCCACGCCGGTTATCGGGGCCTTCGCGGCCGGCCTCGATGTGTCCCAGCCCTTGGTCATGAATTCCAGCAATGCCGCTGGAGGCGGCTGGTCATGGGCGGCTCGCTTTCGGCTCTCAGCGTCGGAGCCGTCTGCCGCCGGAGTCCCTTCCTCTTCCTTCACGGGCCGATCTTAGCCGACCTATCTGGGCAGGCCGTGTGGGGTGGGGCACTCCACCTGGCTCGACCCGAGGCAGCGGTGGCGGATTGCCGTTACCTTGTCTCTGTGCGACCCGTCGAGCGGTTCAGCGTGGAGCAGGCCGTCGCCCCGGCCGTCCCCCTGGCCCCGGGGTCGATGCCGCGGGTGGCGTACTTCTCGCCCGAGTTCGGGGTTAGCGAGACGATCCCGCAGTACTCAGGCGGCCTCGGGGTGCTGGCAGGCGACTACCTGCGGGTCTGCGCTGACGAGGGCTGGCCCCTGGTCGGGGTCGGCCTCTTCTACCGCCAGGGTTACTTTCACCAGCGTCTGGACCGGAGCGGCTGGCAACAGGAGAGCTACCGCGAGCTCGAGCCCGAGGACTTCGGCCTGGTCCAGGTTTCCGACCAGCTGGTCGAGTTGGAGCTGGGTGACCAGGTGCTGAGGGCCCGGGTCTGGCGGCAGCAGGTGGGAGAAGTCCCGCTTTACCTGCTGGACACGGCCGGGGTCGGGAACCCCGCAGACCTTGCCCAGATCACGGATCGGCTCTACGGCGGCGATACCGAGCACCGGCTTCGTCAGGAGATCCTGCTGGGGATGGGCGGGGTGCGCGCCTTGGAACTGGCCCGGGACCGGCCACTGCTGTTCCACAGCAATGAGGGCCATGCCGGATTTTTGGTCCTGGAGCGGATTCGGGCGCTGGTTGAGACCGAAGGTCTGGACTTCACTGAGGCCGTGCAGGCCGCGCGCGCCGCGACCATCTTCACCACCCACACGCCGGTTCCTGCCGGGATCGACCACTTCCCAAGGGAGCTGATGGCCCGGTACTTCCAGAACTGGTGTGACGCCGTTGACGTGCACCTGGACACCCTTATGGCGCTGGGCCACTTTCCCGGGCAGTCTCCCCAGGATCCGTTCAACATGGCGGTGATGGGCCTGCGCCTCTCGGGCCAGGCCAACGCCGTCTCAAAGCTCCACCGTCGCGTGAGTCAGCGCATGTTCGCCGCCCTCTGGCCAGACCTGCTCTCAGAGGAGGTCCCGATTCGGGCCGTGACCAACGGGGTCCATGCCAAGCATTGGGTCTCAAAGGAGATGCGCCTGCTCCTAGAGCGGTACCTCGGCCCCCGTTGGGACGTCCACGGTGGGGCGGACTGGGGCCTGCTCAAGGCGGCCTCCGACAACGAGCTTTGGGAGGCGCGCCAGGCCGGCCGCCTTCGCCTAATCGAGGGCGTCAGGTCGCGCCTGGAGCGTGCTGAGAGCGAGCGCGGGGTCGAGGGAGCGGACCTGGAGTGGACCAGGCACGCGCTGGATCCTGGCTCCCTGACCATCGGCTTCGCCAGGCGGGTGGCCGAGTACAAGCGGGCGCTCCTGCTCTTCTCCCAGCCGGATCGGCTCGCCCGTCTGCTGTTCGATCCGGCCCGCCCGGTCCAGTTGGTTATCGCCGGCAAGGCCCATCCAGCAGACCAGCCGGGCAAGGAGATCATCCAGGCCCTGTCCCGTGCGACCCACACGCCGGAGCTGCGCTCCTCGATCGTGTTCCTGGAGGACTACGACATCGAGGTGGCGCGGATGCTGTACCAGGGGTCCGACCTCTGGCTCAACACCCCCCGGCGCCCGATGGAGGCCTGCGGCACCAGCGGCCAGAAGGCGGTTCTCAGCGGCGCCCTCAACTGCTCGATCCTTGACGGCTGGTGGGACGAAGCCTGGGATGGCGAGGTGGGGTTCGCCATACCGTCCTTCGAGGAGGTTGAGGACCATGTCGAGCGTGACCGACTGGAGGCCGACGCGCTATTCGCAATCCTCGAGAACGAAGTCGTTCCTGCTTTCTACGGGCGGGAGGCAGGGTCCCCACCCCACCGCTGGCTGGCGAAGGTACGGCACGCCCTGGAAACGCTGGGGCCGTTCGTACTGGGGTCTCGGATGGTGGCCGATTACGTGCGGAGCATGTATCAGCCGGCGGTGGACGCTGCCGTCTTCACCCCCGAGGACCGACACGCCGTGGCCCGGGAGCGAGCTTCTTGGTGGGAACGGGTCCGGCGCGACTTCCGGCAAGCCTCGGTATCGGCAAGGCTGATCTCTCGAGATGTCCCGGAGGAGGTTCGGGCGGAGGGGGAGGAGAAGGTGGTCGAGGCCCTGGTGGACCTGGGGCCGCTACCTCCCGAGGATGTCCAGGTGGACCTGCTCCATGGCCCCATCGGAAGGGATGGACAACTGATGGCGCCTACGGTCGAGTCAATGGTGGAGGATGAGCCCCACACCAATGGCCACCACCGGTATTTGGGCAGCCTGGTCCTGGCCACGCCAGGCGAGTACGGATTCACAGTGAGGGTGCTGCCTCGGCCCCCCAGCAGCGATCCCTTGCCCGTGGAAACGCCGGTGCGCTGGGCCGAGCCCGCCCGCCTGCCGCGGTGAGTCGCCGGCTCCCGGGCTCCGATCGCCGCCAGGGAGCCGGGCCTGCTTGGGGGCTCGGGTGGGCCTGGGAGTGAGCAGCGAGCGGCCGCCATTGGAAGCCATCAGCCCGGGGGAGGAGCAGGTCGAGCTTTACGTCCGCACCTACAGGTCGGTGCTGCGCTCCTCTGGTGAGATCAGGTTGCAGGTGTTTGAGCGCGCTCACCTGGAGATGGAGTCCTCGCTGCACCGGCTCGCCGGCGAGGAGCGACTGGACAGCGGTGCCTTGCTCTACGCGCTGCATCGACTGCCTCCAGTATTGCTGGAGCTAGAGCACGTCTGCCTGGGGCAATCCCCCCAGCAGCTACTGCACTGGCGGGGATCGGTTCCCGAGGACTGGCTGCCCGTGGTGGCGGCGGGTCGGCGCCGGCGCTGGTGGTGGAACCAGACGCTGCGCACTCTAGGGGTGGCCCTGGCCAGCAGCTCTGACCTGGACGACCTGGTGCCCACTCTGGTCGCGGTGCAGATCGAGTGGAACAAGGCCCACGCGCTGCTCGCCTCAGAGCCGGCGCTTGACCCAACAGAGCTGGCCGCGCTGGCGCCGGCTCGGCTGGGCATATCGGACGACGACTGGGATCGGCTGGCGTCGCTCTTCGGACCTAGGTTTGAGGCATTCCTCGGTGAGGTGGCCAGCCGGGGGCTGGATCTAGGGATCCAGCTTTTGGGCGGTTCCCAGGTCGGCTACGCCCGGGCGACCCGCGAGTGGTGGCGTCCAGTGGGGGACGTCCTCCGCCGGGAGCAGCTGCTCGACCGGCCGCTCTACTTCGTCAGCAGCAATGCCCACTGTCTGGTCAACCTGCTCTCTGGAGTGGCACGGGAACGCGCGCCCCGGGTGGCGGCGTGGATGGCCGAGACTGGGGATCCAGAACTGCGGCAGATCGCCTCGGAACTGGCCGAACCGGGCTCGCGGCATTCAGCCGAGAACTTCCTCTACTACGCTGCCCGGCGCTGGTTCGAGGCCCACCCCGAGGAGAGGCAGCAGCGGGCACGGGAGGAGACCAGCGAGGGAATATTTCATATCCCCTCGCAGTCGGGAACCGATGTGGCCGCTCAGTTGATCGTGCTGGACCGCCTACAACCCTCCCGACTCGACCCCAGGTTGCACGCGTCGGTGGCAGCGGGCGAGGCGCTGGCCAGCTCACGCCAAGTCATCCTCAACATCCAATATCCGCTCGGACTGGGTGCGTACCACATCCTGCGCCAGGTCATGGAGGCCACCGAGCACGTCGACGGGGTCTACATCCTCGGCAAGGCCGCGACCCTGAACGCAGACATCGGCGACATCATGGTTTCCGACGTGGTTCATGACGAGCAGAGCGGAAATACCTACTGGCTCAACAACTGTTTCTCTTTCTCACAGGTCTCCCCGTTCGTGAGCTCGCGTTCGCTGCTGGACCGCCAGCGAGCCGTCTCGGTTCGTTCCACTTTCCTACAAAATCGTGGGTATCTTGAGCGTTACTACCGGGATGCCTACACCGTCGTGGAGATGGAGGTGGGACCCTACCTGGGAGCGGTGTTTGAGGCTGGGGACAGCTCGCGCTACCCTGATCGGGAGCAGGTGGACTTGACCCGTCCGGCCATGGAGGTGGGCGTCATCCACTACGCATCTGACACCCCTTACACGCAAGCGCGGACCCTGGGTGCGCGCGGTCTGCGCTTCGAGGGCATGGAAGCCACCTACGCCGGGGCGTTGGCGATCGCGGCGAGAATCTTGGAGCGCTGCCGAGACCCGCAGCAGGCTATCGGGGTCTAGGGCGGTGCCCGGGCCTGCTTCGCTGTGGCGTGAGCGCTGTCAGGCTTGCACCGGTGAGACGCCCACCCTCACTGCCGAGGAAGCCCTGACCCTCAAGGCGGAACTGGAGGGCGATTGGAAGATTGACGGGGACCGGCTGCAGCGGCGGTACGGGTTCTCGAATTTCGCTGCCGCGTTCGCGGTCGCCACCCGCGCGGCCCTACTAGCGGAGCGCGAGGGCCACCACCCCGACCTCCGGGTGGGTTGGGGCTACCTCGAGGTCGAGCTGACCACCCATGCTGCGGGTGGTCTCACTCGCAACGACTTCATCGTGGCCGCCAAGCTGGACCGCGCTCGCGTCGCCGGTACCTGATCGGCGCGGCACCCCCGCAGCGGCCGCTGCTCCGTCTCAGTCGTCGTCACTCCCCGAGTCGTGCCCGTGTCGGAGCGCCCGGCGCTGGTGCCGAAGTTCGCGCATCTCCTGCCGCAGGCGGTGGAGCTCTGCGATCTCGGGCCCGAGATGCGACGGCCTAGACTCAGCTTTGGGCGGCTTGCTGACCACGCTGACCTCCCCCATGAGTGCCACCGCAGTGACGCGGATGAGAGGGGAGCCGGGGAGTGGACGCACGGAACTGATCCGCAGAGTCTTGGCACCCATGATGGCGATCCCATCCACGTCGACGTCGATCCCCTCGGGGACGATCACCCGCACCATCCCCATCAGGGCTACAGCGTGGATGTGGCTGTAGCTACTTGCCACCTCGGCCTCGCGCAAATCGAGTACGCACTCACCCATCACGGCCAAGGCGTGCGACGCGGGCTGAAGCACCCACCGGCCTTTGCGCACCGCCGACGACATGATGCCGACAAACCAGGACGCACCCGCGCGCTGGACAAGCGGCACCGACGCCGGTGATGGCTGCCCCAGGTCTGACTCCAGCTGGTAGATGTCCGCTCTGGTTCTAGCTAAGAGCGCGGACTCCACTCGCTCCGAGAACTCCGCCAGTCCCAGCCGCCCGTCAGCGCAAGCGGCGCTGAGGCGCTCGACCAACAGGTCGCGCTCATGGTCGGAGACCAAGACGACCGCTTCCGGGCCGGGCGGCGGGGGAGTTCCCTGAGGCTGATCCCGCACCCTGGCAGTCTATACCGCGGCTTTTTTGCCATCCCTGGCTGTCCTCGTTCCACTGCTGGAACTCGGGTATCCAGCGAGGCAAGCAACGCTAGCGAAACGCGAGTTATGCTGGCATGGTGGGGAGAAGGCTGGGCCTCTGGCTGGCGACAAGCGGGTTGCTGGGCCTGGCGGTCGCGGCCGCAACGAACTTGCCGCCTGTGGCCACCGCCAGCGCCCGCAGCCTTCCTGAGTTGGCCAACGTCGCCAGCGCTGGTTCGCTGCAACTGCTGATGGACAAGTACCTGGGGCCCCCGTTCATCAGCCAAACCGGGGACGAGTACGAGAACGAATCCATGGGCAGTCTCGGCCTGGCCCAGGAGATCGTGGCCGGGGAAATCACCCCGAACATATTCATTCCCATCGGTGCGGCCCCGATCTCATTGCTCGAGCCCAAGTTCACAACCTGGGCGGTGCAGTTCGCCGCCAGTCCCCTGGTCGTGGCCTACTACCCCAAGGGGCCCCATGCCCCGGAGCTGAAGAAGATCTCCGAGGGCAAGCTTCCTATCAAGGATCTGTTCACATTGATGGCGACCCCGGGCTTCAAACTCGGGCGCACCGATCCGGCGTTGGATCCTCAAGGCCAGGGTTTTATCGAGATGGTGCACCTGGCCGAGAAGTACCTCGGAGTGAGTGCCGCCACCGCCACCGCCGATCTGGGGGGCTCGAACGGAAGCTCCTCCCAGATCTTCTCGGAGACTGCACTTGAGCCGACTCTTCAGGCCGGCGAACTGGACGCCGCCAGTGCCTACCTGCCCCAGGCGGTACAGCTCGGCCTACCCTACGTCGCGCTTCCCGACACCATCAACTTCGGGGACCCCCAGGACGCCTCAATCTACGCCACCGCATCGTTGACGCTCTCCACCGGCCAGGTGGTCCGAGGCTCACTTCTCGACCTGGAGGCAGCGGTGCTGAAGGTGGGGGGGGATTCCGCGGCCGGCACTGCCTTTGTAAAGTTCCTGCTCGGTTCTAAAGCTCGCCACATCTTGACCAAGGAGGGCTACACCCTGTTGCAACCCGCGCTGCTGGGTCAGAGGTCGGCGGCGCCCTCGTCAATAAGGGCTCTCATCCCCAAGAGTTGATAGTCCCCCCCGCCCCGACGGCGTTGCGTGGCTCGGGGGTCAGGCTTAGCACCGGCGCCGCTCTGGTGGGGGCGCTGATCATCTGGGTGGCACTGCTAGGCCCGCTGATCGCCCTCCTGGCCCACCTCACCCCGGCGGCGGTGATCAACTCACTCCGCCAACCTGGCGCCTTCGAACCCCTGATCACCTCGGTGGCGGCTTCGCTGGTCGCCTTGGCGGTGATCCTCCTGCTGGGTACCCCGCTCGCCTACCTGCTGGCCCGGGGCCGGCTGCCCTTCCCCAGGATCTGGGAGATCGGAGTGATCCTGCCGCTGCTCACTCCGCCGCTGGTGATCGGACTGCTGCTCATCTTCATGGTGGGGCCGGCCACGCCGATCGGGACCTTCCTGGGCCACCTCGACCTCACCGCCTCGGACACATTCCTCGCCCTGGTCATCGCCGAGATCTACGAGGCGGTGCCCTACTACGTCCTCGGCGCCGCGGCCGCTTTTGCCACCGTCGATCCCGAGCTTGAGGAGGCGGCTGCTCTGCTGGGAGACCCCCGCTCCCGAACCTGGCGTCGCATCACCCTGCCGCTGGCCGCCCCGGGGATGGCGATGGCGCTGGCGGTGACCTGGGCCAGGGCGATGGGAGCCTTCGGGGCGGTTCTGATCATCGCCTACCACCCCTTTGGGCTGCCGATGCAGATCTGGACCACACTCCAGGAAACTGGCCTCAGCTCGGCCCTGCCCTTCGCTCTGGTACTGCTGGTGGTGGCCCTGCCATTGCCGGTAGCCGCATACCTCTGGAGTAGCCGTGCTCTCCGCCGACTTTGAGGTAGCGCGCCGCAGCTTCGCGGTGCGGCTCGAGCTCCAGGTGGCGCCGGGGGAGAGGCTGGCCATCCTGGGGCCATCTGGTGCCGGCAAGACCACTTGCCTGGAGGCGCTGGCCGGGCTGCTACCGCTCAGCGCCGGTGAGATCCTCCTCAACCACCGCTGCCTCAGCTCCTCCTCTAGTCCTCACCAGAATGTGCCCCCGGGCCGGCGTGGGGTGGGCCTGCTCCGTCAGAACCCCGGTCTCTTCCCCCATCTCACCGTGCTCGAGAACATCAGCTACCCGCTCGGGGTGACGGCGACGGTCGCCACCGCTGCCGCCCAGCGCATGGGGCTGGGAGACCTGCTTCTCGCCCGACCCAAAAGCCTCTCCGGCGGTGAGGCGCAGAGGGTTGCCCTCTGTCGTGTCCTCCAAACCGGGGTGCAGCTGCTCTGCCTCGACGAGGCTTTCAGCTCTCTCGACCGGCCCCTCGGCAGCGAGATGTTGGAACTGCTCCGTGGCGAGGTGGCCGGGAGCGGTACCGCGGCGCTCCTCGTCACCCATCGGCTGCCAGAGGCCCAGGCGTTTGCCGATCGGGTGGCCGTTCTCGACAGAGGCTCCCTGCTCCAGGTAGCCGAGCCGCGCGAACTGGTGCTGCGGCCCAAGACGAAGGTGGTGGCGGCTTTGGTCGGGTATCGGGGCTGGCTTCGCCACGGTGATCAACTGCTGGCGATCCACCCCGATCGGATTCGTCCGGCAGGCTCGCCGGACCTTCCCGGGTTACTCGATGGCAGAGTGGTGGGCATGAGGCCCGAGGGTGCCCGCGTCGACGTCGAACTGGAGTCGGTAGGCGCTTGGGAAGGACGCTTTCACTGCTTCTTCGATGAGCCCCCCGAAGTCGGTGCCAGATTGTTCCTTGAAGCGCCGGCGGCTCCCGTCTTTGGCGCGGCGGGGGAAGCGCTTGCCTGACCCGGGCGGAGACCGCCGTGTGTCGGCGGCGAGCGCGGCTGAGGCCGGGCGCCGGCTGCGCCTGGCCCGCCTCGCGGCCGGGCTTTCGCAGAGCCGTCTGGCCGAGATGTGTGCCGTCAGCCGCCAGGCCGTGTCCGGCGCCGAAGCCGGGACCTGGTCCCCATCGCTGGCAGTGGCGCTGGCGCTGGCTCGGGCCCTCGATACCACGGTGGACCAGCTCTTCGCGCCCGACCTGAGGGTCCAGGAGGTGGCGACGATCTCGCTGCAGCCGAGGGTGGGGGAAGGCCGAGCCCGAGTGGTCAGAGTCTGGGACCGCTGGATAGGTCTGCCGCTAGTCGGCGATCGCGTTACCGAGCCCGGCTTTACCGCTGCGACGGGCCGCATGCTCACCTGGGGCTCCAAGTCCGAGCTCTGGGGGACGGGCCGCTCGTTGCTACTCGCCGGCTGCGACCCCGCACTCCCACTGCTGGGCGGACCGATCGCCGGGATAGGTGAGGGCTGGAGCTTCGACTGGTGGCCCTCCGGGAGCTCCGAGGCTTCCAGATTGCTGCGGGAGAACCTGGTCCATGCCGCCGCGATCCACTATCCGGCCGCCGAACGGGAGCACCACCTCGGGGAAGCTGGCCTGGCATCGGTCGGTTTTGCGCGGTGGAAGGAGGGGCTGTTGTTGAGGTCGGACCGGAACCTCGAGGTCGGCTCGCTTGGCCAAGCCGCTGATTTGGGGCTGCGGTGGGTCAACCGTGAGCCCGGCGCTCAGGCCCGAAGCCTGCTCGACCGGGAGCTGGCGGCGCTTGGGCTCCACGGCCCCGACCTGCCTGGGTACGACAGCCAGGCGGGGGGACATCTCCAGGTTGCCAGCGCGGTCGCGAGCGGGATCGCCGACGTGGGAATCGCCACCGAGCCGGCAGCTCTCGCCTACGGGCTCCGCTTCGTCCCGATGTCTGACGAGGAGTGTGTGATCCAAGTGGTCCGCGACCGTCTGGAGTCGCCTGAGCTGCGCCTCCTCTTGTTGGTCCTTGGCGGCCCGCAGTTGCGGCGCGAACTGAGTGCGCTCCCCGGCTACGATGCTTCCATCCTCGGCGAGGAGCTTTAGACCAGGGCTCGTTTCCGGGCGCCGTCCGCTCGCTGACCGGTCACGATCGTGGCGAGAGCCGCTCCGCAGCTCGGAGGTGCGTCTGCAGTGACCGGCACATTGCTGATCGCATTGCCGGTGTTCGGTGCCTGCGCGGCGCAGATGATCGAGGCGCTTACCATCGTCATGGCGCCCGGCGCCGCCGGAGAAGCGACTGCCAACGGGGCGCCTCCAGTCGCCTTCGCTGATCGACACTTCCTTGGGAGGCGTCGAAAAAACTCCTCCTGGCGGTTGGCAAACGCCTGGTGATGTATGGAGCCAGGCGGCCGTCAAACCAGCTCTCGTCGTGTCAACCTTCCGAGCCTCGCCAAGTGACGAGAATATGCGAGTGATCGAAACCCGCCCGGAGCTGGAAGACGACTTTCCTGCGATCCGAGAGCTCATCGCCGCCACCATGCGAATCCTGACGGCCGATCTTGTCGAGCTGATCCGCGAAGGCGACGGATACGTTCCTCAACTGAGTCGTGTGGCCGTGAATCAGGCTGGAGAGGTGGTCGGCTATGTGATGCTCAACCGGGTTGAACTGGTCGGGGACAAAACCTGGTCGGTGCTGTCACTCTCACCCCTGGCAGTGACTCCGACACTGCAGAGGGCTGGCATTGGTTCTGCGTTGGTAAACGACGTCTTGTCAGTCGCAGACGAGTTGGGGGAGACGATGGTGGTGGTTCTCGGCCACGCCGCCTATTACCCTCGCTTCGGATTCTTGCCAGCACGGAAGATGGGGATTGCACCACCCTGGCACTCGCAGCTCCCAGATGACGTCTGGATGGCTCGTCCTTTGGCAAACTATGACCCCGAGATGCGAGGAGTCATCAGCTACCCCTCGACCTACGCAACGACCGAGAGCGTGCCTACGTAGGCGGTTTCGCATGGACTTGCCAGCAGCGCGCAGCCGTCGCTATGACTGCAGCTGCAACCGTGCCAACCCCGTGGTTCCGCGTTTCGCGCCGGCTAACCCTATTGCCCTCGGCGTTGTGCCCAGAGGACACTGCCGACGGACACCCTAGCCCCCACGGTGTCAGATAGCGGCGAGATCAGTAACCGCCCGAACCTGAGCTGGGGGTCTTCGCGCTGGAGGCCTTCACCAAGCTTCCCGACGCCGACACTGCATACCAGGTGCCACCGAAGCTCTTGAGTCCTTCACCACTGGCCTGGCCGTTGGCGGTGTCGCCTACGTAGGTGTAGAGCGGCCGACCGTGATAGGTGAGGACACGCGTGCCCGGAGTGCCTTTCTCGCTGCCAATCATCGATGCCCGCGCGCTGCCTCGAGTCTCATGACGCTGATCGCTCTTCGAGTCCATTTGGGACCAATAATCGGTGCAGCCGTTGGCGGTCGTGCAGGTGATCTTGCCTGCGGTTTCTGAGGTCAAGGTGTACAGCGTGCGCCCGGCACCATCCACGAGGACGGTGCCTAATCCGGCCACTGACGCCGTCTTGATGGTGATCTTGGCCGCCGTGGTAACCGCCGCTGTGGCGGCAGACGTTGAACTCGGGGCAGCCGCGCTCGCCAAACCGCCATAGGTTGCAGCCAGAGCAGCAACTAGGGCCAGGCGGGTGCCGGCCGACCGCCCCGGATGTCCCAGGTCGAGATTCGCGAGCACGTTCAAAGTGTCACTCCCAAATGGTCGGAAATCTGCCGGGCACGACAATCTCGAGGCGCGATCTCCATCGGCCGCTGTTGATGACCAACGAGTGATCCGGTGCTGATAGCCAAGGGCCAAGGCCTCGCGGCGCGAGGGTCCAACCACTGGCCCATCCCGACAACGGGACTGATCCTGATCTGAGCCACATGGAGAGTACGTTGCAGCCCTGTCGAATGTTCAATCCTCGATCCCTGGGCTGCCCCAAGACCAAGTCGGTGCAGTCCGGATGGCGGTGTTCGGGTAGCGTCGCGGCGAGCCCGTACCCTCTCATCGGTGGGGCTTATAAGGATCCCAATTGGGACCACCGTTGGGTAATGGCGGCGCCAGAGGAGGGGCTCGCCGCGTCGTCAGGTCTCGGGCTGAGATCCCTCTTGCCGAGCCGCAGGGAGGAGGTCGTAGGCGGTGGTGTGCTGGGGTTGATAGAGACTCATCTCGCCCGCTCCGGGGACCCGGAACCTAGTGATCAGACCGAAGCCCTGATCTTCTATGGCCGCGGTGAACTCGACTCCCCTTGCCTGCAGCGTGGCGACGGTTGTCCCTATGTCGCTGCACATGAGGAAGAGCTCGTGGCGACCCCCGTGCCGGTCGCGGCTGCCTTCGGAATCCTCGCTCTCGGGGTGGACCCCGAGTTCTGCCGGCGGAAGCTTGAAGATCAGCCAGCCATCGTGAATGTCGACGTAGGGGAACTCGAGCACGTCCCGGAAGAACGCTCGGGCTAGGTCAGCGTCTTCGGCGTAGATGATGGTGTGAGCGCCGCTGATCATCACCGCACCCTACCAGCCAGCCGCGCCGGGTCGAAGCCCGTTCCGGTCGGGGTTTTCCGGGGCGGCCGAAGGCTAACCATCACCACCGCGTCTGGCACCGGGCCGGAGGCGGAACGTGACTTCCACCCCCGCACTGGCCGAGATCTGGCCCGGCTCGAGCTCCGGCTCGGCGAGTTTTCTCATCGGACCCCGCGCCGCCGGCAAGAGTCCCACTACTCGTGGCCGGGGATTTGGGCTATCCATCAGCCTCATCTCCACCACCTCGGCCAGCGAGAGCCCCAGCGCTTCGGCGGCCGCCTGAGCCCGGCTCTGGGCATCGAGACTGGCTCGTCGCACCGCCTCCAACCGCGCCGGGTGCCTGCCGCTGAGATACCAGTTGAGGCCGCCCACCGTGGCCCCGACGTCCTTGACCGCTCGAGCCAGCAGGGCCTCGAGCGGTCCCTCCGGTTCGAGCCTTATCGATATCCCCGCCTGGGCCCGAAAGCCGACGGTCTTACGCTCCGGCGAGGTGATCTCATGCAGATCAATACCGGTGGTGTGCCGGCGGTGACCAGCAATCTTGAGGGAATCCAGCAGAGACGCCAGTTTTTTGGAACGGGCCGTGACCTGCTGAAACGCCTTTTGTCGGTCAGGATCATCGGCGGCCAACATCAGGTGAACCTCGACACGGTCGGGGTCAGCATCGACGTCGCCGAATCCCATCACGGTGATGCTCGCTTCCCGATCGTGGGGACTACCTGCAGTGCTCACGTGCACTCCGGTCGCCGCCAGTTCTCGCCGGGTGAAAGCGGAACAGAGTCCTGCGGTTCCTATGGTCGCCAGACGGTCTGGATGTTGGTGAACTCGCGAATCCCAAGGTGATGGAGCTCGCGTCCGAAGCCGCTGCGCTTCACCCCGCCGAAGGGTACTCGTGCGTCCGAGTGGGTCATCCCGTTGACGAACACACCGCCTGTGTCCAGCTCAGCTGCCAGCTTGGCCCCGCGCTCAACGTCGCTGGTCCAGATGTTGCCGCCGAGGCCGTACCGGCTGTGATTGGCCAGGCGCAGACCCTCCTCCTCGGTGCTGAATCTGGTGAAGGCGGCCACCGGGCCGAAGGTCTCCTCGTCGAAGACAGCCATCCCCGGCTTCGCTGCCAGCACCACGGTTGGCGGGTAGAAGAATCCCAGCCCTTGGGGGAGCTGCCCCCCCTCGGCCAGCCGGGCCCCCTCAGCCACCGAGCGCTGAACCTGCTGGTGCAGCTTCTCCCGCAGGTCCTGCCGTGCCAGCGGTCCCAGCCGGGTGGCCGGCTGAAGCGGGTCCCCGACCTGCAGCTGGGAGGCCAGCCTCGTGAATTGCTCCTCGTACTCGTCGGCGACGGGCTCGGCCACCAGGAAGCGCTTGGCGGCGATGCAGGTCTGGCCCGCATTCTGGAAGCGGGCTCTGACGCCGACCTCAGCAGCCTGCTCCAGGTCGGCGTCCTCAAGAACCAGGAAGAAGTCGGAGCCACCCAGCTCCAGGACGGCCTTCTTGATCTCTCTTCCGGCAATCTCGGCGACCTTGCTCCCGGCCACGTCGCTGCCGGTGAGCGTGACCCCGCGCACCCTGGGATCGGCGATCAATCCCCCGACTGCATCGGTGCCGGTGAGGATCGCCGCAAGGCTACCGTCCGGAAACCCTGACTCTTGCACTAGTCGCTCCAGCGCCAGGGCGGTCCCGAAGCAATTAGGTGCGTGCTTAAGCACAGCCGCATTTCCGGCCATCAGAGCAGGAGCGGCAAAGCGCAAAACCTGCCAGAGAGGGTAATTCCAGGGCATGATCGCCAGGATCACGCCCAGGGGCCGGAAGGCGACAAAGCTGCGCGGCGAGTCGGATGGGGTCGGCTCATCGGCGAGGAAGGCCTCCGCCTGGTGGGCGAAGTACTCGCACGAGACGGCGCACTTGTCGACCTCGGCTTGCGCTTCGGCGAGTGGCTTGCCCATCTCAGAAGTCACCAGCAGGGCCAGTGCCTCTCGCTCGCGCCGCAGCCCTTGTGCCAGCACCAGCATCCGCTCCGAGCGCCAGCCCACCGGCTGGCGCCGGTTTGCCTGGAAGGCGCTCTCGGCCCGTTCCAGGGCGGACTCAACCTCCGCCGCGGTCATCGCCGGATACTCGGCGATGACCTGCTCAGATGCCGGGTTCACCGATCGGAAGACTGCGGTCGCGCTCTCGGTGACAGTCATCTCGACTACCCTCCGCTGCCGATCAGGACCCGCCTGGGGTCGGCGTGAATGTCACAACTGAGTTTGACAGCACCCGGCCAAGCTCGCCGCGTTCTGCCAATAGCTCTAGATGGGCGGCCGACTCACCCACCGCCAGCATCTGGTTGAAGAGGTCGAGGTCCTCGAACCGTCGCCCCCTCCGGGTCCAGGGCACGGCTCGGGCCACGTCGATGGCGGTCCTTGCCCCATCCGCAACCGCCTCGCGGCAGAGCAGCAGCCGCTGCCGGTGGTGCTCCAAGAGCTCTTCGACCCGCCCGGCCAGATCATGGAACACCGGACCGTGGGCCGGGAGGACCAGCTTGGCCGGCAGCTCGCGAACCTGCTCCAGCGACCGCAGGAAGTTGAGCAGCGGCAGGCCGTCGTCGGGTACCTCCACCCCTATCGAGGGGGTGATGTGGGGCAGGACGTGATCGCCGGCGAAGAGGATAGCGCCGGACCGGTCCCAGAGGCAGAGGTGGCCCCGGGTGTGTCCCGGGGTGGTGATCACCTCCAGTTCGCGGCCCGCCATCCGAACCGCGCCGCCGGAGATGAACAGATCGGGGAGAGGGGCGAGCCAGAGGGGCTCGGATTGGTGGGTGGCCTCCTGATCCATGGCATCCGCGACCGAACCCGCCCCGTAGCGGCGTAGCACAGCCCGGGTTCGGGCCCGGGCCAGGTCGGGATCGGTCGCCAGCAGAACCGCGCTCTCGCGGTCGCCCAGCCCCAGGGTGACAAGGGCCCGGCCGCCATCTCTGATTCGCCCTGCGGCACCGATATGGTCGCCGTGGACATGGGTGGCGAAAACCAATCGGACCGACTCGATTCCACTTCCGAGTCGTCCCAGGGCGGCGATCAGAACTTCCCAGCTCTGAGCATCGGCCCAGCCACAGTCGATCAGCAGGTCGCCTGCTTCGCTGCGGAGGAGGTAGGCGTTGACTGCCTTGAGGCCGTCGCCTGGCAGCGGCAGGGGGATCCTGAAGATCCCGTCGCCGACCTCCTCGGGGCCTCCCTCCGCCCAGGCCGAACGGCTGGCGGAGGCCGCGCTCAAACGCTGGGCTCGGCGCCGAGGGTCGGCGTGGCTGCCGCCACCTCGGAGCTGGCGCTGATAGCGCGACTGATCGCCGTCACGTCGAACGCCCGATGAGATCGGATCTGAAGCTGGCAGGTGAGCTGGCCGCCCCCCTCGGTGCTGAGCCGGATCGGACGCAGCAGGGCGCTCTCCCCTGGGCCCAACTGCAGCGACTCGGTCAGCTCCTGATGGAGCCGGGTGAGCTGGAGGTTGGGAGCCAGGGTCAGCTCGATGTCGAGTTGGATCGGGACATGGGTGACGGTCAGCGCTGAGGCCAGAACTGCGGCGTTGGGGAGCCTCACCAGCCGCCCGCCCACGTCCATGGTGGTGTAGACGACGCCCAGCTGGGTGATCACCCCCGAGTAGTCGAAGCCGCCGAACAGGTAGGTGCGCAGGTGAACCCAGCTACCAACCGTGAAGGGCCTGGCCAGCACCAAAACGATCCCGGCGAAGACGCTGGACATCGAAGTCTGCGCGGCCACGCCGACGATCACCCCGAGGATGGCGCCGGCCGCCAGCAGGCCGGCCAGGTTGATGTCCAGGGCCGACAGCACCCCCAACCCGAGGATGACGTAGAGGCACCACATCACTACCGGGCGCCATCCCGCCAGGCTCGATCCCCGCAGCTGGTAGAAGGCCCGGTCCACGAAGGACCTGATGGCGACTCCGCCCAAGATGACCGCCAGCAGTAGCACTCCCAGCTGCACCTCGGCGCGATAGTGCTTGGGTGCTAGATTCAGGAGCTGCGGTCTGACCGAGAAGAGTGCCGCCAACAAGATCACGGCCACCAGGGCTGTGATCCAGGTGCCGCGGCGCTCGCTGGCAAGCGTGGGACGGGGTCCGATCACCCGCCCATGCTGCCAGACAGAGCGGAGGCGACGCAGGCGCGGTACTTCCGTCGGAGAATGGCGCCGGCTCAGATGGACTGCCGGTATATTCGCGATACAGCTCATGGACGCACTCGTGCCAGTGGGGGGGGGCGAAGAGGACTTCGATCGCCTAGCAGCCGCGCTGCGGGCCGACTCTCGCGACCTCTCCACATTCCTTGAGGTGATGGCCGGGAAGTTCGAGGCGGCACTTCCGGGCCGGACCCGGGTGGAGCGGTCGGGCGGCGGTTTGCTGAGACGCAACCGCCAGGTGAATCGGGTCAGCCTTGAGCTCGGCGACCTCCACTTCGAGCTGGCCCGCTCGGGAGGGGCGGTGGCGGCCAAGTGCACCAAGGTGGTCCGGGGGATCGCCCTCAAGACCGAGCTCCTCAATCTCGACGCCTGGCTGGTCGAGCTGGCCCGGGCGCTCTCCAACCAGGCCAGAGCCAGCGCCCAGGATCGGGTCGCACTCGAGCGGCTGCTCGGGTGATGCGCTTTCTCCGCCGCGGCTCGGGCACCAGCGAGACCCCGGAAGAGACGTCCCTGAGGCTGGAGCGGGTCGAGCGCAGTCGGCAGCTGGTGGAGGCGGGTGGCATCCCGCTGGAGGCCGAGGAGCGCATCCGCCGGCAGCAGGAGAAGGGCGGGGTGTGGACCTCAGACCTCTCGGTCGATGAGCTGGCGGCGCTCCGGGGCGTGGGCTACGAGCCGGTCGCGCAGGTCCTGGGCAGCTCGCTCTACCGGCTGGGCTGGATCAACACCGGCTGGAGCCAGGGCCGGGGACTGGGGCTGGGCCTCGGCGGCATGTACGCCTACGGCGCCATGCAGCCGGAGGAGAACCGAGCGCTCACGCGCTCTTTGATCGAGGCCCGCTCGCGGGCGGTGCACCGCCTCTTGATGGAGGCGCGGGGGCTGAAGGCTGAGGGAGTGGTCGGTGTCCGGCTCAAGGTGACCCATTGGGACTGGGCTCAGGGGATGTCGGAGTTCACCGTGCTGGGCACCGCCGTGCGTCGCAAGGGCGCGCAGCCGTCGGCCGAGCCCTTTTCCTCCACCCTCACGGGCCAGGATCTCGCCAAACTGCTCTCGACCGGCTACTTTCCCGTCCGCCTGGTGATGGGTGCCAGCGCTCAGCAGGCGCTGGCCTTCTTCGGGCGGGGATTCGGGGGTTACAGCGCTTGGACCAACAACGAAGTTGCCCCATTCAGCCGAGCCATGCACCAGGCCCAGACCGCCGCGCGCCAGCGCCTGGGGCTCGAAGCTGGACAGGCGGGTGCCAGCGGGGTGGTCGGGGTGACCTTCACCTCCAACGTGATCGAATATTCAACCGGCTCCGAGGCCGTTCTGGGGCGGATCGTGGAGTGGGTGATCTTGGGGACGGCGGTCATGCCCCGCTCCACCAGCGTCGCTGCGCCCAAGCCCACGCTGGTCATGCCACTGAGATCGAGGAGGACCGCTGATGTCGGATCAATCAACCCCTAAGCCAGATATCCCTGAGGACGCCATTCGCCGGCTCCGCGAGATGCGCAGCAGCGAGGGTCACAAGGGGCTCTTCACCAGTGACCTCTCGATCTCTGAGTTCCTCCTGGTCAAGGAAGCCGGCTTCGACCCGGTGGGACTGGTCATCGGCAGCTCGATCTATCACATCGGGGTCCAGATCGCCAGCTATCGCCAGAATCAAGAGCTCCAGGTGCTGAGCCAGGCCATGTATCAGGCCCGTGAGCTGGCCATGAGCCGAATGGAGGAGGAGGCGGACGCTCTGGGGGCGGACGGAATCGTCGGCGTTCGTTTGGACATCAACCGCTACGAGTGGGGACAGGGACTGGCCGAGTTCATGGCGGTGGGCACTGCCGTGCGCAGTCAATCCGGCACCATGCGCACCCCCCAGAACAAGCCTTTCACCTCGGACCTGTCAGGGCAGGACTTCTGGACCCTGCTTCAGGCGGGATACGCGCCGCTGGCTCTGGTGATGGGCTCATGCGTTTATCACGTCGCCCATCAGGGGCTGGGGCAATGGATGCGCAGCGTTGGCCAGAACCAGGAGATGCCCAACTTCACCCAGGCCCTCTACGACGCTCGCGAGCTTGCCATGGAGCGGATGCAGACCGAAGCCGAGGAGGTGTCGGCGGAGGGCATCGTGGGAGCTCAGATCAGGGAGAGCAACCACGGCTGGGGCAGTCACGTGATCGAGTTCTTTGCAGTGGGTACCGCAGTCAAACCCACGAAGGAGGATCACCGCATCGCGCCGCCCCAGATGGTTCTGTCGCTGGACCAGTGATTGGCGGCACTGGCTGACCAGCAGGCGGCGCCACCCCTGGTCCTGCTCTACGACGACCTCTTTCTAGGTCACCGAGAACCAGGCCACCCCGAGTCGCCGGAGCGGCTGCTGGCCATCACCGCCAGCCTGCGCGGCGAGTCCCAGCTAGCCCGGGTCCGGTGGGCGACGGCTCCGCTGGCCGACGAGGATGAGGTTCTGCTGGTGCACACGCCAGCACATCTGGCCTGGATCCGAGCCTTGTCGGCCAAGGGTGGGGGTTGGGTCGACGGCGACACCTACTGCAGGAGCGATAGCTATCGGGTTGCGCTGGGGGCGGTCGGGGCGAGCCTGGCTGCTGTCGGCGCGGCCACCAGCAGCCCGGGGAAGTCCGCGTTCGCCCTGGTACGGCCGCCTGGGCACCACGCGACTCCGGATCTGGCGATGGGTTTCTGCCTCTTCAACAACATCGCGATCGCGGTGCGGCACGCCCAGAAGCGCCACGGCGTCGAACGGCTGGCGGTGATCGACCTCGACGTCCACCATGGCAACGGCACCCAGGACGTCTTCTACGCTGACGGCGACGTCCTCTACTGCTCGGTGCACCAATTGCCCCTCTATCCGGGCACCGGCGCTGCAGCCGAGCGGGGAGTGGGGGCCGGGCTCAACACCACCTTGAACCTACCGCTGCCGCCGGGAACGGGGCCGGGGAGCTGGCTGGCGGCTCTCACCGACCACATACTCCCAGCGCTGCGCCGGCACCGCCCCCAGATGATCCTGGTTAGCGCTGGCTTCGACGCCCTGGCCGGCGACCCGCTGGCCGAGCTGCTGCTGAGCCCGCCGACCTATGGGGCGGCGGCCCGCTTGATCCGGGAGGTCGCCATCGAGCTCGATGCTGCGCCGACGGTCTGGCTGCTCGAGGGTGGCTACGACCTGACCCAGATGGCGGAGGCGGTTCGCCTGTGCGCATTGGAACTGGCGGGTCTCGCCTCGTCCTCCCAGTAAGCGGCATGACTTAGCCGGATAGCCAGAGCCCAGCCGAGGCTCCGGCGCTCTGCTGAGATCGAGGCCTCGGCGCCGGCGGAATTGCAGAGGATGCCGGAGACATTGGCGATTTCTTGGGTTCGTCCCACCGACCGATGCTGAGCGCCCTTACGGCTGCAGCTGGGCCTCAGCCGTTGTGGAGGATGCCGGCGAATGCCGAGATTGGCTCGTTGTCGTATACCCGAATTCGAGGCAACTCCCAAAGCTTGGTGGTGGTCTCCAGCCAGGGCTGGGCGGGGAGCCGTAGATCCTCCAGGCCGGCCACATAGCCGAGCGGCGGGAGCTCGGAGAACAGCTCTTGCTCGGGCGCTTCCACCTGGGTACCCGACTTGTAGGGCCACAGGCCGCTGTAGGCGATGAACTGGATCGGTTGCTGCGTGATGGCTTCCAGGGTGTGCGCAGTGTCGCCCGCCAGGAAGTCCATCTCGGCTGGTGAGCGGCCCCAGAGACTGGTGAGGTCGTTGTAGGTGTGGTCCTCGACCCAGAAGCCGGAGCTGGCGAGGTCAGCCAGATCGGCTGCGGTCATGTACGACTCGTGTCCCAGGGTCTGCCCGATGATCCCGCTGCAGGGGAAGAAGACCGCGGTGTAGTGGGCCCGCTCCAGTACGGGAACTGCGTACTGCCACTCGTTGAGGAAGCCGTCGTCGAAGGTGAGGACGACTGGGTGATCCGGCAACGATAGGCCGTAGAGCAAGGCGTCGCTGAGACGGTTCAAGGAGATGCTGGTGTAGCCGTTCTGCAGCAAATATGCGATTTCTTGGGTGAACGCCGCCGGGGTCACGGTCAGACCATAGTCGAGGTCGTAGCTGTAGGCGTTGGTGTACACCGCACGGTCGGGAAAGGGGCCGACCAGGTGATACATGAGGATGGGCACATTGGCCGTTCGAGCCACGGGCTGAGCGGGGACGATGATAGGCGCGTCCAGTGACGCTGGTCCCTCGCCCACGATCCGCATCACAAAAGGTGCGTTATTGTTGCGTCGAATCTGGGGGGGAGCGCTGACCAAGGTTGGAGCCACGGTGATGGTGAGACCCTGGTAGTCATTGGCAACGCCGGTTGGCTGCAAGGTCGCGGGGCTGGCAAAAGCCACCGTCACCGACACCGCGTACGCGTCCGACACCGAGTCCGTCGGGGATTCCTGGCTGGTCCAGGTCACGCGGCCACGCACTGCCCCCACGGTGAACGAGGTGATGGCGCTGGCTCCGCTGAACTTGCTCTGGAGCATGGCGGTGCGGCTCACGGCGGAGGGCCACTGGGACTGCGCATCCGGGGCCAGTTCCTGCCACTGAGCCATGTAATCCCGTGACTCCAGCTGAGTCATGAACCGGTCCGCCAGGGCCGCCGCCTGGACAGCGGCGGTGGGCAGGGAAGGGGTCGGCGCGGGAGCCGTCATCGTCGGCGCGGTGCCGGTCGTGCTCCCGCTCCGATACCGCTCTGAGCTGGTGACCAGCAAAAGCGGTATTACTGCGGTCACGCCTGCGCCCAGGGCTAGTAGGGCAAGCCCGAGCCGGCGACGCATCAGACCGCGTCCCGTCGAACTCAAGCCGAGATGAAACCGCGGTTGGCCGAGCTGGTACTGCCGGTCGGGGCCGACCAGTTTGGATGGAGGCGATGGGGCGAGTCCCGAGGCGCGAGCCCACCCGATTGCAGGGCAGCGCCACCGGCTCCGTCACGCCCGGCATGTTCTCAACAACGTGGTCGCCGGTCGGTCGGTCACGGTCGGGGTCCTCGGATTGGGGGTGGGGCCCCTAGTCCCCGAGCTCTCGCGCTATATCGAAGAGATGATGCTGCGACTCGTGAGCCGCGCGCTGCGCAATCTCCAAGATGGTGCGCTGCTGGCCGTCGCGGAAACCTCGCCGCGCAAACTCCACTGGCGCGAGGGCCTGGAGAATCGACGCCAAGCGTTGCGCCGCGTCATGAATCGCCGCCGCCACCTGCCCAGGATCGAGTCGATTGTAGCCGCCGGCGGCTACCAAGTGGTCGTGCGAGACCACCTCTAGCTCAGGCTCGTCTGTACTCAGAATGGCCAGGATTCTTCTAGTGAAAAGCAGCAGGACGTCGCGCACGTGGGTCGCATATTCCAGCGCTGACCAGACGTCCGGACTCGGTCGCCGCCGCAGTCTTTCATTTTGGGCCGCGGACTGCATCGCTTCGGCATACCAGATACCGATGCGGGCGACCGCAGCGCTGGCGTTGGCGGGGGTGACCGAGGAGAAGAGAAAGCCACATTCAGTGCAGCGCTGCTCAGCCTCTCGCGGCTGGCAGCCTGTCACGGCAGCACCAGCTCGGCACCATCCTCGAGCCAGAGCGCCAACGAACGTACTCCCGGGGCTCCGCCGGCAGCACGCACACCTGCCACCTCCTCGCCGAGGTGGGCCCGCAGGACCGTCTCCGGCCCTCCCACCTCGACGTAGGCGATCCCACGCACCTCTACTCCGTGGGCGGCCGCCGTTGTCCCGGGGTGCCGCGCCGAGTCCTCCCAGCTGATGAAGAAGGGCAGGCGTCGCGGTCCCAGGGCATCTTCCAACCCCACGGTGGTCCAGCGGAGTTCGCTGCCATCCGGCAGGGTTCGGGATCCCGGCTCCTGCGCCCGACCCAGCCTCGCCGCCACTGAGTCCAAGTCCGAGGTGGCCAGGCAGACAGCCAGCAGTTGGAGCCGGTCTCGGTCGGCCTCGGCCAGCACCGCCCGTCCCAGTGGGGTGGTCGCGGCTAGCTCGGAATCCTCGACCCCTACCACCTCCAGGTACTGGCTGCCCAAGGGGACGATTAGGTTGGCGGTGCCCCAGGCCCGATGGCTGCCGCCCCGGAGACCCTGCAACCCATACCCGCGCCAGAGCTGGGACTGGCCGTGCTCCAGGTCGGTGGTGGCCAGAACCACGTGGTCGACCCGGGTCACTTTGGGGGGCGTCGGATCTCCACCTTGCCTTCCCTGGTCCGGACCTCGAAGACCGGCAGGGCGGCGGTGGCGGGGCCGTGGGTGACCCGGCCGCTGCGCAGATCGAAACTTGACCCGTGCCAGGGGCAGTGCAGTTGCCCGTCCTCGATCGGGAGTTCGTCAAGAGGGCCGCCGGCGTGTGAGCAGACGGCACTGACAGCGCAGAACTCCCCGCCCAGGCGGCTGAGCAGGACCTGGTTGTTGCCCACCTGCTTGCGGACGCGGGCACCCTCCGCCACCTCATCCTCTTCTGCCACCGCGCGCCAAGCCTTGGGCCCGGATGTGAAGGCGTTGCGGTTGACCGTGGTCCCTAGTCGGAAGACCAGATCTCCTCCCAGATAGGCGCCGGTGGCGGCCGCTCCCAGCCCCAGCACCGAGAGGCCGATCGCCGGGCCACGCGAGCCCTTGAGCCGGAGCGCCAGCGAAGTTGCGAAGAGGATCAAAGCGCTGGTGTTGATGATGGCGTGAGCGGCCCCTACATCTCGTTCCGTGCCCTCCTGGTCCTGCCAGTCGGCCAGGCCGCTGGCGGCGGCGGCGACCCCGCCGGCGCAGCCGAGCGCCACCAGTGCG
>JBAPNX010000008.1:0-1799 GCA_049279335.1 Candidatus Dormiibacterota bacterium
GTGTTGTACTTGGCGTTGAAGGTGATGGTGAAGGAGCTGGAGCTGGGGTAGCTGAGCGCGGAGATGATGTCGGGCCAGGCCCCGGGGACGTAGACGCCCCAGTCGTCCTTGTTGGCCATCAAGAGGTTCATCCAGAACTCGATGTCGCGGCTGGTCACAAGCTGGCCATCGGACCAGACCCAGTGCTTGAGGGTGACCGTGGCCACCGTGTCCCCGGCCGAGTTGGTGCTGAACTGGGGGTAGTCAGCCAGGCTCTCACTGGGGCTGTAGGCGGTGGTGCCCTTCTGGCCGAACCAGTAGAGGGGGCGGTAGATGATCCACTCGAACTGGTCCTCATTGACCAGGGTGAAGTACTGGGAGCTGACCAGAGGGAAGATGTAGGTGGGGAAGTTGTTGGGCTGCATGGCGAAGGTCACCGTCCCGATGTTGAGGGTCTTGGCGACCGTGCGGGCCGAAGTCGTCCTGCCGCCGTAGCCGGCCAAGGTCAGCGCCAGCACCAGCAGCGCGGCGAGTCCGACCAGCGGGCCCCTCAGCCAGATCCCTACCTTAGCCATCGAGCTCTCCTCCCATCCATCAGGCTCATGAGCCGCCTGTTCCCAGTTCGCCCACCGCCTTGACCCTCAGCCGCAGGGCGGGGTTGGTCAGGTAGGCGAGCGGGATCTCCTCGATCTCGACGATCTCGACTTTGCCCGGGTCGGCACCGGCAAGGACCGCCTGTTCCCGCGCCTCCTGGGCGGCCCTGCTGAGGGCCTCCTCCCTCCCTCCCGCTCCGAGTTGGGCGATGCGATCCACCTGGCCGCTGACCTTGGCGATGGTCGCCCCGATGGCGTTGGCCACGTCGAAGTGCTGAGGTCGGTGGATCTCGCTGACGCCGGGCAGGCTTTCCGGTAACAGGACGCTCCCTCCCCCCACCGCGATCAAGAGGCAATCAGCTCTGGAGGTCTTGACCTTGTCAATGGCATCCGCCAGTTCCTGGTCGGACCTGGCCAGGGCCAGGCCGGCCAGCGGGCCGAGCGAGGATGGTAGCGAATGGGAACCCAGGCGGGTGCGTCCTGCCGATACCGCGGCGTCTGTCAGGGTCAAGGTGGAGCCGCCAAATGTCAGCGCCTCCTGCTGGATCCTGTAGCCGACGCTCTCGGGGCCCAGCCGCAGGTCGTCCCCCTCCCGGTGGACGACCGTGCCGCCGCCGATGGCGATGGTGACCAGATCGGGCATGCGGAAGTTGGTCCGGACCCCTCCCACCTCCACGCCCTGAGATGACTGGCGGGGAAACCCCCGGATCAGGACCCCGACGTCGCTGGAGGTGCCTCCGACGTCGAGCACCACCGCGTCCTCCGACCCGGTCAGGAAGCCCGCACCCCTGATGCTGTTGGCAGGACCGCTGCCGATGGTTAGGACCGGGTGCTGGACGGCGTACTCCAGAGCCATCAGGGTGCCGTCGTTCTGGGCGAAGAAGGTCACCGGATCCAGGGCCCGGGAGTGCAGGGAGGCCCGGACCGCGTCGGTGACCTGGCGGGCGACCCCAACCAGCGCTGCGTTGAGGACGGTCGCGTTCTCGCGTTCCAGCAGTCCCAGCGACCCGACCTGGTGACTCAGGGAGACGTGGATCTCACCGAGTTCTCGGCGCACCACCTGCTGAGCCTCCAGCTCGTGGCGTGCCGACACCGGCGAGAAGACGCTGGTGATCGCCACTCCGTCGGCCTTTGGCCCCACCTTGTCCAGAAACCGGGCGATGGCGTCCCCGTCGAACGGTGCCAGATCGCGTCCGTCAAACTCGATCCCACCACCGACGATGATTT
>JBAPNX010000009.1:0-35666 GCA_049279335.1 Candidatus Dormiibacterota bacterium
CGCCAAGGTCCTGTCCCTCATCCAGGTCCGAGGTGACGTCCGCTTGGCCGACGTCACCCACCCCCGTAGCCGCCGCTTCGGCGTCACCGGTGAGATTCACACAAGCGTCGACTACGAGACCACCCACGAGTGGGCGGTGACGCTCCACCGGGCTGGCTTCCACGGCATCCGATACCTGGTCCGTCACGATCCGTCCCAGAGCCTGACCGGCGTAGCTCTCTTCGGGCCGGCCGGCGAGCACGAGAATCAGTTCCTCACGGTGAAGACGTCAGCCATCCCAACTTCGCTGGTTGCCGCAGCTGAGGCACGCTTCGGCATTACGATCCTGCCAACCCCGTGACGCCGATTGCCCTGACTGGGTCCAGCCGACTGGGAAGGAAGAACGACGGCAACAGCGCCTGGGTCTTTCCGCACTTCCGGCACCTCCCCCGGCGGATGAACAGCCGAGGCTCACCCCTCTTCCTTTCGCCCATACGCTGGTCTGACGCACGCTTCCCTGCGATCTCTGCCTTCGACAGCAGAGATCGTACGGGCCAAGGGGCGTGCGTCTTCCGTCTAGCCCCTCAACCGACCCACGGAAACGTCACAAGAGCCGAATTGTCCGGATCGCCGAAGAGATCGAGCCTCCACTCCTCCTGAACCACCACCGGAGCAGCGACCGGCGCGTGGTCGGCCAGCCGCGCCGGGGAGGGGCCGCTCATGCAGCCACCTCCCGGCGCGCTCCGTACTTCATGATCAGTCGGTCCAGCTCAGCAAGCTCCCGCTGCTCCGTCATCCGATTCACGAGCTGCTGGTACTCGTCCACCAGTCCGTTGGCGGTGACCCACCGGATCAGCTCGGTCTCCACATCGCTCCAGGTCCAGGCCGGGTCTCCGAGGCCATAACTGCCCCCATGGATCCCCCCGCTCACCGCGTACTTCAGCCACCCGAGCCGCTTGCCGGGGGTCGCGAACCAGCTCCGGTAGAACCCCCGGCGGTCGTACTCGGCGCAGTGGCCCAGGAGGTGCTGGGACAGCGCGTAGTAGATCGCCTTGGTGAACCGCTGCTCGAGGAACCCAGCCTCGATGAAGCGGATCAGACCGTTGAGAGCCTTCGCCTTCTCCTCCGCAGTGGCCCACTTAGTGGCGGTGAATTGCGCGACCGAGAACTGCGCTGACATCGTTGCCCTCCTGCTACGTTCGTTCCTGGCACCTACGATCCCATGGCTCCGTAGGGTGAAAAACTCTCGCCGGCGATCTCAGCCGTAGACGATGGATCCGAGCGCGGCCATCCGGAGCACCACGTCAGCTTCGCTGGCACCTGCTGTCCGGCATCAAGAACAGAAGATCCGGTCAACGCCGAGCTCTTTTCATCGAAGAGCCGACCCGCTCTGTTGTCTCGCCTACAAGAGAGAGAAGACGGCGGCGATGACCAGCTCGGCGGCAGAGTCGGTCTCGTAGCCTGCGGGCCACACCGCGACGAGAGGGTTCAGGTCACTGCGAAAGTTGCGATCTCCCAGCTTTGCCCGGAGATTCTGCTCGGCGAGCCCACCGGTGTACTTGTCGGGCCGATATGGCGCGAAGCATTCGACGATGTCGGCCGCGGCCAGGTCAAGGCGAGCGAGCGCCAACCACAGGTCGAATAGGTCGCGACCCTTGGAACGCTGGTAGAGGGCTCGTAGTTTGGTGGCCACAAGCTCAGGAAGACAGAACGTCTGGACGTCGGCGTCCCCCCGGAACCACGGGGAGTCGACGGCGTAGGCGACCCGAGCCAACTCACGAGCCGGGGAACGCTCATGGGTATTGACCTCGATCTTGACGCGGATTGTGCCGCTGCCGGACTCGAACGGCGCCCGTAGGTACATCTTCGGGAAGGCACCGACCTGCGTTCTCACCTCCATGCCGAGGCGCTCGCCTATGGTCGTGATCGCCCGGGTGAGCCGAGCGATGCCGCCGGGGCTGCGGCGAACGTAGTCGAGGTCCTCGCTATAGCGCTGCGCGGGCGAGAGGTGGAGCTTGTGCAGGCACGTGCCGCCTCGGAAGACGAGCTCCTCGCCCAGATACGGGTCGTTGGCGATCTCGACGATCAGGCGAGATACCACAAGGTCCTGCTCCACCTGTTCGAGAGTCGGCCAGCCGACCCGATTCGACCACTCGACGATGAAAGCTCGCGGGATCAAAGGTCCGGCTCAACGACTGTGTTCATGAGAACGTTCCACCGCCCGTCCAGCGTCCCCGCCCTCCGTCCGCTCGCCGCCAATGGCGTCGGCTCGGAACGCTCACCTGCCAGCACGACGAGCGGCTCCGTATCGACACTCGCGCCGAGCAATCTGGCCACGTACTCCACCAGCCAGCCGGCGCGCTGCGCGACCGCAATCGGATAGGTGCTGGCCGCGGCGGCCAGCGCCTGGCCGTCCAGTCGGCCGTCGCCAATCAGCTCGGCGGCCACCGTCGCCACGTTGGACAGTCCTCCTCCCCGCTCTGGGGCAGCGACAAGATCAAGCACCGTTACCTCCGGCGTGGCGACTTGCATCGTCCCCGTGGGCGTGTTGACCGTTGCCGTCGGGCGCATGGCCGCCCGTGCCTCGGTGATGAACTCGATCCGGACCCTGTCGAAGGCCCGGTCCTTCAACCGAGCTGGGGTGACTACCTGAAACACCTGCGGGTGCTGGTGCGCGGCGCCATGGATCTCGGCGGCGGAGAGGAACCCGACATAGTAGGGGTGACATAGCTGCCGCATGAAGGGATCGATGAAGTGGCTGGCGGGCACGCTCCGCCACGAGCGGTACTCCGATGGCACCGGAACGTACGCTCCTCGGGTCGGCGAGAAGAGCTGGCCCTTGCTGCGCAGCCTAGCGGTCACGGGCGGCACCTGCTTCGCAGGCAGGTGCAGTAGCTCGGCCACTTCGGCGAGGGTCACCCAGTGGCGGCCGTGAGCGATGAGCCAGTCGGGCAGATCGCGGGGAGCGCACCACGGCTCATGCGCGCGAGTGCTCGTGCCCTCGACGGCTGTATTGTCGCTCACGCATCCAAGATAGCAGCAAACACTATTGACGGTACGCCGCTGGCACCATCACCTAGATAGCACCCATCGCTCTCTCTGTTACACCTGGGGCCGCCATCGTCACCCACAACATTGGCCCAAGTTCGGACTCGCCCGTAATGCCAGATACCGTAATTGGCACGGGTTATTGAGGTTAGCAAGCATCCGGATGAACTTTGCATAACTTCCCGAAGCTCACTTCAACACGATGCACCCTACCCCTCCCCTCTTGGCCTCCCCGGCTTGCTGGCCCTGGGCATGGCGCCGGGGTCTCTCAGCCCCGTGGCCCACGCCTCCTGAGCCAGCTCGTGTCCTCTGAATCTCTCCCTGGTGACGTTGCCCACCTCCTGGAGGCACAGCTCAACGTCTACCCCCAGTGCCCCGGCCAGTTGGGTCAGCGTCGACCGGAGCTGGTCGTACTTCCTGAGCTTGCTGGCCCTGGCCCACTTGATGGCCCTGGTCTCCACCTCTATCCACACGAGCGTCGGCTGCGGCTCCTGGAGCCAGACCAAGGCGTCGGGCCGGCCCACGCCCAGCCAGGTGGCCAGGGCCTGCCCGGTGAGCGAGATCTCGACCCCCAGCGGCACACCCCCCTGATCCATGTACGCCCTTACCAACCGCTGGACCCGGCGGAGGTGAGTCCGCTTGCCCGCCCGGAAGAGCCGCCGTGCCCGATACCGCTCCACCTCGCCCACGCCCTGCCGGGCCTCGAAGGCGAGTCGCCACCATCCGGCCCGCTTGAGCCAGTAGCCCTCGTCCAGCAGTCCCTCTGCCCGCCGCCGCCGGATGGTCCCAGCCCGCTCCACTGGAACGGGGCCGCAGAGGGCGATGGTCCCCAGGGCACGGTCGGCGCGGAGCCAGCCCTTGGCGTGCTCCAGCTCCAAAGAGATCACGTCGCCTATGGGTATCTGGGGAGCGACGGTATGCCGTCTCCGGGACACGGCCCGGAAGCGGGGGTGGTCGAGAGACAGCGACGGCAGCTTGGGGGAACCGCGCCAAATGTCCTCGTCGGCGGGGGCCAGGTGGGAGGGCGGCTGCCGCATGCCCGGCCCCAGCGCGATGGGAGCCTCTCCCACCACGCGGGCGGCGATGCTCGACGGGTTGCGGCCGGACTGGACCGAGAGCACCTTACCGGTGGCGATTAGCAGCTCCTCCTGGAGGGTGGCCCCGGCGACACACACCCTTGGCCCGCCCCGTCCCGGGCGCACAACCCAGTCTGTCGGGCTCGTCCTCCCCCACCTGACTATCCTGCCGTTGAAGAGCCCGACATTCCGCCCGGTCGCGTCGGGCTCGACCCGCGGCAACTGATCTCCTTCAGTCTCCGTACGCCCTATACCCAATGCCTCTACCACTACCCATGTAGCCCAAGGGACCTCTGCTCGTCTAAGGCACAGAGCCTGCCAGGATCCCACTGCCACTGGCACGCCCCCACCCCTACCAACAGAAGGCAGTCGATCAGCGCTCAGGGGCAGCTCCCACCCCCTTCCCACATGCCAGAACAAACCCTTCCACTCCCACCAGCCCTGGGCTCTACCAAGACACCCTCCCAGCCCATGGGACTCAGCCCAGGACACCGGCACCACGGGCAGGCTCTCCACCAGAACCCGTAGCGAGCGCGGCACTGCTACCCAGGGAGATGTCCACGGCTCCCCTGCCCTTAGAGCACCGACCCCAGCCCACGGTAGTCCGCGGACCGTTCCTCCCCACTTAGCTTCTTCGGTCGGTCTGCTCAACTGTGCATCCCGCCTTTTTCGCCTGACCCCACACCCCACCACTGTCCTATCCATTTTGCCACCGCTCCGAAGGAAGCACCTTTTTAGAGGTATTCAAAACCTGTCCACTAGAGGCACTAGGGTAGTGGCTTGGGGACGTGAAGTCAAAGCCTGTCCGTTGTTCTGGGACATCCAGAGGCTCGCCCGGCGCGTTCGGTGAGCCGAAATCCGGAAGGACTGTAAACCCCCTTTACACTCACCCTTTAGTGGCTGCCAGTCGCCGGGCGCATCGGCTGCCCGGCGGGCGTCTTCTCACCACTCAGATCACTCGCCCCTGAGATCACGATGAAGGGACGGAACGACGACCTCAAGTGGCCCTAGGGCTAAGGCCGCCACTCGTCTCCTGCTGGAGACTCCCCATCTCCGCACTTGGTTGACCGGAACCACATTGAGCCACCCAATGTGGGCTGGGGCGCGAAGCATACCGGACCATGCTCCGGAGTCCAGAATGTTCTCGGCAAGGCTATCCTAGCCCGGACCGGAAGCGGTGGTGTAAACCCCCTTTACACTCTTTCCGATCCAAGACTCGGCCGGCACCGCGACGATGTTACACTCGGGTCCAAACGAATCTGCGGTAGGGGAGACTTCATGCACTACGTCCACTACATCCCCCGGCTCCTGGCCCAATAGGCCCGTGAAGCGCGTTCCGCTAGCGGAGAACCATTCATCTTGACCACTGAACGCGGGGCCGTCGGTGGGGGAGAGGAGTCTTCCAGATGACCCGGGGCACGAAGACGGTCTGGCCCGTCATCACCTTGGCGGCAGCAAAGGGCGGTGTAGGCAAGACGACCATCGCCTACGAGGTCGCCAGCGCGATTGGCGCGGTCCTCGTCGACTGCGACTGGGACAACGGTGGGGCCACCACCATGTGGGGGGATGACCCCGGCAAGCGGCAGAGGAGCCCCCTCCTTAACGCACTCCTTGCCATAGCCCCAGGCAATGACGGACCCCTACCTGGAGCGCCGCACTACCTGGAAGCTCTGGGCCGGCCCGGGCTCCTGCCTGGTGATACCCGGTTAGCCGATGTGCGTGATGTCGACCCTCATCGCATGACCAAGATGTTGTCCAAGTGGACCACCGAGTGGAACCGGCCAATCGTCATCGACACCCATCCCGGACTTGGCCCCATCTCTGATGCGGCGATGGCCGCGTCAACCCTTGTCGGGGTGCCGATGGTCCTTGGGGCACGAGAGTTGGATGGGCTGCACGGGTTTCTCCAGCTCCGGGGTGGGGGATTCCCCATCGTCCTCATCCCCAACAAGGACCGGGCATCGGCCCAGGACCTGCGGCTACTCAAGATAGTGGAGAACGATGTCCGAACCTTCGGGATCAGGGTCTCGCCTTCAATCTCGGACTGGGTATGGCTGCCACGACGGACCACTCGGAGAGCGGCCCTGCTGCTCACAGTGAACCCGGGCAAGGACCTGGCGCGGGCCGCTGAGGAGTTTCGCCAGGTCGCCCAGTACCTCGTGGAAGTTGTCCGTGACGGGAGGACTGACTGATGAGCCCAACTGTTCCACCCAAGGGGGATCCGTTCGAGGCGCTTCGGGCCCGGACTCACAAGCCAGCCAATCGATCGACCGCGACGGTAGTCCCGCCGCCCCGACGAGTGCCGCCGCCGAGTAATCCGGTCCAGCCACTGGCCGTTCCCGAGGTAGTGGCGCCGCCGGCACCGAGCCGGTCCGAAGAGCGCGCCCATGTTGAGACACCCGCGATCTCCAGAGAACCCGAGGCGCACCGGTCCCCACTCGTTACTGATAAGCCCGGTGGGGGAGGGGAGGTCGCCGAGGACCAGGTCATGCTCCTGCGACGGGACCAGCTCGTCGAATCTCGCGAGGCCCAACCTCGCGACCAAGCCAACGTCAAGATCGACATTCAGGACCTCGCCACGTCGATCAAAACCCACGGACTTCTGGACGCAATCAAAGTCTACTGGGACCCCAGCATCGAGAACTTCCGTGTCATTGACGGACACCGCCGATTGGCAGCCATAGACCAGTTGGCGTTGTCAGACCCGAGCGTCCATGACCGAATCCGATGCATCTCAGTCGGGGGCGATCAACTTCGGGCCGTCCAGAGCCTTCAGTCCGACGACAAGTGGCTCGTGCTCGCCATGGCCTTCAACGCGCAGCGGAAAGATCTGACCGGAGCGGAGCGCGGTCGGGTCTACTCACGCCTGCGGGAGAAGCTGGGCACCGTGACCGCAGTGGCCGAAGTATGTGGCGTCAGTCGGGTGACCGTTCACAAGGCAATCGGGTATGCGGCCGACTCTGAACGCCACGGAGAGCATGGTCGCGGAGTCCCCAAGCCCGACTGGGCCCACAAGGGATGGCTGAACTCGATGCACGGTCTGTTGCGCACCAGCACCAAGCTCGAAGACCAGCAGCGTCGGGCTGTCGCCCAATGGCTGCGAAGCGTAGCGCGGGCTGCCGAGCGGGGAGAGGCTAAGCTGCCCGGGTTCACCTACGACGACGACTCGGACAAGTAGGGGCTCCGCTTCCCATAGGGTCTAGCTTTCGCCCAGACGGCCGCTTTACCACGATCCGGAGGCAGGGGAAACCCATGGTAGCCTGGGTTCATGGAGATCAATAGAAGCTGGCAAGCCCGGGTAGGCCCGCCCTCGGGCGAGTGGGTAGCTTTCCACCCGCAAATCCGCCGGAATCTTTGGAGAGTCGTCGCAATCCCGGCGGGTATAGCCGCAGGAGCGGTGGTGGGTATGGCCTTGAGTCGCGGCTACCACGCCGCACCTCCTTTCCCGCAGCTACTCGGCCTGCTCATCACGGCATGGATCTGGCTCCAAGCCTGCGTCGGCCCTCTGATGTTCACCCTTCTTTATGCAGACCAAAACTGGGTGGGGGAGAGGGGGCTCTGGAAGCGTCGGGGAATGCCGGCGGATCATCTACTTCAGGTCCTTCTCTTGCGCCGGCGAGCCCTGATTGCCGGGCATCCCGCTGGACCAGACCACGGGATCAGCCACATGGGAGAATACTTGGTGCCCGCTCGCCTTCGTTGGAGTCGCGAGCAGCTGGGGGCGATCGCCGCCTTCTTACATGCTCCGACCTACGGCATCTGGCCAAAACCTGGTGGAGGCGAGCCTCTTACGCACCTCGTCTCCGACCCGATCCCGGTAGCACATCTACGCGATATGGATGAAGCACCACTCAACGGGGGGCTGCAGAGCTCATGAGCACCAAGCAGCCAGTCCGCGACACCAATTCCTCGCTGCTGCCTCCCTTTGATCCGGTGAGGTATGAGAGAGGTTGGAGGCTGAACGGCGCCCGCCTCGACCAAGCTCTGGTCGCCTACCGTTCTCATCGTGAAGACTGTGCCGTCTGTCCTGACTTGAGCCAAGCCGCCTCCGACCTCACGACCGACCAGCTTTGCGATGTCGGCGTTGGGCTCTACACCGCTTCTAGGGCTCAGCACAAGGCTTTTGTGGCTGATGCGATCTCTCAGGCCCACGGTACGTTCGTCGGACTCATGACGGGTCAAGTGGCCCTCATGTTCAAGGAGGCCCCCGACGAAATGGTCATGGATCCCGCCGCCGACGAGCCGATCAATTGGCTGGCAGACGATGCTCACCGGAGCCGAGCTTTCCAGGTGATGCTTCAGTACGCGGTCTGGGGCTATGACAGGGTTGATGATCCCGCCTGGTCCGGCGAGGAAAATTGGCGGCAGATCGCTCGCAACTTGGGCTACCCGCGCCTTGTCGAAAGCTCGATAGATCAGAAGTCCCCGTGGAGCCTCAAGGAGGCCCAGCTCCAGTACGAGTTGGCCTTTCACCTGCATTGCGAGACCCTGGAGATGCGCCAGGAGCTTGAGCGAGACGATGCTGCCCAGCAAGCCTCGACTGCCCTCGCTCTCGCGCTCAAGACCAAGAAGGCCCGGCAGACGGAGATCGTTGCCCGGGTCCAGCGCCGCGATCCATCCCTCTTCGCCCTTCTAGACGAGGTCGACCCAGGGACTGCGGAGAAGATCGGTCATCTGACGAAGCACTACGTGGATCGCGTTTGGTGGGTGCTCAACAACGTGGAGTTCACTCGTCCAGAGACTGCGCCATACGAGGCCCTAGCCTCGGAGAAGTTGCCTTCTTCGGGCCCGTGGTGATCCCGGGCCCCAAAGGAGACGCGGCCGGGCAGCTCTGGGACGGCGTCGTGCTGGTCGTCGGCACCGGCGGGCTCGGCGGCCCGAGCCCCGGTGAGCCGCTCGGTCTCGTCGTCGAGCTTGGCGACGGCCAGGCGCTCTTCGTCTTGGGCGATGGCCGCGTCCCCGGCGCGACTTGGCCTGAACGACGGCCGTGCGGCACCGTGCGAACCCGTGTGCGTAGGCGCTGGCGACACTGGCTCGGCGGCACCGACTCAGTCCTCCGGGTGCGGTGCCTGAGGAATCTGCCCGGCGGCGTAGCGGAAGTCAGCGAAGTAGGCGTGGGCGACCCGGTCGATCATCTCGGGAACCAGCTCGGGCTCGCGACCCAGATAGCGGGCCGTACTGATCAGCTGGTCCACGAGATCGCGGGGCTGGCAACCTCGTAAGGACCGTCCTGCGCGCCCGTAGTGGGTGGCCAGCAGGTAGTCGACCGCGCCGTCTGCATAGGCGATGCCGCGCTTGGCACACACCCTGCGGAAAATGACCCGGAAGTCATCAGGGCTGGGGTCGGGGATAAGTGTCTTGTAACGGACCCGGCGAAGGAAGGCTTCGTCGACGAGCTCGGACGGGTCGAGGTTGGTGGAGAGCAGTAGCACGGTCGCGTAGGGAACACTGACCGTGGTCCCGGCCCGAGCGATGTTGAGGTGGTCGACCCCGGTCTCTAGGGGGACGATCAGCCGGTTCAGGATCTCCCGCGGGGAGATCACCTGTCGTCCGAAATCGTCGACGTGGAAGATCCCTCCGTTGGCCTTCAATTGGAGTGGTGCCTCGTAGAAGCCAAGGGTCCGATCGAAGGCCGGCTCCAACTGCTGGGCGCGGAGTTCTCCACCAGTACGGACCATCGGCCGGTAGACCAGCGTCCAGCGCAGGTCATGAGGGATGGGCGGCCCTTCAAATCGCCGGTGGTGGACTGGGTCGAAGACCCGCACCACCTCCCCGTGAACGTACAGAGCGTGAGGAATGAAGATCGGATCGCCCAGCACGGCGGCACAGGCCTCGGCGATCGTGCTCTTGCCGTTGCCGGGTGGCCCGTACAGGAAAAGCGCCTGACGTGCGGTGAGGGCGGTCCCCACCACGTCGATCACCCGGGAGGGAAGAACGAGTTCGTCCAGAGCCTGCTCCAGCGAGGCGGCCACCACGACACCTGCCTCGGCCACGAGGCCTCGGGCGCTGACCAGATAGTCGTCGATCGGCACTGGAGCCGGACCGGCATACTGGCTCACTTGGAGCGATTCCCGTGTGCGCTCCCGGCCTGCGGCGGTGACCGCGTACTCCAGCCCCTCGACGAACTCCTCCCCGTTGCCGAGATGGCTCCTGGCGCCCGTGGTTCCGCAGAAATTCTCCTTAGTCAGAAAGCCGACCGCCTCGCTGGTCACCGTCCAGGGGAGGCAGGCGGTGGCGGCCAAGTCCCGGCCCATCATGTTGCCGTTGAAGTAGAGGAGCTTGAGGAGCAGGTCGCAGATGAAGGACAAGGGAAGCCCGACCTCCGCCATCGACCGGGGCGAAGCTGGGATGCGCATCATCGTCGGAGCGTTGCCACCAGACGCAGCGGATGGAGCAGGAGGTCGAGCGCCTCGTCCGCCGAGCCGACCAACAGCTCGCTGGCTTGGATGGCACGGACCGCGCAGCCCTCGTCCCCCAGGACCGTGAGCGAGAGCGCGGCAATCTCCAGCATCCCGACGTCATTGGCACCGTTACCGACCGCCACCACCGAGTCGGCGCCAAGCTGTTGAACGAACTCTGCCTTCTGTTGCGACTCACCGCCCCCGGGCCGCAGCCGAACCGCGCGAACCCGCAGCTCTGCCGCCACCTCTTCAAGGGTGCCGTGGGTGTCGGCCGAGAGCAGGCAAACGTCCAGCCGCTGGACCAACTCTGCCACGCTCGCATGCACCGGCAGCAGCCTGCCGTCCACGGCCAGGGTCCCATTCAGGTCCAGCACCAGGGTGCTTAACTGCAGGTGGCGCCAACCGGGAACAATTATCTCGATCACCTGATGCCTCCGTGCCCAACTCCACCGGGCTTTCTGGACGTGCGGTCCAGATCGGTTGGCCCATGCCACCCTTCTTTCCTGCCACGGTAGAAGCCATCGGCTGGCGGCCCAGCATCAGGCGAGCCTCAGCGCCAACCGGATTGTAGGCGTCCGCCGCGAGCGCCCGCAGGCGATGTACGGTCCAGGCCTTATTGGTCTGGCTGGACCCGGGCGATTGCCGAGTCTCTCCACGGGGGCAACGAGAGGGCTCGCTGCAACGCCGCAACCAGTCTCCCTGACGCGTACCCGATGTGACTTCTGGTGGTCATGCCCGGTCCGTGGTCGAAGCATCCTTGGATCAGGCTGGTGCGGTGCGGTGAGCCTCCCGATGCTTCAGGCGCCAGCGTCTCTACATGTGCGCGCTGGAAACGGGAGTTGACGCAGCCAGCGCCAAGGGCACCCACCGGACCCGGTATCATCTCGGCTCGAGGCGATGGGGCTCGCCGTGGCGTCCTAGCCACAAGCTCACCTTGTGAGCTGATGGCCCCTAACTGCGAAGGCTGTGCGGAACCTTAGGAGTTAGGGATCTCTGACCGATCGGCAACACAAAAGCGCGTGGTGACTTGCTAGCCGCAGCCATCGGTCAGATCGTCGCAGTCCTGACGGTCGTACTCCTGTCTCCCTTGCTCAAGGGGGTTATCGAGAACCTCAAGGCCAAGGTGCAGTCACGCCGCGGCCCCTCGCCATTGCAGCCCTACTACGACCTGGCTAAGCTGCTGGGCAAGGAGCGCTCCGCCACCCCCAACGCTTCCTTCCTGTTCCGCATCGCGCCTCACGTGGTCTTCGCCACCCCGATCGCCTTCGCCATCCTCATCCCGGTACTCACGACCATGCCGCTGAGCTGGGCGCTTATGGCCGACATGGTAGGCAGCGGGTTTGTCATCGGGATCGGCGGCTTTTTCACCAACCTAGCCGCGATGGACAGCGGGAGCCCGTATGGGGGGCTGGGAGCCAGCCGCTCCCGCTTCGTGTCCTCGCTGGCAGAGCCGACCTTCATCGTGGTCTTCTTCGCTGTCGGCTTCATCTCCGGTGGCACCGTCCCCTTCGTGGTCAACGGCACGCTCTTCACCAGCTCCCCCCACATCGTTCCCAGCCACGCACTGGTGGCGGCAGCCTTTCTGTTGGTCGTGCTGGCTGAGGCTGGTCGCCTCCCGATCGATAACCCGAACAGCACTCAGGAGCTCTCGATGATCGAGTCCTCGCGTCTGTTCGAGTTCTCGGGGCCCGACCAAGCGCTGATGGAGTGGGGAGGCTTCATGAAGCTGTTCGTACTGATGGTCGTGTGGCTCAACGTCCTGGTACTTCCCCTTGGGCTGGCTTCGACGATCACGGTACCCGCCTTCCTCGTCGCCATCGTCACCCTTGCCGCCAAAATGCTCGCGGGCGCGTGCGTGCTGGTAGGGATCGAATCAGCGCTGGCAAAGATCCGGATCTTGCGCGTCCCCGAGTACCTTGGCGGCAGCTTCGTGCTCGCCTTCCTCGGCCTGGTGCTCTACACGGTAGGTCGCTGATGGGCAGGCGTTGTGGGCGAGCTGGCGAAGGTGCGCGATGCTAACTGAGGTCACCCTCAGCGTGCTGATCCTGCTGGTCACCTTCATGCTGATCGTAGCGCGCCAGCTAAGGACAGCGGTCTTCGCCTACGCCGTCCAGTCGTGGCTGCTCGGAGGGGTGTCGATCGCCCTCTACGCCATCACTGGCCTTTTGGATCTGCTCCTCTTCGGTTTGCTGGTGGTGGTGGTCAAGGGCGTCGTGGTGCCGCAGCTGCTCCGGCGCCGCACCGCATTTGCTATCTCCGGGCGGCGGGAGACCGTCTACTACGTCGGCTTCCCGACCGCTCTCCTGATCGGCGCGGCGCTCTCCCTGGCCGGTTTCGTCTCCGCCGGCCAGATCCACTTGGCCGATGAGCTCCTGCCCTCGCCGGTGCTCGGCATCGCCCTCGCGGTGCTGCTCCTGGGGCTCTTCACTACTGTTGCCCGGCGGGACGCCGTGCTCCAGGTGGCGGGACTTCTGGCGGCAGAGAACGGCCTGCTGCTGGCCGGTCTGGTGCTGGAGCCCAAGCTCAGCCTGCTGGTCGAGTTCGCGATCGTGCTAGACGTCCTGATTGCGGTGCTGGTGATGGGCTTCCTGGTGGCGCGGATGCACGAGGCCGTCTCCAGCACCGACACCTCGGAGCTCACGAGGTTGCGCGGATGACCGATGACGGTCTCCTGATCGCCATGCTCGGGCTGCCCCTCGTGGCGGCCGCGGTCAGCGCGCTGGTCCGAAGCGACCGGGCCCGGTACGCCCTGGTGATCCCGACCTGCGTGGCGATGTTCGGCTTGGCCCTGGCACTGATCGCCCGAATGCTTGGCCATGGCCCCATCCGGGCTTTCGACGACTGGCTCTACCTCGACGACCTCGGCGCGGTCGTCCTGCTGGTGGTGATGTTCGTCTCCACTGCCGCGGGAGCCTACTCGATCGCCTACTTCCGCTCCCCCGCCCAGGGGCATGTGCTCCGCGCGGGCGAGCTGCGCAAATACTTCCTGCTCTTTTACCTGTTCGTTTTCACGATGGCGCTGGCGACGGTCTCCGGCAACCTGGCTCTCCTCTGGACAGCGGTCACCGCCACCACTTTCGCCGCCGCCCCCTTGGTGGACTTCTACGGATCCCGCGATCCCCTGGAGGCGGCCTGGAAATTCCTCATCCTGGCAGTCGCCGGCGAGCTGATCGCCCTGCTCGGATTCCTTTTGCTCTACGCCTCCGGGATCGCCGCCCTGGGCTCCGCCTACAACTTCACGGTGCCGGTGCTGCACGCCGCCGGCCCTCAGCTGTCCAGTTCTCTGGCGGCGCTGGGTTTCCTACTGGTGCTGGTTGGATTTGGCACCAAGGCGGGGCTGGCCCCCATGCACACCTGGCTTCCGGACGCCCACAGTCAGGCTCCCGCGCCGGTTTGCTCCATGCTGTCGGGAGCCGAGCTGAGCTGCGCCATGCTCGCCATCCTGCGAGTGCTCGCGCTCGTGACCCCAGCCGTCGGCGGGGAGGCCGGGGGCCTGCGCTCTGCGCTGCTCGCCTTCGGGCTGCTCTCGATGACGGTCGGAGTGGTTTTCCTGGTCTCGCAGCAGAACTTCAAGCGACTGCTGGCCTACTCGTCGGTCGAGCAGATGGGGCTGATCGCGGTCGGGATCGGGCTGGGGGTTCCGGTCGCGGTGTTTGGAGCGCTACTGCAGATGCTGGCCCACAGCCTGGCCAAGTGCTTGATGTTCTTCAACACCGGCAACCTCTTGCTTCGCTTTCGGACCACAACGATCAGTGAGGTCCGGGGCGTGGTCAGGGTGGCCCCGGCCACCGCGGTGCTGGTCCTGGCTGGGGCGCTGGCGATCGCTGGGGCCCCCCCCTTCGGCCTCTTCATTTCCGAATTCTCGATCGTGCGGGGGGCACTGGGCGCAAAGGCCTGGGGGGCTGGCGGCCTGATCGTGGTCCTGCTCTTGGTCGGCTTCATCGCCCTTCTCGCTCCCTTCAGCCGCATGACCTTCGGCGATGCCGACGGGAGCCAGCTGCAGACCAGGGCGGACCTTGGCTTCGCCCTCCTCGTCCCCGGCTACGTGCTGCTTGCCGGCGTCCTCATCCTCGGGGTCTGGATCCCGGGGCCGCTCCACTCCCTGCTCGAAGGGGCGACCAAGGAGGTGCTCCGGTGAGAGGCGAGCTGGGGCAGCTGGCCTCTTCCATCGGGCTTTCGGTGCAATGGAGGTCGCAGGATGAGGCCCGCGCGAGCTGCCCCGAGCGCGAGTTCTGGCAGCGCACCACAGACCTGGCCCAGTCAGTCCTGCTATCGGACCTCTTCGCCACCACCGCGGACGGCTCGGCGGCCACGCTCACGGCGGTGTTGCAAATGGTCGGCGACCCTGCCTGGCTGCTGCTCTCCACCGAGCTCTCGGGGACCAGCTTTCCTTCTCTGACCCCGGCCATCCATGCGGCTAGCTGGTACGAGCGCGAGATATTCGAGATGCACGGCCTGGAGCCGGTCGGGCATCCCGCAGCGGCCCCTTTGCGCCTGCACGACTGGCCCGACGACTACCCGCCGATGAGCGGTCCTCAGCCCGGGCCCGGGCCGGTCCCCCGCTACCCCTTTGACGTGATCCGGCCGGCGGTGATGGGGCAGGGAGTCTTCACCCTTCCACTGGGCCCGGTTCGCAGCGGCCCTCAGGAGTCCGCCGAGTTCCTCTTCGCCTCCGGCGGCGAGGACATCGTCATGGTCAGCCTCCGCCTCGGCTACAAGTTCCGGGCGATCGAGCGGCTCGCCCAAGGTCGCTCGGCCGACCTTGCACTCCCGCTGGCCGAGCGCCTGGCGGGGCTCTCCGCCTTTGCGAACGGGCTCGCCTTTACTAGGGCCGTGGAGCGCGCGGTCGGGGCCGCGGTAAGCCCGGCCGCGGAGCACACCCGGACGTTGCTGGCAGAGATCGAGCGGCTACATAGCCATTTCGGCACCATCGCCCGTCTCTGTGAGGCGACCGGGCTGTTGGTCGCCGCCGCCCAGTACGGCCTCCTCAAGGAGGAGGTGCTCAGGATCGGAGGGCGTCTCACCGGCCACCGCTACCTACGGGGGGCACTCAGGATCGGTGGGGTGGAGGCGGTGCCAACGGCCACCCTCCGCGGCGACCTGCGATCGCTGGCGGCTGACTGGTCGGCCCGGTCCGAGAGGCTCCAGCGGCTTCTGGCGGAGACGTCGATATTCGTGGACCGGCTGGAGACGACCGCCGTCCTGACTCCCGACTACGCTGCCGAGCACAACCTGGTGGGGCCGGTCGGACGCGCCTCCGGGCAAGATCGGGACGCCCGCCGTGACCATCCCTACGCCGCCTACGGGGCACTCCGGCTGACCGTGCCGACGGCGCTTGACGGCGACGCCGAGGCCCGGCTGCAGGTGTTGGTCGCGGAAGTGCAGCAGTCTCTCGCCATCGTGGACGACCTCTTCGACAGCTGGCCGGCGGAATCCGGGCAGACCGGGCCACCCGCGCTTCGGGCCGGCTCAGCCCTCGGCTGGGCCGAGGCCCCGGGGGGTGAGACCCTCCATTTCGTCGATCTGGACGAGACCGGCGCGGTCCGGCGCTGGAGGGCCCGTCCTCCTGCCGTGGTCAACTGGCACCCGTTCGCCCACGCCTGTGGCAGCGGCAACAACCTCACCGACTACCCCGTCATCGAGGCCAGCTTCTCACTCTCGCACGCCGAGTTCGACCGATGAGCCGGTGGATCCTGGGAGGGCTGAGGACCGGGATCAAGACCACACGGTTCCCTGGCCATGAGCTGCGCGGGGAGGAGGGGGCAGGCTCGACTGTCCAACTGCACTGGCAGGGGCTGACCCCCGCCGGGGCCCTGAAGGTGGCCGCCATCTGCCCCACCTCCGCCATCGAGGCGACAGGCGACGAAGCGGCCGGGGAACTGAAGTTCGACGCCGGGGCTTGCATCATGTGTGGCCGTTGCGTACGGTCCCTGCCGGCCGCTTTCACCGCCAACTCCGACCCCAGGGTGGCGGTCCGCGAGCGCCAGCAGCTGCAGACCACTGTCCGCTGGGGTGGTGGGCAGGGCCCGGCCCCAACCCAGCTCCAGGCGGCGGCGACCGCGGTCCAGTCCCGGGCTGTCCGTCTCTTCCGCCACTCGCTCCACATCCGCCACGTGGATGCCGGTTCCTGCAACGGCTGCGAGTCCGAGCTGCAGATGCTGGGCACCCCATACCTGGACCTCCACCGCCTAGGGTTCTTCTTCACCCCCACTCCGCGGCACGCCGACGCGCTCCTGGTGACTGGGGTGGTGACCCGCAACATGGAGGAGCCGCTGCTCGCCACCTACGCCGCCATGCCTGCCCCAAAGCTGGTGATCGCAGCCGGTGCCTGCGCCCTCAGCGGCGGAAGCTTTGCCGACGGCCTCATGACCAACGGCCCAGTCGACAGGCTGCTGCCGGTCGACGTCTATGTACCCGGTTGCCCGCCGACCCCGCAGGCGCTCCTTCATGGGCTGCTGGTGGCGGTGGATCGGGCGGAGCGCCGTTACCGGGCGGGCGTGGAGTCACACGATGGCGCTTGAGCTGCTGGCCGCCGCGGCTGCCTGCTATGTGGCGGCGGCCATCCTCGGGCTGGGGGTAGTGCGCTGGTCCATCTTCGGCGAACTCTCGTCGGCCACGGCCACGGTGGCGGGAGTGGTCGTGGTCATCTGTGCCGCGCTCTGGCTGAGGGGCGCCCACGCCAGCGTCACCCTGCCGGTGAGCACGCCCTTTGGGGGCTTCGCCTTCAGAGCCACGCCCCTGGCGGGCACCTTCCTGCTCCTGGCCGGGGTGGTCGGTACCGGCATCTCCCTATACACCTCAGCCTACGTCCACCACCTGGGCGGACCGCTGCGTCAGGCCACCGTGCACAGCCTGCTGAACGTCAGCTTCGCCGCGATGCTGCTGGTGCTTGCCGCCGGTGACGCCTTCTCCTTTCTGCTGGCCTGGGAAGTGATGGTGATCGCGACCTATGTCCTGGTCACGGTCGAGTTCGACCGTCCCGGCCGGCCCCAGGCAGCCCTGCTCATGCTGGCGCTCGCCAAGGTGGGGTTCCTGGCAATGGCGGTGGCATTCATCCTGGTCGGCGCTCTCCGGCCCTCGACCTCTTTCGCGAGTCTCGCCCAGCATCATCTGGTGGGCGGGGGTGTCGCGTCTGCCGCCTTCGTCCTGTTCCTGATCGGCTTCGGGGTCAAGGCCGGCCTGGTCCCGCTCCAGGGCTGGCTGCCCGAAGCTCATCCCGCCGCCCCCGCCAATGTCTCGGCAGCCCTCTCGGGGGTCGTCGTCTCGATGGGGATCTACGGCCTGCTGCTCACCATCGTGACCCTGCTGCCCGCACCCGCGCCGTGGTGGGGCTACCTTACTTTGGGACTGGGGGTGGTGACCGCCGGCTACGGGGTGCTGTTCTCCCTCTTGGTGCCGAACCTGAAGCGGATGCTGGCCTACAGCACGGTCGAGAATCTCGGCTTCATGGTGGCGATGCTGGGCGCGGCACTAGTCTTCACCAGCACCGACCATCACCTGCTGGCAGCCGCCGCCCTGGTGGTCGTGTTGCTCCACGTCTTCTACCATGCGCTGCTCAAAAGCACCTTGTTCATGGGGGCCGGGTGCGTTGACGTGGCAGCGGGCGGCCTCAACATGGACCGTCTTGGTGGCCTCGCCCGGCGGATGCGCTGGACCACCTTCCTATTCTTCATCGGAGCGATGGGGCTGGCCGGGGTGCCACCCCTAAACGGCTTCCAGACCGAGTGGCTCGGGCTTCAGATGCTGATCAGAGCACGAGTGCTGGACAGCCCGGAGAGCCGCCTGTACTTGGCCGTGGCCGGGATGTTGCTGACCCTGACCTTTGCCCTGGCCGCAACCGCCTATGTCCGGGTCTTCGGGGGCGCCTTCCTCGGGGCCTCCCGCAGCGATCTCGCCGCCCGGGCGCGGGAGGTCCCATTGGCGATGCGTCTAGGGATGCTGGTCACAGCCGGGGTCGCGGTCCTGACCGCCCTGGTGCCGCCCCTCGGCATTGGGGCGGCCGTCGCCTCTGCAGCAGGCGCCACCCACTTGCACGGGTTACTCGACGCCATGCTGCCTCCGTTCTTCTCCCACCCTGCCCTGTTCCCCCTCCCGGTGAGGGTAGGCGGCACCTTCCTCAGCCAGATCATCCCGGCCAACGGGCTGGTGATAGTGCCCACGAATTTTAGCTACGCCTTCATCTCTCCCACCTACATCTTCCTCACCCTGGTTTTTGTGATCGGCCTGGTCGCGGGCGGGCTGCGCCTGGTTGGCCGCCGCTCTCGCCGGGAGGCCAGCGTGTGGTCGGGGGCGGGCGCCGCCTACGAGCCTTCAATGCAGTACACCCCAACCTCCTTCACAAACCTCTTCCGATCCACCTTCGGGGGAGTGTTCCGGGACCAGAAGGCGATCGAGGGTGACTATCACCAGCCACCCTACTTCGCCCACACCATTCGCTACGTTCGTCGGGTAGTCGAGCCGGTCTCCACGTACCTCTACAGACCCATAGTCCTAGCTGCCAACCGGCTCTCGCGGGAGGCGGGCCGCATCCAGTCTGGCAGCGTCAACCTCTACATGCTGTACCTGGTGGCAGTCTTCGTGATCGTCCTCTTCGCTCGCTGAGGTGGGGATTCCAGTGTTTCCGGTTGTGGAGTTGTGGATAGGACAGCCGCCGCTGGGCCGGAGCGGCTGTTTCGCCCACGGCGGTTCTCGGAGTGATCACTGCACCGTGGCCTACCTCACCAGATGGTTCCCGTCCATCAGGTCCCGCGATGAGGAGTCCCGATCGGTCGTGAAGGGGGCATGAACGGACCTACCGGCCGGACGCCACCCGCGGTCGGTCGGCTCCCCAGCGTCCTCTTCGACGGGCCTCATCACGTCGATGCCAAGGTCATTGCAAACCCGGCATGCTTCTCAGACCTCAACCTCGACCAGTTCATAGGGGCAGTCACCGCCAGGCGCGAGGAATACGACCTGGAGCCCGTCTTTTCCTCCCCGCTCCGCGATCCCGGCACCGTTCGCTATCGCCAAGCCGTGCTCCGCGACCTTGGAAACCCCGAGCTCTCCGCGTGCGTGCGGTCCTTCGGCGAGCAGATGCGCAGAGTCCGAGGCCAGCTGTCTAGCGTACGCAAGATAGAGCATCGCTATTACAGAGAAGGACGGTTTCTCGACGCCGTGGAGCTGTACTGCAGAGCGGTGACCTCACTTGCCGACGGGCTTGCCTCCCCGGTCGTGGGGTCTCGTGGGTTGGAGGAGCTGCGCGAGTACCTGGCCACCTACGTGCGCTCCGGAGCCTTTGCGGGAATGACCAGCGACATGCGCTCGCTTCGGCGCGACCTGGGCGCGGTCAACTACGCCATCAACATTCGCGGCACTCGCATCACGGTCAGTGATTACGGCGGAGAGCCCGACTACGGCGCCGAAGTCGAGGAGACCTTCGCCAAGTTCAAGCAGGGGGCTGTGAAGGACTACCGAGCCACGTTCCCAGAGCTCGACATGGGACACGTCCAAGCCCAAGTGCTCGACCTTGTCGCTCGGCTCCACCCTGGCGTTTTCTCGGCACTCGACGACTTCTGTGTCCGCCACGGCACGTTCATCGACGGCACCGTCCAGGTTTTCGACCGAGAGGTGCAGTTCTACCTCGCCTACCTCGACTACATCGCGAGGATCAAAGACGCTGGTCTGCCCTTCTGTTTTCCGGAGGTGACCGAGAACGTCGCGGAGACCGCGGCCACCGATGCATTTGACATTGTCCTGGCCAACGCCAAAGTTTCGGCCGGGGCTATCGTCGTGTGCAACGGGTTCTATCTCCAGGGCCCCGAGCGCCTGCTCGTGGTCACCGGCACGAATCAGGGAGGGAAGACGACGTTCGCCCGGGCCTTCGGCCAGCTTCACTATCTGGCCAGTTTGGGTCTGGCGGTCCCGGCTCGGACAGCCAGGCTCTTCCTGCCCGACCACATCTTCACCCACTTCGAGCGGCAGGAGAGCCTCGGGACGCTGCGGGGTAAGCTCGAAGACGAGCTGGTCCGCGTTCACGACATTCTCCAACGAGCCACTGGTCGCAGCATCGTGATCATGAACGAAACCTTCACTTCCACGACGCTCGAAGACGCCCTATATGTCGGTAAGAAGGTGGTCTCACAGATGACCGACCTGGGCGTCGTGGGCGTGTACGTGACTTTCGTCGACGAGCTGGCTTCGCTGGGTGACGCGACCGTCAGCATGGTGGCCGCAATCGACCCTCAACACCCGACGGAACGCACGTTCAGGATCGTACGGAAACCGGCCGAGGGCCTCGCCTATGCCGGTGCGATTGCAGAGAAATACGGCCTTACCCATGCCGCGCTGATGAAGCGTCTCGCATCATGAAGGCCTTCCTCATGTACGAGGATAGAGATGTCGATCTCACCGAGGCGCTGCCTCCCCAAGCCGAATCTCTGGTCCAGGATCTCGAGCTCCAGATCTTGCTGGATGCCATGGCCGGCGGGGATCCCTTCTTGCTAGGCATCGCCAAGCGAGCTTTGCTTTTGAGCTTGGGCGAGCCCGAGGCGATCGTCTATCGCCAGCGAGTCCTCGCCGACTGTCTCGACAATCGCGCGACGCTCCGGGCCATCTACGGGCTCGCCGTCGAGGCCGTCCAGGCCGAGAAACAGGTCTGGGGCATTTTCTCTGCCTCGCCCGACTATATCCTCCATCGCTCCGCCCAACTGATGGAGCTGTTCGTCGATGTCCTGAGGCGGCTTCGCGCCGTTAGTGACGAGAACGCCGGCAACTTCCGGTCGGCTGGTTTCGTCCGGTTCTTCAACATGCTCTCGACGGAGCTCGACGACGCGTACTTCGATACCGTCGAAGCACATCTCCGACAGGTCAAGTTCCGCAACGGGGCGTTGATCAGCGCCGAGCTCGCACGAGGTAACACCGGCACGAACTACGTCCTGCGACGGGCAAAGGAAAGGCGTGGGATCGAGCGGATGTCCCCGCGAAGCCGTTCCGGCTACAGCTTCAAGGTGGACGCACGCGATGACGCGGGGCTGCGGGAGCTCGAAGATCTCCGCGGAAGAGGGATCAATCTAGTCGCCAACGCACTCGCCCAGTCGGCCGACCATATCCTCAGTTTCTTCACCATGCTCGTGTCCGAGTTGGCGTTCTACATCGGCTGCGTGAACCTCCATGAACGTGTGAACGGGAAAGGCCAGCCCATGTGCTTCCCCATCCCCGTTCGGGCCGGGCGACCAGAACTTTCGGCCAGAGGGCTCTACGACGTGGGACTCAGCCTACAATCCGAAGATTGCGTCGTCGGCAACGACGTTGACGCGGAGGGCAAACGCCTCATCATGATTACCGGCGCCAATCAAGGCGGAAAGTCCACATTCCTGCGTGCCCTAGGACAAGCGCAGCTCATGATGCAGAGCGGGATGTCTACCCCGGCCGAGGTGTTCCAAGCCGACGTTTGCTCAGGGGTGTTCACGCACTTCAAGCGTGAAGAGGACCGGACGATGAACAGCGGCAAGCTCGAGGAAGAGCTCAGCCGAATGAGCGACATCGCAGCGGCCATGACGCCCCACAGCCTGCTGCTTTGTAATGAGTCCTTCGCCTCCACCAACGAACGCGAAGGGTCGGAGATCGCCCGGCAGGTGATCTCGGCCATGGTCGACTCCGGCAACAAGGTGGTCATGGTCACCCACCTCTACGATCTTGTGCACCGGCTTCACCGAGAAGGCTTCGAGGCGGCGATGTTCCTCCGCGCCGAAAGGCGGCCCGACGGTGGCCGCACGTTCAAGCTCCGCGAAGGTGAACCGCTTCCCACCAGCTACGGCCAAGACACTTACCGGCGCGTGTTCAGCGACCGTGAGCCTCCAGAAAGCGGCGGACCTCGACGGGCCGACCGCCTGGGTGTGCCCGGCGATTAGGTCGACTCGCCAGCCAGTCCGTATGGCGTGTGCTCGGCAGCCTCGGTGTCGATCAACCGCTTGTACCTCGCCACACGTTCCTGGCTGGCTGGAACCACTCTTGCGGCGCCCGGAGTCCGAACCCCGGCGCCTCGTCTGGGCTGGCTTGGGTGACCACACTTGACTACCAGTGGGACGCAGGAGGCTCAGCCCCAAGTCCGAGTCCGCCACGCGGGCCTGTGGTCCGTCGCCATGCCGCCGCTGGCGACGTACTCAAACTCGAACCCGTGCCCTCGGAGCACGTCTATTATTGGCTCCAGCCCTGGAGCGGCGACCACCCAAAGACTCCCTCCCCTGACGCGGGTGTCAACCACCAAGAAGCCTCGATCTTGGAGGTAGGAGGCCAATGTGACCACACCCGCCGGCGACCTAGTGGGAGTCGCGGCAGGGCCCACTCGCCGCAGTGAGCGCAGCCGCTCGTCATAGGCCTGCCGCTGGGCGGCGTCGCTCAGCACCCGGAGGGCGTTGTTGACGGCCGCCATCCGCGCCTGGGCCTGCGGATCCCGGTTGTGATCGGGGTGCCACTTCTTGGCCTGAAGCCGGCGCGCTCGCACCAGGTCGTCCCCGAACGCGCTCTGGAGCACCCCCAGGAGGCCGTAGAGGTCCCCGTCATCGACCCCGTCGGAATATTGCATGCGGGTAAGTCTGAGTAGATGGCTTGGTCGAACGCGCCACCCGGTCCGCCACAGCGGTTGTGGCCGCCTGGCTGGGAGAACACGAATCGCGACGTGCCGCGCCGGCATGGAATCCCGGTACCTTCGCCAATCTGGGTCAGCTAGGATGTGGCGCAAAGCCTGGTTTTGGCCAAGCAGCCGGCCTGTAAAAATCGCCTGACTTCTTAAATCCGGCTGGCCCAGGCTCTACGGACCACCAGCGCCCGCGCCGGCTGCGATTCACGGACCAAGTCCGAGAGTCGGGGTTCGGGAACGTTCAAGCGGCGGAGGTAGTTCAGGAGGTACCGGTGGACACCGCCATAGCTCGCATCCACGGGCGCGAGATCCTCGATTCCCGTGGCAATCCCACGGTCGAGGTGGAGGTGGACCTGGCCTGCGGAATAAGGGCCCGAGCCAGCGTCCCTTCCGGAGCCTCCACCGGTAGTCGCGAGGCGGTTGAGCTACGCGATGGCGACCCGAAGCGCTACGGCGGCAAAGGCGTGCGCCAAGCCGTGTCCGGAGTCGAGGAGACCATCGCCCCCAACCTGATCGGAATGGACGCCAGCCTCCAAGCCGAACTCGATGCCAGGATGATCGCCCTGGACGGGACGGAGAACAAGGGCCATCTGGGAGCCAACGCCATCCTCGGAGTCTCGATGGCCTGCGCCCGCGCCGCCGCCGAGGCCAGTGGCCTTCCCCTCTACGAATATCTTGGCGGCCCGGGGGCCACCCGCCTGCCGGTGCCGATGATGAACATCCTCAATGGGGGTGTTCACGCCCACGGCCAGGGGGCGGACATTCAGGAGTACATGATAGCCCCCTATGGCGCCACGAACTTCCATGAGGCCGTCCGGTGGAGCAGCGAAATCTATCGTGTCCTGCAGGGGATCCTGCTCGACCAGGGTCTTTCGGTGGGGGTCGGCGACGAGGGTGGCTTCGCGCCCCACGTCAGTTCCAACCGCCAGCCCCTGGAGCTCATCGTCACCGCCATCGAGAAGGCTGGGCTCCGCCCCGGGACTGATGTGGGAATCGCCATGGACCCCGCTGCCAGTGGGTTCTACCGCGAGGGGAGATACGCGTTGAGGACCGAGGGCCGCCAGCTCAGCAGCGAGGAGATGGTCGCCTACTACCAGTCGATGGTGAACGACTATCCGATCTGCCTGCTGGAGGACGGTCTGGCGGAGAACGACTGGGACGGTTGGAAGGTCCTCAACGGCCAGCTGGGCAGCTCCATCGAGTTGGTCGGCGACGATATCTTCTGCACCAATCCCGCCATCATCGCTCGCGCGATCGCAGAGGACATCGCCAACTCGACCCTGATCAAGCTAAACCAGATCGGAACCCTGACCGAGACCATCGCAGCCGCCCGGCTCGCCCAGTTTCATGGTTGGGGCGCCTTCGTGTCCCATCGCTCGGGGGAGACGGTCGACAGCTTCATCGCTGACTTGACCGTAGCCCTGGATACCGGTCATCTCAAGACGGGCGCGCCCTGCCGGGGTGAGCGGGTAGAGAAGTACAACCAGCTCATGCGCATCGAAGAGTATCTCGGGGGCAGTGCCCGTTTCGCCGGAAAATCAGCCTTTTGCCGGCCGGTGCGCTTTTGAGCTGAGTTCCGTAGAACATGTGAGAGACAGGCCGCCCCGGGGTTCAAGCCGCCCTGCACGGGACGACTAAACAGCAGCTCTGGCTGGGCGCACTCGACGGTCACGCCCGCGGGCGCCAGAACTTCAGTTTCCAATGTGGAGCAATAAGGACTCGAATACTCGCGACCCATCAGCTAGGCAATCGGCCGCTGGTAGAGACCACCCACGTGCTCGGCCGCCCGGCGCCACGCTCCCGACAAATCTGCTTCCGGCTCCCATCGTCGGTCCCAAGCGCGCCGGCGCCCGACCTCTTCCAGCTCCCACGACAACACTGCCAGCCGCACTCTCGCTGCCCGGAGTAAGAACTGGGCGCTTTCCGCGCCTCCGGCGGCTGCCAATGCCAAGCGGAGGTGGGGGACGCAAAGTCCGCCGGACGCCTGGTAGGCGGAGGCCAGCAACGGATCCGGGATTGCCCTCAGCAGTAGTTCGCAAGTCCTCTTCGCCGCATCCTGGCCAGCCTCGCAGGCGGGGCACTCCCGCTTGTGGTCCCCATAGGTCGAAGATGTCTGTCGCGAACGGGACCACCCCAGCTTCCGCCGCCGCACATCTCCGGCGCCTGTTCGTTGTCGCGCGAGGCGCAGTCGCGCGAGCGACTGCTGGCGCATGGCTTCCAGTAGCGGGTCGACCCTCTCGACTCCAGCCACATGAAGTATCTCCCAGCTGTGGTCGCGACACAGTTCCAGGGCCGGAGCCCAGTCAGAGTACGGCGATGACACGACCGCAACTGTCAGCCACTCAAGGTACGCATGCCGGTCCCGTGCCGCGAAAACGCATGCTGGGCAGGTGCCCAGCTGCAACGCCGTCCTGAGCCTGGCGAGGGCCCCAGACCAGCTCGGCTTACCATCCCCTACCACGGACGGCGCCCAGGGGGCCTTACCGACGGAGCCTGGAGCAGGCGAAAGCTCGAGACCGCGAAGCGCCTGCAGCAGTTCCGCTCCGACGACCCCCGGTTGCGAGAGCAGGTCCTGAACCCGGGCCACGAAGGTCGATACGGCCTGGCCCATATCAGCCTCGCAGTCGAGGAGATGCTGGAGACAGACCGGGTGGCCGTCGTCAAAGGCTCTCCGCACTTCGGTGTCCTCTAAGCCTTCGGCCAAGGTCGCTACCCACCACTTACGAGAGCGCTCCTGACGCTCACAGGCGGGGCACCCTGCCTCCGCACCGAGCACCGTGGCTAGCTTCTCCGGCTGGTCCCCTCCAGCAAGTCCGATCTGCGCCCGCTCGACCTTGGCTAGCGCGGCAGCGGTGACCTGCGCGTAAATGGAAGCGAAGGCGGTCGGGTCTGCCTGCTCCACGAGGCGGGCCAGATGGACCGGGCAGAAACCGAGGGCGGCCCGCGTCCGGCGGATTGTGGCTTCGTTGTTGTAGTTCTCGTTGAGGTACCAGAAGTAGAAGCGGCTCTGGCCGGCGGACTCGTCAGCACAGAGAACGCACCCACTTTCTTGCAGTACCGACAGGAGCTCCGCCTGAGCGAGATCTCTGGGGCTGGAATTCGGCGAAATGGTCGGCCTCCCACTCGAGCCAGGTAGTAGGAGCCGTTCGCTAGCTCACCGGGAAGGGCCGGCAGGCCATTCCTCTGATCGGCGGGTTCCAGCGCCGGGCAGAACATCTGCCACCCCTAGTCTACGTGTTGGGTCGGGAGGTCAGCCGGCGCCGGCCCAGCACCGTGCGCGTGCTTGAAGCCGCGCGAGCAGATCACCTGGTGTGAGCTCCGGGCATCAGGCCAGTCGGCGGATGCTCGTCCGCTGCCGAAATGTGAGTCGCACGTTCACCTTCCCGAGAGAGGCACGCCCTCGGCGCTATACAGGCTACCTCCGGGCCGGGGACACTGGTCGCTCTCCCGTTGCACTCAGAAGCAGCGGAGCCGGGCCGCCCTCTTGGAAGCGGCAGTCAGTTCCGGTCTCGCTGAGAGCCGAGATCTGCCAGCAGTGAGGCACCGCCGCAGACGGACAGCCGACTCCAGGGTTCAGGGCACAAAAAGGGCGTAGCTCCGCCAGGCTCTCTCCCGGCGGAGCGAGCCAGCGGCGGCGAGCCAGTAGCAAAGGCGAGAGATCACTTGCTGGTCCCGGCCAATCGCTTTGCCCAAGCGGGCCTGAATGGTCCCAGGGTGGGAGCGAACGTACTCGATGATTGCAGACACATCTCGGAGGGACTGCCTGGCTGGCTCGATTAGGTGGCACCAGGGCGCCAGCTCCTCGTGTGCCCGCAGTACCCCCGCGATCTGATTTAGGGCATCCTCGTTTTGGAGTACGGGGGCTAGGAAGAGTCCAAGCGTCACAGGCGGCCATGGTGCCGGGACCCAGTCCTTTAGGCCGAACTCAGCAGTTTCACTTAGCACGTCTTGCACAATTGGGGGAAGCAATGAAACGGCTACCAGCGCAGCCCTGAGCGCCTCGTGGAGGTGCCGCGGGGCGCCTGGCTCTCCTGCGTAGGCGGCCTTCATCTGGGATTCCAAGTCGAAATAGTCGCGGAACCGGCGCCCCCGCTCCTCCTCGGCAGCCCAACGCTCCTTGGCGGCTCGCCATCTCTCCTCCGCGGCACTCGGTCGCTTCCCATCGTGGGCCTGGCGGCGGCGTGGCGGAGAGGCTCGGGTCAGGCCCCCCGTGTCGTATCGCGCTCGTTGGCCTCGGTCGCGGAGGATCCCGTAGGCGACGTTTATGAACGCGGTGCGCGACGTGGCCAACGGATCAGGATTCCGATCCGGATGCCAGCGCTGAACCTCGGCGCGCCAGGCAGCCTCTAGCTCCTGGCTTGGAGCCTTGGGCGACAGGCCCAAGAGGGCGTAGAGATCGTCCGAGGCAACGCCGTCCGGAAAGACCATCCGGCTAGTTTGGCCAAGGTCCACGTTCGGAGGTGATGACCCCCGAACCCAAGGGGCAACGGGTGATGGAGGTCCAGAAGGCCCTCCTGAGTGATCGCTCCGTCGGTTGCGCCCTGTGAGAGCGGCTCAGCCACTCGGGGCCCGAGCTGAATGCCTTCGCGGTAGAATTACGGCAGGCGATGGAGTTCGCCTTTAATCGCCACCTGGGCTGATGGCTCCTGCGAAATACCTTGGGGTAGTAGTAGGAGCGCCATATGAGTAGGGAGGAGCGACCGCTCCCCTCAGTGCGGCTTGGCGTTAACGGCTGGCGATTCTCAATCCGTCCTTCTCCCGCTGCACCATACGTCGCTACGCAGTCGCCCGCAGCGACTAGTCTGCAATTCGACCGCGAACTAGCGGTCCTTCGATCCACCTCGGAGGCTGACACGTGGTAGCCGCCCGAGCGCGTGTGCGCAAGGGGCAGCGCCTGCCGTTTCACAGCATCCTATTTGAGGGAGTGGAGAAGCGCGCGGGCCTGGACCAACCGAAAGAGCCCGCGTACTTCTCGGACCTGAATCTCGACCAAGTCGCTGAGACGCTCTACGAAGGACGAGAGCAATACGAGCTCAAACCGGTCTTTTACCGAGCGCTTGGAGATGTTGAGACGGTCCAGTACCGCCAAGACGTCCTAAGGGACATCGAGGAAGGGGATACGGCCGGATATCTGAAGGCGTTCGCGCAGCAGATGCGGACCATGAGACATCAACTCCGCCAGTCCGAAGACCTCCGCCATCAGTACCAGCGAGAGGGATGGTTCTTGAAAGCCGTGGACACCTACAACGCAGCCATCGGCCGCTTGGCACTGGACCTCGGCTCAGTGGGTATGAAATCACGCGGCCTGCGAGCCTTTCATGATTATCTTTCCAGCTACACCGATTCCGCCGGGTTCACTACGCTCGTCGCAGAGGCCGCGAAAGTCAAAAAGCAACTTGTCCAAGTGCAGTATTGCCTCACTATCCGGGGCAGTCGGGTCACTGTTCGAAAGTACGACTCCGAAGGTGACTATGGGGCTGATGTCCTCGCGACGTTCGAACGATTCAAGCAAGGCGAGGTCAAGGACTACTTGGTCGACCTTCCCCAATACGATGATATGAACCAGGTGGAGGCACGTATCCTCGACCTAGTGGTCCGCCTCTTCGCGGATGTTTTTGCGGCACTCGATGAATTCTGCCTTCAACATCGGGAGTACCTGGACGAAACGATCCGGGTCTTCGACCGCGAAGTGCAGTTCTACCTAGCATATGCGGACCACATGCGACCGCTCAAGGCTGCCGGCCTGCAGTTCTGCTATCCCCTGGTTTCCACGAGCTCCAAGGACGTCATGGCACGCGACACCTTCGATCTCGCTCTGGCTAACAAGTTGGTGCCGAAGAAATTAGAGGTCGTGCCCAACGACCTCTACCTTAGAGACCCTGAGAAGATCTTTGTGGTCTCGGGCCCAAACCAAGGCGGTAAGACGACTTTCGCCCGGACCTTCGGGCAGATTCATCACCTTGCCAGTGTCGGGTACCCCGTGCCCGGGACAGAGGCTCGACTCTTCCTGTTCGATCAGCTGCTCACCCACTTCGAAAAGCAGGAGGACCTGAGCGACTTGAGAGGTAGACTCGAAGATGACGTGGTGCGAATTCAAGGCATCCTCAGAATGGCCACCGCGAGCTCCATCATCATCATGAACGAGGTCTTTACGTCCGCGACCGTCAAGGATGCACGCCTCCTCGGCACCTCGGTGATTGAACGGGTCACCGAGCGAGGATCGCTGTGCGTTTACGTGACCTTCATTGATGAGCTCTCGGTATTGAACGACGCAACCGTCAGCATCGTCAGCACCGTTCTACCCGACAAGCCGGCGGAGCGGACTTACAAGCTAGTCAGGAGGCCCGCCGACGGACTCGCCTATGCGGCGGCGATCGCTGAAGAATACGGGCTTACTTATGACCGTTTGAAGGGCCGGATCTCTCGATGAAGGTGAACCTCCTGTACGCCAACCACGATTTCGACACTACCATCGAGCCTCCAGCCGGTAGTGTCGACCTCATTGAGGACCTCGGCCTGAACCAGATCTTTGAGACCATGGCCCGCGGCGACAGGTTCCTCTTTGAAGTCGCCAGGCGGGTACTCCTCTCCAGCCTGGACGACGCACACAGCATCGTGTTTCGACAGAAGATACTCGACGATTGCCTCAAGCAACCGGAGGTCATCCGGGAGCTTCATGCGATCTCGGTCGCGGCCATTGAGGGCGAGAAGCAGATCTGGGGATTCACCAACCGCCAACCCGCCGGAATCCTGCGCCGGTCAAGAGACGCTCTGGAACACTTCGTCTATCTCTTGAAAAAGCTTAGGCAGATCACTGGAGAACAGGCGGGGCAATTCCGCTCTGAGGGCCTGGCAAAGCTCTGCAGTACCCTCGCGGCTGAGCTGGACGACGAGTACTTCCGCAAGTTGGACCGGCACCTAGCGCAACTGAAGTTCGACGGCGGCCTGCTCATGAGCGCTGAACTGGGCGTCGGGAACAAGGGCGTTGGCTATTTACTCCGGACGCCAGGGGCTAAGAAGCCGCGCTGGACGGAGCGCCTCGGACTCGGGACCCGTACATCGTACTCGTTTGAGATCTCACCCCGCGACATCGCCAGCATTAGGGCCTTGTCGGAGCTGAGCGACGCCGGGATCAATCCGGTTGCCAACGCGGTAGCACAGTCCGCGGATCACATCCGAAGCTTCTTCACTATGTTGCAGTTTGAGCTCGGTTTCTACGTGGGCTGTCTCAATCTGCATAAGAGGCTGAGGGAGAAAGGGGAGCCAGCTTGCTTTCCCGTCCCAACCCAGTGGGATCCGCCGACCCTTGGATTCCAGGGCATCTACGACGTCGGCCTCGCCCTTAGGTCGGGCGACCGTGTGGTCGGCAACGACGCCGATGCTGACGGGAAGACCCTCTTGATGATCACGGGCGCTAATTCAGGTGGGAAGTCAACCTTCCTACGGAGCATCGGGCTGGCCCAGGTGATGATGCAATGTGGCATGTTTGTGGGGGCAGAGTCATTTCACGGGAGCGCGTGCGACCGGCTGTTCACGCATTTCATCCGTGAGGAAGACCGGAGCATGACCAGTGGCCGCCTGGACGAGGAGCTCAATCGAATGAGTTTTATCGCCGATCGCATCACGACTCGGAGCCTGATTCTCTTCAACGAGTCGTTCGCCGCGACGAACGAGCGAGAAGGGTCAGAAATTGCCCGACAAATCATTCGAGCCTTGCTGGAGTCCGGCATCAGGATCTTATTTGTCACTCACCTGTTCGATCTAGCTGAAAGCTTCCACAGCCAAGGGCTGGCCACGGCGCTCTTTGTGCGGGCTGAGCGGAAGTCGGACGGAAGCCGCACGTACAAGCTCCTCGAAGGCGGTCCGTTACCCACCAGCTACGGCCAAGATCTGTATCGCCGCCTCGGTGGATGGTTGGCCGAGGCAGCTACAAACGACTCCGACATCGTCGGCGTCGCCTAGGTGTTCGCGCAGGCGTGATCGGGGGTCTCAGGACTCAGCTCAGGACAGGATGTCGTGGTTCCCCACGACATCAAATCAGTGGCCCTTGCCACCCTCTTACACCGCCTGCGACTTCGCCCAGAACTCTGAGTCGGGCGGATCGACGCCTACGACCTTGTGCAGGATGGCCTGTACAGCGTTCCCACCCCGCCCGCCCGCGACGGGGGACGGGCTGATGGCGTCACAGGCTGAGTCGACACGGATGGAGGGCAGCGGCCAGTCAGATTCGGAGCTTCTGGGTGCACGTTTGCGCCAACTTAGCGAGCTAGAGCTTTTGCCAGACCGGAATCGGGTACTGCTTGCGGAAGCGGCCGAAAAGCTTGCCTCAGCCACTGTCTACGTGGCGGTAGTGGGGGACTTTAAGAGGGGCAAGAGCTCACTCATCAATGCTCTTCTGGGGGCTCCCTTGCTCCCAGTTGGGGTGGTACCGCTCACCGCCCATCCGACCTTGGTCCGTTACGGCCCGGAGCCCATCGTCTTAGTGACCCAGGCATCCGGCACCGAGCGAGTGGCGCTCGATCGGCTCGCCGAATTCGTCACGGAGCAGGCGAATCCTGGCAACCGTCTAAAGGTCAGGGAGGTATGGGTTGAGTACCCGTCACCACTGCTCCGAGAGGGAGTGGTGGTGGTCGACACGCCAGGGACTGGAAGTTTCTACGAGCACAATACCGACGCCGCCCAATCCTTCCTTCCCAGGATCGATGTGGGAGTCGTGGTCCTGACTACTGAGTCGCCTTTGTCTCTCTCCGAGGCTCGCTGGATGAGAGACGTGGCAGGCCGAGCGGCACGGATCGCGGTCTGCATCAACAAGGTGGATACAATCTCGGCGCACGAACAGGCCGAGGTGTTGGCCTTTGTTCAAGTGGGTGTGGCTCGAATTGTGGGAGATCGCCCGACCCCGTTCTTCATGACCTCAGCTCGGCGTGAGCTAGAGGAAGGTGGCGACGAGGGAGTGGCTAGCCTCCGGCGGTGGCTCCTTCACGACCTCGGGGACTCTCGCTCCAGAATCGCCTGGGACAGCGCCGCTCGGGCGGGGAGCTCCGCCTTGGAGCTCGCCCGATCCGCTTTGGCTTTGGAACGCGCCGCCTTATCCACCCCCGTCGCCGATGCGCGCGACCACGAGCAGAGGGTGCTGGCAGCCCAGGTGCGCCTGGTAAGGGTCGGGAACGAGGGAAGAGCGGTGATCACGGCCCAGGCCACAGATCTGATTCGGAACACCGTCGACCCCCAGGTGGATGCTATCCGGGCCGACCTCGGCCAGCGACTGCTCGCACTTTCCGATGACCACGACTGGCCCCAGGAGACGGAAGCGATGGTCAACCAGGCTGGCAGTGAACTCGAGGCTCTGGTACGAGAGCCGCTACAGCGGGCGCTGATTGATCAGGCGGACCGACTCCAGGGGGTTCTGAATGAGTTCCTGGCCGAGGTTGGCGAGATTTACCGGATCAGGTTACCCGACGCCCCGCGTCTGGCTGACCCCGCCCGACTGCCCAGTGTGAGGGTCACCATCGACGATGAGCCGGGGGCTGTGGCGATGGGTTTGCGCAGTCTCAGGCGGGTGCTGCCGGGGACGGCCGGGCGGAGTTGGCGCGAGCGAGGCAGGCGCCAAGAGGCAGAGCAGGCGGCCGACCGCCTGGCGGGCCGACTGCGCTACGCGACGGTGTCGGCCGTCGACGAGGCTGTTCGGGAGTGGCTCGCATGGTCGGACGCAGAATGGCGGGGACTTGCTGAGGCACTTAGCGCGGCACTGCGCCGCAGTGCCGCGGCCGCCGCCGCGGGAGAGGCAGCCGCGAAGTCGGAAGAGGCTCGGCTGGAGGGTCTGGCCGAGTTCCTGGCCCTGGTGGCCGAGGCGTTGCGACCTCAGGCAGTCACTCCCCGTGATCCCAGCGCCGCCGTCTGATCAGCGGAGGGCTAGGTCGATGGTTTCTCCCGGCCACAGAATGCCATCTCGGATCCCCTGAGCTTCCCGAGGTGAGTGATCAGCCCGTAGGTGAGACCGTCGAAGGTCCCGGAGAGGACACGCGAGCACCGGAGGCGCTGAGTCCTCCCCGTCCACCATGGTTCAACCTGGGCGTCGGCGGTGTCGCGGCGTCCAGCCTGCTCTCGGACACTGGCCATGAGCTCACCACAGCGGTTCTTCCGAGCTTCCTAACCTCAACTCTGCACGCGTCAGCGTCAGCGCTGGGGGTGATCGAGGGTGTCAGCGATGCCCTGATGGGGCTGGCCACCCTAGTTGCTGGGCCAGCCGCCAACCACCCGGACACGCGGGCGCGGCTGGCCTCAGGCGGATATCTCGGCACCGCCTTGGCGACAGGGGCTATCGGTCTAACGGTGGCGGTCTGGCAAGTCGGGATCCTACGCGCATCGGCCTGGGTGTCCCGCGGCCTGCGCAGTCCGGCCCGCGATAGCCTGCTGTCCTCTCTCACCGGGCCTAGCGCCTATGGCCGGGCGTTTGGGCTGGAGCGTGCCGGCGACAATCTGGGGGCCGTGGCTGGGCCCCTGCTTGCGGCGGGGCTGGTGATCTGGATCGGCATCAGGCCAGCCATGTGGCTAGCCGCGGTGCCAGGGGTCTTCGCCGCACTGACCATCACCGTTGCCGTGAGACAGGCACGGCGCCGGCCGAGCCCAGATTCCCCGCCCCGGCATTTTCAACTCGACCAACTCCGCCAAGCGGGGATCGTGCGGGCCCTCCTGCCGGTGGCGCTATTCGAGGTAGGCAACACCGCTACCACATTGCTCATCCTGCGGGCTACCCAGCTATTACATGGCGGCGGCCGCACCGAAGTTGCCGCCGCTGCCGCCGCGATACTGATTTACGCGGGCCACAATGCCTTTGGTGCGGGTGTTGCCTACGCAGGTGGTCACTGGGTGGACCGGAACGGACCCCGTGCGGTGTTCGCCGCTGGCGCCGTCCTCTACGTGGTGGCCTACAGCATGTTCGCCGTCAACTGGGGCAGCTGGCTGCCGATCTTGATCGCGTTTTGCCTAGCCGGCAGCGGAATTGGGCTGGCTGAGACAGCTGAGTCGGCTTTGGTAGCCAGCCTGCTCCCCGAGCAGCTCCGCGGCAGCGGATTCGGGCTGCTCGGTGGCGTTCAGGCGGGCGGCGGTCTGGCCGCCTCGGTGATTGTGGGAGTTCTCTACACGACCGTCTCACCGACTGTAGCGTTCATCTATGCAGCTAGCTGGATGGCTCTGGCCGCGCTCGGCTCGGCAGCGCTGAACCGGCCGGCTGCTACGGTCCGAGCGCCCCTACCGTCTGCCGGGACACACGCCTCCTGAGATTGGGCTTGCGCTTCGGGCGTCCTCCTTACGAGCTGTTCTGCTAGCCCTCAGCCGGGGGTCGGGGTGCCCCCTCCATTTCAGGCAAGTGTCCGCGCGGTCGGGCTACTCCGCAAGCGTCCGCTGGACCCGCTTGGCGTAGGCGCGCACGGTGACGGGATCCCAGCGCAGCACCCGCCGGCCGTCGACCACCACCTGTCCTTCGGCGGGCAGGTAGCGGAGCTGACTGGGATATGGTCCCGCGAGGCCCTACTTGAGGTCCGGGGACCATGGGAACAGCCGCTGCCGGTTGGTGCGGACATTGGTCTTGACCTTCATGGTGGCCACGGTCGGACGCATGGTCTTGATGACAGCGTCAATCTCCTTCGCCGACAGCTTGTCGGGCTGGACTGGCTCATCGCGCCCGACCATCTCGGCTATCCGAGACGCCTGGAGTGTGGGGTCCTTGATGCCGATGCGATCGAGGAGGATCTGGCACTCGTGGACCTGGATCAGGGTAGGTTCGTTCTCCAGGACTCTCAGAGCTTGGCCGATCGTCCTGGACGAAACGAACTGCATGTCCCGATCGCTGGTCGCGCCCACCAAGGTCTCCAACCTCTGGTACAGGCGATCGCCGTCCATCCAGCCACGCTCGGCGAGGGCCTCGTTGAGGGATTTCATCTCCTGATCAGAGGCGAGATCCCGCACCTGCTCGATGCCGCGAGCCATCTCCTGCGAGGTCAAGAGGGCGGGGTTGAGAGGCGTCTCTGCGTGGGTGTGGAGCCGGCCAGTGAAGGTGAAGATCGCGTTGCCCTCAACTCCCCGCGCCGCTAGGAGCTGCTGGAACTCCCGCATCTGATCTGGGGAGGGGGGCATCTGCCCTACCGACGTCACCCTGCCTTGCCCAATCGGCCACGGCAGGCGTCTCCCCGGGCGGTCTCGCTCTGGCAGACACCACTCTGGAGGCAGGGGGTTGGTGACCTCGACAGCCTCTAGATCTGCCGGCGCCGGCGCCATCGCCTCCAGGCTCGCCAGCTCCGCATCGGACTCAGAAGGCCCAGAAACGGCCTGAGGAGCCTGGATCGCTCCTGAGGATGAGGAGGCAGGAGGCGGTACAGGCAGCTCTTGGCCAGCGGGAGCGACCCCGGCGGCGATTGCGGGCTCGTTGTTGCCTGCCCCGCTCGTCGTGGACGCCATTGGAGCGGCCCATGCCAGACCTCCTGGAGCGGGAGTCTCGGCGAACGAGGCCCTCACCAGCTTCCAAAGGGCTCGACGCACGGCCTGCTC
>JBAPNX010000010.1:0-1991 GCA_049279335.1 Candidatus Dormiibacterota bacterium
GGCCGAAGTACGCGCCGGGCATCGCGAGGGCTCAGCCCGGGAAGGTCGAGATTCGTGACCGCCCGGGCGACCTCCCCCACGTGCTCGTCCGGGATCATGTCCTGGGTGAGCAGGTAGCGAGGACGGCCGAGCTTGGCGTTCCGGACCGGCCCGAACGCCCCTGTCAGTAGGTCGCCCTGGGCCGCCCCCTCAGTTACCCGCCGAACCCGGTGCTGGCGCTCGCGGATGACCTCAGCCGGCTCCTGGAGCTCGTCCACGATGTCGACCACGTCGGGGATCCGACGAGCGCTGCGAATCTCAGCCTGGCAAGCTCCCATCGCGGCGAACAGCGCGTCTTGGACGTTGCGGCTATCGGGCTTGGCTATCGCCTTCTTCAAGACCCGGCCATACTCGGCGAGAGACGGCACTGGCAGCTCGCGCAACTTGTCAAGGAACACTGGGGTCTGGTCGTCTCTCTCTTTGAGGCGAACCTGCTCCTCAAACGCTCCGAGCATCGCATCCAGAGTTGGGAGAAGCCCGATCGCCCTAATCGAAGCACCCAACTCCTTTCGGGTAATCGAACGCCCATCGGGCGCACCGGCAGTATCGGTGAGTTCCGGCTCGCTATGCTCCAGAGCCTCGATGACTTCCTCCGCATCCCGGTGCAGCTCTTGACGAGCGGCCCGGAGGCCCTCGGCTCGCTCTGCCGAAAGCCCGGCCCTCGCACGGGTCAACTCAGTCCATTGAATGGGTGGCTTACCCAGAGCCTCACGGGTCAAATTGATCTGCTGGCGAACAGAGGCCCCGCTGACCCATGAGGAACTTGCGGCCCGAGCCTCCTCGGACCCCACGTCTCCCGCCGTACCGAGCCGATGGACCGCGACCTCGACATAGGTGTCGGTGACGGTGACGACCCGGCCCACGGCTCCTCGCCTGGAGTCCGTGAAGTACCACTGGTCCTTGAGGTAGCCCAGGGCGGGGCCGGTTGCAGCGGCGCGAGTTACAACTGGCACGGGGCCACCATAGCCCGAAATCTGTGACATGGATGTGTCAATCCGAGGGATAGGGCATAGCGAACGCCCAGCTAGGGGGTAGCGATCAGGCCAGGCTTGAGGCGACCCGGGCCCGAGGCCCGCGGGGCCTCAGCCGAATGCCGGCGCTCGACACCTCGCTTTGCATCAGGCGCCGCAGCTCCACACCGCCTTCCTCTCGCTTCTCGGCGCGCTCCAGGACCGCCTCAGCGACGGGCCTGGTCAGTCTCGTGACGTGGGGCTGCATCAGCCGCTCCCAGTCCACCTTGCCCAGGGGCTCGTCGTTCGCGTCGAGCCCGTACTGGTCGACCATGTTTCTGACCCAGGTCGCTGTGGCATGGCGGCAGAGCCGACTCGAGACGTCTCGCAGGAGAACTTCGGAGCTAGACCAAACGCCTACTACCTCCAGCCGCCGCCGGCGCTGGCTGTCCGCGTAGAAGCGCTGACCGACCAGGTAGGCCAGGGGATGCCACGTGGCGGCGATGAGTTCAGGCTCCCGAACCGGGTTGACCGGGAGGGGAGCCGGCTCTAGATGGTGCCTTACCGCACGGGGCATGTCGGACCTCCTCCGGCTACGGGCTTCATGGTCCTGATTCCTACACCAGCCCCCGCTTCGGAAAAATCCTTCCGGCCGTTGACGGGCGCTTGGCGGTCCTCCAGCCACCAAGCCTTGGGCCCGCAGAGCCGTCTCACCTCCTCGATAACCGCTGCATCGTCCCGAACTCGGGTGCGAGCCGGCAAAGGAATAGGGGTTGACGCGCCCTGGCGGTGCAACACCACCGGCATGGGCCCAGGGTTCTAGCCACCAGGTCCTGAATGATCGGTTTGATCCCGCCCTTCGCCGCCTCGGTAAGCAGGGGAACCGCTCCAGAGAGCGTGCCGTGGTCTGTGAGCGCGATCGCGGGCATCCCCAACTCCTTGGCGGGCCCGACGAGCTGAGCTACACGAGAGAGCCTGCCGAGCAAGGAGTGGTCCGAGTGC
>JBAPNX010000011.1:0-43734 GCA_049279335.1 Candidatus Dormiibacterota bacterium
CGGTCAGCTCGGTGTGCACGTAACCAGGAGCGACTGCGTTGCAAGTGATGTTACGGGAGCCCAGCTCCTTGGCGACCGACTTAGTAAGCCCGATCAGGCCAGCCTTGGCGGCCGCGTAGTTGGCCTGGCCAGGGTTACCACCAAGGCCGACGATCGAGCTGACATTGATGATCCGGCCCCAGCGCGATCTCAGCATGTGGGGCACACAGGCCTTGGTCACATGGAAGGCTGCCGAGAGATCAGTGCGCAAGACCTGATCCCAATCGTCTACTGACATCCGCAGCAGCAGCCGGTCCCGCAGCATCCCGGCGTTGTTGACGACGACGTCGAACGGCCCTGTCTGCGTCACCATCTCCGCCACCTGCTCGGGATCTCCCACATCGGCGCCGAAGGCGACCGCGTCAAAGAGGGCCGCCGCGGTCTCCTCCGCCGCGCGCTGGTCGGCGCGATAGTTGACCACCACCCGCGCTCCCATCTGGGAGAGCTCGCTGGAGATCGCGGCGCCGATCCCCTTGCCGCCGCCCGTGACCAGCGCCGACCGACCGGAGAGGTCCAGGTCCACCTATTCGGCGCCCTCGACCAGCAGTTCGTCCGCGTTCCAGGTGGCGACACCCGGCATGTGCTTGGCAGCCAGGCTGGCTAGGACCCGCCCGGGACCAAGCTCCACCACTGTGGCCACCTTCAGCGCCTGCATCGAGGTCATGGTTCGGGCCCAGTGGACGGGCCGGAGAAGGTGGCCTGAAAGTTCAGTGCGCAGCGATCGCACGGTGTTGATCGCCTTGCCGCTGCCGTTACCGATCAGCGGGATGCGAGGTGCCCGCAGGGGCAGCGCCTTGACAGCCTCGGCGAGCTTGGCGGATGCCCTGCCCATGAGTGGGGAGTGGGCGGCCAGAGGAACCTCCAGCACCAGCACTCGCCGGGCGCCAGCCTCGGTGGCCAGACGCTCGGCGACCGCCACCGATGCGGCTTCACCGCTGAGGATGAACTGGTCGGGGGCGTTGAAGTTGGCCAGCCATAGCCCTCCAGCCTCGCTGGCGGCGAGCCGGATCCTCTCAACCTCGGGCTCGAGCAGTCCCACGATCGCCAGCATCTTGCCGGGGGCTGACATCGCCGCGTCAGCCATCAGTCGGCCGCGCTCACGCACCAGCAGCAGTGCCGCCTCCCAAGAGATCGCCTCGGCGGCGGCGCAGGCGGTTATCTCGCCCATGCTGTGGCCAGCGACCACCTCAACTTCCCCCAGCCCAAAGCGCTCGCGATAAGCCTCGAAGGCGGACCAGGAGACAGCCATGAGGCAGGGTTGGAGGTTTTCGGTGCGCCGCAGCTCACTGTCGGGGCCGTCGAAGCAGAGCCGGCGCACCGGCATGTCCAGAACGTCCTGAGCCCGGCTCAGGATCTTGTCAGCCACGGTTGAGAGGGCGGCCAACCGCTGGCCCATCCCCGCGTGCTGAACTCCTTGGCCAGGGAAGAGCAAGCCCACGGGGCCTGCCAGGGTAATGGAGGGCGGCTTCTCGAGCAGGCCGATGACGGTCATGTCTCGGCGGTGGGCGAGCTGGCGAGGAGGAAGGTCCAGAGATCGCCGACCTTCTTCATCCGATCCAGTTCGTCCTCAGCGAGCGACACGTGGTACTTGTCTTCGATCGCCATGATCAGCTCGACCAAGTCCAGCGAGTCGGCCGCCAGGTCTTTGGCGAAGCTGACATCCAGTTGGACCCGGTCGGGATCCACTCCCAGAATGTCGGCGGCTAGCTTCTGCAACTCAGCGAAGTCGAGAGTCTCTTGGCTGGCGTCGGTCTCGGCGGGTTCGCTCACGGTCTGATCTCCTGGCAGCTAGGCGGCTACTCGGCCCAGCGCCAGGCACGCGTTGTGCCCGCCAAAGCCGAATGAGTTGGATAGGGCGATGTCGATTCGTGCCGGACGGGCTACGTTGGGCACGTAGTCGAGGTCGCAGTCGGGGTCAGGGGTGTCGAGGTTGATGGTCGGCGGAATCACCTCATGGGCGATGACCAGCACCGTCGCGGCCGCCTCCAGGGCGCCTGCGGCCCCGAGCAGGTGGCCGCTCATGGACTTGGTCGAGCTGATGGGGATCTGGCTGGCCCTATCTCCGAGCGCCTTTTTGATTGCTATGGTCTCGGCCAAGTCCCCCAGCGGCGTCGATGTGCCATGGGCGTTGACGTAGTCGACGTCCTCGGCTGCGATGCCGGACTGGCGCATGACCGCTCGCATGGCCCGGGCCGCGCCGTTCCCCTGAGGATCAGGCGCTGTGAAGTGGTACATGTCGGCGGTGGATCCGCAGCCCAGCAGTTCGGCCCAAATGCGGGCTCCACGGGCGCGGGCATGCTCCATCTCCTCCAAAACCATGATCACCGCACCTTCGCCCATGATGAATCCATCCCTACCCAGATCGAAGGGGCGGGACGAGGCGGCGGGATCGTCGTTGCGCTTGCTCATGGCTCCCAACTGACAGAAGGCGCCCATCATCAAGGGGGTTATGGCCGCCTCGGCCCCGCCCGCGATCATGGCCACGGCGTGACCGCGCCTGATCACCTCCGCGGCATCGCCCAGAGCGTGTCCGCTGGAGGCGCAGGCGCTCACCACGGCGTAGTTGGGGCCACCGCATCGCAGCTCGATGGCGATCAGCCCAGAGGCCATGTCGGTGATCATCATCGGCACCATGAAGGGGCTGATCCGGCTGATGCCACGGTCGATGAGGATCTGGTGCCCCCGCTCGATCTCCTCCATTCCGCCCGCTCCGGAGCTCACGATCACCCCGACCTCGTCGGGGTCCATTTGCTCCGGCTTGAGTCCCGAGTCCTCCAGCGCCATCCGGGCCGCCGCCAAGCCCAGCCGACAGTAGCGGGCCACGTGGCGGGCGGTTTTGCGGTCCATGTACAGCTCGGGATCGAAGTCGTGCACCTCAGCGGCGATGCGAGTCGGGTATGTGGAGGCATCGAACTGGGTGATGGTGTCGATCGCAGAGCGACCGTGAACAAGGCTTTCCCACACGGCGTCAATCCCGGTGCCGAGTGGGGTGACCAGTCCCATTCCCGTAATCGCCACCCGCACCGCCGGTCCGCCGTTGTCGCTCACTGGGGGGATCTTAGGGACAAACTGTGCGGAGGGCATCGGCCCCGGGTGATGAGTGACCCTAGCAAACCTTGGACAGATTGTCCTAGATATGGTACGGCACGGATCACATCATCGAGCCGCACCCAGATGCGATCATGACGGCGTTGCAGAGGCCGTCCAGCGAGGAGCCGCCATTTGTCCGGGGCGCCGGCGAGGGCGAGCCCGGCCGGGTCGTTCTCGCCGACAACCTCGAGGTTCTGCGAGCCCTACCTGGTGGCTGTATCGACCTGGTCTACATAGACCCTCCCTTCGGGACCGGTCGGATGCGGCGGCTGGACTCCATCCGAACCGGCTCGGGAGCGCATCACCGACGCGGTTTCGGGGGTCGTGAATATCGGTTTCAAGTCGTCTCCCAGCTCAGCTATCGCGACAACCTGCAGCGTGACCTCTATCTGGAGTTCCTTCACCAGCGCTTGGTTGAGGTCCATCGGGTACTCCAGCCCCACGGCTCCCTGTACCTCCACCTGGACTTCAGAGCATCCCACTACGCTCGTCTGCTGCTGGACGAGATCTTCGGGGCCGAGCACTTCCTCAACGAGATCATTTGGGCCTATGACTATGGCGGCCGGCCCAAAGATCGTTGGCCTCGAAAGCACGACAACATCCTCTGGTACGCCAAGTCAGATCGATGGACCTTCGACCGCGCCCAGATCGATCGCATCCCTTACATGGCGCCGGGGCTGGTGGGGGTCGAAAAGGCGGCTCGGGGCAAGCTGCCCACCGATACCTGGTGGCTGACGATCGTTCCCACCCGGGGCCGGGAGCGAGTCGGCTACCCGACCCAGAAGCCCCTGGCGCTCTTGGAACGGATCGTCCGAGCCTCGAGCCGTGAGGGCGAGCTGGTCGCCGACTTCTTCTGTGGCAGCGGCACTACTGGTGTTGCCGCCGCGGCCTTGGGACGGAGGTATCTGCTGGTCGACGACAACCCCGAGGCGGTCGCGATCACGAGGCGGCGCCTGGGGCTCGAGCCTCAGGCCGGCTAAGCGCTCGAGTCCCGGGAAGTGGCGGCAGCACGCATCGACCAGTCCCGGAGATCGACGCCGGGGTCACCGAGGAGCTCTGCGGTGACCGAGACCTGGGCGGCGATGACGCGCCGGGCGGACGACAGGTCCTGGAAGCTGTTGACCGCCACGCAACCGCGCACCGACCCGGCGCGAAGATGAAAGACGGAGAACCTTCCGCCGTCAGGATCGCCTCGCTGCACGGTTTGGTCGGACTGATCGAAGAGTCCCACCTGCTGAATCATGCTGCCGTACTGCTCGGTCCAGAAGTAGGGGACGGGGTCGTAAGACCCCTTCTCGCCGAGCATGGCGCCCGCCACGAACAGCCCTTGCTGGTGAGCGTTGTCGTAGTGCTCGACTCGCATCCGACGCCGCCAGCGCTGACTTCGCCACGAAGCCACGTCGCCGGCGGCAAAAATCGCCTCGTCATTTGACTGGCAGCGTTCGTCAACAACCACTCCGGGATCGACCTCGAGCCTAGCCTTTGCAGCTAGGTCGGAGTTGGGCAGGGCACCCACGCACACGAGGGCTAGGTCGCAGGGTAAGGTCCGACCCCCCTGGAGAAGGACTTGCTCCACTCGGGAATCTCCTTGGAAGCGCGCAACGCTCTCCTCGAGCAACAGCTCTACCCCTGACTGCCGATGCAGATCGGCACAGTAGCCGCCAACGGTTGCACCCAGAGGAGCGAGGATGGCTGACCCCACCTCCACGACTTTCACAGCGCATCCGCGCCGTCGGGCAGCCACCGCCAGCTCGCAACCCAAGAACCCTCCGCCCACCACCACCACCTGTGGAAGCTCTTCAAGCTCGCTCAACAGAGAGTCAGCGTCGGCCACGGTCCGGTAGGTGTGTACCCCCAGTAGGTCCGCCCCGGGGATGTCCACGGTCCGGGGACGCGACCCTGTTGCCAACAGCAGGCGGTCGAATCTGATCCTCTCCCCGTCGGCGAGTCGCAGCTCGTGCTCGGCGGGCGCTACCGCCTCCACAGTCGCTGAAGATCGCCAGTCGATAGCGAGATCTGCATACGCTTCGGGGGTGCTGAGAAACAGCTTGCTACGAGGCAGTTCGCCGGCGAGGTAGGACTTCGAGAGGGGTGGACGCTCGTAGGGAGGATCTGCTTCTTGGCCGATCAGCACAACCCTGCCATCGAATCCTCGGTCCCGCAACGACACGACGGCTCGGCCGCCGGCCAACCCGGCGCCGACAACGCAGAAGATCGGGCTGGGCATTTGCGCCAGCCTACCCGCGCGGGCACCTATCCTTCCTGCAATGTCAGCCTCGGCGGCCTCGACGCTGGCGGTGGCGCGCGGGGCCGGTCGCGAGCTAGTTCTGGTGGTGCCCAGGCAGCGCGCCTTGGAGAACGGCCCGTGGCATGGTCTACGGCTAGGCGGCGTCGACGAGCTGCTTCGCTTGGTGGCGGAGTGCGGCGAGTTCCGCCCTCGGTCCGAGGTCGAACATCAGCCCGAGTGGCAGCAGGTGATACCCCACCTGGTCGTGCGCGAGGGGAGCAGGATCCTTACCATGCGCCGGCTCCGGGCTGGCAGTGAGCGGCGCCTGAGGGGCCAGGTCACCCTGGGCATCGGTGGTCACATCAACTCCTCCGACGGCGCTCCCGAAACTGCCTGGGTCACCGGGTGTCATCGGGAATGGCGCGAGGAAGTCATCTGCGACGAGGAGCTCAGCGGACGCGCGGTGGGGCTACTTAAAGATGACGCCGGGGAAGTCGGCCGAGTCCATCTCGGAGTCTTGATCTTGGTGGACGCTGCTGCTGCTGTTGTGGAGATACGGGAGCGTGACAAGCTGGAGGGGCGGATGGCTCTGGCTGATGAACTCGCCATGTACTACCTCGAGATGGAAACCTGGTCACAATTCGTCTATGACGAGTTGCTCCGGGGCGGTCTTGGCGATGCCGCCCCGGGACTCCCGATGACACTGCCGCGCTCACCTTCAGCGCCGGGTGGCTGCTGATAGACTCGCGCCGATGAGCTACCAGCCACCGCCGGAGACGGGCAAGGTCACTCCACCGCTTTGGGTGACGACGGGGGTCAGCTTCGACGGCTACAAAGTCGTGAGGCAACTCGGAGTCGTCCGCGGTCTGATGATTCGTTCCCGATCGGTCGTTGGCAACGTCGGAGCTGGACTGCAGCAGTTGGTCGGCGGCCGCCAGACCGTGTTCATGAAGATGAGCGACCACGCGCGCCAAGAGGCCTACGAGCTGATGATCCAGCATGCGGCGGCGGTCGGAGGCAACGCCGTCATCTCGATGCGTTACGACTCGAATGAGCTAGCCCAGGGCGTCAGCGAAATCCTCGCCTACGGCACCGCGGTGGTCATTGTCCCCGAGGACCAGAACGTACCGGCCACCCCGCCGCCGGCGCCATCTATCTGAGGACTCCGCCTCGCGCCGTCTCCCTGTGCACGGCTGTCGTGCTTGGCTCGCTAACTTTGACCGGCCGGCGGCCGAGATTCAGTCGATCTCAGGCCGCTCCCAGGGTCCGCTCTCAGGTTTCTTATACTGAACTCGTGATGAGGACATCCAGGTGACCGTCAAAGTGCGGGTGCCCAGCCCGCTGCGGCAGCTGACCGGTGGAGCTGCTGAGGTCGAGGTGGAGGGCGGAACCGTCGCCGACGCCCTCCAGGATCTCGAGAAGCGCTACCCCGGTTTTCAGCCGCGGATTTTCGAGCCCACCGGCGGTCTTCGTCATTTCGTGAACGTCTATCGCAACGACGACGACATCCGCACCTCCGGGGGTCTGGAGACCACCCTGGCGGCGGGCGACCAGCTCAGCATCGTGCCGGCGGTCGCCGGCGGTGCCTAGCTCCGGAGCCATCCGGCAGCCAGAACTGGTTCAGCGGATCGCCGGTGTGGTCCCAGGTGGCGTGGGGGCGCTCTTGGGACGCCGGCTGAGACCTGGATCAGTGGTGGCGATCGCCATGAGCGGTGGGGTGGACAGCTCAGTGGCTGCCGCCCTGGTGGTGGCCGCCGGCGTCGAGGCGATGGGGGTGACCATGCGCCTCTGGGGAACGGAGGAGATGGAGCAGGGCGAGGGTGGCTGTTGCTCCATCGATGCCGTCGAAGACGCGCGGCGGGTCTGCAGCCGGCTGGGGATCCCTCACTACGTACTCAATATGGCCGAGCACTTCCGGGTTTCGGTGGTCGGGGACTTTCTCAGTCGGTACGGGGCCGGGCTGACCCCAAACCCCTGCATCCGCTGCAACGAGAAGGTGAAGTTCGCCGAGCTCTGGCGACGAGTGCGGGCGCTCGGTGCCACCCACGTCGCCAGCGGCCACTACGCCCAGATCCGCGATCAGTCCGGCGGTCGATGCAGCCTGCATCGCGGGGTCGACCAGCGAAAGGACCAGTCCTACACGCTGTATCGCAACGGCGGTTCGGTCTTGTCCCGACTGCTGCTGCCCGTTGGCGGATTGCAGAAGTCGCAGGTGCGCTCGGTCGCCGCGGCCCTGGACATGGCCGTCGCCAGCAAGCCCGACTCGCAGGAACTCTGCTTCGTGGGGGGAGGCGACCATCGCGCGGTCCTCGAGAAGGAGCTCGAGGGAGCCTTTCGACCCGGCCCGATCAAGGACCTCAGCGGTCAGGAGGTGGGCCGCCACCGCGGCCTTCCCTTCTACACCGTCGGTCAGCGCCAGGGGCTGGGTTTGGCGGTGCGCGACCGCGCTAGCGCCCCTCACTACGTTGTCCGGTTGGACAGCTCCCGGAACACCCTGGTGGTGGGTACCTGGCAGTCTCTCCTCCGAAGCGAGTGCCGGGTGACGGAAGCTGTCTACCTCGACGAACTGCCGCCCGAAGCACCGCGGCTGGGGCTGGCCCAGCTCCGCGCCCACGGACAACCGGTAGCCGCGATCTGGACTGCGAGCGGCGAGGCCACCGCCTCAGTTCGCTTCTCGGTGCCGCAGCCGGGGATAGCTCCGGGGCAGTCCCTGGTTCTTTACGATGGGGACAGAGTCATTGCGGGCGGCGAGATCGCCCCGCCAGAAGAATCGGAGTTCGCTTGATGGCTTGGCCGATCGTGGCGATTCTGATCTTGGCCGCTTTCGTCGGGTGCTGGATCGTCTGCGCCGCCGCGCAGGTGGCCTGGGCGCAACGGAGCTGGCCGCTGGGCGTGCTGGCTGCCGCAGTCTTGGCCAGCCTCGGCGCCGAGGTGGCTGCCCTCAACGGCTCCGCCGTGGGTGGAAGTCTGGGAGGGCTGGGAGTCATCTCCTTGTTGACGGCGGGGATCGCCCTGGCCGCCTTCGCACTCTACTTGCTCTTGCCGCCGCCTCAAGAACCAGGCCCTGAGGTGAGGCGGCGACCGAGCGGACCAGCGGCTAACCCCGACAGCGAAGCCTGATGGCAGTAGCAGAGTCGGTTCTGGGGTTGATTTTTCTGGTCATTGCAGGCGTGGGCCTCACCCTCGTGCCCCGGCCCGAGGGCCTGATCGCACCGCTTCGGAGGTTGGGACGCGGTACCCGTCGCTGGTGGGTGCTGAGCCTGGCGGTGGCGGCGCCGATCCTGGTTGGTGTGGGGGCGAGCCTCTCCACAGCCGAGTCTCGGCAGTTCGCCATCCTGCTGGTGGTGGTGACGGCAGGACCGCTCCTTCTGGCTTGCGTCTGGGTTTGGGCTCGCGCCAGGAGCTATTCATGAGCCAATCGGCTCTCTCGGCCACCGTGCTCGGGGAGAAAGGAGAGAGCGTCAGCGCCGCCAGGACCGGACTCCACCCGGCTCAGAGCCAGATTGCCGACGTGGTCGCCAACCTGGCTTGGGGGAGTGCGATCGTAGGACCCAGCTCGCAACTGGGGCTGCCGGCCCGCTTCACCCTGCGGGCGGCTGGACCTAGAGGCCGGGATGGTGCTCGAGCCGTCCACGTGGCGGCGGCCGCCGAGCTGACCGAGCGGGCTCTGCAGTGGCATCGCTCCGCCGCATTTGGCGAGGAGCCCTTGGGGCTGGCGATCCTAGCTGGCGATTACTGCCTAGCCCAGGCTTCGGAGGCGCTCTCCAGGTACGCCAACGGCGAAGTGGAGGCTGCTTTCGCCGACGGCCTCAGTTCTGCCGGTTTCGAGCTCGCTTGGTCGGGTAGCGCCGACCGGGCATCCCGGCGGCTACTTCCCGCCTGTGGCCTGGCCGGGGCCAGCGCTGCTCGTCTGCCCGCCAGCCGCCAGGCCAGGTGGTGGTGGCTTGGCCACCGTCTCGCCGGTCCCGAGCCGGAGACTGCAGGGCTCGGGCTCGAAGCCCTGGGCAAGCTGCTTCGGGCCCGAGATCCAGTCGATCGGAAACTGGGCCGAGTCCTGGCGGCTGACCCGGCGCTGGTCGCGTCTCCGATGGCAACCATGCAAAGCGCTGGTGGAAAGCGCATCCGTGCCCGCCTGGTATTGCTGTGTGGCGAACTGGGACCGGTCTATCGACCCGACACCGTCCTCCAGGCCGCGGTGGCAATGGAATTGCTCCACGCCGCCACCTTGTGCCACGACGATCTGGTCGACGGAGCTGCGTCGCGCCGAGGGGTTCCCACCGTTGCCGCCCTGGCGGGGCCGGTGGCGGCGCTCGCAGTTGGCGACTACTACTTGGGTCGGGCCGCCGGCCTCATCGCGAGGCTGGGCGACCCCAACATCTCCCGCACCATGGCCCAGGCACTGGTGCGGATCGCCGACGGTCAGCTCCGCGAGCTCGACCGTCGCTCGGTCTGGTCGGGCGAGCTCGCTCCCTACATTCAGGTTGCCCAGGGGAAGACCGGTGCATTGCTGGCCGCCTGCGCCACCACCGGGGCTCGGCTCAGCGGCGCCGGCCGGACGGAGCGGGACGCGGTTGCTCGCTTTGCCCGCAAGCTTGGGCTCGCCTTCCAGGGGATCGACGACTGCCTCGACTTCAGCGATCCCCAGCGCACCGGCAAGCCAGCCGGCACGGACTTGCTCCAGGGGATCTGCGGGCTTCCGGTGCTTTGCGCGCTGCGCGGACCGCAACGCAAGGTGGTACGAGCAGCGCTGGAGCGGCTGGGCTCCGCGGATCCGGAGGAGACCCTGCGACTGCGGGACCAGTTGGTGGCGATAGTGCGTGATAGCGGCGCCTTGGCGACCGCCCGCAGCCTCGCTGATCGATGGAGCATGGAGGCGGTGGCCTGCCTGGCGCCCCTGGACTCTCCCACACGGGCCAGGCTGGAGCAGTTTGCCGAGCGACTCACGCTGCGGGACAGCTGAATTCGCGCCAGGCCTGGGAGCGTGATCACGCTCCCATAAAATGACCGCCCGTGGCTCCTCCGCCCCGGCCTTCGTCAGTTTGGCTTCCACTATCTCTTGTAGCCGGGACTAGATCGAGGGGGTGCCGGTGCTGGGTGTAGCCGCCTGCTGCGGCGCAGCAGTAGGGTCATCGCTGGCCCTGCTCATCCGCCGCGATCGCTCCGTGCAGATCGTCTCGCTGGGCTTGCTCTCCCTGGCTCTGGCGGTCGCCTTCCTGCTGGCCGGGGCCGCTTTGCCTGGGCTTGGGGTTCTACTTCTCGGCGTGTTGGCCGAGGTTGTGCTCCTCAGCCCGTCGGCGAGATCGACCCCCGAGGCCAATGTGCCGGGTCTGCCCGTGCTGGAGACGGCATGGATCCCGATTGCGATCTCGGCGGTGGCGGCTCTCGCCACGCTGGGGTTGCTGGTAGGCGCCGGCCTGGCCAGCCGAGCTGAACTCGTCGCCCGGGCCGCGTCCCAGCCAACCCTTGCTCAGTTGGGCCACCAGTTGGTGATGGGGGCAGGAGTGGCGGTCTTGGCGGTTGCTCTCCTAGCCGCGGCTACCGTGGTCGGAGGCGCAGCTCTGATTCAGAGGGACCCGCGAGAGGCAGCCGAGGAGCAGCTTCGTGAAGCCCGCAACCGCCGCCTCGAGGCCCAGCGGCGGCGCCAAGCCCAGCGCGGAGCTGCCCGGGCTGCGGCCAGAGCGGCCCGACGCCGGAGCGGCGGGTGAGCGAGACCGCGGCGACCCTGCTGATAGCCGCAGCCTGCCTCTTCGCGGTGGCTCTGTTCGCGCTGACCCACCGGCGCGACGCGGCCGGCGCGGTCCTTGCCCTGCTGCTTGGATTCAACGCGGTCGCCACCGCGCTGGTCGGCTTCTCCGATCTTGCCTCCCAATCCGCCGAGGCGGCTCAGCTCCAGTCGTTCGCACTGGTGGTGGAGGTAGTCGGAGCGCTCTGGGCGGCCGCCGGAGTGTCAATGGCAGCGCTGTTGCGGCGGCGGACCGGCGGCCAGGACCTCCTGGAACTGGCCACAGTGGAAGCGCCGCTGGTGCCAGACGCTGAGCCAGGCGGGGAGGAAGCGGAGGTCCTCCTGGCCGAGGTGGCGGTGGAGGAAGTTGTCGAGGTCACGGTCGTGAACACCGCGGAAGACGTGGACGGCGGGGACTGAGGTGGGGATCTTCACCGTCTGCCTAGCCGTGCTTCTGCTGCCTTTGCTAGGAGTGATCCTCAGTTTCCTGGCAGAGACCAGGCGCGGGATCGCCAGCGCCGTGGTCGCCAGCTCCTGGCTGGCTCTGATCGCGGCACTTGTCCTCCTGGTGGCAGCGGTGGCCGGGGGGCGAGTTGTCCACCAGGACACCTTCACTTTCTGGTCCTTCCCAGTCGTCCAGCGCCCCTTCAACGCCGCCACCGCCACCACGCTGGCCCAGACATTCGAAGTAGGAGTTGGCTACGCCGCCAGCTCAACCACGGCGATCCTGGCGGTGCTGGTGACCTTGGTCACCCTCCTCTGCGAGCTGCAGATGATGATCCAGTTCCGGCGCGACCCCCGGCTGGGGCAGATGACGCGGCTCGCCAACCTGCTGGGCTTCGGTGCTCTATTGGTGGTCTTGGCGCCCGAGCTGTTTCAGACACTGGTCGGCTTTGAGATCGTCGGCCTCGTGGCCGCACTCCTGGTGGGCTCAGGGGTGGGCCAGAATGCCGGCAGCGCCGCCCGCAGCGGTTACCTAGTCTGGCGGGCCGGTGGTCTGTCCCTGCTCCTGGGCGTTGCCTTCATCTACGTCAAGTTCTCAGGCGCGATTGCCACCGCAGCGGCTGCGGCCGCGGCGGCGGCGGCCAAAAACAAGATCGTGCTACCCACGCCCGACGGGCTCAACTTGGTCGCGCTCTCCAAGATCTGGGTGGCCGCGACCAAGGGCCTGGTTCCCGGTGCCGGAGGTAGATCGTTGACCCTGGCTGCGGTCCTGATCGTTGTAGCAGCGGCCTGCGCCTGTGGCCAGTTACTGGGCCACGGCCTCTGGCGCAGCCTGGGCAACGCTCCGGGCGCGGCGGCGGGTATGGTCCTGGCGCTAGCTGGAGCCGTGGTGGGGACGGCGCTGTTGCTTCAGGCCTTCCCTTTGCTCCGACTAGCGTCGGGCGTTCTCCCCGCCCTCATAGTTCTGGGGGTTGCCTCCAGCCTTCTGGCTTCGGCTCTTGCCCTTCGAGAGCACCGGCTCCGCCGACTGGCGGTGTGGCTGGCTGCCAGCCAGACCGGCCTGGTACTGGCCGCGATAGGGCTCGGCTCGCCGGCCGCCGCGGTCGCGCTTCTGATCTCTTCGGCGCTGGCGACCGCTGCGCTGATGGGCGTGGTCAGCTCTCTGGGTCGCGGTCAGAGGGTGGACTCGATCGACCAGCTCGGTGCGGCATGGAGGCTGGCCAGACCCACGGTCTTGCTGCTGCTGGCGGCATTGGCAGCGATCACCGGAGTTTTCGGAGTGGGTACGTTCTTCGGTCACGTCGCCGTGCTCACGGCCGCCTTCGGGACCCGTGCTCCTGGTACCCCGATGGCGCCGGTGCTGTTTCGCGATCTGGCCGCCGCTGGCGCCATCGTGAGCATGCTGCTGGTGACCGCGGCCGGCGCTAGGGTGGCACTGATCGCGATCCGTGGCGAGGAGTCCCCGGACCCGCGCGAGGCTCGTCTGGTTCGCCGCCAGCTGGCCCAGGGCCGTGGTCTAGGCTCGCTCTGGCCGAGCCTCGTGGCCACCGGACTGGCGCTAATCAGTGGGCTGGTCAGCCTTCCCGGGATCGCATATGGGGTGGGTGGACTGCTGGCAGTCAGGTCCGGTGCCACCACGCTCCCGTTGCAATGGGCGGCTCTGCTGGTGGCACTTGTCGTGGCCCTCGCAGCCGGGGCGATCGTGGCGGCGCGAAGAGGCAACCTGACCAGCTCCGCATCGGAGGATCCCGGGTGGTTCGCCTGGGCGGATGGGACGCGGCTGGCGATCTCCGCCGATGAGTTCGGTTCGGGGTTGCCAGCGAGGGCGGTGTTGCTGGCGCAGGTGCGGGCACTGGAACCGTTGGGAGACGCCGCGGCATCGGGATTGGCCGATCTGGTCAAGTTGAAGCTGGTCTCTGGAAGGGAGCGTCCGAGCTGGGGAGTCAGTGCCAGCTTGGTCGCATTGGCCGGGCTGGCGCTGACAGTCGCCCTGGTGATCTGGGTGGTCGCCAGCAATGCGGCTGGGGTGGGGGCTCCCTAGGTGCCTACTGACCTGACCCTCACCTTCATCGTCTTCGCCCCGCTCGTCGGCGCGCTGATCGTGCTGTCAATGCCGGTCCGAAACGATCTGCACCGCTTTCGGGTGCGCACCACGGCCCTCTTCGCGACAGCGTTGCCACTCTTGGTCGCCCTCTACGACCTGCTCAGCGCCGTGGTCAGCCCGGGTGCCGGAGCCATCCCCCAGCCCGTGGTGGACGCCCCCTGGCTTCGGAGTTTCTTCTTCCAACTCGACTACCATCTGGGTACCGACGGCGTGAACATGCTCCTCTTAGTGGCGACAACCGCAGTGTTCACCGCGGTTGTGCTCGCTAGCTGGCGCCATCGCGAGCGCTACCGCTCCTACTTCGCCCTTCTGCTGGTGATGGAAGTTGGCATAACGGGCACGTTCGCCACCCAAGACCTGGGCATGTTCATCATCTTTTTCTGCTGGCCGGTGCTGCCTCTCGGATTGTTGCTGGCCTTGGGTGACACGCCCGGATCTCGCACTGCAGCGCGAAGGCTGGTTGTGACGCAGTCACTTGCCTCGGGAGCCTTGATCGCGGGAACGTTTTTGCTACTCCTACGTTCGGGGAACACGACTCTGAACTTCACAACTCTGTCCACGGTCAAGTCGCTGAGCGGCACCCCGGGCTTGATCGTTGAGACCCTATTCCTGGCGGCCGCGGTGGCACGGATGGGGGCTTTCCCGTTTCATCGGTGGTTCGTCGATGGCGTCAGCGCTGCCAGTACCCCAGTGGGGATGCTGCTGGCAGTGAGCTCGCTGCCTGTGGGCGGGTACGCCTTGGTGCGCATCGCCCTCGCCATGGAGCCCAACGGTGCTCTGCAGTTGGTGGTGCCGCTCTTGGCGCTCGCACTTCTCACTCTTTTCTGGGGCGCACTCAGCGCCAGGGCAGCTCAGGAACTTCGACGGATCGCCGCCAATTCTCTGGTGGCGGTGGGGGGATTGGTGATCCTCGGAGCGGCGACGTTCTCAGAGACCTCGCTAAGTGGCGCCATCTACCTCTGCTTCGCCTATCTGTTCGCGGCACCCTTGCTCCTACTGGTCGTGGGCGCCATTTGCGACCGCTCCCTGCTCGCGAAACTAACACCGCTCGCTGGTGCCGCTGCTAGCGCTCCGCGACTGCGCCTTTGCTTCGCCATTGCCGCGGCCGCCTTCATCGGAATCCCCTTGCTGGTGGGCTTTCCCGGCATCTTCGAGATCGTCGTCGCCGGGCTGGTGGCCCATCGTTTCGTCACCGCGTTGGCCGTGCTTGGCGTGCTACTGATGACATCGGCCTGGTGGCGCATCGGGCACCGTGTTTTCAGCACCAATCCCGACAACGTCGAGGTGGTGGCAGTGCCCGATGCGCGCGGTTCGGAGTTCTACTCGGCATGGGTGCTGGCCGCCGGGGTCGTCTTGTTCGGCCTATTCGCCGGATACTTTATCCCCTACACCGTTCAGGGCACGGCGCTGGTGTCGGCAAGAATTTCGGCGGTCGCCCCGGCTGCCCCCGCCAAGGCTAAGTAATGCATTTAGCTTTCCTCGAGGATTTCGCGCCGATTGGCCTTCTCTTGCTTGGTGCGGCTGTCTGCGCTGTACTCGACCTGCGGGGGGCTGAGAGCCACGGCCGCGCCCTGGGGCGCATTCGTTGGGTGGCGATCCTGGCGCTGCTCCTGGCTTTCGCAGCCAGCATCGGGTTCTGGAAGTCATCGTTCGGTCCGACGCCGCCGGATATCGAGCACGGCAGCCTGGTTATCGACCGTTTCGCCCTCTTCTTTTACGCAGCCACGCTGGTTGCGGCCGGAGCTGTGGTGCTGTGCGGCGCCGACGCCGAGAGCGAACTAGATCCCCACCGCGGAGTCTTCTACCTGTTGCTGCTGGTGAGCTGCGCCGGCGTCCTGCTCACAGCCTCGGCGGCAGACCTCGTATCGATGGGCGGGGGTTTGGCCCTGACGGTCTTGCCCATGGCCCTGGCTCAAGGGCTGCGCAAAACCGATGCCGAGGCGGTGAGGACCGCAATCCGGGCGCTCTCGGTGGCCGGCTTCGCACTGGTGGCGTTCTTGATCGGCTCCGCGATCCTTGCCGGCCTTGCGGGCACAACCAGCCTGCGCGCGATTCCCGCCGGGCTGACCCACGTCGGTCCGCTGCTAGTTGTGGCAGCAACCTTAGTCGTCCTAGGGGCCGGCGCTCAGCTCGGGATCTTCCCCTTCCTCTGGTGGCGCAACGGTGCCGGCGCCCGACTGCCCGCGCTCCCGTTTTTGGCGGGGACGGTGTTGGGTTTCCTGGCCGGATCGGCGGTCTTGCTGAGGCTGCTCGCGGGCGGCCTCGGAGCCGGCCCCTCGACCTGGACCATGACAGTCGCGGTCCTGGCTGCGATCACGCTGGTGGCGGCACCCTGCCTCGCCTGGCGCCAGCGCCGGCTCGGCCAGACGGTGGTCTACCTCCTGATCGCCCAGCTCGCCCTGGTCCTGGCCAGCCTCCCGGAGATCTCGAGGCAGGGAGCGGCAGCCATACTCTACCTGCTGCTCTGTGTCATCCCCCTAGCGGCCGCGCTCCTGGGTCTGCTGGCGTCGATCGCCGCTCAAGGAGAGGGCGATGCCACCGGCGACCTCCGTGGACTCTGGGCCCGCTCCCCGCTCATCGCCGGGGGCTTGGCGGTGCTGCTGGCTGGTCTGGCGGGGGTGCCACCGCTGGCTGGGTTCTTCGCCCGGCTCTTAGCCGTGGACACCGCCCTGCATGCTGGGCTGGGTTGGCTGGCTTGGCTGGAACTGCTGTCAGCGGTGGTCGGCGGCCTGGTGGTCTTGCGCTGGCTGCTGACCCTCTTCGACGCCAGAGTCGATGGGCCTGAGCTGGCTTTGCCCGGACGCACCGTGCTTGTCGGCATCTTCCTCTGTGCCGGGGCGGTACTCAGCTTTGGCGTGCTTTTGGGTCCCCTGTTCGGGATCGCGAGCCGGGCCGGTCTCTCCCCGCTGATCGGCCCCTAGGGAGTGGTCACGAACGTTGCGGGATAGTCAGGGTACCGTGCACGAAGCTTCATGGAAACCGGTGATGTCACGGCCTAGGGTCGGTACGCGTGACCACCCTTTCAGTTCGCTCCAAGCGGCCCCTACAACTCGCAATCGAGGGGTTGCTGGCGATAAGTCTGGCATTTGCCGGGGCCTCGCTTATTGAAGGAGCTGTACCGCCCGTCGTGGCGGCGAGCGACGCGCCGTCGACTTGTTCTGGAGTGTCAGCCGAGGTCGGGCCCGCACTTGGCGGATCGACTGGTTCTCTCACGGTAACCGCCTCCGGCTCCTGCCCTTCGGGCTCAGCACCGCTCTACTCCTACTTCGTGGGTCCGACCAACTCGGGCCCCTGGACTCTGATGGCAGCATGGATTGGTCCCTCTTGGACTTGGACCCCTCCGGCTGGCGCAGACCAGCCCTACCATGCCGTCGTCTGGGTGAGCGACGGTCCCTATACAGTGCCCCAGGCGCAGACGATAGTTTCCCTAGTGCCTTCGCCGCCACCTGCGTCCTGCTCGGCCGTCTCAGCCGAGGCAGAGCCCGGTGGTCCTAGTGAATCGGTAACCGTGGCGGCGACAGGCGCCTGTCCCGCAGGCTCCGCGCCCCTTTACTCCTACTTCGTAGGCCCCAGCAGCTCGGGTCCGTGGACGTTGGCGGCGGCTTGGGTCGGGCCTTCATGGACGTGGACGCCGTCGGCTGGACCAAGCCAGACGGAATATGCAGTCGTGTGGGTGAGTGATGGCCCCTACACCGTGCCTCAAGCGCAGACGATTGTGCCACTTCAGCCTGCCTGTTCGGCGGTGTCTGCCGCGGTCGGCGCGGCAACTAGCGGCATAACCGATTCTTTTACGGTAACAGCCTCTGGGACTTGTCCTTCAGGTTCCGCGCCGCTGTACTCCTACTTCATCGGTCCCAGCAGCTCGGGTCCCTGGACGCTGACAGCGGCGTGGATCGGACCTTCGTGGACATGGACGCCGTCGGCGGGCGCACCTGAGGGCGAATATGCCGTGGTCTGGGTGAGTGACGGCCCCTACTCAGTCCCCCAGGCGCAGACCATAGTCTCCCTGCAGCCGGCTTGCACAGCGGTGACAGCCGAGGTGGGGGCTGAGTCAGGTGGCGTCAGCGGAGGTCTCACGGTCACGGCTACCGGTGCCTGTCCTTCGGGTTCCGCGGCTCTGTACTCCTTCTTCGTCGGTCCCAGTAGCTCGGGCCCCTGGACGCTGACAGCGGCGTGGATTGGACCCTCTTGGACGTGGACGCCGTCGGCGGGCGCAAGCGAGGGCGAATATGCCGTGGTCTGGGTGAGTGACGGCCCGTACTCAGTCCCTCAGGCGCAGACCATAGTCGCGCTGCAGGCTGCCGCACTCGGGCCTTGCACAGCTGTGTCAGTCGCCACCATGCCCAGCGGATCTGCCGTCGGGGGCAGCTCAGTGAGCGTTGACGCGTCGTCGAGCTGTCCCTCTGGCTCCGCCGTCGAGTACTCTTACTTTGTAAGGCTCAACAACACGGGACTGTGGGTCCTGCAGGCTGCTTGGATCGGATCCACCTGGACCTGGAACACGGGCGGCGACACTCCAGGAACCTACTCCGTTCTGGCCTGGGCGAGCGATGGACCTTACACCGTCCCCCAGGTCCAGTCAGCCACGACACTGGCGCTTACCACCAACCCACTGGCCAATCCCCTGAACGATCTGACCCCCACATTCGACTCGACCTGTTACGCAGATGGATACCAGTTGCTGGGCTGCCAGCAGGCAGAGATCGCTGACATTGACGCTGGACTCTCCACTGAGGGAGTTGGCCCGATGGCCTGGCCCGCAGCTCTGTACAGCCTTCCCCTCTCAGAGCAGCAGTTCGTGGTAACCAACGAGGAACGAGTCTTGCGGGGTCTGCCACCAATAGTGGGGATGGATACTGCAGCTGACGAAAACGCACTGACCGGTGCGCAGGCGGCCGAGGATCCGCCGATTCAACTTGTCACCGGCGAAATCGCTGCCTTCGGCAATTGGGCCGAGGATTACGGGGCCTTGGGCTCCGATTTCGACTGGGTGTACAACGACGGTCCAGGATCCTTCAACGTTGACTGTCCGTCAGGCAGTACCTCCTCGGCCTGCTGGGATCATCGCGACGCGATCCTGACCAACACGGTGTCAGGAGCCTTCGCCCCTCCCAGCGGTTACACCTGGGTTGCGGGAGATGCCTGCACCGCCAACGCCACGACAACCTTCCTGTCCAACTGCGACCTAGAGTACGTGCTGGTTCCTACCAGCAGTGTCAGTTACGACTTTACCTGGGCCCAAGCGCTGGCTGACGGAGCCTGACCGCAAGGCTAGCTGAGGGAGCGCACTAGGGGCGGTGCCCATAGCGCTGCAGAACCTCGTGCACCCGGCCGGTCATGTTGATCGCCTGATCCATCGGGCGCTGCCACATGTTGCGCCCGAAGATGAAGCCGGTCGCTCCCGCCGCCATGCAGTCGTCGATCCTCCCGATCAGCTCGTCGTCGGCCAGCTTGCTGCCGCCAGCGAAGATCACCAGTGACCGCCCAGCGGAGCGGATGATCCGGGCCAGCATCTGGCGGCGGTCCTCCACCAAGGTGTCATACGGCGCCGGCGACGCTGCATCCGCCTCGGAATGCCCCCTCGGGATGTTGAGCTTGATCACGTCAGCGCCCATCTCAGCTGCGACCCGGGCGGCGTAATCGATGGCGTAGAGGCTGTCCTGGCCACCCTTCTTGGCGATCGCCGAGCCCCTAGGGTAGGCCCAGCAGAAGAGCGGCATGCCGTAGCGATCGCACTCCTGGCGAACCTCGTTCAACTGCCGTAGGTCCCGGTCCTGAGCGGGGGAGCCGACGTAGCAGGTGTAGCCCACCGCCGCAGCTCCCAGGCGCACCGCGTCCTCAACGGACGAAGTCAGCGGTGAAAACGCCTCATCGAACCCGGGAGGGTTGGTGCGGCCGTTCACCTTCAGCACCAGCGGTAGCCGTCCGGCCCAGCGGTGGACGTAGCGCTTAGCCAGCCCGATCTGCAGGGCGATGCCGGAGTAATTCCCATCCAGCGCCAGACGTACCTCGAATTCCGGGTCCGCTGCGGGAGGATTGGCGAAAAAGTCGACCGGGCCGTGTTCCAGGCCCTGGTCCACGGGGAGCATGAGAAGGGTGCCGTTGGCGGGGCCGTGCTCATAGAGCAGGGTGTGGAGGCGGGCCCGCTTTCCCTGAGGCAGGTCGAGATCGTCGAGGTGGGCCCGACGGGGAGTTGCCACTGCGGTCGGTGCGCTGGTGCTCATGGTCCGAGGTTACAACGTCGCATCGGCGCTTGGTTGAAGTGGAGTTGGTAGAGATAATCCCGCCGATGGCCCAGTTCGCCGATCGTGCCGGCCAGCTCAGCTTCGAAGGCGTCTCCAAGAGCTTCGGCGGGCAGTTGGCAGTCAGAGACCTCGACCTCAGCGTTCGTCCCGGAGAGCTGTTCGGCCTGATCGGGCCTAACGGCGCCGGGAAGACGACCACCATCAAGATGGCGGTCGGGCTGCTCCGACCCTCGGCGGGTCGAATCCTGATCTGCGGGCACGACGTCCAGAGTGACGGCCGGGAGTCACGGCGCCACCTGGGCTACGTGCCCGACAGCGCCGCGCTCTACGACCGCCTCACGGGATCCGAGATGCTCCAGCTGGCTGCCGATCTCCATGGCGTCTCGGCGGAGCGACGGCGACGGAGAATTCCCGCCCTGCTCGAGGGCTTCGACCTGACCGGGGTGCAGGGGCAGCTGATCATGAGCTACTCCCGGGGAATGCGCCAGAAGCTGGCCCTCTGCTCGGCCTTGGTGCACGACCCCGAGATCCTCTTCCTGGACGAGCCTACGGTCGGCCTGGACCCGAGAGGCGCTCGCCAGCTCAAGATCATGCTCCGCAGCCTCTGCGACAACGGTCACTCCGTGTTCCTCAGCACCCACGCTCTCGAAATCGCCGCTGCCCTCTGCGACCGGATCGGCATCTTCAGCGAGGGCCGACTGGCCGCCTGTGGCACGGTCGCCGAGCTGGAGGCGGAGGGCAGGCGTAGCGGCCAGAGCGATGCCGGCCTGGAAGATGCCTTCATGGCGGTCACCGGCTCGCGTGATCACGAAGCTTCCAATCTCTTGGCGGCGCTGCGGAGTTGATCGGCACCGCTCGAAGCCCCGGCGGTGCTGCCCCCGCCCTTCCATCGGCGCCCCGCCAGGTGGGCACGCTGCTGACCTCGAACGGCCGGGCGCTCTGGAACGCCGCCTGGAACCGAGGTCGAACCCGGCGCGTGGCGGTTATCTTCGGGGTGGCGCTGGGCGCTCTGCTCTGGGTCGCCGCGATCCCACTCGTGGCCGTGTTTCTTAAGGGATCTCTGCAAGCTGCGCCCCACCGCCTCCTCACCACCGTGACCGGGGGCCTGGTGCTGCTCAGTTGTTTCACCTTGGTGACCTCAGTGAGCTTCGCTGTGGCCTCCGCCTATTTCGCCAGAGACATCGAGTGGCTGCTGACGGTGCCGATCTCGTCCAGGGGGACGCTGGCCCACCGGCTGGCATCCCAGTTGGTGCTCGGGGTTGGGGTGGGATCTGCATTGCTGGGGCCGGTGCTGGTCGCGGCCGCGGCCGTTACCGGCACCCTGCCACTGCTGCCGATCGCTGTCATCGGGCTAGTGGGTCTGCTCGCCACTCCGGTCGCCGTGGGGCTGCTACTGGTGGTGGTGGCGGTGCGAATCGTGCCCGCGAGTCGGGTGCGGGATGGCGCCGCCGCCTTGGTCTGTCTGGTTGGCTTCGGTCTGGCCGCCCTGGACATTGCCGGTCACGCCCAAGGCCAAGGGTTGCGCTGGGCGGGTGCGGTCAACTCACTCGGGTCCGGCTGGCTGAACTCGATCTGGTTCCCGCCGGCCTGGGCAGCCCGGGTGGTCACCATGACCTGGCGAGGCGACGCGGTTGGCGCTCTCGGGTGGCTGACGCCGCTGCTACTGCTGGCCCTCCTGACCGGCGCTGCGGTGCTCTGGATCACCGGCCCTCTCCATCGCGAGGGCTGGGCCCGGGCGCAATTGGCTCCGCAGCAGAGACGGCGCCCTCGCGCCAGCTGGCGACGGGTACCTCCGATGGTGGCCCTGCTCCGTAAGGACGGTCGCAACCTGCGCCGCGACCCGGTCCAACTCAGCCAGTTGATCCTGCCGCTGTCCCTGTTTGCGGTCTACCTACTGGCACCCCTGTCAGGTGCCGACTCACGGACCCTGTTTCAGAACTTCCCCCTCTGGTACGGGCCGCTCACCACCGCGACCTTCGCCTCCCTTTTCGTGGCCAGCGGCGTCGGCCTACGTGCGGTGGGAAGTGAGGGTCGGCAGTTCTGGTGCCTGCGCTCCGCGCCGCTCGGGGCTCGGGATCTCCTCCTGGGCAAGCTGGCGCTTCCCACTTTGCTGGCGGTCGGGGCGGGCCTGGTCCTGATGTGGGCGGGGGAGATTCGGCTGCATACCCCGCTGCCGCAGATGGGCTTCTCGGCGATCCTCTTGGTCCTTTGCGTAAGTGGCCTGACCGCACTGGCAACCGGGCTGGGGGCGATCTGGCCCCGGCTCGACTGGTCCGACCCGCGGCGGGCCACCGGGATCTGGCTCTCGGTGGTGTTTCTGGTCCTGGGGTCGACCTACATCGCGACGTGCATGGTGGCGCTGACCGTCCCCTTGGTCATAACGCAGTTGGGTTCGGTGAGCTCAGACCTGGCCGCCATCGCGGCCTGCGCGCTCTGCGCCGGCATCGCCGGAGCGCTGACCCTGCGGCTGGGCTACGGCCGGCTGCTGCGCATCGAGCTCTGAGCGCGGTTCGGCTCCCGCGCGATGCACACGCATTGGCGCCGGAAGTTGCAGTTTGGACGCCGCGACCGTCAACTCCTCGGACGGTCGCCCAACGAGACTCGGCTGCCTGCCTCCAATCCCGCCAAGAAATGAGGGGGGCAGTCGATCGCGGAGGAGCACTTTTCAGGCGCGTGGTGAAGCTGGTCCCCGTCTCAGCGGAGCAGTGACCATGCTCGCAGCGCAAAGCCGACCAGGCCCAGGCAGGGAAAAGGAGCCCTAATCAGATTGGGCGCGGTTGGGTTTGGAGAGTTTCATGCGCCACTACCGGCAAGCCTCCGAACGGCCAGCCTATAGCGTACTGCGACACCGGCTCGCCCCCGGTCCGGCTCCCGATTCTTACACTCGGCGGTCGTGGGTATGAAATTGCTCCGGACCACGGCGGCAGCTGGAGCCGGCTATCTGCTCGGCTCTATCCCCATCGGGGTGATCGTGGGCCGACTGGCCGCCGGGGTGGACGTTCGCAAGTACGGCAGCCGAGTCAGCGGCGCCACCAACGTTTTGCGAGCCGCTGGTCCCACGGCGGCGGCAGCCACCTTCGGCCTCGATAGCGCCAAGGGCTATGTGGCTGCCCGCGTTGGGGAGCGCATAGCTGGAGGCCAGGGCGGGGTGGCGGCGGCGGTGGCGGCGGCCGTGGGTCACAGCTGGCCGCTCTGGGCCGAGTTCAAGGGCGGTCGGTCGGTGCTCACCTGCTGGGGCTCTTTGATCGCAATGGACCGCAACGCCGCGGCCGCCGCCGCTCTGGCCGGCGCCGGGACGGTGGCAGCGACCAGGTACGTCTCGGTGGGCGCTCTCACCGGAGTGTCTGTCGCCGCCGCCGCGACCCTGCTCCGTTCTCGCGACCGCCCCGCCGAGGCGCGGGTCTTCTCTCTTTTCGCCCTCGGATTCCTGGCATTTCGGCTCCGCAGCAACATCGGCCGGTTGCGCCGCGGTGAAGAGCTGCGGCTGGGCGACCAGATCAACGCCGCCAGAGGTGGTCTCCTTAGCGGGTCGGGGAGTTAGAATCGGCTTGATCGCGCTAGACGGGGAGTTAGCGGTGCCCTGTACCCGCAATCCGCTACAGCGGGGTCGAACTCCCCTCCGAGGGGAGGTGTCATCGGGTCAGCCCCGACCACCCGGGCGTTGACGGCCGGGTCCGGCGCAGCCAGCAACCGCCAACCCCGTCAGGTCCGGAAGGAAGCAGCGGTACGCGGAACATCTGGAGTGCCGCCGGGCTCCCCGGCTCGAGTCCTGTGGTCGGTGAGCGCCGGGGATGCCTCATCGAAGAGGGGTGCGCGATCATCTTGAGCAGCGAGAACTCGGTCCGACAGACGCTCTACCTCAAATACCGACCCCAGCGCTTCGGCGAGCTGGTGGGCCAAGAGGTGGTGGCGACGACGCTGCGCAACGCCGTCCGCGAGGGGCGCCTCAGCCACGCCTTCCTCTTCACCGGGATCAGGGGCACCGGCAAGACCAGCGCCGCCCGGATCCTGGCCCGGGCCATCAACTGCGAGGCCCTGGAGGATGGCGAGCCCTGCGGGGTCTGCCCGCCCTGCCTGGCCATCTCCCAGAACCGCAGCCTGGACGTGATAGAGATCGACGCCGCCACCAACCGGGGGATCGACGAGATCCGCGATCTCAGGGAGAGGGCCCAGTTCCTGCCCAGCCAGTTCCGGACCAAGGTCTACATCATCGACGAGGCCCACATGCTAACCACGGAAGCTGGCAACGCCTTCCTCAAGACGCTGGAAGAGCCCCCTGAGCACGCCTGCTTCATCCTCGCCACCACCGAGCCGCAAAAGCTGGCCGATACCGTGCTCTCTCGCTGCCAGCGTTTCGACTTCCGGCGAATCCCGGTCGACGCCATGGCGGCCCGACTGGCAAGCATCTGCACCGCCGAGGGAGTCACGGCCACGCCCGACGCGGTGGCACTGGTGGCGGAGGCAGGAGCGGGATCGTTGCGCGACGCGCTCTCGCTGCTCGATCGCCTTTTGGGGCTGGCTGATGGCGAGCTCAACCTGGAGGTGGTGCAGACCGGTCTGGGGATGGCCGATCCCCATGCCCTGGCCCGGCTGGCGGCTGCTCTGGCGCGGGCGGACATGGCCTCGGCCTGGGGCGAGTTGCACCAGCTCCAGTCGGGAGGCGTGGAGCCTCGCCAGCTGATCCGCTCCCTGGGCAGCTTCGCCAAGGCCCAGCTCTGGCGGGAGCTGAGCCCAGCCGGTGGACCCGCAGGAGCCCAAGTCAAGGAGGTCGCGGCGCCCCCCGGATTCTGGCTGGATCTGATGACAGCCGCGGCTGCAGCCGGCAGCGAGCTGCGCCGGGCAGACGATCCCTGGATGTCGCTGGAAGCCAGCCTGCTTCGACTCGGTCTCGCCTCCTCCTCCTCCTCCTCCTCTCCTGGGGGCGGCGGTGAGCCCGCGGTCTCCCCGCAGGTGGTGGCCCCGCCCGTGTCTTCGGTGCCCGAGCGGGCCTTGGAGAGCGTGGCGGAGACGCCCGAAGCACCTCTCCCCGCTGTGGCACCATCGGCTGATGAGCTGGGGGGTGGCGCCCCGGGCCGTCCCGGACCGGCGCTTCCCGGCCCTCCGACGATCGACCCGGTGGAAGCGTCTGCGACGGGAGACGGCGTACAGCGCTGGCCCGAGATCCTTGCCTGGTTGGGCCGCGACAACATCCCCGTCCAAGCGCTCCTGAAGTCGGGCCGGCCGGCTAGCCACCAAGACGGGGTGCTCACCCTCGAGTTCGACGAGAAGTTCGACTTCCACGTGCGTCAAATGGAGTCCACGGTCAACCGAACGATCTTGGAGCGGGCGTGCCTCGAGGTGCTCGGTCAGGAGGTGGCTGTGAAGGTGGTCAAGTCGGCGCCTGGCAGCGCCGCCAGCGGCAGCGACCTTCCAACCGACGACAGTGAGACGCGGTCATCGGCCTTGAGCCAGGCGATGAACGTGTTCCCTGGCAGTCGCCTGACTCGCCTCGGGACGGGCAACAAGGGGTAGGAGGCCCTGGGGACCAGCCCTAGAATTAGCCCGACCCTATTCACGAGGAGCCCCTCCGGTGCCGCAACCCAACCCCAAGCAACTCCGCCAGCTCCAGGCAAACATGCTGCGGCAGCTGCAAGAGACCCAGGGCAACCTAGCCAGCCAGGAGGTAGTGGGCAGCGCCGGCGGCGGGGCTGTGACCGTGCGCGCTGATGGCCAGCAGCGGATCACCAGCATCAGCATCGAATCCGAGGTTCTGGAGGAGGGAGCGGAGCTGGTGAGTGACCTGGTTCTGGCGGCTGTCAACGATGCTCTCGAGCGTTCCCGGGAGCTCGCCGCCCGCTCGATGGAGTCGCTGCTCCCACCCGGCCTGCTTCCACCCGGGTTGCGCTGAACCCAACGGCGACCAGAGCACCGTAATTGGGGTTGCTGCCAGCGCCGGTTGAACGCCTGGCGGAGGAGTTCGCCAGGTTCCCTGGAATCGGCTCCAAAACCGCCCAGCGGCTCGCTTTCTACGCGGTTCGGATCGCGCCGGCCCATGGCCTGGCGCTCTCGGCAGCGGTGGCCGAGGTGGCCCAGGAGGTGGGAAGCTGCCCGCGCTGTTTCTTCCTCTCCCTGCGAGGTGAACTCTGCGCCATCTGCGCACAGCCGACTCGGGATCAGTCCCTGCTCTGCATCGTGGAGGATCCCACCGATGTCTTGGCCATCGAGCGCAGTGGTGAGTACCGTGGCCTCTACCACGTGCTCGGCGCTGCCCTCTCACCGTTGGACGGGGTGGGACCGGGGGAGATCCATGCCGACGAGCTCCTGGCCAGGGTGGGCGAAGGCACAGTCCGGGAGGTGATCCTGGCAACCGACTCCGACATCGAGGGCGAGGCGACGGCCAGCTATCTCCACCGCCGTCTGGAAGCCAGCGGGGTCAAGGTGACCCGGCTGGCGCACGGACTTCCGGTTGGTGGAGAGCTGGCCTATGCCGACGAGCGCACCGTGGCCAGGGCCTTCTCAGGTCGACAGCAGCTCTGAGGGGATCTCAAACCTCTCCAACCGCACTCGGCTGGGTTGTTTTGATCATAACAACCTTCAGAAGTTGTAAACAGCAGGACAACATGATAGGGTTGTTCTGTGCCAGTTGTCATCCTTCTTGATCAGAAAGGGAGCAGGCGCTCTTCCGATCTGGTCCAGGTCTGGCTTCAAGACCTCAATACCGATTCCTCCCTGCACTTCCTTCTTCCTCCCGAACGGACCGCCGGAGATGAGATGCAAGCGCTCACAGACGAGCCCCAGACCCTGACCCAAGTCGCCCTGCGCGCTCTTCGGTCGTCGTGGTGGTGGGTCGGGATCGGCATCGGCGATGTCGCAACCCCTCTTCCCGGGACGGTCCGGGAGGGACGAGGGGAGGCTTTCATGCTGGCCCGCGGGGCTCTGACAATGGCCAAGAAGAAGCGAGCGGTGGGAATCCGTGTCCTCGCGCAGTACGGTGATGCCACCGACTTGGAGGCGGCCCTCCGCCTGATGCGCGTGCTGTATGAGCGTCGCTCGCCACGGGCTCAGCTGATCGCCGAGCTTCACCTCGCCGGCCTCAGCACCGTGGAGATCGGTCGGAAACTCGGCGTCAGTCAGCAAGCCGCCGCCAAGCAGGTCTTCGGCAGCCACGCGTTCGAGGAGCTCGGCGGCCGCGCACTGAGTCTCCACTTGGCGGAGGCCCTGATGCCGTGACCCCCGGCCAGGGCCTCATCTTCATCTGCAGTTCCGCTGCGGTCCCGGCGTTTCTCGCCATATCCAGTTGGCTCAGCCGCCGGGCCTGGCGGCGCAGCCTGACCGCAGTCCTGCTGGTCGCGATGGGGATCAACGTCCAGTTCGGCTCCCACCCGTGGCAGGCAGGGCTGGTGACTGGTCTGGCCCTGATGGCGGCAGCTCTGCCCAGTGCCAGATCGCGTTGGTTGACCTTGCTGCTGATCGCCTTGGGCGGATCCTTCCTGATCGATCCCGGGATTGCCGCCGCGTCGGGTCGGCAGTTCTTCTCGCCCGAGAAGACTCAGATCCTCCTCGTGGTCAGCGGATTCCTGGTCGCGGTGGTGTTGGGCAGCGTCATGGTCGAACAGACCATCAAGCTGGTGAGGGGACTGCCTGCGTCTTCCGAGGAGGCGGAACTTCCCCTGGGAGCGCCCGCAGGAGGCCAGGCGATCGGGATGCTGGAGCGGACGCTGGTGTACGCGGCCGTTCTAGTTGGGCACCCTGAGGCGGCGGCGTTAGTGGTGGCGGTGAAGTCTGTGGCCCGCTATCCCGAGTTCGCGCGCGACCGGAAGTTCGCGGAGTACTTCCTGGTGGGTACCCTGCTCAGCCTCCTGGTTGCGCTTGGTGTCGGCTATTTGATCAGGGCGGCCCTGATAAGCGTCGGCTGAGGAGCCTGGGCTGGTCGGCAGGGTCTGCAATCGGACCTAGTGACATCTCCGATCCGGTCGGCCATGATCTGGCGTGATGGCGCAACCACTCGCAGTTGGGGTCGAGGTCGGACAAAGGCGCACCTTCGCTTGGGTCGTCGAGTGGCCCGGGTGGTGTCGCTCCGGACGAGGTGAGACAGCCGCACTGGCAGCGCTGGCCGACTATCGGGCTCGCTACCTGCCCATTGCGGAAGCGGCGGGGGAGAGCCTCGGCACCGGCTCTGGGGAGGGGTTCGCGGTGACCGAGCGCGCGCCAGGATCGATGACCACTGATTTCGGCTCCCCCGGCGCGATCGCCGCCGCCGACGGTCTAGCCCTGAGTTCCGAGGATCGACGCCGGTACACGGCCCTCCTGGTCGCCGCCTGGGACTACTTCGATCAGGTGGTGGGCGATGCGCCGGCCGATTTGCGCAAGGGGCCGCGGGGCGGGGGGCGTGACCGCGATCGAATCGTTGAGCATGTCCTGGAGGCGGACCTGCTTTACGCCCGCAAGTTGGGGATCAAGTTGTCCGCGTCGACCGCGGACAGAAGCGCTGTGACCGGCCTGCGAACCGCCGTCAGTCGCACCCTGGCCCAGCCTGACTTCTCGCCGCCTGGGGCCAAGGGCTGGCCTCCTCGCTACTACGTGAGACGCGCCGCGTGGCATCTGCTCGACCACGCCTGGGAAATCCAGGACCGCAGTAGCTGAATCGGCCTACCAAGCCGGTGAATCTCCGCGATCTCCAGCTAACCGCGGCTCAGCGCGGGCCGAGGGCGACTGTCTCCCGCCACAACTGCTGATAGGCCGCGGCCGCGGTGCTGGTGGGGGAGAGCACCGCCACCGGCAACCGCCGCGGACCCATCTGTTCGACGATAGATGCCGCGGGGACTATCGCTTGGGCGATGTCGGTGCGTTGGCCGCCGGCCTCGGCGACCGTCTCGCGGTGCAGGCGTTTGCGTGCATCTACCATGGAAAAAAAAGCAAGGATGCGGGGGCGGGGTTGCTTGGCTTTGTTGACGAAGTCAGTCAGCTGTTCGAAGGTGCGCATCGAAAGCGTCGCCGGCACTAGCGGTACCAGCAGAGTGTCGGCTGCCCGCAGCACTCCCTCCGAGACCAGCGACATGCCCGGGGGACAGTCGAGAATGAGGACGTCGTAGCTCGAGGCGAGGGGCTTGACCAACTGGGCGATGCGGCGGTTGGGATGCTTGGACTGGTCAAGCGCCTGGTCCATGCGGCGGTAGGACAAGTCGGCCGGCAGCAGATCCAAGTTGTTGAAGTCGGTCCCCTTGATCAGGGAGTCGAGTGGAGTCCGGCCTTTGAGAAGCGCTTTGACGCCGCCCCGCACCCGGGGGCCGATGCGAAATAAGAAGGTGGCCGCGCCCTGGGGGTCGAGATCCCAGAGCAGCGTGCGGTTTCCCTGCTGCGCTGAGAGATAGGCAAGGTTGACCGCCGCCGAGGTCTTACCGACTCCGCCCTTGATGTTGTAGGTCGCCAGGACTCTCATGGCCAGCCCGGCGCTTGTTGCGCTGACAACTCTGGACTTGGCCTGGTCAGGTCCGCCAAGTTGCCGCGAGTCGCCTTGTTTGCGAATCGCTGGAACCTCGCCCCGAATTCTTGTCGAGCTCGCGCCTGGCGCAGCTCGAGGGCGTGGACCACCCGACCCAGGGCCACCAGGGTCGCCGCCGAGCCCGCGCCCTCGCTGAGCATTTCATCGGCGAAGGCGGCGACGGCCCGCTGTTGCACGGCGGTGTCCTGAAACTCACCCAGGCAGTCTTGCAGGGATTTCAGCTGGTTGAGGACAGCTCGGAAGGACCGCCCTTCAAGCAGAGACTCGAAAAACTCCATCAGGTAGCGCAGCTCCTTGCAGCGCTTGCGCAGCGCATGCAGGTCGGTGGCCGGTGAAGCGGCTGTGATGGCCTCGCCCAGCCTCCGGGCGTTGCGATAGGCACGAGCGATCCTGGGCCGGGCCACATGTTCGACGGTCGGTTGGCTTGTGCCTGGGGATGGTTCCGCTCCCGCCGGGTGATTCGAGGCGCAAAGGGATCTCCACCGCTGCCGTGCCCTCGACCAGCGCGCCGATCTCAATCCCCGAACCAGGTTCCGCTGGGCCACTTGGCGTCGGACTACTAGAAACGCATCGAAAGGGCGCAGCTGCTCAGCTTGGCCGCCCCAAGCGCCCGACTTGCTGGCGAAGAGGCGATGGGCGTCGAGGTCGCGAGTCGGCGTGGTGAGGTCGCTCATCCACTTCAGGTCCAGTGAGAGACGGCCGACTTGATCGGCCGGCAGGAAGTCACCGAGGAGCTTCAGCGCCGTCCTGGCCCGGCGCACCGAAACCCGCAGATCGTGCAGAAATTCGGTGTCCAGGTCGGCTGCGACGCCTGGCATGTTGCGCTCGGCGATGTCGAGCAGCCGAGCCAAGATGGTCTGGACAGCCGTGACGGCGGACAGCGTCGGCGACAGTCTGAGGTCGAGCTGGCCGCTATAGTCCTCGGGTCGGCGCCCCAACTCGGCGAGCGCGGAGTCCAACCACGTTTCGCTGCTGAGTCGCAGCCCTGGGAGTGCGCTCAGCCGGCGAGTTAGCCTTCTGGCCTCGGTCGCGTAGCCGCGCACCGGCACGACGCTGATCCAAGCTGCCGGAGCCGGGGCGGCCCGTCGGTTGTGTGTGGCCGGCTCCTCAGCCACGACTCGGGCAATCGTTTTTTCCTCGGTGTCGAGCACGCAGAAGGTGCGGACATGGGCTGTGACCGCGACCAGACCAAGAAGCGCTCGGATCCCAGCCACCTGCGCCAACCGTGCCTGCATTGGGCCCATCGATGCATTGCCATCCAGCGCCAGCTTGGTGGCGACACCGCCACCATTCACTGTGGCCGAGCCCGCGGGTGCCACCTGTAGAACCTCGCCAGTGGTGCGACGCAGCACCAGTTCGGAGTCGGCTCCACCAGCGAGGGTTGCTCGCTCGAGGGTCAATCCTGCTCGGTGCAGACGCCAGTCGAAGGTGTCGAACCACTCACGATGCACGGTCTGCCGTGGCTCTTTCTTGACCCGGCCCATGGCTCCGAGTGCCGCCATCAGGGCGGCATCGGTGATTCGTTGGTCCGACACGAACTCTCCTGATACGCGAGCGGAAGCCGGAGCCCCGTCGTCCAGCGGCGAGCCTGCGCTGGCGGTGAGTTTGATGTCGTTCCCAGGGTCAGTCGAAGGGATGGCTGGTGACCGGTTGCCGGTCAGTGATCACGCACGTCGGTATCTCCGAAAGGCGAGCAGACAAGCGATTAAGCCGCCAACCCGGGATTGGGACCAAGTCCCCGCCGAAGGGCGGCAATCCGCGCGACCTCGGCGCTCGATACGGTCCCCACCAACTGCCCTCCGTCGGTGACGATCACCCCACGGGCCAAGGCGCTGCCTACCCGGGAGAGCATGGCCTCCAGGTCCTCGTCAGGACGGGCAGTGGCGAATGACTCCTGGGGCCCCGCCACGTCGCGGAGCCTCAGGGCGTGCTGGGTCGCCGATGTCAGCTGGCTGAGGTCTTCCCAGGAGACGAACCCGGACAGCCCACCCCCAGCGTCGTGAAGTGCATAGAGCGCCAAGTGGGACTGCCCGGCTCCTGCCCCCAGCAACTGCCCAACCGTCAGCCAGTCCGGCACGGTCACGACCGGGGACGTCATGGCTGCCGACACCGGCACGCTCCTCAGAGAAGACCTGAGCTGGCTCTGACGGTCCTCGGCGCCACCGGCGGAGAAGAGGAAAAAGCCAATGAACCCGAGCCAGACCCCGCTGATGAAGCCTCCACTCCCGCCAAACAGGATCTCGAGAAGGCCCACGCCGATGATCAGGGCGGCGAACACCCGTCCCACCCGCACCGCCAGGTGGACTCCCCGCACCCGCGATCCGGTTCGCCACCAGAGTAGGGAGGAGAGTAGGCGCCCCCCGTCCAGGGGGATCGCCGGCACCAGGTTGAACACCCCCAAGAGCAGATTGAGGATCGCCAACCAAGCCACCAGGTTGGCGATCAACGCGGGAGCGCCGATGCTGGTCAACCCGGCGGTAAGAGCAAAGCCTAGGCCGGCGATCACGAAGCTGGTGAGCGGCCCGACCACCGTGATGAGGGCCTCGTCGCCAGCGCCGCTAGGCTCGCCTGCCAACTGGGTCACGCCGCCGAACAACCAGAGGGTGATGCCAGCGACCTGGATTCCCTTGCTTCGGGCGACCAGAGCATGTGAGACCTCATGGGCGAGCAGGCAGCCGTAGAAGACGACTGCGCCCGCCAGACCGCTGACCCAATAGGACAAGACCGTCTGATTGGGCACCGCCCCCGGCAGCACCTCGGTCGCCATCGTCCAGGCGATCAGGAGGAAGATCAGGATCAAGCTCCAGTTGAAGCTGATCTCCAGCCCGAACACCTTTCCCAGCCGGATCGGACGGTTGCCCATAGCTGTCACCTTAGCAAGCGGCTATGGCATAGCCGATAGCGGCACCGAGAGCGGCCCAGCCGACCTCCGGCTACGTCTGGCTGCCGCTCTTCTGGGTAAGAACCAGGGCTCCAGCCAGGGCCAGCGCCACACCGCTGCTCACCCCCAGCTCGATGGCCAATCTCTCGAAGCTGGATCCGGAAACTGGACCTTGGAGTGCCAGCCGCGCCGAGACCGAAAGGATGTCCCGGACGGCGGAGATGATGCCGATGATGAGGAACGGCTGCAGGGGAAACCCGGAGCCTTCGAAATGGGTGAGCACCGTGCGCAGGACATCGACCACGATGATCACCACCAGAACGCCGTCGATGGCGCTGATCAGGTTCTGGGGGTAGTCGGACTGCGCGGTCAGGAAGTCGCTGGCGGTGCGAATCAGCACCACCACCGCGATCACCAGCAGCACCAAGGCAACCCCGTACTGGACCGCGTCCACCGCGTGACGCAGTGGCTTGGCCTCGAGCAAGCCCTGCCATGACAGGGGCGGAGGGGAGGGGCTGGCGGCAGGCGCCGATTTGGCCGGAGTAGGCCGAGGGCGTGGGGCCTTAGGGGTGACGTTGGCGCTGCCCGAGTCAGTCGGCATCCTTGAACTTCCCTGCATGGCTACCTTTCCGCGGGGCGTTGCTGGCCGACACCTGCTGAGGCGCCCTTGGAGTTGGCGGGGATCGTACCAGCGACCGCGTCTCAACGGCACTTCGCGGGCCTACTCACGAGGGCCGCTTCCATTCCATCAAGTGGGAGCCGGTTCGAAAACAAGGCGGTTCAGGTGGCGCGATCCGGATGGCCGCGGCCGGCTGGTGCCCAGGATGCTGAATTCGGTGACATGCCGGTAACTCGTCCGCACCAGGGTGGTTGCTGGCCGTTTCTCCCTCGGGCCAGGCCATATGGTCGTTGGGTGACCAAGTGGCACGTCCGCGCCCTCGTCCGGGGTCCCGGGCGACTTGCGCTGCCTGCGCGCGCGGGGCGGGTCAGCGCGCCCGCGGATCGGCCCAGCAGATGGGGATCAGGATGAAATGGCTGGCGGCCCTGTGTCCGGGTCAAGCCCAGCCGCTGGCGGGTTGACCCTTGGCGATAACCCAAGTGAGCCCAGCCCCGACGACCAAGTCTGACTCGTGGCCCTCTGCCGAGACGGAGCGATTGGCGCTGGAGCGTGAGCGGCGGCTGCTGCGGGGCTTGCTAGAAGCCAGCGCCAGCATGCACGAGGCCCTGGCGCTGGATGAGGTCCTGGGCAAGATCGCCACCATCCTGGCCAAGGCCGGTGGCTTCGCCGCCGTGGCGGTCTACATGCTCGACCCCGGCTCCGGTCTGCTGCATCCTCGCGCGATCGTCGGGGTCAGCGCCGAGGATATGGTGCGGATGCGGGCCAATCCCTTCCCGATGGGCGACTACCTGCCACTGATGCGACCGGAGATGTTGGTCAGCCGCTCCTACCTTTTCGACCATCGGCGCCACCAGATGCCCGCCAACTCCATCCTCGAGACCGCCCTCAGCATTCCCGAGCTTCCCCCCGACTGGCGCCCGGGGATGTGGCACCCGTTGGACTCGCTGACCATCCCTCTCGACGATGGCCACAATCGTCTGGGGCTGCTCTCCCTCGACGAGCCCGTTGACCGCCAGTACCCGGATCTGGCGACCGTCCAGGCCCTGGAGTTGTTCGCCGACCAGTGTGCGGTCGCCATCTCCAGGGTCCAACTGCACCAGCAGTTGGAGCAGCTGGCGATGACCGACTCGCTGACCGGCCTGCACAACCGGCATGTGCTCGAGGACACCCTGGCGCGCGAGGTCCTGCGTGCCCAACGCAGCGGCAGGCCCTGCGCCCTGCTCTTTTGTGACATCGACCACTTCAAGGTGGTGAACGACCAATGGGACCACGCCACCGGAGATCAGATCCTCCAGCACGTGGCGGCCATCATTCGCCAGCGACTGCGGCGGGGCGACCTGGCGGCCCGCTTCGGCGGGGACGAGTTCGTGGTCCTGCTGCCGGAAACCGACATGGACGCCGCCGTCGCGGTGGCCAAGGAGTTGCGGCTCCGAGTCGCGGCCGCGGCCACGGCCTGGTCGGTCACGATTTCGATCGGGGTCGCGGGAACCGCCGTCAATGGCACCGATGGAAGCTCGCTGCTGGCGGCTGCCGACGCCGCCATGTACCAGGCCAAGCGCGCCGGGAGAAACCGGGTGCATCGTGCTCCCCGCCCCTCCCAGCCGAAGCGCGAATTCGACCGCTAGATCCCTGGGCGCCCAGAAGGGGCTCCGACCCGGGGCTGTCTAGCCCGACTCAGCTGACGGGGGCCTGAAGCACCACCTCGCCATGGGAGTTCTCGATCCAGATCTGATCCACCTTGTTGGGCGCGATCCCGCAGGCCAGCTCGACATGTTCCGGTCCCCGGGTGGCGCGGTAGCTCCCCGCCTGCCACCAGGTTCCCGACCGCGACTCCATCGAGACGTGGTAGACGGCTCCTGGGGTCTGGCCGGCGACCAGCAGTGAGACGTCAGTCCCATAACGCTCAGCGCTAAGTACCGCGGTGGCACGGGCCCGTTGGGACCCGTGCAGGGAGACGGTGATCGGACTTGTCGATGCGCCGCTGAGCCAGAAGAGACTCGCTGCGGCTATTGCGACCAGGCCCACTCCTCCCAGCGCCCAGCGCGCCCGATCAAGCCGCCAGGCGGGGGTGCGTGCACCTGCCTCCCGGCTGGGCACTGCCCCAGGGCGCGGTTCCACCCGCGCGGGATCGGCCAGCGCCAGGCTGCTGGTGGTCGCCTCCAGCTCCGCCAGCTCGCTTCGACAGCCGGGGCAGCCATCGAGGTGTGCGGTCACGGCGCGTCGCTCCGAGCCGTCCAGGCGCCCCACGGCGGCCATGGCCAGGTCGCCGCGCCAGCGCTCGCAGTCGAGAGCGCTCATTCGTTCCACCCCATCTCGTCAAGGGTGAGCCGGAGCGCCCGCAGAGCGTAGAAAAGGCGGCTCCGTACTGTTCCTTCGGGGATACCCAACTGGCCGGCCAGCTCGCGGCTGGGACGTCCCCGGTAATAGATCTCCAATACGACCTGTCGGTGTTCAGGTCCGAGACGACGAAGCGCCTCCTCGACGTTCCAGGCCCGCATCGCGACTTCCACCTGATCGACCGACGAGCGCAGGTCCCTGTCCAGCTCTTGGGTTTGGCGAGCGCTCCTGGCGCGGGCCAGGTCGACGATCACGTGACGTTCTATGGCGAACAGCCATGGCCGGATCGCACCCAATTCCGGATTGAAGCCATGCCGAGTTCGAAGCGCCCGAACGAAGGTCTCCTGGACGGCCTCCTCCGCCAGCTCGGGGTCGCCCAGTGACCGCCGGGCGAAGCCGAGCAGCTCGGCCCTATGGCCGTCGAAGGCGGCACCCACCCGGTCCCGGAGAAGGGTCTCGCGGGCACCTGCGGCGGCGGCCTGGGCCTGCTCCCGGCGAGCTCGCGCGATGCCAGTCACCGAGCCAATGTAGGCACAGCTGGTCATGGCCGCGCCGGATTGGGGCTGGGACTGGGGTGGGCAGGATAGCGTCGGGCTAGAGGTGGGCCGGGCAAGCGCATCGGGCCTGATCACCTAGATCGGTCGGGCCGTTAGTAGCCGCCGCCGCCAGAACCCGGGATGAGGGTCGGGCTGGCCTTGGCCGCAGCTGAACCTGACGGTGAGGGAGCGCTGCGGGCAGTGGGGGTGGTGCCGCGGGCGGCTGGGGCCATGCCGCCGAGCTGTCCATCCATGGCGAATCACGCTGGATATACGGTCGATCGGCCCGAAATGTTCAGCCTTCGGTTAAACAGGCTCCGGCAGCACGCTCCCGGCCGCTACTGCGACCGGCTGCATAAGGCAGATTTCGCGGCACGCGCAAAGACGTGTAATTTCCGAGTCAGTAGTAGTGCCGGCGTCCACCGACCGCGTGTCCGAGGCTGCCCAAGATCCAGAGCGCGAGCCCAACGATTACCAGGATTATGCCGATCGTCCAAAGGATGGGCAGAGCCAATAGGTAACCAACGATCAGCAAGATGATGCCCAGAACAATCATCATCGGCCCTCCACCGACCGCTTTTCGCCGCCGTGACGACATGGGGTCGGCAACCATGACGCCTTCTCTACTCTAGCGCGCCGGGCGTCAGGTCGTTACGCGGGGCAGTTCTTTCAGCGATAGCAGAAGTTGCTTTCCCGCGAGCGAACCGTCCCCACCCAATGGTGCCGGTCCGCCTACTCACGGGCCTTCGCCCCGGCCTGCGCCAACGGTCGTTCTGGTTCCGTGAAGGTCGCCGCCTGGAGCGACAGGGCAGAGGTTGTGGCTCAGCGCCTCCTTGCCCGTTACGATAGCCGCGACCACCACCATCAGGTGCAGGGCGCCGACCTGGGCATTAGCGCTGCGGCCCACCTGGCTGCGCGCGATCTTCCACTCGAGCTGGCGGAGGATCGGGCGCTCGCCTCGAGCCTGGCCCAAACCCGGGCGCTGCGGACGGCTCGGATCCGCTCGCCACCAGCAGCCGGATATCGGCCAGGGTTCAAGGTGCGCTTGCCGGTTATCTAGAGTCGCTGCCCATCTGAAGGATGTCTAGGCGGCCGCCAGCACCGTCCCCAGATCGGCGACCGAATCGAGCACGTGGGTGGCGCCCGCCGCCGTGAGGGTGTGGCGGTCGCATGTCCCGGTGAGCACTCCGGCGACCACGCCGGCCCCGGCCCGGAGCCCAGAGCGGATGTCCGCCTCGGTGTCGCCCACCACCGCCACGCTTCTGACGTCGTCGACGCGCAAGCGCAGCACCGCGGTCAGGATCATGTCGGGATAAGGACGGCCGCGGCCGGCGTCGGCCGGGGAGAGGGCCAGATCGGCGAGCTCGGCCCAGCCCAGGCTGGCTAGAAGCCGGTCACGGGTAGTGGGCGAGAACCCGGTCACCAGGCAGATCCGGATCCCGGAGTGGCGCAGGCAGGCGACCGCCTCGAGCGCTCCCGGAATCGGAACCGCGGCTCCGCGGTCGATGAGCTCGCCATACACCGATTCGAAGGCGGCGTTGGCAGCTGCGGCACGGGCCGGCTCGGGGAACAGCCCCGCGAAGACGTCGCCCTTTGACTGGCCCATGGTTACCTTGATGTAGTCCATCATCGAGTCCCGCTCGGCGCTGTCCTTGGTTACCCCGACAGCATCCAGGGCGGCTGCAAAGGCCTGGCCGACCAGGCCGCCACCCTCTCCGGACTCATCGGCAACCAGGGTTCCGGCCAAATCGAGGCAGGCGAGGGTGTAGGGCGGCCTCTCGTGGATCATTGGAAGGTCTCCTCAGCGATGGCTGGTGACATTGTCATGCCCCTACCTCCCGGGCCGGTCACGACCACAACGCCCGGCGCCAATTGCGCCCGGAAATAGAGGGAATCGTCGGTTACCTGACTGTAAACGCCGGCCCAGCGGTGGGTGACTGCGGGTACCGGCCGACCGAGAAATGCCTCCGTCAGCTTGATCAGGTGCTGGTAGGGCGCTTCGGCCACGTCGAAGGGAAACGGCTCTCGGTAGGCGTGGGTGTCGCCGATGGTCAGGGTGCGATCGAGCCTCTGCACCAAGAGCAGCTGGGTAAACCATTCGGCCGCGCTGGGATCCTGAGCTGGGAGCCGCTCCCGCGCCGGCCCCGCATACGCCGGGTAGTAGCGGAGCGAGTCGCCGTCTGCCAGGGCTGGCCCTAACTGTCCAGCGAGTGGCGCGGTCGCCAGCATCTGAATGCGCACCCGACGTAGGGGCGCCTTCGCCATAACCTCGGCCCCGATACCCGTATGGGCGGCTCCTGGACAGATGACAACCAAGTCGCCCTCGTGCCAGGCCCCGGTGTGATCGAGCACCCCATGACTCCGGTGGCTCACCGCCTGTCGTCTGGGTAGCCAGTGGTAGCGATCACTCTGCTCCATCCGACCCCGCAGCGCGATCAGGGCAAGTCGTGGCTCGACGATGGCGTCGGTGTCGCAGCGCAGGCCCCCCAAGAAGCGCCCCTGCAAGAGGGGCTGGCTGCGGGCGATCTCCGCCGCAGTTATCATCTGCCAGCCTCTGTCCTCGGCGTCGGGGCGGGCTGCCGCCTCCTCCAGGACGGCCAGCTCCTCGGGAAGGTTGACCAAGGTGATCGAGCCGCTGGCACGGAAGCCGGTCTCCGGGCACTTGGCGCCGATCGCCCCCCAACGTTCCCTCGCCTTGAGGGCCATGTTCAGCTCTGCTCCCGTCGAACGTCCGCTGACCCAGATCAGTCCGAAGTTTCGGACTGATGCGCCCCGGCCTTCGGACTCCCGTTCCAGATGAATGACTTCATGCCCACGCTCAATCGCTGACCAGGCGTGCATGGTGCCGAGGATGCCCCCACCCACCACCACGATCCGGCCCACTCTTAGCCGACCGGCCCCGGGGGCTGGTTGCCGCGGTCCAGGTGGGGAACCTGCTGGAGAGTGGCGGCCAGAGGCTGGTCCCCCACTCTCGGCCGAGAGATCAAACCGGATCCGCCGCCTTGACGACGAAGAGGGGCGCCGAGGCGAGCTCGACGCTGACCCCGGTCCCGGGGAAGAGCGCCTCCCCTTCCGCGGCCAGGACCGTCCCCACGATCTCCGCCCCGTCCGCTAGGACCACGGCGACACGCACCACCGGGCCCAGGAAGTGTCGGCTGGTGACTCGGCCTCGCCCGTCTTGGTCCGGCCTGATCTTGACGGTCTCAGGCCGAACCAAGACATCGACCCGGCTGCCGCTGACGTGACCGTTGCCCGATCCGGGCAGCGGCACCCGGCAGCCGGCCACATCGACGCTGTGCTCGGAGCCGATCACGCCCGGAAGCCGGTTGACCGAACCCACGAACTCGGCCACAAAGGCGGTGGTGGGCCGGGCGTATATCTCCGAAGGGGTGTCGCACTGCTCCAGCCTGCCCGCCCGCATCACACCCACCCGGTCCGCGATCGAGAGTGCCTCGTCCTGATCGTGGGTGACGAAGAGGGTGGTGGTTCCCACCTCCAGCTGGATCCGGCGGATCTCGTCCCGGAGCTGGCTTCGCACTCGGGCGTCAAGGGCCGAGAGCGGCTCGTCGAGGAGCAGCACCGGAGGTTGAATTGCCAGAGCCCGGGCCAGGGCGACGCGCTGTTGCTGGCCGCCGGAAAGCTGGTGCGGGTAGCGGTCGGCCTGAGTCGAAAGCCCGACCAGTTCGAGCAGAGCCGCGGCACGTCGACGCCGCTCATCGGCCTGGATCTTGCGCATCTTGAGCCCGAACCCGACGTTCTCGACCGCTGTCATGTTGGGGAAGAGGCTGTAGGCCTGGAAGACCATTCCCATCGCCCGGCGGTGGGCGGGCAGGTTGGTGATGTCCACCCCGCCCAGCAGCACCCTGCCTCCATCAAGCTGCTCTAGCCCGCCGAGGGCACGAAGTGCGGTGGTCTTGCCGCAGCCTGAGGGACCCAGGAGGGCCACCAGTTCCCCGGGTTCGATCCGCAACGAGAACCTGTCCAATGCCGCCACCGGTCCGAACCACCGCGAGAGTTCAACCAGTTCCACCGGGACCCGCCGGCCGCTGGCCGGCTCCGAGCTGACCGAGCCCGAGGTGCCGCTGGCGCCCGCCGATCCCGTCAGTGAGCTCATGGCTGGGCCTTCGCCGCTGCCTTGGGTCGAGATCGTGGCCGACGGCGGCGCCGGGCGGCGCCGAAGGAGATCAGCAGCAGCAACCCCCAGGTGAAGACCAGTGCGAAGGTCGAGAGCGCCACCGCCTCACCGGCACGGTTCAAGCCGACCTGAACCAGCCACACCGGGAAGGTGTTGAACGTGAGCAAGCTGGCCACCGCATACTCACCCAGGCACAGCGCCAGGGTGAGGAAGGAAGCGCTGAGGATGGCTCCTTGAAGGTTCGGCATGAGAACGCGCAGCAGAACCTGGGGCCAGCTGGCACCGAGGGAGCGGGACGCGTCCACCAGAGTGTGGACGTCGATTGCCTGCACCCCGGCGTCGATCACACGGTAGGAGTAGGGCATGGCCAGGACCACGTACTCCAGGGCCAGGATCACCGGGGTGCCGATGATGATCTGAGGCAGACCGCGAAAGGCGGCGAAGATGCCCAGCACCAGCACCACCGCCGGAGTTGCCAGCGGTAGCAGGCTCAAGGTCTCCATCAACCTGCGTAGGTGCGGCAGCCGCAGATTGACCCACACCACGGTCGGCACGATCAGCACTAGGGTCAGGACGATGGTCCCCAGGGCTATCTCCAACGACAGGGTGAGGGTGGGCCAGAGCAAAGGCTCGGCGAACACCGCCTGATAGGAAGCCAGACTGGGTCGCCCTCCCACCCCCTGGAAGCTGAAGATGGTCGACGCTAGCAGGGGCACCACGAAGTAGACGGTGGTCAGCAGCAGCACCACCACCCGGAAGCTGGGGCCCACGCCCAGGGCTGCCGCCCGTTGGCGCCGGCGAGGCAGCCATCCACGGCGGGGCAGAGTCAGCGCATCCACCGTGCCGTCCTCCGCTGCACCACGGCGTAGATGGTTGCGGCCAGGGTGACGATGACGATCATCCCCAGACCAAGAGCCGCACCGAGGTGGGCCTCGCCGGGCAGGACATTGCCGGCTACCAAAGAGCCGATCTGAATCGGCACCAGGGGAATCAGGCCGTCGGTGATGGCGTCGGCGGTGGCATAGGCGGCGAAGGCGTCGACGAACAGCACCAGCAGTGCCGCCAGGAATGCTGGTGCCAGCACCGGCATTCCCACGTAACGCCAGAAGTGGCGGCGCTGGGCCCCTAGGCTGGCGCTGGCTTCGAACCACTGACGTTGCAAACCGTCGACCGCCGGCAGGATCACCAGCACCATCAGTGGCACTAGGAAGTACAGATAGACGACGGTGAGCCCGGTCAGGGTGTAGAGCGAGAAGCCATGGTCGTACGGGTTGAGTCCAACGCGCGAGAGGAGCCCGGTGATTAGACCGAAGTTGCCCACCGCGGCGATGAAGGCGAAGGCCAGAGGTACCCCGCCGGTGTTGGCGAGCACCCCGGAACCGGTGGTGATCAGGCGCCGCAGGGTCGGGTTCTGCGAGGAGGAGATGGCGATCGCGATCAGCAGTCCCGCGATCGAGGCGATCACAGCCGATATCGAAGAAAGCTCCAAGCTGGCCCCATATGAGGTGAGGTAGATACCGCCGAACGACGCCTGGATGTTGGCCAGGGTGAACTGGCCACGACTACCCAGGAAGGCGTCGATGACCACAGATATCGCGGGCACCCCCAGGAAGATCCCCAGGTAGATGACGAATGGGGCCAGCCCCAGGAGGAGACGCGCCTGGCGCCACCTTCGCGAGGAGGCGCCAGGCCGTTCGGCCGGCGCGGGAGAGGCGAGGGCAGGGGCCGCGTTCTCGGCCACTACCCCTTCCTCCCCGCGTCGCCCAACTTAGAGGTCCGAGTCAGGGAACGGTCGACCACTGCTGCAGGACGACCTGCTTCTGGGCGGCCTGCTGTGCCAAAGTTGGGAAAGTCGGATCACCCGACACGGGTGGAATCTCAGCCAGCGCCTGCTTGTTGACGGTGCCCGTTTTGATCATTTGACTGAGCAGCACCGGCCGGGCGTAACCCTCGAGCCAGAGGTTCTGGCCCACGTTGGAGTAGAGGTACTCCTCCCAGAGTCGAGCCGCGGCGGGATGGGGAGCATCCTTGCTGATGGCTTGGCAGTAGTACGCCGCGTACTTGCCATCCTTGGGCACGATCACCTTCCAGTCGACTGTGCCCTTGAGCTGGTGGGCGTACTCGACATTCAGATAGTCCCAGTCCAGGCTGGCATGGATCTGGCCACTGGCGATAGTCGCCTCGGTGGACTGAGCCGGGACGAAGTTGCCATCCTCACCTAGGGTCTTGAAGAAGTTGATCCCCGGCATGATGTTGTTGAAGTTGCCACCGTTGGCGAGGGCTGCCGCGAACACCGCGGCGAAGGCGGCTCCGGCGTCGGTGGGGTTGCCGTTCAGTCCGATTCCGCCTTTGAACTCGGGGTTGGTGAGACTGGCGAAGGACGTGGGCGGTGTCTTGATTACACCGGCGTTGTAGCCGATTGAGACGTATCCGCCGTAGTCGTAGTACCAGCTCGCGTCGCTGGCCTTCTCATCTGATGCGATCTGGTTCCATTCGACCACCTTGTAGGGCGCCAACAGGTGGTCCTGATCCGCCTCGACCGCGAAGGGTGGACCCATGTCCAGCACGTCCGGCTCGCGGGAAGTTCCCGCGAGTTGCTGCATGGCATCTACCTCGTATTGGCTGGAACCCTCCGGGTTCTCGTCGGTGATTTTGATCCCGTACTTCTTGCTGAAGTCGTGCATGATCGCGCCGTAGTTTGCCCAGTTGTCGGGAAGCGTTGTGACCGTGAGCTGACCTTCTTTTTTGGCTGCCTTGATCAACGCCGTCATTCCGCCACCGGCTGCAGCCGACGTTGCTGTGGACCAGTTGGTGGCCTTGCTTGCAAGAGTCGTGATGCCGGTGGCGCTTAGCGTAAGCACCGCGGCAAGCGATCCCACGAGCATCGCGACCTGGCCCTTCCTCCGTCTCGACATGCCATCCTCCCTCGGTGATTTGCGGGCGCGTTTTCACGCCAAATACACGTTTGCTGTGTCCTCTCCCCGGACTTTTCGCCGTCCCTCGGCGCCGACGCCCACAGGTTATGGAGCGTCCGATTAACAGTGGGCGATGGGAAGGCTAAGGAAAAATCAAGGTCCGAGTTTCTTGGTCTCACCCACGATTGATGCGCAGAATGTGAGCAGGCAAACCGTGGCGCCTGGCCGGCCAAGGCTGCTCCAGCGAGAGCGCCGCGGGACCAGCCCTCGCACCATCCTGCCCCAACTTCGTGGACGGACGGCTCTGGGCTGAAGTCCCTGGCCGGAGACGAGGCGCTTGTCATCTACCACTATGGAACGGGGACCACTCCAGACGGCTTGACCGAGGACAGCGCCCCGGCCGGCGTGGTTCACCCGGCACTGAGACGCGGCCGAGCCATTCGACAGGTAACCGTCACCGACCACGCCCAGGTGCGCGCCGCACTGAACGGCGGCGGGGCTCAGTCTCGGGTGCACGCCAGCGTCGCCTACCGCTTGAAACTGTCCTGAAGCCTTCCGCCGGCGATGGCCTGGGTTGAACACCACAATGCGTCAGGCAGAGGGATGCCGGGCGGAGACTCAGCTTCTACACTCGGGCGCAGGATGAACGCACGGCGTTTAGGTGACACCGAGCTTCAAGTAACTACTGTCGGACTGGGTTTGGCGGCGATCGGTCGACCCGCCTACATCAATCTGGAGCGAGAGCGTGACCTCCCCCAGACTCGCACGGTGGAGGAGATGCGAGCCCGAGCGCACCAACTCTTGGACGACGCCCTCCGGGGTGGAGTGCGCTATTTCGATGCCGCCCGTTCCTACGGATTAGCAGAGGACTTCCTAGGCTCCTGGTTGCGCAGCCGGGCTCCCCTGCCTGTACCCATCACTTGTGGATCCAAATGGGGCTACCGCTATGTCGGCGATTG
>JBAPNX010000012.1:0-4475 GCA_049279335.1 Candidatus Dormiibacterota bacterium
CCATAGGGACCGCGACGGCATCCCAGAGGATGCGCCAGACCGCGCTCACCAGGTCACCGTCCAGCGCCAGCACCATGATCTGCCTCTGGCCTTCATCAAGGTCACGGGGATCGGTATGGGCCGAAGCGATTCCATGGGTCACTCCCTCGCCCAACTTCACCATCCGCTGCCTCTGGCCACGCACCATCACATCGGCCACCAGCTCACCACGCTCACCCTCTTTCTCGGACTGCAAGCGGAATGACACTCGTTCCCGACCCTCCGAGGCCACGGCGAGGATGCCGCGGACAGCAGTGTCAGGACCAAGGAAGGAAGCGGCCACGGCGGTTTCATCGCCGTACTGATTGGAGGCCAGCGCCAGAAAGTCACAGTAAGCGCCCATCCGGGATTGGGATACCGAATACTCACCCCAGAGCGGAGCTTCGTGAACTGTCGCTGTTGCCATGCTCACCTCACCCATTTGCCACCTTGCCCTCGTCGTCATCGCCCTCGATGACCTCTCCCTCGACGGCAGCTCCCGTAGAGAGATTGCGGATCACTCCTTCCGCATCTAGAGTGTGAACAACGGGCAAGTAGCGAAAAGTCTCTGTGACGATCTCTCCGGTGCGCTCCCCATCCTGGTTGTAGGTTTCCTTCACGTCCTTGCTCATCACCCGTTGCACACTGCCTCGAATCAAGTGCTTGGACGCCTCGGTTCCGACGCTGCCATGGATGACACCCGATGCGACCGTGAGAGCCAACATGCCGCCGTCCAAGGGGATCGGGGGAAGGCCGCCTACCGCAAGCTCATCCAACCCCTTGTGAAGGGCTTTCGAGGGTGCGGCCACGAGGCCCCAGAGTGGCGACTTGGCGGCCATCAGCATCGCTTCCGCGCCGGATACCATGGCCAGCCGGAACGGGGTGATGCTCTCCGAAGGGGGCATCTGGTACTTGGGCTCTCCCCACCCGGTCGCCTCCGTCATTTCCTCTAGGTCAAGGGGGCTCAACAGCGCCGCGCGCAACCTCGCCACCAATGCGTTGTCCGGGTCGGTCTGGCCGTTGCGCCGCTGGGCCATTAGGACCACCTGCCCGAAGCGCTCGTACTCCTTCTCGGGGAATCTCCAGACCTGCATGTTGATGAAGCGGCGGCTCAGCCAGCGAAGCACCCCCTCGCTCAGGGTGCTAGTGGGCACCACGTAGACCAAGACACCGCCCCCTGTCAGAGCGGGCTCGAAGCGCTTCAGAAACGCGACCTCTTTGCGCTCCTGCTTGCCGATCTGGCCGTCAGTCGCCGCCGACCCGGCCCCTACGTCATACGGCGGGTTGAGAAAGAGAACGCTGGCCTGGCCGTGTCCGACCACTGACTGAAACGCGTCCCCTCCCAGCGAGTTATCCGACCGCTTGGCAAGTTCCAGCCGACGTTCGCCATCCAGCTCGATCCCGTAGGTGCGGCAGTACCAGCTGTACGTTCCGCCCCGCAGAGCCTTGAGCGGCTTCCCGTCCCCGGCGCAGGGATCGAAGATTGTGTAGGGCTTGGACTGCGGCCAACGCGAACCGGGCGGCACCTCAGTAGGTGCTTCCAGTCGGCGTGCAATTCCGCAGAGCACAACCGGGGGAGTCGGGTAGAAACCGCCTTTGATCCTGCCCGCTAGACGCATAGATGGCCCTCACTTATGACGTTGCTAGGGCTAGGATCGCATCCCGTCCGGCGGCTGAAATACGCTGGGAACGAGATCAGAAGGTGGTGTTTTCTATGCCGCGTCTGCCAGCTTGGGGTAGGGAGCCTGAGCTATTCCGAAGAGGGAGGTCTCCCCAATCTCAACGCGTTGACTCATCAGAAGCCACCCACCAGCTGGTCGTGGTTGCTATACGAACAGCGCCAGTTGCTCCGGGGGTCCGGCTACCACGGCCTCGGTCGCAAAGCTTTCCGCGGCCTCAAGGAGCGCCCTGGCGAAGACCCCGTACCCGCTGCTTTCCAATGCCTCAGACCAGTCGAAGTCCTCGGGCAGCTTGTCCAGAAAGGCCATCGTCACCCGCCAGATGAACAGATCCATCAGCAGATCGACCAGCCGCTCGCCCTGGTGCATGGCCCATGACCAGCGGGACGCCGTCCGGACCAGCCATTCCAGGTCCAGAAAGCTCCGGTCCCGTGCAGTCGCCTTCGCCGCCCAGCCCGTCACGGCGTCTGGAGCGAACCGAGGGTGGGACTGGAGGTACTGAGTGCAGAAGCGGACGATCGGGTCACGTTCCCGCTGAAGCCACCAAGGGTCTGACATCGACCCGTGCTCCGCCTTGGGAGGGATCAGCCCCGTCTCAGCCGCCCAGCGGTCGACAGTCATCCTCTTCCATCCCAGCTCCACCATGCGCTCATAGTCGATGCGGAGCGCCATTCCGGTCCGGGCATCCACGGCGTGCAGCGATGCCGTCCCGTTTCCGTACATGCCACCGTGGTACTCGACCAGCCTCCGCTGCCCATTCCAGAGCACGCTTCCCACCGAGTAGATCGGGTCCATGATCCCGTGGTCGGTGTCGGTGTCAGTGCGTCCCTTCGCCATGCCGGAAGCGTCTCATCCGAGCGGCGGTTGGCAAATGCTCTGACCTAACCACGCACACACATCCGGCGGTCCGCTGCTCCCCCGGCATCGGTTGCCCCTGAAGACAGCCTACGTTGCCAACTCCACCAGCAAATCGCCAGCGGCGCGCAACACAAAGCCAGGCGGGCTCGGCCCGCGCCGCCCCTCAGGCCAGGCTGGCCCCGGCGGCGACCGTCGCCAGGGCCGTCTGCATCTCCTCTACTGACGAGTACCCAAACGTGGCGATTGCCCGGGTCGTCAGGCGGTACTGATAGGGACGCCCCGGGGCTTCATCCTCCGTCACCCCCGCCAGATAGCCCTGCGCATGGAGGCGAGAGAGTAACGCCGCCGAGTCCTGCCCCCGGGCCTTCTCGATCTCGCGTCGGGTCGCCGCCCCGCGGTAGGCCACCCAACTCAGGACCTCAAGAGCGGCAGCGCTCAGATCTCGCCCCACTGCCAACTCGCCGAGCGCGGCCAGAGCGTCCACGCTGTGGGCTGCCGGTACCACGGTGACCGCCACCGAATCCTCGACGAGGCGGAGCCCGCAGGCCGCGAGGCGGGTCTGGAGCTCCGGCAGACTCTCGCGCACCGCCGGCACGCTCAAGCCGCAGGCGGTGGCGAGCTCGCCCAAGGACACCTCGCGTCGCACGACCACACACGCCGCCAGACGGCTCAGGTGAGTCTCGGTGAAGTTGGTTGGAGCGGCCGGCCGCACTAACGCCTCGCTCGCCGGCCGGAGCCCGAGCCCGCGTCGGAGCCGCTCGTACGTCGCCACCGACGGCATCCGGCGACCGTTGAGGATCTGCGAGAGGGCCACTCGAGAGACCTGGGTCCGGCGCGCAGCTTCGGACACGCTCCATCCGAGCGCCCGAAGCCGGGCCTGCAGCTCCCGCGCGATCTCCGTGCCGATCTCGCCAGGGACACCGCCCGCCATGTCGCATCCCTCCCTCAGGGTCCGGGGCAATTCAGATCAGTCAGGGTCATCCCCTCCCTCAGTCTAACTGTTACGGGAAATGAACAGGTGGGATCACGCCTGATAAGTGGGTGTTATCATGCAGCACATGGATGGGCCACTTTCCATCGCGGCCCGAGCCTCAGACGCCCCCGCGAACCCGCCTGAGCCTCAGCCGACCAGCCCGGCCCTCATGGATCTGACCCCGGGCCTCGTCGCCCTCCGGGCCGAACTCGCACAGCTCCTGGAGGACCATGCCCTGGCCCCCAACACCCGCCGCGCCTACGCCGCGGACTGGGCCGACTTCGAGAGGTGGTGCGGCCGATATGGCCGCCGAGCCCTTCCAGCGGACCCCGAAACGGTCGTCCTGTACCTGCTTGACCTCGACCGAGCCGGGCGGCCGCCGGTCACGCTCACCCGCCGCTGCGCCGCCATCCGCCTTGCCCACGGAAGTGCCCACTACCCTATCCCCACCAGCGACGAATTGGTCCGCCAGACGCTCCGGGCCCTGCGTCGCAAGCACGGGGTGGCCCCCAAGCGACAGGCTGCCCCGCTGGTGACGACCCTTCTCCGCCAGGTGGTCACGGCCATGCCCGAGGACACCATCCGTGACGTCCGCGACCGAGCCCTCCTCCTCGTAGGCTTCGCTGGAGCCCTCCGCCGCTCCGAACTCTGTGCAATCGACGTCGAGCATCTGCAGGAGAACGAAGACGGGTACTGGCTGACAGTCCCAGCCTCCAAGACCGATCAGGAGGGCAGGGGGGACCGGATCGCCCTCCCTCGCGGCCAGCACCAGGAGACCGATCCCGTGATAGCCCTTCGCCGCTGGCTTCGCTTGGGGGCGATCACCACGGGGCCGGTCTTCCGAGGGATCGACCGCTGGGACCACGTCGCCCTGACCCGCCTGGACCCGGGCACGGCGGCTCGCATCATCAAGGGAGCCGTTGCGCTGGCCGGGCTCCCTCCGGGCC
>JBAPNX010000013.1:0-6267 GCA_049279335.1 Candidatus Dormiibacterota bacterium
GACCACCACCAATGTCCTGGTCCGGGTGGCCGCCATCGAGCAGGCAGCCCAGTACGAGGGCCAGCAAGCGGTCAAGACGGTCCTGGCTGATGACCTTGGCGACTTCTCCCGGATCCTGATGGCTGCAGCGCCTTCGCTCGATGTGTCTGACGATCTCGCTGGTCCCTTCGCGGGTGTGGAGCCTGCCTCCCGCCCCAACCGACCCGAAGCCGCTTCGCCCGCCGTTGCACTCGAGAAAGACGAACCCGGCGGCGACGCCCCCTGCGCGGAGCCGGATGGACCCGAGGTCTCGGCCATGCCGTCCTGGCCGATGGCTCAGGAACCGGAGGACGTCGACCTCGACGAGCAGCCGGACGACGACCAGGAGGCACCTGGGTGTCTCGTTGATCTCGAACCCGAGGCTGCCGTCGCCAGCGAACCAGCGCCTTCTCGCCTCACCCCGGCCGAGTTGCCGCTTGAAGAGGATGGGGACTTCGCTCGAAATGACGCTCCGGTCGCCGCACCGCCTGATCCCGAGAACGTGCGGATTCTCGACCGCGAGCCCCACGTCGACCCGGACGACGATGAAGAGGATGAGAACGAACCGGACGAGGAACCGGAGTATCAGCTGCCGACCGAATCAGCAGTGGATCAGGAGGTTCTGGAGCTGGCGGTCAAAGCAGTGGAGCCCGAAGAGGTCGATCCCATCCTGGGTGTCCTGGTCGACGAGGACTTCTTTGCCCAATACGGGAATCGGGCGCAAGCCGCGGGCGTCGCCTCGGCAGTCGCGGGAGATCCCCAGCCGTCGAGCAGCGTTCCCGTCCCTCCTACGATCCCCGCGGTTCCCCAGCGGACTGCATCCGATGGGTCGGGAGTGGCTGCTACTCCACACCCGTTCGTGCTATACGCCGAGGAGATCAGCAGCCGCACTTCTGCGGGCCCGATCCCAGTCCCTGGGCCCTCCCCCGCACCAGCCTCCGCAAGGCGCCAGACGGACCCGGCTGGGCCCGCCTCGCTCCCCGCACCGATCGCCGCCGTCTGGGGAGACGACGACATGACTCCGGACGCACCCCCTCCCCCGCCACGGCAGGCTGACCCGATCCTGACATCCTCACTTGGGCCATCTCTGCTTCCCGACGATGAGCCAGTCCTGCCCAAGTTCTCGGCGTTTGGCGACAGCCAGGCATCTCAGATCGAGAGATGGACATCTCCGCCGGTCGCACCCGTTGCGCCAACGGAGCCGGAGCAGTTCATGGCACCGGTCATCGCCCTCCCTCGCCCCGAGCGACCTGTTGAGCGCCCCAAGCCTCAGCGGGTGGCCACGGCAGATCCTTCGGGAAACAAGGTTAGGAGCCTCTTGGACCGAATTCGCCCGTCGGGACGGCCCTCGCTCGAAGGAGTGACTGGCCGGCTGTTCGGAGCGCACAGGACGTCCTCTCCGAAGGTGGCGAAGGCTCAGCACACGGACTCGGAGCTGGGCGGCTTCCTGGATGGACAGCGTGGCGGCATCGTGGCCGTGGGAGCGCTCAAGGGGGGCGTCGGCAAGACGGCGGTCGCCAGCGGGCTCGCTGACTGGGCTGGCAAGATCCTGAGCCCAAACAACGCCGCGGCGGCGTATGTGGATGCCAACTTGAACAACCCCGACGCGGCTGGGTTCTTCAAGGAGGAGATTGGCCAGAACATGGTCAGCGTGCGATCGGTCGTGGCCGCTCTGGTCAACAACCAGCTCCCGCCCGATCCCATCAAGGCCCTGACCGAGTCAGTCGCCCTCTATCCGGAACGCCCCGGCGCGGTCGAATACACGCGAGCTGAGATCACTCGGTTCGCTGACTACCTCCGGTTGCAGTACCGGTTCACCGTGGTCGACCTGGCCAACGTGTCCCCCAGCATCGACGGCGGTCCGGCGGCCACAGCGGCTCTTCACTGGCTTGCTGCTGCTGACGTAGTGGTCGTCCCGACGGATCTCAACCCGACGTCCTCTCTTCCGGACGCTTACCAATACATCGCGTCAGTGATCGGGTTGTTTGGACCAGTGGGCTCTCCGAGTCCCAAGCCGATCTTGGTGCCGTACATCGTTCCACCTGATCCATCGGTCGAGAGGGACCCGGAGGTGCAGGCCGCTAAGCGAGCTCTTGAGGGGCTCGGAGCGCGGCTCTACCCCATCCCCTACAACGCCCGAGTCATGGTGGCTGGTGCCCGGCACCAGAGCCTGACTTCGATCTCGAAGGCGCTGGCCCAGGCATACCGAGCGGTGACCGAGGCCGCGATTCTCGCCTTCACGGGCGGGGACCAATACCTGTGAGGGGGTTCCACGATGCCTGACACCTCCGAGGACACGCGGCGGTTCGCACTTCGCAAGGAGAAGGCAGACACGCTATTCGCCCAGTGGATGGTTGCCTGGCGCGATCTCCTTACCTCTCGGCCCTCCGACTTCGAGCGCTTCTGCAAGCCGTCTGTGGTCCAGGGCATCGTCAAGGCCTGCGGACCCTTCGTGATGAGCGGAGAGCGGTATGACTTTCGGGAGACGGACTTTCCCGCAAGCCTCACCGGCCTGAATGACCCCGGCGCTCCCGTGGTCATCAAGGCGACGGTCACGCACAAGGCCCAGCGGTTGGACCCCCAGCGCCGACCACTGGCGCCGTATCGCGGGGACCCACATCCGGTCCAGATCGCCTTTACGTTGGAGACGGATCCGGGGATTACATGGATCGAGAAGGTCTTGAGGGCGGAAATACTGTCGCCGCGAGCGACAGCCCGCCCGAGCCGCTAACCCGTAAGGGAGCTATCTGGCTTGCTCCTGGCACCCAGCGCTACGTGCGCGGAGCGCATCGGCCTGTGCGTGCCGATCGCTGGCAGTTGCCCGAGATCCTTGGGCTGGTACTTGGTCTGATGGCGATGGCGGCTGGTGCGCTGCTGGCAGCTTCGCCCGCCCCGACCGCGGCCGGCCTGACTCCTGCCGGTTATCGGGTCGGGGACCTCGTCCTGCCAGCGAAGTCTCCAGGGGTCTATTCAGGCGGTGCCGTGGTAATTATCTCCAGCCCGTCCGACGGGACTACCTTGAGCGCTGCCGATGGCTTGATAGGACCCAGTGCCTTCTCAGGGTTCTGCTCCACCACGGCCACCTCTGAGCAGTGCTCCTTCGTGCTGGGCAAGACCACGTACCAGGCCGTGGATAGGCTGACCGGACGACGCGGGGCTAGGGCATGGACTCGTACCTACTCGAACGGGGTCAAGGTGCAGATTCCGCTATTGAGCTCAGACGCTCCCGTGCCTCTCCCGCTGGGACTGCACTGAAATCTCCGTTCCCGCTCAGACCGCACTGTCACCACTTTGTCAGAGCACTGAGGGTAGGGTTAGTTTTATGCGCGCCCGGGTAAACAGTTCCCTTATGGCTGTCTAGAGTAAACTACACGTGCCAATTCAGACTCCACCCAACTCCGGCAAGCACAATGGGGACCGCGATGCGGTGCTGCTTGCTGGCGCGTTCCTCGGTGCCCTCGTGTCGATCTGGGTGCTGGGCTGGCTGTCGGCAGCGGCGGCTGGGGGCCGGCCAACCGCAGGCTTCGAGCAGTTCACTCACAACGTCATCCGGGTGTTCGTGCCCACTGTCAGCTCTACGGGCAAGCGACTCCCCAAGCTCCCCCTGACGTGGTGGAACCTTGAAGGGATCACCCACCCAATGAATCACGCCGTCTTCTGGCTCGTTGCCATCGGGCTGATAGCCCTGCTGGCGATCGCCGCCGCCGTAGCGGCCTACAACTGGCGTGGAGGCCTTCCGAATATTGGGGTGCCTGGCGTGGGCAAGTCCCGCAAGCCCGGCACAGGTGGCGCTCGCTGGGCCACTCCCAGGGACCTCAAGCGCTTCTTCGTCCCTCGGGACAATCCCGCGGGACGGATGATCATGGGCTTCTACCAGCGGCGCCTCGTGGCGGTGCCCCAGGACAGCCACATGATCGTCGTGGGTACCACGGGCAAGGGCAAGTCGACCAGCTTCGCGATCCCGGCTGGTCTGGAGCACCAGGGTCCAGCGGTGCTGTTTTCGGTCAAGACCGATCTGGTCGACAAGACCGTGGGCCAGCGCCAACGGATGGGTTCGATCCTTTTCTACGATCCCATGAACTCGGCGCCTTACTACACCCCCCGCGCCAACTTCAATCCGGTCGCGGGCTGCCGCGACATCATGCTCACCCTCCGCCGAGGCAAGTGGATGGGAGTTGGCGCAGCCGACGCAAAGCAGGCCGGGGACGGCGAGTTCCGGTGGTGGACCCACGCTCGCGATAGCCTCATCGCTGCTTACCTCTGCGCTGCTGCCTGGGCCGACCTAGACATGGAAGCCGTGAGGAACTGGGTGAACAACGACGACTTCTGGACGCCACTGGAGATCATCGGCGGCGACGAGGGTCGCAATGAATTCGCCCAGTGGTATGCCAAGCAGTTTGAGGGAGGTGATCCAGCGCAATACATGGTGGCTAAGGGCAGCGTGCCCTCCCGGATTGAGGATCCCTACTACCGGAAGCAAGCCTGGGAGATCCTGATGAGGGCCCTCCGGACCAACCCCAAGCAGTTCGAGTCGATGAGTTCGATGGCTCGGCAGAGCATGGACATCTGGCTCAACGACAACGTCTTGGAGTCGGCCACCGCTTCCAGCCCCAACTTTGACGTGCGGAAGTTTCTCAGCGGACCCAACACCCTCTACGTGGTAGCCCCTGGCGATGACCAAGCTCAGGTGGCCCCCCTCAACGTGTCGGTAGTTATGGAGATCTGGCGAACGCTGAACATCATGGCCAACAATGGGGAGAAGCTGCCAGATCCCCCCGTGCTCTTTGTCTTCGACGAGATGGCCAACATTTGCCCCCTCCCCGACTTCGACAAGCTGATCTCGACCTGCCGCGGACTCGGCATCCGAATCATGAGCCTCTGGCAGGACCTCTCCCAGATCGAGAAGCGCTACGGTGAGTCGGAAGCGGGCACCATCTTCAACAACCACGCTGTGCGAGTAGCACTCGCCGGGATCGCCGACCAGAAGACCGCCGACTACTTCACCACCTTCGCTGGGTCGCGCCACGTGACACATTCAACGACCACCACAGGCGGGGGCCCGACCAGTCGGTCCATCAGCCAGGCCACCGAGCAGATGCTCGATGCAGGAGCCTTCCGGATGCTTGGCGACGATCAGGTCCTGTGCCTCGTTGGGTCAGAAAACCCCTTCTTCGTTGACCAGCGACGCTACTTCACAGATCCCCGGTTGAGTGCCATGGCTGCCACTCCCTACTTCCCAGGGGTTGAGCACTTCCGAACGGGTAAAGGGCCCTCGAGCCCTCGCAGCTCACTCTTGCCGGGACGCAGTCCCTTGGCCCAAGTTCGAGCGGCGGTTAGGAGGTAGGCAGGATGGATGAAATCCTGGCGCTTACCCGGGACTCCTCCTTCGAGGACGTTTCGGCCGCAGCGTGGTCAGTAGTCCGTCAGGACCTCACTGACCTGTCCGAGCCTGAGCGTGTCAGAGTCCTTGAGCAGTGTCACTTGGCCCTCGGCCTCGATCCGAGGACAGGTGTGGTGGACCGTGCTTGGGGCGAGAGGCGAGTGAATGGGGAGAAGGTCACGTTCCTCCACCCCTACATTAAAGTTCCCGGGCTTAGGGCTCTGGCCAATCGGTTTGGGGAAGTCCGCACCAGCACCGAGTCCGAAACGGTCGAAGGTGGCACCCTCAAGGTTAGTGCCCTGGCCGCGATCCCTGGTGGCCACTGGGCCCGAGCCGAAGGGTCTGCTACCGAAGAGGAGGCTGCCCGCGCTCGCAGGACCCAGGTAGATCTCGCCTCCGAGCAGGCCGTGCGTCGAGCCCTTTGGAAGCTGGTGAGGGCCTCGTTCGCCGAGACTCCCGCTCCAGGAGGTCTGGCATGGGCCGCTCCAATGGCGTCCACGACGAGCGGGGCAGGCAACGGGCCCGCAATCGCCGCCGGGGTCGCTCCCGCTGGGCAAGAGCTGCCTGTACCGCCTCGTGCCTCCTCATCCTCAGGAGCGATCCAGGCTCCTCAGGCCATTTCTGGGCCTTCTGAGTCCGATGCGGAGCTGGCGAGCCTGGAGGCGATGGCGCCGGCGCCGGCTGATTTAGAGGCTGTCGAGGTCACCAACCCCCTGCCTCCAGAGTGGTGTCTGCCAGAGCGGGACCGCCCGGGGAGACGCCTGCCGTGGCCGATTGGGCAAGGCAGGGTGACGTCGGTAGGGCAGATGCCCCCCTCCCCAGATCAGATGCGGGAGTTCCAGCAGCTCCTAGCGGCGCGGGGAGTTGAG
>JBAPNX010000014.1:0-2955 GCA_049279335.1 Candidatus Dormiibacterota bacterium
CGCGGCCCCGCTCCCGCCGGCGCCAGCCCTCGTCGAGCATGGCCACCGTTTTGCCCACTCCGGCGGCGGCCCCCAGGTAGATGCGGAACTTGCCGGGAGGGGCGACCAGGGTTTCGCTGGGCTCGACCGTCTGATCTCTGGGAATCAAAAAGTCCTCGTCGCTGGCCATGACCTCAGACTAAACCCACGGATTCACCCGGAGTCCCGGCCCCCGGCCACTACTCCGCTCTTCCGAGATCCGGCTGTTACGATTCCGCCGGAGAGCCGGGAAGTCTGGTCGGCACATCTGCGCTAGGGAAATGGAGCCGACGTGGGTATTCGCCTCGAGTGCCGACCCGCCGTGGTCTCGCCGGTGGGCAGGCAACGACGGCAGGATCGCCGGCACCGGTTTGAGTCGAGATGGCTGTAAGCGTCGCCGTCCTCGCCTTCCTAGGTGGGGCCGCCGTTAGCGTCGGTGCCACCTGGCTCTTGATCTCGCGAGTGGAGCGGATCTCCGAGTGGATTGGGCTGTCGGAGGCGCTGCTCGGCTTTCTGGCTGCGCTGGCGGCCGACCCGGCAAACATCGCCGCCGCGATCGCTGGCCTGGCCAGCCACCAGCGAGCACTCGGGGCTGGGGTGGTGATCGGATCCAACATCTTCAACCTGGCGGCGCTGATCGGCCTGGGGGCGGTGGTGGCAGGGGGAATCCAGCTCCATCGCAAGGTGGTCGCGTTGAGCGGTGCCGTCGGTCTGTGGGTGGCGATCGTGTGCTTTGCAACCGTCGCCGGGCTCTTCGACTCTGCGGTTGGGCTGGTGCTGGTGCTGGTGGTCCTGGTGCCCTACGTCGTGCTGCTGGCAAGGCACCGCGTGTTATTGCGGCGCCTTGCCCTACCGCGCCCATTGACAGACTGGCTGACCTCGGCGGTGAGCGAGGAGGAGCAAGAGCTGGAGCTCGCGCTGCGTCCCCAGCGGGGAAGCGCCCGGGACGTCGCCGTGGCGGTGCCGGTGTTGTTGCTTGTCATCCTCGCGACCGTGACAATGGAACGCGGGGGTGCGGCACTGGGGCGGCACTTCGTGATCTCCGGAGTCGTGGTCGGCGGACTGGTGCTGGCGGCTGTCACCAGCTTGCCTCCGGCTGTGGCGGCAGTCACCCTGGCCGCCAGGGGGCGCGGTTCGGCGGCGCTGAGCACAGCGCTCACCAGTAACGCTCTCAACGTGACCGCCGGGCTCTTGATTCCGACCGTGGTTCTGGGGATCGGCCGGCCTTCTGGGTCCGAGATCCTGATCGCGGGCTGGTATGTGGGCCTGACCGTACTCACCCTCGGGCTTGCCTATGCCGGTCGCGGCCTTCGCCGCTGGGCGGGCTGGGCGATCATCGTCGGCTACCTGGCCTTTGTAGCAGCGCTGCTGGTCGTCTCATGAAATGGTCCCCGTTGCCAACGTGTACAAAGGCAATGCCGGTGGTAGCACTGATGGCGGGATTGGTCCCCTGGTGGGCCTAGCGGAGACTCGCTGCGCTACGCGTCCGGTGGCCGGCGGTTGTCAACGATGGCCTGAGACATCACAAATGGCGGGAAGGGAGGGATTCGAACCCTCGGACGAGGTTAACCCCCGTCACCCGCTTAGCAGGCGGGCGCTTTCGGCCACTCAGCCACCTCCCCGTGAGGTCAGCGGTCGAGTATAGGCGTCGCTATTGAGCTGCCCCGAGGCCGAGGTCGGTGGCGATTGGGGTCAGACCAGCAACCACCAGCTCGACCAACTCCTCGACCGCGATGCCCAACTCCTGGCTGCCGAGGGCGATGTCCTCGCGGAGCACGCTCCGGGCGAAGGCCTTGTCCTTGAGCTTCTTGCGTACTGAGGAGGTCTTGACCGCGCTGACGTCACGCCCGGGCTGGACCATCGCCACCGCCATTACGAAGCCGGTGAGCTCGTCGAGGGCGAAGAGCCAGCGAGCCATGTCCGTGGTGCGGGGCACGCCACTGAAGGTCGCGTGCCCCTGGATCGCCAGCACCACCTCTTCCGGATAGCCCGCCGCCTCTAGTACAGGGCGCCCCCAGAAGGGATGCTGGTCGGGGTGGGCCTCGTAGTCGAAGTCGTGGAGGAGCCCGGTGATGGCCCACAGCTCCTCGTCACCGGAGGCGCGATGGGCAGCCTGGCGCATCACCGCCTCCAGGGCCAGCCCGTGGCGGCGGAGGCTCTCGGTCTTGGTGTGCTCATAGAGCAGGGCGAGGGCGTCGGTTCGCTTGGGCACGTCGAACATGGTCCCATCTGCCCTGGCTCAGACACAACTTCGGCCCGGGCTGGTACGGTCCCGGGCGTCGCCTTGAGCAATCTCCCCTCGCCCGACCAGGACCGCCTCTGGCGTCAGCTAATGGAGCTGGCTGAGTTTCGCGAGCTGGATCAGCCCGGATGGACCCGGAGGGTTTTCTCGGACCCTTACCAGCGCTCTCGGGTCTGGACCCGTGACCTGATGGCGACTGCCGGGCTCGAGGTCCAAACCGACGCCGTGGGAAACCTGCTCGGCAGGCTGGTGGGAGAGAGACCGGAGTTGCCCGACCTCGTCATCGGCTCCCACACCGACACCGTCGCCGGCGGCGGTCGCTTCGACGGTATGGTGGGGGTGGTGGCCGCGGTGGAGGTCGCCCGGCTGATTCGCCAAGCCGGGCGGCCGCTGAGACACTCACTGCTGGTGGTCGACTTCTTGGGAGAGGAGCCCAACCGGTTTGGGATCAGCTGCCTAGGCAGTGCTGCCGTGGTCGGAGAGCTGGGTGAGCAGCAGCTGGATTTGTCCGATGACAAGGGCGAGACGCTGGCCACTGCCTTGGTGGGGATCGGTGCGCGCCCGGATAGGATCTCGGAGATGGTCTGGCCGGCCCAACGGCTGCAGGGCTATCTCGAGCTCCACATCGAACAGGGCGGCCGCCTCGAGCGGGAAGGCATCCGGCTCGGGGTGGTGACCTCGATTGTCGGGATCCA
>JBAPNX010000015.1:0-3425 GCA_049279335.1 Candidatus Dormiibacterota bacterium
TGGAACCGGCTTCGTCCTCGTGGACCATGGCTGCAGCTTCCACGTCATCCGCGATAGCGACGACTTCCTGGTCACCCGCAATCACGTGCTCCTCCTCGTCCTCCTCATCGCTGCCGAACGGCGAGGCTTCCTCGTCGTCCTCCTCGTCCATCGAGCTCGTCTGGCTGAAGGGTCCCGGTGTGATCGGCGGGGGAGGGGTTGGATATTCGGTGGTCGCCTCTGTCTCCAGGGGGAAGTAGGAGTCGGTACCTGCTGGGTTGTACTCGGCAGGGCTGGGGGTGGGCGGCTCCGATGCCGCTCCCGGCTGGAGAGGCTCGTCCTCCCAGGCCTCCGGATCCTGACGCCAGACTGGCTCCGCCGGGGAGACCGCCTCGGGCGCCGACGGTTCACTCTCAGGGCTCAGGCCCCAGGGAGCCCGAGTCGGGGTGTCAGCAGCCGCGGGCTCCTCTTCGCCCTCCGGCTCCCAGGGGGCAGTGGGCTGGGGCGCGCCGGGTGCTGGCTGGTCTTGGGGTGTGCTCCACATCTCGTCGTACTGGGTGTCCCGCACGGACCAGCCCCGGGCGGGGCTCTCATCGCTTGCCGGCGGAGCCTCGCCCTCCTCGGTGGCGAAGTCAACGGGGGTGGGGAACGGAGTCGATCCTCCCGGCTGGCTAACCCCGATCTCGGCGGCACTGATGCGCATCTCGAGCTTGCCACCAACTTCGACCCAGTGCACGGGAATGTCCCCCGACTCGATCCGGCGTTGGATCATCTCGAGGGGCACGGCAAGCTGGGCGGCCACCTCGTCCACGGTTAGGTAGTCGTCAGGCATCTCGGTCTCCTCCGGTGCTGCGATGTGCCGCTCCTCGGCGAGGGTGACTCTCCGGTGCCGCAGAACCCAAGGCTCCGGGCACGGCGGTGCTGGTCACCTCGCTCAGAGCGCGTTGCCAGAACAAGGGCGATGCCGCGGCGATTCCAAAGAGGGCGCTGAGCAGCACCACCGCGTCCACGCTGTCGCGGCCTTGCTTGCTCCAGTAGTCGTCCTCCAGGTGCAACCAGAGGGCGAACTCGTCGTAGGTGAGGGCCACGCCGGCTCCGTACAGAGGAGCCATGCGTCGCCGCCAGCGCAGGTCGGTCTGCAACAGCCCGGCGTACCCGCAACCGGTGAGGGCAAGGATTCCCCACACCATGTGATGTATGTGCAGTGGTTCCTTGCCCGGCTTGCTACCGCCCCCGCCGAGCACGATATTGCCCAGAGGAAGCCAGTGACTGCGGATCCCGTGGGTGATCAGCCGTACCGTGCCAAATGTCGCCAGAAAGGCGGTCAGCACCCGCATGTTGACGTCCTCGTCGGGCCGTTCCTGAGCGGTCTCGCGGTACCGCCGTGCGACCCTTGCCGGAAGCGAGAGCAGGCTGCGGATCTCGCCCGTCCGGGCGGGCGGCGCTTGGCTCATCGTGGCATCGTACCGGTGTTTGGGGTCTGGTGGCGGTCCAAATACGCGAACGTTGACCGAAGGTGTTGGGTGTAACAGTTCAAATACGGGCTCTGGATGGGACGCAACGGGGGCTTGCGGCCGAAGTTGGCTGCAAGTCTAGTGGTAGCCGGGTGGTTCTGGTCCAGTACGCTCCCGCCTCAAGCCCATTCGCTGAGTGCGCGAGTCGGCTATGACGACCGCTGAAGGCAGACTGGTTCGGTATCGAGCCGGGTTAGGATCGGGCCGAGTTGAGCTCATTTCGAGTTGGCCGCGCGGCCGCCATCGGTGGCGTGACTGCGTTCATCGGCCCGGGGATGCCCGCTGTCCTGGCCCACCAGGGGACTGGGACTCGCCCCGGTGTCGCAGGCGCAGTCCAGTCGTTGGACGGCTCCAGCACCGGAGGCAGCTGCGGCAGCCCGAGTGGAACCAGGCTCAACGGTGCGGCCTAAGGAGAACTCTCCACCAACCTGGATCGTGGTGGTCGGCAGGGGCGTGCCATGACCGGCACCACCCTGTCGGCGAGTTCGGTCTCAATTCGAGGGATGCGCGCGTACACCCCTAGGTCCTGGCGCGACAGCGCCAACCAGCAGTGGACGAAGAGGCAAGATTCGGCCCCTGCCCAGCTCCCGTCCGGGACGGGCAGGTCTGGGCAGGGGAATCCTGGTCGGGCTACCACCGATGGTCGAGTGACCCCTGGCGGCGGGGGATGCTGGTACGGTCAGGGGTCCCACGGGCCCTCTTGCGGATCCGGCCGTGGAGGCCGCTGACCGACACCGCGTTTAGCTCGACCAACAGCAGAGGGGCAATGGTCGGCTAGACCGGGAAGCGCTTGGTGTCAGGGCGTCCCTAGGCGTGCGCGGTAGCCACCGGGCGGGATCCCCGTTGGGAGCGCCCGACTCCAGCTCCGACTTAATCCGGGGCAGACTCTCCATCAGATGGGTGGCCAGCGCCGGCCGACGGCATTGGGGGCCGCCGCGGCCTGGCCGTCCTCGAACTCCGCTTGTACGGTGACGGTTGTGGTGACCGACTCTGTCGGAATGAGCGGAATCCTTGCGGGCGGCCGTCCCGGGAGGGAGGTGGCTTCGACCCCCCGCGTTATCGGGCTTTGGTGGTGGACGATGCTATAGGCGACCCACCTGCGGCCCAAAAGTGAGCTGAAGGTTCGCCGCGAGTATGTCGCACACACCTCCGCGCAGACCACCGGTGTTGATTGCATGACCGAGGACATCCAGCGCGGAGCGTCGACACCGTCGGCGGGAAACCCAAAGACCTCTTCGATTGGCCTAGCTATCGTGACCGCAAAGCGCTCAAGCGAACAAGATCGAAAGCTGGGGAATTGACGAGTTTTTGACGCTTGGTACGCTGCCGTTGACGTCGTGTTGACTGGGGCAGCGCTACCCTCGAATCGTGCTCGACCTCATATGCGTCCTACTGGTGATTTTCGGCGGCACCATGCTCTATCTAATGATCGAGGCCATGGATAGGATCTGATGGACCTCGCCGACATTCTCCTCTTGATTGTCTCGACCGCCACCTTCGTCTACTTGGTGTACGCCATGATTCGCCCAGAGCGGTTCTGATGGACTTCTGGCTGACGCTTCTGTCGCTCGCAGCCATCCTGGCACTAGCCTGGCGATTCCTGGGCTCTTACATGGCCGACGTCTACACCGGCAAGAGCCATTGGATGGCATGGCTTGAGCGTCCTATCTACCGTGCCCTTGGTGTCGATGCCGCTTCCGAGCAGACCTGGAAGCGTTACGCCACCGCCACCGTTGTCTTCGCAGCTGTCTGTGTCCTCGCCGTCTACGCAATCGAGCGGCTTCAGGGATCACTTCCACTCAACCCCCAGCATCTCACCGCAGTATCTCCCTTCTTGTCGCTGAACACGGCGGTCTCGTTCATGACCAACACCAACTGGCAGAACTACTCGGGTGAGTCGACGATGTCGTATTTCACTCAGATGGGCGCTCT
>JBAPNX010000016.1:0-2458 GCA_049279335.1 Candidatus Dormiibacterota bacterium
GCGGCGGTGGTGGGCAGCGCCTGTCAGGCGGCGGCGCCGCTCGTGGCCCGCCAGATCCTCGACAACGTCATCCTCCACCACCGCTCGCCCATGGCCCCCTGGCTCGCAGCGCTGATTGGGATCGGCCTGATTACCTTCGCCGCTGCGCATCTGCGTCGCTACCAAGGAGGTCGGGTGGCGCTGGACGTGCAGTACGACCTGCGCAACGCCATGTACGACCGACTCATGGAGCTGGATTTCGCCAGCCATGACCGCATGCCGACCGGCCAGTTGGTCTCCCGTGCCAACTCCGACTCCACCCTGGTGCAGGGGCTGCTGGCGCTCTTCCCCAATGTCAGTGGCAACGTCCTGCTCTTGGTGAGCTCACTGGTGATCATGGTGGTGCTCTCACCGCTTTTGGCGGTGATCAGCCTGGTCGTGGCACCGAGCCTGCTGCTGGTCTCATATCGGATGCGCTCCCAGATCTTCCCCGCCACCTGGGATGGCCAGCAGAAGGAAGGCGAGGTCGCCCAGATAGTCGATGAGGATGTCAACGGAGTCCGCATCGTCAAGGCCTTCGGCCAAGAGAGACGGGAGCTGCTGCGGCTCACCGATGCGGCCAAACGGCTCTATGGGTCCCACATGCGGGCGGTCCGCTTGCAGGCGCGTTATCAGCCTGTCCTGCAAGCGATGCCGACGCTCGGGCAGGTTGGGGTACTGGGCCTGGGGGGTTGGCTGGCTCTGCACCACCAGATCACCCTGGGGACCTTCCTCGCCTTCTCGACCTACCTGACATCGATGATGTCCCCCGCCAGAATGCTGGCAGGGATGCTGACCATCGCTCAGCAGGCGCGGGCCGGAATGGAGCGCATCTTCGACCTCTTGGACACGCGGCCCGCGATTCAGGACCGCCCCGGCGCCATCACCCTCCGTCCCGTGGAGGGCGCGATTCATTTTCGACAGGTCAGCTTTGGCTATGAGCCCGACACTCCGGTTCTACGCTCATTCGATCTGACCGTGGCTCCGGGGGAGACGGTGGCGCTGGTGGGCCCTTCCGGATCAGGAAAGTCCACGGCGGTGGCTCTTCTTCCTCGCTTCTACGACATCGACTTCGGCGGATTGCTCATCGATGGACATGACGTGCGCGACGTGACCCTGAGCTCGCTTCGGGGCCAGATCGGAGTTGCATTCGAGGAGAGCTTTCTGTTCTCGGAGACGGTGCGCGAGAACATAGCCTATGGCCGTCCGGGCGCCAGCCAGGAAGAAATTGAGGCGGCGGCCAAGGTCGCGCAAGCGCACGAGTTCATCGTCAAGCTGCCGGCGGGATATGACACCGTGGTTGGCGAGCGAGGCCTCAGTCTTTCCGGCGGACAGCGTCAACGGGTCGCCCTCGCGCGCACATTACTCACCGCACCCCGGGTGCTCATCCTTGACGACGCGACCAGCGCCGTGGACTCCCGCGTTGAGCAGGCCATCCACCAGGGATTGCGCCAGGTGATGCGGGGGCGCACGACCCTCTTGGTCGCTCATCGCCAGTCGACCTTGGGACTCGCCGATCGAGTGGTCGTGGTTGACAAAGGTGCGGTCGTCGACCAGGGAACTCACGAAGAATTGATGACTCGCTGCTCGCTCTACAGGGAGTTGCTCGCCGGCCCCGACACAGATGCGGGGCCATTGGCCGCGGGCTGGGTGGATGCAGCGTCGCCGGTAACTACCACCCGCTCGCCCTGGCTTGGCGCGAGAGACGGGGAGCGGGCGGGGGGACGCGGGCCGGTCGCCGCCCGGAGCTACAACGCTGGCGCATCGCTGGGCGCAGGGTTGGGAGGCAGCGGCTCGAGCCGAGGTTGGCGGAGCACGCTGGCGCCCACGCCGCAATTGCTGGCCAAGGTAGCGGCACTCCGACCGATCCGTGACGAGGCCCGAGTCGACATCGAGGCAGAGTCACGACCAGACCAGGAATTCTCGCTGCTGGGCTTTGTCAAGTCCTACAAGCGCCCATTGGCGCTGGGGCTGATTCTGGTGATTCTGGACGCTCTCGCTGGTCTGGCCGGACCGCTGCTGATCGAGCGAGGAATCGACCAGGGGGTGGTGGCAGGGTCGGAGACCGTCATCTTGGTGGCGACCTTGATTTTCCTGCTGATAACGCTGGCTGACCTGGTCGATTCCATCGCCGAGACATTCATCACCCGGAGGACGGCCGAGCGCCTCATGCTGGCACTGCGAATCAAGATTTTTGCCCAACTGCAGCGGCTCTCGATCGACTACTACGAGGAGGAGATGGCCGGCCGGATCATGACCCGGATGACCACCGACGTCGACTCGCTGGAGGCGCTCCTGGAGAGCGGGCTGCTGACGGCAGTGGTGAGCGTCTGCACATTTGCCGGCGTCGGTGGCGCGCTCATATTCATCAATTGGCGACTGGCAGTGGCCTGTCTCGCGGTGATCATCCCCCTGGGAGTCGCCACCACAATCTTTCGCC
>JBAPNX010000017.1:0-1967 GCA_049279335.1 Candidatus Dormiibacterota bacterium
CGATGGACCTCCTGGGCGAGTCACCGTGCAGCGTTGCGCTGCGGGACTGGCATGGGCAGTGCCCGCGACTGCGGCACAACGCTCTGGAGCGGGCGGTCGCGGCAAGCGGGGAGCTGGGGCCGCTGGCTGAGGCTTACACCAAGTACCTAGAGGTCAACCGGCTGACCTGAGCCGCCGAGGGCGCGTCCAAAGGCGGGGCGGACCGAGGACCAGGGCGGCGACCTGGGGCGGAGCGCTGAAGGACCGCCAACGGCAACGACGGGTTCGGCACCTGGGTCGAGGCGCGGGGTTGTTGGGGCAGTGGAAGCTGGGCTAGTTCACTGGGGGTATGGGGTCGCATAGAGCCGATGGCGTTGCTTGCCCCGCACCCCCTCCTTATGTAAACTGTCCTCGGTCGGCGCGAACTGGTTTCTGATTCGTGCCCACAATCTGCGGGGCTCATATATCATCCCCACCGCTAATAATCGGGATGCATGGAAACGGTACATCCCAAGGAGAACCAAAGATGCCGTCCAGGACTAGCATCAAGCCCAGCGCAACTAGGTCTAGGTCGCAGACTGGCGCCTCTCCAAGGGCGGCGGACTCGGCCCAGCCCCGTCATCCCGGTGGCCGAAAGGTGAGCGCCCGGATGCCGGTTCTGCTCCAGGACGGTTCCGTTGTAAGGCCGCGGGCCAAGGGTTCCCGGGCGCAGCAGCCCCCGGTGAAGCTAGGCCAGATTACGAGGAGCCTACCGTTGGTTAGGTCTGAGTCTGACATCCCGTTCCGCGGGATCATGTCAGGGTCTGGCCGCTTGGTCCGGCTCTACAAGGAGGCCCACGCCGTCTGCGAGGAGATCTGGCTGTTTCTGGAGCAGATGGAGCAGGGTCTCTTTGAGGAAGGGGACCGTGCCGAGGGATTGACCCGGGCCCTGAGAAAGCCTGGCGCTGGGACACCGCCCCCGCGCCGAGCAACCTCCAGAACTCGGACTCGTACCGTCCGCACCGCTCGCCGGTAGGGCTCTCCACGGCTCGAGGCTCACTATAGGGGTAGTGTTCGCTCGACACTGTCGCATCTGTGTCATTGTCAGGCGTCTACCCTGGACGCATGGCAATTGAGAACCTCTATACCCAAGCGGAGAAAGTGCGGGCCTCGGAGGTACCCCACGCCTTCGCCCAGGAGCCCGACAAGTGGCATGAGCTCCAGGCGAAGATCTCCCAGCTGACCTCTGCGCCGGAATACCTCAAGTACCTTCGCGCGCAGCGGCTGCTCTGGCGGTATAGCCTCCACAACACCCTCCTGATCTGGTGCCAGAAGCCGGACTTCGAGCTGGTGCAGTCGATGACCACCTGGAATGCCCTGGGGCGCCGGGTGAAGAAGGGCGAACACGCTCTTCGCATCCTGGTCCCCATCGGCTCGACTGTGGAAGCGAAGCTGAAGATGCCCGATGGAGGAGGGGAGGCTACGGGAGAGCCTTCCGATCCCAACGCCACTGGGGCACAGCCCCCCGAGAGCACGGGCGGAGATGTCAAGAAGCGGCTCGTGTACCAGGTTCGCGGCTTCATGCTCAAGGGCAAGGTCTTCGACATCTCGCAGACCGAGGGCGACCCCCTCCCGGCCAACTACACCGCGTCACCGCTTGAGGGCATGCCCCCTGACGGAATCCTGGCCGGCCTGGACGCGGCGGCTGAGCGCAGGGGCTTCAGCGTGGAGACGGTGACGTTCCCGGATGACCGCAATGGGGACTGCTCTCATGAGTTGAAGCGGATCAGGCTGGCCGAGAAACTTTCGCCCGCGCACCGGGCCAAGACTCTTGCCCATGAGCTGGGGCACGGCATCCTGCACGGTTCGGAGTTCAGCGGGACTCGCGCCCAGGCGGAGGTAGAGGCCGAGAGCGTGGCCTATCTGGTCTGTGGGGAGAAGGGCTTGGAGACTGGGGCCTATTCCTTCGCGTACCTCACTGGCTGGGGCGGGAACACCGTCGATGGACC
>JBAPNX010000018.1:0-1779 GCA_049279335.1 Candidatus Dormiibacterota bacterium
GTCCAAAGGATGGGCAGAGCCAATAGGTAACCAACGATCAGCAGGATGATGCCCAGAACAATCATCACCGGCCCTCCACCGACCACTTTTCGCCGCCGTGACGACATGGTGTCGGCAAACCATGACGCCTTCTCTACTCTCTAGCGCGCCGGGCGTCAGGTCGTTACGCGGCGCAGTTCTTTCAGCGATAGCAGAAGTTGCTTTCCCGCGAGCGAACCGTCCCCACCCAATGGTGCCGGCCCGCCTACTCACGGGCCTTCGCCCCGGCCTGCGCCAACGGTCGTTCTGGTTCCGTGAAGGTCGCCGCTTGGAGCGACAGGGCAGAGGTTGTGGCTCAGCGCTTACTTGCCCGTTACGACAGCCGCGACGACCACGATCAGGTGCACGGCGCCAACCTGGGCATGACCGCGGCGGCCCACCTAGCTGCGGGCGGTCTGCACCCACTCGAGCTGGCGGAAGACCGGGCGCTCGCCTCGAGCCTGGCCCAACGCCGGGTGCTGCGGACGGCTCGGATCCGGTCGTCATCAGCAGGCGGATATCGGCCAGGGTTCAAGGTGCGTTTGCCGGGTATCTAGACTCGCTGTCCACCTTCAGGATGTCTAGGCGGCCGCCAGCACCGTCCCCAGATCGGCGACCGAATCGAGCACGTGGGTGGCGCCCGCCGCCGCGAGGGTGTGGCGGTCGCATGTCCCGGTGAGGACTCCGGCGACCATGCCGGCCCCGGCCCTCAGCCCCGACCGGATGTCGGCCTCGGTGTCGCCCACCACCGCCACACTCCTGACGTCGTCGACTCGCAAGCGCAGTACCGCGGTCAGGATCATGTCGGGATAGGGACGGCCGCGGCCGGCGTCGGCCGGGGAGAGGGCCAGATCGGCCAGTTCGGCCCAGCCCAGGCGGGCCAGCAGCCGGTCACGGGTAGTGGGCGAGAACCCTGTCACCAGGCAGATCCGGATCCCGGACTTGCGCAGGCAGGCCATCGCTTCGACTGCTCCCGGAATCGGAACTGCGGCTCCACGGTCGATGAGCTCGCCATAAACCGATTCGAAGGCGGCGTTGCCAGCTGCGGCACGGGCCGGCTCGGGGAACAGCGCGGCGAAGACGTCGCCCTTGGACTGGCCCATGGTGAGCTTGATGTAGTCCATCATCGAGTCCCGCTCGGCGCTGTCCTTGGCTACCTCGACGGCATCCAACGCGGCTGCGAAGGCCTGGCCTACCAGGCCGCCGCCCTCTCCGGAGTCATCGGCAACTAGGGTTCCGGCCAAATCGAGGCAGGCGAGGGTGTAGGGCGGCCTCTCGGGGATCATTTGGATGGTCTCCTCAGTACGGCGGGCTGGTTAAAGGTCGGCGATGGGAAGGCTAAGCAAGAATCACGGTCAGAGCTTCTAGGCCCCGCCTCCGGGCTGACTTGACATATGACCACGTCCGGCCTTGCGGGGACGCAGTTTCTACACTCGGGCGCACGATGAAGGCGCGGCGATTAGGTGAGTCTGAGCTCCAAGTAACTTCCATCGGATTGGGTTTGGCGGCGATCGGTCGTCCCGCCTACATCAATCTGGGACGAGAGCGCGACCTCCCGGCGCGTCGCACTGTGGACGAGATGCGAGCCCGAGCGCACCAACTCCTGGACGACGCACTCCGGGATGGAGTGCGCCATTTCGATGCCGCCCGTTCCTACGGATTAGCAGAGGACTTCCTAGGCTCCTGGTTGCGCAGCCGGGCTCCCCTGCCTGTACCCATCACTTGTGGATCCAAATGGGGCTACCGCTATGTCGGCGATTG
>JBAPNX010000019.1:0-57264 GCA_049279335.1 Candidatus Dormiibacterota bacterium
AGCTCGTCGCCGAGGCCCGGTGATTTCGTGACGTATGGCGAGCCGTTGTGCACAGGGATCACGACGGCGAGGTCGAAGGGGATCTCGCGGTCGTCCCACGACACCAGCTTCCCGGCCGCGCCGTTGACCGAACCAGTGTTGTACTCAGTCACCAGCGAGACGCCGTGCTGGACGAGCATTCCCCCCAGCACCTTGGAGGCGACTGGTTTGGTAAAAGCGCCATCGAGGGGGGTGACAAAGGTGAGGTCCACCCGGTCACGCATGCCACGCTCTTGGAAGTACCAATCGGCCAGGAAGCAGAACTCAAGCGGAGCGACCGGGCACTTGATCGGCATCTCCACCACGTTCACCACCAAGCGACCGCCATCGAAGGAGGCAAGAGCTCCCTCGAGCGCGGCGGCCCCGACCGGGGTGTAGAAGGTGAAGACCTTCTCCATCCAGCCCGGCCCGGTCAAGCCCTCGGTCTCCTCGGGGGCTAGCACGGCGCCCGTCGCCACCACCAGGACGTCGTAAGCGAGCTCCCCGCCATCCGCCAGGCGCACCATACTCGAGTCGAGGTCGACCCGTTCGACCGCGCCCAATCTGTAGTCGACTCCCCGGTGGAGCTGGCGCCCACGGGGCCGCACTATCTCCTCGGGGTGGGTCAGGCCAAAGGGGACGAAGAGCAGCCCGGGCTGGTAAATGTGGCGGTCGTCCTGGTCGACCACCGTGATCGCTGCCGCTTGAGACGAGTATTCCCTGCGGAGCCGGTTAGCGGTCAACGTGCCGCCGGTGCCGCCGCCCAGGATCAGAATGTGCTTCATTCCGCCCCTCGGGTCGGAGCCGACCACTCGATCCCTGGGTGGGCGCGTCCTGCGGCCATGGGCAGGCGTGGCTCGACAGGGAATTCGGGGGAACTCATGGGAGGACGGGCTGGTCGGCTGCCGCGAACTCTTCGAAGGCCGCCCATGCCCTGGGGCCGTAGACCGTCGCAGGGCCGCCGTCCATCAGAAGGGCGACGGAGAGTGCCTCGGCGACCTCCTCGCGAGTGGCCCCGCGCTGCGCCGCAGCCTTGGCGTGGTACGCGATGCAGCCGTCGCAGTGCTTGACCACCGCCGCCACCAGGGCCATGAGTTCCTTGAGTCGGGCCGGCAGGACCCCTTCGCCCAGAGCGGCGTCATGCAATTGGCTGAATCCCGCCCACGCCCCGGGCGCGGCACGCCGGAGTGAGGTCGACGGCCCACGAAGCCCTTCGATCACGTCGTGCGCAGCGCCCATGGCTCCCTTTGTGGAAGCGACCCCGGGCGACAGTGCCTAGGACCGCGATTCCGGATGATCCGACGATCCAAGGGTCAGTCATCTCGAGCTGGTGACCCAGAGTGCTAGCACCAAAAACTGAGCAAGTGAAATCACCCAGGCGCGGTGGCGGCCGGCAAGACGCCCAGAGCCAGGAGAACTCGAACTCTCTCGGTGGCATCCTCTTGGCCGGGAGGAGCGAGTCGCGCAGAAGCGATTTTGGTCGACCGGCCTCTCGGCGTCGGCTCGCGTCGCTGTTCGGCCGAGCTTGGTGGTGCGCAAGGCCGCTCTCAGCCCGATACAGTCGCTGGTGAGGGTGGTGGCACCGAGACTAGCGGCTACGGCCCAGCCTGCTGGCCGTAGCTCACGTTCGACTTTGGCAGGCGCAAACAGACAGTGGGGGAGGCTCCGCATGTTCGAGAAGGTTTTGACGGCGGTGGACGGTTCCGATGCAACGGACGCGCTGCTCGGGGTGGTCATTGGCTTCGCCGAGAAGGCAGGCTCCAAGGTGGAAGTGGTGCACGTGCATGAGCATGAGTCCCATGCCGCCCGGTTCGGAATGGCGATCGATCTGGAGACGAAACCAGAGGCCCAGCAGATCGTCGACCGTGCGGTCGAGAAGCTCAAGGCGGGTGGCGTGGACGCCCGCGGTTGGTTGCTAGAGGCCCGCGTACCCGATGTCGCGAAACGAATCGTCGATGCAGCAAACGAATCCGGCGCCGATCTGATCATCGTGGGACGCCGGCCGCTGTCGAACCTTGAGGACACGCTGCTCGGGAGCGTGTCCAACAAGATTGTCCATTTGTCCCAGGTCCCAGTGCTCATCGCGCGCTAGGTCAAGTCGTCTCCCTGGAGGCAGGCAGCGGCGCGCGGGAAGCGCATCAGGTCATCCTGCGGACCCAGCTCTTGCGCTACCACCCCCTCGGGAACTGCAAAATCGGGATCCGGGGGCAAGAGGGCTCGACTCGCCACCGCGAGCGGGACCCAGGCCGGGACGGCCGCCGCAGGGCTGGTTGCAGGAGCTAATCGGTCACAATGTGGGCCCATGCGACTCTCCGCCAAGGCCGACTACGCCATCAGGGCGGTCGTGGAACTGGCGGCAGCCCAGGGTCGCGGCCCGATCACCGCGGAGCGTCTGAGCGAGATCCAGGACATCCCGCTGAAGTTCCTGCACAACATCCTGGCGGAACTCAAGCGAGCCAGCATCGTGCACAGCCAGCGCGGCGCCTCGGGTGGATTCCTTCTGGCTCGAGATCCGGAGCTGATCTCGCTGGGAGACATCATCAGGGTGATCGATGGGCCCCTGGCCCGCGTGGGGGACTTCCGCCCCGACCAACTCGCCTACCAAGGGCACACCGCGCGGCTCCGCGACGTCTGGGTTGCCGTCCGAGTCGGGCTGCGTGACGTGCTTGACGAGGTCAGCGTCGCTGACGTCTGCTCGGGGGACCTGCCGCCGGTCGTGAATCAGCTCCTGGCGCGGCCAGATGCCTGGTTGCCCCGGGTCAAGATCGACCCCAGCCAGGCGCCCCGCGTCGGCGTCCCGGGGCGCCGGGCCCGGCACAACTGACCAACCCAGCGAATGGCGGCCTAGGAGCCAGCCGAGGCCGGCTCGAAACGGAAGATCCTAGTGGCGACCAGCAAGACGGCGATCCCCACTCCCAGGAGCACCAGCAGGTCGGGGCTCAGGACCTGGCCGAGGAGCTGTCCCTGCGCCATCAGGCCCCGGAGACCATTGCTGAAGTACGTGAGGGGCATGACGGTGGATATGTCGCGCAGCCAGAGAGGTGCGGTCGCGATCGGATAGAAAATGCCGGCCACGAAGAGCTGGGGCAGCGTGACCAAGTTCATCAGCACCACCGCCGACTGCTCGCGGCGGGCGATCCCGGCGATCAAGAACCCGCCCGCCAGGAAGCAGAGCGACCCCACCAGCAGCAGCAGCACCACCGGCCCCGGGGAGGGACCCAGCCCGACGCCGTACATCAGATGGCCGACCCCCAGCAGCACCGCGATCTGAACCGCCACCAGCACTAATTGCGCAAGCACGCTGCTGGCCAGAAATGCCCAGACCGGGATGGGGGTAGCCCGAATCCGGCGCAAAGTTCCGCGCTCCCGGTCGCCCACCAGTCGGATACCGGCGCTGAGTCCGGCGGTGAGCACCGCGTAGGCGAGAATGCCCGGGGTCAGGAAGTCGATGTAGTTGGCGTTGGCCAGTGATCCGGCGCTTAGCCCCCCTTTGGGATGCAGTTCGGCGACGCTGGGAATCACGGCCGGAGCAATCCGAAGAAGCTCCTGGTTGAGGCTGTAGAGCGCCCCCTGGGCCGCCGCCGCATACGCGGCGTTCTCAGTGATGTTGCCAGCGTTCTCTTCGATCTTGGCATACAGCGGATTCCCGGTGCCAGTGATCACCAGCGCGAAGTCGGCGGTGTTGTCGAGCACCTGGGTGCTGGCGGTCGCGGCAGACACTTCCCGGACGCTGAACGAGCTATGGGGCAGAGCCTGCTTGAGGATGGCGGCGTCAGCCGAAGGCGCCACGATGTCGACCTGGCTCCGCTTGCCCTGGAAGAGTCCCCCGAAGATGACGATCAGGAGCAGTGGAACCAGGATGTTGAAGACCACCACCTGACGGTTCCGGGCCAGCAGCAGCAGATTGGCCCGGGTCAGCGCTGTCAGCGGCAGCAACGGAGAGAAGGTGCGGAAGGTCGCCAGGGGGCTGCGGGACTTTGGGCTACCGGCGCTCACTGCCCCTCCCCCGCCGAGATGTGGCGACCGGTGCGGGCCAGGAACACATCCTCCAAGCTGGGCGGTCGGACCGAGACGTCGCGCAGCGCGGCCTCGCCCAATCGTTGGTTGAGCGAGGCCAGGATCACCCCGACCTCTCGTCCCTGCAGCTCCCACCTGCCGTCGGCGTACTCGGCACGGAGTACGCCGGGGAGTTGCTCCAGCGTGGCCTCTTGATCCGCAGCGACGCTAATGGTCGCTGAAGCACCCAGTTCAGCGATCAGAGTCTTAGGTGCCCCCTGCGCCACCACCAGGCCCACGTCGATGATGTACACCCATTCCGCCAGCTGCTCTGCCTCCTCTATGTAGTGGGTGGTTAAGAGAACGGTCCGTCCCTGGCTGTGCAGGTCTTGGATCATGGCCCAGGTCTGGCGGCGGCTGAGCGGGTCGAGTCCGGTGGTGGGCTCGTCGAGGATCACCAGCTCCGGGTCATTGCAGAGGGTCAGCGCCAGCTGCAGCCGGCGCTTCTGCCCCCCGGAAAGCCGTTCGGTGCGGCGGTCGGCAACCTCGGCCAGGTCGACCAGGGCCAGCAGGGCGTGTGGGTCCGCCTCCCAGCCGTACAGCCTGCCGAAGAGAGTCAGCGTCTCGGCGCAGGTGAGATCAGCGAAGAGCGCGCCTTCCTGGAGCTGAACACCCACCCGCCGCCGGGCCTTCTCCGGCTCGTCGCCCAGCACCCGGACCTCGCCGGCGTCGGCGTGGCGCAGCCCCTCGATGATCTCCATGGTCGTGGTCTTGCCGGCACCATTGGGGCCGAGCAGGGCCACGATCTGGCCGCGGGCGATGTCGAGGTCGATGCCTCGGACCGCCTCCACCGGGCCGTAGTTCTTGCGCAGGCCGCGGACACGCACCGCCGCGCTGGAATCGGACCCTCGGTCTTGGCTGATTGGGCTTCCCCTAGACGGGCCAGGGCGAGCCCCCGGCGACCACCAACGAAGGGTAGCAGCCGCCGGGACGCCTGTTGCCAAAGCCGCGCCGAGCTTGCCGAGATGGCGGCGGCGATCATCGGAGCGGCTGAGTTACCTTCCTGGGGGTGAAGAGCCTGCTGGCGCGAGTCAAACGCTGGCTGCCGGCCCGGGTGGGGGCCCGCTACCTCCAGCGCAGCGGCCCGAATCTAGCCACCTTGGTGGCCTGGAACATGCTCTTCTCCTTCTTCCCGATCATCATCCTGGCGGCCCTCCTGGCCAGCCTGATCCCCGCCCACGGAGTCGGCATCGGCCAGGACCTCACCCAAGCCATCGCCAAGGCGCTTCCGGGCGGCAACGGCGCCGCGGTGGTCAAGGCTCTCAAGTCCTTCCACCACAACTCGGGCCTGCTGCTGATCGTGGCCGTCGTGGGCCTGCTCTGGAGCGGGTCGTCGCTTTTCGGGGCCATGGACCAGGCTTTCGCCAGCCTCAGCCAGACCCCCACCCGCAGCTTCATTCCCCAGAAATTGATGTCCTTCGGAATGATCGTGCTCTTCGCCTGCCTGCTGGTCCTGGTGGTGCTGAGCTCGAGCCTGTTGGCGGTGATCAAGTCCCTGCCAGCCATCCCCTCGCTACTCACCCATGGTCCGGCCGGGTTGATCTTCCAGATCGTCCTGGCGATCGTGGCCGGCACCATCCTCTTCGGTGCCATCTACTTCCTGGTCCCCAAAGCCCGCCGCCACCCTCGGACGGTGATCCCCGGCGCCCTCACCGCAGCTGTCCTCTTCGAGGCACTCAGCCTCATCTTCCCGCTCTACTTCAAGCTCGCCCACGGCTTCCGCACCTATGGCACGTCGTTCAGCCTCTTCTTCCTGATCCTGGCCTACGCCTTCTTGCTGGCCCAGATCACGGTCATAGGATTTGCAGTGGTATTGGAAGGCGAGCCTCAGCCGCAACCCGGGACTACAGAAGGCGAGGGCCACATCGACGCAGGGTCAACCGAGCGGGTTGGCGAGGGTGCCGCGGAGTCGAGCGTGAGGGCGGCTCGCTGACAAGTTCACTGTGCCAGCGCCGACTCCGGGGTCAGGAGATCGCGGGGCGCGACTCCTCGCGTTTGGCATCGTCATCTGCCAAAGCGGGCCGGCTCATCGCCACCACCAGGTAGAAAAGCAAAAGGGTGGCCATCCCTGTGAATGGCGAGACCAGATCAATCCCTGTCAACCGATAGGCAAGAATCTCTGCCGCCTGGGCCACGATCCCCAGAAAGAGGCCACAAATAACCAGGCCCTTGCCGGTGCCTCGGCCAACGTACATCAGCGTACCCCCAACCACGGTGATCAGCGCTCCGACCACGAGTACGACGGCGGACCCTTCGATCTCGTGACCAGAGCCGGTGCCCAGGGCCGACCAACGGGCCTGGGCGAACCGACGCTGAGCTGGCCCAGCGTCACCGATGAATGAATCAGTCCGAAGATGCCCCATCCCGCAGACAAGAACCCGATGCTGGGGCCGTCGAACCGCAGTCGAAAGGGTGGATGTTCGGCGAAAGGTGGCTGCAGCAGCACATTGCCCATGACCTCTGCTCACCTTTGCGTTTCCTATCCAAACCGATCACGGAGACCTACGTCGCGTCCGGGATGAGGAACCCACCAGGAGCCTGGCAACCTTCAACCGAGCCCTAAGACGCCGGGCGAACTGAGCCGGAAGACTCCGGCCGCCTCTAGCTGGGAGCTTGTTCGAGACTCCCCAAGCTAGGGTCCCAGGGGCCGGCGCGGTACAGCCGACCGGGCAGCTCGTGGCCGAGAATCCCCTCCAGTTGCTGAGCCACCCGGGAGAGGCCGTCGATGTCTACGGATACGCTGGCGCCCATCCGTTTCAGCATATAGAGGAGGTCCTCGCTGCAGACATTGCCGGTTGAACGGGGAGCGAAGGGGCATCCGCCGATCCCACCCACCGAACCCTCAAACCGCCTGACCCCGGCCTGGTAGCCGGCCAGGACATTGGCCAGGCCCATACCACGAGTGTCGTGAAGATGGAGCGAGAGGCGGTCGAGCGGGACCTCTCTCACCAGCAGGTCGATCAGGTGGGTGACCGCCTCGGGGTCGGCGACCCCGATGGTGTCGGCAACGCTGATCTCGAAGGCTCCCATCCCGGCCAGCTCGCGCGCCAGTGCCACCACCCTTTCTGGGGCCACGCGACCCTCATAGGGGCAGCCGAAAGCAACGCTGAGACTGGCATCCCAGAGGCATTTGGCCCGCGTCGCCTCGTTGGCCACCTCCGCGATCTCGGCCATCGTCCTACTCACCGAGCGGTTGAGATTGCGCTGGTTGAAGCCGTCGGTGGCAGCGACGTTTACCACCACCCGTCGAGCTGAGGCCTCGAGGGCCCGGGCCAGACCCCGGCGATTGGGTACCAGGACCCGGATCCGGGAGAGCACGTCAGGTCCCCACCCGGTCACCAGTTGCCGCATCAACTCCTCAGCGTCGGCCAGCTTCGGCACCCAAGCCGGAGAAACGAAGGAGGTCGCCTCCACCAGGTCGACGCCGCTCTCGAGCACGCCCTCGATGAGTTCCAGCTTGACCCCGGTCGGGAGTTCCAGCGGCAGGTTCTGGAGGCCATCACGAGGACCAACTTCGGTGAAGAAGATCCGGCCGGCGGTGCCAGCCTCAGAGCTCATTTCGACCCGAGTCTAGTCCGCCTGCGGAGCTGTTCGAGGCCCTTGATGGCAGGCGAACTCCGAGGGGCGACGTCGTCTGCCCGGCGGGCCCTGAACGCGGCAACCTTGGTTCTGCTCAGGCAGGTGGCGGAGCAAAAGCGGCGTGAGCCGTTCTTGGAGTTGTCGATGAAGACCCGGTCGCAGTGAGTCGAGCCACAGACGCCAAGCCGGGCAAGCCCCGGTGAGCCGATCACCACCGCCAGGGCGATGACACACGTGGCCCCGCGGGCGATCGCCCCACCGGCTTCTTTGGCCTGGCTGTGGAAGTGAAGATGCCAGGGCTCACCGTCGTGCCGGGCAAGCTGGGGCGCCGCCTGATACCGGGCCAGCAATGAGTTCACCAAGGCGGCCGCCTGATCAGGCCGGTTCGCGCCCATCAGCTCGAAGATCGAGCGCAGCTCTGCTGCCAGCTGGATCAGCTCTTCGCCGGTTCGACCGGTGATGTGCACCGACCTCCCCGAGATCCTCGCCTCCACCGTCTGAGCGAGCTCCCGGCGGGCGTGGGTGTCCTGGGGCAGATCCAGCGGCCGTCCCTTGGACCAGCCCGCTGTCAGCTGGTTGATCAGTTCAACCGCCGCCTCCACCCCTCGGTCCGCGTAACTTTCAAACTTCATTTTGAATGGTACGGATCTTATGATACAGTGTTACTGTCAACAGCGGAATCACCAGTTACATTAGGAGGCAGGCCATGTCTGATTGGAACCTCTACCTCCTCGTTGAGGACCACCAGCGCGAGCTCCTCGAGACGGCCACTCGCGGCCGGCGATGGGTTAGCGCAGGCCGGCAGACCGACGGGGTCATGAGGCGACGCGCGGCAGCGGCGATGAAGCTGCTCCGAGCCGGGCACGACCAGGGCTGAGGTTGCAGGGGCGGCCCCGAGAGGGACGCCCTGGGGTCGGTCGGCGACGTCCCACGAGAGGCGCAGCAGATGGGCAGGATCTCGCCGGGACCCTCCGAAACCGAGGCTCGGACAGGGTCTTATGGGCCCCAAGTTCCTCGCCAGCTCGACTGGGAGAGGGCAACCCAGCGGCGAGCATTCGCCCGGTAAGGTCCATAACCCTGCAATCATGTTGTAAATGCGAGCCTCGGGAACCCCGCGTCCAAGCCGTGATTGCCACCCGATCTCCGCTCGGTGCGGTACCCTCCGAGCCGCCCAGCCAGCCCAGGACTGCGTCGATTGACCCCTACATATAATTCGAGCCGGATGGACGACAAGGTGATGGTCGACCTGCTGGAGCGGGTCGGCAATCTCTTCACGTCCAGTTTGGACCTCAAGGTCAACATCGACTTCACACTGCGGGCTCTCTCGCAGTTGGTGGCCTGCGACGGCGCTACCGTCTTCCTGCTCGACGAGGACGAGACTCGCCTCACCGCCATGGTCACCTTCCCCTACACCGAGCAGGTGAGCAGCGTCGCCTCCTTCGGACTGGGAGAGGGAATCGTGGGCTGGGCTGTCGCCGAGCGCAAGGCGCTGCGAGTGGAGGATGCCACCCTAGACCCTCGCTTCAAGGAACTCTCCGGGCCTCATCCTCCCCGCAGTGTTCTGGTGATGCCGCTCGAGTCTCCCAACCGAGTGGTGGGCGCCTTGACCCTGACCCGCAAGCGGGTCAAGCCCTTCACCGATTTGGAGCAGGCACTGGTGCGGGTGATCTCCAATCAGGCGGCGATCAGCATCGACAACGCCGCCCTGCATGCGGCAGTGCAGCGGCAATTGCAGGAGATCGCTCTCCAGAAGCACGAGCTCGAAGTGGCCAACGCCCAGATCCGCGAGAACAGCCGGCTCAAAAGCGAGTTCCTCGCCAACATGAGTCACGAGCTGCGCACGCCGCTGAACGCCATCTTGGGTTTCAGTGAAATCCTCAAGGACAACCTGGCGGGAAAGATGAGCGCTACTCAGCAGCATGAGTGCCTTGAGAACATCCACTCCAGCGGCCGTCACCTCCTGAACCTGGTCAACGATGTCCTCGACCTGAGCAAGATCGAGGCGGGCAAGCTTGAGCTTCAGTACGAAGAATTCCCGTTGGGCGCTTGCATTTCCGAGGTGCTGACCGTGGTGCGGCCACTGGCTGAGCGTGGCGGCGTCACCCTCGAAGTCGATGTCGAGAACGAGACCGCGATGGTGCGGGCTGACAAGGGAAAGTTCAAGCAGGTTCTTTACAACCTGCTCAGCAACTCCATCAAATTCACGCCCGACGGAGGTCAGGCGACCATCAAGGCCCGGGTCAAGACGAGGGCGGCGCAATTGGTGCTGCAAGTGACGGATACCGGTATCGGCATCGACCCCCAGCACCACGACCAGATCTTCAGCGAGTTCTATCAGGTGCAGGCGGCCGATGATCGTCAGTACGAAGGCACCGGATTGGGCCTGGCGCTGGTGCGCCGACTGGTCGGGCTCCATGGCGGAACCATCAAGGTGGACAGCCAGCTGGGTCGGGGCACCACCATGACCGTGACCATGCCCCTGCACGGGCTGCGGCCCGACGGCCAGATGCGAAATCGCATTCTGGTGATCGAGGACAATCCCAGCAGCCTGGAGCTCTCCACCCTGGTGCTGCGCGGTCAGGGCTTCAAGGTGGACACCGCCACCGATGGCCAGCAGGGACTGCAGAAGGCCAAGTCCCACGCCTACGACCTAATCTTGATGGACATCCAGCTGCCCGGAATCGACGGCCTCACCGTGACCAGATTGCTCAAGGCCGATCCTCGAACCGCCCAAACCCCGATAGTGGCGCTGAGCGCCCGGGCCATGGTAGGCGACGAGAAAGAAGCCATCGAAGCCGGCTGTTCTGGTTACATAACCAAACCCATCGAGGTCAAGAACTTCGTGACCACGGTCACCGAATACCTGGAGGCACAGGGTGCATGAGTGGCGGTAACAAAACCATTCTGCTGGTGGAGGACGATCAGGCCACCCGGGATATCGTCCGGCTCGCCTGTGAGCCGCAGCACTACAACGTGGTGGAGACGGCCACCGGCCTGGAAGGCCTGGAGATGGCCCAGCAGATCTCGCCCGATCTGATCATTCTCGACATCAACCTCCCCGGCATGAGTGGCCTGGATGTCTGCCGCAAGCTGCGGGCCGATGGCTACAAAGTGCCGATCATCATGCTCACGGCCAAGAGCGACACCATCGACGTGGTGGTGGGCCTCGAACTGGGGGCCGACGACTATGTCGCCAAGCCCTTCGAGGTTCGCGAGCTGGTGGCCCGGGTGGGAGCCCACCTGCGGCGCTCGGATGTCGCGCCGACCGACCAGCTCAAGGAGCGCTTCGAGTTCCCCGGGCTCACCATCGACCTCCGTCGCCGCCAGGTCTATCGCGATGGCGAGGAGGTCCAGCTTACCCTCACCGAGTTCAACCTGCTGGCGCTGCTGGCCAGCCGGCCCGGCCAGGTCATGAGCCGAGCCGAGTTGCTGCGCCGGGTCTGGGGCTACGAGGTCGAGATCGAGACCCGCACCGTAGACGCCCATGTCTACCGGCTGCGGCGCAAGATCGAGCCTTCGGCCGACCGCCCCTCATACATCCACTCGGTGCCTGGGATCGGCTACCGCTTCGCCGGTTAGCCGCCCCGGAGCGCCAGCCGCTCTACCTCAGTAGATGAAGCCCACGAAGTAGCCGCTGGTGGGGTTGATGGTCCGGGAGTCCTCAACCCCCAAGCCGTCCACGTTCATTTCAGACTGCACCCACTCGCCGTTGGCTAGGACCTCGGTCACGATGCCGACGTGGCCGTCCCAGCCGTTGTCGAAGACCGCGATCGCCCCGACCACCGGGACCTGGCCCTCGGGGGCGCCGTAGGCCTGGGCGTTGACCCACCAGTCGACCGCGTTTCCGCTCCAGGGGATGTAGCGCTGACTGGCAACCCAGTAGGTGCACTCCCCCCAGGGGAACTTGTTCACGGGGGCGGGCGTGGTCGGGATCACCTCAGGAACGCCGACCCGGAGAGGTGCGAAGTCGGCCGCTGGCAATGACGTCGGCGAGGCGGCCTCCGGCATCAGCAGGAAGCTGTTGGGCGCCAGGGTCGTCCCCGAGGTCAGGTCGTTGTAGTTGAGGACCACGCCGGAGCTGACCCGGAAACGGGCCGCGAAGGTGCTGAGGGTCTCCCCGGGCAGAACCCGGACCAGCACCGTAGCCCCGGCCGGAGGAACGAGCAGATCCTGCCCCGGCTGGACAGCGGTGCCCTCGGGGATGCGGTTGGCCCAAGCCAGCTCTTCTGGGGTGGTCTGGTACTTGGCGGCCAAGCTGGCCACGGTGGCGCCGGCCGGCGCGCTCACCACTGGTGCGGGCAACACCTGGATGCTCCCGGGCACCGCCGCCGGTTTGTCGTAGTACTGCCCAGCGAGAGCGGCAGATGGGCTGGGCCAGACCGAGACCGAAGTGGACACAGTCTCGACGCCGTTGCGAGACGCCGAGATCCAGCCCGCGATCAGAAGGCCACAGGCGATCAGAATCACGGCCATGTGCGTAAGACGCCTATCAGGTCCGGGCAGGAGCTTCTCCCCAAGCTGCCTTCGGCGAACACAAGATCTCTCGTGAGCGCCCCAACTCCCTCAAGCAGCGCGCCCGAGTCCCGACCCTAGCAGAGCACTCGGCGAGGTGTCAAAGTGACCTGACTTCAGTGGAACTCAGATCTGTTCGCTGAAGCAGAGGTTGCCACTGACCCGCCCGTCCCCAGCCACGATCTCTGACTATCCTGAGGCCGAATGGCGTTCAATCTCGAGTGCGAAGGCACCTCCTATCGTGCGGCCACCGAGGTGGTCGACCGGCAGCGCCATGCCCGATATGCCCTTGCGGTCGGGGCCGGCAATGGCCGCGGCGATGACTTCGCACGGCCGCTGGCCTGTTTCGCCGCCGTCTATCTGCTATGGCCGGTTGTCCCACAGTTGTTCTCGGACCCCGAGGTTGGCCTCGATGTCGAGCACCTCCTCCACGCTGAGCAGGAGTTCAGCTTCGAGAGACCGATCGCCTTTGAAGAGTCGATCATCCCTGAGGGCCTGATATCCAAGGCAGAGCGTCGCCGGGGCATGGTCTTCCTCGAGTTCCAGTGTTCGGGCCGCGACGGCTCAGGAGAGGTGGTAGCCCGCTCTCGAAGCCTGTTTGTGGTCAGGGAGGCCTGATGGACGAGAATCCCGGCCTCAGCCGATTCCCACCTGCAGTAGGTGAACAGCCTCCGGTGCATCGGCGGGTGATGACCCAGGAGCTGATCTTGGCATACGCCGACGCCTCCGGGGACCACAACCCCATCCACATCGACCCCACCTATGCCAGGAAGGCAGGGCTGCCCTCCACGATCGCTCACGGCCTGCTGACTTTGGGCATGGCCTGCGCGGCAGTGGAGAGCTGGGCTGGAGGGGTTGCCTGGACCCCCAAGGTTTCCTGTCGCTTCTCGGCTGCGGTGCCGGTCGGAGCCGAGCTCACGTGCTCCGCCGTGGTGACTTCGACGAACGCGGGTGCGGTGGAGCTCGACCTGATGGCCGAGATCTCCACTGGGGACCGGCCGCTGACCCGGGGCAGGGTCGAGCTGCGGCCACTCTGAGCGGGCACTGACCAATGCCGCTGGACTTCGCCCCCACCCCAGAACAGGAGGAGATCAGGGAGCTGGCTCACCGCTTTGCCGAGCAGGAGATGCGACCGGTGGCGGCCGGATACGACGAGCGGGAGGAGACGCCCTGGTCGGTCATCCGCAAGGCTCACGAGGTCGGGCTCGGCGCGGCGGCCGGATTCCCGGTGAGATACGGGGGCGGCGGCCTGGATGCTCTCACCGGCCTGATGGTGATCGAGGAGCTGGCCTGGGGCGACGCTGGGATCGCGGTGAGCATCTCGGCCAGCGGACTGGCCGGGGCGGGAATCCTGGCCATGGGGACCGAGGAGCAGAAGGAACGCTACCTGAGTCTGCTCTGCGATCCCGGGGAGGTACGCCTGGGGGCGATGGGACTTACCGAGCCAGAATCGGGTTCGGACTCGTTGGCACTACGAACCACGGCCACGGCAGTCGATGGTGGCTATGTGCTCAACGGCACCAAGCAGTTCTGCACCAATGGTGGCATCGCCGACGTCCAGGTGATCTTCGCCACCGTGGACCGGAGCCTGGGGCCCGCCGGGATCGCGGCCTTTGTGGTCGAGAAGGGCAACCCCGGCATGCGCCAGGGCCGCAAGGAGCGCAAGCTCGGTGTCAGGGCCTCCCACACCGCGCAGGTGATCCTGGAGGACTGCTTCGTAGCAGCTGAGGCCAGGCTGGGCTACGACGCGGCCGGGGAGATCCAGGGACCGGGCGCGGCGGGCGCGATGATGATGCTCGAGGCCACCCGTCCAGCGGTTGCAGCCGGAGCCCTGGGGATCGCCCGGGCGGCATTCGAGTTCGCCCGTGACTACTCTCTGACCCGGGAGCAATTCGGTAAGCCGATAGCTCACCATCAGGCGATCGCCTTCAAGCTGGCCGACATGGCGACTGAGATCGATGCAACCAGGCTGCTCATCTGGAGGGCCGGTTGGCTTGCCGCCGAGGGCCGGGGGTTCGCTCGGGCCGAGGGGAGCATGGCCAAGCTGATGGCGGGCGACGTCGCGATGCGGGTGACGGTCGACGCGGTCCAAGTCCTGGGGGGCTACGGGTACATGAAGGACTATCCCGTGGAACGCTGGATGCGCGACGCCAAGATCTATCAGATCTGGGAGGGGACGGCGGAAATCCAACGGCTCGTGATCTCCCGAGCGATTCTGGGAACGCGAATCTAACCCGGTGCCGGACTCCCTCGAGTTGAACTGTTTCGACAGAGGTGTGGCTAGGGGCTACACCTCTGTCGCGTCACACAGTCCTAAGGTGCGCTCCGGTGGCGGGTCGGCGTTACGGTTATGACCCGAGGCACTCCTCCACCGGGTGGGTCCGATCCCCAACCCGAAGTCACGGCAGGCCGGCGTCCTGGCGAGATGAGGACTCGTCGTCGAGCCCGGCCACGATCTTGCTCGTGCAAGGCATTCGTCGCGCCAGGGAGTGAATGCATTCGCCACGTTTGACGGGATTTGCTTCTTCAAAGTCAGCGTCCATCGTGTCGTCGGCACCGGAGAGGTCGTCGCTGTCTCCCAGCGAGCCCTGACCAGTTGCATCGTCTGACTGGCGGCCCCCAGACCGGCTGGTCCTACTTCTTGCGGTCGGACGATCGCTTGTGGTCTGGCTCGAAGTGCCGAGTTGCATGGACCTGGTAGTCCATGCCATAGACGCGCTTGAGATCGGCAAGGGCCGCAAGTACCTTCTTCCCGTGAGGGCTTGCACTCGCCTCTCCCTCTTGGCCCGGTACGGGAACAAAAGAGTGCAGCACAATCTTTTCCAGAAGTTCTCCAAGAGTCAGCCCATCGAACTCCGCGAGGCCTTTCAAGACCTGGACCATGCGTTTCTCCATGCGCACGCCTTTTTGCACCCGTTCCACGACCGTCTGCCGCACCGGCTCTGGCATTACCGTCTCCTCCACGAGTCGGGACCTATGGCGAGAGGTCCATTGGTCCCAATACACGGACGGACCCATTGACCGTCAAGAGCAGAGGGCGTTCTCGCTCCTCCAATTCTGGAATCTTGCCATCGCCACCTGGAATGATTGATCCCGTTGACGTTTAGCGGCGGCCGAGGGAGGTTCAGTTATGGCAGGTGCGGAGCGCAAGCGATTCGAGAATCCGGACGAGACGCGGCCCTTTGGTGGCAAGGGCCAAGTGGAGATAGTGAACATCGGCGGCGGCACCGTGGGCCGCGCGACCTTCCTTCCGGGCTGGCGGTGGTCGGAGCACATCAAGCCGATAGCCGGCACCGAGAGCTGTCAGGCGACCCACTTGGGTTACGTGATGTCCGGGCACCAGAAACTGGTGATGGACGATGGATCGGAGCTGGAGATCGGGCCTGGCGATGTCGTCGCCATACCGGCAGGGCATGACGGCTTCACTGTCGGAGACGAGCCTTGCGTGATTCTGGACTTCGCCGGGATGGCTTCCTACGCCAAGTAAAACTAACCCCTCGTCGTAGCTGGCACCAGTCGGACTGCTTCCAGCCGTCTGACCACCTTTTGAGCCGAGACCTCGCGCCTGAGGCTCCCCGGGGGTCGCCCGGAGAGCCTCAGGCCTGGCTCAGACTATGTGGGCCGTCGCCAGCATGCCCTCGCGCACCTGCTCCGGCGATGGCGGCGTCTGCCCGGCATGCTTTTCAGCCATGTGTGCCTGCACCGCATCCGGTGTCATATGGGTCATCAACTGGTCGACCGCCGCCTCCTTCGTATCTCCCTCAGCTTGCATCTTGTCGCCACAGCTACAGCTCATTTCGTAGGTCGCCACTAGGTCCTCCTTGTCTACATACGCTCGGAGCCAGAAGCCCCCGTCCCTATATACGACGAATGGCAAGCCATCGCTTTCGACAGATCACCGGCTGACCGGCGAAAGCGATTCTCGGTGGGCGTCCGCTCTGAAACCCGCCTGCCGGCCGACCCAAAAACTCGTAAAAATGCGATTCGAATGATCGACCCCCAGATCATGTGGCGCGGCTGGTCACCGCCACGCCCACGCCCAGACCCACCATCACCACCGCGCTGACCGTCTGGGCTCGTTGCAAATGGCGTGGTCTGCCCACCAGCCCGCCTCGAGCGCTTCCCGCCGCCAATCCCCAGGCGCTATCTGAAATCAGCGCGATTCCGACCCATACGAAGCCGAGGGCTAGGAGCTGAACGGTGATGTGGCCGAGGGAACGGTTGATGAATTCAGGCAAAACCGCGGCGATGAAGACCATGGTCTTGGGGTTGGTGGCACCCACAACGAGGCCGTCGCGCAGGATCTGCCCATCGCCCCTGTGACCAGCAGGCGTCATGAGCTCGGAGGCGATGATCCGTCGTCTCACCCACGCCCGTACGCCTAGATAGATGAGATAGCAAGCACCCAGCAGCTTGACCACGGTGAAGGCGAGTGCGGAGCGCTGCAGAAGCTGACCCATCCCCAGCGCGACCAGCAGCACTTGGCCGAATTCCCCCAGGGAGTTGCCGAGGACCGTCACAAGTGCCGCCCGCCGCCCCAGAGACACCGCGCGACTGACGATGAAGAGCACGCTTGGCCCGGGGATCGCGATAACCGCCAGCGCAATCAGGCTGAAGGCGAGCAGCCGTGGCAGGTCCATGCTCGGAGGATAGGCCGGGATCAGCCGGCGAGGATGGCCGCCAGGTTGACGGCGCCCTTGGGCGCCTTGAAGTTGAAGTGGACTCCGAAATTGCTGAAGACGACGCGGCCGACACTGCCCTGCTCCCAGCGCAAGGGGTAAGGCTTGCCGGTGGTTGCCACGTAGATGGTTCCGGCCTTCGGCTCGGTGACGGAAATCACCGGCTCGCCGTCGACGGTCCCTGGCTTCCCCCTTACCGAAGTCCGGGCATCCTTGGTCAGCTGTTGGGCCACCGTCGGCGGGGAGGTCAACGTTCCGAAGACCGCGGTCAGTGCGGTGGCGGTGGAGCTGCTGGCGGAGATGTAGGCCCAGCGGTCGCCCAGGGCCCCTTGCAGAGTCGGCCCCCCGACCTGGCTCCATAGCGTTTGGCTGCGGAAGTAGTCGGTTCCGTGGAGCTCCTCAGCCTGAAAGGAGAGCGAGGAGGTGACGAAGCTGCCCTCGCCCTCGTTCTTACCCTCGATCTTGAACGTCACCGAGGCGGGGGTGCCGCTGCCGGCTGAGGTGGCCTGAATCTCGAAGGTGTGAGCGGCCACCAACGCCGCGCCGGCCGCGTCGAGTATCGCGGGGGCCGACTTGGTGGCGATGCCGTTGGCGGCCGCGCTGCACGAGCTGAGTCCCAAGGTAGACGCGAGCGCCAAGGTGCCCCCGATGAGTAGCTTCGACAGGCCTGGGGTCCGGTGCGGGATAGCGCTCAGCTGGACTCCTTACGCTGCGTGCTGCCAGCGCGCCGCGGCGATGCCTCTTCGGGGCCGCAAGGGAGTCTCCGCGTCGATCGCCCGCTGCTGCCGATGTCAGCATCCTAGTCGAAGTGACCCGGGCAAGAGCAATGGGCAGCTGGCCGACAACCCAGGAGATGTCGGAATGCCCGACCGATACCTCCGGGCGGCCGGCGGCTGGAGGGCTAAACTCGGGAGCGATGACGATGTTCGACCTGTCCGGCAAGGTAGCTCTCGTCACCGGCGCATCTCGGGGGCTGGGCCGGGCCGACTGCCTGGCGCTGGCCAGGGCCGGGGCCGATGTGGTGGTGACCGACATCCTGATCGAGTCTGACCCGGAGCTGCTGCAGGTGGCGCAACGCAGCTCCAGCGTGCTAGCCCAGGTGATGGCCTCGGAAAACGTGGTCTACGCCGAGCAGACCGCTGAGGAGATCCGGGCTCTGGGTAGGCGTTCTCAGGCCTTCCGAATGGACGTCACCGACCGCGAGCAGGTGCGCTCGGTGATCGACAGGGCGGCGGAGCAGTTCGGCGGAATCGACATTCTGGTCAACAACGCCGGCACCTTGGACCATCTCGCCCAACTGCCGGAGCAGTCTTCTGATCTCTGGGAACGCGACCTCCGAGTGAATTTGACTGGCGCCTTCAATTGCACTCAGGCCGCCTGGCCCCACCTTCGAGAGGGTGGCTTCGGTCGGGTTATCTTCATGTCTTCAGTGGCTGGGACCCTGGGGGGTTTCGGTCAGGCGAGTTACAGCACCACCAAGGCGGGACTGCTGGGACTGATGCGGTCTTCGGCGCTGGAGGGCGCCCGGCATGGCATCACCAGCAACGCCATCGTGCCCGGGGTGATCGCCACCGAGGCCTTCAACACCGGGCCCGCCAGCATGCGCGAGCGGATGGTGCTGCGCACGGCCATGCGGGCGCCGGGACAGCCCGAGGACGTCGCCCACGCGATTTGCTTTTTGGCCAGTCCCGAGGCCGGCTACATCACCGGGGTGGCGCTGCCGGTGGCTGGCGGAATCGATCTCTTCACGTTTTAATCTCAGCCCTCTAATCCAGGCGCTTGCCCCGAATTCAGCCCAGCTTCGCCGTTCCCCTGCTATAGTTGCGCGCGCCAGACGATGTCCCGGGCGGCGAATCAAGGCACGACCGAGCAGTCCTGGCCAGAACGCGATTTGGAGGATGCTCGGATTGAGCCTCGCCGACGTTACCCTGACCTGCCGCGAGTGCGGCTCGGAGTTCATCTTTACTGCCGGAGAGCAGCAGTTCTACCAGTCCAAGGGGCTGGTTAATCAACCCACTCGGTGCCAGCCGTGCCGGCAGCTGGCCAAGGCCGCGCGCCAGGGCTCGAATGGGTACGCCTCGGCTGGGCCTCGGCCCCCGCGCCAGATGTACGACGTGGTCTGCGCCGACTGCGGGAACATGACCCAGGTTCCCTTCCAGCCGAAGTACGACCGACCGGTTTACTGCAGCAACTGCTTCGAGAATCATCGGGCCGCCCGCTAGCTGATCGGCGGCGCAGGCGCTAGCCGTCTCAGGAGGGCGATCGCCCTCTCCAGAGCCTCGGCATCTGCAGCGCTGGCGCGGATGATGACTCCCCCCGCGGTTTGGGGATAGGAGCCGAAGCTCACCTCGGGGTGGGAGCTCTCCAACTCGACCAGCGCCGGAAAGAAGCTCGACTCAGGGACACCCTCGAAGCGCAACTCCCGGTAGTGGCGCGCGCCGACTCCGGCGAGGTACCTGGGCTCGATCTCATGAGCGAAGACTGCCTGGAGCTCGGCCGGGACCCCTGGCAGGACGAAGAGCCAGCGCGCCAAGCGGTCACTGGGCAGGGCGATCGCCAGCGGAGGTGCCCCGCCAACCGGGTTTCTGAGCACGGTGGCCCCCCGCGGAATCGATGCCATCTTGAGGTTCCCGGCATTGGGCTCCGGGCTGTCGGTCCTGCCTTCCCGGTAGCGTCTCGCGACCCGATCTCTGATTCCAGCCAGGACGCCGGGGTCGACCACCAGTTCGACAGCGAGCATCTCTGCCACCCCGGCCATGGTTCTGTCATCCGGGGTGGGCCCCAGGCCTCCACAGCAGAACACGCGCTCCGGGCCAGCGGTGGCGGCCCCCAGCAGCTCCGCCGCAATGGCCTCGACCCGGTCCGGCACCACCACGATCCTGGAGCACGGGTAGGCGCCCTGGCTGAGTCGGCGGGCGAGCCAGGTCGAGTTGGTGTCGGAAGTGTGGCCGGAGAGAAGCTCATCTCCGACCGCCACGATCCAGCTCTCTTGGGACTTGGTCACCAATGCGATGCTCCCTGCACTCTGGGCAGCGGCACGGACGGCTGCGCTAGTCGCCAATCATCCACCGCCACACCGGACCTGGGCCGACCGGTGAGGCCACCTTTATGGCCCAGAGTCTGCTCCGCCGATATAATTCGGCGGCTCCCTTGAGCACCAAAAACGGTGCGCGCCGAGAACCCGGGCTCGGCTCAACTCCTTGTGATCACATGCCGCCGCGCGGCTGGAGGACGACAGCTCCATGACCCGAACCGTTCTGATCCCAGTGCTGATCGCCGGGCTGCTGGCCCTCGGCTACGGCGCCGTCCTGGCCTTCTGGGTGATGCGACGGTCAGCTGGGAACGAACGGATGCAGGAGATCGGCCAGGCCATCCGCGAGGGAGCCTCCGCCTACCTCAACCGCCAGTACACCATCATCGCCGCCATCGGTCTGGTGCTGGCTGCGGTCCTGGCTCTGGGTGGACTTATCAGCCCGGCGCTGGGCTGGAAGACGTCCCTCCTCTTCCTCTTTGGGGCAACGCTCTCGGGTAGCGCCGGCTACGTAGGCATGAACGTCTCGGTCCGGAGCAACTACCGAACCGCAGAGGCGGCTCGGAGCGGGCTAGGACCAGCACTTCGAGTGGCGTTCAACGGGGGCGCCGTGACCGGTTTCTTCGTGGTCGGGTTCGGTCTCTTGGGGGTCACCATCGCCTTCTGGATCCTGGACCAGCCCTCGGCCATAGTCGGGCTCGCCTTCGGGGCCTCGCTGATCTCCGTCTTCGCCCGCCTCGGAGGCGGGATCTACACCAAGGCCGCCGACGTGGGGGCGGACCTGGTGGGCAAGATCGAAGCTGGTATCCCCGAGGACGACCCCCGGAATCCTGCCGTCATCGCCGACAACGTCGGGGACAACGTGGGCGACTGCGCCGGCATGGCGGCCGACCTGTTCGAGACCTACGCCGTGACCGCGGTGGCGGCGATGCTGTTGGGGGGCCTGGTCTTCCACAACTTCGACCTCACCGTCTACCCGCTGCTGCTGGGCGCGATCAGCATCCTGGCCTCGATCCTGGGCACCCTCTTCGTGCGCATCGGCAAAGGCGGCTGGATCATGGGCGCCCTCTACCGAGGGCTGATCTCGGCTGGTCTCTTCGCCATCATCGGCTTCCTGATCGTGACCCTGGTGCTGCGGGCCAACGGCGGGCTCTCGGCCAAGGTCCTCGGTCACCCGGTGCTGAACCTGTTCTGGGCATCGGTGATCGGGGTCGTGATCACCATCCTGATCGTGGCCATCACCGAGTTCTTCACCGGCGGCCAGTTCAACCCGGTGAAGAGCATCGCCCGGGCCTCTCAGACCGGGCACGCCACCAACATCATCGCCGGCCTGGCGGTGGGACTCGAGGCGGCCGCGCCACCTGTCTTCGTGATCGGTGTTGGGATCCTCGGCGCCTACGCCCTGGCGGGGCTGTACGGAATCGCCATCGCCGCCATGAGCCTGCTCAGCATGGTGGGAATCGTGGTGGCCATCGACGCCTACGGCCCCATCACCGACAACGCCGGTGGCATCGCGGAGATGGCAGATCTGCCCCAGGCGGTGCGGGCTATCACCGATCCCCTGGACGCGGTCGGCAACACCACCAAGGCGGTGACCAAGGGCTACGCGATCGGGTCGGCAGCACTGGCCGCCCTGGTGCTCTTCGCCGGCTACACCTACACCCTCGGCAGCAGCCATCACTTCACCTTCGGCCTCAACAACCCCAGGGTGATCGTCGGGCTACTCTTCGGCGGCATCCTGCCGGTGCTATTCGCGTCGCTCTCGATGCAGGCGGTGGGCCGCGCGGCGGGTGGGATCGTGGAGGAGGTGCGGCGCCAGTTCCGTGAGATCCCCGGGATCATGGAGGGGACCGCCCGACCGCTCTACGGGCGCTGCGTGGCCATCGTCACCCGGGCGGCTCAGCGGGAGATGATCCTCCCCGGCCTGATCCCGGTGGCCGCTCCGCTCTTGGTGGGCTTCGTCCTAGGCCCGGTCGCCCTGGGCGGAATGCTGATCGGCACCATCGTGGTGGGACTGTTTCTGGCGCTGCAGATGACGTCGGGCGGCGGGGCCTGGGACAACGCCAAGAAGTACATCGAAGAGGGCCACTACGGCGGCAAAGGCACCCCCACCCATGCCGCCGCCGTCACCGGCGACACCGTCGGCGATCCCTACAAGGACACCGCCGGGCCCGCGATCAACCCCATGATCAAGGTGGTCAACATCATCGCCATCCTGATCGCACCCCTGATCGCAACCCACTACCTGATCCACTAGGGCAGGGCGGGCAGGGCCGCTCCGCCTCCAGACCAATTAGATGGAAGACACCCAGCAAACGGAGTTTCTCCAGGAGATCCGCGAGCTTCAGGCCAAGCTGGCCGAGCTCCAGGAGAACGAATCAGAGCCGACCCTGCTCGAGGAGTACTCCACCGAGATCACGATCCTGGTGGCCCTGCTAGATGCGGCACGAGATCTCCGGGAGAAGGTGGCAGCCGAGGCGGAGCTGGCAGAGCACCTGCTGGCCCGGGGCTTCAAGCCCGACCGCTTCCGTGAGATCTACGCGTTCGTCTACGAGCAGGCGCTGGAGATCGACCGAGTCGGAGTGGAGTTCGCGCAGGCTATCCGCAACACCGATTTCGCAGCTCTGCTGAAGGGCTGAGATCGGCCGCTCGACCCCGCCTCAGTTGGAACTGGCGCAGCCGGCGCAGATGCCGTGGCCCAGAAGCTCGACCCGTTCCAGCTCGAACCCCAGCGGCTTGGCGGCGGTGCCAACCCACTCTGGCACCTCGGGGCAACTGACGTCGAAGGTGCCGCCGCAGCGGTCGCAGACCAGGTGCTGGTGCGACTCGCTGCCTGCCATCACCGCCTCGTAGGAGTTGGCGTGGCCGAGCTGGATCTTCCGCGCTAATCCCAGCTCGACCAGAAGGTCGAGGGTGCGGTAGACGGTGGTGCGCTGAAAGCCCGGCAGCTTGCGGCCGATGCTGGTGCAGAGGTCGTCAGCGGTGGCATGACCAGGGTGTTCCAGCAGGGCGCTGTAGACCAAGCGCCGCTGCGGCGTCAGCCGCTTGCCCTGCTCTCTGATCGATTCGAGTCCGGCCACAACTCCAATATACCTGTTGCGTACTATTGCAACAGGCGAAGTGGAGGCAGGCAGCAGAGCGGCTGAAGGGCTGTCAATCCGGCCCAGCTATGATCGAGGCCAAGTGTCCGCCATCCCCGAGACCAATGTTCTGGCAGCGCTCGAGGATGCCTTGGCCAAGGTCGAGGACCCCGAGCTACACCGTCCCCTGATGCATCTGGGGATGCTGAAGAACCTGCGGATCGAGGGGACCACCGCCAAGCTCCGGGTCGTTCTCACGACCCCGGCCTGCCCCCTCAAGGACCGGATCCAGGCCGAGATCGACTCGGCCGTGATCGGGGTGGTCCCGGGCATCGAGAGAGTGGCCCTGGAGTGGGATGCGGACGTCAGCCGGACTCGAGGTGTCATTGGCCGCCAGGAAATCCCCGGGGTTCGGAACACTATCGCCGTCAGCGCGGGCAAGGGTGGGGTCGGCAAGACCACGGTGGCGGTCAACCTGGCCTTCGCGCTGCTGCGAACAGGTGCCCGGGTCGGCCTGCTCGATGCCGACATCTACGGGCCCAACGTCCCGATCATGCTGGGGCTGACCGAGCGACCGTCGGCGGTCGACGGCAGGATGATCCCGCTCCGGAAGGGTGGCCTGGAGGTCGTCTCGATCGGCACCATCATCGATCCCGATCGCCCGGTGGTCTGGCGGGGCCCGATGCTGGCCGGAGCGCTGAAGCAGTTCCTATTCGAGGTCAACTGGGGTGAGCTCGACTACCTGGTCTGTGACATGCCACCCGGCACTGGCGACGTCCAGCTGACCCTGGCCCAGTCCATCCCCCTCACCGGTGCGGTGATCGTCACCACACCCCAGGATGTATCGCTGGCCGATGTAGGCCGGGGCATCGCCATGTTCGAGCAGCTGCGGGTGCCGATTCTGGGCGTCATCGAGAACATGAGCGGCTTCGTCTGCCCTCACTGTGGAGAGGTCACCGACATCTTCAGCCGCGGCGGTGGCGAGGAGCTGGCGGATCGACGGCACCTCCCCTACCTGGGCGCGATCCCACTGGATCCGGCGGTCCGGCTAGGCGGGGGCGACGGCCAGCCCTTGGTCCTGGCTCAGCCCGACTCTCCCCAGGCGGCCATCTTTGAACAGGTCGCCTCCGCCCTGGCCGGTCAGATCAGCCAGGTCAACTTCCAGGCGGTGGCGGCACCGGAGATGCCTGCAGGTCCCCGGATCACCCGGAGCTGAGGGACAGGTGGCCGGGATCGTCAAGGGGCCGGCGGTGGCCGTGTGCGGCCCCTCGGCACCCAGGGATGCGGATCTGGTCGCGGCCCGGAAGGTGGGCGGACTCCTGGCCGAGCGGGGCGCCACGCTGATCTGCGGCGGCCTCGGTGGCGCCATGGCGGCGGCAGCGGCCGGGGCCCGGGAGAGGGGCGGAGTAGTGGTGGGCATCCTGCCGGGCAGCGACCCAGCCGAGGCTGGTCCGGACGTCGAGGTCGCAATTGCCACGGGTCTCGGAGAGATGCGCAACTGCCTGATCGCCCGCTCCGCCGAGGCGATGATCGCGATTGGAGGCGGAGCCGGGACTCTGAGCGAGATCGCCTTCGCCCTGGTCCTGGGCAAGCCGGTGGTCGGCATTGACACCTGGCAGCTGCAGCCTCCTGGTGGCGCACTCCCCAGCAGAGGGATTCACGCGGCCCACTCAGCGCAGGAGGCGGTGGACTGGGCGCTCGGGCAGGTGCCCCGAGTCGCCGCCTCCAAGGCAGGCGGATGAGCACGCTCCGGCCATCTGGACTGCTCCGCGAGCGAGGGCGCCGCCGGTGAGCGTCGGGGCTTCAGCTTTGCTCCTTCTCGTGGTCCTCGCCCTGGGGGTGGTGATGCTGCGACGCTTCCTCGGTCAGCGCCGCCGCCGCCGCTGACGGGAGCCGGCGGCCTAGGTTCGCAGTTGGGGCATGGCCATGGCTGCGGCCTGGCGGATCGCGGACCTGGCCTCAGCGCTGTCGCTGTAGACGCGCAGCCAGATCGTCCGAACCGGCAGCAGCCTGGCCAATAGCTCTGGCGCCGCCTCCACCTCGACCTGCCCTGAGATCGGGTCGAACAGCGCCAGTAGTTGGCCGTCGGCGGCCGGGTTGTCCGGCCTGGGATCGGTGCTGGCCAGGTCGACCTCCATGCCGACTCCCCGAAACCGCTCCGGCAGACCCGCTCGGATCGCCCTTTCGATCTGTGCCGGATCGCGCAGTCCGGGCGCGCTCTCGGGCTGGCTGAGCTCGCGGTAGGCCTCGAAGGCCAGTCGCCAGGGCAGGCGCCTGGTAGTGACCGCCTCCCAGTGGCGACCGAGCGCGCGCTCCTCCTCATCGCGGGGCTCGCGCTGGAGCCGCTCCACCTCCGTCATCAGCGACCAGTCGGTTAGCAGCAGGTACTGGTCAAGGTTGTCGAGGGGATTGCCGGGTGGCAGAAGCCGCTCGCAGGTTTGCGCAAAAACCGGGCGCAGATGAAGGTCAATCCGACGCACGGTGCGGTGAAAGTAGACATGGTTATACATGTACAGGCGCGCCGAGAGGAACATCTCCAGCGCGGGTGCGCCATGCTGGTGCAGCACCAGGCTGCCGTCCTTGATGAACATGTAGTGGCGCAGCCGGGCCAGGTCGACCGGACCCACCGCGATCCCGCACATGTAGGCGTCGCGGGGGACATAGTCCATGTTGTCGGTGCTGGCCGGCCCGCAGAGCACCGGCTTGAGTGCCCGCAGCCAGGCGGGTGGCTCGAAGCCCGGCAGCTCCCGCGGTGCCATCACCCATGCCACCCAATCCGGCCGGATCGCCTCACCCGGCTCGAAATCGCCGTCAGGGCTGCGGTGGAGCGAGGTGATCAGTTCGGCCAGGGGCCCCAGCACCAGCTGTCGGCCGACGTCCTCGTGGTCGATGTTGTACTGGGCCAGCACCTGGCTGTCGAAGAAGTGACCGAAGGGGCCGTGACCGACGTCATGCAGCAGCCCGGCGATCCTCATGGTCTCGACCACCAGGTTGCGCGATGGCGCGTCCGGACAGCTCTGGATCAGGCTGGCGTAGAGATGTTGGGTGAAGCTGCCAGTGAGGTGCATCGCCCCCACCGCGTGCTGGAAGCGAGAGTGCTCGGCGGTGTGGAACACCCACCAGGCGGACTGGAGCTGGTGGATGCGCCGCTGGCGCTGCAGCCAGGGGTGGTCCAGGAGTGCCTCCTCCGATCCCGTGCCGTCGCCACGCTGCTTGGTGATGCTGCAGTAGCGGTAGAGGGGATCGGCCAGCAGGTTGACCGCCTCGTACTGACTCTCTGGTCCCTTCACTTCGCTCGTCATGTTAGGCGGGGCCGGCTGGTCGCGACGTCAGCGGCGCGGACCGGTAACAACTTACTGGCGGCCAGGACTCCGCCACTCAGATATTTGGTATGATCAAACCAATCATTCGACCCAGCGCCGTGGAGGGATCTGATGTCGAGAATTGGAGTCGCGGCCGCAGTGCCGGCGACGCGGCGGCCGGTCGGGCCCCACTACAAGTGGATCGCGCTCTCCAACACCACCCTCGGCATCCTGATGGCGACGATCAACGCTTCGATCGTACTGATCGCGCTTCCCGACATCTTCCGCGGGATCCACCTCAACCCGCTGACGCCGGGCAACACCCCCTACTTCCTGTGGCTGCTGATGGGGTACATGGTGGTCACGGCGGTGCTGGTGGTGACCCTGGGCCGGATTGGCGACATTTTCGGCCGGGTGCGCATGTACAACCTGGGCTTCCTGGTCTTCACCGCGTTCTCGATCATGCTGTCCCTGACCTGGATGACTGGTCCCGACGCCGCCCTCTACCTGATCGGGATGCGGGTGCTGCAGGGTGTCGGCGCCGCCCTGCTCTGGGCCAACTCCGCCGCCATTCTCACCGACGCCTTCCCCTCCAACCAAAGGGGCATGGCACTGGGCACCAACATGGTGGCGGCGATCGCCGGCTCCTTTATCGGGCTGGTTTTGGGTGGTGTGCTGGGTCCGATTGCCTGGCAGCTGGTCTTCCTGGTCTCGGTTCCAGTCGGCCTTTTCGGAACGGTGTGGGCCTACTTCATGCTCAGGGACACCGGAGTCCGGCAACCGGCGCGGATCGACTGGTGGGGGAATGTCACCTTCGCCATCGGCCTGGTCGCGCTCCTGGTCGGGATCACCTACGGCATCCTTCCCTACGGCACAGCCAGCATGGGTTGGAGCAATCCCCTGGTACTGCTGGGACTGTTTGGAGGAGTCGCGTTCCTGGGTCTCTTCACCTTCATCGAGACCCGGGTGGCGGATCCCATGTTTCGCATCAATTTGTTCAAGATCCGCGCCTTCGCCGCAGGCAATGTGGCGGCGCTCCTGAGCGCTCTGGCACGGGGCGGCCTGATGTTCATCCTGATCATCTGGCTGCAGGGAATCTGGCTGCCTCAGCACGGCTTCAGCTTTGCCCAGACACCGCTTTGGGCGGGCATATACATGCTCCCCCTGACCGCGGGGTTCCTGATCGCGGGGCCAATCGCGGGAATCCTCTCGGACCGCCACGGCTCACGGATCTACGCCACCATCGGGGTCTCGGTCTCGGCGGTGGTGTTCATCCTCTTCCAGGTACTTCCGGCCAATTTCAACTACGTCTGGTTCGCAGCCCTGCTGGCGCTGTACGGCCTATCCAGCGGCCTCTTCGCCTCGCCCAACCAGGCTGGGATCATGAACAGCCTGCCGCCCAACCAGCGCGGCGCCGGGGCGGGGATGTCGGCGACCTTTCAGAACTCGGCCCAGGTCCTCTCAATCGGGATCTTCTTCACCCTGATCATCGTCGGGCTCTCGGCCAGCCTTCCCCACACGCTCTACCACGGGCTGGTCGTGGAAGGTGTGCCCGCCGTGACCGCGACCCGGATCTCGCACCTGCCGGCAGTGGGCAGCCTATTCGCATCCTTCCTGGGCTTCAATCCGATCGCGTCGCTCCTGGGGCCGACCTTGACCCACCTCAGTCCTGCGCATCAGGCCTATCTGACCGGGCGCGCCTTCTTCCCCCACCTCATCTCGGGACCGTTCCTGAGCGGACTTCACGCAGCCTTCGACTTCGCGTTCGCCGCCTGCGCCCTGGCCGCGGTCGCCAGCTGGATGCGGGGAGGCAAGTATGTGCACCAGGAGGTGCTGCCGGTGGCGCCAGGTCTGGCACCGGCCCTTGCCACGGCCCAGCGGTTGTCGCCTCAGGCTTCCGCGGGTGCGGTCTCCCGGGTTTCCCCGGTCGCGGAGACCCCCGGCCGGGCCTCTGAAGCTGAGGCGACGAGGCGTGGCCAGCCCGGTCGGGCCTCGACACCGTGATGCCGACCCCCACTCGTCCCCGGTCGCAGTTGGACGGCGCCCTACCTCCGCCCGGAGAGGGACCGTCCGCAGACCTAGAGCGAGCAATAACGGTGATCATGCGTTGGACCCAAAGCCGCGAGGTGGAGACCGAAACCCTGCGTCGGGCGAGGACCGACCTCTCCGCGGGGACGCTCTCGGTACTCGGCCGGATCGCGCTCTGCGGACCGGTCCACCCCTCCCAGCTCGCAACCTACTACTGCGTCGACAACTCCACCATCACGCCGAAGCTGCAGCGGCTGGAGCGAGCTGGCCTCATCTCCAAGGAGTCGGACCCCAGCGACGGCAGGGGCACCCTGGTCCGGATCACGGCTGTCGGCGAACGGCTCCGCAAGCGCATGCACGCCGCTCGGAGGACGATGTTGGAGGAGCTCCTGGAAGCTTGGCCCAAGAGCGATCTGGAGCGGGTGGCCGCGGCGATGACCTGGCTGGCGGAACGACTGGAACTGCCCCAGGCGACGACCAAAGAGCCGGAAGCGCCGTCTAGCTCGGCCGAGAAAACTGCCTGATGGCGGTTGCCAGCATCAGCGCGGCCGCGACCGCAACCAGAGTGAGCTCAAAGTAGACTGGAAGGTGCCAGCTGCCCCAGCTCACCCCGGGGTTGAAGGTGCTGCGGATGACGGGTGGAATCTTGAGGTAGGTAAAGACCTCTTTGCGCAAGGGGTCGACGGCATAGGAGAGCGGGTCCAGCTTGCTCAAAACCCCCAGCCACGCAGGGAGTTTTGTGATCGGGAAGACCGCGCCGGATAGGAAGAACATGGGCAGCACGAACAGCTGCGTCACCACCTGGAATGACTGCACGTCGGAGATCCTGGCTGCCAGCATCACCCCGAAGGCGGTGAGCGCGAAGGCGGTCAACATCATCTCCAGCAGTAGCACCAGCAGCATCACCGGGTTGTAGGGAACGCCCACCAAACCCGCCAGCGCCAGCATGATGGCGCCCTGAATGGTGGCGACCGTGGCACCGCCCAGGCACTTGCCCAGCACCAGGGTCCAGCGATGCACCGGCGCCACCAGCATCTCTCTGAGGAACCCGAACTCGCGGTCCCAGACGATGGAGATGGCGGAAAAGATGGACGTGAAGAGCACTGTCATGCCCAACACCCCGGCAAACATGAAGGTGCGGAAATTGAAATGAGCCGCGGTCGGGATGATCGACGAGAGACCGGTACCGAGGATGAAGAGGAACAGCACTGGCTGGGCCAGTGACGTCAGGATCCGCAGGCGGTTGCGGCTGAAGCGGATGAGTTCCCGCTTCCAGACCACCCAGAGGGCGCGGAGGTCGTCAATGGTGCGGCCACCCGCAACCCGCACCATTGGCACTTCGAGGGCGGCCGCCACCTTATCTCCTGCCCCGCGAGCGCATCCAGGGATTGGCTCGCAGACGGTCGCCCGAGGAAGCCTCGGCATCACGGATGGTGCGTCCGGTGTAGGTCATGAACACGTCATCGAGCGTGGGCCGAGCCACTCTGACCGAACGGATGGTGACGCCGAGCTCAGCGAACAGACGGGGCACGAACTCCTCGCCGAGTGGCACGTGGAATGTGACCGCGCCCTCACTCATGGCGGCCTTGATCTGGAATTGCTGCCCCAACTTCTCGATGGCTCGAGCGTCGTCGTCAGTGTGAAGCTCGACCCGGTCCTCGCCGATGCTTGCCTTGAGCGCTTCAGGAGTGTCAATCGCCACCAGGACCCCGTTATCCATGATGGCAATGCGGTCGCAGTACTCAGCCTCGTCCATGTAGTGGGTGGTGAGGAAAATCGTCACCTGCTCACGCCGTTTCAGTTCGCTGATGTATTGCCAGATGTGGGAGCGGGTCTGGGGGTCGAGTCCCACCGTCGGCTCATCGAGGAACAGCACCCTGGGTGAGTGCAGCAATCCCCGCGCAATTTCCAGTCGCCGCTTCATGCCCCCGGAAAATGTCTGCACCAGTCCATCGCGTCGCTCCCAGAGGTCAACCATCTCCAGGACCTGCTGCATGCGAGTCGGCACAGTGGCCTTGGGCATCCCATATAATTCGGCGTGAAAGCGCAGATTCTCGGCGGCGGTGAGGTAGTCGTCCAGAGTTGTGTCCTGGAAGACCAGTCCGATGTGTCGTCGCACCAGCGCCTGATCCGCGACTACGTCGAATCCGGCCACCCTGCCACTACCCGAGCTGGGGAGCACCAGGGTGCAGAGCATGGAGATGGTGGTGGACTTGCCAGCTCCGTTGGGTCCCAAAAAGCCGAAGATCTCCCCCGGTTCGACAGCAAAGCTGACACCGCGCACGGCCACGATCTCCTTGTAGGACTTCTTCAGATCATTGGCGACAATGGCCGGCTCGGTTCCTCGTTCCCGGGTCGCTGGCCTGCGCGTCTCGGTCTGAGTCACCGCGTCAGCTTGCCACAAACCGTCTCCAGCCAACCTCAGCCGAATGAGCTCGCACCGGATCGGAGCAGACCTCGAACATCCCGCCGCCGGGCGCACGAAAGCGATGCCGGCGATGGCCGCCGGTGCCGGTCCCGCGGCCTGAAGGTCTTCAGGCTTTCATCGTCGGGCGGATTGCAACCCTGCGAGGTCGGTCTACCGGTAGCGGATGGCCAGTGCCATCACCCTGTTCGTCATCGGACTCAGCCTCGCAGTCCGGCGAGAAGCTTGGTGCCATCCGGGCTGCCCCAACCGGTGCAGGCGTCCCAGCCCGGCCCTGCCTTGTAGGCACCGTTGCTGCCCTTGGTGATGTCTCGGGTTACCCCTTCGGCCTCCAGCGTCTGGTAGAGGATGGGGTTGAGGTACCCGGGGCTATGGCCAAGCGCCTGGGCGCAGCGAACCAGCAGAGCCGCCCACAGGGGCGCAACCGCACTGGTACCGCCGAACACGGTCGCCTGACCGTCGACCAGTACCTGGTAGCCGCTCTCGGGATCAGCGTCGCCGGCGATGTCGGGGAGACCTCGACCGGGCTTGTGACCGGGATCAGCAGAAGGGGGGACGTGAGCTCGGGACTGCCACGATGGCAGGGCGAACTCGGCACTGACGCCCCCTCCAGTTGCGCCACCACCGGGCCCGTCGTTCCAGACCACCTCAGCCGTGATGCGGTCGCCGCTCGAAGTCAGGCGGGTTCCACCGCAGGCCAGGACGTGGGGACTAGATGCGGGAAAGTCGACATTGGCCTGGCCGTTCTGGAGGCCATCGCCGGAGCCGTTGTCGCCGGCCGCGACGCAGATCGTGACCCCCACCATGGCGCCATCCTGGAAGGACTGATCGAAAGCCTGCATGGTGGCCGCAGGCCAGTTCGCCTCGGCGCTGCCCCAACTGATGGAGATGACGGCGGGACGGTTGACGTCGTCATGGAGCGCCATGTTGATGGCGTCGAGGAATCCCTGGTCGGTGTTGGGGGCGAAGTAGACCGCGAGCCGAACCCCGGGGGCGGCCGACCCCGCAACTTCAATATCGAGCATCACCTCCCCGTCGGGCCCGTCGATGGCTCCGGTCGGCTGGTTCTCAGCTCCATCCACCGAGACCGCCACCACGTCTGGCACCGGCAGCTTCAGCTGCTGGAAGTAGGTGGTGATGTCTCCGCTGCGGAAGCCACCGCCCAGCTCGATGAGGCCGATGCACTCGCCGGCTCCAGTGGTACCGGCTGGGAAGGAGTAAAGCTCGGCGACCTGGGGTGGCAGGAAACTGGCCGGGGTGGCTCCCGTGGCCGGCTTGAGCGTGGAACCGGCATGCCGCAACCGGAAGTGAGGCGTGGCGACCGGCCTGGTATCCAGCCCCAGCACTGCCACCACCGGGCCGGTGAGCGGGCTGGGCAGAGCGACCGTGCCGCTCGCCGACCGGTACTCTTGGCCGCCAAAGCTGCGGCGGCGGAGCTCGACGCCGAAGAGTTCACCCAGACGGCCCAGGGGACCCCGGACCGTGGCGGTGCGGCGCTCGGCCGCGACCGACAGCAACTGCAGACCCTCACGGCTGCACCACTCCCGGATCGCGTCCAGGTCGAGTGGATCGGCGCCCCGAACGCTGGCCAATTGCTCCCGAGAGAGGTGGGCACGGAGCTCGGGCCTGATCAGGCCGATGTCCTGGGGGATGGGCGTCGTGGTGTCGCGGCGCGGCCGCAGCACCAGGGTGACGGTCCCCTCTTCCTCTGGATCGACTGGCCCGAGGTCGCTCCAGCCGGGTCCAGGCGAAGTCGGGTCAGGCTTGGGAGCTTGGTCACTGCCGCGATTTGAGGTGGAGCCTGAGTCGGCTGATGCCATACCCAAAAGTATCCTCGGCGGTACCCGGGCCCCGGGCGGGCGATCCCGCCTCAGAGGGTCGGTCACGAGGGCCCCGCCAGCGGTGGGCCTCGGACCGGGCCAACTAGAGCTAGCGCTCCTGGGCCAGCCCTCGGGTGATCTGCACCAGTGCCACAAAGCTGCGGAAGACGGAAAGGGCATCGTCGCCTTCAACCGTCACCTCGAGCTCGGAGGCAGATCGCACGCCGCGAACCTGGAGGGCCACCTCGGCCAGGTCGGCGTTCCTGAGTCGGACCGCGAGCTGGAAGGGGGCAGTCACCTGTGGTGGCGAGATTTCGCCCAGCCGGCGCAGGCTCCTGCTCGCGCCCTCATGTATCAGCTGTCGGGCTATCGTGGGATGGAGACTCCGCGCCGCCAGGCGGCTGACCGATTGCTTGACCACCACCATCTCCGCGCCGGCCAGTATCGGCTCGGCCTGAGCGGCAGTGTGCTGGTCGCCGCTGATAAGGGAAACCGGGACTCGGTGGTGGCTGGCGACGAGGGCGTTTATCCCACTCTCCCCGACTAGATGACCGTTGAGGGTGACCCCCTGAATTGCCGCCGGGTTGTAGGTGTGGGACAAGGCCGAGGCGGCGCCGTCGACGGCACCGTGATAGCCGATGAAGAAGATGGCGTCGAAGCTCGAGTCCAGCCCTTCCATCATGTAGAGAGGCTTGTGCCTGCCGGAGCAGTACTCGGCCTCCGCGTGGAGCTGGTCCGGGATCAGGTTCTGCATCGCCCCATGGGAGTCGTTGACCAGGAAGCTCTGGGCGCCCGCCTCCACCGCGCCATCGATGGCGGCGTTCACCTCCTCCAGCAGCAGCCGCCTCCCCAGCTCGAACTCAGTCCCGGGTGTGACCTGCTGCCAGTCGACGATGCCCGCCACTCCCTCCATGTCGCAGGAGATGTAGACCTTCACCGGAGTGCATCCGGCGGCCGCCCGCTCGGGGACCCGGGAGTCCAGATGTGCGCCATGTGCTGCCCCTTCAGGTGATCTTCTCCAGCTCCGCCCAGTCTGACGCACTCGCGGTCCATGACGCCGCCTCGACATTGGCCGCCACCTGCTCCGGACTGGTGGCGCCAGCTATGACCGAGCCTACCTGGGGACGGCCCAATAGGGAGCCGATCGCCACCTGGAGCAGCGAGATCCCGCGCTTCTTGGCGAAGCCCTCGAGCCGGTCGAGCACATCGAAACGCTGCTCGTCCTCCAGCATCTGCGCGAAGCCGGGGCGGGAAGCCCGGGACCCGGCTGGCGGCGCCTCGCCCCGGCGGTACTTGCCGGTGAGCAATCCGTTGGCCAGAGGAGAGTAGGGCAGCAGGCCCAACCCCAGGTGGTCCAAGGCGGGAAGCAGCTCGCGCTCGACATCCCGGTCGAGGAGGCTGTACTGGTTCTGGACCGAGACGAAGGCGGTGAGTCCTAGCGACCGTGCTGTCCAGTTGGCGTCAACCACCTGCCAGGCATCGAAGTTGGAGCAGCCGATCCAGCGCACCATCCCCTGCCGCACCAGCTGGTTCATCGCTCCCAAGGTTTCGGCTATCGGTGTCGTGGGGTCGGGCTGGTGCATCTGATAGAGATCGATCACCTCCACGTCCAGGCGCCGGAGGCTGGACTCGACGGCGTCGCGGATGTAGGCCGGAGTGCCACGCCGCTGATCGGGGTCCTCACCTCCGCGGGGCATCCCGAACTTGGTGGCGATGATGGCCTCGCCCCGCCGCCCCCGCAGTGCTCGACCCAGGAGCCGCTCGCTCTCGCCGGACCCGTAAATATCGGCGGTATCGAACAGGTTGATCCCCCGGTCGAGGGCAGCATCCACGACCGGGCCGACGGCATCGTCGTCCATGCGCCGGCCGAAATTGTTGGTGCCGAGACCTACCACCGAGACCAGCGGCCCGCCCCGTCCCAGCTCGCGCCGCTCCAGTTCTGCCGTGTTCGCCACCAGGGCACTCGCTCCTATGGTTCCAAGAGGTCCGCCGTTGGAATGGTGTCAGATCCATGCAACTGCTCGCCGAATCCTGGCATCGCCGGAGCCGAAGGGCGAGGGGCCTGCTGGTGCGCCGACGCGGCTCTATCCTGAGAAGGTACGAGGGTTGGCAGAGACTCTGGCCACAGCCGATCGGCCGCGTCACCCAAAGATGGAGTGAGACGAGATGGAAGTGAAGGAGTTGGGGCACTTGGTGCTCTACGTGCACGACATCAACCGCTCGGCCAGGTTCTATGGCGAGGTGCTGGGCTGGAAGCGAATCTCTCCCGAGGGTCTGCCCATCGCCGCCTTCTCGAGCGGGCGCACCCATCATGAGTTGCTGCTGATCGAGGTGGGGCCGAGCGCTCAGGAGATACCACAGGGGCGGCGGGTCGGTCTCTACCATTTCGGCCTCAAGGTGGCCGACTCCGATGAGGAGCTGAGGGCCGTGTTCGATCACATCCGAGAACAGGGGGTGCGGGTGGTGGGAACGGCTGACCACACGGTTACCCACAGCATCTATGTCGCCGATCCGGATGGCAACGAGATTGAGCTCTACTCAGACGTGGCCGGTGTCGACTGGCGCAACGATCCCGACCTGATTCTGGCGCCGACTCGCTCGCTGTCGCTCTGAGGGAAACCAGGCACCCTCAAAGAGAGCCAAGGGAAATTAATCGGAGCCCACATCGTGGGCGGGGAGGGCTGGAGCCATGAAGAGACAAATGATTGCCAGCAGCGTCGGCATCGTCATGCTGGCGGCGGCGGGCGTCACCGGGTCGGTAACCACGGCAGTCATGGCCAAGTCTTCGACCACCATCTCCGGTTGTGCTCCAGCTCAGCTCCACCTCTATAAATCAGGCCGGCTGACAGTCGCGACCGACAGCCCCGCCTACACCCCTTGGTTCGAGGGCAATCAACCCAAGAACGGCAAGGGATTCGAGAGCGCCGTCGCATACGCCATCGCAGCCAAGCTGGGTTTTAGAAACAGCCAGGTTCACTGGACCATCGAGTCCTTCGACAGCTCCTACGCCCCCGGGCCCAAGGCATTCGACTTCGACACCAACGAGATCACGGTGACGGCGGCACGGGCCGAGGCGGTCACCTTCAGTGAGGGGTACTACAACGACCGTGAAGCGCTGATCACGGTCAAAGGTCAGGCGATGGTGAAGGATCACTCGCCCAGCCAGCTCAAGCAGTACAAGTACGGAGATCAGGTCGGAACCACCAGCCTCACCTACATCGAAGACAAGATCCAGGCGACCCAAACTCCCTCGGTTTACAGCAACCTCAACGACGTGGCATCGGCACTCTCCAACCACACCATCCAAGGGTTCGTCACCGACGCCCCCACTGCTCAGTACATGGCGGCCTCGGGAGAGGTCAAGCACGGAGTCGTGGTCGGACAGTTCCCGAGCAATGACGAGGTATACGGGCTTCTCTTCGCCAAGGGCAATCCCTTGGTGGGCTGTATCAATAAGGCGATCACCAGTCTCAAGTCAAACGGCACCTTGACCCGCCTGCAGAATCGCTGGCTGGGGATCTACGAGAAAATCCCCACCATTCAGCCCTAGCCCAGCGAGCCGGTCTCCGTGCGCTCCGACCCCAACGGACTGGAGACGGGGCCGCTCGTAGTTGCGGGTGGGCCGCCACCCACCAGCCTAGGCGGGGGACGCCGTCGGGCGCAGGGCGGCAAGCGGGCCGTCGCCATCTCCACCGTCAGCACCATCGTCATCCTGGGAGTGCTGCTGGGGGGATTCTTCTTCGCTCCCGGCAGCGCTGTGGTCCGCCAGACTTTCTTCAACCTCAAAGACGCCCGAACCGCATTTTTCGGCGACCCCAAGATCGGGATCTTTTCGGAAGGTTCGGCCCTCCTCCTCAACATCGCCATGTTCCTCAGCGCCGAAGTCCTGATCCTGATCCTGGCAATGGTTATCGCCATGGTGCGACAGCTTCGAGGTCCGGTGTCGTTCCCCTTCAGAATGCTGGCGATCGCGTACACGGATTTCTTCCGGGGCGTGCCACTGATCCTGGTCATCTACGCCATTGGCTTCGGAGTCCCAGCGCTGTACTTGGCGGGAATCTCCTACGCGTCGGTGTTCGTCTACGGTGAGGCCGCACTGGTCCTCTCCTATTCGGCCTACGTGTCCGAGGTTTACCGAGCCGGGATCGAGTCGGTGCATCCGAGCCAGGTCGCCGCTGCGCGGTCGCTGGGGCTCTCACAGTGGCAGTCGATGCGATCAGTCGTGATACCGCAAGCGGTGCGACGGGTGATCCCTCCCCTGCTCAACGATTTCATCAGCCTTCAGAAGGACACGGCGTTGGTGTCGGTGCTGGGGGTTATCGAGGTCAACCGAGCGGCGGGCATCGTCAGCTCAACCGATTTCAACTACACCGGCTACACCGTCGCCGCCCTCCTCTTCCTCCTCTTGACCGTGCCGCTGGCGCGTTTCACCGATTTCCTGATCGCCCGCGATCGGCGTCGGCGCCAGGCCGGCATCGCCCGCTGATGACAGACCAGCTACCACCTCTCGATCCCGGCCTGGCCTTACAACTCGATGACGTCCGCAAGTCCTTCGATCACACCCAGGTGCTGAAAGGGATCAACCTGGCGGTGGCTCCCCACGAGGTGATCTGCCTGATCGGCGCCTCCGGGTCCGGCAAGTCGACCCTGCTCCGCTGCGTAAATCTGCTCGAGGAGGTCGACCAGGGCCGGATTGGATTCTTTGGTGAAGACATCACCGACGGCGCCGTCGACGTGAACCTGGTGCGGCGACAGATCGGGATCGTCTTCCAGTCCTTCAACCTCTTCCCGCATATGACCGTGCTCCACAACCTGACCCTGGCACCCATCCGGGTGCTCCACAAACCGCGCCAGCAGGCGGAGGCCGAAGCTGACGCGCTCCTCGGTCAGCTGGGCTTGCTCGACAAGCGTTTGGAGTATCCGGACCGGCTCTCCGGCGGTCAGCAGCAGCGAGCGGCCATAGCTCGAGCATTGGCGATGCAGCCAAGGCTGATGCTGCTGGACGAGGTCACGTCAGCGCTTGATCCCGAGCTGGTGGCGGAGGTGCTCAACGTGATCCGTGCTCTCGCCCAGGCGGGAATGACCATGGTCATTGCCACTCACGAGATGGGGTTCGCCCGTGACATCGCCAGCCGGGTGTGCTTCCTGGATGGAGGAGTGATCCTGGAGCAAGGGACTCCGGAGCAGATCTTCCGTCAGCCTCGGCAAGAACGCACTAAGCGGTTCCTGCAGAGCATCGTCGACGCTGGCAGGCTCTGAGCCTCGAGCTCTTGACCAGCCTGGCCATCACCGGCTCCGCCGACCGTTGCACAATTCTCGAATTGCCTCTCATAAGGCTCGGAGGATCAGGCATCTTTAGCGGTTGACACCGCGCACACGAGGAGGGCCCATGGATTTCGAACACGTGCTGCATCCGCGCACCAAGGCGATCCTGGATGGGAGCGCGAGACCAGCAAAGGTCAACGATCTGCGCAACCGCAGTACTCCCTTGGCTCGAATCAACACTCGGTTGGGGCTCGGAATCACCATCGCAGTGGGCACCATGTGGGCGGCATACATTTTCGCCCTGATCGCCCTGCTCAGCCTGCCATCCGCGTTGGCCACAGGAAACCTGACCATCATCGTCGCCTGGATCTCCAGCAACTTCTTACAGCTGGTTTTGCTGCCGATCATCATCGTCGGCCAGAACATCCAGGCCAAGGCATCGGACGAGCGCGCGGCTGACACCTACAAGGACGCCGAGGCGGTACTACATGAAGCGCTCCAGATCCAGGCGCATCTGAAACTGCAGGACGACGCCCTAAACGCCATGATCGCTGCACACAAAACTCAGGAGGACGCGCTCAAAGCGATCATCGCGGCCCACAGTGCTCCGGCCTGATTCATCCTCTCGACTCCAGACCAGCGCCCGGGATGGTCACCAATGGTCGGGCCGCCATCCAACTAAACTTGCGCAGCAGCACCCCGAAGTGCCCACGCGCCCGCAATTGAGGAGGAGATAACGTGTCAGGACGTGCGGTGTTGGTGACGGGCGCCTCTCGGGGAATCGGACGGGCGACGGCACAAGCCTTTGCCGCGGTCGGGGACCGGGTCGCGGTCAACTACCGGGACTCCGAGGGGTTGGCCGAGGAAGTCGTGCGTTCATTGCCCGGTTCCGGACACGTGGCGCTGAGGGCAGATGTGGCCGATCCCGACCAGGCTCGTGTACTGGTGGAGTCCAGCGTCCAGGGCTTGGGGGGCCTCGACGTACTCGTCAACAACGCCGGAATCAGCATCCCCCACGACGTCACCGAGGGCAACTTTCAGGCGTGGCGAAGCGCTTGGGAGCGGACCCTGGCGGTCAATCTCAGCGGGACCGCTTACGTGACCTACTGGGCGGTTCAGCACATGCTCGGCCGCGGGGGGCGGATCATAAACATCAGCTCTCGTGGGGCCTTCCGTGGCGAGCCCGACCAACCCGCGTACGGAGCCAGCAAGGCGGGTATGAACGCCTTCGGTCAGTCGCTGGCCCGAGCCCTGGCCCCCCACGGGATCGGCGTGATGACCATCGCTCCCGGCTGGGTGGCCACCGACATGTCCAACGAGGAACTGAAGAGGCCCAAGGGGCAGGAGATTCTGACCCAGAGTCCCTTCGGCAGGGTGGCCCGACCCGAGGAGGTGGCCGCAGCGGCGGTGTTCTTCGCGTCGCCTGAGGCCGAATTCACCAGCGGCGCGGTGCTCGACATCAATGGCGCCTCTTATCTGCGCACCTGACCACCGGGGCCGTGAGACTCCAACCACCGGGACGCGCCTAGACTGACGCGCGCTCATGAGAGGGGAGCTCCACTTGGCCGTAAGCTGGCATGACCGATCAGACTCCAACTTCGCCCCGCTCAAAGCCCAATTCTGAGGTGAGCGATCTCACCCAAAGCTGGGTCGGTGAACCAGGTGCACGGGCTGCCGGCGCTGCCGGTCTGATCCGCTGGCAGACCATCGTTGCGGTCACCGCAGTGCTGGCCGTGGGGCTGCGTCTGGCAACCCTGGTGCTGGCCGGACACCTGGCCGGAGTCTTCGAATACGACGACGGCGTCTATTTCGGCTCGGCTGTGCTGCTCATCCACGGCCACTTGCCCTACCGCGACTTCGTTCTTATCCAGCCGCCCGGGCTGATCCTGCTGCTCACCCCCTTCGCCCTCCTGTCCAACTGGGTTGGCACAGATCACGCCCTCGAGCTGGCCCGGTTGGCCGTGCCTCTGGTGGCGGGCGCCAATGTCGTGCTCTTAGGACTAGTGCTGCGGCAAACGGCGCCACTAGTGGTCGCTGTGGCCTGCCTCTTCCTGGCCGTCTACCCCGACGACATCCTCGCCTCCACCGCTCTGCTCTTGGAGCCGTTTCTGATCTTCTTCTGCCTCCTGGCAGTGCTGGCCATCTTTGATGGCGAGCATCTGACCGCCTGGGGTTGGCGGTTCTTCTTTGCCGGAGCGGCACTGGGATTCGGAGCTGATATCAAGCTCTGGGCCGCCTTCCCCGCCGCGGTGCTCTTCCTGCTCTGTCTTCCCCGACCGGCCCGAGCCCTCGCCCTCGTCGCTGGCGCAGCTCTGGGCTGGCTGCTGCCCACGCTGCCCTTCCTGGTCGCAGCCCCCGTCGCCTTCTGGCACCAGGTGGTGGTGGACCAGGCAGGCCGCAGCGGTGCGTCAGCACTCTCCCCAGTGATACGGCTCGAATTCCTGACCGGGGTCTGGCCAGGGCTGGGGGTCCCCAAGGGCCATCTATACGAGCTGCTGGGGGCCGCCGTCGCCCTGGCTATTGCCATCGTGGTTGTGGCCGCGCTGATGACCTCCCCGGGCACGTCCGACGGCGCAACCAGACGACCGCGGTGGGGTATCAGCCAGCTGGAGTTGTTTGCCGTCGGCGCGACCGTGGTGACCGGGGTAGCCTTGCTGATTCCCGCCGACTTCTTCTACCACTACGCTGCCTTCTTCGGCGCCTTCCTGGCTCTGGTTCTGGGACTCGCAGCGGGCCGCCTGGCCGTTCCCCATCCCCGGTCGATCCTGGCGCTGGCGGCGGTGGTCGGGGGACTGGGAGTGATCCACGCCTTGGCCATCCCCGTCCTTCTCCAGCGGGCGCCAACCCTCGGTCCCCAGATCGCCGCTTTGATCCCAGCCGGAAGCTGCGTGGTGGCGGACGACTCCGAGGAGCCCCTGACTGCCAACCGTTTCCTCTCTTCCTCCCCGAACTGTCCGTTGCTGGTCGATGCCCTCGGTACCACCATCGCGATCTCCGGGAGCCAGGACCCGGCCAGTATTCGGGCCCAGGCCGCGGCACCCACCTGGCTCTCGTACTTCCAACGGGCCAAGTACGTGATCCTCACGCCACTCAGCGCCACCCGGATTCCCTGGGACAGCCGGCTCGAGAGGTACCTGGAACTCAACTTCCGAGCCATTGCCGAGACGCCGGTCCTGATTCTGCAACGGCTGGCACGCCCGGCCCATCAGCCGCGGTTCTTGCTCGTGGGCCACTGATCCCCCTCACGCGGTCGGAGCCTGACCCGCACTCGACGCGTCGAACGCCGCCGTGTTGATGCGCTCGATCAGCGTGCGACGATTACGCCCGATGGCCGCTGCAGACCAGGCACCGCGTGCAAGCTGTGGTCGCCGGTGGAACTGACCCAGCTCCTGTTCGGGAGGCCGCTGCGGACATCGCAGTCGCGCCAGGAGGAGATCACCCCGGTCGAGGGGCTATCGGCGCTCTCTCTCGATGCCCTGACCTCAGTCGCATACGGGCCTCAAGCGCTGCTGGTGGCCCTCGGTGCCGGTGGTCTTGCCGCTCTGCGAGTGGCGCCCTGGATCACGTTGGCCATCGTGGCTCTGCTGGTGCTGCTGGTCAGCTCGTACATCCAGGTGATCGGGGCCTACCCCAGCGGGGGCGGCGCCTACGCCGTGTCCCGGGCCAACCTGGGTACCCCGCTCACCCTGTTGGCCGGCGCCTCGCTGGTGGTCGACTACACCCTTACCGTGGCGGTCTCGATCGCTGCGGGAGTGGGCTCCTTGGTGTCGGCATTTACGTCGCTGGCCCCCTACACAGAAGTGATCTGCCTGGTGATTCTGGCACTGATCACCCTGCTCAACCTGCGAGGCCTGGGGGAGAGCGCCCGCGCCTTCCTGCTCCCCACCATGGCCTTCATCTTCGGGATCTTGGTGATGATCGCGATCGGCCTGGTCCACCCCCTGGCCCCCCACCTCCATCAGCCCGGCTCGGTCCAGGTCGCCACCCACGCCCTGGAGGCGGTCGGGATACTGCTCGTGCTCAAGGCGTTCTCGGCCGGCTGCAGCGCCCTGACCGGTGTGGAGGCCATCGCCAACGGAGTCCCACTCTTTCGCGAGCCACGCCAGCAGCGGGCCCGGACCACCGAGATCATGCTGGGAGTTCTGCTGGCGCTGATGCTGCTGGGACTGGCCGTCCTGGTGCAGCGCTTCCACGTCGAGCCCCGAACCAACGACGCGGTGCTGAATCAGATCATTGGCTACGCCATCGGCCGCGGTTGGGGCTTCGACGCCCTCTCAATCGTCGTGACCATTGTGCTGGCACTCGCGGCCAATACGTCCTTCGGGAGTTTGCCGGTGTTGGCGAGCCGCCTGGCCGAAGACAATCGACTCCCACACGCCTTTGCCATCCGGGGCGACCGCCTGGTGTTCAACTACGGAATCTGGGCCCTGGCCGCACTCTCCGCCCTCATGCTGCTGGTCACCGGCGGCAACACCGATTCGCTGATTCCCCTCTTCGCGATCGGCGTGTTTACCGGGTTCACGCTGGCCCAGTCCGGCATGGTGCATCACTGGTGGCAAGCGCGCTCTCCCGGCTGGCGTCGACGAGCCACCCTCAATGGAGCGGGGGCGATCACTACCGGCGTGGCCACCTTGATCTTCGTCCTCACCAAATTCGTGGAAGGGGCCTGGATCGTGGTGGTGGCGATTCCGCTGTTGATCCTGCTCTTCATGCGGGTGCACGGCTACTACGACCTGGTGGCCCGGGAGACTCGGATGGACAAAAAGCCGGCCAAGCCGAAGGCCTGCGATGTCACTGTGGTAGTCCCCATCAACAGCGTCTCGCGCCTCACCCAGGACGTGCTTGGTGAGGCGGTCTCCATCGGCGATCATGTGGTCGCCGCGACCGTCGTGTTCGAGGACGATGAGGAGCGCGGATCAGAGGTTCAGCGGGAATGGGCCGAGTGGGATCCTGGCGTCGAGCTGGTGGTTCTACGGAGCGAGTACCACTCCGCGGTGGGACCACTTGTGGAATACATCAATTCCCTGAAACCGAGCCCCTCGCACAAGGTGGTGGTGCTCATCCCGGTGGTGCTACCCAGAAAGTGGTGGCACAGCATCTATCACAACCACCTCGACTATTCCCTGACGGCGGCACTGAAGCATCGCCACGATGTGGTGGTGGCCAGAATGCCGTTGCTGTTAAAGCGCGACTAGTAGCCAGGAGGATCCTCAGAGGCCGTTGTCCCAGGGTTTACCAGTATTGCGCGAGCAGGATGTCGAGCCTGAGCCGTTGGCCCAGTTCCGGCGCTGGTTCGCCGAGGCCGCCGGACTTCCCCTGGCCGAGGCAGCGGCGCTGGCCACCGCGGCCGCAGACGCCCGACCCTCAGTACGGATGGTCCTGGTCAAGACTTGGGACGAGAGAGGGTTCGTGTTCTTCACGAACTACCAGAGCCGCAAGGGAGGAGAGCTGGCGGCCAACCCCAGGGCGGCGCTGCTGTTCCACTGGCAGCCTCTGGGCCGTCAGGTGCGCATCGAGGGGTCGGTGGCGGCAGTCAAGGAGCAGGAGTCCGACGAGTATTTCTCCAGCCGGCCCAGGGCCAGCCAGCTCAGTGCTGCCGCTTCAGCCCAGAGCCGCCCCGTGGCTGGGCGCGCAGAGCTGGAGCAGCAGGTCCGGCAGCTCGAGCGCAGTCTGGGAGACGGCCTGGTGCCCCGTCCCAGCTGGTGGGGAGGCTACCGGCTGGACCCGGTCAGCTACGAGTTCTGGCAGCACGGCGATGATCGCCTGCACGATCGGATTCGTTATCAAAGATCAGGCCTGAGCTGGGCCATGGAGCGGCTGCAGCCCTAGCCGTTAGCTGTCGGCGACGGCAGGAGGCCCTGCTGGCGTGGATGATGACCCCGATCGATCCTTCGGGATCCGGTCTGCGATCGCGACGGGGATGTAGCAATTCCGTCAGGGTCGGTTCGCACCCGGCACTCAGAATCGATCTCAGCTCGTGAAGATGGAATCGGACGTCCCCGCAGCAAAACTTCCGTCGATCGCCCCGCGTCCGACGGAACCGGCAAACGCGCCCTGGACCCTGATCGTTTCCGTTATTGGGGTCGCCATCCTGGCCCAAGGCAGCGTCGCCCTTCCTCCCGGGCCCACCAATGAGCTGCTCTTTGTGCTGGGCAGCCTGCTGCTGATTCCGGTACTCGCGGCGCTGCTGCTGCCCTGGCAGAGGTACCGGGGCTGGATGACGTTGGTTCCCTCTCTGGCTTTCATTCCGGCGGCGACCCTACTGATCCTCTCTTTGGGCAGCACCGCGTCGGGCCTTACCCCCTTGTTCATGGCTCCCGTTCTGTGGACCGCTCTCTACCAGGGAACGCGACAGACGAGCGCGGTTGTCGCAGCTGTCATCGTGGCAGTGGCGGTGCTCGCAATGAGCCAGGGCGATGCCGGCTCACTCCTGGTCAGACGCGCGGTGCTGCTGGGCGTTATGGGAGTCCTGGTCGCCGTGGTCACCCTGGGACTGCGGGCCGCGTTGGGCCATGCGGTGGCGGCCCGGGAGGAGCTGCTGCGACAGGCCAACGCTCTGAGCGACGCCGCCCAGCGACTCAACTCACTGCACCGCTCCGACGCGGTGATCGCCGAGGCTTGCCGGCTGGCCGCGGTCATGATGTCGCCCCCAGGGGTTGTGGCCCAGCGGGGTTCCTACTTGACCGTGGAGGGAGATCTGGTCCACGTCAGGTCCCAGTTCGATACTTCCTTCGTTTCTGTGCCTAAAGTCTCGTTGCTTTCGGAAAATCCCCAACTCGCCAGGGTCGTGCAAACGGGCCGCCCCGAGATGGGTGCCAACGCCGGCTCCGGAATGAGCCCCGGGGTTGAGGCGGCACTGCGCAAAGCCGGGATAACTCATGGAGCCTGGATTCCAGTCGCTCCCAACGGAGCCATCCATGGAGTGCTCTCGATCTCGACCCGAGGCCACGCCATTTCCGACGATCTCTTCGAGCGGGCCATCACCCTGGGACACATCGTCGAGCTCGCACTCGCCAACGTCCTGATGGTGGAGCAGAGCGACCGTGAAGCGACGACGGATGCGCTGACCGGTCTGGCCAACCGCCGTGGCTTTGACCAGGGCGTGGAACACCTCCGGGGTCGTCGCCGCTTTGCCGTCCTGTATCTGGATATCGACGACCTCAAGCTCGTCAATGACAGACATGGCCATGCTGCCGGCGACGCCCTTCTCCGCGGTGTCGGCCAGGCGGCGTCCAGCGTGATGCGCAAGGGCGACCTCCTGGCCCGGGTTGGCGGCGACGAATTCGCTGCCTTTCTCGCCGACTGCGCCGAGGAGGGAGCCCGTCAGGCGGCGCACCGGATCCTCGAAGCTCTGGACCGGACCACGGTCGCGGGGATGGTGCCTCGTGTCAGCATCGGGATAGCCATGGGTGATGACACCAGCGATCTATCCCAGGTCCTAGCCCAGTCAGACGCGGCGATGTACACGGCTAAGCGCAAAGGCGGTAAGTCATTCTCGTTTGCCAGGGGGGCGGTGATCCCGCAAGCCTCCCTGCTCAAGCAGGCGGCCAGTGGTTAGAACGGCTCGAGATCGGACCTGACGCTCGACTCTCTGGCCAGGGTCCCCGCGGGGCGCCCGCGCCGAGGCGAGATCCGTCTCAGCGCCCTACACCTTCGATCAACGCTGACCGAAGTGCCTTGCACCGCGGACTCGGCGCTGCTAATGTTCCCCCCGACGCTCCGGGAGGGGAGGATCGGGGCGGTAGGCGACCCCCTGTGTTCCCGTTCGAAAGGGGCTGGAGGGCCGCCTCTTTGAGCCTTGGCAGGGCCTCACAGCAAAGCCCTGAGTGACTGAAGGTCGCCTGGTCAGGGCCCTGGGCAATCGCCCAATATTCCGGTCGAGGACCATCGCGCCCAGCTGAGGAGACTGCCGACCATGGCAGACCAGGTTGCCGACCACGATCCGACCACCGGGTTGCCGGTGGGCCGCCTGGTCGATGCCTCCCCAGCCCCGTTTCCGACCCGGGTCACCATTTCCGGGAGCTCGGTGCAGCTGGTGCCACTGGACCGGTCGCTTCATGCAGATGCGCTCTGGGAGGGGCTGCGGGGCCCAGCCAACGACCGGCTCTGGCGCTACCTACTCGACGGTCCGTATGTCGATCGCGCCAGCTTTGACCTGGCCATGGATTGGAGGGCACGCTCCGAGGACCAGGTGTTCTTCGCGATTCTCGACGGCGCCAGCAGCAGGGCCCTGGGCTGCGCTGCGCTCATGCGCATAGATCCGCCCAACCGCAGCATCGAGGTGGGCAACATCCTCTACACCCCGCAACTGCAGCGCACCCGTGCCGCCACCGAGGCCATGTACCTGCTCGCTCGCCACATCTTCGAGGGGCTGGGCTACCGCCGCTACGAATGGAAGTGTGACTCCCTCAACGCGCCATCGCGGCAGGCTGCCCTGCGACTAGGGTTCACCTACGAGGGCACCTTTCGCCAGCACATGATCAACAAGGGCCGCAACCGCGACACCGCTTGGTTCTCAATCCTGGATCTTGAGTGGCCGGCGCGCAAAGCCCGGCTGGAGCGCTGGCTCGACCCCTCCAACTTCGGCCCCCAGGGTCAGCAGAAGATGGCGCTTTCGGAGCTCGAGGTTGGAGGTGACGCGCCCCCGGACTGAGCGGCCAACACGGTTGGAGGCTGCCCCCAGCCCCCCACCAGAGGCGCTTGGGATCAGGTCAGGTTCTCGCGCCGGTAGAGCTGAATTGAGAGGGGGACGAAAATCAGCAGCAGGGCCAGCGACCAGAATGCCGTTGCCAGCTCGGGATGCTGCAGCGGCCAGACGTGGACTAAGGCCGAGGGGTTGGGATTGCCGAAGAGCTCGCGGCAGCTGGCGGTGACGGTGCTCACCGGGTTCCACTCGGCCACCACGCGCAGCCAGACGGGCATGTTCTGCAGCGCCACGAAGGCGTTGGAAACGAAGATCATCGGGAAGAAGACGGTGAAGGCCATCGCCTGAGCTGACTCCGGGTTGTGCAGCCACATCCCTGCGGCCGCCCCCGCCCAACTCATGCCATAAGCGAAGAACAGTGCCAGCGCGAACCCGGCCACGACGTCGGCCGCGCCCGTGTGTACCCGCCAGCCCACGAATAGTCCCACCCCGGCGACAACCGCCAGTCCCAGCGCCGCGGTGAGCAGGTCGGCGGTGAGTCGTCCTGCCAGTACTGCGGCCCTTGACATGGGCAGGGCCCGGAAGCGGTCGATGATCCCCGACTGAATGTCAGTCGCCATCCCCACCGCCACCCCGGGGGCTGCGCCGGCGACAGTGATGGCAAAGATTCCCGCCACCAGGTACTCGTGGTAGTTACCGCCTCCGGGAAGACGGATGGCGCTGCCAAAAACGTAGGTGAAGAGCACCACGAACATGATCGGCTGAATGGTCACGTCCGCCAGTTGGGCCGGGTCCCTGACCACGTGAATCAGGCTCCGACGGGTCAAGATCAGCACGTCGCGTAGGAACCAGATCAGCCGGGAGAGCACCGATTCCTGGGCCGCCGGATGCTCGACCAGTACCTCCGCTGTGCTCACGCTGCCGTCTCGTCCAACTCCGCCCGGTGTCCGGTGAGGCTCATGAACACGTCGTCCAGCGCAGGCCGATGCACAGAGATGTCGTCGACCACCACCCCTCCCGCATCCAGCGCCCGCACCACCTTGGTGACCAAGCCTTCCTCAGCGGTGAAAGGCAGCGTCAAGCTGTGCCGGCGCTCGTCCACGCTCACGGCAGCGGCGGCGATCGATCGCAGCAAGCCGGCCGCGGTGGCGAGGTCGGCGTGCCCCGGCAGGGTCACCTCCAAGACCGTGCCCCCCACCTGGGACTTCAACTCGTCGGAGGTGCCCCAGGCGATCACCTTGCCGGCATCGACGACGGCGATCTCATGAGCGAGCTGGTCGGCCTCCTCGAGATACTGGGTGGTCAAGAGCAGGGTCGTGCCCGCCTTGCCCAGGTCGCGGATCAGTTGCCACATCCCCACTCGCGCTCGCGGATCGAGGCCGGTGGTGGGTTCGTCCAGGAAGAGGACCTCTGGTTGCGTGACCAGGCTGGCGGCCAGGTCGAGCTTGCGACGCATGCCCCCGGAGTAGGTTTTGGTGGGACGGTCGGCAGCGCCGGTGAGCTCGAATTTTTCCAGCAGCTCCCCGGCCCGCCACTTGGCATGGCGATGGGTCAGACGGGAGAGTTCTCCGACCATCACCAAGTTCTGCCTGCCGGTCAGGTACTCGTCGATGCTGGCTGATTGCCCGGTGATGCCGATATGGCGGCGGACCTCCGCGGGGTGGGCCGCCACGTCGAACCCGGCCACGAAGGCGCGCCCGGCGGTGGGCCTGGCCAACGTCGCCAGGATCCGGATCAGGGTGGTCTTACCCGCCCCGTTGGGCCCCAGGACCGCCACCACACTGCCCGGCTCCACGCTCAGGTCGATCCCGTCAACTGCCCTGGTCCGGCCGTAGAGCTTGACCAGCCCCTCCACCAAGATCGGAGGTCTAAGAACCACTGCCGCCCCCTGCTTGACGACCTACTAACTTACCGGCCGGATGGTAATCAAGTTACTTGCCGGCCGTCAAGTAGAATGGCGGGGTGGATCATACCGAAGCGGAGGGGTCGGGGTCGACCAGGGAGCGGATCCTCGAAGTCGCCCTGGATCTCTTTACCGAGCAAGGTTTTGACAAGACCTCGCTTCGCGAGGTGGCGGAGCGGGTCGGGGTCACCAAAGCTGCGCTCTACTACTACTTCCCCAGCAAGGAGAAGATGTTCGCCGAACTGGTCCAGCGAGCCCACGGCGTCGGCCACCATGGCCTTGACCTGCTGCCGCCTACCGAGGATGGGCCGTTGAATCTGGCCACTGCGGCTGAGGCCATGGAGAAGTTCCTAGATCAGATCCTGGCCCAGCGCAAGGTCTTCCTGCTGATGGAGAGGAATCGCGCCGCTCTGGACGCTCTTTCCCGGGCCGATCCCGGGCATGACGCTGAACATAAGGCGCTGGAGGAGCGCTGGACTCAGTTTGTCGGTAACCCCAACGTGCCGCTCCGCAACCGCGTCCGCGTGACAGCTGCCCTGGGCGCTGTCATGGCCGGGGTGATCGGGACCGGCCGCAGCTTGGGGGGAGAGGTCCCGCCGGGATTGAGAGATGAGGTTCTCTCCGCGATCCGGGATCTTCTCGGCATCGGTCCCCCACCCGTCGATTGACCGAATTCCAGCCTGGCGAAGTGCTGCCGGCCAGCATCAGCCGAGATCCGACCTCGCCGCTGGCCGGCCCCCGGACCTCGCCGAGAATGGTGCGGCGGTACCGATTCCACCGGGTCCCAGCCCCAAGAAGGGGCTCGCGACTTCCGTTGGCGGACCCCACCCGGCCGGATGGGATACTCACCCCCGCCGTGCAGAGCTTCCACTCCGTCGCCGAGGCGACCGTCGACGACCTGCTTGAGCTCGCCCCCGAGGAGGCCACCTCGCTGGGCGACCACCGCTTCGACGATCGGGTTTCGGACCACAGCCTGGCCGGCGCCGATGCTGCGGCGCGGCGGCTGCGGGCCCGGCAGCGAGAGCTGGAGGCGGTCGCCGGGCAGCTGGATCCCGAGGCCAAGGTGGATGCTGAAGTTCTGGCCAACCAGCTGGCCCTGCAACTCTTCAGCTACGAGGAGATCCGGGCTCCCAGCTGGAACCCCCTGGTCTACAACCCCGGCGACGGCCTCTTCCCACTTCTGACCCAGGAGACGCAGCCGCTCGAGGTCCGACTGCGGGGGATCTGCGCTCGCCTGGAGGCGATCCCCCACTCAGTCGAGCTGGCGTTCCGCCAACTGGAGAATCCGCCCCGGATCCATCTCGAGACGGCACTCCAACAGCACCCCGGAGTCGTGCAGCTGATCCGGGTCGAGGTCGACCGACTCCTCTCCCAGGCCACCGACCTGTTCCTCCGGGGCCGCGTCAGTCGAGCTCAGGAGCGAGCCCTCACCGCATGGAAGCGGTTCGGCCGCCACCTCCAGGAAATCGAAAGTGGTGCCAACGGCGAATTCCGGCTCGGCGAGCGGCGCTTCGCGGAGAAGCTTCGCCTCTACCTGCACTCGCCGCTCAGCCCGGACCAAGTGCTGCAGCGGGCCAATTCCCGCCTCGATGCCTTGACCGAGGAGCTGGCCGAGGCCTGCCGCGAACTGGTGGGAGGCGAAGGCTCGCAGGCCGAGACCATACGTCGGGCCCTGGACCAGGTGGCCGAGACCCGCCCGAACAACGAGACGGTGCTGAGGGACGCGAGCTCGACTGTCTCCGAACTGACCGCGGCGATCGTGGCCTCAGGTCTCTTCACCGTCCCCGATGATCCCGGCGATATCGAGGTGGTCCCGGAGTTCATGCGCGGAACCGCCTCCGCCTACTGCATGCCGGCCGGTCCCTTCGAGGACGGGGCGCACTCCAAGGTGATGATCGCGCCAACCCCAGACGATTGGCCTGAGGAGCGGGCCGAGTCCTTCTACAAGGAGATCAACTCGGCGATGCTGCTGCTGCTGATGGCCCACGAGGCCATGCCCGGACACATGCTGCAGCTGGCGGTCGCGCGCCGGTTCAAGGGACCGACCCGGGTGCGCGCCGCCTTCGCCAACGGACCGTTCGTGGAGGGTTGGGCCTGCCACGCCGAGCGCATCGTGGGTGAGCTGGGCCTGGGCGGCCTACCAGCGCGGACCCAGCGGATCAAGGTCCACATCCGAACCGCCATCAACGCCATCCTCGATTCCGCGGTCCACGCCGGCGGAATCGAGGAGAAGGAGGCGCTCGCGCTCATGATTGGGCGGGGCTTCCAGGAGCCGGCCGAGGCTCAGGGCAAGTGGCGCCGGGCCTGCCTCTCCTCGGCACAGCTCTCCACCTACTTCGTGGGTTACACCGAGCTCCAGGATCTCTTCAACAAGCTGGCCCCGATCTCCTCATACGACGAGGTGCTGGCCCACGGCTCCCCGCCGCCATCTCTGCTGGAGGGGCTGCTCAGGGGCGGTGGAGGCGCAGCTCCGGCAAGCGGAGTCGAGCCGGCGGGCTAGTCCACGCGGCTCCCAACCTGCTGGGCCGGCTCTCAGCCGGTTCGCCGGCGCCGGATCAGGAACCCTCGGCGCCCGGCCCCAACCACGACCCCGGCTCCGCCTAGGCCGAGCAGGCCCAGGGCCAGCGGCAGGATCGGGCCCGCCGCTGGCGCATCCGCGATTCCACTGGTCAGAGCCACGGCACCGGGCAACGCCGGCCCAGCTATCACCGGGGCGAAGCAGAGGATGGGTGGCTGTGCTGTGGTGGGCGATGGAGTCGCCGTTGTTGGCAGCGGAGCAGGCGCCGTCGGCGAAGACGAACTGGTAGCCGCCGGAGCCGATGTACCAGCCCCGGCCGGCGGGAAGGCCCCGCCTGGTGGAGTGGCATCTCCGCTGTCCGGGTTGGAGGTTGGCCCGCCGGTGGTGGAGCCCCCGATCGTGCCAGTAGCGGAACCACAGCAGAAGCTCGGTGACACAGTCGCGGTCGGTGTCGATGTGGTGGTCCCCGCGGGTGGCGACGTCACCCCAGTCGAACTTCTCGTCGAGGTCGGCGACGCAATCGCCACCGGTGGGGGGGTTGAGCCCGCGACGGAGCCCGCCGATCCGCCTGAGTTGGCACCGGCCGAAGGACTGCTGGCGGGAACAGGTTGATTCGGTGGAATTGACACCGGCCCGGGATCCAAGGGAATGATCGGGAGCGGAGAGCAGGTTGGTGAGGCAGTCGGCGTCGGGGTCGGAATCGACGTTGCGGCCACCTGGGCGATGACCAAGCCCGATGGCTCGGTGCCCGCAGGCAGGCCAATTGGGCTGGCCAGGGTGGATCCGGCGGCGTCTACCGCCACCAGCTCCGCCGCGTTGGTCGATGTAGTGCCGTCGAGGTAGGCGGTAGCACCATCAGCGGCGATCGCAACGTCGCCCGGGGTGAACCCGAGCACCAGACCAGTGGGGGCCGGAGGGCTCGACGCTGGAGGGTCAAAGTACATCATGCCAAGGACGTACAGAGAGTCGCCGGCGCTGTCGGGAAGGTAGACCTCGCTCCCGTCGGGGTTTATCGCCAGGTCCGCCGGCTGGCCCTGGGCCGGCAGGGCGACGCCGGAGCCCACCACGTCTGTGGCTGTGTCGATCGCCGTCACGGCTGGGCCGGTAGCGGGGTCGCTGAATGCGTACAGCCTGCTGCCGTCAGGCGAGATCACCATGGCACCGGCTCCTGCCAGGGGAATGCTGGTGGCGCTCGCCGTGTTGCTGGAGGTGGCGATCACACTGATAGAAGAGTTCGGGCTTCCCCCGTCCACGAACAGGGAGCTGCCGTCGGGGGAGATGACCAGGTGTTGTGGGGCAGTGACTGCTATCGGCGAGCCCACCAGCGACTGGGTGCCAGTGTCGACTTCGACCACCTGGTTGTCTCCGGTCTCCGCGACATAGAGGTCGCTCCCGTCTGGAGTGACCACCATCTGGCCGAGGGCACCGCTCCAGCCCAGGCTGAGGGGTGAACCCACATAGCCGTCGGAGGCAGTGCTGATGGTGCCGAGCATGCCGTCCTTGAATGCAACGTACACGCGGCTGCCATCAGGGCTGACAGTGAGGCTCTCGACACCGCTCGCCACTGGAGCAGGGATGGCGGTGGCGGTCGTGGAGCCCGCGGCGATGAAGAAGACGGTGCCGGTCGAACCGTCTCCGACTAGCACTTGGTAGCCGGGAGCCGTGGCCGCTCGCGCTGCCAATGCGCTACCAGCCAGGGCAGCCAGGACCGCGATCGATCCTGCGGCGCCGACGCGGAGGGAGAACCGGCGCAACTCTTGCAGCCCACCTCGGCCCCAGAAGCGCGCACCTGTGAGTTTGTCGGTCGGGCGTCTTGTAGCTTTCATGTCGGACGTAGAGACGAGGGCGGGACCCGGTTTGGTTCCCCACTCTCAAACCTCGCCCGGCCCCGGGGCTGGTGAAGTGCCGACTCCCAGCGAACTCAGAAGCTGGGCCGGGGCTCGGTCTACAGTGAGCCGCCTAAGGGTGGCGCTCGGTGACGCGGACGTGCTCAGATCCCAACACCGGATGCCTCCGCTAGTCGATCGGCGAGATGGCTCACAGGAACATCCGTACGGCGCAGTGGTACGGTAGCGGGGGCGATGAGGGAGTTTCATCCGGCCATCCAGGCCTGGTTTCAGCGACGGTTTCCGGAGGGCCCCACCCCGGCCCAAGCTCTGGGCTGGCCCCACATCGCGGCTGGCGAGCACACCCTGATCGCGGCCCCCACCGGTTCGGGCAAGACCCTGGCGGGGTTTCTCACCGCCATCGACGGCTTGTACCGAGCCACCGAGCGGGGTGAGGAGATGGCTGGCATCCAGGTGGTCTACGTCTCGCCGCTGAAGGCGCTGGCAGTTGACATCCACCAGAACCTGGAGTTGCCGCTTCGCGAAATCGCCGCGATGGCCGGGGAGATGGGGATAGAGCCACCCCAGCTGACGACCCAGGTGCGGACCGGTGACACGCCCGCCTCGGCGCGGGCCGCCATGCTCAAGCGACCCCCCAACTTTCTGGTGACCACCCCGGAGTCCCTGTACCTGCTGCTGACGGCGGAACGGTCGCGGCAGATGCTCCGCGGCGTTCGCACCGTGATCGTGGATGAGATTCATGCCCTGGCCAGGGACAAGCGCGGTGCCCACCTGACCCTGACGCTGGAGCGACTGGAACATGTCTGTGCCTCCAGTCCCAGACGAATCGGCCTCTCCGCCACTCAACACCCGATCGAGATCATTGCCCGTCTCCTGGTGGGAGCTGGCGCCGATCGCGACGGCGTCGATGGCAGCCCCCGCTGCGCTGTGGTGGACGTGGGTCACCAGCGAGAGCTCGACCTCGGCATCGAGCTGCCGGACGAGGAGCTGGGCGCCGTCGCCTCCCAAGAGCAGATGGCTGATGTCATGGAGCGAATCGCGGCGCACGTCGGTAGACACCGGACCACCTTGATCTTCGTCAACACACGGCGGATGTCCGAGCGCGTCGCTCACCAGCTCGCCCAGCGCCTTGGCGATACCGCGGTTGCAGCCCACCACGGCAGTCTTTCCAAGGAGCGCCGAACCGCCGTCGAAAACAAGCTGCGCGCCGGCCAGCTGCGAGCGCTGGTGGCGACGGCGTCACTGGAGTTGGGCATTGACATCGGCCCAGTCGACTTGGTCTGTCAGCTCGCCTCTCCCCGGAGTCTGGCCACATTCCTGCAGCGGGTGGGCCGTTCGGGACATGCCCGCGGTGGCATTCCCAAGGCATACCTGTACCCCACCACCAGAGATGAGCTGGTCGAGTGCTGTGCGCTTCTTGCCGGAGTGCGAGCGGGACGCCTGGACGCGGTGCAGCCGCCCGTCGCCCCGCTGGACATCCTGGCGCAGCAGATAGTCGCTGAGTGCGCTGCGGAGAGCTGGACCGAGGATGCTCTCTTCGGCCTGGTGCGACGGGCGGCACCCTTCTCGGACCTGCCCCGTTCTCGATTCGACGAGATCGTCGAGTTGCTCGCCGAGGGGGTAGTCACCGGGCGCGGGCGGCCAGGGGCCTACCTCCATCGGGACCGGATCAACCGCGAGGTGCGAGGACGACGCGGGGCCCGCCTGGCGGCGCTGACATCGGGCGGTGCGATTCCCGAGAGCGGGGACTACCGGGTTCTGGCCGCCCCCGACGAAGCCCTGGTTGGCACCGTCAACGAGGACTGGGCGATTGAGTCAATGATCGGCGACATCTTCCTCTTGGGAAGCACTTCCTGGCGGATCACCCGCGTCACCAACGGCACCGTGCGCGTAGTGGACGCAGAGGGAGCGCCGCCGTCGGTGCCATTCTGGCTGGGCGAGGCGCCAGGGCGCACCCGAGAGCTCTCCGAGGAAGTGTCGGACCTTCGCTTCAGGATCGAAGCCATGTTGAAGGAGGGCAACTCCGACGGGGCAGTGGCCTTTGTTCAGTCCCATTGCGGGGTCGACAACGAGGTCGCGGCACTCACGGTCCAGTACCTGGCGGCCGGTCGGACGGCGCTCGGCCACCTACCCACCCAAAACCACATCATTCTCGAGCGTTTCTTCGATGAATCGGGGGGCATGCAGGTGGTGGTGCACGCCCCCTTTGGAGCTCGACTCAACCGCGCACTCGGGTTGTCGTTGCGGAAGCGCTTCTGCGCGACGTTCGACTTTGAACTGCAAGCCGCCGCCAGCGATGATGCGGTGTTGCTCTCGCTGGGGCCGCAGCACAGCTTCCCTCTCGCCGATGTGCCGCGTTTTCTGTCCTCACGATCCGTCGAGGAAGTGTTGACCAAAGCAGCGCTGTTGGCGCCCATGTTTGCCGTGCGTTGGCGCTGGAATCTAAATCGGTCACTAATGGTGCTGCGATTCAAGGGAGGCCGCAAGAATCCTCCACCAATTCAGCGAATGGAGGCGGACGACATCATGGCTGCGGTTTTCCCGGCGTTGGTGGCGTGTCAGAACGAGAACCCCACCGGCCCCATCCAGGTTCCCGACCATCCCTTGGTGCAGCAGACCATGTACGACTGTTTGCATGAGGTCATGGATGTCGACGGGCTGCGCGAACTAGTGGAATCGATAGAGGGAGGCAGTGTCCAAGTGACCTGCCGTGACACCAGCGAACCGTCGGTCCTGGCCCACGAGATCCTCAACGGTCACCCCTACACCTTTCTCGACGACGCACCGCTGGAGGAGCGCCGCAGCCGCGCTGTCTCGCTGCGGCGCGGCCTCCCCGTCGACGCCCACGATCTGGCGCAGCTCGACCCTGCCGCCATCTCGCGCGTGCGTGAGGAGGCGAACCCTGATCCGCGGGACGCAGACGAACTCCACGACCTGCTGCTGTCGTTGCTGCTGACACAGCCATTTGCCTCCTGGCAGGAATGGTTCGACATCCTGTGCCAGGCTGGGCGTGCCACCACCGCGATCAACGCCGCGGGCCCGCTCTGGTGCGCGGTGGAGAATCGGGAGCGACTCGGGCTGCTTCTGCCCGGAGTCAGCTTCCGGCCCGACGCTCTACCGCCCCAGGGGTTGGCTACGGCGGAGGACGCGGACCAAGAGTCGATCGCGACCGACGTGGTGCGCGGCCACCTCGATCTGGTCGGCCCGGTGACTGCTCAGGAGATCGCCCGAAGGACCACCCTGGAGCCGGGCCTGGTTCGTATCGCCCTGGCTCGCCTGGAGGGCGAGGGCTTCGCGATCCGAGGCAATTTCGATCCCTCGATAGCAGGGGAGCAGTGGTGCTCCCGCCGGCTGCTTGTGCGCATCCATGGATACACGCAGCAGCGCCTGCGGCGCGAGATTGAGCCAGTTTCCGCTCAGGACTTCATGCGCTTTCTGCTTCATTGGCAGCGGGTGGCGCCGGAGAGCCAGCGCCAGGGGCGGGCCGGTGTGGCGGCCACGGTGGAGCAACTCCAGGGGTTTGAGATGCCTGTCGCCAGCTGGGAGCGGGAGGTCCTGGCCCGGCGGGTGAAGGCGTATCAACCTGGCTGGCTGGACGACCTGTGCCTGTCCGGCGAGGTGGCCTGGGCCCGGCTGCGCATACGGGAGAGCGCTGGCGGCGAGGTGACAAGCCGAAACAACGGCTTCCCATCGCGGATCACCCCGATCACCATGGTGATGCGCGCGGACCTACCCTGGCTGCTGCAGTCGGTGCGGGGCAATGAAGCTCCACTTAGCCCGGTGGGAGGCGCGACCGAAGAGGTGATCGCCGCCCTCCGGCAACAAGGGGCCCTGTTCAGCAGTGACATCGCGCAGCTGACCCGGCGCTTGCCTTCCGAGGTCGAGGCAGGGCTGTGGGATGGGGTGGCACGAGGGCTGGTCAGCGCCGACGGATTCTCCCCAGCCCGGAACCTCCTCCTGGGTCCTCGCCGCGCTGGCGATCACATGCGAGGACGTGGTCTGCGGCGAGGAGCTGCTGGCTTGGTTGGAGGCGCGGGCCGCTGGGTTCTAGTTCCCGATCTGGGACCGATGGCCGATCGCGACGAGCTGGCTGAGGCCGTCGCGGAGCAGCTCCTGGTCCGCTGGGGGGTGGTATTCCACGACCTGCTGGCGAGGGAGAACTTCAGCGTCCCTTGGCGAGATCTCATCTGGGCCCTTCGGCGGATGGAGGCGCGCGGCACCGCTCGCGGGGGCCGCTTCGTCAGCGGCTTCTCCGGCGAGCAGTACGCCCTTCCCGAGGCCATCGATCTGCTCCGCTCGGTGCGGCGCCGCGAGCCGGCCGGCGAGATCATCCGACTCTCAGCCGCAGATCCGCTCAACCTTGTGGGCATCATCACCCCCGGTGCTCGGATCCCCGCCATCCACGCCAATTCAATCGTGCTTCGGGACGTGGTGCCCCTACTCGCCGATCAGGCTTCCTCGGACTCCCCGGTGCGCATAGCGGAGGTGCTCTCCTAGCCGCGGTGTGGTCGGCACTTGGAGCACAGCTCGGCGGTGGCGACGGTCCGTCAAGAGGCG
>JBAPNX010000020.1:0-2177 GCA_049279335.1 Candidatus Dormiibacterota bacterium
TGCCAACTCCGACTCCACCCTGGTGCAGGGGCTGCTGGCGTTCTTCCCCAATGTCAGTGGCAACGTCCTGCTCTTGGTGAGCTCGCTGGTGATCATGGTGGTGCTCTCACCGCTTTTGGCGGTGATAAGCCTGATCGTGGCGCCGAGCCTGCTGCTGGTCTCCTATCGCATGCGCTCCCAGATCTTCCCCGCCACCTGGGATGGCCAGCAGAAAGAAGGTGAGGTCGCCCAGATAGTCGATGAGGACGTCAACGGAGTCCGGATCGTCAAGGCCTTCGGCCAAGAGAGGCGGGAGCTGCTCCGACTCACAGCGGCGGCCAAACGCCTCTATGGGTCCCACATGCGGGCAGTCCGCTTGCAAGCGCGTTACCAGCCGGTGCTGCAGGCGCTACCAACCCTAGGGCAGGTTGGGGTACTGGGCCTGGGGGGCTGGCTGGCCCTGCACCACCAGATCACCCTGGGCACCTTTCTGGCGTTCTCAACCTACCTGACCTCGATGATGTCCCCGGCCAGAATGCTGGCGGGGATGCTGACCATCGCCCAGCAGGCGCGGGCCGGGATGGAGCGCATCTTCGACCTGCTCGACTCGCGCCCCGCGATAGAGGACCGCCCCCAGGCGACCACGCTCCCTCCGGTCGAGGGTGCGATTCATTTTCGTCAGGTGAGCTTCGGCTACGAGCCCGAGACTCCAGTTCTACGCGCGTTCGATCTGACCGTGGCCCCCGGTGAGACGGTGGCGCTGGTGGGTCCTTCCGGATCGGGAAAGTCCACGGCGGTCGCGCTTCTTCCTCGCTTCTACGAAATCGATCGCGGCGGTTTGCTCATCGATGGGCATGATGTCCGCGACGTGACGCTGAGCTCGCTCCGGAGCCAGATCGGCGTTGCCTTCGAGGAGAGCTTCCTTTTCTCGGAAACGGTGCGCGAGAACATAGCCTACGGTCGCCCGGCAGCTAGCCAGCAAGAAATCGAGGCGGCGGCCAAAGTCGCACAAGCGCACGAGTTCATCGTCAAGCTGCCTGCGGGATATGACACCGTTGTTGGCGAGCGAGGCATGAGCCTTTCCGGCGGACAGCGTCAGCGAGTCGCTCTGGCACGGACATTACTGACCGATCCTCGCGTGCTCATCCTCGACGACGCGACCAGCGCCGTGGACTCCAGAGTTGAGCAGGCAATCCACCAGGGATTGCGCCAGGTCATGCGAGGCCGTACGACCCTCCTCGTCGCTCATCGCCAGTCCACCTTGGGACTCGCGGATCGGGTGGTGGTGGTCGATAAAGGTGCGGTGGTCGACCAGGGGACCCACGAAGAATTGATGACACGCTGCTCGCTTTACCGGGAGCTACTGGCAGGCCCTGAAACCGATGCTGGGCCACTAGCCGCTGGCTGGGTGGACGCAGCGGCGGCAGTTAGGCCGACCCGCTCGCCCTGGCTGGGCGCGAGAAACCGGGAGACGTCGTTGGCGAGCAGGCCAGGCCCCACCCCGGGATACAGCGCCGGAGCCTCGCTCGGCGCCGGGCTGGGCGGCGGCGGATCGAGCAGAGGTTGGCGGAGCACGCTCACGCCTACGCCGGCATTGTTGGCCAAGGTGGCGGCACTCCGACCTATCCGTGACGAGGCACGAATCGACATCGAGGCGGAATCCCGACCGGACCAGGACTTCTCGCTCCTGGGCTTTGTCAAGTCGTACAAGCGGCCGTTGGGGCTGGGGCTGGTCTTAGTGGTTCTGGACGCTCTCGCGGGTCTGGCTGGACCGCTGCTGATCCAGCGAGGAATCGACCAAGGGGTGGTGGCCGGGTCGGAGACCGTCATCTTCGTGGCAACCGTGATTTTCCTGCTGATAACACTGGCTGATCTGGTGGACTCCATCGCTGAGACCTTCATCACTGGGAGGACCGCAGAGCGCCTCATGCTGGCGCTGCGGATCAAGATCTTTGCCCAGCTGCAGCGGCTCTCCATCGACTACTACGAGGAAGAGATGGCCGGCCGGATCATGACGCGCATGACGACCGACGTCGACTCGCTGGAGGCGCTCCTGGAGAGCGGGCTGCTCACGGCAGTGGTGAGCGTCTGCACATTTGCCGGCGTCGGTGGCGCGCTCATATTCATCAATTGGCGACTGGCAGTGGCCTGTCTCGCGGTGATCATCCCCCTGGGAGTCGCCACCACAATCTTTCGCC
>JBAPNX010000021.1:0-71070 GCA_049279335.1 Candidatus Dormiibacterota bacterium
GGATCTCGGAGATGGTCTGGCCGGCCCAACGGCTGCAGGGCTATCTCGAGCTCCACATCGAACAGGGCGGCCGCCTCGAGCGGGAAGGCATCCGGCTCGGGGTGGTGACCTCGATTGTCGGGATCCATCGCGCGGTGATCACGTTATTGGGCCGACCGGACCACGCCGGCACGACCGCCATGGACGCGCGCCGCGACGCGCTGGCCGGCGCTTCCGAAGTGGTTCTGCTGGTGGAGCGCCTGGCCGGGGAATCCAAGTTGGGCGACGAGGGCGTCGGCACGGTGGGACGGCTCGATATCGCGCCGGGCGCCGCCAACGTGGTTCCGGGCACGGCCAGCGTCTGGGTCGAGTTCCGCAGCGCCGAGACCCAATGGCTGGAGGACCGGCACCGAGCGCTCGAAGTCGGGGCGCGCGACCGCGCCGCCCGCCGCCAGCTCCAGGTCGAGATCGAGTGGGTTGCCGAGGGGGCTCCGGTTGCCTGCGCCCCTGGCCCGCGGCGGGCGATCGTCGAGGCAATCGAAGAGCTCGGCCAGCCTCACCTCGACCTGCCCTCAGGGGCCGGCCATGACGCCGCCCTGCTGGCTCGGACCTGTCCGATGGGGATGATCTTCATCCCCTCGCGTGACGGCCGCAGTCACTGCCCAGAGGAATGGAGCGATCCCGAGGATGTGGCGCTGGGGGCGCAGGCGTTGCTGGGCGCGGTGCTCCGGCTGGACCTAGCCGACAGCCTCTGAAGCAGCCTCCGCCCTGAGTCCGACTTTGAGCAATCGGCGGCTGCCGTCCTCGATCATCCAGCGCAGCGCCTCACCGGTCGCCGCCCCCGCCATGGCGAAGCGGCGGGTGAGCAGATCGAGGTGGGGTTCTGCCTCCTCCCAGGTCGCCTCGGCCGCGACCCCCTCCTGGCCGCCTCGGCTGCCGGGGACCTGGAACCGCACCCAGGGGTCGTGAAGCCAGCGCTCGGCCTTAATCGAGATGGTGGGAGTGAGCAGGTACACGTATCCCGGGGGCACGACCGCGAACCACATCCGCACGGTTCCCCGGCTCGCCGGGTCCCGCGAGCTCACCAAGAGCTCTTCCTGGTTTGCCAGCTGATCCAGGAAGGCGCGGGGCAGCGGCTGCAGCTGGGAGTTAGCGGCCTCTCCCTCAGCAGGCACTGCAGGCAAAAGCCTCGGTGCGATAGGGAAGGGCGATCCGCTGGCCGGGCCGATCCTGGTAACTGTCGGCCAGCTCCAGGACCTGCTGACGCAGGCCTGCCTGCACCGGCTCGGGTGAGTTGGCCACGAAGCTGAGCGACAGGACCCGGTCAACCAGCTGCTCGGCGCTGGCCGACTGCTGGTGGGGGAAGGCGCGTGACTCCAGGGGACCGAACAGTGAACTGGTCTCCAGCTGCTGTCGCCACTCTCCAGTGGAGTGATCTGGGCTCCCCCTTCTCAGAGGAGCGATCATTGTGGCCACCGCCTCCCAGAGTCGAGAGCGTGAGTCGCGTCGATTCCAGACCAGTCCCAGCCGGCCGCCGGGGCGGAGGATGCGGTGGATCTCTCGGAGCGACGCCTGGTCCGCGAACCAGTGGAAGGCCTGGCCGGCGGTGACTGCGTCGACCGTCCCTGAGGCGAGCCCCGTTTGGGCCGCGGTCGCGGAGATGACGTCCACGCCGGCCACGGCCCGTCGCAGCTCGATAGCCATCTCCTCGACCGGCTCGATGGCGATCAGCCGCAAGCCATAAGGGACCAGCTGACGGGTCAGCTTGCCCGTCCCGGCTCCGATATCGACCACCACCTTGCCGGGTTCGAGACCGAGGTGGGAGGCCAGCCACCCGACCGCCGCCGGCGGATAGTCGGGGCGGCCGCGCTCGTAAGCGGCGGCTGCACGCGCGAAACCGACCTCAGCATCGGGATGGATCGACATCATCTCGATCCTAGCCTCTTGGAACCCGGGCGGAGATGGCTCGGTGAGAGCGGCGGATGGCGACCCCGAGCGGATTCGAACCGCCGATCTCCACCTTGACAGGGTGGCGTGTTAGGCCAGCTACACCACGGGGCCCAGGGCGGGCCGGCTAGCTGCCGCCGGTCTGCGCCACCCTCTAAAGGGCTGGCCGATTATACGTCCGAGTTGACCACCCACCCACTCCCGGAGCGAGATCGACCGTTCTCGTCGCTCGCTAAGATGGCGTGGCTCTTTCGGGATGAGCTGGGCCGGTTGGAGGGTCGCCTGGTGAAGATCGCGGTCTTGGTGAAACAGATCCCCGACCCCTCCGGCGTCGGCAAGCTGGATCCCAAGACCCACCTGCTGGTCCGGGACCAGGGTGAGCTGGTGCTGGACCCGGGCGACTCCTACGGCGTGGAGGCGGCCCTGGAGGTCGCCGGCGCCGGTGAGAACCAGGTGGTCGCGATCTCGATGGGGCCCGAGAGTGCGGTCGACGTCATCCGGAAGGCCATGGCGATGGGCGCCGCCGAGGGGATGCTGATCAGCGATCAGCGGCTACACGGCTCGGATGCTCTGGCCACCGCCCGAGTGCTGGCGGCGGCTGTGAAGAGGGTCCAGCCCGACCTGCTCATCGCCTGCACCGAGTCGACCGACGGCTATTCCGGTATCGTCCCCGCCGCCATTGCTGAGCTGCTCGGCTGGCCTTCGCTCACCTTCGCCAAGCACCTGGAGGTGACCGGTGGCAAAGTCCGTATCCACCGCCAGACCCCAGAGGGTCACGACGTGGTCGAGGCCGAGCTACCAGCGGTAGTGACAGTGACCGGAGGCATCAACGAGCCGCGCTATCCAACTCTCAAGGGGATCGTGGCGTCCCGGAGTCGCCCTCTGGAGCAGCCCTCCCTGGAAGAGCTCGGGATCGACCCGGCGAGCGTGGGCGGTGAGGGCTCGGCTCAAAAGATGGTCAAGGTCGAGCCGGCACCGCAGCGCCAAGGGGGAGAGGTGATCGACGACGACGGTAGCGGTGCCCAGCACATCGCTGATTACTTGGCCGAGCTCAAGGTGATCTGAGGGTGGCCCGGATCTTGGTCTTTGCGGAGCTATCCGGCTCGGAGCTGAGCCCGGTTTCGCAGGAGGTGCTGACCAAGGCTCGCCAGCTTGGGGACGTCGACGCGGTGATCTTGGATCCCGAGGCCGCGCGTGCGACTGACGCGGTCGGCAGCTTCGGTGCCGAGACGGTTTATGTAGGTGCCGACAGGGCCTACCGAGAATTCGTCGCTCAGCCGGCGGCGGCAGCGCTGGCAGCGCTGGTGGAGGAGCAGCACCCTGACCTGATCTTGTTCGGGGCGACCTATGACGCCCGCGACATCTGTGCCCGAGCCAGCGCAAAACTGGGGCTGACGGTGGTCGCCAACGCCTCCGATGTCGAGGTTCGGGGAGGCGGATTCGCCGCCGCTTCCTCGATTTTCGGAGGCACGCAGAACGTCCTCACCGAGCTCAGCGGCCCCAGCCCCTGCGTCCTCATGCGACCCAAATCGATCACCGCCGAGCCCACTTCGGGCCGTCCGCCCAAGGTGGTGGAGGTTGCCATGCCCCAGGGCGCACCCCGCGGCGCCCGCCGCATGGAGTCGGTCGTCGCCCTGGCCAGCGGGCCAACCCTGGAAGAGGCTCGAGTCGTGGTCAGCGGCGGCCGGGGACTCCAGGATCCAGCCAACTTCGAGCTCCTGGAAAAGCTGGCGGCGCTTCTCCACGGCGCGGTGGGTGCCAGCCGAGCGGTGGTCGACGCGGGCTGGGTGCCCTATGCCCGTCAGGTTGGCCAGACCGGGAAGACGGTCAAGCCGGACCTATACCTTGCCTGCGGGATCAGCGGCGCCATGCAGCACACGGTGGGGATGAAGGGAGCCAAGCACATCGTGGCCATCAACCGGGACCGCGACGCGCCGATCTTCAAGATCTGCGACCTGGGCGTGGTCGGGGATGCCCTCAAGGTCCTGCCCGCCCTGATCGCCGAGTTGGAGAGCCGCGGGGTATGAGGGTGACCACCGGGCGCGCCGGCCCATCCCCCGGGTCCTGACCGAGTGACCACTTCCGGCCTGTTGGCGCTGCAGGCGGCCGATGGCGCCACGGTGACCCTCGAGCGCTACCCCATCCTCTTGGGTCGGAGCGTCCCCGGCGGCACGGTTCCTGATGTCGACGTCAGCCATCTCGACCCTGATGAGGCGGTTGATAACCGCCACTGCGAGCTGAGCCGAGTCCCCACCGGGATAGACGTCCACGACCTGGGCGGCGTCAGCGGGACCTGGGTGAACGGCAGGAGGCTCGCGCCCGGTGGCCGCGCCCTCCTGGAGGTGGGTGGCACCCTCCGGGTGGCAGGCGTGATGGTGACCCTGGTGGAGGCGGCAGGCTCGTCGATGCCGGAGCTGGTCTCCATCCGGCCGGTGCCGTCGGCCTCCCCACCGACTACCTGGCTCGAGAGCAGGCCAATTAGGGGCGTTCCGCCGCCCCCGTCGGCGGGACCCTCCACCATCGACGAGGAGCCGGCCTCAGCCGAGCATGAGCCCTCGGACCTAGACCTGAGTGGAGCTCCGGTGATCGCCCGCGAAGCCCTGGAGCGGGGCGCCGAGGTGGTGAGGATCAGGCCGGGATCGCCGCTGGAGATGCTGATCGGCGAGCGCTGGGAAGCGGTAGGCCAGCAGCTCTCCGGAACGGCAGCAGCGGAGGCCATCGGCACCGCTCGTCGGGCGCTCTCACTCGCGGAGGACGCGACCAGCGGCGAGGGTCATTCGGGAGATGTCTGGCTGGAACTGATGTTGCCACCTCTCACTGACCGCCCCTACTTGGCGGTTCGAGTTGCCGCCCGGGAGCCGGCGGAGTTGAAGCGAGAGGAGCTGGACGCTGCGCTCCAGGCCATCCGGGAGGGCTCGACGCTGCTGGTGGTCGGTCCCTGGCCGGAACCTGCCCTGGCAGCCTTGGCCAATCGCTTCGATGCCGGTTTCGCCAGCACCCGGGTTCTCAGTTACGCCGCAGCCGGCTGGTGGGTGCCACCCGGTTGGCCCGTACTGGAGCCGGATCAGGAGCGCGCGGTCGAGGAGGCGCTGGGCTCGGGGGAACTCTTCCTCGACCAACCCCCCGCCCCGGTCCTGGAAGCGCTGCTCAGAGCCTTGCCCCGCCCCGGCGGCGGCACGGTGCTGGCACTCCGCGGGCATTCCCTGGTCGCTGGGCTGGAGTTGATCGCAAGGTCCGTCGAGCCATCGCAGCTGGCTGTTGTCAGTGGATGGCAGCGCGAGCAGGCGGCCCGGCTTCTTCCCCACGCCCTCACCGGGCACGCCAGGGGCTGGACGCTACGCGACGTCGGTGTCGATGACCAGGGTCGTTGGACGGCTGGGCAGTCGGTGCGCGAGACGGCGGGTTAGCCGTGGCCAGTGGCCTTCCCTCTCCCACGTCAGGCCCCTCGGTCACCAGCTATCTTGCGCTGGCGTTGCTGGTGGCGGTGGTGCTGCTCCTGGTGGTGCTGACGGTGAATCCAGGGCTCCTGGGGCACCTCGACGGAATACGCCAGACGCTGGGGATACGCCGGGGCTGAACGCGGGGCGGCGATGCGTTCACAATTGCGCCATGCCGGTGCTGTTGCTCAACGCCTCGCTGCAACCTCTCAACGTCATCAGCCGAAGACGGCTGGTGGTGCTTCTGACCAAGGAGCGAGTTGCCTTCTTCGACGACGCGGTGGAGCGGATGGTGGTCGAGGAGTTGGCGCAGCGCCGGCTCAGCGATGGCGTCATCGTGGTCCGCCTGCTGCGCAACATCATGGTGCCGCGGCGGCTGCTGCGTCCCAACCGCCGCAACCTGCTGCTGCGCGACGAACACTGCTGTCAGTACTGCGGGGTGCACGCCGCGCCGACCGAGCTCACCATCGACCACGTGATTCCGGTATCCCGAGGCGGCAATCCCGGTAGCTGGGAGAACCAGGTGGTCGCCTGTAAGCGCTGCAACGGCCGCAAGGCCAACCATCTTCCCGGCGAAGTCCACCTGCGCTTGCGCCGCCCCCCGCGCCCGGTGGTGCAGGAGTACGCCCACCTTCTGTTTCTCCGGTACCCCGAAGTCCGCAGCGCCTACGAGGACCTGGTGCGCTCGGTGCTGCCCCACGGGGTGGCCGTCTCGACCAGCCATCTCGGCGTGCGTGCTGGCGCGGTGGTCTCGGCGCTGGGCGGATCCCAGATCTAGGACCTGGCGGAAGGGCTCAGTCGAGCTCCTGGGGCAGGTGCAGCGGAGGCTCCGGGAGGTACCTCGCGGCCGCCACGCCCGACTGGTCGATGCGGTCGACCAGCTCCGAGGCGATGGCCATGGAACGGTGTAGGCCACCGGTGCAGCCGACCGCGATCCGGAGCACGGAGCGGCGCTGCGCCTGATAGAGCGGGACCAGCCGCAGCATCATCGGCAGGAACTGCCCGAGCAGCTCCTGGGCGCCCGGCTGGGCCATCACGTACTCGCGCACCATCGGGTCGGTGCCGGGCCGCTCCCGCATCTCAGCAATCCAGTAGGGGCTATCGAGGAAGCGGGTGTCGATCACCCAGTCTGCCTCGTGCGGGATGCCTTCTCGGAAGGCGAAGGTGAAGCAATCCACCCGCAGAAGGTCCCGGTCGCGCCAGTCGTCGAGGAGCTGCCTGAGATACGCCAACGTGGTCTTGTCGAGCCCGAGCAGGTGCCTGTGAGGACGCCGGTCCGGGGGCCGGAAGCCGGGGGCTCTGGGCACGCCGATCTCAACCAGCCAGTAGCGAATGCCCTCCCGATCCAGGGCGGCGACCCAGGCGTCTCCCAAGCGCTCGGTCACCACCAGGGCGAGATCCGGATCTGACTGCAGCCGGGAGCGGACCAGCGCGGCCGGGTCGGACTTGGCCAGCTCGCCACCAGGCAGCTTGTAGCCAACACCGGTGGCGAGCGTCTCAAGCTGCTCCCGGAACCGATCCTCGCAGAGAATCACGACCAATGACACGGTGGTTGTCTCCCGTAGGCGCCCCTGGCACTGGACCAGGAATCAGTCCTGAGTCCGGCGGGCCCTTCCCAACCCGCCGAGCTACGGCGTCCATCTTCGCATGGATGCGAGCCGGATGGCGCGATGAGATCAGGTTCCCGGCAGGCGCGAAGCGCGAAGTCGTCCTCGAGCGGTGCTAGCGGGGCCTGCTCACCCCCTCAAAAACGAGACCTTTCTGCTTCGCGACCAGGCCAGCGTTCAGGCCGCACTGGTGACACGTCTGGACTATTCGTACCAGCTGGGAGACTTGCGCACGTTCTTCCACTGCTCCGCGTCATGGCCATAGAAGAGCTGCGCTTGCAGCTCCTCCGCCCGGGCGAGAAGCTGCAAGGCGCTCTCCCTGGCCTGGGTGGGATCTGAATGTCCTTCCCAGACATCGTGCTTGACGTTGTCCTCTTCGTAGATGGCATCGCCACACAGCATCAGGTTCTGGCCGCTATCAAGCCTGATCAGGACCGACTGATGGCCGGGCGCATGGCCGGGTGTCGGAATCACTGATATCCCATCTCCCAGATCGGTTTCGCCGTCCAGCAACTGGTAGTTGAGGCCCTCCAGTCGCCAGTACTGGTTGGGGAATGAGGGATTGTCGATGGCGGCATCGTACTGGGCGCGCTGTACGAAAAAGGTGGCGCTGGGGAACGCGTCGTTGTTGCCGGCGTGGTCGAAGTGCAGATGCGTGTTGACGACGTCAGTCACGTCGGCACCGCGCAGGCCCAACGCTGCAAGTCTGTAGTCGACCGTGTCGTCGGTCCGCATCACCGGCCGGAGCAACTCGGCGAACTCGGTGCCGCGCCAGGTGCGGTCCGGATCCTCGATGTGGCTGCGGTGGATTCCGGTGTCAATCAGCACTCGGCGTCCAGAGTCGGTGATGACCAGGTAGCCGATGATCGGGATGTGGATCCGAACCCCGTCGCCGAACCCTGGGGACAGCACACGCCCCTTGTCGCAGCAGGCCTCGCCCAGCCAGAGCGGGTACAGCCTCTTCATCGTGATGTCTCCCCCCTAACTAATGCCGACCACATAATCCTAGTGACTGCGCAGGCCGGCACCGGTCCTCGCGGTGGCGTGCACACGTCTGGTCAGCTCCGAGCTCAGGGGCTGACTGCTCCGCGCCTGGGTCAGCCGCGAGCCTAGCCCACACCGTGACGCTGGGTGAAGCTGAACCAGTTCCCGGAGTTGTCCCGGAGGACCGCCTCGATCCCATAAGGCCGTTCGGCTGGCGACTGGGTGAACTCCACCCCTCGAGCTACTAGCGTCTCGTAGTCACCCCGGCAGTCAGTGGTGGAGATGATGCCAGGGCTGAGAGCACCCTTGGTCACCAGAGCCCGAACCTGCTGAGCGGTCTTGGCATCAAGCATCGAATGGTCTGGGTCGATCAGCAGGAACTCCTGACCAGAGCTGCCCGGAGATTTGACCGTGAGCCAGCGCATCCCATTCTCCATGACGACGTCGTTAGTAGCGTCGAAACCCAGCTGCTTGGTGTAGAAGTCCTTAGCTGCATCTTGGTCCAACACCCACACTGAAACGATCGAGATGCCCGTGATCATTGCCACTCCTTTCGCTCACCTCGCTGCCGCCTGCCTCAAATGGTAGGCACTGGCGCCAGCGAGCCGATCCGATGACGAAACGAGGCCGCTGGCTGCCGACGGGCAATCACCCTGCCTTTCACCGGAGGCCGGGTTACTGGCCCGCTCTGATTACGCGCTGGCCAACCTCATCCCACGATCTGTCCGGGGGGTGAGTCTCCCCGTCCCAACGGGTGCCCCATCACCCGTTGGTGCTCGCCATGACTCCTATGAGAACGCAGGGCTCCGAACCGCTGTTTCGCCAGCCGTGAACTGTGTTCCGCTGGACAACACAGTCGCTAGGCTTCATCTCAACCTCACCCGCTTCCAGTATCAGCGTGACCGAACCTGAGGCCACGGTGATGCAATCAACCGTGTCGGTGCTGTGGAAACCGATGGTCGTGTTGGCAGGAATGATGCAGCGCCGAAATAGGGCAGAACCAGCGGCAATCTCAGCGCCCGGAGCCTTGGGCAGTGCGAGGGGGCCGTCGGCTGCAGCGGGCACGGTCATCGACCAGAGGTCGTCGAGTACGTAATCAGGGGTCACTTCGGTGTCCGCCGCCATGCTGTCGCTGATCAGTTGCGACCGGCCATCCGGGCCAACGCCGGTCACAAGTCGTCGCAGGGGTGGGTAGTAGTCTGGTGTGGTCATCTAACCTCCGATTACGCGGCGCACGTGTATGTGGCCGACAAAGAAAAGGTCAAGCCGCCGCTAGCGCCAGCCGTGCCGCAGCCTTGGCGCATTCGCTTTCGAGCGTGTCGCTCTCGTGGAACCGCCCGGCAATCCGCGCTACTTCGCGTCCCAACGTCTCCAGCGATTCGCGCACGCTGGCATCGGTGAGGTTCCCTTCGGCGTCGAAGGCCTTATCCGCTGGGCCCACGGTGACGACCAAAGGCACAGCGAAGGCTCGCAGTGCGCGTACCGAGAACTCCATAGTGTTCACCGCCTGTAGGCCGTGGACGCCTCCCGCCGTGGCGACCAGCCCAATCACCTGATCGGACAAGAAGGCGGGCTCGCGGTCCCTTAGCAGGTGTAGCCAGTCAAGGGCGTTCTTGAAAGCTCCGCTGACTGTGCCTTGGTAGAGGGGACTGCTCCAGACCATCGCGTCGGAGGCGCCAGCCGTGTCCAGCAGGCGTCGGGCGCCGGCGGGGACCGCGCTCTCAGTGGGGACGTACAGCGGCAGTCGCAACTCACGAAGGTCCAAGAGTTCAGTTTCGGCGCCGGACTCACGGGCTCCGGCTAGCGCAGCGCGCAGGGCGGCGAGGCTACGTGATGGGGCGGCCAGTGAGCCACCCAGACCAACCACGTTCACCTGATCGACCTCCACTCACCGGCGTTACACGAAATTCTCAGCAGCCGGGCGCTGTCGTCGGCAGTGTACAAGGCGCCGCCGTGGGCCTTGGCGATCGAGGCGACGATCGACAGGGCTAGCTCGGTATCCCGGTCCGAGCCTGTCCGGACCGCTCCGATTGCGGAAGGGTTGCAGCACCTGAATCACGATCCGCAGAGGCAACAGGAGTGCCCGCCCTACCTCGCTTGCGGATGCTCAGTGACCCGCCTAGGATGCCTTAAGGTGCTTCCGGCTATTTTATTTAGCGACCGCATGGCTTTTGAACCGGCCTACGGCATGGCTGATGTCGTTGCCCGGATTCATGCGATGTTCATACTGGATGATCCGCCGCTGGTGTCGTTGGGGAGTGAATCGGATTTGGCTCGACCGCTCGAGCAGGATGACGTTGCCATGTACCTATGGCAGGAACATGTGCGGGCTAACTCCGCGTGTTACGCGCTCACGGAGCGAACAACATCCGATCTGATAGGCACGCTCTCAATCTTGGTCCCCGATCCAACCGACCTGACGCCCTGGATCGGAATCCTGCATATCTCCGCTCAACACCGAAGAAAGGGGTACGGCAGGGAAGCACTGAGCGCGATCCATGTACGGCTCCCAGCCCTTGGCTGGTCAAGTGTCCGTTGTGCTGTTGAAGTAGGGCGGCCATCCTCGCTCCCTTTCTGGACTCGAATGCGCTACCAGCAGCTGGAGCAACGGCAAGACGACGCTGGTCGTCCGGTCCTCGTCCTGGAGCGGAGGCTCTATTAGCAGAGGTTTGGTGGCGGAGGCGGTCCCCGAGACCGAGGACCACCCGAGTCAGTCACTCCGTGAAGGGTCAGGTGACGCAGATAACCTCGGATAGACGAATTTACCTGATTTCGACCGCCCGGAGCGCAGTCGAAGAGGTTGGGAGGATACAAGTGCGTTGGATGGGGCCGAATGGCTACTGGGCAAGTGACGAGCGCGAGTTGGTTGACGTCGAATGGGTTCACGCATGGCTCAGCCACGAGGCGTACTGGGCCCGGGGGCGATCCTTTGACCTGGTTGCCAAGTCGATCGAGCACTCATTGGTGGTTGGTCTCTACTCGGCAGAAGGCGCCCAGGTCGGATTCGCCAGGGTCGTCACGGACTACGCCACATTTAGCTGGCTGTGCGATGTCTTCGTGGACGCCCCGCATTCTGGCTCCGGCCTGGGCACTTTCCTGGTGGAGACAGCCATCAACCATCCGGCGCTGGCCGCGGGTCGCCAGGTCCTCGCGGCAGTTCCTGGTCGCACTATTTATGCGCGGCAGGGCTTACTCCCCTGGAACGGCCAGAGCGCTGGATGGAGCGACATCCTGTCGCAACGGCGCCACCGTCGAAACCCGCCTGACCTCTACTCGACGTGATCCCGGACTGCGGCCCCGCCGGTCGTATTCCACCGGTCTGGCCTGGTCGTGCCCACATCGTGGTTCTCAGGTGACCGTGGGCGGTTGGCCGCGCCGACCGGATGGTGGTCGGCCCGCTGGGACTCGAACCCAGGACCTGGGCTTTATAAGAACCCCGCTCTAACCAGCTGAGCTACGGGCCGAGATGATCTCGGGCTGATCTATCCTCTCCGATCTGCCCTCTGAGCTGCTTGCCTGAGTCTTGGCCTGGCGGCGACATTCGGTGGTGGTAAGCCACCGTGGGTTACGGGCATTCTAGCGGCGTAGACTCAGACCACCCAGCAAGGGGATCTCCGCTGACGTAGTAGGGGCCACATGAAACCAGAAGTAGAGGAAGGGCCGAGGGCCCGAGCGCACGTCGAGCTGGAGATGAAAGCAGTTTTCATGTGCCCAAGACGGAAGTGGTGAAGCCGGAGAAGGACGCAAGGCTAGACAGAGGCGAAAGAAGGCTTAACTGAAATGGGCAGAAGACTAGCTACCGTGCTTTACTTGGTGGCGATGGTGGGACTCATCGTCGGACTAGATCTCGCGTTCTTCAGACACCGATTCGGGGAACGGCTCATAGTGAATATTGGCATTGTCTTGGTGTTCGCGGCGTTCTACTTGAGATTCATCGGAGGGCCATGGAGGCCGTGGAGCAGGCGCGACACCGCACTTTAGCCTTTCTCAATCGACGTCAGCACACGCTGCAGGTTGGTCTCAAACAAGGCACTTCCAGCGAATAACAAGACCGCCCTTTAAGCAGCGGAGCTACAGGCCGCATTGCGAAGGAAGTGGTTCCCGCCGGTGATCCCTATAAGGGCTTAGACCACCAGGTTGACCTGCCGATCTGGCACCACAAACACTCTTTTAACGTCCGAGCCGTCCAGCCACTGCTGGATCCTCGGCAACGCCAGCGCCTGAAGCTCGAGCTCGTCGGCCCCCGTGCCGGCGGGGACGGTGATCTGGTCGCGTTTCTTGCCGTTGATACAGACCACCACCACCACCTGCTCGTTGGTGATCAGCGATTCGTCTGCCACTGGCCATGGCTGCTGGTGCACCGAGTAGGCTCTGCCCAGTCGCTCCCAAAGTTCTTCCGCAAGATGCGGACAGTACGGAGCCAACAACAGAGCCAACGTCTCCAGGGCAACCCGGGGGACCGCACCCTTATGTCCTCCCAGCTGCTTTACAAAGATCATCATCGCCGCGATCGCCGTGTTGTACTTGAGCTTGGGAGTGTCGATGGTGACCTGACGAATGCAGCGATGGCGGCCCCGGGCCAGGTCGCGGGGCTCGGGGGAGTCTTCGCCCGCGTCGGGCACCCGGTCGAGGAGTCGCAGGACTTGGTTCAGAAACCGAGACGGCCCGTTGATCCCGGTGTCGATAAAGTTGCCGCTTTCCTGGTAAGGACCCAAATAAAGCAGGTAGAGACGAAAAGCATCGGCACCGAAGCGGGCGATGTACTCGTCAGGCACCACCACGTTGCCTCGCGATTTGGACATCTTGGCACCGTCCATCACCAGCATTCCATGGGCCCGGAATTGGGTGAACGGTTCATCAAACTCGAGGTATCCCAACTGTCTCAAAGCCATGCAGACGAATCGGGAGTAGAGGAGGTGAAGTACGGCGTGCTCGTTGCCACCGTCGTAGTAGTCGACGGGCAACCACTTCCTGGTGAGGTCGGGGTCGAAGGCCACGTCGTCTCGGTTGGCTGAGGGATAGCGCAGGTAATACCAGGAGCTGTCGAGAAAGGTGTCAGAGACATCGGTATCGCGCTGCGCCGGGCCGTGGCAGACCGGGCAGGTGGTGTTGAGGAACTCGGGGTCACGTGCCAGGGGAGACTCGCCAGTGCCCAGAGGCCGGAAGTCGGCGATGTAGGGCAGCAGGACCGGCAGCTGGTCCTCTGGGACCGGGACGACCCCGTCGCGGGGGCAGTGCACCGCCGGGATCGGGGGTCCCCAATAGCGCTGGCGCGAGATGCCCCAGTCGCGCAGCTTGTAGCTGACATGGGGCTGGCCCAAGCCTTCCTCGACCAGGGCCGCGGTGATGACCTCGCGAGCCGGATCGGGTGCCGCCAGGCCGTCGAACTGGCCGCTGTTGATAAGCACGCCCGAGCCGGCGTGGCTGCCCTCGCTGGTTCCTCCCGAGACCACCTTCACCTCTGTGATCTGATGGGCGAGCGCGAAGGCGTGGTCGCGCTGGTCGTGGGCTGGTACCGCCATGATCGCCCCGGTGCCGTAGCCGGAAAGGACGTAGTCAGCCGTGAACAGGGGCAGGTGCCGGCCGGTAAGCGGGTGTCGGGCGTCCCGCCCCAGCGCCACCCCCCGTGTGGAGTTCTCGTCGTCGCGCTGGCCCGCGATGCGGCGCCGAGCGGCTTCAGCCACGAAGTCCGCGACTTCGGCGCGCCGATCCGGCGCGGTCAGCTCGAGTGTGCGGGGATGATCCGGGGCGAGCACCATGAACGTGGCCCCGAAAACGGTGTCAGGCCTGGTGGAGAACACTCGAAGCGACTCAGCACCGTCGACCGGAAAGTCGATCAGGGCTCCCTGGCTCCGTCCGATCCAGTGGCGCTGGAGCAGCTTGGTGCTCTCGGACCAGTCCAGCTGGTCGAGTCCAGTGAGCAGTTGCTCGCTGAAGGCGGTGATGCGCAGGAACCACTGCTCCAACTCTCGTTCCACCACCAGGGCCCCGCAGCGTTCGCAGGTGCCATCGGCCAGGACCTGTTCGTCAGCCAGCACCGTCAGATCCTGAGGACACCACTTGACGTTGCGGCGGTCGCGATACGCGAAGCCGCCTTTCCAGAGGGTGACGAACAGCCACTGGGTCCAGCGGTAGTAGGCGGGATCGGTGGTATCCACCGTCTTGGACCAGTCGAACTGGGCCCCCAGCCTCTCCAACTGAGCGCGAAATCTGGCCACGTTGGCAGCGATCAGGTCTGTCGGATGCTGGTCCATCTTGAGTGCGAAGTTCTCACTGTGGATTCCGAAGGCATCGAAGCCGATCGGCTCGAAGACGTCGAGGCCATGCATGCGCTGGAAGCGCCCGTGGGCATCCGCGCCTGAGAAGGCGAACATGTTGCCGACGTGCAGCCCCTCAGCCGATGGGTAGGGGAACATCATCAGGTTGTAGTAGGGCCGCTGGGCGTGCTCCAGGTCCACCTGATTGAGTCCGGTTCCGCGCCAACGGGACTGCCACTTGGCCTCGATGGCGTTGTGATCGTAATCAGAAGCCATGGGTGGTCGTTGATGATACCGATCCATCTCGGGCGATCTCAGGCGGTCGCATATACTCCGGCGAGCCTGGCGCCTGTGGTGGTTGCGCCGGTCGAACTTGGGGAAAGCGAGGAGACGCATTGGCGGACACGCAGCTGCCGAGGGGGAACACGGCGGCCCGCAAGGGCAAGCCGCGCCTTCGCGCCGGCCGCAACCTGAAGGAGCGCCACAATTTCATCGGCTTCCACGGGCACGGCCTGCTGGCGCTGATCTTCTTCGCGATCGCCGCACTCTCAGTCTTAGGTGTCGGGTTGGGAGTGGCCTCGGTCACCATCTTCTCGATTGGCAAGGTGCCCACAGGCCGGCATTCCGCGGCCCTAACCTCGCCCAGCTCCTCGCCCACGCCCAGCGCCCTCATCGGTCATCCCGTCGACGGCACCATCGTCGGGATCTCGCTGGGTGAGAATCAGCTCGCCATTCAGCCGGCCGGAGAGCAGACGGTTCTTGCCACCGTCACCGCCAAATCGGTCATCACCCGTGCTGGCGCTACCTCCTCGCTCGGGCTCCTCATCCCCGGGGACGCCGTGATCGTCACCTTTGGAGCTGGAACGGGGGGGACACTCTTGGTGGTGACCCTCGACGACATTGTCACCGTGCCCACTAGTCACCCGAATGCGCCGCTGACGCCCCTACCGGGCGTAACCCCGACCCCGACTCCTACCCCGGCCCCGACTCCGAGTCCAGCCCCTACTCCTACACCATCGCCCTTCAGTTCACCGCAAAGCCCCTGAAAAGGCCAAGAGGGTCAGGGAGTCGCCGCCACCCGGGGCAGCTCGATCCCTCTTCTGGCTAGGACCGCGAAGGGGGCTTCAGCCGCAGCGCGCGCGACCTCCTCCAGAGTCAATCCGCTGCCCTCCAGTACCTGCTGGGCCCGCTCCGCGGTCAGCAGGCTCTCTGGACGGTGGGCGTCGGAGTCGAGTACCAGAGCGGCGCCGACCTTGAGAGCCATCTTGGCCACATGGCCGTTGGTGAGCCCGTGCAGGCCGGCGGCGCTGATCTCCAGATGGATCCGGTGGGCCTGAGCCTGGGCGGCGGCCTCGAGTGAGATCAAGCCGGGGTGGCCCAGGATGTCCACGTCTGAGCAGCGGCTGGCCGCTAGGTTCAGCCCGGGCTGGGGGAAGTCGCCCAGGGTCTCGCCGTGAACCACCACCAGCTGGGCCCCGAGAGAACGGGCTCTGGCAGCCACCTTGGCCAGGCGTTCCGGCGGGACCCGGGTGACCTCGACGGCGGGAATGGCGGGGATGCCCAGCTCATCGGTCACCTGGATACAGGCGGCGACTATCTCCGGCACCCGGCGCTCGACCGTGCCCTCGTCAACGTGGTCGCTGCAGACGTAGGCGGCATAGCCATTCTGCTGACACCGCCGGGCCATCTCCATCGGGGCTGCATGACCATCGGAGATGGTCGTGTGGGTGTGAAAGTCGAAGACCGGCACCTGCCCAGCTTAGGGGAAGGTCTGCGCGCTCTGGTGTACTCGCGAAGCGGTTTAGGGGTTCGGCGCGTGGGGAGGCGTGGCCGCCAGCCGGAGAAGCACTCCATCGCGAAGCCCCCGCTCGGTCACCACCAGCTCCTCAGCGTGATAGTGCTCGAGCAATCCACGAAGCACTAGGACTCCACCGGCCATGAGCCGGGCACGCCCCGGGCTGAGACCGGTTTGCCTCGCCAACTCGGCGCTGGAGTGGGTCGCCGCCAACTCCACCGCTCGCTCGACCGCCTCCCGATCGAGGGTGGTCCAGGCGTCATGGTCTCCTTCCGCCTGGAGGGTGTCCGTGGAATCCGCGAAGGGGCGCCACATGCCCAGCAAAACCGGCAGATTGGAGGCAGTCCCCCCGGTGGCGATCACCACTCCGGGTAGGGCGGGCGCAGGTGCCTCCTCCAGGACCATCGAGATCCTGGTCTCGGCGTCGACCCGCTGACGCTCGCTGGGGGGATCGTCGGCCCGAATGATCTGGAGGATCCGATCCGAGCCCAGCTTGAGGCTGACCCCATCCTTGGGTCGGCTGCCGGTGCCGTGAACCACCTCGGTGCTGCCCCCACCCACGTCCACCACGGTCGCGGACGCGTCCGTTGCCACGTAAAAGGAGGTCGCGCCCAGGTAGCTGAGGCGCGCCTCCGCCTCTCCGGTCAGGATCCGAAGCTGCTCGCGGCTGTGCTCCCGGATCTGGTCGCGGAGGACGGGGCCGTCGTGGGCGTTGCGGACCGCCTCGGTACCGACCACTCCCACCCGTTCGGCGCCATCCAGGCGAGCCTGCTCGACCAGGCTGCTGACCAGTTCGGCAGTCTGATGGAGCAGTTCGGGCCCCAGCTCGTGGGTGGCCCCTACCCGCCGTCCCAGCGCCAGCAGGCGGATGGCGTGGCGGCGCTCGCTGGTTCCCTCCTCCCTAACGGTCGCGACCAGCAGGTGAACCGTGTTGGAGCCGACATCAAGAGCGGCCAGGCGTCGGTTCAGAGCTCCTCATCCTCGTCTTCGGTGGGCTCGAGTCGGACCAGCACCTGGCCGGCGCTGTCCAGACGCACGTCGAAGTGCTTGACGAAGATGGCGTCCGAGATGGGAGAGATGCCGGTTCGGATGTCGTAGGTCTCGCCATCCAGCGGGCAGGTGACGATGTGGCCGCGCAGCTGTCCCTCGCCAATCGAGCCGCCGCTGGCACAGGAATTCTCGAGCGCGTGGAAGACGCCGTCGACGTTGAAAATTGCCACCTCGACGCCATCGGCGTCGATCACCCGCCCGGTTCCCTGGGGGATGTCGGCTACGTTGCAGACCGGGGCGAAGCCAGCCACCGCCGCGATTATGCCTAAGTGAGGTCGGGTACGCGTGGTGCGACAAGATCGCGACGCCGGTCAGGTTCGCCATCTACCCGGCCGCCATGGAGTCGTCCACCGCCTCCGATTCCCGCGGCAGGCTCGGCTTGAGCAACCCCCCGGGCAGGGCGAGTGCCCGGATCGTCCTGGTCCCGGCCGCCGGGCCAGCGGGCCAGCGCATCCCGGATCTCGATCATGACCTGCTGATCCTGCTCTCGACCGATGGCGCCGGCGAGCGCAGCCAGCGCCTGCTCCCCTCCCAATTGGCCCAGGGCCCAGGCACTGGTCCCCCGCACCAGCGGCGAACGATCGCGGCGCAGGGCTCTGGCCAGGGCAGGGACCGCCGAGCGCTCTCCGGCGTTACCGAGGGCTATCGCCGCGTTCCGAGCCAGACGCTCGCGGCCGCTCCGGTGAATGGTGGTGGAGCGGAACCGGGCCCGGAACGTCGCTTCGGATAGAGACAGCAGCTCGATCAGGTCGGGAAAGGGCACCGGGCCGCGGCGGCTCGAGGCGGGACCCACAGGCACAGGATCGGGCCCGAGCCGGGCATTGATCGGGCAGGCCTCCTGGCAGAGGTCGCAGCCAAACACCCAGCCTCCAATCAGAGAGCGCATCTGCTCGGGGATCGCACCCTCATGCTCGATAGTCAGGTAGCTGATGCATCGAGGCGCGTCTATGACGCCGGGAGCCACCAGGGCGCCGGTGGGGCAGCTGGGGAGGCAGGCCCGGCAGCTCCCACAGCTCTTCCGGGAGGGCTGGTCGGCACTGAGCTTCAGGCTCAGAACCAGCGACGCCAAGAGCACGTAGGAGCCGCCCTGAGCGGCGATCAACTGGGTGTGCTTGCCGCAAAAGCCGAGCCCTGCCCGCTCGGCGATGGCCCGATCTAGAGCGCGGCCGTGATCGACGAACCGGTGCCAGCGCAAGCCGGGGAAGCGCAGCGACAGGCTCGCGACCAGGCTACGCAAGGCCCGGTCGAGGCGCAGGTGATAGTCCTCCCCCAGGGCGTAGGCGGCAATCCGTCCCCGGGGCCTCCCCGGCTGGCCGGGCGGCTCTGGCGGAGGGGCCAAGGCACCCGCGGCCGGCCGGTACGGATATGTCAGCGCCACCAGGCTTTGGCCCCACGGGAACCTCCTGCCCAGGTCGGCGGCCTGGCTGACCCGCTTCTCGGTGTACCAGGGCATGCCCGCCAGCCGGCCCTCGGCCAGCGCCTGGCGGGCCCGGTCGGCGGCCTCATCGAAGGGAGCCAGATTGGTCACCCCGACCTCGGAGAAGCCCTGGCGGCGCGCCTCAACCTCCAGCAGCTGGCGGGCCGTCAGGCTGGCAGTTCGGGCGGGAGAGGGGGCCATGGTCGACGCCACCTCGGCATTGTGGGGCTCCGCTTTGCCATGATTTGACGGTGACTGACTCGGAGTTGACTGCGCGGGTACGAGGAGTGATCGCCTCCGGCCCCGCCAGTGACAGCCTTCTGGTCACACAGCCGAGCCCCGGGGACGTGGTGATCCAAGCCCACCCCAGCTCCAATTTCGTGGTGGTCCTTACCCCTCAGGTGCGGGGGGTGCTGGAGTCGGCGCTGCGGCGGTGGATCCCGGACCTGCGCCAGGTGCGCTTCGACCCCCATCACTGATCTGTTGGGCCCTCCTCAGCCGGGGGGATATGAATTGGGTGACGGTAGCGGCCGGTATCCCTAGGCGAGAGAAAAGGAGAGCGTGAACATGCGAGCCAAGCCCAGCGATACCGAGGTCACCGCCATCGTCGCCGATGCCCTGGTGATTCCCTACTTCCAAGCCGAGCCACTGGGGCCGGCAGCGGTCGCGGTCGACCAAGCTCTGGACGGCATCCTCACTCAGATGCGCGCCGACCAGGAGGCGACCGGGAAGTTCCCGGAGCGGAGCGTGGTTGCCACCATGGGCAAGCTTCCCACCCCCCGAGTCGTCTTCCTTGGCCTCGGACACCCCCAGGAACTGGATGGCTACCGGCTGCGGAACGCGCTTCAGCTCACGGTGCGTCAGATCCGCCGTTTCTGCCCGCGCTTGGCACTGGTGGTGGATCCCGGACTCGCCGCCGAGCTGGCGGCGCAGGACCCACTGCAGGGCGAGACCCTGGCCGTTGCTCGGGCGCTTGCCGAGGGGGTGGGCCTGGGCAACTACCACCTGGGTCAGCTCAAGACGGGGGAGGACTCCAGTGCCATCGAGGAGTTGGAGGTGGTGGGGCTGGGGACCGCGTCGGGGATTGGGGACGCCCTCAACGAGGGCGTCGAGATGGCCGAGGCCACCAACCGGGCCCGAGTGCTGCAGTGGCAGCCCAGCAACCAGCTCACCCCGACCCAGATGGCAGCCGAGGCCGAGCGGGTAGCTCATGAGAGCAAGCTGGAGTTCGAGGTGCTCGAGCGAGCCGACATGGAGAAGCTGGGGATGGGTGCCCTCCTGGCCGTTGCCCGAGGCTCCCATCAGCCCCCCAAATTGGTCTGCCTGCGCTACAAGCCCAGGGCCAAGTCCAACTCCAAGAAGGTGCTGGCGCTGGTGGGGAAGGGAATCACCTTCGACACCGGGGGCATCTCCCTCAAGCCCAACGCCGGCATGGTTGACATGAAGGCCGACATGAGTGGCGCGGCAGCGGTCATCGAGACCATGACGTTGATCGCCAAGATGCAGGCACCGATCGAGGTCCTGGCCATCGCCGCGCTCACCGAGAACATGCCCGGCGGCGGCGCCATAAAGCCAGGCGACGTGGTCAGCGCCATGAACGGCAAGACCATCGAGATCAACAACACCGACGCAGAGGGTCGCCTGGTCCTGGCTGACGGACTTTGCTATGCCGCCAAGCGAGGGGCCACCCACCTCGTCGACGTGGCCACCCTGACCGGGTCGGCGGTGGTCGCCATGGGCCGCGTCGTGACCGCCGCCATGGGCACCAGCCAGGTGCTCCTGGAGCAGCTCCGGCGCGCCGGGGCCCTGGCGGGGGAGAGGATCTCGGAGCTTCCGATGAATCCGGAGTACGACATTGCGCTGATCACCGACATCGCCGACATGCACAACACGTCGGGGACCAGCGGGGATGCCGGCTCAATCTACGCCGCCGTCTTCCTGCGTGAGTTCACCAGTGACCTGCCCTGGATCCATCTCGACATCGCCGGCACCGCCTACCACACCGCTGACCTGCTCGGGCGACTAGTGCCCAAAGGCCCATCGGGGGTCATGACCCGGACCCTGGCCCACCTCCCCTTCCAGATGCTCTAGCTGGGCTCGCCCACCAGCTCGAAGCGAGCCGGATCCGCCATCCCCAGGCGCCGCACTCGGCCCTCACGCTCCAGCTTGAGCAGGTGGGCGAGCACCGTCCCTGACGCCATCCCCAGCACCGCTTTGGGGTATGAGGCATATAGCCGGGGCACCAGCTCGGCAGGGCCGGTGGGTCCCAGCCGCAGCTGGTCCAGGATCTGTGCCTCCCGCTGCAGGCGGTGGGAGATCAGCTCGGTGATGGCGGCTTCGGCGTTCTCGATGGGCTCGCCGTGACCCGGGTTGAGGCGACGCGGTCGCAGCTCTAGCACCCGGTCGAGGGACGCGAGGTAGGCCGCCATCTCGCCATCCGGAGGCACCACCAGGCTGGTGGTGCCCTGCAGCACATGATCGCCGGTGAAGAGAACCCGGGCTGACCGGTCGAAGAAGCAGAGGTGGTCGGAGGCGTGGCCCGGAGTGTGGATTGCCTCCAGCTGGGAATCTCCGACCAAGAGCCGGTCGCCATCGTGCAGTGGCAGGTCCTTGGCCTGGTCAGCTCGCCGGAAGTGAAGGGCCAGTGGAGCACCGGTCAGCTCGCGCAGGCGGGCCGCCCCGTCCAGATGGTCGCCGTGGTGGTGGGTCACAGCCACCGCGACAACCCGGCCCTGCCGCCGGGCCGACTCCGCCACCCGCTCCAGGTGGGACTCATCTGCCGGGCCGGGGTCGATGACCACGGTCTCGCCCCGTCCGTAGATCCAGGTGTTGGTACCCGACCCGGTGAGCGGGCCTGGGTTGGGCGCCCTGACCAGCAGGATCTCGGCCGTCTCAGCCATTCATCCCCCTTGACCGTCGCCGGGGTGGATGGCCCCGAGGTCCAGGCCCGGATAGCGCTCTACCGTGATCGTCTCCAGCTTGGGACGTACCCGCTGCACCCGGGTGGCGCGCGCCGCGGCCAGCGCCGCGGCGACCGTGGCCTGAGCGGAAAGCTGCGCCAGCACTGACCTGGTGGGGGGAAGGAGCAGGCAGCGCCCCTCCCCCGCCTCGCCCAGCGCCTGTCCGGGAGCGACCCAGCGCATCGAGGTCAGCTCTCCTCCCGCGTCGGGGTCAGGCTCCTGGCCAGGAGGGAGCGAGGCGAGGAAGAAGCGGGTGTCAAAGATCCGGGCCATGCCAGCAGGAGTCACCCAGTGGGCGCAGAACAGGAGGTCCTCCCAGGCCGGGCGCAGGCCGAACTGCCGCAGCCCGGCCTGGAACTCCTCGGGGTGCCCGCCATGGATTCTCCCTCGCAGGCCGGCCAGCCCGGGCAGAAGCTGTGGCGGACAGGGCTGGCCGGCGGTGGTGCGGGCCAGCAGCACCCCGCACTCCTCAAAGGTTTCTCGCACCGCCGCGACCAGAATCCGGATAGTGACGGCGGCCTCGCGAGCCCGGCTCCAGGAGAGCTGGCGCCAGCCCGGATCGGAATCGGAAGGATCGACCGCCCCACCAGGAAACACCTCGGCTCCGGGCGCGAAACGGCTGTCTGTCGGCCTGCTGAGGAGCAGGACCTCGAGACGCCCCGAGTCCTCGCGCAGAAGCGCGACGGTCGCGGCGTCGCGCCGGCTCGCCACCCCCACGTGACTCTCCCGCCTGCGGCCCGGAAGCCCGGACCTGCTAGGGAGCTGCCTCCCCGCGCTCGGAGAAGCTCAGGATCTGGCGGGGATGAACGAGGGCGAAGGAGCGCTGGATGGTTACCCGTTCGTGGGTCAGCGCCGGAAGCCAGACCGCGTTGAGATTGCGGACCGGGAGAAAGTCATCGATGCTCCGCTCGAGCGTCTCGCGGAGGCTCAGCCGCGGCTCCAAGAAAACCTCGCAGACCAGGGAGAAGGTGTCGATGGTGAGTGCCACCTGGCGCGCCACCTTGGTCTCCAGCAGCGCTCTGCGCCCCCCCTGGTCGGCCGCGGTTTCGCCGATGGGCACTACCATCAGCAGTGCCCGCTTGGCCACCATGGCGGAGTCTTCGACAGTGCTGATGACGGGATAGGTGCTGGCGAGCGGCTCCAGGGTCAGATGCTGGATCTCTAGAAATTCCGTCATCCGGTTGACGACATCGGTGAGCCGCAGCGGCGGCACCACCTCGATGTCGCCGCTGAGCTTCAAGAAAGAGCTGAAGAGCTCAACCCTTTCCCAATTCTCCATACGACGCGGCAGTATACGAGAGTGATCGCCATCTCAGACCGGCTGTCATAGGGGCGATGCAAGGTCTCGACCTAGGCGCCCTCAAGCGCGGCCTCTCCGCCTCCCAGCTGGCATTTGAGCTCCGGGCTTTCGCCCTTGTCGCCAGCACCCAGGACCTGGTCGCTCGGGCCGCACGGGCGGGCGCGGGAGAAGGCCTGGTCGTCTTGGCTGACGAGCAATCCGCCGGCCGGGGCCGAGCTGGGCGGAGCTGGACCGCACCCACCGGAAGCGCCCTGATGTTCTCGGTTCTGCTGCGACCCGCTGGCAGCCCCGCGGAGTGGCCCAGCCTCAGCCTGGTCGGTGGCCTGGCGGTGGTGGAGGGGTTGGCTGAGGCCGGAGGCCCCAGGGCCTGGCTGAAATGGCCCAATGACTGCCTCTGCGGGGGACGCAAGCTAGCCGGTGTCCTGGCAGAGTCGGTAGCCGACCGGTCCGGGGGGCAGGTGGTGGTCCTAGGCGTGGGCTGCAACGTCAGATGGGAGGGCTTCGAGCTGCCGGAAGCTCTCCTTCAGAGCGCCACCGCCTGTGACCTGGAAGGGGCTCCAGTTGACCTCACTCAGCTGGCCGGGGCGGTGCTGGACCGGCTCGCCAGGCGATACCGCCAGTGGCAGTCGGGGGGCTTCGCCGCCATCCGCGACGACTGGCTGCGGCACGCCGCCTGGATGGGTGAGGACGTCATCGCCGAGCACCAGTCCGGCCGCCTGGCTGGGCGGGCTGCCGGGCTCTCCGAAGTGGGCGAGCTGATCTTGGAGACTCCGACCGGCCCGGTCCTCATTTCGGCCGGCGAACTGCTGCGGCTACGACCTTCGCAGGTAGGCCCAGGGGGCGATGCCACCGGCTAGATCCTGGCCGGGCAACTCACGAATGCGGCTTGGCGAACTCGGATGGAAGCCATTCCCATCTTGACGCATCTCAAGGTGCCATCTAGGATTGACCAATACGCACAAGCTGTCGGAACTGGCCGCGCTACCTCCCGCGCACGGATTCGAAGGGATAACACTTGCCCACCATCTCTGAAACCTCCCACGAGATCTCCCGCCTCTACGAGTCCGACCACATCGAGCGTCGGGAGCGCAACGCCCGGCGCAACAAGATCCTCTTCATCGATCGGCTGCTCAACGAACTCGAGCAGCTCAACATCGCTGAGGAGGCGGTGGTCCCCACGCCGCTGCGCAGCCAGTGCCGGAACTTCCTGGCCAAGGAGGGCCATCCGCTGGGCCGGCGCCGGGCCGAGGAGGTCTCGATCGCCGAGTGGATGGACGCCCTCTATGACGTCCAGGACGGTCTCATGTTCACCATCGGGGACGAGGACGAGTAGGCTGAGTCCGCGCTGAGCGGGTCGACTGACGGGGAGGACCGCAAGGCGCGTTCCGGGCCCCCATAGCTCAGCGGATAGAGCGCCGGCCTCCGGAGCCGGGTGCGCAGGTTCGAGTCCTGCTGGGGGTACCAGCGCTTCGGTCCGGGATCCTTCTGGCACCTCGGGTGAGAGGCAGCCGGGGATCAGAGTCGGCCGCACTCGGGTGGTCGAAAAGAGCTAAGTTTTGAGTGTGTCGATGCCTGGCGGGCGGGGACGTGTCGATGGTCGCGAGGGCGGGCTCACCCGTCTCATGCTTCGCTGCGGTGAGCTTGCCGGTCCCCTGTTTGTCGTCACATTTGTGATCGAGGGAGCGCGGCGGGACGGGTATCTGCCCCGCCGTCACCCCGTCAGTGCGCTGTCGCTGGGTGAGGCCGGGTGGACGCAAAGGGTCAGTTTCTTGGTCACCGGCACGCTGACCAGTGCTTTCGCATTAGGGGTGCGACGGACCTTGCACCCGCGCCGCAGCTCAGCCTGGTTGGCAAGATTGGTCGGCGCTGTCGGTTGCGGGCTCTTGGGGGCAGGAGTGTTCACCACCGACCCCATCAACGGATACCCACCCGGGAGCGCTGACGTGCCCGCGGTACGCACCAGGACCGGGCATCTTCACGACCTTTCTGCGGTTTTGGTATTTGCCGCCGTGCCCGCCGCCTGCTTTGCCTACAGCCTCCACTGTGCCGCCGAGAGCGACCGCACCTGGGCCGGCTATTCCGCCACCACCGGAGTGGCCTTCACCGCTACCTGGGCCCTGGCGGCGGGAGGCTTCAACCAGGCGCCCCGGCTGGTGGAGAATTCCGGACTCTTCCAGCGGGTGGCCATCGTCACTGGATTCTCCTGCATGAGTGCCCTGGCGGCGCGATTGGCGAGGCAATTAGCGGCCACGGTGTCGGCTGCCGATGCCGAGCGTGCCTCCCTCGGTCCCAACCGAGTCGGCCACCACAGCCAGCCTGGCCGAGGTTTGGCTCGCCTCGGTCGGATTTCGTCCCGACTCAGCCTGCCGCGCCCCAAGGCGGCTGCGCCACTTCCCTTCTAGCTCGGGACGATCCAGAGACGGACGGCCAGTCCTAGTCCGGTCAAGGCCACCAGCACGCGCAACCAGTGGCTCGGTAGCCGTCGTGCGACCAGCGGTCCGATCGTGCTTCCGAAGAAGAGGCCCACAGCAAGGGGCGCTGCTGCGGTCCACCGCACCGACCCGAAGAGGATGAACGCGATGGCTGAAACCAAGCTGGCGGCTCCGACCAGCATGTTCTTGAGTGCATTGGCTTTGGGGTAGCGCTGGTCGACCAGTATCAGCAACAGGGCGAGGACCATCACCCCGGCTCCGGCACCGAAGTAACCGTTGTAGGCGGAGAGCGAGAACAGGCCAAGGGGAAGCAGAAACTGATCGTTGCCGAGGACGACGTGGTCGCGGCGCCAGGCCGAGAGCTGTGGTTGCAGCAGCAGTGCCAGCGCCGCCAACGCCACCAGGAACGGTACGACGCGAGCGAAGACGTGTGCCGGAGTCAATAACAGCGCTGCCGCCCCGACCGCGCCCCCCGCTGCGACAACCGGGATCCACCGCCGCAGCCACGGCGCCTGACCTTGCAGCTCTGGGCGGGAACTGAGCGCTGACCCCGGCCAGCATGCGACAAGCGCCACCGAGTTGGTGACGGTCGCGGGCAGTGCTGCGATTCCGACCAACAGCAGTGCCGGGTAGGAGATCAGCGACGTGATACCGCCGGCGGAGCCGACCACACCCGCCAGGACACCGGCGAGCAGGAGGACGACCAAATGCCCTGCCGTCGGCGTCAAGGAGTGACCGAAGCGCCTACGAGAGCGGCTGCAATCCCGAGGCCAGCGCCACCCAAGATGGCGATTACCACTCCCTTTCGCAGTGCCAGCAACCAGACCCCGACCGCGGCCAACACCCCGAGCTGCCACAGGTGGGTCAGCGCCAGACCGAGGGGAATGGCTGCGCCTGCAATCGCGCCAATCACAGCCGGGCCAGCCCCGGTCAGGAACGACTGAACGAGATGGCTGGTGCGTAGGCGGTCGAATCGGGGACCGCCGTAGAGTACGAATAAAAATGAAGGTGTGAATGCGACGAATGCCGCGAACAGGCCGCCGATGACGCCCCCTGCGGCATACCCGACCACGGCAACTGTCTGAACCACGGGCCCGGGGGTCACCTGTCCGAGAGCGACCGCACTGAGGAATTGGCTCGCGGTCATCCAGTGATAGGTCGTGACGACGTCATGCTGCATGAGGGGGATGATCACGAACCCCCCGCCATAAGAGAGAGCACCGACCTTGAACGCAACCCAGGCCAGCGCTCCGAAGCCTCCCAAGGCTGCGGCATGTCCGATCAGCACCACGCCTGCACCCCGGGGTGTCGTGGTCGACGGCCTCGCCTCGTGCCCGATCACGATCTCGGCCGCGCCACAAGCGATGAGAACCAGCACCAGGTATGGCCCGATGGTGGCGGCGGCTGCACCTCCGATCAGCGCGTAGATAAGCCAACGGGTCCGCTGGCCCGGCTTGGCGCCAATCCGCGCCCAGCTGGCGGGCATCAGCCCTGCCGCCGCGTTCAGCGCGACAGCGGGCACGGCGGCCCCTGCGCCGGCGGCGGCACCGAGGATCCAGAGCGGCGGGTGGGACGCCAAGAAGACCGCGGCCAGAGCCAGGATTACGACCAATCCGGGAACGATGAAGCAGAGACCTCCGACGACGGCTCCCGCCGCTCCTCGCAGTCGCCAGGCGCAGAAGATCGCCAACTGGGTCGATGCCGGTCCGGGTAGCAGGTTGGTCGCTGCCAACCCATCCTCGAATTCGTTGGCAGCGAGCCAGTGGCGCTCGTCCACGCAAAGACGGCGCAGCAGGGAGATGTGGGCTGGTGGACCGCCGAAGCCGATGCAACCGATTCGGCCCCACTCCCGAGCGATCGTGGTCAGCGAGACCTCGGTGCCAGTGGGAACAGGGCGGCCGGCGCTCCTCTGGGTCTGGTCGTCGGGCTTCGGACTGCCCAAGGCGGCATCAGTGTAGAGACGCTCCTACCGCGCCCTTCGCCAGGAGAGCCTGGCGGGGCAGAGGCGGCGCCACTTTTCCTGTTGCGGCCGAGGTGAACGCAGGATTCGGATGGCATCGGGTAAGGTCACTCGTTAGCCTCAGCTCAGGCTCGGTCGCCGCTTTACGTCAGCGGGAGGCGGCGGCTCGCAGCAGGAGGCCTGGGAATGACTCGGCGAGGCTGGATTCTCTTCGCGGCTCTGTCCGTCATCTGGGGCATCCCCTACCTACTCATCAAAGTCGCGGTCCGTGACCTGGCCCCGGCGGACCTGGTCTTCGCAAGGACGGCGATCGGGACCTTGCTGCTCCTGCCGCTCGCACTGGGCCGCGGGCAGGTGCGCCCGCTGCTGGCCCACTGGCGACAGCTGCTGCTCTACTCGCTGGTCGAGATAGCCGTCGCCTGGTTCCTGCTCTCCGAGGCGGAGACGCGCATTTCTAGCTCTCTCTCAGGACTGCTGGTCGCCGCGGTGCCCCTGGTCGGAATCCTCATGGTCCGAGCTACAGGCACCGGAGATCGCCTCACCAGGGCCCGCCTGGCTGGCTTGTTGCTAGGCCTGGCCGGGGTGGCTGCCGTGCTGGGATTCGACGTCGGCCACATAACCGCGCTCGCCATGCTCGAGATGGCCGTGGTGGTCTGCTGCTATGCCCTTGGGCCGCAGATCCTGACCCGCAGCCTGTCCCATCTTCCCAGCCTGGGTGTGGTCAGCTGCTCACTGGCGATCTGCACTCTTCTCTACGCGCCCGCCGCCATCCTGGAACGGCCCGCCTCGCTCCCATCGCTGTCGGTGATCGCGGCCGTGCTGACTCTGGGAGTGGTGTGCACCGCCATCGCCTTCCTGGTCTTCTTCGCCCTGATCGGAGAGGTAGGTCCGGTGCGCGCGACCGTGGTCACCTACATCAACCCGGCGGTAGCCGTGGCCCTGGGAGTGACCCTGCTCCATGAGCATTTCAGCGCCGGGATCGGGATCGGCTTCGCGCTGGTCCTGGCAGGCTCGGTGCTGGCCGCCAGGCGGGGTGAACGCGCCCAGGTTGACGCCGAACCTCGGTCCAACACGGCGGCGGTTGAGACCGCGGCAATCGAGCGCTAACGTCGGCGCCCGCCGATCAGTCAGTAGACGCTGCGGACCACATCCCGCCACGCGGCGGGCACGGTCTCGAGGTAGACGGGTAGGTCGGCCGCGGCCAGCCCGGCCGCCGCCAGAGTGGTGGGGAGGCCGAGTCCTGCGATCAAGGCTCGGCAGCCATCGGCGACCTCCTGGGGTCCGGCCACCTCGAATGCGCTGACCAGCGGTGCCATCCGGGATGGTTCGGAGCGGGCAATTTGGCTGATGACCGCCGGAAGCAGAACGCAGGAGGTGATCCCGTGGGGGATTTCGAAGGGAGCTCCCAGAAGCCTGCCCAGGGAATGGCTGGGACCCATGGGCACACTGGCCAGTCCCAGCGCCGCCCACCATGCCGCGACCTGCGCTCGGTGGCGGGCCGAAAGATCCTCAGGTTCGCGCCGGCACTGGGGCAAGTCCGACCGCAGGTGTCGCAATGCCTCCAGCGCCAGGTGGGTGCAGAGCTCATCTTGGATGGGGGACAGCACGGTCTCAACCGCGTGATCGACTGCCCGAATCCCGCTGGCGAGCCAGAGTCGCTCAGGAGTGGCCAGGGTAATTTCGGGGTCGAGGATGACAACCCTTGGCGCCGCCCGCCGGTCGAAGACGCTTCGCTTCTGCCCGGTCCCAGCGTCGGTGACTCCGGCAGTGGCAGTGAACTCCGCCCCCGATAAGGTGGTGGGGAGCGCTAGGTGCACCGCCGATCCCGCCCCCCTGCTGTGGAGCGCTGCCTTGCAGCCGTCGATGACGCTGCCTCCGCCCACGCTTACCACTGCGTCGGCCCGCAGCTCTCGCAGCAGCGTCGCCAGCTCCTCGACTGCGGCCGCCGGCGTGTGCTGACTCAGCTTGGTGAAGGTCGCCAGATGATGCGGCTTCAGCGTCTGCTCTAGACCCGAGACCATGGCGGTATCCCGGTGCAGCGTTGCCGAGCTGACAATCAAGACTCGGGAAGCCTCCCGGAGATGTAGCTCCTCCGGCAGCGATGCGGCTGCGCCAGAGCCATGCAGGACCCGTTCCGCCGGTGAGCTGACGTGGGTCGCGCTCACCGGCTGGCTAGCTGGCGAGGAACTGGCGCAATACCAACTGCAGGACGCCCCCGTGGCGAAGGTACTCGACCTCGTTCTGGCTGTCAACTCGGGCCAGCACCGGGACCTCCCGGATGCGCCCTCCTTGGTCGGACACCAGGAGCACCAGCCCGGCTCTGGGCTTGAGAGAGGAGTCGAGAGCGCGTATGGAGTACGACTCGGTTCCGTTCAGGCCCAGGCTCTGAGCCGAGTCCCCCTCTTGGAACTGGATCGGCAGGACCCCCATCCCCACCAGGTTGCTGCGGTGGATCCGCTCGAAGCTCTCGGCCAGTACCGCGCGCACCCCCAGCAGTGCGGTGCCCTTGGCGGCCCAGTCTCGTGAGCTGCCCGAGCCGTACTCCTTGCCGCCGATCACGATCAAGGGCACGCCCTCCTCGCGATAGCGCAGGGACGCGTCGTAGATGGTCATCGCTGCACCGTCGGGCTGGTGGGCGGTAAAGCCACCCTCCCGGTCACCGGCGAGCAGGTTGCGAAGGCGGACGTTGGCGAAGGTACCGCGGATCATCACCTCATGGTTGCCGCGACGCGACCCGTAGCTGTTGAACTCCCGGGGTGCGACGTCGAGCGACTGCAGGTACTCGCCGGCCGGGCTGGTCGGCGCGATCGACCCCGCCGGGGAGATGTGATCGGTGGTGACCGAGTCTCCCAGCAGTGCCAGGACGCGGGCGTTCTCGATGTCGGGGAAGGGAGCGGGCTGGGGCGACATGCTCTCGAAGAGGGGCATCTCGCGGATGTAGGTCGAGGCGCGCTCCCAGGTGTAGGTGGGCCCGGTCGGGGAAGCCATCTCCTCCCAGTGCTCGTCGCCGCTGAAGATCCGCTGGTACTCCCGGGAGAAGAACTCCGGCTTGACCGCTGATGCAATCACCCGGTCCACCTCATTGGGGCTGGGCCAGAGCTCATGCAGGTAGACGGGCTTGCCCTCCCGGTCCATGCCCAAGGGCTCTTTGGTGAGGTCGCGACGCACGGTCCCGGCCAGGGCGAAGGCGACCACCATCGGCGGGGAGGCCAGGTAGGACGCCCTGACCTGGGGGTGGATCCGGCCCTCGAAGTTCCGGTTACCGCTGAGCACCGCCGCCACCTTGAGGTCCTGCTCCTCCACGGCTCGGGCCACCTCGTCCGGAAGCGGCCCACTGTTGCCGATGCAGGTGGTGCAGCCATAGCCGACGACATCGAAGCCGAGGGACTCCAAGGCCGGCAGCAACTCCGAGTCGCGGAGATAGTCGGTGACGACCCGGGAGCCAGGCGCCATGCTGGTCTTGACGAAGTCGGGGGGGTGGAGGCCGCGCGCGACCGCCCGCTGCGCCAGCAACCCCGCTGCGACCATGACGCTGGGGTTGGAGGTGTTGGTGCAGCTGGTGATGGCCGCGATCACCACCGACCCGTCCTCGAGCTGCGGCCGGTCCGGGGGCGCCGCAGCTCCTGCCCGCGGCGGGAAGTTGCTGACGAAGCTGTCTCCGATCTGGGCCAGCGGGACCCGATCCTGAGGTCGCCTCGGCCCCGCCACGCTGGGCTCGATTGAGTCGAGGTCTAGCTCCAGCAGCTCGGTGAACATGGGAATTGGGGCGGAGGTGTTGCGGAACAGCCCTTGCTCGCGGGTGTAGCGGTCGACCAGATCGATCAGCTCGGAAGGGCGGCCGGTGGTGGCGAGGTAGTCGAGCACGACCTGGTCCACCGGAAAGAGCGAGGCGGTGGCACCGTACTCCGGGGCCATGTTGCTGATCGTGGCTCGGTCGGCCAGAGATAGGCTGTCGAGCCCGTCGCCACAGAACTCCACGAACTTGCCCACCACTCCGTGGCCCCGCAACCACTCCGTGACCCGCAGGACCAGGTCGGTGGCGGTGACCCCGGCCTTGAGCCGGCCGGTGAAGCGAACCCCGACCACCAGCGGCGGGGTGAGCAGGAGGGGCTGGCCTAGCATGGCCGCCTCGGCCTCGATGCCGCCCACGCCCCAGCCCAGGATTCCCAAGGCGTTGATCATGGTGGTGTGGGAGTCGGTGCCCACCAGGCTGTCCGGGATCGCCAGTTGGGCGCCGTCCTGCTCCTGAAGCCGCACCACCCTGCCGAGGTACTCCAGGTTGACCTGGTGGCAGATGCCCATGCCCGGCGGCACCACCCGGAAACCCCGGAAGGCCTGCTGGGCCCAGCGAAGCAGGCTGTAGCGCTCGTGGTTGCGCTCGTATTCCCGCTCCAGGTTGGCTCCGTAGGCCGATTGACTGCCATAGGCATCCACCTGGACCGAGTGATCGATGATCAGGTCGGCATCCACCAGGGGGTCAATTCGCTCGGGGTCGCCGCCGCCGCGAGCCATCGCCGATCGCATCGAGGCCAGGTCCACCACCGCCGGCACACCGGTGAAGTCCTGGAGCAGGACCCGGGCGGGGAAGTAGGGCAGCTCCCGCTCCTCATCCGCTTTCGCCACCTGGCCCTTCCAGTTGGCGAGGAAGACCGCGTCCTCCGGTGCCGCGTGGTTACCGCCCGCCTCGCGCAGCAACATCTCCAGCCAGACCTTGACGGTGCTGGGGAGCCGGTCGGGGTCTCCAAGCCCCTGGTCCCTTAGTCGGGCCAGGCTGAAGAACCGTGGTCCCCCGGGGCCCAGCTCCGCCCTGACTCCGAGGGGGTCTCGTAGTGGGCTCTCGGCCATGCTTTCCTCAGCTCCTCATTCGCCCGCCCTGCCCGGTCCATCTTAGTTCTCGCCGCCTGCCGCTCCCCTCGGGGCTCGGTTTGACAGTGAGTTCAGGCGGTGGGCATACTCGACGCGCCGATCGGGGGGCCACCCGGGGCAGCCGCAGTCGAAGCCATGGTTCGGGGAGGTGCGCAGCAGCGGGTGAGGACCAGAGGTAGGCGCCGTGCCGGAAAGCTGCTGACGGGTGCCTCGCTCGGGATCTATGGGGGTGTGGCGCTGGCGATATCCCCAGTCCTGGCGGCGAACACCAACTTCCTGGATGGTGCTGGTCCCCCCGCCCAGACCATCGACATGCTCTTCTACGTCTTCATGGCCTGCGCCCTGGTGGTGCTCGTGGGCGTGGGCGGGGCCATCATCTACGCCTGCTTCCGCTTCCGGCGCCGGTCCGATGACGAGATGCCCGCCCAGATCCACGGTAACCCGCAGCTAGAGCGGGCCTGGATCATCGGTCCGACCGTGTTGCTGTTCGCACTTTTCATTCTCACCGTTGTCAACGTGGGCTACTTGCGCTCTGGCCCCAATCCGGCCAGTCCGGCCGGACGCGGCGCGGTCAAAATCCACGTCATCGGCCAGCAGTTCTACTGGTCCTTCGTCTATCCCGATGGCAAGACCTCGGTCAGAACCCTGGAGATGCCGGTCAACGTGCCGGTCGACATCACCACCACCTCCAAGGATGTCATCCATGGCTTCTGGGTGCCAGAGTTGGGAGCCAAGATAGATGCCATCCCGGGTATCACTAATCACGCTTTCATCGAAGCCAGCCAGCTGGGCACCTACGAAGGCCAGTGCTTCGAGTTCTGCGGCGTCGGTCACGACGAAATGTTGATCACCGTCAAGGTGGTCACCCTGGCGCAGTACCAGACCTATCTCAGTCATCTGGCGTGAGGATTGCAGTGAGGACCCATGGCCACCGCTGAACTTCCGCTGACTCGGCCGGTGCCCCGCGGTTACGGCAAGGTGTGGGAGTGGATCACTACCACTGACCACAAGAAGATCGCAATCCTCTACTTATTCACCACCTTCATCTTCTTTTGTATCGGCGGTCTGATGGCACTGCTGATCCGCAGTCAGCTCGCCCAACCCAACGGCACCCTGCTGACCGCCCAGCAATACGACCAGCTTTTCACGATTCACGGGACCACCATGATCTTCCTCTTCGTGATCCCGATCTGGAGCGCGTTCGGCAACTTCATGGTTCCGCTCATGATCGGGGCCAAGGACATGGCGTTTCCCCGCATTAACGCCTTCGCGTTCTGGCTGCTCCCCCTGGGCGGACTGGTGATGTATAGCGGTTTCCTGACGCCGGGAGGCGCCGCCTCAGACGGCTGGACCGGGTACGTACCCCTGGCGGAGAAGCTCTACACGCCGCAGGTGGGACAGGACCTTTGGATCTTGGGGCTGCACATAATCGGCATCTCCTCAGTCATGGGAGCTGTCAATTTCCTGGTCACCATCCATCGCATGCGGGCGCCGGGGATGACTTGGTTTCGCATCCCCCTCTTCGTCTGGGCCATGGAGGTGACCTCAGCCCTGGTCCTGCTGGCTTCGCCCTTCCTGGCAGCCGCGCTGGCCATGGTCCTGCTCGACCGCCAGCTGGGGACCGACTTCTTCAACCCCGCCGGCGGCGGCAACGCCGTCCTCTACCAGCTGATCTTCTGGTTCTACTCCCACCCTGCGGTGTACATCATGGTGCTGCCGGGGTTCGGCATAATTTCCGAAGTCCTACCCGTGTTCACCCGTAAACCCATCTTTGGCTATCGGGCCATGGCGGTATCGATTGCAGCCATCGGGGTGCTGGGCTTCATGGTCTTTGCCCACCACATGTTTGTCGTCGGCTTGCCACTGCCAGTACAAATTTTCTTCATGGCCACCACCATGATTATTGCGGTGCCCACCGGAGTGAAGATTTTCAACTGGCTGGGGACGCTCTGGGGCGGCTCGATCCGCTTCACCAGCGCCATGCTCTTTGCGGTCGGATTCATCCTCATGTTCCTTATCGGCGGCCTGGACGGTGTATTCCTGGCATCCTTGGGGATCGACTATGAGCTCAACGGCACCTACTGGGTGGTCGCTCATATCCACTACGTGCTGGTGGGAGGCTCACTTTTTGCAGTCTTTGCTGGCCTTTACTACTGGTGGCCCAAGATCTTTGGTCGCTTTCTCAACGAGCGCCTGGGCAAGTGGCACTTCTGGATCTTGATCATCGGTTTCAACCTCACCTTCATGCCCATGCACTTCTTGGGGGTGCTGGGCATGCCCCGTCGGATCGCGACCTACGGTATTGACCGCGGCTGGGGGGCCCTCAACCTGACCTCCACAGTGGGATCATTCATCATCGCTCTGGCGATCCTGATTTTCCTTTACAACGTGGTGCTTTCCCTGCACGGTCCCAAGACCGCGCCCAACGATCCCTGGGAGGGCAACTCGCTGGAGTGGTACACCACCTCGCCGCCGCCGCCCCACAACTTCGACGATGTTCCGGAGGTCCACAGCGATCGGCCTTTGCGCGACCTGCGCCTGGCCGGGCACCAAATCAACCCCCCCGGCACCGTTCTTCCTTGACGGCCAATCTGGGGGGGACAAGGCTTCAACGGTTCGCCTGGCTACTGCCCGTATTCGCACTAATAACCGGGGTTCTCACCTACTTCTTGGTGATCCTGGGCAGCACCGTCAGGGTCACCGAGTCGGGGATGGGCTGCCCAGGCTGGCCACTCTGCTATGGGCAGCTGGGTCCGGTTGACAACTTTCACTCCATCCTGGAGCAGTCCCACCGCTATCTGGTGAGCCTGGTAACGGTGATGGTGATCCTCACCGCCCTGGCTGCCTGGCAGTTTGCGCGCAGCCGGCCCACGGTGCTGGTGCCGGCCCTGGCAGCGCTGGGGATCATCATCATCCAGATCATCCTGGGGGCGATCACGGTGATCACCCACAATGCCCCGATCACGGTGGCGCTGCACCTGCTGACCGCCATGATCCTACTGGGGGTGGTCTGGATCACGGCGGTCACCAGCTTGGTCGATCGAATACCGGCGACAGGCCGTCGGCTGACGCCGTGGGGCCACGCGGCAGTTGGTGCCACGTTCCTGGTGATGATCTCCGGCTCGCTGGTCGTCGACGGCGGTGCTACCTACGCTTGTCCATCCTGGCCTGGATGCAGCTCCTTGCCGGGGGTCGCGCAGCCGCTGCTGATAATCCAGGATGCCCATCGGCTGATGGTGCTGATAGCGACCATCCTGATTGCCGTCTTCGTCATGCATGCAGCCCGGCGCTGGCGCAGCATCTCGGGGGCCCGGCTGGTGGCCGACCTGGTGGCTGTGCTGCTCTTGGCCCAAATCGCGGCCGGAGGCCTGGTGGCCACCCTCCAAGCTCCCGAAGCTCTCCAGGACCTACATCTGGCCTTGGGTTCCGCCACCTGGGCGACGGTGGTGGTCCTGGCCGCCTTGGGATGGCAGACCGCGGCGGACGCCGGCTCGGCCGGCTCCACCACCAGGGCTGACCGTGGTTTACTCGGAGGTGTCAAGCCGACGCCGGTGGCGCAACCTGGAACTGGGGACCATTGATGGACCAAAAAGAGGCCCGCGGCAATGTGCGTTTCGGGTTGCTCCTGACCGCGATCGCCATCCTCATGTTGGCGATGGGCTTCATCTGGGCCATCGTTTACCTGAGCTCCTCGCATGTCAGATGAGGGGCCATCGACCCCGGAAGCGCCGGAACTCCAGCACGCTGAAGGGACACCCCACCTGCCCGGCCCCAGCTTCTGGCCCATCCTCCTGGCGGTCGGCATCGCCATGTCCCTGATCGGCGTGATCACCAAGATCGAGGTGGTGGTGATCGGCCTGGTCATCGTGGTGGCGTCACTCGTCGGCTGGGTGCGCGAGGCCAGACACGAATACCGTTCGCTGCCCTAGCGCCGATCGCGCGTCTGCTCGCTCTACGCTGGCCCCAACGTGGTTGTCCTAACCACAACTCTGCTGGCGGCGACCAGCAAGCCCGGTGGGGTCGGTTTGGGTGTGGTGATTCTGGGGGTCGGCTTGCTCATGGCTAGTGGGGCTGCATTCAGCCTGCGCAGCATTTGGGGAAAACCCCAGGTGGCGGAGCCGCCCGCTCGCCAGGGTCCCATCCCCGACCCCCGCCGGCCTCTGCGCTCACCCCAGGTGGGGGACTTCGGGGGCAAGCTGCGGCTTCTGGTCAGCTTCGACTTCGGCTGTCTGGCCGCAATAGCGCTGCTGCTGATCTTCCTGGGGCTGGCGGTGATCTTCCGCTCTTTGTAGCCGTTTCGCCCTGACCAGGCCGGCTCGCTCCCTGGCATCGTTCGGATCCTCGCAAAAACCGGAGGCGGTTCATGGCGGCTGAACTTCCAGAGCTGCTCGTCCCAGACGCGGAGGGGTGGCGAGCCTGGCTCGACGACCATCACGATGTCTCCCCTGGCGTCTGGGTGGTGCTGGCTAAGAAGGGGAGCGCCTCGCCGACCACTCTCACCTATAACCAGGCCCTGGAGGAGGCGATCTGTCACGGCTGGATCGACGGCCAAGTGGGACGTCGGGACCAAGCCACCTACCGCCAGCGCTTCACCCCGCGGCAGCAGCGCAGCTCCTGGACTCGTACCAATGTCCATCTAGCCCAACGGCTGGTAGATCAGGGGCGGATGAGACCTTCCGGTCTGGCGGCGCTCGACCGAGCTAAGGCTGCTGGCCGCTGGGAGACTACCTAGGCCCTCAGGCAGGGCGGGATCTGCTGATGGGTTGCCACGTACCTCACGGTGACTAATGATCGCTCGACGTTAGATCGGTCGACGATCTAATCAAGCTCGCCAGGAACCTGGATCGGGCGCGCCAGACGGCCCGGAACCCTTACTCGCCCGGCTAACATTGGCGCCGGTGAAGTTGGCGATCCTGGTCCAACGCCGTTTCGAGGTGCTGGTGGGCGCCTGCTTCCTGGGAGTGGCTTTCGTTGGCGTGGTCTGGGTCCTGATGGTGCTGCTCCGGGCCATAAATCCCGTCGTCTTCCACTTCAACCTCTTGATCGACATCCTGCCCTGGTTCACCCCAGTCCTGCTGATCCTGGTTCTCCTCGGGCCGCTCTACTGGAAGGTGGCTGGGCTGCTAGCTCCTCCTGACGGTGGCCTGCAGCGGCTGGCCCAATCCCGCTACCAGCTAGTGGTGGGAGCCTTCTTCTATTTGCTCTGTTACACCTTGGCGATCTGGGCGGCGGAGAACCTTCTCCGAATCTGGAATGTCTACGACTTCCACTTCAACCCCTTGGTGGACTGGATACCGGCCATCCTCCCGCCCTGGCTGGGCTGGGCCATAGGCGCGACGCTCGTGTGGAAGTCGCTTGCCGCGATGGACGATCGGTTGCCGCATCGGCACTGGACGGCTCCCGACCGCTCCCTGGTCGCTGCCGTCGCCGTTTTTGGTGCGGCCCTGCTGACTGGGGGTGGTCTGCTCCTCAATGAGGGTGTATACGCAGTCACCTACGGCCAGTCCCCAGCGGTCGGCCAGAACATGACCGCGTTGGGGGTGGTGGTGTTCACCGGCGGCGGTCTGGGCTGGGTGGTGCTGCTCCTCTACCTGTGGCGGGGATGGCGCCCCGGCCCGGAACTACCCGAGCGCACCACCCCGGCTGACCGATTCCGAGCCGCTCGCGGGCGCATCCTCGCCCAGGGCTTCGTGCTCATGAATCTGGCCCTGGGGGTGGTAGGCCTCCTGATGGCGGCGCTGCAGTCGATCGACCCATTCGACTTTCACTTCTACATGGCGTTGGACATCTGGAGCATCGGCCTGCCGCTCTTTTTCGGATGGGTGGTCTTCGCCAGCGCCTGCTACGCCATCCCGGCGCGCTTAGCACGCCGGGACCCCGCCCACTATGGGGTCGGCGCGGGCGGCTCCGGAGGCCCCAGCGGGCCGGCGGCGCCGGAGCTGGGTTGGGGTTACTCGGAGGGAAGGCTGACCGGGCCCAGCCCGGGGGTCTGACCAGCATCCCGGGACATGAACGTCGCCTCGGAGCCAGGGTTGCTCAGAGTGCCCGTCGAGCTGGACTTCGTCGCGTCACTGGAGCGCTTCCGCCATCATGGCGACGACCTCATGGACCGCTGGGATGGGCAGAGTTTCCGCCGTCCCTTCCGCCTCGACGGTGTGGTCGGAGCCGTCTCCCTGCGCGCCCAGGGGACCGGCCAGCTGCGTCTGGAGATGCAGAGCGCATCCGGTCCCATCCCCAAGCGGCTCCGGCCACGCTTGGAGGCGATGTTCGTCGACGGCCGATCGGCCCTGGTCAGCCTGGCGGGCCGCGACCCCGTCATCGCCGCGCTTCTACAACTCCATCCCGGCATCTTCCCGGTCCGCTACCTCGATCCCGTGGGAGCCCTGCTGGCGATCGTCTCCGCCCAGCAGGTGAACCTCCGCCTGGCGCTCACGGTCCGGCGCGCGATCCTGACCAGCCTCGGCGGACGCATTGAGCTCGGCGATGACTTCGTGCTCTACCCCGACCCGGAGCGCATGGCCGCGGCTTCAGCCGAGGTTTGGGCCGGTCTGCACCTGACCAGAGCCAAGGGTCGCTGCCTAAGCTCTCTGGGTGCCGCTCTGGTCAGCGGTGAGCTCTCGCTGGAGGCACTGGACCAGGCGCCCGACACCGAGGTCAGCGCCCGGCTGATGGAGCTGCCCGGGCTCGGTCCCTGGACCTGCGGCCAGTACCTGACCCGAGTCTTGGGGCGCCCGCTGGTGGTCGCCGAAGATCTGGGCGTTCGCAAGGCGGTCCAGCTGGCCTATGGGCTGGCGACCCTGCCTGTTGCCGAAGCGGTCAGGGAGCTGACCGCGCACTACCGAGAGGCCGCGTTCTCGGCCCAGCAGCTTCTGCTCTATCACCTCAGCTCCCAAGGCCGACCCGCCCCGATTCTCGCATGACCGGGAATAGTTGGCCGGCGGGATCAACCGAAGGGGGGAGCTCCTTCCAGCTTGGCCAGTACCAAGGGATCGATGGAGTCGTGGGAGAGTGAGCGCTCCTCCAGGTTCTCCTCGGCGATCCAGGCGTCGAATGCGATCCAGAGCTTCTCTCGCCCGGCTGTCTTGGGCAGTCGGCGCCGGCGTTGCAGTGCGACGGCGATCCGCGCGGCCAGCTGATCGTCGATGGGCAGAAATGAGTCGGGTGACACCCTCTCGAAGTGGAGCTTCCACAACCCCAGCAGTCGTGTCAGCTCGGGGATCGGCTGGGGGTGGTCGTCCACCCGCAGGTCCACCATCCGGTCGTCAAGGCCGCGATAGCCGCCGTGCTGCCTGACGACCAGCAGTGCAGCCGACTGCCGACCCCGTCGGTCGCCCCCCGCCTTGTCAGCCGCGGTGAGGGCAGCCAGGAGCCGGTCGACCAGATCGCCCTGGCTCGACTCGTAGACCGTCAGGAGCGCGTCCACCACCTCGGGCCCGGCGAGGATGTTGCCCTGACAGGCACAGCCCTGGCCCGTACGCCCGCCCGCCCACTCGAAGCAATTGGCCCCGGTGTAGGTGGCGGCTCCGCCGTTCCGGTCCACCACTCCCAGTTGCCGACTCTCTCGCTCGTCGTCGTCACCGGTGAGAGTCTCCACCACCTCGCTGGCTGGCCGTCCTGCCTCCAGCAGTTCCATTCCCAGCGTCTTGTAGCTGGTGTTGGCCATCGCCTGGGTCGCGATGGCGCCGACCTCGGCGCGAGCCGCGGGCACGGCGCTGCCGACTGCCAGGAACTTGGACGCCACCGCCACCCCCCAATCGTTGCCGTCGGTGGCGACGATGGAAAAGGTCGCGACCAAAGGGTCGCGAGGCGAAGTGGGGCTCACTACTGGCAGGATAACCGGTTGAGATGGTCCCCAACGACGAAACCGCCGAAGCCCGACCCGAGCCGGCCCCTGCCCCCCTCGAACTCTTCGAGTACGTGCCCGAACGGGCGCTGGTGGTGGTGGCTCATCCCGACGACTGCGACTTCCTGGCCGCGGAGGTGCTCTCGGCGTGGTCGCGCCAGGGATGCGTGGGCGCCGTCTGCCTGGTCACCGATGGCGACGCTGGCAGTGACGATCCCACCATTCCCCCGGGGGAGCTGAGCCGGATCCGGCTCGCGGAGCAGCGGCTGGCGTCTGCGCACGTAGGGGTCTCCGACGTCCGCTGTCTGGGGTTTCCCGACGGCCATCTGGAGAGCACCCTGGCGGTGCGGCGCGACCTGGTGCGGGTGATTCGCGAGCTGCGTCCCGAGGCCCTGATCACCATGGATCCCTCCAACCGCTGGTTCGGCAGGGGATACATCAACCACCCCGACCATCGGGCAGCGGCGGACGCTGCTCTGAACGCCGTCTTCCCCAGTGCCAGGGACGCTCGCGCCTTCCCCGAGCTGCTCCGCGACGAGGGCCTGGAACCTCACAAAGTGCGTTTCGTCTTTCTGGGTGCCAGCTCCAACGCCGACGCCGACATCGCGATTCCGCTGGAGCAGGTCGATATCGAGAACAAGCTGGCTGCGCTGGGCGAGCATCACAGCCAGTTCGACGCCAGCGACATGCGGGAGTGGATTGAGAAGGGCGCTCACGAGGACGGCCAGAGGGCAGGGGTCGAGCTGGCGGCGTGCTTCAAGTTCTTCGACTTGGTGCCCAACCCCTCGCAGCGGGGGTACGCGCGGGCGATTGCAGAGGAGGTGGCGGCGCGGGCTCAAGAGGAGTTGCCGGAGCTCCCGGAACCAGCCAGCGAGTGGGGCTGAGCCAGCTCAGTCCTCCGGCTTGCGGCGCCTCATGGGTGTCGTCCTGGTTCCGGTCCGTGGCCCGGGCGTGCGACGCCTGACCGGTTTTGCGCGAGCGATATCAGCACTCTGGTCCGACGTCGCGCGCATAACCTCGGCGCTGATCTCTCCGACGACGCGCGCCGAACGGTTCACCACCGCCACCGCCACCCCGGCGGCGACCCCGACGGCACCGGGTCGCCGCGACTGCTCCCGCAGCCAGCCCCCCAGCGCCGACACCGCGCCTGGCCAGACGTGAGAGCCGCTGTGCGAGGCGCGTCGCGGGCTGCCGGGTCTTCCTTCTATCGCCACCAGCCGCTCTCGCCGAGCTGAGCTCGGCGCCGCTGGTACACCAGGCTCGCCGAGGCCACGCCGACCACCACTGCGGCCGCCAGCGCTCCTCCGACGATCAGGTATCCGAAGCTGAAGGCAACCACGGCACCGGCCACCGCGAGGAAGACAACCGGGGCGATCAGGCGTTGGCCCATCCGCACCAGCCGCCCCCACCACCTCGAGCGCGGCTGTCCCGCGAGATCCTCAGCCGGCAGCCTTCCCTCCGACAGCTGGTTCCACCAAGCTGGTGGGACGCTCAGCCCTGGATCGGGTGACTGCTGATCAGGCCGACGGCGAGGATCGGAGCCATTAGGCATCTTCGAGACCTGATGATCCGGGTGGTCGACAAGGCGACCAGAACGGGGCCTAGGATACCATTCGTTGCCCGTGGCCCCGGATGGAATCGGCACGCGCGCTGCGGGCTCGGTGGGGCAGTCCCCGGAGGCCAGGCTCCGCCAGCTTCATGCCAGGATGCTTACCTGCCGGAGTTGTGAGCAAGCCGGTTTCTTGGCCCACGCCGCACCGGTCCTTCCGGCTCCGGTCGCTGGCCGCATGATGCTGGTGGGTCAGGCGCCCGGGCGAGTGGAGGAGAGTGCAGGAAGACCCTTCAGCGGCCGTGCTGGGAGGCAGCTGTTCCGCTGGCTGGAGGCGGCTGGCCTGGGCGACGAGGAGGCCGCCCGCCGGTCCGTCTACATCACCTCGATCACCAAGTGCTTTCCCGGACCGGCCATCTCGGGATCGGGTGACCGGCGACCCAGCCCAGCTGAGGTAGAGCTCTGCCGAGGCCACCTGGATAGCCAGCTTGCCCTATTGCAGCCCTGGCTGATCCTGGCCGTGGGGCAAATGGCGCTGGAGCGCTTCTTGGGCCGACTCTCGATGGACCTGGCAGTGGGGAGGGTCTTCGACTCGGGTGGAGCAGAGCTCGACCCCGCCCAGGCGCTGGTGGCCGCCGGACGTCGGCTGGTGCTGCCCTTGCCGCACCCGTCGGGGGCCAGCCGCTGGCTCAATGCACCGGCACACAGGGGGCTGCTGGGACGCGCCCTGGAGCTGCTGGGACGTCTGCAGGAATCACCGGCAATCGCGTGAATTTTGTGCGGTCGCGTTGGGTATACTCGCTCGCAAATCTTGGGTGGGACTGACGACCTGGACGTAACCGAGGCAACGAGTGCGCCCACTCCTAACCAGGATCCGTCGACCGCCTCGGTGCCGGCTGCTCCTGACCCCGGGGTCAAGACAGGCGCCGAGACAGTGGCCCAGCGCTCCGCTGACGACATCCTGGAGCTGATCTTCACCCCCACCCCTCGTGCCAGTCCCGCCGAGCAGGCGGAGCGGGCGCTGCGGCGGCCCAAGGCGCTGGTCTACGTGGCTATGAGCAACCGCACCTTTTACTGGCGGCAGCAGCTGACCAAGTTCGTGCTCGACGAGGGCCGAGTCCCGATAACGCCATTCATGATGTTCGACTACTACCTGCTCCACACCGTGCCCAAGGAGCTGGTCCGGGAGGCGATGAACAACCTGATCGCTCGCTGCGAGGAGATGTGGGTTTTCGGGCCGTTGTCGTTGGGCCTCAAGGTCCAGGTGGGAATCGCCAAGAGGATGCGCAAGCCGGTGCGCTACTTCGACATCAGCGAGCTGCCATATCGGGTGGTGGGGGTGCCGGAGTCGATGGCCAAGGACGAAGCTTGAGGCTCCTGCGCGTCGGGAATGCCGAGTGGAGATCTGAAGGCGCTTCAGCGTGATAGCAACCGACCTCCGCCAGCGCCTGGGGCGTGTCGGCGTGTGGTTGGCATCGCTACGACCGGCGACGATCGAGCAGGAGCGTGCAGCTGCCCGCCGCATCGAAACCCTGGGCTATGGCTCGCTGTGGGCCGGCGAGGTGATCGGCGGTAAGGAGGCCTTCGCCCACCAAGCGATCCTGCTAACCGCGACCGAGCAGATGGTGACCGGGACCGGCATCGCCAACATCTGGGCCCGCCATCCGGCCACCATGCAGGCGGGGGCGGCGACCTTGGGCGCCGCCTACCCGGGACGGTTCGTTCTGGGGATCGGCGTCAGCCATGCCTCCATCGTGGAGCGAAGCGGGCAGGCCTATGACCGACCCTTCACCCGCATGGTCCAGTACCTCGACGGCATGGACCGTGTCACCGGCGACGTGCCGGTGACCGACGTTCCCGTGCCTCGCGTGCTCGCTGCTCTGGGGCCCAAGATGCTAGCGCTGGCCCGGGATCGAGCCGATGGCGCCCACCCCTACTTCGTTCCGGTGGAGCACACGCCGGTCGCTCGCCAGATTCTGGGCCCGGACCGTCTCCTCATCCCCGAGCAGGCGGTGGTTCTCAGCACCGATGCCGAGCAGGCCCGGAGCGTGGCCCGTGGCCATATGACCTCCTATCTGCGCTTGCCCAACTACCTGAACAACCTGAGGCGGCTGGGCTACAGCGACGAGGACTTCGCCGGCTCCGGCAGTGATCGGCTGGTTGACGCCATCGTGGCTTGGGGTGATGAGGAGCAGATCGCCGACCGGGTCAGAGCGCACCTCGAAGGGGGCGCCGACCACGTGCTCCTGCAGCCCCTGGGCGATCTGAACAGCGCCGTGGCTCAGCTCGAGCGGCTGGCTCCGGCCGCGCTCGCGGCCTGAGCAACTGGTCAAAGACGACGGACGAGATCGCGCTCCAGGCTCTGGCGCGCCCCCGCCACCTTGGATTGCAAGGGCCAGCCGGCGAGCCCCTGCTCCAGTTGGCGCGACAGGGCGTAGCAGGCCTTGGTGGCGCGCAGGGCATCACCGGGGTCGACCCCCTGGGGCGGTTGCAGCTCGGTGAGGGGGACGCCGCGCGACCAGTTGTAGACGTACTCGACGTGATCCATCGAGGGACTGCGGCTCTCGGCTAGCCCCCACTCGGACTCCAGCTCAGACAGCTCGCGTTGGGCCTGCCGGAGCCTACGTGCCACCCGCTCCAGTCGGGCGGTGGGCATCCTCCGCCTGCCACCCGGCCGGGAGGGGTTGCGATCGTCGGCCGCCAGCATCACCAGGGTTCCGCAAAGCTCTGCCTCTGACATCTCGTCCAGCCAACCCTCGGCCACGGTTTGCGAAACCAGCAGAGTGTTCTCTCCGTAGACTGCGGCCGCCAGGAGTCCGAGACGGGTGGGCTGGTCCTCGGTCAGGTAGCCGAGCTGAGTCAGGACGGTCCGGTAGGCTCGCAGCTGAGTCCGGTACTCGTGCTCGCGCTGGGCCGCCGCGGCCTCCGCCCCTTCCAGCTCCAGCTCGATCTCCCGGGCCTCCTGCCGGCTGGCCTGGTGATCGGGAAGGAACGGGCAGTTGGGGCAGGGCGAGGAGCTGAGGCGTTGTTCCTCCTGACGAATGGTCCGGCGCAGCCGCTCCAGCCTTCCCGCCGGGTCCTGGGTGCCGTCGCCGAAGCGTCCCCGGCGGCGGTCGCGAAAGTGCTGGCGCCGGAGCTGACGGGATTCCCCTCGCGCCTGCTCCAGGGCGTGACGCGCGCCCAGATACTGGCTCAGGGTGCGTTCGGTGCAGGGCACCTTGGGGTGGCGGAATCTGCGCTGGCGCAGATCCTGCAACCGTGACTCCAGGTTGGGGCGACGCTCCCGCAGGTTGTCCAGGGCCCGGATGCGCTGGTACTGCCCGAAAGACTGCTCCAGCAGCGCCTCGGCCCCGGCCGGGGTGTGCCGGCGCAGGAGGTTGAGGGTCATGTTGTAGGTCGGGGCGAACTTGGACTCGACCGCCATGTCGTTGCCCAACAGGGTCTCGCAGATCACCCCCAGGTCGACCTCGGGGTCGCGCAGGATCACACCGTGGCCAATGGTGTCGATGCCCCGTCGTCCCGCCCGGCCCAGGAGCTGGGCCAGCTGACCGCTGCGGAGCGCTGAGAATCCCTGGCCGTCGAACTTGGTGAAGGTTGAGATGACGCAGGCGCGGGCGGGCATGTTAAGCCCCAGAGCAAGGGTCTCGGTGGCGAACACCACCTTGAGCAGCCCGCGCTGGAAGAGCTCTTCGATGGTCTCTTTGACATAGGGGAGAAGGCCGGCATGATGCATGGCGATGCCGCGGCGGAGCAGGTCCATCGAGAGGCTGCGGCTGTAGAGCTCAGCCTCCTCGGGATCCTCCACCTGGGCCAGCCGCTCCGCCAGCACCTCATCGATCGCGAACTTCTGCCGCAGAGAGGTGAAGTCCACCCGATGGGTGCTGCAGCGAGCCAGCGCTTCCCGGCAGCCTCGCCTGGAGAAGATGAAGTAGATCGCCGGCAGCATGTCCTGCTCGGCCAGCTGATCCAGGATTCGCAGCAGGTCATTTTCCGAAGCGAAGGCCAGGCGACTGCCGGGCATCCGCCGGTCGCCGCTGCGATCCTGCTGGGCCAGCTCCAGGGTGGTGCGGTCGAGCCGGCCCTCGCGGTCGAGCAGCGGCAGAAGGCGGTTGCGCATCCCCAGCCAGGTGCGCAGCTCCACCGGCCGCTCCTGCCGCACCACCACCGCCATCGGGCCCCGGCGCTCCGTCATCCAGGCCGCCACCTCGTCGACGTTGGTGATGGTCGCCGACAGTCCGATGAACTTGATGTGAGCGGGTGCCTGGACGATCACCTCCTCCCAGACCGTGCCCCTCGGGTACTCGTCGATGTAATGGACCTCGTCGAGAATCACCCAGGAGACCCGCTCCAGGGAGAGGGGGTCGTCGTAGACCAGGTTGCGGAGGATCTCAGTGGTCATTACGACCACCCTGGCGAAGGGCCGGATCGAGGTCTCGCCGGTGACCAAGCCGACGCTGTTCTCACCGTAGCGGCGACAAAGGTCACCGAACTTCTGGTTGGAGAGGGCCTTGAGGGGTGAGGTGTAGAGGACGCGCTCACTGCTGTCGCCGCCTTCGAGACAGCGCCAGATCACCCACTCCGCGACCACGGTCTTGCCGCTGGAGGTGGGCGCGCTGACCAACACCCCTTGGTGGCGCTCCAGGGCCGCGATCGCCTCCACCTGGAAGGGGTCGAGGCGAAACGGCAGGGTGCGCTCGAAGCCCTCCAGACCCGGGGTCGCCAGCCGCGGCTCGGGGTGGCTCAAGCCGGCGGTGATTGGCTGGCCTGTTCCCGTCGCTCCGAGGGCCGGCGGTTGGTCAGCCAACAGGCCAGGATCAGCAGCGGCACCCCAATCACCAGGACCCCGATGGCGGTCAGTTGCGCCTGCTTGAGGCCGAAGGCGATGACCGGCACGTTAACCGGATTGCGCAGGAAGAAGAGGCCGACCTGGGTGATGGGGTAGAGGATGAAGTAGGCAATACCGATCCAGCCGTCGGGCACCCCACGACGGCGCATCCAGATCAGGAGGGCCAGGACCAGGAGGATCACCAGGGCCTCGTAGGCCGCCACCGGCTGGTAGGCGACGTTGAGCCGGGGGGCGAAGCTGTTGGGGTTGGTGTAGGCGGTGGCCCAGGGCAGGTTGGAGGGATAGCCCAAGATGTCGCCGTTGATGACGTTGCCGATCCGGCCGATCGGCTGCCCGATGGCGGCGAAGAGCACCCCGGCGTCCAATAACACCCAGAAGTTCACCCGTTGGCGCCAGGCCATGAAGAGCAGGGTGAAGCTGGCCAGGAAGACGGCCCCGAAGAAGGCCATGCCTCCCTGCCAGACCGCCAAGGTCTCGAGCGGGTGGGTGAAGTAGTAGGCGGCACCGGACTGGAGGTCGTAGAAGAGTCGTCCCCCGATCAATCCCATGACGATGGTCCAGAAGGCGATCCAGCCGGTCTTGGATCGCGGAATGCCGTGGCGTTCGGCGTAGGGAACGGCCACCTGCAGTCCCACCAGGATGGCCACCGCGTAGCCGACCCCGTACCAGTGCAGGGTGAAGGGACCCAGGTGGAAGATCGGGTTGATCCCGATCCGGATCGCCGCGATCACCGGGGTCAAGCTTGGATCAGCTCGATGTCCTGATGTGTCAGCAGCGCCTCCCCCCGCCCGCCGTCCTCAGCCACCCAGTTGGCCACCTTGCTCAGAATCTCGTCGGCGTGGCGGCGGTCGTTGCTGACACAGGCGACGCCGATCACCGCCAGTTGCCAGGAGTCCAGGCTCTCCACCTCGGCCACGGCGACGTTGAAGGTGCGGCGCACCCTCTGGGTTAGTGAGCTGACAACCTGCCGCTTGGCCTTCAGGGAGCGGCTCTGGGGCAGGTGCAGGGTCAGCACCAGGCTGCCGATTACCACGGCGCTAGTCTAGCCGCGGCCCTCGGGAAGACCGAACCGGTCAGCCGACCTGGCGGAGCATCTGCACCGCGACGTTCTCGCGCCGCTCCTGCCCCACCGTGGTGGTGGGGCCGTGGCCGGGGTAGATGACGGTGTTCTCGGGCAGGCTGAGGAGCCGGGAGAGGACGCTGACCAGCTGCTTGGAGAGATCCACGTCAGGGAGGTCGGTTCGCCCGATGTTGCCGGCCAGCAGGGTGTCCCCGGTAAAGAGATGGTTGCCGACCTTGAAGCAGAGGCTGCCGGCGCTGTGCCCGGGCGTGGCCAGGACCTCGAGCTCGAAGTCACCGAAGGTCAGCTTCTCCCCGTCGTTGAGATAGTGCTCGGCGGAGCGGAGATAGGCCTTGGCATCGACCAGGCTGAGCCCGGTCTCGCCTCCCACCGCGGCTTTGACATCCTCCTTGGCGGTGGCGTGGTTGCGGTGGCCGTGGGTGCAGAGGAGGTGGCGCACAGTGAGCCCCTGGCACTGTTCAACGATCTTGGCCGGGTCTGCTCCGGGGTCGATCACCACCGCCTCCTTGCTCCGGGCGCACGCGACCACGTAGCAATTGGTCTCGGCGGTGCCAATGACCCGGACCCGGGCGATCTGCAGCCGCGGCCGGGATGGCTCCCCAGTCAGCCGGCCGCCTCGCGCTGATCGGTGATCTTCTGGCGCAGTGCCTCCAGCTGCTCGAACTCTTCCATCGCCGGTTTGGGCAGGCGTTGGTAGGAATGGGGGAACTTGGCGTGCTGAAGCGCGTTCAGCAATACCTCGATCTCCTCATCGCTGAGTCGGTAGAGGTGCCCCTGGCTGGAGGTGGTGGGGGTCATCTCGGAGAGCGACGCTCCCCCGCTGTGGTGGCGTTCCAGCGGCTCCTCCATCTCGTCGAGCGGCAGGGAGGGGTCGCGGCGCCCGGGAGCGCTCTCCTCGGCATCGGTGTGCCGGCGCGAGGGAACCCGGGTGGGCTGGAACAGTTGTGCCGAACCGGAGAGGCTGGCGCGTTTGAAAGCCAAATCAGTGCCCTCCTCGCTTCAGGACCGTTTCGGCCAGCTGGCGATAGGCGGCAGCGCCGTCGGATTCATTGGCGTACTGCAGGATCGATTGTCCGGCCAGCGGGCACTCGGCGAAGCGGATGCTGTCGCTCACCTGGAAGGGGTAGACCAGGCCGCCAAAGTGGGATTGCACGTCGTTCAAAACCTCGTTGGCGTGTACGGTGCGACCCTTGTGAATGGTCGGGAGAATGCCATGGATACGCAGCTTTGGATTCAACTTGACCCGTACCCGCTCGATTGTTTTTTGCAGCTGCTCCATCCCCTTCATGCCGAAGTATTCGCACTGCAAGGGGATGATCACATCGGTTGCCGCAACCAGCGCATTGATGCAGAGCAGGCCCAGCGAAGGTGGGCAGTCGATGATGACAAAGTCGTAATCGCGAAGGATGGGCGTGAGCTTCTCGAGCAGCACCGACTCCCGTCCAATCTCGGTCACCAGCTGCAGCTCTGCACCGGCGAGCTCGACGTTGGAGGGCAGGAAGTCCACTCCCACTCCGGGCGAGTGCAGCCGGATGTCCGCGGCCGACACCTGATGCTCGCAGAGCATGTCGTAGACAGTCAGGCGTAGGTCGTCGGGCTTGGCCACACCCATGTTGACCGTGAGATGTCCCTGGGGATCGAGGTCCACCGCCAGGACCCGAACCCCACGCTCGGCCAGGGCGCTGGCGAGATTCACGGCGGTTGTGGTCTTGCCGACGCCACCTTTCTGGTTGGCGATGGCCAAGATCTGGGTGCTGCGGCGTCTGTGGTTGTTGGAGGGCATGTGGCGAGGGGACCTCGGCTGGTCAGAAGGCCATCGCGGAGACCGGATCTCTGCGGCCTGCCGGTATCATATGGCGGCCCGCTACACCTCAGGGGGGAGAACGAAGCGGTACCTGTGCCCTGGCACCGGATCCAATACCGCCACCTTCGGTCCCGGGAGGGGCGATCCCGCGACAGCCACCAAGTCTCGCAAGGCTTTTTGAGGAGAACGGCAGCCTTGGCCGAAGTCGGCGACTTCCCCAAATCCAAACTCCAGGCCGCCGAGGAGGCGGTTGGCCTGGCTCTCGCCAGTCGCTGGGAGGAGGCCCTGGCAGTCAACGACGACCTCTTGGAGCGCTTCGGTCCTGACGAGGAGACATACAACCGGCGGGGCAAGGCGCTGCTCGAGCTGGGCCGCTTGGAGGATGCCGAGGCCGCCTACGCGGCGACCCACAAACTCAACCCCGGCAACCAGATCGCCACCCGCCAGCTGGCCAAGCTCTCGGAGCTGCGCCAGGCCAAGGCGCCGGTCGCGCCGGTCTCAGCTTCGGTGGATGTGGCCGTCTTCACCGACGAGCCCGGTAAGTCGGCCATCACCCGGCTTATTCTGGCCCCCGGGGTAGACCCAGCTAAGGTCGCCCCCGGCGATCCCATCAAGGTCGAGATCGGCGAGGACCAGGTGGCGGTGCGCACCACGCGTGGGGTCGAGCTGGGCGGTGTCGAGCCCCGGATCTCGCAGCGGATCCTGCGCCTCAGCCAGGGCGGCAACCGCTACACCGGTGCCGTCACCCACGTGGACGCCACCGGGGTCCAGATCATCCTCCGCGAGGTCTACCAGGCCCCCGAGCTGGCTGGCACCATCTCGTTCCCAGTCCGCAAGGCGAGGGAGATCAACTACCGGCCATACGCCAAGGAGGCGGTGATCCCCCGCGATGAGCGGCCGCACAGCACCGAGGACGAAGAGGACGACCCGCTGGGTCCAGCCCCGGATACGGTGGCAGAGGAGCTCGACGAAGGCTTCGCAGAGTTCGAGGAGCCGGTCGACGAGGCCGAGCCCGAGGACCTAGACGAGGACCAGCGACCCGAGGATGAGTACTGAGAGAATCCCGGTCGGCTGCTGACGGCGGCTGAACCGGTCTAGCCGGGGCAGCTCCGAATCCATGACTGTCGACGCTGCCCCGGCGAACCTCACCGACCATCCCAAGCTCAGGTCGTGGCTGGCCCTGGCCGCGGTCTACGTGCTCTGGGGCTCGACCTACGCCGGCATCCAGGTGGCGATTCGCTACCTGCCGCCACTCCTGATGTCCGGTACCCGGTTCATGATCGCGGGTCTCGTTCTCTACCTGATCGCGGGTCACCAGGGCAGCTGGCGGAGCTGGCCCCCGCGCTGGGAGAAGACCAGCCGGAGCGAGGCGGTCAGTGCCGGACTGGTCGGGCTCTTTCTCCTTTTCGGCGGCAACGGCCTGGTCACCGTGGCTGAGCTCAAGGTCCACTCCGGGATCGCGGCGCTGATGATTGCCACGGTCCCGCTCTGGATGACCCTGATCGGACTGGTGATGAGGTGGAGCCGCAGCCCCGGCGTGCTGGGATGGCTCGGCGTGGTGGTGGGATTGGCGGGGGTAGCGGTGCTGGTGGACCCCAGCTCCAGCGGTCACCTCACGCCCCTGCTGGCCTCGGCGCTGCTGGGTTCGGCGATCCTCTGGAGCATCGGTTCGCTCTACTCGCGCCGCGCGCCCCTGGCCAAGAACATCCTGCTGGTCTCGGCGGTCGAGCTGATCGTCGGGGGGTTGGCCCTCGTCCTGGTGGGGTTGGCCAGTGGTGAGGCCTCCCAGATTCACTGGGACCGGGTCGGGCCGCCAGCCCTGATCGCCTTCACCTGGCTGGTCACCGGGGGCTCTGTCATCGGCTACAGCTGCTACACCTACGCGCTCAAGATGCTGCCTCCCACCACGGTGGCCACCTATGCCTATGTCAACCCGGTGGTGGCCCTGGTGTTGGGCTGGCTGATTCTCAATCAGGGCCTTACGGCCGCTGCCGGCATCGCCGCCTTCCTGATCACCTTGGGGGTGGTGCTGATGGTGAGTGGTCCGGAGCTGGCCCGGCGCCGAGCCCGGGCGCGGCTGGCGCAGATGCCGCCCATCTGAGACCGGCGGTGGTGGGGAGTGAGCAGCAGATGCAGGCCCGGCGCCTGCTCGGCGTTGGGCCGCGCCAGACTGGCAGGCAGACCGTGAGATCAGAAGAGCACGGTGCGCATGGTGCCGATCCGTTTGAACCCGGTTCGCTCATACAGTCGGATCGCGGTCTCGTTGAAGTCGTTGACGAACAGAGTGACCCATTCGACGTCCGCCAGCAGCAGGTGACAGAGCATGGCCATGGCTCGAGTGGCGCGCCCCTGGCGGCGCAGGCTGGGGTCGGTCCAGACCCCCTGCAGCTGCACCGCCTCCGGCGTGACCGAGGAGCACTCCGCCTTGAATGCCACCCGGCCGCCCTCCATCCATACGTAGAGGCGCCCGCGCCGGATCAGGGCCAGCACCCGCTCCCGGTAGCCTGACGGATCCACCACCAGAGGATCGAAGCCGACCTCCTCAAGATGCATGGCGGCGCTGGCGCGCACCAGGAGGTCCAAGTCCTCGGTCTTGGCCAGGCGCAGTGGGGGAGGATCAGCGGGCTTCGGAGCCACCGATCCCAGGTCGACGGCGTAGTGGGGTTGCTCCGCCCGCAGTGTGCGGACCGGCGGCAGCCGCGGACCGAGCTGGTCCTGCAACCTCGCGATCTGATCCCTGGGGCCGACCATCAGCTGGATCCAGGCCAGGTGAGGACGGAGTGCTTTGGCGAGCAGGTCCAGGTCACGCGGGTCTGGAGCCCAGGGCACGACCAGAGGCCCGTGCATGAGCACGCCGCGGATCCGCTGTCCGGAGGGGGACACGACGCCCAGGAGCGCACCTTGGCGTAGCGCACCCTGACGGATCTCGCTGCGGAGGAAAACCGTCTCCAGGGGCCGCTCTCCTAGGCAAGCCTCAACCCGGGAGGAATCGGAGGCCCACAGCTGCCGGACCCGGGGCTGGCGGTTCAGTGCCCGCCGAAGCATGGCCGAATTATGGCCGCTCGACAGCTGAAGACGGCGGCAGTGATGCCGAGCGGAAGATGCGTGTACCCACCAGCAGAATCCAGACCAGCTCCAGCCCCAAGAAGATCCTTTCGTAGAGACCGGCGAGCGTACCGGGACGGAAGTCGGTATGACCCAGCAGCAAGAATGGAACTACCGCTGCAATAGAAATGGAAAGCAGAAAGGGGACAGCCTGACGCAGCTGCGGCACCAGACGAAATTTGACCGAGAGCACGACCGTACCGATGACTACGCAGGTGAAAGCGAGGAAAGCCACGCAGAGATGGACCAACCCCGACGTGGTGACGGGGGTACCCGCAGGATTGTCGGGAAAGAAGGCGAGAATTCCCGACCCCACTGCCCAGGCCATCAGGAATCCCGCGCCCAGGCGAAGCCGACCTCCGGTGGAAGCGAGTCGCACGATCGCGCCCGCTGCCGCCAGCGAGAGGCCGCAGCGCAGCAAAAAGTTGACATCCATGAGCCAGGAGTAAGGACCGACGCCGTAGTCGCTCTCGGCGTTGTGGATGAGGTTCACATCCGGGCGTAAAAACGCCAGCAGAGCATCAATCAAAACGTAGAGCAAAACACCCGCGACCGCTAGCAGGGCCAATCGTGCCGTAGAGTTGGGCGACTCGAATCGGGCGGAGACCGCACTCATCCTCTACTCCTCAGGATCTACTCTGTCCAGTCCGTCCTGGCACTTTCGTGGCCACTTGGAGTTCCTGTGCCTGCAGGCCGGGCAGGGGCGCGCGTCATCACAGCCGTGTATTGGAATTCGGCGAAGTAGGAGTGTGCAACCCGGTCGATCAGCTCGCGGCTCAGTTTGGGCTCCTGCCCAAGGTAGCGGGCGGTGGTGATCAGTTGACTGACGAGGTCGCGTGGTTGGCAGCCACGCAGGGCGCGAGCAAATGGTCTGTAGTGGGTCGCCAGAAGGTAGTCGACCGCCTCCTCGCTGTGGGCGATCCTGCGGTCCTGGCAAACCTTGCGAAAAATGGCGCGGAAGTCCTTCTCATCAGGGTCGGGCACCAATGTCTTGTAGCGGACCCGGCGCAAGAATGCCTCGTCCACCAGCTCCTCGGGGTCGAGGTTGGTCGAGAGCAGGAGGATGGTGGCGTAGGGAATGCTGATGGTGGTACCGGCTCTCGCGATGTCTAAGTGGTCGACGCCGCTCTCTAGGGGGACGATCAGGCGATTGAGGATTTCCCGGGGCGAGATCACCTGGCGTCCGAAGTCGTCGACGTGAAAGATCCCTCCGTTAGCCTTGACCTGGAGCGGAGCCTCGTAGAAACCAAGGACTCGGTCGAAGGCGGGTTCCAGTTGTTGAGCCCGGAGCTCACCGCCGGTGTGGACAACCGGCCGCTCGACAAGAATCCAGCGCCGGTCGTGGTCGGTCGAGGCTCCCTGTACTGGCCGGTGGTGGACCGGATCGAAGAGTCGCACCACTTCGCCGTGCACGTAAAGGGCGTGGGGCACGTAGATGGGTTCACCCAGCACGGCGGCGCAAGCCGCGGCGATCGAGCTCTTGCCGTTGCCGGGTGGGCCGTAGAGGAAGAGAGCCTGCCGGGCCAGTAGAGCGGAGCCCACCACGTCGACGACGGAATCCGGCAGCACCAGGTCACCGACCGCCCGCTTCATCACAGGCGAGCTGATGCTCGCGCTCTCGGCGACCAGGACGGCGGCACTCCTGAGGTAGTCCTCAAGCGGGACGGGCGCTGGGCCCGCATATTGACTTAGCGCGAGGGTCTCCCGTGCCCTCTCTCGTCCCGATGTGGTGAGAACGTACTCAAGGCCCTCAGCGAACTCCTCGTGAGCCTTGGATGCCCCGCGCGCGCCGGTGGTCCCGCAGAAGTTCTCCTTGGTCAGGAAGGTGACGCCGGCGCTGATAACCGGCCAGGGAAGACAGGCCAGCTCCCCTAGCTCGCGACCCAGGACATTGCCGTTGAAGTAAAGGATCTTCAAGAGCAGGTCGCAAATGAAGGCGAAGGGAAGGCCGATGTCCGCGACCGAGGTTGGGGCTGGTGGGCCGGCCGGGACTTCCGGCTCGTGGGGCCGCTCGTCCCGGCGGCGGTGCTCCGCAAGCGGCGGCGGCTGCTCTGTCGATGGGGGCGGTGGTATCCCGGCGGCGCGGTCGAGTGGATGGGTACTCATGCGGTCTGTTGGCGCAATCTACCGCGTACGGGGCTCCGGAGGCGGATTTCAACCATTCCGGAGGGCGCCGCGGCAGCCCACCAACTGGGCCAGCGCGGGCTCGATCAGGCCGCTCCAGTCACGCGCAAGCATAAATATGCAATCATGTCGAAGTGGCCGGGAGTGGAGAATCCTTGAGGGTGGCGGTCGCCGGTGCAACCGGATACGCCGGTGCTGGCTGTGTCAACCTGCTGCTCGAGCATCCCGACGTTGACCTGGTCGCAGTAGCTTCGTCGTCGCAGAGTGGTCAGATCCATTCGGCCGTATGTCCAGGCTCGACGTGTGATTTGCAGTTAGTTGAAGCGATCGACGCGTCCAGGTGCGATGTCGTGATCAGCGCCTGCGCCCCTGGAGACGCCGCCCGGCACGCGTCTGATTGGCTGCGCCATGGGGCTGTTGTGGTTGATGTCTCGGCTGACTTTCGGCTCAACTCAGCCAGCGCGTTCGCCGCCTGGTATGGGAGCCCGCATCCGTGCCCAGAGCTGCTGCCTGAGGCGGTACTTGCGCTGCCGGAGTTGCGGCCGGGTCCGATTTCGGGCGCCCGCGTCTTGGCTCTGCCTGGATGTTTTTCCACGGCTGCGATCCTGGCCTGCGGGCCGTTGGCAGCCAATCAGCTGGTGGAGACCGAGGTGGTTGTCGACGGCAAGACCGGGGTCAGCGGCGCCGGCAGGAGCGCTTCCTCGGATTACCTTTTCACCGAGCTCAACGAGTCGGTCAAGCCCTACGCAGTCAGCGGGCACCGACACCAACCGGAGATGGAGCAAGTGCTAAGTGAGCTGGCCGGCGACTCCTTCTCGGTGACCTTTGTGCCCCACCTGGTGCCGATGACCAGGGGCATCCAGGTGACGTGCTACCTCCGGCCTAGAGAGGGAGTCGGCCTAGACAAGGTCCGGGCTATCTACCGCGAGCAGTACCAGGGGCAGCCCTTCGTGCGCGTGTCCGATGTTCCGGTCCCTAGCAAGCAGACGTCCCACACCAACATGTGCTGGATCAGCCTGGAGGAACAGGGCCGCTATCTGGTGGTATCGGCGGTGCTGGACAACCTCGGTCGGGGAGCCTCGTCGCAGGCGATCCAAGTGATGAATCTGCGCTTTGGCTTGGATCCGCAGGCTGGCCTTGGGGGTCTGGGGCAGTGGCCGTGATCGCCCCCAGAGACGCCCGTCCGCTGACCACCGGGGTTACCGCCGCCCGCGGTTTCCGAGCCGCCACTGCGTCCGCCGATGTTCGCGGGGACGGCAGCGGCAAGCCCGACGTGGCGATCATTTGTAGCGATGTCCCGGCCGCGGCGGCCGGGGTATTCACCACTAATCGGGTGAAGGCTGCCCCGGTCGTGGTTAGCCAGCTCCATCTCAAGCGGGGTCGGGCTCGGGCGATCGTCGTCAACAGCGGCAACGCCAATGCCTGCACGGGCGCTCAGGGCCTGGGGGATGCGCTGCGCATGGTCCAGGCCACCGCGGAGGCGGTCGACTGTGACCCGGGTGAGGTATTGGTGGCGTCGACCGGGCTGATCGGTCGGACCATGCCGATGGACCGGATCCGGCCGGCGATCATGGCGGCCGGGAGCCACCTCGACCACGGCAGCGGCCACCGGGCCGCCGAGGCGATCATGACCACCGACACCCGACCCAAGGAGGCGGTCGCCCAGTTCGTTGGCTACGACGTGCCTCACACCGTTGGTGGGATGGCCAAGGGCGCCGGCATGATCCACCCCGACATGGCGACTTTGCTGGCCTTTATCACCACCGACGCCAAGGTGGCTCCTGATCTGCTCTCCGACCTGCTCAGAGCTTCGGTCCGCATCAGCTTCAATTCGATCAGCATCGATGGCGACACCAGCACCAACGACTGCTGCCTGGTCCTGGCCAACGGTGCGGCAGGCGCTCCCGCCATTGAACGGGGCACCCGGGAGGCGGATCTGCTGGCCGGGGCCATCGATGCCGTCCTGATGGAGCTGGCAGAGCTAATCGTCGCCGACGGTGAGGGGGTCACCAAGACCTTTTCGGTTCACATCAGCGGGGCTCTGGACGAGGATCAGGCCCGGCTGGCCGCCAGGACGGTGACCACCTCACCGCTGGTCAAGACGGCGATCCACGGGGCTGACCCCAATTGGGGTCGGATCCTGGCCGCGGTCGGCCGCAGCGGCGCTGATCTCGCCCTCGACCGCTGTCGCCTGACCCTGGCGGGAATGGAGCTCTTCGCGATGGGGCGTGCCAGCAGCACGCCGGTCGAAGAGGTGGCACGGGCCTTGCGCCAACCGCGCATCGCCATCGAAATGGACCTGGGGGTCGGTGAGGCCGAAGCCACCGCCCTGGGCTGTGATCTCAGCTCGGAATACGTGAGGATCAACGCTGACTACTCAAGCTGATACGTCTCGGTTCGACCAAACCAGTGCTCTAAAGCGCGCCGAGATCCTGGTCGAGGCGCTGCCCTACATCCGCCGCTTCCAAGACCAGCTGCTGGTGGTCAAGCTCGGCGGTGCGGCAATGGAGGAGGGCGCCGCCCGCGACACGGTCCTCCAGGACTTGGTCCTGCTCCGTTTCGTGGGAATGCGCCCGGTCTTGGTTCATGGCGGCGGCAAGGAGATCACCGCCCTGGCCGGTGCGCTCGGATTGGAGACCCAGTTCATCGACGGGCTGCGGGTCACTGACGAGAAGACCATGGAGGTGGCCAAGATGGTTCTGACTGGGAAGATCAACCCCGATCTGGTGGGTGCGATTCACCGGCTCGGGGGGCGGGCCATGGGGCTCTCCGGCGAGGACGGGCCCTGCATCTTGGTCCGGCGCCAGGTCGGTCCTAACGGCGAGGACCTCGGCCGGGTCGGCGAGGTTCAGGAGGTCAACCCCGAGCCGGTGCTCGCGCTTGCCGATAGGGGCATGATTCCCGTCGTCGCCTCGGTCGGGCTGGGGTATGACGGCCTGGCTTACAACGTCAACGCCGACGCCGTGGCGGCGGCGCTGGCCGAGGAGCTGCACGCCGGCAAGCTGCTGATCCTCACCGACGTCGCCGGAGTAAGGAATCAACGGGGCGACCTTCAGAGCCGGCTCACCGTCGAGCAGGCCGAGGACCTGTGCCGGGACGGTGGAGCATCCGATGGGATGATCCCCAAGCTCAAGGCTGCCTGCGCCGCAGCCCGAGCCGGGGTGACCGTCCACATCGTGGATGGGCGACAGCCCCACTCGATCCTGCTCGAACTTCTGACCGAGGCCGGGGTGGGCACCATGATCGACGCGGTGGCGTCCGATGGCTGAGCTGGCTCGGCCTGCCGTCGCGGCTGTGGCCGATGAGGTGCTGATGTCCACCTACAACCGGGTACCTGTGACCCTGGTGCGGGGGTCGGGCTGTTACGTGGAGACCGACGACGGTCGCCGACTACTCGACTTAGTTGGCGGAATCGCAGTGAACGTGCTGGGCCACTGCCATCCCGAGGTGGTGGCGGCTGCCACCACCCAGTTGCAGCGTTTGATCCACACCAGCAACCTCTATTTCACTGAGCCCCAGGTCCATCTGGCGGCTGTGCTGGCGCAGACCGCGTTTCCGGGCCGAGTCTTCTTCGGCAATAGCGGCGCCGAGGCCAATGAGGGGGCGATCAAGGTGGCTCGCAAGTGGGGCCAGCTCCGTCGCCAAGGCGCCTACCACATCCTCACGCTCGAAGGAGCTTTTCACGGCCGAACTCTGGCGACCCTGGCGGCGACCGGCAACGCCCATTACAGCGATCCCTTCCGACCTCTGCCCGAGGGCTTTCGGCAGCTGCCCAAGGGTGACCTGGGAGCGATGGAGGCGGCACTGGCTGACCCAGAACGTCCCGCGGTGGCCGTTCTGGTGGAGCCGATCCAGGGAGAGAGTGGCGTCTTGATTCTGGAGAACGACTACCTTAGGCAGCTGCGGGCACTCTGTGATCGCTTTCAGGCCCTGCTGATGGTCGACGAGATCCAGACGGGGATGGGCCGCACCGGGACGATGTGGGCCTACCAGCAGGCGGGCATCACCCCCGACGTCATGACCGTGGCCAAGGGCATCGCCGGTGGCCTTCCTTTGGGGGCGGTCCTGGTCGGCGCGCGAGCGGACGTGCTGGTGCCCGGTGACCACGGCAGCACTTTCGGCGGAAACCCAGTCGCCTGCGCGGCGGCACTAGCCGTCTTTCAGGTCCTGGAGCGCGAGGAGCTGCCAGCCCGCGCCGCCGCGAGCGGTGCCCGGTTGCGCTCGCGGCTACTCGCCTTGCGACGTAGCGGTCTGCCTGTGGCTGAGGTGCGTGGCCGGGGCCTGTTGCTGGGGATCGGCCTTGACCAACCGCTGGCGCAGGAGACGGCGCGCGCGGCACTCGAAGAGGGGCTGCTGGTCAATCCCATCGGCGCGAGCACCATCCGTCTCGCCCCTCCTCTGGTCATCGGGGAGGAGGAGGAGGATCTGGCCCTGACCGGGATTGAGCGCGCGCTGATCAGGGCCACCGGCGGGGAGACAGCCGCATGACCTCGGCTCTGACCAGGGAATCCCGCCAGTCCGCGATCCTGGAGGTGCTCCGCAGCCATCCGGTGCAGACCCAGGCTCAGCTGACCCAGGAGCTGCGCCGGCGCCGAATTAGCGCCACCCAGGCGACCATCAGCAGGGATCTCCGCCAACTCCGGGTGGCGCGGGTTTCCGCCGTTGACGGGCCCCGCTACCTGCCCCCGTCCGACGGGGCCGACGCCGACACCCGGTTGGCCTCAGCTCTGGGCGGCCAGCTGACCAAGCTCGAGGTGGTGGGACGGATGGTGGTCCTGCACACGCATGTGGGCGCCGCTCAAGTCGTGGCGGCCGCCGTCGATGCCCTCGCGCTCTCTGAGGTGGCCGGGAGCGTGGCCGGCGACGACACCATATTTGTGCTGGCTCGGACCAGTCGAGGTGCCAAGCTGGTGGCGCAGCGGCTGCGGGCGGCCCACGACCTGGGAGCCCGATGGGGTTGAGCTACCAGCTGGCCACGCCCGCATCGCCCGGCGCTCAGAGGATCTGATGACCGAGGCAAGCCGCCCGCGCTGTGTGCTCGCCTTCTCGGGAGGGCTTGACACGACCGTCGCGGTGCACTGGCTGACCCACACCAGGGGATACGAAGTGGTCACCCTGTCGGCCGACCTCGGGGAGACGGCGGACCCCGAAGTGCTCCAACGCCGGGCACTCTCGGCTGGCGCCGTCGCCGCCCACGTGGTCGATGCCAAGGATCTGTTCATCAGCAACTTCGTCTGGCCCACCCTCCAGGCCGGTGCTCTGTACCAGGGCGTGTATCCGCTGGCCACCGCGCTCGGCCGGCCCCTCATCGCCAGGTTGCTGGTGGAGGTGGCCCGGGAGGTGGGAGCCTCCGCGGTCGCCCACGGCTGTACCGCCAAGGGCAACGACCAGGTGAGATTCGACGTCGCCGTCGGGGCGCTTGCCCCTGGCCTCGAGGTGGTGGCGCCGCTGCGTGAGTGGCGCATGGGACGGAGCGATGAAATCGCCTACGCCCATGCCAACGGATTGGAAGTCACCGCCACCACCGAGAGCCCCTACAGCGTCGACGCCAACCTGTGGGGTCGCAGCGTTGAGACCGGGATCCTGGAGGACCCTTGGGTGGAGCCACCAGCCGACGCCTTCGCCTGGACGGCCGAGCCCAGTCGGGCGCCGAGTGAGGGCTCGGAGCTGGTGATCGGATTCGAGGAGGGGATTCCTCGCACCCTCGACGGCGAACCCCTGGAGCCTGCCCTGTTGGTGGCTCGCCTCAATGTCCTCGCCGGGGAGCAGGGCGTGGGCCGGATCGACCACGTTGAGGACCGTCTGGTCGGCATCAAGTCCCGCGAGGTCTACGAGGCGCCCGCGGCGGTGGTGCTCGGCACGGCTCATCGGGCCCTGGAGTCGCTCGACCTCTCTCGGGACGTCCTGCGCTTCAAGCGCCTGGTGGCCGACGAGTGGGCCCAGCTGACCTACGACGGCCTCTGGTTTTCGGCCCTGCGGCAGAGCCTGGGAGCCTTCGTCGCCTCCACTCAGAGGTTCGTCGGCGGGGACGTCCGTCTGCGCCTGCGTCAGGGGGCTATCTCGCTGCTGGGCAGATCCAGTGCCACCTCCCTCTACCGGCGCGATCTGGCGACCTACGAGCTGGCGGGCGACAGCTTTCGCCACCAGGCGGCCGAGGGCTTCCTGACCATCTTCGGGTTGCCGCTCCGGACCCAGGCCGCGGTCCAGGGGAGCCTCTGGGAAGAGGCACGACCCTTGCTGCCCTCCGTGCCCCGGGGCATCGCCACCGGTGAGACCCCGCCCCAGCGCGACTCCGATGCCGAAGCGGACTGAGGCCCCGTCGGAGGCCACAGCTCCGAAAGCGTCGCTCGGCCGGCACATCCCTGCCCACAAGGCTTGGCAGGGGCGCCTTCCCGGCGCCACCGAGCCTCTGCTGGAGCAGTTCACGACCTCACTGCCCAGCGACCTGCGTCTGGCCCGGTACGACGTGGCCGGTTCCTTGGCGCACGCCGGCGCTCTGGCACGGGCTGGCCTGCTTGATGCCAAGGCGCTGCACGCCATCGAGCGCGGCCTGGCCAAGGTGGGGCGCGAACTCACCCAGGGCCGTTTCCAAATTCAGCCCGGCGACGAGGACATCCACATGGCGGTCGAGCGGCGCCTGACCGAGCTGGCGGGAGAGCCCGGACAGCGTCTCCACACCGGACGCAGCCGCAACGACCAGGTGGCTCTCGACCTTCGGCTCTGGTGCCGAGGTGCCACCTGCGACCTGGTCGACGGCCTAGCCGCGCTGCAGCGGGTCCTCATCCGACGCGCCCGTCAGCACCGGGGCACCCTTCTCCCGGGCTACACCCATCTGCAGCCAGCCCAGCCCATCCTGCTGGCCCACCACCTGCTCGCCTACTTCGAGATGCTGGATCGTGACCAGGAACGGCTTCAGGACGCCGACCGTCGCACCGACAGCTCGCCCCTCGGGGCTGGGGCCCTGGCGGGCACCACTCTGGGCATCGACCGCCGGCGACCCGCTCGCGAGCTGGGTTTCGGCCGGGTCAGCGGCAACAGCCTGGACGCCGTGTCCGATCGAGACTTCGTGGCCGAACTTACCTTCATATGTGCCCTGCTGGCGGTCCACCTCTCGCGCCTGGCCGAGGACCTGGTCATGTGGAACACCCGAGAGTTCGCCTTCGTCACCTTGCCCGACCGTTGGGCGACCGGATCCAGCCTTATGCCCCAGAAGAAGAACCCGGACGTCCTGGAGCTGGTGAGGGGACGCAGCGGCCGGGCGGTGGCAGCCCTGATGGGGGTGCTGATCGTCCTCAAGGGACTGCCTCTCGCCTATGACCGTGACCTCCAGGAGGAACGCGTCCATCTCTTCGCGGCGGTTGACTCGGTTCAGGCGAGCCTCGAGGTGCTCACCGGCCTGATGGCAGCCCTGGAGTTCAACCGCGGGGGCATGGCGGAGGCGGTGGCCGACCCCCAGCTGCTGGCGACCGACCTGGCGGAACGACTGGTTCGGGGCGGCGTTCCCTTCCGGCTCGCCCACGGCATGGTGGCCCAGGCGGTGCGGGACGCGGAGTCGCGGGGGCTGGGACTGGATCAGGTGGTTCGCGAGTCCTGGCATCGGCTGGGGTTGGGCTCGGAGGCGGAGGCGCAGCAGCTCTTCGACCCGGCCCATTCCCTCAGGCTGCGCGACCAACCAGGCTCACCCAGTCCCCGGCGCACGACCCAAGCTCTGGTGGTGGCTTCCCGGGCGGTGACCACCCACCGCGCCTGGGCTCGCTCGCTGCGCCGCCGACTTCCCGCCTGAGAACGCCCCTACTTGTTAGCATCGTCGACAGCCTCGGCCGTCGGGCGACCAGCCGGTAGGGAGATGTACCGCAAGCTTTATTTGCCGCTCGATAACTCCGACCACTCGGTTGCCGCCTCCGAGGTGGCGATCAGACTGGCCAAGTCGAGCGGAGCCGAGATCGTCGGCTCGCACGTCTACGCGGCCCGGCTCCACGACTACCGCTTCAAGCAGATGGAGTACACCCTCCCCGAGGAGTACCAGGACGAGGCCGAGCTGGAGCGCCAGCGCAAGATCCACGACAGCCTCATCACCAACGGCCTCCAGCTGATCTCCGACTCCTATCTCGATGCCACCCAGAAGCGGTGCGCCGAGGAGGGGATCAAGTTCACGCCGAAGACCTTCGACGGCAAGAACTGGGAGGTCCTGGTCGGGGACATCAATGAGTCCGACTACGACCTGGTGCTGATGGGTGCGTGTGGGCTGGGCCAGGTGAAGGAGACTCAGATCGGGACCTGCGTCGACCGGGTGGTCCGCCGAGCCCACCGCGACACCCTGGTGGTCCGCCACCGCGAGGGCCGGCAGCCCTTGGATGGCCCGATCGTGGTCGCAGTCGACGGCTCGCCACAGTCGTTCGCCGGGCTCCGCACCGCCTTGGAGCTGGGCCGGGCACTGGAGCTCCCGGTAGAAGCCGTCTCGGTCTACGACCCCTACCTCCATTACGTGCTGTTCAATGGCATCGTCGGCGTCCTCTCGGAGAAGGCGAGCAAGGTCTTCCGCTTCAAGGAGCAGGAGGCGCTGCACGAGGAGATCATCGACACCGGCCTGGCGATGATCTACTCCTCCCACCTCAAGGTGGCCCGGGACGTCGCCCAGGCCCAGGGGGTCGATCTGCCCATCACCCTGCTCGACGGCAAGGCCTTCGAGCAGGTGCTCCGCTACGTCAGGGAGAAGGACGCCTCGCTCCTGGTTTGCGGCCGTATCGGAGTTCACTCCGACCAGGACATGGACCTCGGCGGGAACACCGAGAACCTGCTCCGGCTGGCCCCCTGTAGCGTCCTGCTCTCCTCGCGCACCTACGTGCCTCCCATCGATGTCAGGGGCGCGGCATCGGTGGTCTGGACACCCGAGGCCAACTCGGTCATCGAGCGGATCCCCTGCTCAGCCCAGGGCCTCTCGCGCACGGCGGTGCTGCGTTGGGCCATGGAGCGGGGTCACTCCATCATCTCCCAGGACATCGTCAGCGCCGCCCTGGGCGACATCCTGCCACCCGAGGCGTCGGCCGCCATCGGAGTGGCGGTGCCGATCAAGTCTGGCGCCGACACCGACTTCGAGGTCCACATCTGCCGCGAATGCGGCTACACCGCCAGGGGGGTTCAGCCGGTCGCCTGTCCGGTCTGCGGCGGCGCGTCGGATCAGTTCTCCAAGGTTGACCACCGGAGCCTGATGGAGGCGGCCGCTCAGGAGGGGGAGGTCAGCGAGGAGCTGACCTTCGACAACCACAAGATCGGCTGGTCCACTGATGCCCGCAACCTGCTCCACGAGATGCCCGCAGGCTACCTCCGGCGTCGGATCAAGGCCAAGGTGGAGAAGGTGGCCAGGACCCGACGGCTCTCGGTGGTCACCCTGCAGGTGGCTGCTCCGCTGATCGAGCCCGAGCTGGGCCGTTCCGCCAATGCCCAGCCCCACCGCACTCCGCTTCATGGCGAGCCCGACCTGGCCGAGGCAGGAGTGGAGGCAGGTTCGGGATTCGAGGGCGCCAACTCAGAATCGGACGAGGTTGACCGAGCCCTGCTGACCTACGCAGCCGGCGGCGTGGGCGGCAGGTACATCCCTCGCGAGGCGTCCCCGACGGTGGCGAGGCTGAGGCCCCGGGAGGAGGGGACCACCCCCGGCTTCAGCGCTCTTGGCCCCGCCACTCAAGTCCCGCCGGCGAGGGAGGCTCTGGTGGCTTCCGATCAGTCACCAGAGGCGGGCAAGTGTCCAGTACACCGGGCCGAAAGCGACTAAGTTCTGGACTCGCCTGGTGGCCGACCAGACTTTTGCCGGCGACGATGTGATGGCACCTGCTGCGTCACCGCGCCTCTCGATGACCGTTTCCCATCAACCGTTAGGCTACGTTTCCCGACGTTTTCGCTGAGCGCGTCCCAACATCCAGTCTGGACCATTGGGAGTGAACTCACACCTCCAACCTAGGCGGTCGAGCTGGCAGACCATGTCCTCCGGTTCCACGAATACCTTCACCAGACGGTGCACCGCGCCATCGTCAAGAGTCCGCTTCCCTTCTGATGCTTGCGATTCCTGCTCGCCAAGAAAAACCACTTCTCCCGCCAGCGCATTGACGGCATCATTTCGCTTGCCCGCTTGGCGGGAGCCTCAGTCCACATCCGGTGCCGCACGCCAGTTCCGATGTGCTGGTATGCGCGGCAAGCGCGAAATTGTGCGGTCGATGTACTCACGAGCCGCAGCCGGGCAGCCGTACGCACTGGCGTCGCTTTCGGCTGCCCGGCTGCGGTAATAACCAATCTAGTCGTCGACGACCCGATCAGACATCTATGGATTTGTGCGCCCGTGGTGCCCTAGCCCTCATCCACCGCATCGTCTGTTTGCTGTCCCTCAGAAAACTGGCCCAGCAGCGAAGGACTGCCTTCCTCCCAAGAGAAGATGTGGCCGCAAGATGGACATTCCAGGTCCGCTGCTGGATCGTGGTCCTCAGGGGGAAGCAAGTCCGTCCCGCAGGCGGGGCAGCGCAGCTTTTGCGGGGGCGAATACCCGGTTTCTCTGGCCATCGCCTGCGCGGCAGCCGCCAGGTCGATGGCGACTGCCTGGCATTCGGCACAACGGAAGGTGGCTCCGCGGTCCTGGTGGCTGAGGTAACGCCCGCTGTCGTCGACATACACGGGGGCCCCGAGGAGCTCGAAGCGCCCGCTGCGGCAGCCCGATGGGCACACCAAATGCCGTCGAGATGTGGGCGTCAGGTCCTTAGCCCTCCCCGGAGGTGAAGTTGGGTCGATGCCATCCATTCGGTCCCTCGCCAGCTGAAAGGATCTCGTCGAAGAGCTGGTCGAGGTCCGCCTGGGTGAAGAGGTCGGCCACCCGGGCGCGGAGGCGGGCGGCGCCTTCACATCCCTTGATCGCCCAGACCACGAATTTGCGGCTAAGGCGGACCCCGCGCTGCTCGCCGTGGTGGCGGACCATCGCATCCCAGTGGCGCTTGGCGAGCCGGAGCCGGTCTTCGAAATCTGGACTTGGTCCCACCTCCCCCCAGCGCAGCTGGCCGACCGTCTGCTCCAGGAAGTTCCAGTCGCCCAGCATGCCCCGCGCTACCACCACCCCATCGACTGCGCCGGCGCGGATCCGGCCCTCGACCAGGGCGACGTCGTTGACGTCCCCAGAACCTAGGACCGGGATTTGGTCGACCGACTCCTTGACCCTGGCGATCTGGTCCCAGTCGGCGAAGCCGGTGTACTTCTGGCAGCGTGTGCGGCCGTGGACCGTGACGGCGGCGACCCCAACCCCCTCCAGGGCCCGAGCCAGCTGGGCTGCGTTGACGGTCTGGTGGTCCCACCCCAGTCGCATCTTGGCCGTGACCGGGACGTTGACCGCCTGGACCATGGCGCCCAGCACCGCGGTGGTCTGGCGTACGTCTCGAGCCAGCGCCGCGCCCGAGCCTAGTCGGACAACCTTGGGCACCGGGCATCCCAGGTTGACGTCGACTATGTCGGCCCCAAGCGCGACGCAGAGCTGGGCCGCGTCGGCCATCATCTGGGGGTCGTTGCCGACCAGCTGGGCCGCGACCGGTTGCTCCTCGGGGCCGAGGTCGAGGAGCCGGACGGCCACTCCCTCCGGCGCTCTCACCAGCGCGGCGGCGGCGGTCATCTCGGTACATGTGAGCCCCACACCCATCTCGCGGGCAAAGGCGCGGAAGGGTCGGTCGGTGATCCCGACCATGGGCGCGATGAAGACCGGGGTTGACAGCTCCACCCTGCCAATCCGAAGCGCGGCTGGCTGATGCAGCGGCGGAGTGGGAGACAATCGGGTCGCAGTCGCGGTCAAGCTAACGAGGTCCTCCGTGTGGCTAGCGCTGCCCGTCTGGGCCAACCCATGATCGTCGAAGAAGGAATCGCCTGATCCGCGACGCCTCTACAGGTGGTGCAGGATCGAGATCAGAGACAGCACCGCCGCGAGGGCCAGGAGCAGGGCCCAGGCCAGGCAGCAGCCTGCTGGCAGCGCGCAACAAAAGCCGGGAACCCAGGGGAGTGGAGGCCGGCCCCGGGGGACGTACTGGTAGCGGTAGATCTGCGGCACCGCGTGATGTTCTCATCTGCGGGGGGAAGGCTGGCGGAGCCCGATGCCGCGGCGTCGATATAGTTCCCACCACTTGGGAGCCATCCACCTGCGCTAGGGAGGGAGTCGCTTGCTCCTGGCCATCGACGTCGGCAACTCCAACATGACCGTGGGCCTCTTCGTCGGCGAGAAACTCCAGGCTCACGGCCGTTTCACGACCCGGCGGGACGCCACCCCGGACGAGCTTGGTGGCCAGTTGCTCACCTTCCTGGGGCAGCGGCAATTGTCGGCTCAGGTGAACGCGGTCGCCATCAGCACCGTGGTCCCCAGCCTGAGCCAGTCCCTGTCGGAGATGGCCAAGAGCTACTTTGGCCTGGACCCCTTGATGGTCGGCCCGGGCACCAGGACCGGGATTGAGATCCACTACGATCCCGCCCGCGATGTCGGAGCCGACCGGATCGTCACCGCGGTCGGAGTCCAGTACAAGTACGGTGGGCCGGCGATCATGGTCAGCTTCGGCACTGCCACCGTTTTCGACGCCATCGACGCCCATGGCAACTATCTCGGCGGCGCCATCGCGCCCGGGCTTCAGCTCTCCGTCGACGCTCTTTTCGCGCGGGCGGCGCGTCTGCCCCGGGTGGACCTGGTCGCGCCGGCCAAGACCCTGGGCCGAACCACGGTGACGTCGGTTCAGGCGGGCATCATGCATGGCGCCGCGGCCCAGGCCGAGGGCATGATCGCTCGGATTCGAAAGGAGATGGAGGGAACCCCCAAGGTGGTGGCTACGGGCGGCCTGGCCGAGCTGGTGGCGCCGCTGGTCCAGGGGGTGGACATCATCGATCCCTTGGTTGTGCTGGAAGGACTGCGGGTGCTGGAGGCGCTCAACCGTGGTCGCGAGTGACGGAGGGCAATAAAAAAGGGCGCCCCCCGAAAGGGACGCCCCGAGAGGGGGGGGCGACGTTGATAGCCCAGAGAGCGCATCTCGTTGAGCTGAACCTAGCCTAGCACTCAACCTAAGAGCGGGCAAATTCCGAGATGGTGACTGAATCGATACGGGAGTGTTGCGACTTTTCCCCTTCGATCCGATAGCTGAGACTGGTCGTTCCCGCTTGCCGAGACGGCGCGTGTTCGGTAGACTTCGCATCCCCGGCCCGCCGCCGTGTGATTCAGGCGTGGGCTTCGGAAGTCACGCCGGCTTAGACCGGCAGGAGCAAGTGAAAACCATGCAGGAGAAGCCGGTACTCCTTACCCAAAAGGGCCTCGAGAAGTTGCGCGCGGAGCTCAACCATCTGGTCAACGAGCGCCGCACTGAGATTGCCCAGCGGATCAAGACCGCCAAGGAATTTGGCGACCTCACTGAGAACGCCGAGTACGAGGACGCCAAGAACGAGCAGGGCTTCGTTGAGGGCCGGATCCTCACCCTAGAGCAGATGATCCGCAACGCCAGTCTGATCGAGACCGACGACCATAACGACGGCTCGGTCCAGCTGGGATCGTCGGTCAAGGTCAAGGACGAGTTCGGGGAGATGACCTATACCATCGTGGGCCCGGCCGAGGCTGATGCCGGCTCGGGGCGCATCTCACTGGAGTCGCCGGTGGGCAAGGCCCTGCTTGGCCGCCGCACCGGGGACAAGATCAACGTGGAGACGCCGGGCGGCGCCCGCCAGGTCCAGATCCTCAAGGTGGCGTGACCCAGCCACCGCCGGCAGGCGGTAAGGCGCTGGCGGAGATCATCGCCGAGCGCCGGCGGAAGGCTGAGGCGCTGCGGCAGGCTGGGGTCGCTCCCTGGGGGGTGGACTTCCATCCCAGCCTCAGCTGTGCCGAGGCGGCAGGGCGGGTCCCGGCGGAGGCGGGTCAGCTGGGGGAGAGCGCCAGCGTCGCGGGCCGGATCCTGGGCATGCGCTCCTCCGGCGGGATCGCCTTCGCGGACTGCACCGACGAGAGCGGCGCACTGCAGTTGATCGCAACTCGGGAGCAGGCGGAGGGGGCCCTGGTGGCTCAGTTGGAGCAGCTCGACCTCGGCGACATCGTGGGGGCGGAGGGACGGCTCACCAGGACCCGGCGGGGTGAGCCGTCACTGAGCCTGGACCGCCTCATCATGCTGGCCAAGTCCCTGCGCCCACCCGCCGCCAAGGGCAAGGGCTTCACCGACGTCGAGCAGCGCTATCGGCGCCGCTATCTCGACCTGCTCTCAGACCCCGGGCAACGTGAGATCTTTCATCAGCGGACCCGGATCATCCGAGCTCTCCGTCAAGTCCTCGACGGCCGTGGCTTCCTCGAGGTTGAGACGCCGATGCTGCAGCCGGTTCCCGGCGGCGGCAACGCCCGGCCCTTTCGCACCCACCACAACTCCCTGGACTCCGAGTTCTTCCTCAGGATCGCCATCGAGCTCTACCTAAAGCGGCTCTTAGTGGGCGGCTTCGAGCGGGTTTACGAGATCGGGCGGACCTTCCGCAACGAGGGCCTCTCGCCCCGCCACAATCCCGAGTTCACCCTCTTGGAGGCCTATCAGGCCTACGCCAACCTGGACTCGATGAAGGAGCTGAGCCAGGCCCTGGTGGCAGCGTCGGCCGAGGCGGTGCTCCAAGAGGGGACTCTGCGATTTGCCGGCGGGGAGATATCGCTGCAGACTCCCTTCCCCTCAAAGACCATGCTGGATCTGGTGAAGGAGGGGACCGGGATCGACTTTGACGAACTCTGGGATGAGCCCAAACACCTGGCAGAGGAGGCCGCTCGTCGCGGTGTCGAACTCCCGGGTCCGCCATCCTCGGGCCAAGCCCTGTTCGCGGTCTACGACCAGTTGGTAGAGCCCCACCTGGGCGGTCCGGTATTCGTCACCGATTACCCGGTCGAAGTCTCGCCGCTGGCCCGGCTCAGCCCCGATCCGCGCTTCGTCGAGCGCTTCGAGTTGGTGGTCGCAGGACGGGAGCTCGCCAATGCCTTCTCCGAGCTCAACGATCCCATCGAGCAACGCCGACGCCTCGAAGATCAGGCTCGATTGCGGGCCGAGGGCGATCCCGAAGCCCAGCCCTTCGATCAGGACTTCGTCGAGGCCCTCGAACAGGGAATGCCCCCAGCCGGTGGGATCGGCATGGGGGTGGACCGGCTGGTGATGCTGCTCACAGGTGCCAAGAGCATTCGCGACGTACTTCTCTTCCCCACCCTGCGCCCCCAGAGGGGTGACGAAGGCGAGACCAGCAGCGAACTCCCGCCCACCACTTCCGCCTAACCTTTACCGATGCTCGCGCTCAGCTTCATTCGGGATAACCCTGAGCTGGTCCGCCAGGGCGCTCTGCGCAAGGGTGAGCCCGCACCGATCGCGGAGATCCTGGACCTAGATCAGCAGCACCGCCGGGTGCTGGGAGAGGAGGAGGCGGCGCGCGGCGAGATGAATACGAGTTCTGCCAATCTGCCTCGTGATCGGGTGGAGGCAGCGCGTGCTGACTTGGCCAGACTAAGGGGGAGGATCCAGCAGCTCGGCGAACAACGCCGGGCACTGCAGGAGCAACTGGAGCAACTCCTGCTGCTGGTTCCCAACTTGCCCCACGAATCAGTTCCCGACGGCACGTCTGACGAGGACAACCTGATCGTGCGCACCTGGGGTGAGCCTCCGAAGTTCGATTTCCAGCCCAAGCCCCACTACGAGCTGGGCGAGGCTTTGGGGATATTCGACTTCGAGAGAGCCGTCAAGATCGCGGGCAGCCGCTTCGCTCTGCTGCGGGGCGCGGGGGCGCGGTTGGAGCGGGCCCTGGCGCTGATGATGCTGGACATGGCTACCCGAGAGCACGGTTACACCGAGGTGGCACCGCCTTTCATGGTCAATCGGGATTGCATGGTCGGGACCGGCAACCTGCCCAAGTTCGAAGAGGACGCCTTCCACGTACTCGAGGGGGATCGCTTCCTGATACCGACCGCCGAGGTACCGGTCACTAATCTCTATCGGGACGAGATCCTCCCCGCCGAGCAACTCCCAATTCGTCACGTCGCCTGGACTCCTTGCTGGCGCAGCGAGGCAGGAGCACCGGGTAAGGACACCAGGGGATACATCCGATTGCATCAGTTTTCCAAGGTGGAGTTGGTCAAGTTCGTGCTGCCCGAGTCGTCTCTACAAGAGCTCGAAATGCTGGTCGCCGATGCCGAGTCGGTTCTGCAGGCGCTGGGGATTCACTACCGAGTGCGGCTGATGTGTGCCGGCGACATGGGCTTCGCGCAATGGAAGAAATACGACATCGATGCGTGGGCACCGGGCATGAAGCGCTTTCTCGAGGTCTCGTCGTGCTCAGTGTTCAGCGACTTCCAGGCCCGCCGAGCAGGGATTCGTTTCCGTTCCCGCGAGGGCCGGCCTGAGTTCGTGCACACCCTTAACGGCAGCGCGTTGGCGCTGCCGCGCACCTTTGACTGCCTTTTGGAGACATATCAGACCGAACGCGGCACTGTTCTGATACCGGAGCGGCTGCGGCCATACTTTGGAGCAGCCCCGGAGATCGGGCGAGGCCGTGCCGAGCTCTAACGCACGCCTGGAGGGATGGCAGAGCGGTTGATTGCGGCGGTCTTGAAAACCGCTGGGGCCGCAAGGCTCCCCGGGGTTCGAATCCCCGTCCCTCCGCCATTTTGAGATCAGAATGCGCCTGTCAGAGGACCGCTACCTCAGCCGCGATGCGCCCGTGAGGGCGTTTGC
>JBAPNX010000022.1:0-5264 GCA_049279335.1 Candidatus Dormiibacterota bacterium
AAGGCCTTTCGCACCACGGACATCGAGGAGGTGGGCGACCTCAGTCACGACACCTTCTTCGAAATGCTGGGCAACTTCAGCTTCGGGGGCTACTTCAAGGAGGAGGCGATCGCCTATGCCTTTGATCTCCTCACCACAGGGTTCGGGCTCGACCCGGACCGTCTCTATCCCAGCGTCCATCCCAGCGATGAGACATCGGTTCAACTGTGGCAGAAGGTGGCCAGGATCCCGTCCCAACGAGTGGCGCGACTGGAGGAGAACTTCTGGCAGGCTGGCCCTACCGGACCTTGTGGGGTCGACAGCGAGATCTACTACGACCTGGGCGAGGCCTACGGGACGCTGCCGGACGAGAGCCCGGGACACGGCGAGCGATTCCTGGAGATCTGGAATTTGGTCTTCATGGATTCGGAGCGCTTGGCAGACGGCCGCACCGTACCCCTGCCCCGTCCCGGAGTGGACACGGGCATGGGCCTGGAGCGCACCGCCATGGTTCTCCAGGGGGCACGATCCATCTTCGACACCGACCTTTTCGCTCCCATCGCTGAGGATTTCGCCAGCCGTGCTCGCAATTTGGCCAAGTTGCCCACCAGCCAGAGCGATCGCCACCTGCGCCGGCTGGCCGACCACTCCCGGGGTGCCTGCATGCTGATCGCAGACGGGGTGCTTCCCTCCAACGAGGGCCGGGGCTACGTGCTGCGCCGCCTCTTGCGGCGGGCGCTGGTCAGCTCCATGACCCTAGAGGTGGAGGGTGGCCTGGGTCCCTGCGTGCCGGTGGTGGTCTCGATCCTGGGCGAGACCTATGCCGAGCTGGCCAGCTCGGCCAGGACGGTGTGGGCGGTGATCGAGCAGGAGGAGGCCCGCTTCCAGGCGACCCTGGCCCGAGGAATGGAGCACTTCGAGGCCGCGGTCGGGCGCTCCCAGGGCGGGGCGATCTCTCCGGCCGACGCCTTCCGGCTCCACGACACCTACGGATTCCCTTTGGAGCTGACCGAAGACCTGGCCAGCGCCAGAGGGGTCAGGGTCGACCGCGCCGCCTTCGATCTCCTGCTAGAGCAGCAGCGCGAGCTCTCGCGCCCACTCGAGCGGGAGCTCCGGGTTGACGTCAGCCCACAGAGCGGAGCCTCGGCGGACGCCGAAGCCCCGCCGGTGCTGACTGAATTCGTGGGCTACGACGCCCTCGAGGTGGAGAGCCCAGTCGCCCGCCTCATCCGGGACGGTCAGGCGGTGAAGCAGGTGGCTTCCGACGAGCAGGTCGAGGTGCTCTTGCAGCGCTCGCCCTTCTATGCCGAGGGTGGGGGCCAGGTCGGAGACCGCGGGCGGCTGACTTGGGACGGTGGCGAGGCGGCGGTGCTGGACACCCAGATGTCGAAGTCAGGGGAGCGCCTGCACCGCAGCCGGGTGACCCAGGGTGAGCTCCGGGTAGGAGATGAGATCCGAGCCAGTGTGGACCCGGAGCAACGCAGTGGCTGCGCTGCCCACCACTCTGCGACTCACCTTCTTAACGCGGCGCTGCACGCGATCCTGGGCGAGGGCGTGGTCCAGCGCGGGTCCCTGGTGACGGCGGAGCGGGCGACGTTTGACTTCGGCTGGCCACACCCGGTGTCGCCGGAGGAACTGCTGGAAGTTGAGCGTCTTGTCAATGGGGCCATCAGAGATGACCTGGAGCGTCGGGTGGAGCTGCTCTCACTGGATGAGGCGAGGCGCTCGGGCGCTCTGGCGCTGCCCGAAGAGACCTACGGCGATCAGGTGCGGGTGGTGAGCTTCGGTGAATTCTCCAGAGAGCTGTGCGGTGGTACCCATGTTGGTCGCTCCGGGCGGATCGGCGCCGTCGTCCTCAAGGCGGAGCACAGCGTGGGCTCGGGATTGCGCCGGATCCAGATGGTCGCTGGGTCCGCCGCGGAAAAGTGGTGGGAGGAACAACGGGACCAGATTGCCGAGATCGCCGCCCAACTCCGAGCGCCGCTGGGCGAGGTGAGCAGCCGAGTCCAGGGCCTGCAGCAGCGCCAGCGCGAGCTGGAGAAGGAACTGAAGCGGGCGCGCGAGGGTGGCGCTGGGCAAGTTGCCCACCCCGAGGTGCGGGAGCAGGTGGGCAGCACCACCCTGGCCATCCTCGACCTGCCCTCCGATTTGGAGAGGGTGGAGTTGCGCAAGCGAGCCGATCAGCTGATGGATGGCCTCAGCTCCGGTTGTGCGCTGGTTCTGGCGGGATCAGCCCTGGTGGTTAAACTGTCCCCGGACTTGGCCGGCCGTGGACTCAACGCCGGCCAAATCGCCAAGGCAGCCTGCCGCGACACCGGTGGCGGGGGCGGAAGTGAGCAGCTGGGCCAGGGCGGAATCGCCGCCGACGGTCACGCCGCCGCGCTGGCCACCGTGCGTACCATCCTTGGGTCGATTTTGGAGGAAGCTTGAGATGCCGCAGGCCCCGACGGCACGCCGACAGCCGCGGACCCACGTAACCGCACTAGACGTGGGCACCCAGGTGATCAAGGCCCTGGTCATCAAAAAGGAAGCCGGCGAGGCCATCGTCCTTGGCGTCGGCCGCTCCGAGCAGGGCCCCGGCGAAGTTGACCCGTCGGCGCCACCGGACCTGGAATCGGTGATCGAGGGCTGCCACGGCGCCCTGGAGGCTGCCGAGGACATGGCCGAGGTGATCCCGACCAGGGTGATCATCGGCATCGGCGGACCCCGGGTGAGGGCCATGAGCAGCGCCGGGTCGCGAATTCGGGGCCGGCCCCAGATGCGGATTTCACGGCGCGAGCTGGACGACCAGGTCGAGGGCATCCAGCGCCGGGCTCTCCGCGAGGCCCAGGCGCGGCTGGAGGAGGAGTCGGCGGGGGAGACCGACGGCGAGCTCCGCCTGGTCCACTCCTCGATCACCTCGGCCAAGGTCGACGGCCAGCCGGTCCTCGATCCCCTCCGATATCAGGGCCAGAAGGTCGAGCTGACCGTCTTCAACACCTTCGCCACCGAGGGCCAGTACGGCGCGGTGGACGAGATCGCCAAGGCACTGGACCTGGAATTGCTGGAGACGGTGGCCGAGCCCTACGCCCTGGCTCGCCTGGCGTCGACTCCAGAGGTGCTGGAGTCGGGGGCAATCTTCATTGACATCGGGGCCCGGACCACCACCGTGAGCCTGGTCCGCAACGCCGTCCTGGAATCCAGCCGCATGTTCGAGCTGGGGGGCCGGGCCTTCACCCGCAAACTGGCCAACGACCTGGATCTGCCCCTGCCCCTGGCCGAGAGTCTGAAGCTGAGGCACTCGGCGGGAGTCCTGGGCGGACAGGAGGAGGCCCTGGTGCGGCGGGCCATGGGGGAGTCGGCGGAGGTACTGGCCCAGGGGGTGGCGCTGGTGCTTCACGACATGGCCAAGGGCCAACCACTGCCGACCATCGTCCGCCTCAGTGGTGGCGGTTCGCTGCTGCCCGAGGTCGGCGAGCAGCTTTCGGTGCTGCGCTGGACCGACTACCTGCCCTTCGTGCACCAGCCCAGCTTCACCCTGCTCGCCCCGGACGAGCTCACCGCCGTCCATGACACCACCGGTCTGCTCACCTCCGCCGCCGACGTGGTCCCGATGGGATTGGCCTACCAGGGATGCGGCCAGATCGAGGACGCCAGCGAGGAAGGCCCCGGTCTAGAGGGGATGCTGCGCAAGGTCACCAAGGCGATCCGGGGGCCCGATGCGTCGTAACCGAAGGCGGGGGGCTGTCGTTGGCCATCATGGTCCGGGGGACTGACTGTCATGGCCAAACTCCTCTACGTTGAACCCAGCGACGAGATAACCGACCTCGTCGACCGGATCCGGCGGTCGGGTGCCGACCGTGATCTGGTGTTTGTGGTACCACCAGAAGGCCACGTGCTGCGGACCCCGCTGGACATGCGTCTTTTGATGCAGTACACCCGTGGTTTTCAGAAGCGGATCGCCATCGTCAGCGGCGATCCTCAGATCCAAACGCTGGCCATCCGAACTGGATTCCCCACCTTCGCCTCGCTGGCGCGCCTGGAGCAGGGCGCACCTTTGCGCGGAGTGCCCGACCCAACCGCCGCGGCTGCCGCCCCGGTGGCCGTCGAGGCGGCCACTCGCGGTGGCAAGACGGGAGCGGGTTCCACCGCGGTCGCCCGGAGGAACACGTCAGCGGTGGCAGCGGGAGGCGCCGCGGTCATCGCCGGCGGTGTTGCAGGCTGGTGGGACCGCTTCCGCGCGTGGTGGGGAGCCCAGAGCAGTAAGGGTCTCAAGTACGGTGTGGCAGGGGGCGTGGTCGCCATCGTGTTGATCCTGTTGCTGTTCATCCTGCCGTCGGCGACCGTGACCATCGGCGTACAGGCTCACAAATTGGTCGATACCGCCACTATTCAGGGCAACGATGGATCTCAGTCTGGCCAAACGCTGGATCAGATTCCAACGCAAGCTCTGCAGACCGGGAACTTCAGCCAAACATTCACGATCACCCCCAGTGGGACGCAAGCCTTGCCGCCCGTGCCGGCCACAGGGACCATCCAGTTTTGCTCCCAAGGAGGCGGCGGAAATGGCAGCCCACCGTACACTCTCACCTTCACCGGCTCTCCGAGTTTCGTTGATTCACCTTCCGTAGTGTTCACAACCACCTCGAGCTCGGAAAACGGAACCTACATTGTTCCCCAATGTCCGGCGACGATAGGAATCCCGGTTCAAGCTGACGCATCGACGGTAGGATCGGCAGGCAACATCGGCGCCAACCAGCCGTGGTCATGGGATGGCTCGGGTGGAGTCGTCGGCCTTGGCAATCCAGCGAAGCATTACAACTGGACGTTGAGCAATCCCCAGGCTACGTCGGGTGGTGCCAACGCCACCACTCAGTCAGTTTTCTCCACGTCGGATGTCGCTGCTGCACAGGCACAGCAGCAGACCATCGACATCAACCTCACCCAAAAGGCCAACAAGCAGCTGAGGCACTTGGCGTCGCAGGACAAGGGAGTGCTCGCGCAGAACGCGGCCGGTACCGGGATTGACGTCACGGTCACTAACCCCACCCTGCCGACCGGCTGCAACACAACCGCGTCGACTCCCTGCCCGGCCGGTTCGTCCCAGACGCTGACGGTAACGGTGACTGCTGCCGGTACCAGTTACAGTCGTGCGGCCGCCCGAGCTGCCGTGCTCCAGGACCTGAAATCAAAGATCCCGTCTGGGTCAGAGCTTCTAGCGGACGCCAAGGTCGGCAAGCTGGTCGTGGTCTCGGCCGGGGCTGGAGGCACCGTGACGCTGACCTCCCGGGCCGTCGGCTACTGGG
>JBAPNX010000023.1:0-60996 GCA_049279335.1 Candidatus Dormiibacterota bacterium
CAGGCCAACTACGCGGCCGCCAAGGCTGGCCTGATCGGGCTTACTAAGTCGGTCGCCAAGGAGCTGGGCTCCCGTAACATCACTTGCAACGCAGTCGCTCCTGGTTACGTGCACACCGAGCTGACCGTCTCCTCGATCACCGAGGATCAGCTTGCGGAACTCGTCAAGCTCACCCCGCTACGGCGACAGGGGACGGCACCGGAGATCGCTGCGGCGGTCGCCTTCCTGTGTAGCCCTTCCGCATCTTTCATCACCGGAGAGGTCCTGGTGGTTGACGGAGGGCTCGCCGCATGAGCCTCGAGCAGCTGGTGGTGCTGATGTGGCGCTGCACCGCTCCTTGCCAGCGCCTGGCGACGGGGTTGCCGTGGAGGTCGTAGATGGCTGAGGGACCTGCAATAGCGTCGGAACTGACGGTCCGCAGCCCGGGTCTAATCATGGTTGAGCGTGAGTTCCGGGTCCCGCTCGACCATTCCCAGCCCAGCGGGGCGCAGATCACGGTTTTCGCCCGGGAGGTCGCCGACCCCGATGGCCGCGACCGCCCATACCTGGTGTTCTTCGAGGGCGGACCGGGCCACGAGGCCACTCGCCCCACGCGCCACCCAACCAGCCCGGGTTGGCTGGACAGAGCTCTCAAGGACTATCGGGTACTGCTGCTCGACCAGCGCGGCACGGGACGCTCCAGCCCGGTTGGCGGTCTCTCCTCAATGACCGGCAAGGACCAAGCGAGCTACCTAACCCACTTCAGAGCGGACTCCATCGTCAACGATGCCGAGTTGATCAGGACCGCCCTCGGGGTCGAGTCCTGGAGTGTGTTGGGACAGTCGTTCGGTGGTTTCTGTGTCGTGCGTTACTTGTCCCAGGCGCCAGACGGTCTGCGCGAAGCGTTCGTGACGGGAGGGCTCCCTCCAGTCGGACGGTCGCTCGACGAGGTCTACCGGGCTACCTACTCGCGGATCCTGGAGCGCAACCGCCGCTTCTATCAGCGGTACCCACAGGACCGGTCCCGGGTGAGCCGGATCCGCGAGTGGCTCCTGGCCGACGAGGTGCACCTACCCAGCGGCGACAGGCTCACCCCGCGTCGCTTCCGTCAACTGGGGCAGGTACTGGGCATGAGCACGGGCGCCGAGCAACTTCACTATCTGCTCGAACTTCCGATCGGATCTCCGGCCTTGCTACATGACGTCCAGTCAGCTCTACCGTTCTCGCGGAATCCCCTCTACGCCATCATCCATGAGGCCTGCTACGCGGATGGCGAGACGACCGACTGGTCAGCCGGCCGGCTGTTGCCCGACGCGTTTGAGCAAGACCCTGACCTCTTCACGGGGGAGCATATCTATCCGTGGATGTTTGACGATTATGGTTCGCTCGCAGCGCTGAAGGAGGCCGCGGAATTACTCGCCGCCCACCCTTGGCCGACGCTTTATGACCCGATTCGACTGAAATCCAACCAGGTTCCCTGTGCCGCTGCCATCTTCGCCGACGACCCCTATGTCGAGCGCATATTCTCCGAGGAGACCGCTGCTCTCATTCGTGGGCTGCAGCCCTGGCTGACCAACGAATATGACCACAACGCTCTCCGAGCCGATGGGGACCGGGTTTTGGGGCGCTTGATTGACCTTGTCCGGGGGCGTGCCTAACCGGCAGCGACATGGGGCATCGCTCCGCAAGCTCGCGTCGCCTGCGCGGTGTGATGTCAACAAGCTTGACAGAGGTTGGTTGGCTGGCCGGTCACGTTTCGTCATCCGACCGAACACCCAGACTCGTTGGCCCCGTACGGCCGATTGAACCAGCGACGCAGGCGATTTTGGTCAAATTGCCGGGGAGAATTCGGTCAGGTTGGCTGCGGCAGGTTCCTCAGATGAGGAGAAGCCGATCACTTCAGCTGCGGCCGGGCCGCGGCGCAGCAACCTCGCGAACTCGTCCATGGAATCTGGACTACCCTCAGCGACCACTTCGACCGCTCCCGATTCGGTGTTTCGAACCCAACCGCACAGGCTGAGCCGCCTCGCGTGGACGGTCGCGAAGGCTCGAAAGCCAACCATCTGCACCCTTCCCTCAATCCAAAAATGTCGTCGTACAGCCGAGCGCCTACCCTTCCGTATCTGCACTCCGTTCCCTTCACTGCGTAGGTGCGCCCACCCTGACTGGCTGTCCTCGGTCATCGCTGCGCAGGCAACGCCTCTACCCTTTCTAACCCTGGGCAGCGGCTTTAACTATCCACCTGACTGTGCCAGCCACGGTGGCGCGCTAAATCGAAAATTCGCCCCAGCGCCAATGCGACCCGAACCCGGCGTGCGCCAAGGATCTCCTCCTGAGCACTGCGAAGATCTCTGACCTGCTGCTCGGCAGCCATCGCCCGCAACTGCATCTGCCAAGCAAAACGGGCAGTCACTGCCAGCGCCGCAGCGTTGGAGGTGGAGTCACCGCGCCGGGGCGCCGGGCCGCGAAGCACTTCGATGATTCCCTGAACCTGGGAGCGGACGCTGTGGTAGGTCACCGCCAGTTCCCTGTTGATCCACCCCATCTCCGGAGAATAGTCGTCGAGGTCTGCGTCAAGACGGCGGCGATCGATGGGGGCGTCGGTCGCCATCCCGGCGAAGTTGTCGGCTTCAATCGCCGGGTAGGTCTCAGGAGTAACCCACCCGTCCCCACCACCAACGTCGAATACGTAGACGGCTTTGCCGCACGCCATGCCCTCCATCGCGGCTCGTCCCCGTCCGATGACGATGTCGGAATCCGCGATGGCCGGGCGCACGTCGAGTACACGGTCACCGTGACCTACCTGAACAACTTGTATCCCGTGCGAAGTCCACGTCTCCAGTAGGGCGTCGCGTCGCGGCCCCTCGATTAGGGCATTGCTCAGCAGGAGCGCCCGTATCGGCGGCCGTCGCGGCGGCACCGAAGGGACGAACCATTCTGTGTCGATCGGCTGACGCAGCCGCACCACTGGCACGTCGATCGCAAAGGATCGCGCAAACGCGGCAAACCGCTCCGACGGCGCGACGATTGCGTCGATGAGTCCCGGTTCGACCGGGGGCTGCTGAATTTCGAAGATGGTGCCGTGGATGCAATAGACGAGCCGAGTGTCGGGATAGCGCACAGCCAGCAGGCGAGCAGTGATGGCATCGTTGGCGAGGATGGCGTCGCAGGCTGGGGGCAACATGTCTATGCCGCGTGCTATGGCAACGCCCAACTCCCCGACCCAGTCGGCATAAGGACCGAACGAGTCGGCGAAGAGGACCACCTCGTGACCTCTGCGTTGCAGCTCGCGGGCGACGGTGAGACAGAACGTCTCGGTGCCACCAGGGGCCGCAAGAGCCAGGGTCCCGATGACTATCCGCAAAGCTCCGAGGACGCTATCAGGTGGTAACTGCCATGGGCAAGCGAGGTCGCTTGCCGCGATGAGTTGGGCTACTTGGGAACGGTGCGGCCAGCCTCTTCCTGACGGGCCAGCATGAAGAGGAGGTCCGAGAGCCGATTCAGGTAGCGCAGCACCTCAGGGTTCTCCAGCTCCCCGTGGCGGTGCAGGGTGACCGCCCGGCGCTCGGCCCGGCGGACCAGGGTCCGGCCCAGGTCGATCGCGGCCGCTCCAGGGCTGCCACCAGGGATGACGAAGCCATCCGGGAGCCCGACGGAGGCCTCCAACTGGTGCACCTCAGCCTCAAGGGCATCGGCTGCCTCGGACGTTAAGGTGGGAAAGTGGGCTTCGAGCTTGGGTCGCTCACCTCGTCCGGTCGCCAGTTCAGCGCCCACCGTGAAGCACTCCCGCTGCAGCTCCAAGATCCGCTCTTGCACACCCGGCTGAGTGGATAGTGCGCGGGCCAGGCCCAAAGCCGAGATGGCCTCATCCAGAGCCCCGTAGGCCTCAGTTCGTAGGTCGTCCTTGGCGACCCTTCCTCCGTAGAGAAGGCTGGTCTCGCCAGCGTCACCTCCCTTGGTGACAATGCTGGAGGGAGCCAACTGCGCCTCAGGCGCCGGCTACAGAGAGCCGGGGGGAGAGCGCGGCTCGGTCCGCCTCCACCTGCTTGGTGGCGGCCAAAGCCGCGGTGGTGGCATCGCCGACCGCGGTGGTGACCTGGCGGGTGAGCTGAGCCCTGACGTCACCGGCGGCGTAGATGCCGGGAACCGAGGTCATCATGTTGGCGTCGGTCAGGTAGTAACCCTGGGCGTCGTGGTCCGCGTGGGCACGGATGAGACCGGTGTTGGGCAAGAAGCCGATGAAGATGAAGACCCCGCCGACCTCCAGTTCCTCATCGCGACCGCTGCCGACTTGGTGCAGCCGCAGCTTCTGCACCCTGGCGCCGTCACCCACGATCTCGTCCACCACCGTGTTCATGGCGAAGTCGATCTTGCCGTTGCGATGAGCCCGCTCCACCAGCAGAGGCTGGGCCCGGAACTCATCGCGCCGGTGAATGATCGTCACCTCGCTGGCGTACCTGGTCAGGAAGGCGGCCTCCTCGAGAGCCGCGTCCCCGCCGCCAACCACCGCCAGGTGTTGCCCCTTGAAGAAGGCGCCATCGCAGACGGCGCAATACGAGACTCCCCGACCGGCGTATTCCTCCTCTCCCGCCACTCCGAGCTTGCGGGGGCGGCCTCCGGCGGTGATGATGACCGCGTCCGCGAAGTAGGGCTCGCCCTCCTCCAGCTCGAGTCGCTTGCTGCCGTCCCGCTCGAGGGAGATGGCGGTAACCCGCGCTGGCGCTAGTTCCGCCCCGAACATGAGGGCATGCTCGGTCATCTTGGCTGCGAGTTCCGGGCCTTTGATGGACGCAAAGCCGGGATAGTCCTCGACGTCCTCGGTGTTGAGCAGCTCCCCGCCAGGAATCCCCGCCTCGATGAGAACCGTGCGCTTCAGCGCCCTGCCGGCATAGAGCGCCGCCGTGAGCCCCGCCGGCCCGGCGCCGACGATGGCGATCTCGTAGTAACGCTCGTTCACAGAAGGTTCCTCACTTCAGCTGGCCGTAGGACCAGCTGATCTGGATTCTACCCGCGGCCCTGTCGGTCCAAGCTCGTTAGGAGCCCGCGGCCCAGGCCGACTCAGAGCGCTGCTTTGACCTTGGAGTAGCCGGGGCGCACCAGCTTGGTGGTGCTGACGCTGTGCTCCCCCTTGTGGGAGTACTTCTTCCAGACCTCGTTGCCACCGGTGCGCCAGCTGACGCTGGGCTTGGCCAGGAGGACCGGGTCAACCCTTTCGGCGTAATGGCCCACCTTCTCGATCAGGGATTCGAGCAGGGTCTCACCCAAATAATGGGGCTGCAGACCAAGGTCGAGCAGATGCTGGTGCTTGGCGTTGTAGTAGTGGCTCTCCACCTCCACCCTGGGATTCTGGATGTGGGACACCGACGTCGGCAGCCCTGCCTGACTTCTCGCCTTGGAAATCAGATCGGCCAGCTCGTTGATACTGAACTGCTCGGTGAACTGGTTGAAGACGCGGCACTCGCCACGCTCCGGCGGGTTCTCCAGAGCCAGGGTTATGCATGCCATGGTGTCGCGAATGTCGAGGTAGCCCCTGGTCTGACCACCCTTGCCGTACACCGTGAGCGGCTGTCCCACCGCCGCTTGGACGCAGAAGCGATTGAGCGCGGTCCCCCAGATGGAGTCGAAGTCGAAGCGGGTCTCCAAATCAGGGTGGAGCAAGGTGTCCGGGGTCTCCACCCCGTACACCACTCCCTGGTTGAGGTCAGTGGCTCTAGTCCCCCAGATCCGGCAGGTGAAGAGGATGTTGGCGCTGTCGTGAACCTTGGAGAGGTGGTAGAAGCTCCCCGCCATCTTGGGGAAGGGCAGCCGATCGGTGCGTCCGTTGTGCTCGATGTCGAGGTAGCCCTCCTCGATGTCGATGTTGGGCGTGCCGTACTCCCCCATCGTGCCGAGCTTGATCAGGTGGCAGTCGGGGGCCCGGTCGCGAATCGCGAAGAGCAGATTGAGGGTGCCAGCCACGTTGTTGACTTGGGTGAACACCGCGTGCTCCCGATCCACCATCGAGAAGGGGGCGCTGCGCTGCTCCGCGAAGTGGACCACCGCGTCGGGCTGGTATTCCTCGAAGAGTCGGTCCACCGCTGTGTAGTCGGTGAGATCGGCACGCCGCCAGACGATGACCTTGCCGGTGAGCTGCTCCCAGCGCCTGACCCGCTGGGGCATGGTCTTGATCGGTACCAGGCTGTAGGTTCCCCCTTCCCGGTCCCAACGGCGTCGGGCCAGGTTGTCCACCGCCACCACCCGGTGGCCGAGTCGGGAGAGGTGCATGGCCATGGGCCAGCCGATGTACCCATCCCCGCCCAGCACCAGGACGGAGAGCGACTTCGCCGGCCTGCTCGGTGTCATTCATCCGTCTCCCAGCGTCCCGTCACCCCGAGGGTGCCAGGAGCCGTTAGGGCAGTTGGTTCTCTCTCGATGTTGCCAGAGGGAGGAAGAGAGCGTCAATCCAAGCTACGACCGAGGGCCGGATTCTAAGTGAGTGCTCAGCTGGACAGCCAGGACTGGATGACCTGGTCGAGCTGGGAGATGGGGATGGCGAAGGCTCCGGGTCCGCTCTGGGCTGCCAAAGTCAGGATCCCCACCACCTGTCCCGAGGAAGAGATCATGGGGCCGCCGCTGTTGCCGGGGAAGATGCGGGCCGGGATCCGGATCAACCCGGAGTAGTTGGTAAGCTCGCCGGGCTCCGCGTCGCTGACGCTGGCGCTCTCGTCCAGACCGCTGACCTTGGAGTCGGTCACCGGCTCATGACCGGTGGCCCCCTCGGCGGCCAGCACCACCACCGGCTCCCCGATCGTCGGAAGTGCGGCGTTGATGGGCAGGGGCTGCTCGCGCAGCTCCGAGACATGGATCTCGGCGAGGTCCAGTTGGGGATCGTCGTTGATCACGACGGCGGGATACTCTTGGCCGGAGGCCATGAGCACATGGAAGCTCTGGCCTTGGTGAACCACGTGGTCATTGGTCAGGAAGTCACCGTCATCATCGAGCGGCCAGCCGGTGCCGAGCTCCTCGGAGGTGGGGCCAACCGCGACCACCGTGACGATCTCAGGCAGATCCTGAGCCGCCACTGCGGCCAAGAGGTGCGAGGAGTTGCTGGAAGTGGGGGTGGGTGCGCCGGGACTGGGTGTGATCCGGGTCGTGGGGTTGGCCTGGGTTAGGTGTTCTCCGAAGAGTGCCGCACCAGATCCGATCAGGACCGCCATAGCCAGGACGACCACCACCGACACGACTCGCTCCGGGGCGCTGTGTCGGCGCCTACTGGCCTCGCCGGTCGATGGCTCAGAGCAATCGGGCAGCACCACACCCGGCGCCCCCAGGTCACCTTCCGTTTCGGGCTCAGCTGCAGCCGGCACCCAGGGCAGGGGCGCATCTCGCCCGCTGCCAGCCCCGGGCTGGCTCTGTCCCTCTGAGGGAGGCTCGGGATCCGTGCTCACACCTCTGGATGGCCGGGCAGACCGGCCACTACCTCCGACGCTCTCAAGCATATCCCGACCCAATCGGCCGGTAGCGGGGCGACTACAGGTTAGATCGTCCGCATGTGCCGGGAGGCTGGCGTGGTGCCGGGAGCGGGACTCGAACCCGCACGCAGTGACCTGCACAGCGCCCTGAACGCTGCGTGTCTACCAATTTCACCATCCCGGCCCAGCTGCGAATCGTAACGGACGCTCGCGGCCACCTCGAAGGCACCGCCGGCTGGAGCCCGCCCTACTCAGAGGCTCCAATCCACGACCCTGCGGAAGCGCTGAGATGGATCGCCGGAGAGCGGAATGCCGGGCACGTGGACCGAGCTCAGGTGTACGTAGATGGCAACTGGGGTGTAGAGAAACACGGCGGGCAGATCAACCCCCAGTCGCCTCGCCACCTCTCGGTAGGCGCTCTGGCGAGCCGCCGGGGTCGCCGCGGTGGCCAGCGCGTCAAGTGCGTGGTTCAGGTACGGGTCGGGCGCGGACTGGCTGAAGTTGAGGGACTGTCCCGGCTCCACCCCGGACCGCCACAAGGAGGTGAGGTCGGGGTCCGGTCCGTTGTCGAAGCCAACCAAGGCCACCTGAAACTCCTCCTTGGCTAGAGTGCCGGTCAGGAAGCTGCTCTCGGGGATGGTTTTAAGCGTGACCAGGAAGCCGGCGCCATTCAGCTGGCTGGCCACCCCAGCCGCGGCCGTGGGGAGAGGTTGCAGATCGGGCACAGCGAGAGTCAGCCGCAGTGGTTGGCCCTGCTTCTCCCAAAGGTGTGAGGATGGGGAGCGCGACCACCCCGCCGCCTTGAGGATGCTCGCCGCCGAACCGAGCTCGCCCGACACCGGAGTCGAACTGCTGGCCCAGGCGATGGAATCGGGGAGCGGGCCATATTGGGGCACTCCCAGCCCGGCGAGGTCGTCCTTGATCAGCAGGTGGCGGTTGACTGCGGCGGCGAGGGCCTGTCTCACCGGCAGGCTGTTGAGTGGAGGCGCTTGCTCATTCAGCAGCAGCTCGACAAAGTCGTAGGTGATGATCCGAGACTTGACCAATCCCGCCGGCAGGTTGCCCATCTCGGTGGGAGTGGACGCCAACCAGCCGTCGGCCGTCCCCTGCGCGAGCAGCTCCTCGACGGCGGTCGAGCTCGGCTCCAGCACGAGGTTGACCCCGTCCAGGATCGGGCGGGGACGATAGTAGGGGTTCCGAAGCAGACTCACCTGCTGGGCTCCGTTGCCCACCACGTGAAACGGCCCGGCGCTGGGAGGAAAGAGGGCATCCGAGCGCTGCCCTCCGCGAAAGAAGAGCTCGGGCTGAGACCGGTAGTGGTTAGCGGGTAGGACGGCGTCCTCGGCTGCGGTGGGGAAGCTGGTGCTCGGCCCCGGGAGCACGAAGGTGCCGGTCCAAAGCGAGCTAGCGAAGAGCGACACGCCGGTCCAGGGCGCCGCCAGGTCGGAGTTAGGAAAGCTGGGGGACTGGAGCACCGCCAGGGTGAAGGCGACGTCCTTGGTGGTGACCGGCCGGCCATCTGACCAGCGCCTATCAGGCGAGAGAGTGAATCGGTAGCGGGAGCCACCGTCCTCTGACCGCCAGCTGCTGGCCAGCCCCAGTTGAGGGGTGCCCCCGGCCCCCGGGATCATCAGGCCGGGACCGGTCAGAGCGCCCACAGCCTGTGCGACCGGGTCCCCGGGCGAAATCAGAGGGCTGAGCGCCGACGGTCCCACCGGGGCCACGACCGCCTCGACATAGACCTGGTGAGTGACCATGGTCCGGACCGAGACTGCCAGGGCAGCAATCCCTCCGAACAAGACCACCAGGCTGCCTACCGCAGCGGCGAGCCTGAGCGGGTGGGTCGAAGGGCCGAAGAAGCGGCCGTCTAGCTGGCGGCGAGACGGATCTGGATCACCGCCACCAGAGCGAAGGCGACCGTGAGCCAGATGGAAGCGCGGAAAAGCACCTTTTCCAGCCCGCGGCGCGTCCGATAGCCGCCACCCATGTCCGTCCCGCCGCCGATCGTGCCTCCAAGGCCGCTCGACTTGGGGGTCTGGAGCAGGATCGTGACGATCAGGAGAATGGCCAGGACCATCTCCAGGATTCCGATCGCGGACTTCACGAGGCCTCCGCCACAAGACCGGGCGGATTATAGCCCGGGCCCCGATGGCCGCCCTCGAGCGGCACTTCCTGGAAGCGGCTCGGCCCCTCCCCCTCCGCCAATCGCCAGGCAGTCGCCTCCGCCAACCGCCCCGCATTCACCGAAATCACCACGTAGATATAGCCGGGCCAGGCGCGGTCAGTGTCGAACTGGCTGGGACGAGCCGGATGGTCGGGGTGGGTGTGGTAGAAGCCGATCACCTCGAGGCCGGACTCTCGCGCGTAGCGCTCAGCCTGGATGATGTCACGGGGATCAAGCTCATAACGGTCGCGGCGTCGGTCCTGCACCAGGTTGTGGCCCTCCATCACCTGGACTACCCTCGCCTGGCGCTCGCCTGGGTCGCCGACCAGAACTCCGCAGCCCTCGAAAGGATATGCGGCCACCGCCAGTTCAGCCATGCGCTCGAACAGCGGCTCGCTAAAGAGCAACTCCGGGGTTGTGGCTACCCTCATCCCGAGCCGTAGAGACCCGCGCTCAGGTAGCGGGCGCCGCCATCCGGGAAGATCAAGACCACGACACCTTCGCGTAAGCCCTCCTGGACCAGCTGCTCGACCCCCCAGAGCGCGAGCCCGGATGAGTGCCCGGCCAAGATACCCTCCTCACGCGCCAGCCGCCTGGCCAGATCGTAGGCGGCGTCGGTGGGGCCCATCAGGTTGCGGTCGGCCACACTCGGCTCGTAGATCCCGGGCACGATCGCGCTGGGCATGTGCTTCAGCCCCTCCAGGCCATGGAAGGCATCTTCAGGCTGCAGGCTGATGCAGCGGATGGACGGGTTTAGTTCCCTCAGCCGTCGCGACGTGCCCATGAACGTGCCTGACGTCCCGAGCCCGGCCATGAAGGTGCTGACCTCGCCCTGCGTCTGCTCCCAGATCTCCACCGCGGTGGTGTCGTAGTGAGCGCGCCAGTTGAACGGGTTGTTGTACTGGTCCGGCGCGAAGTAGTGCTGAGGGTCAGACTCCCGGATCCTTTGACAGAGCAAGATGGCTCCGTCCGAGCCCTCCTGGGGATCGCTGAACACCAACTCGGCGCCGTAGGCGAGCATCAACCGCCGACGCTCGTCACCCACGTTCTCCGGGACCACCAGCTTGACCGAGAAGCCCAGAGCCGCGCCCAGCATCGCGTATGCCACGCCCGTGTTCCCGCTGGTGCTGTCGAGGAGGACTTGGCCCCTTCCCAACTGCCCAGCACGCTCGGCCTCCAGAACCATCCTCAGGGCCGGGCGGTCCTTCACCGACCCGCCGGGATTCATGAACTCCGCCTTGGCCAGGACGATTAGATCAGGCGCTTGCTCCTGGAACAGTCTGACTCGAAGCATTGGTGTGTTTCCGATGCAATCGACGACACCCTGTCCCAGGTCCGGAGCCAGGAGTTGTAGTCCCCTCTCAGCTGAAGTCGGCATTTATCCACTGTAGCAGTCGATATTTGCCGGATTAGGGGCGGCGATCCTCCGACGGCCGCGGCCGCATCCAATCCACCTTGGCGAAGCGAGCAGAGCTGCCCAGCTCGCGCTCGATCCGCAGTAGGCGGTTGTACTTGGCCGTGCGTTCTCCCCGCGACGGAGCCCCACTCTTGATCTGGCCCGCCCCTACCGCGACCGCTAGGTCGGCAATCGTGGTGTCCTCGGTCTCGCCAGAGCGGTGGCTCACCACAACGCCCATACCCTGGCGCTGAGCCTGTTGGACGACGTCGAGAAACTCGGTCAAAGTCCCGATCTGGTTGGGTTTCACCAGGATGGCCGTCGCCACCCCCTCGCGAATCCCCTGACCAAGCCGCACCGGGTTGGTGACGAAGAGGTCGTCGCCCACCAGCTGCACCTCCCGGCCAAGCCGCTCGGTGAGCTCGTGCCATCCGGTCCAGTCATCCTCGGCCAGTCCGTCCTCCAGTGAGACGATCGGGTACTGCCGGACCCAGTCCTGCCAGAGATCGATCAGCTGACTGGCGCTGAGGCTTCGGCCCTCCCCAGTCAGGTGATACTGCCCGTCCCGGTAGAGCTGGCTGGCGGCGGGATCGAGCGCCACGGCGACCTGCGCCCCCGCCCGATACCCGGCACGCTCAATGGCGTTGAGGATGAGTTCCAGCGCTTCGACGTTGCTTTTCAGGCTCGGGGCGAAGCCACCCTCGTCGCCCTGGCCGGTGTCGTATCCCTTCTCTCCCAGCACCTGACGCAGGCAGTGGAAGATCTCGGAGCCCGCGCGCACCGCCTCGGCGAAGCTTTCAGCTCCGACCGGGGTCACCATGAACTCCTGGAAGTCCACCGAGGTACGGGCATGCGCACCGCCGTTGAGGATGTTGAACTGGGGCAGCGGCAGGACACAGCTGTCGACTCCGCCCACGTACCGATACAACGGCAGCTCCTGGGCAGCAGCAGCCGCCCTCGCCACGGCGAAGCTGACCCCGAGCAGGGCGTTGGCCCCGAGGTGGGATTTGTCAGGGGTGCCGTCCGCTTCGATCAGCTGCCGGTCCACCTGGCGCTGGTCGAGTGCGTCGATTCCGAAGAGCAGCGGACCGAGGATCTCATTCACGTTGGCCACCGCCTTGGTCACCCCACGGCCGCCGAATCGGTGGTCATCTCCGTCCCTGAGTTCAACCGCTTCGTGGACGCCGGTGGACGCCCCAGAGGGCACCGCCGCCCTGCCCACCTCGCCGCTGGCCAGCGAGACCTCGACTTCCAGCGTCGGGTTGCCCCGGGAATCCAGGATCTCGCCGGCCAGCACCTGCTCGATGAAGGTCAACCCCTCTCCCCCTAACCCGCCAGCCTCACCGCGAGCGAAGCGCTAGTCTCGCTTGAGCGTGGGCAAATTTCCGTTTCCCCGATTATCGACCGGACAGTGGATCACCACCGCGGTGATCGTCTTCATCGTCGTGGCGGTTTTCTCCGATGTCATCACCAGCATGAAGGAGGTCAGCTCCGGGGAGGGTACCCCCCAAGCTCAACTCAACGGCAAACTGCCCACAAGAGGCCTGAAGGTGGGCGCCCGCGGCAGCTTCACCTTCGCCCTGGATGACACCGCCGGGGGTGCCATGGACCCCGCCTGCGTGGGCGGGAACCTAGCGCCCGAGTTCAAGGTGCTGAGAGTGACCTTCCTCGGGAGCCCTGGTAGCAGCTGGCGCAACGGCCGATCGTGCGGGGGGATCTTGGAGCCCGGGTCGGTGGTCCCGGTCGTGATCACGGTCGTTCCCCTCCATCCCGGCGACTACGGCGTCAAGCTTCAGCCCCAAGAGGATTCGAAGCGTGCCGGTTCCGGGACCAGCGGTACAGTGAGCGTCAGTCCCTAGGGCCGCTTCTGGTCGCAGCGACTAGCGCCGCGTGCACCTTGGGTGATCCGGCGACGATGTTGCCGGTGGCAGGCAGTCCGGTGACCCCCTCCCAGTCCGACACCAGCCCTCCGGCTTCGGTTACGAGCAGCGCCCCGGCGGCTATGTCCCAGACCTTGAGACCGAGCTCGAAGAAGCCGTCGAAGACTCCGGCGGCGGTAAAGGCTAGGTCCAGGCTCGCGGCCCCGGGGCGTCGGATGTCCTCCATCTTGGCAAGCACGCGCTCCAGGGTCTGCAGCAAGCGCGGCACGTGTGCGCGGCTCTTGAATGGGAAGCCGGTTGATACCACCGCTTGCGCTGGATCGGGATCCAGCAACCGGAGCCGCACGCCGGCCTGGTCGTGGGCGCCTTGGCCGGCCGCAGCGGTGAGCGTGAAGCCCAGGAACGGGGCGTGGACCGCCCCCACCACCGGCTGGCCTTCTTCGAGCAGGGCTACGGAAACCCCTACCAGCGGGAAGCCGCGGCTGAAGTTGGTGGTGCCGTCCAGCGGGTCGACTACCCAGCCGCGTTCGGGGACGCCGCCTCCGCTCTCCTCGGCCAGGATCGGTGTCGCGGGAAAGACCGAGCGCAGGATGCGGACGACCACGTCCTCGCTCTCCCGGTCGACCGCGGTCACGTAGTCACCCGGGCCTTTGGTCTCGGTGGCATGGAAGCCAACTCCGGCGGCCTTGATGACGGCCCCACCGGCCTGAACCGCGTAGCGGGCGGTCGCCAAGGCAAGCTTCCGGTCCGGTTCGCCGGAGGCCGGGCTCAGCGGCGGCCCCGCCCTCGTGGTGGTTCGCGGGAAACCTTCTTCTTGCGCTTTTTGTCCTTCTTTGAAGGGGGAAGGCTGCTGACGAAGGCTTCTCGGGTCGGCTCCGGCGGCTTCGGCTGTGGTGGCGGTAGCTCTGATTCACTCATCTCGGTTCTATGGTGCCAGCTACGGGCCTACGGCGTCCGGCCCGCGACTCCGACCTTCGTTCATTCAGCCGATTCGGCCCGGGTCGGGCCGCAGCCAGCGCCACGGCAGGGGTCGAACTCGAGCCCGGACAGCTCCGCGGACCGCGTCAACTCCCAGAGGCCCGAACTCGTCGCTGTCGGTGCTGGCGCTCTGATTGTCCCCGGCGACCCAGATCAGGCGTCGCTCTCGACTCAGAGCGCTGACCCGCTTGACCAGCTCGAAGCCGGGCTGGCGCGGGTGCTCGACCACCACCACCTGGCCGAGCCGCGGACCTCTCCGAGGCGATCTCGAGATCACGACCCAATCACCCGACTTCAGAGTCGGCTCCATGCTGTCACCCGACACCGCGGCCATCTGGGGCAAGGCGGACCGGGTGCACCTTAGAAATAGAACGAGATTGCCCCTGAGCACAAGCTGATGGTACGTTTGCCGGTGGCCTGAATTCGGGCCGGGCGAAGTTGCGAATGAGGGAGATGAGCATGATTGAGAATCTGACCGCGCGCCTTGCCCCCCGGCGGGTGGTGCACGCGCACTGCGACATCCCTTGCGGGATTTACGACCCGCACGAGGCCCAGTTGGCGGCACAAACGATTGAGACCATGGTCACCAAGATCAAGGCCCTATCCGATGACGAGGCTGGCCGCAACTCCTTCGTGCGGATGGTCACCGTCAAAGAGCAGCACGCCGAGCGTGTGAAGCACGAGATCCAGGTGCTTTGGAGCGACTACTTCAAGCCTGAGCACCTCGAGCAGTTCCCGCAACTTCATGACCTGGTGTGGAAGACCCTCAAGGCGGCGTCGGCGGCCAAGCAGAACGTCGACGCCGAGAAGGCTGCTGAGCTGCGCGCCAAGGTTGATGAGGTAGCCAAGATTTTCTGGGAGACGAAGAAGTAGGATCGCTAGCGGCCTGACTTCGCCTCCAACTCACGCTGATCGGCGGCGACACCGCCCATCTGAGCTTCTAGTCCGCAGGAGGCCCTCATGGTGCTCAGCGCAGCGTCACTCACGGAGCGCGGCCGGTCCTCATCACCCGGCCATCGGTGGGCGTAGGTTCGGAGGGTGATGACTGCGCTGGCATGGCCGAGCACCGCCTGTACCTGCTTCACGGACATGCCTCCAGCGATGAGCCCAGGCGTATGAGTGGCGCCGCCCGTGAGTAGTCAGCTCGACCCCGGCACGGGCTCGGGCCCGCGAGAACTCCCGCTTCTAAGCGGTCGTCCCGACCGTCGTCCCAGCCGTGACGCAAGAGCGCTGCCGATATGCGATGGCAGCGGCGACGACCAGAACGGCCGTCAGCAGCTCCAGCCCTCGCAGCGGCCAGGCACTGCCTTCCCAGCCATAGATCAGCAGGGCGACGACGAACAGCCAGAGGCAACCTAAGCAGCAGCCGCGTCCTGAGCGCCTCAGTCGGATAACCCACAGCTCCTTGGAGGGGATGAGCCGGGGACCGGTCCCCTCCCTTATCCTTGCGCCGACCATCCGCCACCGTCAGCAGACTGGGCGACCTGTCGATGCCTCGAACCCCCCTGTGGCGAAGTTGCTCAGCGAGGAGCCATGGCAGTCAACGATGTGAGCACCGGGGCAAGGCCGGCCGGGGCGGGCCACCCGGTCCCCCAGCACTGCGTAGGGCGCTGCCGGCGGTCGTCGTCGTCCTCATCTACATCCTCTTGGGCATCGTCGCCTTCTGGCCGGGAATACCTCAACTGTCGGGGCATGTGTTCGCCCGCGACATCGATTACTTCGAAGCCGTCTGGTTCATCGGATGGGTGCCCCACGCGCTCTCGCACGGGCTGAACCCCTTCTGGACCGATGCCCTCAATGCGCCTTTCGGTGTGAATCTGGCGCTGAACACCGAGGCGCCGCTGCTGGGATTCATCACCGCCCCCGTGAGCTTGGTGTTCAGCCCAACGGTTGCGACAAACCTGCTCCTGCTGCTGGGAATGCCGGTGTCGGCCTCGGCCGCCTACCTGGTCCTGCGGAAGTGGCAACTCTGGCGCCCGGCGGCGGCTCTCGGCGGCCTCATGTACGGCTTCTCCCCGTACATGGTCGGGCAGAGCCTGGGCCATCCGCAGTTGATGTTCCAGCCCCTTCCGCCGCTGATCGCCCTGGTCGCCGTCTCCATCCTGCATGGTCGAGGCAACCCCCGGCGGCTGGGCATATGGCTCGGGATTCTCGTGACCGCCGAGTACCTCGTGTCACCGGAAGTGTTTGCCTCGCTCGCCGTCTTCGCTGCTCTCGCCTTGGCCTGCCTGGCGATCCGGCATCCCAACAGGGTGGGGACGACGGTGCGCGCCGTGATACGCCCGGTGTGCATCGCAGCCGGCGTCGCCGCGGTCCTTCTCGCCTACCCGGTGGGGATGCTGCTGGCCGGGCCTCAGCACTTCTCGGGCTCGACCTTACCCCTGATCAACCCCTATCACAACGATCTCCTCAGCTTCGTGGTCCCGGGACCTATGCAGAGAATCGATCTGGGGATGGGGTCTCTAGTGAAGAGCGTCCTGAGTGGAAACGACGTCGTAGAGGCCGGCGGCTACATCGGCGTCCCGCTCCTGGCACTGGGTGGATACCTCTTCTGGCAATCTCGCCATCGACCCCGCATGCAACTCACCGCAACACTCCTCGTGGGCGCTGCGATTCTCTCCCTCGGACCGCATCTGACGGTGGACGGGCGCACTCTTCCCGTGCGGCTCCCATTCGACGTGCTGGGTCATCTTCCCCTGCTGGACGACATCCTCCCTGCCCGGTTCAGCTTCGAGGTAGGAGCCTTCATGGCGGCTGTGATCGCCTTCGGGCTCGACGACATGCGCCGAGCCCCCGTACGGCACCTCTCGGGCGACCCTCCCCCTCAAGGTCAGCTCCGCCGTCGCTTGAGTTACGTCGTCGCAGGACTCACACTCGTCTTCCTCATTGGCACTCAACTGCCGAATTGGCCATTGGGGACTCCCCCCGTGACGGCGTCGTTGCAGTCGTCACCGTTGCCCGCCTCCCTCGTTCGAGCGATCCCTGCGGGAGACCCCATTGCCCTCACCTATCCGTACGACACCGCGGGCGTGACGGAGCCGATGGTCTGGCAGGAAACGGACGCCTACAGCTTTCGCATCTTGGGCGGCTACGCCTACATCCGGGGTGCCGACGGCCATGGCACGACGCTGGCGGCCCGTATGAGTCCGCCCGGCACGCAGCAGTTCCTGACCGCCCAGGAGGGGGCCGTCTACCTTGGACAGCGCCTACCTCTGACCCCGGAGCTCGTGGCCACCACCAGGGCTACGATCTCGACTTATGACATCCGCGTGGTGATCGTAGACCGCTCGTTTCCCGGCAGCGGTCCGGTTCTCAAGCTCTTCACCGAGGCTCTCGGCCCCCCAGAAGCCACATCGGGGCACTACAGCCTGTGGGCCGGGTGGGCCGGGTGGGCCGGTTCGCCAGGATCCTGAACCGAGCCATGGGCCCGATCACACCGTGAAGACGCGGCGCACCTGGGCGAGGCCCTCACCGACGCGGTCGATCTCCTCGTGAGCTTGTCAGCGGTGGGCCGAGTGAGCGCCACCGCTCACCGTCTCCTGGGGCTCTCGTCTCTAGCGCGGTGTCACCCGGTGGAGTGGGTTAGAGCAGCTATCGATCCCCAACAGGTCTGCCACGGCCTTGCTCCTAGAGCGCACCCTGGATGCCGCTCTGGACGTACTGCCAGGGCTGATCCTCGACGCGCTAGTGGCCGGGCGCTGATTCCCGGCTACCTTTCGGCCGCAGTCCGTACCTAGTCCGCAGAACCTTCACCCGGTACCATCCAGTACCAACGCTCGCCAACCATGAATCCGAGATCGGGAGCACGTCACCCCGTGACCCAGCAGATCAGTCGCCGCCGTAGGCGGTTAGTTGGATACCAAGAAATAAGGTGGGCGAAGGCAGCTCCCAGAATCTCCTCGTGAGTACCACCGAGCTGGTCAATTTTCACTTCGACCCGGTCTGCCCCTGGGCGTGGCTCACGTCCAGGTGGGCCACCCGGTTGGAGGAGTTAGGCGCGCTTGAGATTGACTGGCGGCTCTTCTCATTAGGGGTGGCAAACCAGCCCGAAGGTGAGTCATCAGACCAACCTCTCGGGCACAGTGCGCAGGCACTGCAGCTCCTGGCACAAGCAAGACGCATCGGGGGCAATAGCGCCGTCTCCCGGCTCTACACCGCGATGGGAACAGCGGCTCATGTTCGCCATGAGAAGCTGGCCGATCCCGAAGTACTAGAACGCGCCTGGGGGCAGGCGGAGCTCGAGCCAGAGAGTGGGAAGTCCGCGTTGGCTGATCCGACCACCTGGCAAGATGTACTCGATGACCACCGAGCTGCAGTGAAATCCTGCCAGGCATTCGGGGTGCCGACTTTGATTCTCGACGGTGGAAACGGGCCGGGAATCTTCGGGCCGGTGATCACCGAAGTCCCTAACGACGAGGAGGCTGGCGAGCTCTTGAAGGACGTACTCCGGGCAGTCCGCCGGAGCTACTTCTTCGAGCTCAAGCGGGATCGGGAGGGCCACCCGCCGAGGACTAGGGCCTGACCGAGGGTCGATCAGGCTCTAGTCCTCGGTAGCGCCGGACGAACGCACACCGTCAGCGCTTGGGGTCGCACCTGGACCACGAGTCGAGCCCCCAGAGGCAGCGATTCCCCGTCCACTTCGCGCGGCTGCGGAGTAGCAGTCGTGATCTCAACTCGTTGCACCCTGAAAGTCTCGATTCGACCCCCTTTAGGGTGTCGACCTACGAGGCTGGTGAGAAGCGTCGCCCAATCTCGAATCCGGCCGGGAGTTATCAGCGCCACGTCGAGAAGCCCGTCGTCAGGAACCGCCAGAGGTAGGAGGGTGATTCCTCCCGGGAGCCGGCCGACGTTGGCGACCAACACCGAGCGCACGTCTCGTTCAATAGTTCGTCCGCCGTCGAGTTTGACCTCAGCGTGGAACCGGGGTTCTCCCAAGTGAGGCACGGCGGCGGCGACGTAAGCAGGCCAGCCTAGACGGTGCTTGGCTCCGTGCGGGGTACCGGCCAGGATCTGGGCGTCCAGGCCAATTCCCGCGGCCACCGCGAAGGGGCGACCATCGACCTCCCCGAGATCGATACGACGCCGGCCCCCGCGGGTGGCTACGCGGACAGCGCTGGCGATGTCAGTAGGAAGTCCCAGGTTGAGCGCAAGCAAATTGCCTGTTCCCGACGGAATCACCGCAATCGCAGTTTCGGTGCCTGCCAAAGCCGCTGCGGCTGCTCTCACCGTGCCGTCGCCGCCGCATACGAACAGAACACGGACACCGGTCGCCGCCGCTCGGCGGGCCGTTCCCTCTCCAAGTTCCCCAGGTGTGGTCTCGAACCACCCCGGCGAGGACCAACCCTCCTCAGCGAGTGCCCGAACGATCGATCTTCGCATAGCCGCTGGATTGGCAACCCGGGAGGCGTTGACCAGAACGGCGCTCTCGCTCACCCCGATCTCGCGGGGCGCGACAGGGGGCCTGCCAAGGCACGCCAGCGCCCTGGACCAGCGAGAGCGGCGACTGAGGCCATCTTCGTGTCACGCAACTCGCCCACCGTACAGCCCCGACCCGAGCCGAGTGGGTTCTGTCGCGCCACCCGGAGGCGAGATCCAGGCCTAGATAACCCGGATTGGGCCCGTTGAGATCAGGTCGAATGGAGGCGACTCCGGGAATCGAACCCGGGATCGCGGTTTTGCAGACCGCTGCCTTACCACTTGGCTAAGTCGCCGCGTCCCGGCGGAATTGTACCGATCGCCGAGCACGCATCTCCGACACAGTTCAGGAACGCCGCACCATACTCCACGGTCTAGCCCCCGCCTTTAGGAGATTGACCATGGTGACCAACGACGCCGACGCAGTCCTCCTGCGCAGAGATGGGTCAGTGACCGAATTGGTCCTCAATCGTCCCCACCATCTGAACGCAATAGACGACGAAGTGGCCGACGGGCTTCTCCGGGGGCTGGACCTGGTTGGCGAGGATGCAAACTGCCGTTGCTTGGTGATCACGGGTTCCGGCCGGGGGTTCTGCTCGGGTCAGGCCTTGGGCAGCTCCGACAACGGCGATGAGTTTCCGCAAGAAGTGGGTGCTCTCGTAAGACGACGGTATGTCCCCTTAGTCACCAAGATCCGTGGGCTGTCCTTACCGGTAGTGGCGGCAGTGAATGGGGTGGCAGCGGGCGCCGGTTTTTCGCTGGCCCTGGCCGCGGATTTGCGGGTGGCTTCCGAAGCCGCATGGTTCAGCTGTGGTTTCGCGGGCATAGGGCTAATTCCGGATTCTGGGGCTTCGTTCTTCCTCCCCAGATTCTTCGGTCTCGCCAAGGCTCTAGAGCTGGCTTTGACGGCCAGGCGGGTGGATGCCGTCGAGGCGGCTAGGCTTGGCCTAGTGAGCCACGTCTATCCTGCCGACACGTTCTCCCACAACTATTCCGCCCTGGCCCACGACTTGGCACAGGGTCCGACTCGGGCGTTTGCTCTTACAAAAATGGCACTGTCTCAAGCGACGACTAACTCGCTATCGCAGCAACTGGAACTGGAAGCAATGCTGCAGCAAGAGGCCTCCGAGACCGACGATTTTCACGAAGGGTTGTCTGCCTTTCGAGATAGGCGCGCGCCCCAATTTGTCGGCCGCTGACCTCCCCCTGGTCAGCCTGGCGGCGAGCTGCGCCAACTCCGCGGGGTAGCCAAACAGGTCTATGCCGTGTCCCGGCTCAGTGTCGATCCCTGTGTGGTGCCAACGCGGGCGAGCCGACCGAACTGACCCAAGGCAGCCCCCACACCACTCTGGTAGCGGGCGGCCTCCGCTTCCGACCGGGAACTCGGTGCTTGGCCGGCTTGGGTGATGGCGACGACGAAGGGCTGCGCCTAATCAGTCCAGGGGCATCGCCGGGCTATGCCTTATGGTGGTCAAGAGAGCCAATGGTTGCGGCCACCGCCGGTGGATCTGGACGATCCACCGGTAAAGGGACTTTTCGCGTACCCTTAGCCGTGCGATAAGCTGTACCCGGATGAACTGTAGGCCCGGTCTCCTGCACCACCACCCAAACTGCCGGTGAGCTCGCCGAGCGCGGTCACGCGACCGCCTTTTACGGTGGTAGTGATGCCCGCATTCTGTGCTGAGCACACGCTCGAGAAGACCGTAGCCCTGCTTCCCCGAGACGGCATTGACCACCTGCTTCTCGTAGACGACGCCTCCCCGGACGGCACCGTGGCCCTTGCCACCGCCATGGGATTGGACGTGCGCCGTCACGAGCAAAACGCTGGTTACGGGGCCAATCAGAAGACATGCTACTCAGAGGCGCTCGCGCTCGGAGCCACGACGGTGGTCCTACTCCATCCCGATTTTCAGTACGATCCAGCCTCCGTGCCAGCGTTGATCGCGCCCATCAATGCTGGGTTAGCCGACATGACATTTGGCAGTCGCTTCGCTGGGGGCGCCGATCCTCGCCGAGGCGGCATGCCGAACTACCGATATATCGGGAACAAGGCCACCACAATGCTCGAGAATCGCCTCCTTGGAACGCACTTCACCGAGATGCACAGCGGCATGCGGGCCTACCGTCGCGAGGTACTGGAGGCACTCCCGTTCCAAAAGTACTCGGACGATTTCGACTTTGATACACAGTTCCTGGTAGGTGCCCACCTTCGCGGAATGCGTATTCGGGAAGTTGCGATCCCTACTAGATACACAGCGGAGAGTTCGTCAATAAGCATTCCCCGCTCGCTTCACTACATATTTCGCAGTGTCGCCATCTGTTGGCACGCGCGAAGCCACGGTCGCGAATACAGGGATTAATGCCGCTTTCTGGTCCAGCCTGCCTTCTGTGCGGCTCAGCTACCAAGCTGCGCTTCGCTGCGACTGATAGAGATAGGGTGGGCGCAGCGGATACGTTTGCTTGCACGAATGTTCATGCAGGTGACCATGGGCCGGTCTTTTGGTGTGAAAGCTGCCAATTGGGGTTCTCCCTCCCTCCCCCTGCAGACCAGCTGCTGACGTTGTACGAAGACGTCCACGACCCGAGCTATCTGACCGAAGCAGATCACCGGAGACAACACGCTGAGTCAATCATGCACACGATCGAACGCTGGCACACGCCCGGCAGACTCCTGGAGATCGGCAGCCAGGTTGGCCTTCTATTGCACGCCGCCGAGCAACGGGGCTGGGATGCTGTTGGAATCGAGCCGAGTCGATGGGCAGTGGAAACGGGCCGCGACCAGCTTGGAGTAAAGCTCACGCAAGGCTCGCTAGAGACTTCGGAGTTTGAGCAGGGCCGTTTCGACTGCATCGTCATGGTTGATGTGTTAGAACACCTAATCGATCCCCTCGCGGCGCTGCGCCGCTGCCACCCTTGGTTGGCCCCAGGTGGCATTCTCGCGCTATCTACTATCAATATGGATACAATCGCCGCCCGAGTCCTCGGGACCCGGTGGCCAGGGTTCATGGATATGCACCTGACCTATTTCACCACCAAGTCTTTGCGGGAGTTCCTTCGCCGAAGCAACTTTGAGTGGATCACGGATCGACCCGATTCGCGTTCGTTCAGTCTCGGATACTTTGGCGGTCGCCTAGCCAACAGTGGTGCACTGCTACGCGCATTTGGCACTATCGGGTCTGTCCCCCTACTGCGGAATCTGCGAATCACACTTCCTACGCGCGATCTGCTATTGGTGTTGGCGCGCCCAGCCTGAACGAGGACGAGCGTCCCGACGCCTCGCGACACGGATTAGTCCGAGCCAATGGAGTATCCCGGATCCCAACTGCGCCGAGTGCATGGGGCCTCTACTGACGCGCGATCGCTAGCACGGCCAGGTCTAGCACTGCTGCTAGGGCCGTAAAGACCGGACGGTAATCCCTCAGGGTGCCACCTGGAATGGGCTGCTAACATACCCGGAACGCTCGGTGGCGAGACCATTCAAGTTCTCACCCAGGACCTCTCTCATGCTTCCCAGCAATGCCCTCGAGTCAGAGCAGGCAGCGACTCATAGGTGGCACGCTCGCCATGCGCCTCCACAGCTGGCACTAGGGTTGCTCGCCTTGCTTTGCTATGCAGGAACCGCGTTGCTACTATTGCCTGGAATCGGGTCGCCTTTCCACGCGAACAGCTATGTCGGGGTCAGGTCCGACCCAACTCTGTACATCTGGGGTTTCGCTTGGTGGCCGTACGCGCTAACGCACGGAATCAATCCTTTACTCACACACGTAATATGGGCTCCTCAAGGTGCCAATATCGCGTGGAACGGGGATACCCCCGGCCTCGCTCTGGCGGCCTGGCCGTTGACGGCGCTATTCGGGCCGGTAATCTCGTTCAACCTCGTCACCCTAAGCGCACCGGTGCTAGCGGCTCTAGCGGCCTATCTGGTCTGCTACGAGGTGACACATAAGTTCTGGCCATCGCTCTTCGGGGGATGGCTGTTTGGATTCTCAACGTACGAAATGGCGCAGCTCTTGGGCCATCTTCAAGTGAACTTTATCGCCGAGGTCCCACTGCTTTTATGGCTCTCCATACTTTATTATCGCGGCCGAGTCGCGACCCCCCTGTTCATGGTGTGTGCCGCTGCCCTCCTTGCCTTCGAGTTTGGGGTCGGCGTTGAGCTATACACCACGACAGCGGTCTTCTCGCTGCTGGGACTCCTTGTCAGCTATGTCCTGGTCAAAAAGTCTCGCCGTGCGCTACTGCGGATTGCTGGCGCGCTAGCTGGTGCTTATGCAGCCAGCCTCCTAGTGATCAGTCCGTACCTCTACTTTTTCATCGGGAGCGCCTCTGGCGTGCCACCAATCATCAATTCTCCCGAACGATACTCTGCAGATCTGCTCAACTTTTTCACCCCCACACCCATCACTGCACTTGGTGGGCCACTGTTGGCGGGGATTACGAGACACTTTAGCGGCAACCTCGCCGAGAACGATGCCTATTTGGGCGTACCCCTGATACTGATGGTGTGCCTTTGCATGTGGCAACGCCGGAGGCAGCGATGGGTGTGCGTTTTGGCAGCCACCTTTCTGCTAATCGCCATGGCGGAGCTCGGCCCTCGCCTCCACATTCTCGGTAGCACAACCTTCGCGATCGGCATCGTGCACCTGCCCTGGGACTTAGCGACGAAGGTGCCTGGTCTGCGCGACGCGCTTCCGAGCAGGTTTGCCATGTACTTGAGTCTTGTGTCTGCCATCATGGCTGCACTTTGGATGGCTGCCCCGAGCCCTCACCGCTTGGTCCGAATTGCCTTAGCGCTGGTGGCATTGGTGTTTCTATGGACAAATCCCATTACAGTCAGCACCCCTCCCTCTGTTCAGTTGCTGAGCACAAAGGCATACGTAGGCGAGCTGGGCTACCGATCAACCCTTCTGTTTCTGCCATACGGAGAGCTGGGTGATTCGATGCTTTGGCAAGCGCAGGATGGCTTCGATTACAGGCTAGCGAGCGGTACGGGAACCGTCGAACCGGGATCCTTCGCGAAGTCGGCTGCGGTGAGGATGTTCATTAGTGGCCAACGACCGGCACGCTACAAAGAGGATCTGCTCGTATTCTGTCACCGCCACAACGTGACCGCGATTCTCGTTACTACCGGCACTGAGCCAAGCATAAAGGCAGCACTTGCACAGCTTGGTTGGCGTGCTAGGGCAGTAGGAGCGGACCGACTGTATTTCGCGCCCAAGGTGGCAAGATAGACGTGAGGTTGGAGTTCGCGCCGGGCCTGCAGAGAAACGAATACAGGCACGGCTTCCGTGGCAAGGCGCATGATTGCCGTAAGGGACCGCGTTGTTGACCACCCGTGACCACTCCCGTCAGAGCCATCGGTCGGCTAGGTTGGTTCTCCACAACACCAGAGTAATGCCGGTGGCCCTGATCGTAGCCGCCGTACTCGTAGCTAACCTGCCTTCCCTTCTACACCTGGTCACAGTTAACCCCCTCGACCTCCAGTCGCATCTTGACCCGATCAGCGCCCAGGGGCTGCTTCCTGGGTTCCCATCAATAGACCCCAACGACGGCATCACGACACAGGCCCTAGGTCACCGAGCTGCTCTCGACTGGCTGACTGGGAACGTTCCTTGGTGGAATCCATATGAGGGCGTTGGTGTCCCCCTCGCTGGTGAGATGGCCTCCGCGGCGTTCTTCCCTCTAGTGTTCTTGCTGCTGTATTCGGCGGGAGTTCTCTTCTTTCACTTAGCCCTGGAGCTTGGTGCCGGTTTGGCTACGTACGCGCTGACCCGGCGACTCGGGCTTGGCGTTACCGCGTCGTTCATTGCTGGCGTCGCGTTTGCGTTGAACGGGACGTTTTCCTGGCTCGGTGACGCGACAGTCAACCCGATCCCGTTTCTTCCCCTTATGCTGCTTGGGATCGAGCTTTGTCGTGCGCCACGTGCGACTTCGCAACGATGGGGCGTCGTGCTACTCGCAGTGTCTTTGGCTCTATCAATCTACGCGGGGTTCCCAGAGACGACTGGAATTGATGCCTTGTTCGCAGGGTTCTGGTTTTTGCTTCGCCTCCAGGGGCTCCAACCACTCGCCCGCTGGCACGTGTTTCGTCGCTCCCTCGTTGCGATCGGGGTGGGACTCCTACTCGCGGCTCCTTTGATGGTTGCCTTCTTGGACTATGTCGCCCGCGGAGACCTCGGCGGTCATGGCCCGGGCTTTTCGAACCTCTTCCTTCCCCGATCCGCGATTGCGATGCTGTCGCTGCCTTACGTGTATGGGCCGATCTTCGGGCTCTTCCGGTTCGATCCAACCGGAACGCTCGGGGCCATTTGGAGCAACATTGGCGGCTACCTCAGTCCATCACTCGTCGCATTAGCTGCTCTGGCCGTAGTGGGGGCTGTTATCCGTAGGCAAGATCGGTGGCTACGGCTCGGGTTGGTGGTGTGGATTGTTCTCTCTCTATCCACCACATTTGGTGTGCCGATTGTTGGGCGCCTGCTAGAGCTTGTTCCCGGGGTTTCTCACACCGCGTTCTTCCGCTACGCCCCCCCCTCGTGGGAACTCGCCACGATCGTGTTGGCAGCGATGGCTGTAGATGACCTAGCCCGGAGCCGAATCACGGTTAAGATCGCGCGGGTCAGTGGGGCGCTAACCATCTTCTCGTATGCTCTCTCCGCCGCCATCGCGTTTCGCCTCATTTCCCATCTGCGAGGAGCACCTCACATTCTCCTGTACGCTGGTACATCCCTTGCGTGGGCGTTGATTATCGCGGTGGCCGTCACTGCGATCGCCGGGTGGGGTCGCCCGAGCGGAAGTAGGCTGCGGGGTAACGCACACTTCATCGCAGCAACAGCAGTAGCTCTGGACGTAGTCGCCATGTTCTTAGTGCCTCAGTTTTCAGCGCCTCAAAAAGCTCCCTTAGACACCCGACCCGTCCAATTCCTTCAGGCTCACCTGGGGCTCGCGCGCTTCTTCACACTCGGTCCGATACAGCCAGATTATGGTTCCTACTACCAAATCAGCGAGGCCAATACTGCCGACTTGCCGCTGCCTAGCCTGTGGGCTGAGTACGTCACTACTCACTTGGCACCGAACACGAACCCCATTACGTTTTCCGGGGAGGAGGTCAATGCGCCAAGGGGGCCCTCGCCGCTACAGCAATTCATCGCCTACTTCCGCAATTATGAGCAAATCGGTGTGAAGTTCCTAGTCGTGTCGGCCACTATTGCCAACCACTCGATGCCGACCAGGTTGGGCATGCGCCTGGTATTCGCGGACAGGGTCGCCATCATCTACCGACTCCCACATCCCCGGCCTTTCTATCAGTCCGAGTCCGACCTGTGTAAAGTGCGGGCAGTCAACGATGTGGTCGCTGACGTTGACTGCACCGCCCCTGGGACGATTTTGCGGCGAGAGATGTACTTTCCGGGATGGGCAGCTACCGCCGCAGGCCGGTCGCTCTCGATCCAGCGCGCAGATTCCATCTTCCAAGCCGTTCATGTTCCGGCCGGGCAGTCAACTGTTCGCTTCGACTACCAGCCCCCGTATTCGAACGCCGGGTTGGTAGCAGGGGGCGCAGGGCTTGTACTTCTAGTAGGGCTAATTGGAACTGCCCTAGTTGCCGGAGTTCGAACGCGTCGGCGGAAAGCGGGAAGGATTATTAGCCGGTCACCGTGAAAACGACTTGGGTCTCGACCTGAGGGACTGTGTACGGCCCATCGCTGGCCCAGACCAAGACCTCGTACGAGCCAGGCCCAAAGCCGACGGTATTCCAGGTCCAGCTGTCGCCGATCCAGGCTGCCTGGAGCGTCCACGACTCCGAACCCGGCGACATTGTGAAGTACGAGTATTCGACATCGGCCCCGCTCGGGCATGTCGCGTCAGCGCCCACGTTCGCGGGCTGACCGCTAACGACCGAACCGGGAGCGGTGGCCTCGATTCCAGAGCAAGGCGAGGGCGCCACCATGACAGCGGTTCGTGTCGTCTCAGCTTGAGGCACGGTGTACGGGCCGTCGCTCACCCAGACCAAGACTTGGTAGTCGCCCGCTGGTAGCCCGCTGGTCGTCCAGATCCAGCTCGGACCGACCCAGGCGGCCTCGAGCGTCCAGACGTCCGGCGCGCTCGGAGAGTTTGTGAAGTAGGTATACAGAGGGGAGGTCCCTGTAGGGCACGAGCCGGTAGCAGTGACGGTCACGGCCTGGCCCGAAGTGGCGGTCGCGGGATCCAGGCTCGCGCTGATGCCGGTGCACGCTGGCGGTGTGTTGACGACGATGCTGGCAACGGTCAATGCTTCGGGGCTTATGTACTGCGCACCGCTAACCCAGATGGTCACGTAATAGGTGCCGTTCGCCAGCCCGGATGTGTTCCAGCTCCAGCTGGGACCGATCCATGCTGCCTGAAGCGTCCAGGGGCCGTCAGAGCTTGGTGCGGTGAAGTATGAGTAGAGCGGCTGCGTGGCAACCGGACAAGTACTGTCCGCCGTGACTGTGACAGGCTGGCCCGTTGCCAGCGTCGCTGGCGCAACTTGTGCCGTGACTGAAGAACAAGGGCTCTGGGTGTACACACTCACAGTAGTGCTAGCTTGAGCCTGGGGAACGATGTAGGGACCATCGCTGACCCACACCAAAATGCTGTAGACACCGTCAGGCAAGCCCACCGTCGACCATGTCCAGGCGGGTCCAATCCAAGCCGCTCGCAGCGTCCACGGCCCACTCCCTGGACCACGGACGAAGAACGAGTACAGTGGTGCGGCGCCAGCCGGGCATGAGCCGGACGCTGAAACCTGAACTGGCAACCCCTCAGTCGCCATGGTCGGTGCGCTCAAGGACACGCTGCTGCAAGGTGTGAGCGCCTGGATGGTGACCGGTACGGCCTCCTGCGATTGGGGAAGACTATAGGGACCGTCGCTCACCCAGACTAGAACCTCGTACGCACCTGGAGAGACGTCACCCGTGGACCAGATCCAGGTAGCACCGATCCAAGCCGCTTGCAGCGTCCATGTAGCACTGCCCGAAGCCTTGGTGAAGTACGAATAGAGCGGACTAGCCCCGTCCGGACATGTCGAACTGGCGTTGATGGTCGCCGGCTGCCCTTGGACAACCTCGGCGGGTCCGCTCGCGACATCAGCGGTGCAGGGCGCGAGGGCTTCTATCACGACTTGAACGGCGACCTCCGCTTGGGGCAACGTGTACGGGCCGTCACTCACCCAAACGAGTACTTCATAGGTTCCTGGCAACAATCCCGCTGTCGACCAAGTCCAGCTGGGACCGATCCAGGCGGCTTGCAAGGTCCACGACCCACCCTCGTTAGAGCTTGTGAAGTAGGAGTACTCAGGAAGCGACCCCGAGGAGCAACTAGAAGTGGGGGCGATCAGCGTTGACTGGCCCGTCAGCACAGTGTTGGGACTGGCACTCGCGTCGACAGCGCCACAAGGCGGCTGCGGAGCGACCGTAAGATCGGCGACCGCCTGGGCCTGAGGAACGGAGTAAGGACCATCGCTGACCCACACCAGGACCTGATACGCGCCTGCCGGCAAGCCCGAAGTTGACCACACCCAGCTCGGGCCGATCCAAGCCGCGTCCAAAGTCCAGCCCGCCGAGCCACTCGAACGAGTGAAGTAGGAATACTCGGGGTTGGCACCTGCTGGGCATGTGGCCGTCGCTGATACCTCGTCGTGGAATCCCGGAGCCACAGATGAGGCCTCAAGAGAGGCCGTATCGGCTGAGCACGGCGGAGCGTTGAACTGATACTGGTCGGAACTCCCGGTCGAACTTGATCCAAGGCTCGATTCCACAACAACGTCTACCCGCCCCGGACTCTCCGCAGGAGCTAGCACGCTGATCTGGGTGCCGGAACCATTTACGGCGCTCGGACTCACCGCAACCCCTTGCGAGCCAAAGTACACCGTTTGAGTTCCTAAGAAACCGGACCCGGAGATCGCCACCTCGTTGCCCCCCGCGTCAGGTCCGTTGTTAGGGCTTATCGAGCCGACAGTCGGCCCTGAGGCCTGCAGAGCCGTCGCGATCTGGGTGATGCCAGGTATTTGGGGGGCTTGGCCGGTGTCAGATTGCAGCGTAGTCCAAGCACAAGAAGCTGAGAGCAGGCTGTACCCATTGGGAACCGGACACTCCGCTGTGCCCCCGGGTTCGACCATCGCGGCAGTGAACTCCATTGCTGGGTATCCCTGGCCTTGGGCCCACTCGCTGAGGGCCTGCCATTCGGGAGCGTTGGCGCTGTAGTAGATCTCGGGCAACGCACAAGAACCGGTAATGCCTTGGGAGACATCGTAGATCTGATTCACGGTCCAGCCGTCCCCGCTTCCAGCGCCTCCCAACACATCGTCGCCGAAGTCGGCGAGAAAGCCGCCGTCGCCAAGAGCGCAGAAGGACGCTGGTGCGGTTGGAAAGGCGGCACTCGAGTACCCCTCGACCCAGGCAATGGTGTCGGTACCGTCGTACCATTCATTGTCACTCGACTGCTCGATGTCACTCGCCGCCCAGACACTCAAGGGCGCAGAGGCGAGCGAATACGGTGCACCGACCACCAGCTGGAACCACTCTGCGCCAGAGGTGCCCAGATTAGCGGGCTCGCCCGATGGATCGTCTGCCGTATAGCTGTTGCTTGTGCCTACCGCCAAGGTAATGGCCGGAGTGCCAAGGCCATGGTCGGAGTCGTATCCGCTGATCCACTCCTGGACCAGTTGGTGGATCGTGGAGTCTGAGGTGCAACCCCCGCTGTAGAACATCTCCGTGCCGTATGTGTCCCCGGATGAGCAGGGAGACCCAAAGTCGAGCACGACAATACCGCTGGGGCTTGGTGTAACTGTCGACTGCCCCTGCAGGTAGATTGGGCAACTGGTGGTGGCGCCGATCCCACACTCGCTCGTATACGCCGTTTCCTCGTAGTAGGAGGGCGTGACTGGAGGAGGGATCAGCGTTGCCGCCGCCGTCTTAGCCTGGAAAGGCGGCTGAACGATTGGCGGCTGGGCTCCGTGACCGCTCGCTGATGCGTACTGGGCAGGCGCCGCGCTGAGGCATCCGGTCGGATCTGCGCCTCCGACTGCGCCATTCGCTAGATCAACGGAGTAAAAGGTCCCTGCTCCGCCCTGTACGCAACCTTCGACCCCAGCCGCTTGGACGACCGACAGCGATCCGGAGCCCGGCACCAGACTCAGCTGGCGCTGCTGGCCTTCTAGCACCGCGACCGCTCCCGCTCCTGCCAGTGCCGGTGACGTGCCCGCGACCAGCATCGAAGTCGGGCCGGTCTGCCAGCAACTCTCAGGACGGATCAACTGGCTGCTGATCGGCAGGTCCAAGCAGGATGTCTGGCTCGGGGCGGCGGAATGCGCGGGTTGTAGTGCCAGAACCCTGGTTCCGGCACTGGATGCCCCCCGCCCTCCCGAATCGGAACTCCGGTGAGCCACGCCTAGAGTCGAGAATGCCCCACCCAGGAGTCCAAACCCCGCGATTAGAAGTAAAAGCCGGTTCCTCATACCTACCACCGGGATGGTTGTGCAGGGCTGCCGAGGAGGGTCATTCGATCGTGGCCAGGCAGACGCCTGACCTGACCCGGCAGCTACAGTAGCGGAGCAGCGAACCTTCCGCAGGGAGCCGACGTTACGATCTGGTCACGATCGGGAAGGGCTAACATCCTCTTGAGCAGGAATCTCGAGGCAGCAGCTTACCGCCGTCCCCTCACATGAGGTTGGGGACGGGGCGACTGGAGCCGCCTCTGGGGCAAAGCCCGTCCAGGCTTGCGGACGGATCTCGCGGACGTGAGATGGCGCTCCTCAGCTGCAGAGCTCATCTATGACCCGCTATAGACGGCGGCTGTCACCGGCGAATAGACTGCATTGGCTCGCTACTCCGTGAAGCGAGACGCGGCCCCCACGCTATCACTCCGTTGTCCGAGATGATGGCCGCGATTAGCGCAGGAGCGGAACACTGCGTCGCACCGCTCCGCATACCGACAGCGTGTACGTGTCTGATATGGTGACCAAATGGCCCGGGTACTGGTGACAGCCAATGATGTGATATCTGAACGCCTAGCCGGTCCGGGTATCAGGTGCGTAGAGCTGGGACAACAGCTCGCATTGGCGGGCCACGAAGTGACAGTTGTGGCGATAGAGTCTGTACCGGCGGTCTTCCCGGGGCTAACTATCGTCGGGCGGCAAGGCGCATCGGGCCTAGACGCTTTGGTTCGGAACCACGACGCTGTATTGGTTGAAGGACTCTCGCTTGTCCGCTATCCGTCGCTCCGTCGCTCGGATATCCCCATCATCGTCGACCTCTACGACCCCTTCCCGCTTGCCATCCTAGAGCAAGAATCGCATCAAATGATGTCCGTGCGCGAGAATTCCAGTTCCAACATCACGGCGGCGCTGCGCGACCTTCTTGAATGCGGTGACTTCTTCATTTGCGCCAGCGAACGTCAGCGAGACCTGTGGTTGGGGTCCCTGCTCGCGGCGGGCCGCATTAACCCACGGACCTGGGAAGCGGATAACTCACTCCGCCAGCTCATAGACGTTGTTCCGTTTGGAGTCTCCGATTTACCGCCCCCCGTTCGCCACCCACAGGACCGATCCCGGATCAGTCGCCAATTGGGTGAGCGCGCCAGTGTGCTGCTTTGGGCGGGAGGCATCTACAACTGGTTCGATCCCTTATCGCTCATCAGATCCGTTGCACGAGTATCCGAGGAGCTTCCGGACATTCGGCTGGTGTTTATGTCTAGTACGCACCCTAACCGAGGAGTTCCGGAGCGGATGTGGATGCCACAACGAGCCCGCCAACTCGCCGACGAGCTTGGCGTGTTGGATAGTGTCGTCCTATTCAACGACACCTGGGTCCCATATGATCAGCGAGCCCTGTGGCTGGCGGCGGCTGACTGCGGGGTTTCCACTCATTTTGATCACGCCGAGACGCGCTACGCGTTCCGCACGAGAATGCTGGACTACCTTTGGGCAAGATTGCCCATCATATGCAGCGACGGGGACTTCTTCGCAGATCTGGTCCGGCAGCATGGCCTAGGTTGGGTGGTAGCGCCGGAGGATGAGCCTGACTTGGTTCGCGCACTTCGAGCCTTTGGCCAGCGTGGCGAGGAGTACGAGGCTATGCGAAGTCGGGTAGCTGCAGTCGCAGCAACCATGACGTGGGGTAACGTGACCGAGCCACTCCGAGCCTATTGCGAGCACCCCAGCCGCGCTGCCGATCTGCCAAGATCAGTGTCTGAGATCCGGCAGGACGGCCGCAGGAACCACCCAATCCGCGCCGCGGCTAGTCTTACCTTAAGAGGCGCACAGGCGCTGCGTCATGAGGGACTTGCTGCCGCGGCTCGCGACACCAAACGGTGGTGGCACGGCCGACAGGCAAACAGTCGGAGACGGTGATTGGCTACCGCTCCATGTTCGGGAACTGGATGAGCGCTCCCGGCTAAGCTAGTACGCGCCCTGATCGTCGCGTTCCAGACACGTAAGGAGCCATTCCAGCCCTGGTGCTATGGCCACGCCAGACTGTCTCACTATGGCCGCCATCCTTCCCGGATCAAGCGCCATCGACGTCTGATCAGCGAGATTGAGCTGAACCACCAGACGGCCCAGGACAGGATCGGGGGCCACGGCATAGAGTCGCGATAGCGTACTTACGAGAGTCGATACGGAGGGCGTTGGCTCGTACGCGTCCGCATTGAAGGACTTCACCTTGGACGGCTCCGACAGGACTTTTCGGTCTGACCGCGTGCGTGTGCGCTGCACATCGCGTCGTTGATTAGCCAGGGCGGGAAGGCCCAACCAGGCTTCGCCTGTCACACGAACAGAACTCAACAGGTGACCATCCACGACTCCCCTCAAGAGGTTTCTGATAGTTAGGCCCACCAATACCCGGCCCACCCGGCGTCGTTCCAGGTTCTTGGCTGCCGTCCACATCCAGTTTCGCTGGATGAGCCGGGCCTTGAACTGGGAGCGCATCTGCCGGGTACTGGCTGAGTGAACATGCAGCACTTCGGCTGATGGGACCGACCAGAACTGTCGCCCGCGCATAGAGGCACGCATGGACCAGTCCACATCCTCATAAAACATAAAATAGCGCTCGTCGAGTAGGCCCACGACGCCGGGGGAGAAGGCCGAGCGGCGAATCAAAGCTGCGGCGAAGCACAGTCCCGCAACTCTTTCTGGGATGTCGTACTGGCCAATGTCAGGTTCGCCCAAACCGCGCTGGCTAGCTTGCCCACGCAGATGAAGGTCAAGACCGACAGAATCGATTACCAGGGGTTGCGACGCAAGCCGTATCTTTGGCGCAAACCCAATGGCGTGGGGTCGCAGCTGGGCAGCGTTCACTAATCGTGCCAAGGCACTTCGCCCTAGCGTGGCATCGGGATTGAGAAGGAGCACCAAATCGCCCGAGCTGGCAGCTATGCCCCTGTTGGTGGCAGCCGCATACCCGACGTTCTTGCTCAGACGCTCGACGAGGAGTGCAGGATCGGTCGGCTCCTGCTGTGCCCTCCAGTTCGCGAGGAATTTAGCGACGCGATCAGTGACGCTATTGTCAATGACCACGACTTGGGTTGAGCGGTAGTCGGAGTCTCGGACCGACCGCAGGCACTCATGCAACATTTCCTCAGGCGTCTCGTAGGTCACAACTACGACGCTTACCAGATCTGATGTGGCGCCTATCACCGAATTTGCAACGACACGGCTCAATCTCGGGGCACCACGGCCAGACACCCGCCTACGCGGCCCATAGGCTTTCCGCTGTCGAGGGCGGCGCGGCCTCTAGCACTGCGCGGTTGAACGTAACACCTCCCGGTCACTGCCTCAGCTGGAGTTCCGTCACCGGGGTCGAGTCTATCAGGCAGTCAGACCAGCTTCCGCTCGCCATAAGTCTTCATCGCCCTCCTGGCTCAGGGAAGCCTCCATCCGATCACTCACGGACGGGACTGCGCCCAGTTAGACACCATCGGCGTGGCTGTACCTAGCGCGATTCGCGGGGCTTCGCGTTGTGATGAACCGATGATCTTGAGAAGCAACGGGGATGTCCGTTGGTTCGACTTTGCGTCGGTGTCTACAACCAGGGAGTTCGCGGATCGCGAATCGTCCAAGCCCCGGACACGGTCGCTTCGCTGAGGCGGGCCGACAGCGCGGCACTTGGAGTGGAGCGGCTCAGCACCCTCACTCCCATCATCAAGAGTCGCCGGCCCAGCCATGTCCAACTCGATTGATGCTCCAACAACCGGGCTGACTACGCCAAACTATGTGGATGGCAACCACTCCGCTAGTACTGATGGCGATACATGCTCATCCTGATGACGAGGCAATGTCGACCGGCGGCGTGCTCCACAAGTACGCGTCGGAGGGTGTCCTGACCGTACTCATCACCTGCACCGGAGGCGAGCTGGGAGACGGACCTGGAGGCGTTAAACCCGGTCAGCCAGGTCATGATCCACAGGTCGTAAAGCGCGTTCGGAGGGCGGAGCTTGAGTCGGCGTGCCAGGAACTGGAGATCTGGCGGCTGGAGATGCTCGGCTACCGGGACTCTGGCATGGTGGAGTGGGGCATGGCAGACGCTCCGGGGTCTTTCGCTTCATCGGATTTGGATGAAGAGGTGAGTCGGGTCGCCAAACTTATCGAGCGATACCGCCCACAGGTTGTGATCACCTACAGCGAGGATGGGGGATATGGGCACCCCGACCACGTCCGGACCCACCAGGTCGCGCGGGGTGCCTTCATTTCGACCGGGATCCCCAGCAAGCTCTATTACACCGCCTTCCCAAAATCCCTTGCCCGCCGTCTCTTGGCCCAGATGAAGGAAGCAAGCATCGACCCGTGGGAACTCGGCGACATCGACTTCGACCCCGACAATCCGCCATTCGGAGTCGACGACGACCTCATCACCACCGTCATCGATGTCACCCCCGACGTGCCAGCCAAGCTGGCGGCGGTCCGGGCACATGGAAGCCAAATGGACAACGCCTTTTTCAGTGGACTTCGCGAGCAGGTGGCGCCTATGGTGATGGGGGCGGAGTCTTTTATCCGTGCGGTCGATCGCAGCGGGGCCGTCATTCCTGAGGTGGACCTCTTCGCCGGCCTCCGGTAGGACACCTCCAGCATTAGCTTCCCACGGCCAACCGCGGGCGATGGATACTAAACCGCGCGCCCTGGCGGCGGATCCGGCTAGAGAGTAACTGACCGAGCGCAGATGTCGCTAGACCTCGCTTGGCCAGCCCGCCAACTCGGCAAATCGGAAGCAACGCGTAACGTGGTCGAGAACGAGACCCGCAGCTTGCAGGTACGAGTAGCAGATCGTCGGCCCTACAAAACGAAAACCGCGACGGCGTAGGTCTGCGCTCAACTCTGACGAGAGGGCAGTGGCAGTGGGAACTTGCTCTTGGACTCGCCAGTGATTGATGAGCGGGCTCCCCCGGACGAAGTCCCAGATGTAGTCGTCGAAGCTGCCCACCTCGACCTGGATCCGGCCCAGCGCTGCGGCGTTAGACACAATTGCCTCAGCCTTCTGGCGATGACGGATGATCTCGGAGTCCACGAGCAGACTGTCTATCTGGCTTGGGGTCAGCGACGCTACGTGCCTCGGATCAAAGCCGGCGAAAGCCGCCGGTACGCAGCGCGCCGTTTCAGCACCGTAATCCAGCTTAGGCCGGCCTGTGCGCCCTCCAGCGCCAAAAGTTCCAAATGCTGGCGGTCGTCGTGAACCGGGACACCCCATTCATGATCGTGGTACGGAATGAGCCAGGGCCCTGAGGCCCACCCACAGCGGCGCTTATCGTCTTCTTCGAACAGCCGACTCTCCTTGTCACCTGGGCAACGTTTTGTGATCACTGTACATCGGTAGATCCCGCCTCGCCGAGGGCAGGTCGGGGCTCGTCAGAAACTCTCGATCTGCGGCCTCCTGTCTTAGCCCAGAGCGATCGGAGCGGCGCACTGAGGCGGAAGGTTTTGGTGCTCTTTAACACTCCAAGCTCGCGCTTGGCGTCGAGCAGGCCGCCGACTTCACCGGACAGGCGGTCGCGGTGCGCGCGAACTTCCCTGAGTTCATGCTCGATGTCCTGGCTCCAGCGTTCATACGCTCTGACCACCTGCGGCCATTGCGGCGCGGGCTGGAACAAAATCGCATGCGGCGCCACGAATGTCGCGTCGAAGTCGAAGGTGCGGCAGAAGCCATTAAGAGCGAAGACGTAAGCCCAATAACTAACCGGATGAACGTTTATGTGGGTTACTTCGTCGAATCGGTCCGGCGTGGAGGAAAATAGCACTGCTCGTGAGTGGCGGCAGAAGTTGGCGATCGCCGCTGAAGCCTCCTTAGGACTAACATGCTCAAGGACTTCAATGCAGGTGATAAGGTCGTAGACGTGGAGAAGCTCATCAGCTACAGAGCCGACCCGGCACCAGGCCCGAACGTCCTGAGGAACTTGAGCGATCGCCCAGGCAGACGAATCGATGCCCTCCGCGTCGACACTCCGGTCGCGTAGAGCCTTGACCAGAAAGCCGATCGCGCAGCCAGCGTCTAGCACCGAACTTGGACCCAGGCGGGTGACGATCTCGCTAGACAAATGCGTGAAGAACTCTTCCCAAAACGGCTCCCCCCAACGATAGGGTGCTGGCGCAGCTAGATAGCTCGCGTAGTACGCCTCCCCATACTGATCAACGTGGGGGTCTGCAGCTGAACCCTCCGCGTCAAGGTTCGCGCCGGCAGCGAGCGGCGGCTCAGCCAATTACCTGCGACCCTGGGTAATCAGACTGGCACGAGCGGGGCTGTCTTGAGACCTCGACCGATGCATACACTGTACGCAAAGTATCGCAGCCGGAGACGCGCACCCAGGCATGATTGCTCGGGTTGACCCGCCCTGGTCCATCGTCCCGATTGACGAGGAACCACCACCAGGGGTCCACGCGCTGGCCCAACACCACTTCCCACACCGAGCGTCTGTGGCCTCCTGACGGCTGCGTAGGGCAGCAATCAGCGGTGCAGGACGGTCGTTGGTCGGGGCGGCCGGGATCGAACCGGCGATTTCGACTTCCCAAAAGTCGCGGGATACCACTTCCCTACGCCCCGCTGCCCATAGATCGTAGCCAACAAGAGGCAGGTCAAGGTATCTGATCTGAACTCTCTCTTGGTACTCGAGGTCAGCCAGCGAGCGTCCTTTCTTCATTCGAGGCCGAGAATAAACGGCCGAAGGGTCAGCGCCAGCGACCCTGAACGGGCCGAGTGAGATTCCCCCTGACGTAGTTGGCAGGCTGCTAGGTTCGGGCCGGCGTGCCCGTGGCCAGTTTTTTCGCACATGGCCGAATCACAAGCTGGAGGAATGCCTGCACAGCTAAGAAATGACGGCCTGGCCGAGTCGACTCAGCAGTTTGCGTACTGCGGCGCCTCGGTGACTGACCTCATCCTTCTGAGCCTGGCTGATCTCCGCCATGGTGTGCAGCCCACCTTCAGGAACAAATATCGGGTCATAGCCGAACCCTTGGCGGCCGCGAGGTTGAGTCAGCAGGGTTCCCTCCAGGCGAGCCTCGGACTCGAAAAGCTCGATCTCCCCTCGGGGCCCGGGCAGAGCCAGGGCCACCGCGCAGACGAACGTTGCGCCTCGATCTGCCGGGGCGAGCGCGGCGACCCGTTCGGTCAGTCCCGCCAGCAGTTGATCCGCCGAGGCGACAGCGCCCATCCACCTGGCGGTGTGGACTCCAGGCCATCCATCCAACGCCTTGACCTCAATGCCGCTGTCTTCGCCTAGAGAGGGAAAGCCCGTGCCCGCACAGACTGCTCTGGCTTTGATCGCGGCGTTCGCGCGATAGGTGGCGCCCTCCTCCTCCCAGTGGATCCCCGTACCACCTGGTGCCTGGTCCAGTTCGACCAGTCGCCATGGAACCGCCCGCAGCAATCTGCGCAGCTCGTCTACCTTGCCGCTATTACGGCTGGCCACGACCACATCAACAGGACTAGAGCCATCCTTGGCTTGAACAGACGGCGTGGGCGACTCTGTCAGGGACATCGGGCCAAGGCCAACGACTGAGCCGCCGCAATCTGGGCAATGCCAGTGCGGGCCAGGTTGAGCAGCACCCCCAACTGATTCTGAGTGAAGGTGTCGCGCTCAGCGGTGCCCTGGATCTCGATGATCTGGCCCCCCGTACTCATCACCACGTTCATGTCGGTGGCTGCCATCGAGTCTTCGCGGTAGTCCAAGTCCAACAAAGGAGTCCCCTCCACGAGGCCGACGCTCACCGCAGCAACAGACCGGGCTATCGGAGACGTGGTCACCATGCCCGCCTGCTGGAGTCGCTGGCACGCCAGCGCCAGGGCCACGAATCCCCCACTGATTGCGGCGGTCCGGGTTCCGCCATCGGCGTGGATGACGTCGCAGTCGACGATGATGGTGCGCTCGCCGAGATGCCTAAGGTCCACAGCGCTGCGCAGACTCCTCGCGACCAGGCGCTGAATCTCCTGCGCTCGACCGTCGACCTTCCCACCGCGCTCCCTGGGTTTCCGTTCATGGGTCGCACGTGGCAGCATCCCGTACTCCGCGGTCACCCAGCCAGTACGGGATCCGCGGCGATGTGGAGGGACACGTTCCTCAACGGTGGCGGTGCAGAGCACAGTAGTAGTGCCGCAGGTGATCAATGCCGCCCCCTCTGCCCAGCTGCGCACATTGGTGTCTATCTGCACCGGCCGGAGTTGTTCTGGAGCGCGCCCATCGTGTCGCTCCATCAGTGATTCAGGGCGTGATCGATAACCAGGATACTGCCCTCATAAAACACGATGAGCGCAATCGAGAGGAAGGTTGGGGTGAAGGGATCCGCGCCGGGAGTGACGATCAAGGCGGCCAGGATGATGATGAAAATCGCGGCCTTGCGCCACTTGCGCAGCTTGGCGCTGCTGAGAACGCCAGCCGCACCCAGGGTACACAGCACCACCGGCATCTCGAAGGTGATGCCGAAGACCACCACCACCAACGCTAGAAAGCTTATGTAGGCGTTGAGATCGGGGAGATAGATGGCGTCGCTGCCGAGGAACGTCGCCAAAAAAGTGAGACCGATGGGAAGGATGAAATAGGCAAACAGCCCCCCCAGGGCAAAGAAGAAGATCGACCCGAAGATGAAGGGAAAGGCCAGGTGGCGCTCGCTTCGTTTAAGGCCGGGGCGCACAAAGGTCCAAACCTGCCATACCACGACCGGCAGCGCGAGGATCGCGCCTCCGAAGGCGGCTACCTTCAGAGGGATGGAGAGGCCCTCGATAGGGCTGGTTATTACCACCCTCTGCCCGAAAGGTGAGCGCGTGTGCGCTAGGGCCAGGTGCAGGGGCCGTTCCAGGATCCAGACCAGCTGATGGTTGAAGGCGAACGCCACCGCGGTGGCAACGGCCCAGGCGATAAGGCTGATGAACACCACCCGGCGGAGCTCCTCCAGGTGCTCGACCAGCGACATCTCACGGTCGTCGGAGGCGGGTGAAAAACTTGGAGGGACCGCGGTGGCCGCGCCGCCGGCTAGCCGACCGGTGGCCACGCCCTAGATCCGTGGGGCGGCGTCAGCCCGCCGAATCGGAGTGGCTCGCCGGCGTCGAGGATGCTACCTCGGCGGTTTCGCGCGGCGCGTCAGCGTCCTGGGTCAGAGTGTGCGCTTCGGGCCGAGACGGGCTGCCGGACCGGACCTCTTGCTCGAAAGATTGGGTGGCCCGACGAAATTCATTTATGGCTCGCCCCAGCGCCTGGCCCAGCTCCGGCAGGCGCTTGGGCCCGAAGACAACGAGAGCCACCAAGAGCACCAACAAGATGAGCCACCAGCGGTCTAGACCGAACACAACCAGAGCCTCTTGGAGGAGCGGCCGAACTGGCCGGAGTATAGCACCGGCTCAATTCTGGCCCTCGGCCGCTGCCGATCAGGGTGAGGTCAGGAGATTAGGCCGTTGAATGCGCGGCTACCGCCTCGAACCCGGCTGCAAAGCTCTCCACGACCCTCTCCACATCGGACAGCTCGTGCCCCAGTGAGAGGAAGGCTGACTCGTAGCTGGAGGGCGGCCAGAACACTCCTCTCCGGAGCAGCTCGTGATGGAGGACAGCGAAGCGATCGCGATCGGCCGCCATGGCACTCGGATAGTCAGTCACGGGGCCGTCGGTTAGGTAGACGGTGAGCATCGATCCGAGCCGATTCACCCGGACCGGCACCTTGGACCTCTGTGCCGCCTCACGAATTCCGCCCTCGAGCAGAGCGCCCCGGGCCTCTAAGTCCAGGTAAGGCCCGTCATCCTCGAGCAACGCCAGGGTGGCCAGGCCCGCCGCCACCGCCAGCGGGCTGCCGCTGAGGGTACCCGCCTGGTACACGTCGCCTTCGGGGGCAAGGTGGGACATGACTTCTCGTCGCCCTCCGAACGCTCCGACTGGGAGTCCCCCACCGATCACCTTTCCCAGGCAGGTGAGGTCGGGCACGATCCCGAACAGGCCTTGAGCACCACCCCTGCCGACCCGGAACCCGGTTATCACCTCATCGAAGATCAAGAAGGCCCCGTGGGCAGCGGTCAGATCCCGGATGAGTGACAGGAAGCCGTCCCGGGGAAGGACGACTCCCATATTGCCGGCCACTGGTTCGACGATCACCGCCGCGATTCGCGTCCCCTCGCGCGAGAAGAGCTCCGAGACCGCCCCCAGATCGTTGAAGGGAAGCACCACGGTGTCGGCAACCGTGCCCTGGGGCACCCCCGGGGATCCCGGAATAGAGAGTGTGGCGACGCCCGAACCCGCCTGGGCCAGCATCGCATCGCTGTGGCCGTGGTAACAGCCAGCGAACTTGACGACCGTGGCTCTTCCGGTCACCCCTCGAGCCAGCCTAATCGCACTCATGGCGGCCTCGGTGCCGCTGTTCACCAGCCGCAGCATCTCCAGGCTGGGCATCCTCCGGCAGATCTGCTCGGCCAGCTCCACCTCAGCCTCGGTAGGGCCGCCGAACGCCTCGCCCAGCTGGAGCTGGCGGCTAACGGCGCCGACCACCGCTGGGTGGAGGTGGCCCAGGATCAGAGGCCCGTAGGCCAGCACCATGTCGAGATAGCGATTGCCGTCGATGTCGAAGAGAAACTGCCCTTGGGCCCGCTCGAAGAATGGCGGCGTGCCGCCCACTCCCTTGAACGAACGAACCGGACTGTTCACCCCTCCCGGGAGCGAGCGCCGCGCTCTGGCCATCGCCGCCCCCGAGCGCTCCAAGGAGAAGCGGCCCGGGTCGGTCAGGGCAGTTGCTCGCGGACGGTGATGTGCATAGAGTCGCCCCTCTTCACCTTGGTGGCGACACCGAGCCCGGAGATGACCTCGCCGAACAAGTTGTAGTCGGGAGGAAGGGTGAAAGAGGAGAGGGTGATGAAGAACTGGCTGCCGTTGGTGTTGGGGCCTGCGTTGGCCATGGCTACCGCCCCAGGCTGATAGGCGCCGGACTTGTAGAGCGGGCTGACGACCTTCTCGTCGTTGAACTTGAAGCCGGGACCACCAATGAGGTCGCTGCTGGGGCTGCCCCCTTGGATGACCGGACCTCCCGGGGCGGTGGAGGGATCGCGAGCCCAGCGCAGGCCGTCGAAGAAGTGGTTTCGGGCCAGGGTGACGAAGTTGTTCACGGTGGCGGGAGCCCACCCCGGGACCAGGCAGACCACGATGTCCCCGGCGGGCCCGGAGATGGTCGCCTCGTAGAGCCGCTCGCGGTCGATGGTGAAGGCTGGCTCCTTCGAGTAGTGGTGTACCGAAGTGGGCTGGTCCAGGGGCTTGAGGGGTGCGCCGAAGTTGGCGCCTTGGCAGTCAGCAGTTGTCACTGGGTAACTCCTCCTGGTGGCGGCGACGTTGACGAAATAGGCGCCCAGCCCGACCACCGCCGCGACCAGGACCGTGGCGAGGATGATGCCCGCTGTCTTCCAGCCAGGGGAATCGTTCACCCGGGTTCCTTGAGCCAGCGGCAGATTTCACGGGCGAAGTAGGTGAGGATGAAGTCGGCTCCGGCGCGGCGCATGGCCAGATGGGACTCCAATACGGTTTCCTTGAGGTCGAGGCCCCCGGCGGCGGCGCCAGCTCGGAGCATGGCGTACTCACCGCTGACGCTGAACACGCCCAGGGGTTGGTCGAAGTGCTGGCGTGCGTCCAAGACAACGTCCAGATAGGGCAGGGCAGGCTTGATCATGACCAGATCCGCGCCCTCGAGAATGTCCATCTCGATCTCCCGCATCGCCTCCCGCCGGTTGGCGGGGTCCATCTGGTAGCCACGCCGGTCCCCAAATTTGGGCGCGCACTCGGCGGCCTCGCGGAACGGTCCATAGAAGGAGGAGGCGAACTTGGCGGCGTAGGCCAGGATCGAGGTATCCGGGAAGCCTGCCTCGTCGAGTGTCCCACGGATGGCACCGACCTGACCGTCCATCATCCCCGAGGGGGCGATGATGTCGGCCCCAGCAGCGGCCTGGCTGACCGCCGTCTTGGCGTAGAGCTCGATGGTGGCGTCGTTGTCCAGCTCGCCGTCGTCGGTGAGGACTCCGCAGTGCCCATGGTCGGTGTACTCGTCAAGGCAGTTGTCAGCCACCAGCAGCAGGCTCTGACCTACCGCACTCCTCAACCGGCCCAGCGTCTTCTGAATCACCCCGTCGTCGGCCCAGGCGGCAGACCCCTGGGGATCCTTCCGGGCGGGAATGCCGAACAGGATCAAGCCTGGAATCCCTAGCGCGACCGACTCCTCCGCGACTCGTACCACCGATTCCACCGTCTCTTGGAAGACACCCGGCATGGTCGGGACCTCGCGTCGGGATTCGATCGCGTCGCTGACGAAGACGGGCAGCACCAGGTCACCCGGAGCAAGTCCGACCTCGCGCACCAGCTGCCGAATCAGCGGGTTGCGTCGCAGTCGGCGGGGACGATCTTCGGGAAAGCTCATGACAGGCGCTCATTCTGGGGTAATTCCCGGAGGTGCGACTCGAGGGCGCTGACCAGTCCCGGCAAGGTGTGCTCGCGAGCGACCAAGACCGGCTCCATGCCAGCCTTGCGGGCCTCCTCGGCGGTGATCGGCCCGATACAGGCGACCAGCGCTCCATCGGGAACCGTCTGCCCGCTGGCTAGCTGCCGGAAACACGCCACCGCGCTGGCGCTGGCGAAGGTGATGCAGTTGAGACCGGGCTCGGCCAGTACCCGCCGCAGCGGCTCTCGCGAACCCTCCTCGGGTTGCATCTCATAGAGCGCCACCACCTCCACCTGGGCCCCAGCCCGCTCCAGTGCGTCTGGGAGCACTGCCCGGGCTCCAGCGGCGCGGGGCAGCAGCAGTCGCCGGCCGGCCATCCTCTCGCTCAGCAAACGCTCCGCCAGCGATTCAGCGACGAAGCTCTCCGGCAAACTCTCGACCGACCAGCCCAGATCAGCTGCGGCTGACGCTGTGCCGGGCCCGATAGCGAAGACTCGCGTCGCCTGCGAAGACCTCGGGAACCGGTCTAGCACCAGTCGCACCGCGTTGGCACTGGTGAAGATCACATCGTCCCATTTCCCAGATGCGATCCCCTCCCCCAACTCCCTGAACTGCTCGGAGGTGAGCAACCGCTGCAGCCGCATGACTGGTACAGAGATCGGCTCGGCACCACGGGTACTGAGCATCTCCACCAGTTCATCGGCTTGCTCGGTGGCCCGGGTGACGAGGATGCGCCGACCCAGGAGCGTTTGATCCGCGGTCACGAGAGCTCCCGGGACATCGCCACCGCGATCTGAGTGAGGTCGGATCGCAGGCCCTCGTGGGTGATCCTCCTGACCCCTCCTTCGGAGGCGGACGGCCAGGCCACGGTGAGACGTGCGTGTTCCTTGCCCAGGGCCTCTGCCAGAGTTCCAAGTGGCAGCTGGCAGCCACCCCCCATCTCCGTCAACACCCGGCGCTCGGCTTCGACACAATCCCTGGTGATGCGGTCGTCAATGGCGGCCGCCAAGTCTGCGAATCGGCTTCCGACTCTGGCCTGCAGCGCGATCGCACCCTGGGCCGGCGCTGGAGTGCACTCCAGCCGGGGATCGAGGGCCACGCCGTCCTCGGCGCGGCCAAGGCGGTCCAGGCCCGCCATGGCGACAACACAGCCGTCGAACTCTCCGTCGCGAACCTTGCGGATCCTGGAATCGACGTTTCCCCGAATCGGTTCGCATCTTAGGTCCGGGCGCAACGCCAGCAGCTGCACTGAGCGCCGCGGTGAGGAGGTGCCCACCCTTGCCCCCGGAGCTAGATCGGCGAGGTGTCCGGCACCCGCCGACACCAGAGCATCTCTCGGATCGGCCCGGCGTAGGAAGCCAGCCAACAGCAGGTCGGGGCCAAGCTCGGCGGGCAGGTCCTTGGCACTGTGGATGGCCCCATCCACCTGTCCGCTCCGGAGGGCAAGCTCCAGGCGTGAAGTGAACCACCCCTGCCCGGGCAGATCGGGGGCCAGAGCAGCGGGGCTGAGGTCCCCATCCGAATCCACCACCACCGCGGTGAACTCCTCAGTCGGGAACCGGGACCGGAGCGCGGCGATCGCCAGCTCGGTTTGGGCCCGGGCAAGTGCGCTGCCTCTGGTGGCGAGCGCGATCAATCGTCCTCCGCCGCCTCCAGGCCGAAGGCCTCTTCCAAGAGCTGGCGCCGCTTGGGATCGTCCGCATGCTGTCGCAGAAAGGCAATCGGACGGTGTAGGAGCTTCGACGCGATGGCCTGGGTGAGCCTCTCCAGATGGGCTCTCTCCTCGTCGCTGAGCGGACGCATCCGAGAGAGCGTCCGGGCCAGCTCACCCTGGCGGACCAGTTCCGCGTGGTCCACCAGCGCAGTGATCAGCGGCACTGCTGCTCGCCGACCCAGCTCCAACTCGAGCTCGGCGACGGCATTCGCAACCACCGCGACCGCTGCCGGCCGGTGCCGCTCCCGCTGGCTCAAGTTCCGCTCGATGATCGCGCCTAGTTGATCGAGGTCGAGGAGTTCCACCCCTTGGATGGCGGCCGCGGTTGGTGCCACGTCCCTGGGAACCGCCATGTCCAAGATGAGCAGGTGCGCGGCTGGTTCCTGAGCCAGGCGGATCTCACTTACCAAATCTTCACTCAGGACCCGGTCTTCGCTGCTGGTGCTGGATACGATCACCTGGAAGGAGGGGGCGATCTGGGGCAGCTGCTCCAAATCAACCAGCTCCCCTCCCAGTGCCTGAGCCAACGCCTGGGCCTTGCGGCCGCGCCGGGCGACGAAGAGCCGCCCGGCTCCGGCACGTTGGAGCAGACGAGCGGTCGCGCTACCGACGCTGCCGGCGCCGACGATCACCACCCCCACGGCGCTCAGGTCCCCGAGATGCTCGCGTGCCATCGCCACCGCGCTCTGGGCATAGCCCACCGCCTGGCGGGAGATACCTGTCGAGGTGCGCACCCGCTTCGCGGCCTCGACCGCCCGGCGCATGACTAGGTCGAGCTCGGCGTCGATAGTGCCGGCTTGTTGCGCCAAGCGGTGAGCTCTTTTGAACTGAGCCAACACTTGGGCTTCGCCCAGCACGACGCTGTCGAGTCCGCTGGCAACTCGGAACGTGTGGAGAAGTCCCTCCCTGCCAGCATGGGTGTAGACCAGGTTGGAATAGCTCGGGTCGGGCGAGATGTAATGAAAGAACCGCGCCGTGGCCTGCTGGCTCTGGCGGTCGTCGCGGGTGGTCAGGTAGAACTCGGTGCGGTTGCAGGTGCTCAGGCACACCGCTCCGGTCAGGCCGGCGTGCCCCACCAGGGCTCGGAGCGACTCCACGATCTGTGCGTCGTCCAGATGGAGCCGCTCGCGAACCGGAAGGGGGGCCAGATGGTGGCTCAGTCCGGTGGCGAGGAAGGGCAAACTGAGGCCGAGTATATCGATGGGCGATCCCACCCCCGATCGGGCAGCCGTCAGGGGCAAGTGGAGGCAGCAGTTGGTGGTTAGGATGGCAGGCGTGGCCGAGCCCGCCCCCAGAGCCGCTCCTACCGTGCCACCGGCGGCGCCTACGAACGGGCCTCGCTCGAAGCGAGGACGCGAGCGTGGCATAGGCGGCCCGGGCGAGCGCCTGGTCGCTCGACTCGGTCCCGCATCTCCCGAGTCAGCTCCCTATCACAACCCGGATGCGCTGATGTTGCTGGCTGGGGACGTCGCCGCTGAGCACGATCCAAGCGCCCAACTCGCCCTGGAGACTGAGCTTGCCGAGCTCACCTTCGTCTCCCTCGACTGTGAGACCACGGGGCACTTTCCGCATCGCATGGTCGAGTTAGGGGCAGTTCGGTTCCAGCTCGGGGACGACGACCGCCCTCCCCAGCCCAGGATCTCATTGGAGAGCCTGGTGCACACCGCGGACCACATCAATCCATACGCCCGACGAGTGCATGGAATCAACCGCTCCATGCTCGGGGGAGCGCCCACCCTGCGCCAGGTAGCCGCCGCCTTCGAGCAACTTTCCGACGGCGCGGTCCTGATCGAGCACTCGGCCGACGGCTTCGACACACGTCTGGTATCTCGAGCCCTGGGCCATCCTCTCCACAACCATCACCTGGACACCTCGAGGCTGGCCGGGTTCCTCTTCCAGCTCAAGGACACCATCGGACTGGAGCGGCTCTGCGAGCGACTCGAGGTCACCCACCGCAATCCCCATTACGCTCTGGCCGACGCCGAGGCGACCGCCGACTGCTTTGTGCGGCTGGTACGGCTGGGCCAGGAGGAATTCGGCTGGCGCAACCTGGGAGACCTGATCGCCGTGGGAATGCCGCCGCCTCCGCGCCTGACCCCAAAACCACGGCAGCGGACGCGCCCTGCAACCGCAGGCCCAGTACCTCTCTCAACCCCGCCCGAGCCCAGCATCGAGCCAGTTGCAGCGAAGACCGCTCCCAGGCGGAGGCGGCGCCGGGGCCGCGGACGGCGCCCCGCTACTGGCGGGGCGGCACCGACCCCGAAGACCGAGTAGCTCACTCCGACAGGGTGTCGGGCGACCCGCAGCACCTCATCCGGCGGCCAGATACTCAAGCACGATGCCTAAAGAGATCGGCAAAGGCTGACGGGTATCAAGAACCAGCCAGCCGCCGTCGGGACCGCAGTGCACCAGCGATGCGGCCAACCGTGTCGACCCTGGTCACCCGGCGTCTCTCAGCGCTAACAGATCAGTGCAAGCGCTCAAGCGGCCAGGAGAGACCTCAGTCCTCGCCCGCCAGCCGCCTCGCCTGCTCGGCGGCCTGCAGCGGACCGACCAACAACTCCAGCTCTCCCTCCAGGACTCGCGGCAGCTGATACACCTTCAGGTCGATGCGGTGGTCGGTGACGCGGCCTTCGGCAAAGTTGTAGGTCCTGACCTTCTCACTGCGGTCCCCGTGCCCGACCATCGAACGGCGTGTCTGCTGCAGCTCCGCGTCCCGCTCCTCGCGCTTTCGATCGTAGAGACGGGAACGTAGCACGCGCAGTGCTTTGGCCCGGTTTTTGTGTTGGGATTTTTCGTCCTGACAGGTCACCACCAATCCCGTCGGCAGATGCGTGATCCTGACCGCAGAATCGGTGGTGTTGACGCTCTGGCCTCCGGGTCCGGTGGAGCGGAAGACATCTATGCGCAGGTCATCGTCGTTGATTTCCACGTCGAGATCTTCGGCCTCTGGGAGCACCACCACACTGGCCGCCGAGGTGTGGATGCGACCTTGCGATTCGGTCCTAGGCACCCGTTGCACTCGGTGAATCCCGCTCTCGAACTTCATGGCTCCGTAGGCACCCTTGCCGTGCAGCTCGAAGGACACCTCCTTGAAGCCGCCACCTTCAGTGGCCGAGCTCTCCAGCAGTTCCACTTTCCAGCGGTGCCGCTCGGCAAAGCGCACGTACATCCGCATCAGGTCGGCGGCGAAGAGAGCCGCCTCCTCGCCCCCAGTGCCGGATCGGATCTCCACCACAGCATCGCGGTCATCATCCGGGTCGCGTGGCAGGAGCAGCAGCTTGAGGTCGGCCAGCCGGCGCTCGGCCCGCTCCGCCTCCTTGCGCGCCTCCGATTCCAGAAAAGCGCGCATGTCGGAGTCGGACTCGGTGCTGGCTAGCTTGAGAGCTTCCGCCTCCGCATCCTGGGCACTCCGGAGTGAGGCCAGGGCTTCGACCACCGGGCGCAACTCAGCCTGTTCTTTGCCCAGCCGCTCCAGCTGGCCCGGGTCGCGGCTCACCCCGAGGTCCTCTAGCTGAGCCGTTATCGCCTCGGCGCGGGCGCGGACGCTTTCCAGCCTTGCCTCCAGGCCAGGGTCGAGCATCAGTCAATGCTCCTGCTTAGCGCCACGTTTGACTCGAGCAACACGTTGAACGTCACCATAGCGAACGGGCTGTCGGCGCGACTGCCCAGGCAGCCCGGCATAAAACCCAGAACAATCAGCCGGACTCTTCTATGCCACGCGTCGGGCCGGCTTCAGCTGGCAGAGTTAGCGCGCGCGGGTCGAGCTACTGCTGCTGGGCGAGCTGGGCGCGGCGGCGGAAGCGTTCCACCTGGCCACCGGTGTCCACGATCCTCTGCTGCCCGGTGAAGAACGGGTGGCAGACGCTGCATACCTCGGTGTGCAACGTTTTCTGAGTAGACCCAGTGGTGAAGCTGCTCCCGCAGGAGCAGGTGACGAGCGTGTCGTGGAAGTATTCGGGGTGGATTGCCTTCATGACTCTGATTTGAGTCTACCAGCTGAGTTCAAAGCTCAAACCCCGACCTCTACCCCCGTGGCGATGCTGCCCACCTCGGCGGCGCTCGATGAGGCCGTCGCAGACTTCGCCAGCGGCCTGGTGAAATTGCCGAGCTCCAGGTCCGGCAACCCTCGTCGCAGTGTTCGCACCAGCAGATCGAGGCCAATCCCGGGAGCGAGGTTGGGGATCCGCGAGAGCAACCACTGGGGATCGACGTTGAGGCTGCGCAGTTGCAGCTGCTCCACCTCCAGCTCGCGCAGAACTCGCAGCGTCAGGGCGAGCTCCCCCGGAGAGTCAGTCACCCCAGGAAAGGTCAGCAGATTGACGGTCAGCTGGGCCCCGCCGCGCCGAGCCACCCGAGCGCACTCCAGCACCTCTTCGATCGAGTAGCCACGGGGCCGGTAGTAGGCGGCGAAGAGGTCCTGACGAAAGCTGAAGACGCTGATCCGGCAGCTGTTGACCCCGGCGGCGATCAGTCGCCGCAGCGCCGCCGGCCGGCTGCCGTTGGTGTTGATGTGGATCGTCGATCCCGGGAATCGCCGGCGCAGCTCGGTCGCCACCGGCCGCAGTGCCCGCTCCCGCAGCAGCGGCTCGCCCTCACAGCCCTGGCCGAAGCTGATCATGCCCTCGACGCCCTGGGCGCGGGCTCCGGCCAGGTGGTAGCTGCCCACCTCGATCAGGTCGTCGCCGCTGGGAGCCCTGGGTATCCGCGGTTGCGGGGTCGGCGCGCCCGAGTCGGTTTGCAGCGAGATGCAGCCCAGGCAGTCGGCATTGCAGGCAGCGCTGGTGGGCAGGGCTCCTTCAAAGCGGCGCAGGAATGTGTTCTGAGCGGTGAGGCAGTTGTGCTGAAGCGCACAGACCGAGAGCTGGGCCACCACTCGACTGCGAGGCAGCTGGCGCTGCCCCTGTTCCACGGCCGCCCGCAGACGGGCGGCGGAGGGTCGTCGGCCAGTCCACGGCGAGAAGGCGTCGCTGCGCGAGGCCGCCACCACCACCTCACCGTCAAGCTCGGCGACAGCGGCATAGCCATAGAGCGGCAGTGTGGATGGCGAGTCGGGCCGGTCAACGGCGTAGGCGGGAAACAGCAACCTCAGATGGCCGACCGGGAGCACCGCCGCCACTGCCAACGCTCCATCCTCGATCGCCTCGACCATCCCACTCCCCCGCCTCCGGCCCAGCGCCTGCCGTCCCGGCAGATGCATCAAGGTGGAGCGTGGCGGCAGCGGGATCCACGAACTGAGGGGCTGAAGCGACCGCCCGCTTTGCCCCACCGCCTCCCAACCGGTCGTCGCTGGCCTCAGCTCCCCAGTCGCGTCGCTGAGCAGCGGGCGCAGCCGGCCCGCAATCACACCGAGACGGTGGCCGGGTCCTGGGGAAGTTCGGGCTCGATCGCCAGGCCGGCCCGCTCCAGGCAGGCGGCCATGAAGCCGTGGAAGAGCGGATGGGGACGGTGGGGACGGGAGCGGAACTCGGGATGGAACTGGCTGCCGACGAAGAAAGGATGTCCCCTCAGCTCCATGATCTCCACCAGACGGCCGGTGGGAGAGGTGCCGCTGAAGACCACACCGGCTTGTTCGAGCGGCTCCCGGTAGCGGTTATTGAACTCAAAACGGTGGCGATGGCGCTCGTACACCACGGAATCGCCATAGGCCTGGGCGGCCTTGGTGCCAGGCTCAAGCTTGCAGGGATACAGACCCAGCCGCATGGTCCCGCCCTTGTCGGCGACGTCCCGCTGTTCAGGCAGCAGGTCGATCACCGGGTTCTCGGTGAAGGCATTAAATTCAGTGCTGTTGACGTCATCGGTTCCCAGCGCCTCGCGGGCCACGTCGATGCAGGCGCACTGCATGCCCAGGCAGAGCCCAAGGAAGGGCACCCGATGATGGCGGGCGTAATGGGAGGCGGCGATCTTCCCCTCTATCCCGCGATGACCGAAGCCCCCCGGGATCACCAATCCGTCCAGGCCCTCGAACACCGAGGTGTCGCAGGGGATCAGGGCCTCGGTGTTGATCCAGCGGATCTCCAGACCGACGCCGTGGGCCACGGCGGCGTGGCGCAGGGCCTCGGTGACGCTGATGTAGGCGTCCGGGAGAGCGACGTACTTGCCGGCCACGCCCACCACCACCCGATCCTCGGCGCCCAGGATGCGCTCCACCAGATGACTCCACGCCTCTAGGTCGGCCTCGGGCCCGTCGATGCCCAATTGCTCGGTCACATAGGCACCCAATCCGCTCGACTCCAGCAGCAGAGGGACCTGATAGATGGTGGGGGCGTCGGGCACGCTGATGACCGCCCGGGGCTCGACATCGGCGAAGAGGGCGATCTTGTCCCGTACGCCAGCTCCGATCGGCTGACTGGAGCGACAGACGATGGCGTCGGGCTGGATCCCGATTCCCCTCAGGGTCTGGACGCTGTGCTGAGTCGGCTTGCTCTTGAACTCCTCGCTGGCATCCACGTAGGGCACCAAGGTGACATGGACGTAGAAGGTGTTGCGCCGTCCCACGTCGTTCTTGAGCTGGCGGATAGCCTCCAGGAATGGCAGGGACTCGATGTCACCCACGGTCCCGCCCACCTCGACGATGACCACGTCGGCCTCAGACTCCTCCGCCACCCGCGCCACCCGGTCCTTGATCTCGTTGGTGATGTGGGGTATCACCTGGACGGTGGCCCCCAGGAAGTCGCCGCGACGCTCCTTGGCGATGACTTCGCTGTAGATCTTGCCGGTGGTGACGTTGCTGGCCTTGGTCAGGTTGGTGTCGACGAAGCGCTCGTAGTGGCCCAGGTCGAGGTCCGACTCGGCTCCGTCGTCGGTCACGAAGACCTCTCCGTGCTGGTAGGGCGACATGGTGCCAGGGTCGATGTTGATGTAGGGGTCGAGCTTCTGGAGCGTGACCTTGAGTCCACGTGCCTTGAGCACCGTCCCCAGGGAGGCCGCGGTGATCCCCTTGCCGATCCCGGAGACCACGCCGCCAGTGACGAAAATGAACTTTGCCATCACTGGCTCCGACCGGCACACGGGGAGGCACCACCCATGTAGCCGGATCCTAACACGCTGGGGTCAGCGCCGCGCCTCCAAGACCACGACCCGGGACTCGTCACTGGTCCCCGGTGAGCCGGAGAGGGTCAGCTTCGCCTGTGGGTTCACCTGGGCCAGGCCCATCTCCTGGGCGAAGGGCGCCAGTTCTCCGAGGGAGCCGTCAGAAGAGGCGTGGTAACCGACTGGGATCAAGACCGCCGGCTGCAACTGGGAGACCAGGCTGGTCAGCTCCCGCACCCGCGTCGCCGAACCCTGCTGCAGCGACACCGCCAGCACGTCGATGGTGCCCAGCGCGTCGATGACCTCGACCTCGAGGGCTCCGGGAAGGTCACCGAAGTCGCAGACGGCCACCTCGTCGACCTCGGCGACGAAGAGGATGCCGGTGGCGGTGGCGACTCCTCGGACAGAGACTCCTCGCAGCTCGTACTCCCCCTGGCGGGCGACGACCTGCGGTCCCTGCTCGGGGCGGAGTTGATTCTCCCCGCCGTTGGAGCTGACGACGATGTCGAAGGTGCCGTTGCTGGACCCGCGTCCCCGTTGGTAGGCGGGGTCCACCAACACTCGGGTCTCGCGGCCCTTGAGCAGTAGAGCGCTCTCGCCCAGCCAAGTGATTTCCAACCGCTACCTCTTCGCGAATCCGCCGTAAATGCGACCTCCCGAGGGCGGTCTTAGGGCGAGGGAATCGTAATCGATACCTGGTGCGTGATCCCAGCTCGAACCAGGGTGAGCGGGACCGTGGAGGACGGATGACTCGCCTCCAGCATGTCGGAGAAGCTCGGATAGGCGGTCGACTTCGAGGTCCAAGCCGGTGCGCCGTTGACGGCGGTGATGACGTCGCCGGCGTCAATGCCGGCGACGGCGGCGGCAGAGCCGGGATCGACCGAGTCAACCAGCACTCCGGACGGCAAGCCCAGGGCCACGGCCGAGGCGGGGTCCAGCCACTCGGTGACCAGACCGATCGGGCCCGGCACCGAGCCGGTCGAGGTCAGGGCCGAGACCAGCTGGCTGGCCGCGGTGGCGTCGAGCGCGAACCCCGAGGCGTCGGCGCTCGCGCCCAGCTCCAGCGGCTGCATCCGGTCGCCAGTGAGGATGCCGATCACTGCGCCCGCCGAATCCACCAGCGGCCCGCCGGAGCTACCCATGGGCTGGGAGATGTCAGTCCGCAAAACCCCGTCGACCTCGGCGGTCCCGCTCGCGGCGGCGAGGTCGGGCACGGTCACGGTCAGCCCGGCGGCGCTGACGGTGCCGACATCCACGCTCGGTCCGGCGCCAACCGGCAGGGAGACGGCGATGGCGACGTCGCCCACCACCGGCGCCGAGGAGGCGAACGACAGCGGTGCGGGTAGGGAGGTGCTGCTGACCTGGAGCACGACCACCCCGGTGTCGAGGTCGGCTGCGGCAATGGTCGCCGGCAGCAGCTGCCCCGAGCCAAGCGCCACCTCGACCCCGGAGGCCCCGGCGACTGCTCCCTCGCTGGTCACGATCAGGCCACCAGTGCCGGCGATGAAGCCGCTGGAGACGTCGGCTGAGCTGATGGCGGTCCCGGGCGGCGGCTCGCTGATCACTTCCACCACCGAGGGGCTGAGCTGGGCCACCAGCGCGGGCAGTGAAGCCGCGCTGCTACCGCCTGGGGTATTGACATTCTTGATCACCACCGAACCCGGCGAGCTGTTCTCAAAGTGCCGCACCAAAAAGTAGGCCGCTCCGCCACCCACGACCACCCCGACAATGGCCGCCACCAGCGCCACCGCTCCCAGCCGCAGAGCCGGTGGACTGGACGGCGCCGGCTCAACCGCCGTCCCCGGTTCCAGCACTGTGCCTGACGGCACGCTCACGAGGGCGGGTACCAGGTAAGCACCAGCTGGTCGGTGGGCGCGAATCCCGCCCGCCGGTAGGCTCTGACCGCGGCAGGATTCGACTCCCGGGTCCAGACGCAGGCAAAGGTGACCCGGCTCTTGGCGAACAGGGCGACCGCCTCCTCTACCAGCCTCGAGGCCACCCGCTGGCCTCGGGCGTCCGGGACCACGTACAGTTCCGCCACCTCACCCTCCAGCCCGGTACCGGGATCGAAGAGCAGGCACCAGCAGAAGCCGACGATCCGGCCCTCATCCCTGGCGGCGAAGATGTGGTTCTGTCCGGTGAACTCTGGCCGGGTGGCAGGCAGCCAGTGCTCCAGCTGCTCACGGCTGAGCCGAACTCGGGTGCCCTGGTCCTGCTCCCCGTGGAGCAGGTCGACCAGCAGGGGACGGATGCCGGCCAGCTCCGATTCGGGCAGGCTCTCGATGACCACCCGGCCATCGTACGAACCTCGGGACTCAGCCCTCCGGCCGCGGTACCTCGTCGTAGTAGTCGGGTAGCGGTTCAATCCTGGCCACCCCAGTACGCACCGCGGCGTGCGCCACCGCCTTGGCGACCATTAGGTGTACCCGGGGGTCGAGGGAGTCGGGAACCACCTCGTCGACCTGGGCCAGGCGGGCGATGGCCGCGGCAGCCTCCAGATACATCTCGCTGTTGAAGCACCGGGCCTTGGTATCCAAAGCGCCCCGATAGAGCCCCGGGAACGCCAACAGGTTATTGACCACGCTGCCGTCCACCGCCAGGATCGCGCCAGCCGCCATGGCCCGCTCCGGTTCGATTTCAGGCAACGGGTTGGAGAGGGCGAAGATGATCTGCCCCGCCCTCACCTGCTCCGGGCGTATCAGGCCGGGCTGGGCGGTCGTGGCGATCACCACGTCGGCCCGGGCCAGCAACTCGTCCATCTCGACCGCCTGGCCCCCGGCCAGAGTCAGCCGTTCGATGGAATCGGGGGTGCGGCCGGTCCCGAGCACGGGCCGTCCCTGGTATCTCATGAGCAGCCCAGCGATGGCCGAGCCGGCGGCGCCCAGCCCGATCACCCCGGCGGTGAGCGTGCTCAGATCCAGGCCGGTCATGGCCGCGGCCCGGAACAGAGCCGCCAGGACCACGGTCGCGGTGCCGTGCTGGTCGTCGTGCATGACCGGGATCTCCAGGCGTTTCTGGAGAGCCGGAGCTATCTCGAAGCAGTGGGGGGCGGCGATATCCTCGAGCTGGATCGCGCCATAACCCGGGCTGATCCGGACCAGAGCCTCGACGATCGCCTCCGAGGGCCCAGGAGCCACCAGCAGCGGGTAGGCGTCGATCCCCACCATCTGGGCCATCAGGGCACACTTGCCCTCGATCACCGGCATCCCGGCAACCGGCCCGATGTTCCCCAGACCGAGGATCGCGGTCCCGTCGGTGACCACCGCCACCGAATTGTTGATGCCGGTATAGCGGTCGGCCACCCCGGGGTCCGCGGCAATCAGCCGGCAGACCTCCGCCACCCCCGGTGTGTAGACCCGCCTCAGGTCGGCCACCGAGTGAACTGGGTACTTGGGGACCACCCGGAGCTTGCCTCCAAGGTGCACCCGGAGGACTTCGTCGCGGACATCGAGCAGGGCGGTGTGGGAGAGCAGTCCGATCCGCTCCAGCACCGCCTCCAGCATCTGCAGGTCGGTGGTGCTGACGTCGATGTCGCGGACCACGTGGCGGGAGCCGCGCTGGATGGTGCGAATGTCGCCGAGGCTGCCCCCGGCCGCCCCGATCGCGGTCGCGACCTCGCCCAGGACCCCGGGCAGGTTCTCGTTACGGAGCCGCAGCGTGCGCAGGATTCGATGGGTGGAGGCTTCGCCCGGAGCCTGGCTCTTCTCAGTCGGAAAGGCGCGGGCTCGAGGGTCGATCGTCTCGCTGCCCAGCCCTTGCTCCAAGGTCATGTCGATTCCGGCATCCGCTCAGCCGTGCCGCTGCTCTGGTTCACGGGACTGAACTTACAACGCGGCGGGGGAGTGGTGCTTCCAGAGCGCTTGGCCGGGGGCCTGCGCCCCCGGCCAGGCGGTCACTTCTCGATCGGTGCCTTGACCAGGCTGCCCCACTCCGTCCAAGAGCCGTCGTAGTTGCGGACGTTGGGATAGCCCAGCAGCTCGTGGAGCACGAACCAGGTGTGGGCTGAACGCTCCCCGATCCGGCAGTAGGCGACGATTTCCTGATCCGGGGTTATCCCCTCGCCCTGGTAGAGCTGGCTCAGCTGCTCGGCGCTGAGGAAGGTCTCCTGGTCGGGATCCACCGCCTTCCCCCAGGGAATGTTGCGCGCGCCCGGGATGTGGCCGCCCCGCTGGGCTCCCTCTTGAGGTAGGTGGGCGGGAGCCAGGCTCTCGCCGCGATACTCCTCGGGCGAGCGGACGTCGACCAGGCCCTTGCCGGCCTTGCCCACGATTTCGCTGGCGACCTGGTCACGGTAGGCGCGGATCTTGTCGTTGCCGTGCGGCACCGGGTAGCCGCGGGTGGCGAAGGTGGCGGGAACGTCGGTGACCAGGGGCCTTCCCTCCAGCTCCCACTTCTTGCGGCCGCCGTTGAGCAGCTGCACCCGCTCGTGGCCGTAGTACTTGAAGTACCAGTACGCGTAGGCGGCGAACCAGTTCTTGTTGCCGCCGTAGAGGATGACCCGCGTCTCCGGAGTGATCCCGAAGCGGTCCAGCAGCGCGGCGAACTCCGAGGGACCGACGAAGTCGCGCTCCAATTGGGACTGCAGATCTTGGCGCCAGTGCACGCCGATCGCGCCCGGGATGTGCCCCTTGGCGTAAGCCTCGGTGTCCTCGTCAACGTCCAGGATCCTGATTCCCGGATCCTGTAGGTGCTCGGCCAGCCATCCGGTGGTGACAAGCGTGTCGGGCTTGGCGTATTCGCTCACCTTCTACTCCCTTCGCAAGTTCCAGGGCGTGAGCGACCCCCGCTCACCCATTGCACACCGAAATGGTAGCAAATGGATTCAGGGGCCAATCGCAGCGGGCACGTCCTGATTGACCTCAGCCTGGTCGAGCTGGCCCAGCTGAATGGCGGTGACCTTGCCCTGACTGTTGACGAAGACCGCCACCGGCAACCCGGGGACGCCGTAGCGCTGAGCCACCTGGCCGTTGTGGTCGAGCAGGGTGGGGAGATCTATGCCCAGCCCCCTGAGGAACTTGGTGGCGGTACCCCTGGATTCCTCGAAATCCACCAAGAGCACCCGCAACCCCTGGGTCTTGTAGCGGTCGGCAGTCGCAGCCACCAGCTTCATGTCAGCCCGGCAGTTGGTGCACCAGGTGGCCCAGAAGTCGATCAGCACCGCGTGCCCCGAGAGCTGACTCAAGGCCAAGTTGCCGCCGGCGGAGCTGGGTAGTGAGAAGTCGGGGGCCGGGTCTCCGACGCTGACCACTCCCGGCAGCGTGGTGTAGACGCCCTGCTGCTGGAGCAGCGGTGTCAACTCCGCCAGTAGCGATTGAGGGGTCCAAGAGCCCCCAGCCTTCTGGTCCTTCAGCCCAGCAGCGTCGAGGTAGCTCTCGACCGTCGCGGGAACGGTCGCAGCACTGAGGCTGGGTTGCCCCTGCAGCTCCGACACCACATAGCCCTTGGGGTTGATGACGTCGACCACCGAGGAGTGGACGATGTCGAAGGGCTCGGGCTGGCCGGTGAAGATATCGGTGGGGGCCGGCCCGCTCCAAGACTCGTCTTGGATGGGAGGAACCTTGAGCTGGGACCAGAACTGGTCAAGGTTGGCCGCGGTACCGGTCAGCAAGGGCCAGGGCAGCGCGAAATGACTCTTGTACTTGGCAAGGATGGCCGGGGTGTCGCCCGCCGGGTCCTGGCTGACCTCAAGGATCTGGACCTGGCTCTGGAGATCTTTCTGGTCCAGGAGCGTCTGCAGCTGTAGCAGCCCCGCGATCACCAGTGGGCAGGTGTCCTGACACTGACTTAGGAAGGACGCCAGCACCAGGACCTTGCCTTGGTACTGGCGCAGCGAGACCGACCGCCCCGACTGGTCCAGAAGGGGCACGGTGGGCACGCTCAGCACCTGGCCCTGTGCCACCTGGAGGCCGAAGTTGACTTGGTCGTTGCCCCCATAGGCAGCCGCATCGGCAAGTCCCGCCCCCGCGACCGCTGAGCTGGCCCGGAAGGTGAACAGCAGCGGGGTTAGTCCCGACTTTGCCACCTTGAGTGCCAGCTTCTGGGAGTCATCCACCAGGCCGCCCGAGCCAGATCGCAGCACCAGCTCCGCCGAGCGATAGTCTCCAGCCGGGACCGTCGCCAAGAAGAGGCTGTCTGTGTTGGGTGCCTCCCAGCTCCCAGGCAGGGTCACGTCCGCCGCAGGCACCGTCACGCTCTCCCAACTGCTGCCCGCGGCTTCGGGCAGTAGTCGCAAGCCGATCGCCCGGTCATGTAGGGTCGCTGGGTTCTGGGGCAGCGGGAGGTCAACCGTCAGCAGGACCAGTAGCTTTCCCTGCGGTGATGGGGAGGGTCGGATCAAGAGCCCCACCCCGAAACCCAGTACCAGCACCAGAGCCGCGGTCGCAATCAGCGCCAGGTACCGCGGCCTTAGCCGCATCCTCACTGCTTCAGGAGCTCCCGGTCCTCCAGGAACGGTGCACTAATGCCCGTGGATCTCACCCGTCCTTCCACTCGGGCCGCTTGCGGAAAAGTCCGCCCTGACCGAGGTGGAACCAGCGCTCCTCCTGGTAGGTGGGCAGGTCGATTACCTGCTCAGGTGGAATGCTGGTATGAACGCCGCCCAGGGTGATCGTGTCAATCAGGGCCGCCGCAATCTCGGCGACCCGCCGCTCATTGTGGAGCTTGACGGCCAGGCCATGAAAGATGTCCGCGGCCTCGTCTCCCAACAGCGAATCGGTGATGCCGAACTCACCACCAGACTGGTCGTAGACCGGGGCCTGGTATGGCGTCCGAATCCAGGCGACCTGCTGCTCGGGATCCGGCGCTTCGGACGGTTGCTCGGATTCAGCGGCCATTAGATCTAGTCCTCCGAATTGCGGTCCACTTCCCCGAGATCATGTTAGGGGCGAGCTTGGCCCGCCTCTCACTCAAGCTCGGGCATCCCCCAGCTGGACCAGGAGTTGACGGCGATCAGGTAACTGATCCGATCCTCGGGTTCGCGGTAGTCCTGGCCGACGTAGTGGCGGCTGAGCCGATGAATATCCTCGGCGGCGGAGGCCCCATCGCGGCGTTCAACCACCACGCCTCGCAGCTGCACCGATCGGTAGGGATTGGCACAGTCGAAGACGGTCATGGCCACTCTCGGGTCCCGCTCCAGGTTCAGAGCTTTGACGCGGCCGGCCTTGGTGTTGATCAGGATTCGCTCCCCTTCCAGAAGGAACCAAACCACAGTCGCCTGAGGTGCTCCATCCCGACCTACGGTGGCCACGCTGACGAGGTTGGGCGCCTCCATGAACTCCCGCAGCGCGGCGGGGAGCGGCCGGTTAGGCACAACTGCTGGCGGAGAGCTGTCCCAGCGCAAGCGAAACCGTGGCCTTGGAGCCGTCCGGATGAGTGACCGAGAGGGTGACCTGCTTGCCCGGGCTGAGGTTGGCGAGATCGTCGGTCAGATCCTGGACCGCGGGCGTGGCTTGGCCGTTGATCGCAGTGATCACATCCTGGGCCTTGAGCCCGGCGGCCGTGACCGCCGACCTGGTGACCTGGGTGACCAAAACCCCCGTGTCCTGGCCATTGGACCCAGTCACCTGCTCGACGACTATGCCGATGCAGGAGCGACCAGAACTCTGCACCTTGCCGTACTTGACGATCTGCCCGGCGATGCTGGCGACTAGGCTGCTGGGGATGGCGAAGCCGATCCCGGAGGCCTCGGAACCGCCCAACTGCTCATCGACCGCTGCCAGGGTCGGGATGCCCACCACCTGGTCCTCGAGATCGACCAGCGCCCCGCCGCTGTTGCCGGGGTTGATCGGTGCCGAGGTCTGGATTACGTCGGGCAGGGTCACCCCATTGGGCTCGCTCACGGTGCGGCCGACGGCGCTGATGATCCCGTCGGTGGCACTGCTCTGGAACCCCAGCGGGTTACCGATCGCCATCACGATGTCGCCCACCTGGAGCTGGGATGAATTGGCGAAGGTGGCGGGCTGGAGTCCGGTCGCGTCGATGTGGATCACCGCCAAGTCGTCAGGCGCGAAATTGTTGACCAGGGTCCCCGGATACTCCTTGCCGTTGGCCAGGGTGACGCTGAAGCTCTTGTAGCCGTCGGCGACGTGATTGTTGGTCACGATGTCGCCCTGAGTGTTGAAGATGATCCCCGACCCCAGGTCGGCCTTGGTGGCAATCTGGACCACGGAGGGGCTGACAGCCTTGTAGAGGTCGACATAGGCCTGCTGCAGCACCAGCAATGACTGCGAGAGTGTGGCGGGTGAGAGCTTCAGCGAGGGGATGTTCTTGACCTTAGGTGGGCTGCCACCGGGGACCGAGCTCGTGCAGCCGGCCATGACCACCGCCAGCGCCACTAGAGCGGGCGCCGCACCCAAGGTCACCCTTCTCATGCTTACTTCATCCTGAAGCCCAGCGTCGTACTCGGGCAAGATTCCCGTTGCGCTTGGCGCCTTGGCCGGCGATTTGCCGACCCTGAGTCCGACTAACGGTAGCGCAGCAGGGCTAACTTGGGGCTTTCCCGCCTGGGAGGATTGGATGATGGTGGCAAGCATGGTGAGGTCGGCCGTCTCGGGCCCGGTTGCCCACCTGGAGCTTGATTCCCCAGCCAACCGCAACGCCCTCTCGGCCCAGCTGCTTGAGGATCTCGCTGAGGCGATCGGGCAGGCCGAGTCCAACCCTGAGGTTCGGGTGCTGGTGCTAGGGCACGTCGGGCCTGCCTTCTGCTCAGGCGCTGACCTCAAAGAGCAGGCGGTCGCCCGTCGGGCGGGCCGAGCGGCCCCTGGGGTGGGCGGCCTAGCGCCCATCCTGCGTCAGATCCTGGACTGCCCCAAGCCGGTGATCTGCGCCGTCGGCGGCGCAGCCCGCGCCGGTGGTGTCGGGCTGGTGGCCGCCTGCGATATCGCTATCGCATCCGAGGCTGCCAGCTTCGCAACTGGAGAGGTGCGGCTGGGGGTGGCACCGGCAGTGATCTCGGTGGTAGTCGTGCCCAAGATCGGCAGCACGGCGGCGGCTCGGCTGTTCCTAACCGGGTCCACGATCGGGGCGCAGGAGGCCAAGACCATCGGTCTATTGTCCTTGGTGGTTCCCGACTCCGACCTGGATCTCGCGGTGGCGGAGGTGGTTG
>JBAPNX010000024.1:0-521372 GCA_049279335.1 Candidatus Dormiibacterota bacterium
GCGCAGCCGAGCGCCACCAGTGCGTCCGCGCCGCGGCCCAGGTCGCCGCCTCGGCCGCCGTCGGCCAGATCCAGCACGGCGGCACTGGTCCAGGCCCCGATGACCACATCGGTGAGCGCAGGATGGAGCGGGTGACCCAACCAGGTCCCGTTGAGGAAAACCTTGAGGTCAGCGGCTCGGCCGCCACCAGCCGCCTCGATCTGACCCAGCCACTTTTGGACCGCCTGAGCAAGAGGAGCAAGGAATCCGAAGCTGCTGAGGATCCGCTCTCGGAGATCAACAATCATGATCAAGACCTCATGCCGGGGCCGGTGACCGCGGTTCATTGCACGTGATCGTGAGAATGTAGCCGTGCTGGTTCCCATCCTAGAGGACGATCCCGATTACGGCGACGTCGCCGCTCACATCGTCTCCCAGACCCTGGGGCTCGAAGCTCGAGTGGTCGGCAGCCTGGACCAGCTCTCGCGGCTGATCCGCCGGGAGCAGCCGGCGGCGATCGTCGCCGATCGGGAGCTGCTACGAGGCGCCAGGGGGGTGGAGGCGGTCAGGAGCATCTCCACGGCACCGCTGGTGATTCTGACCGCTCGGCCCGAAGAGACGGTCGCGCTGATGGAGGCCGGGGCCGACTACGTTCTGGCCAAGCCCTACCCGCCGGCGATGCTCCGGGCCACCATGCGGGCCATCCTGAGACGGCGGCAGGTGGAGAAGCGCTCCTCGGGGCGGGTACTCGAGCTCGGGCCCCTGGTCGTCGAGCCGGCTCGGCGCAGCGCCCGAATCGAGGGGAGAAGGCATTTCCTCAGTCCCCGGGAGGCGGACCTGCTGGAGTACCTCGCCCTCAACTCCGGCCTGGTACTGAGTCGGCGTCAGATCATCGATGGGGCATGGGGCGGTGACTCCGCCGCAACCCCGGCCGCGGTCACCATGTGCGTGCACCGGCTGCGGCTCAAGTTGGAGATTGATCCCGGCCATCCCCGGTTGCTGCGCACCAAGCGCGGCGGCGGCTACGTTCTCGAGGCCCAGCTCGTGCCCGCTGCCGAAGGCCAGTGAACCCGGGGCCGCGGGGCCCGGTGCTGCTCACCGGAGCCAGCGGATTCGTGGGCGCAGCCGTCATGAGAGCGCTGGTTGGCTCCGGGTACGAGGTGAGAGCCTTGGTGCGCTCACCTCACTCATTTCACGCTTCCCCAGGGGTGACCGCCTGTGTCGGGGACATCACCGACCGGGCGTCGACGCTGGCGGCCGCCAGCGGCTGCGCCTCGGTGATCCACTGCGCCGCCGACTACCGGCTCTCGCTGGGTCCCGGCGACGCCGCGCGCATGATCGCGGCCAATGTCGGTGGCACCACCAACGTACTCCGGGCGGCGCAGGCAGCTGGCGCCAAGCGGCTGGTGCACTGCAGCACGGTAGGCACCCTGGCCTTCCAGCGCACCGGAAAGGTCTGTACCGAGAACGACCGCGCCTCATCCCCCGCCGCCTTGGTCGGCCCCTACAAGCGCAGCAAGTGGGCAGCCGAGCGGCTGGTGCTGGGAGCGGCCTCAGCTGGCCTCGAGGTGGTGGTGGTGCAGCCGAGCACTCCGGTTGGCAGTGGCGACCATCGCCCCACCCCGACCGGCAAGATCATCCGCGACTTTCTGCGGGGGAGGATTCCAGCGGTGGTAGACACCGGGCTGAACCTGGTGGCGGTTGAGGCTGTGGCCAGAGGACATCTACTGGCGCTGGAGCACGGCGAGCCGGGGCGTAGCTACATCCTGGGCGACCGCAACCTCACCTTGCGCCAGCTCCTTACCCAAGTGGCCGACATAGCCGGGGTGCCGCGCCCGAGATGGCGAGTGCCGCTGGGACTGGCCCTGGCGGTGGCCTATTCGAGCGAGGTCCTAGGCTGGCTCCAGGGTCGTCCCCCCGCCATTTCGCTGACGTCGGTGCGGATGGCTGCCCATCCCATGTACGTGGACTCCACCCGAGCGCGAGAAGAGCTGGGATGGCAGGCAGGCGACCTGGACGTGGCGCTCACCGCGGCGGTGGGCGAGCTGGGTTCAGCGAAAGAATCGCAGGCGGCCTGAGGGTGTTGCCCCTGGTATCGCGCTGGTACGCCTTCGGCCCCTGGGCCCTGGTGATGTTGGTGATCTGGCGCCAGTACGGTTGGCGCCGGGCCCTCGCGGTAGGCTTGGGGGGCTGGCTGATCGCCTTCGCCGCCGAGTGGTCGTCGACAGCAGGCCCGGGCATCCCGTTTGGCACCTACGCCTACCGGGGCGCTGGTCTGCTCCACGACTGGCGGATCCTCGGCGTGCCCCTATTCGACAGCCTCAGCTTCACCTGGCTGGCGTTCTGCACCTACGTGCTGGCTGGAGCCCTGGGAGCGCGGGGAGCGCGCCGACTGCTGCTGGGAGCGCTGGCGATGGTCGCCATCGACGTGGTGGTCGACCCGGTGGCTTTGCGCGGCGCCAGCTGGTGGCTGGGGTCGATCTATTCATATCCTCACGGCTCCGGGGTTTGGTACGGCGTCTCCGCTCTCAACTATCTGGGCTGGCTGGCGGTTGCTGCCGCGCTCCAGCTCTGGTTGGGCTTCTGGCTCAGCGGACCCCCCCAGGAGTCCCGGGTGGAGCTCGTCCTCTCAGCACTGCTGGTGGTCGCGGTCATGGTGCAGAGCACGGTCCTGGCCCTGGTCCTCGGCATCGCGCCCAGCGCCGTACTGGCTTGGACGCTTGTGGTCGGGTGCGCCCTCCTGGCCCGAGGACTGCGCTTGGCGCCGTCCTCGGATTCCGCACCAAGGGTGCTGATTGCCTGCGCTCTCAGCTCAGAAGCCAGGGCGGCCCGCCGGGCCCTGGGTCCCGGGTGGGTGGCCCAGCCTGGTCGCGGATATCTCAGGTGGACCCGCCGGCGCCACCCGGAAGTCGAGGTCTGGGAGACAGGCATGGGACTCGCCGCGGCAGCCCGGGCGGCGTCTCAGGCCCCGGGCGCTCCAGCCATTCTGGTGGCCGGGGTCGGCGGGGCCAGTTCGAGCGACTGGTCGATTGGAGACATCGGGATCGGGTCCCGGCTCCTCGATTCAGAGGGCAGGTGGCGGGACCTTGATCGCGCCGTCCATGCCCGGCTGGTGGTGGCGGGCGTAGGGCGCAGTGCCAGTCTGGCCAGCCATGACCAGGTCGCCGAGGGCAAGGCTCGACGGGCCGAGCTAGCCGCCCTGGGAGTCGACATCGTCGAGATGGAGACCGCGGCGTGGTCCAGCCGGGGACCTGTCGGGGTCAAGCCGCCCCTGGTCGCCTTGCGCTCAGTGGTCGACACTCCGTCGAGGCCGCTGGGGGAGGCGGCAGCGCTAGTCGAGGCCGGTGCCACTGGACCCAGTCCGCTGCTGGTAGCACGCTTGCTCCTCCTTGGCCCAGGAGGCATTCATCGTCTGCTCGAACTGGGGAGAAGCCAGCGACTCGCGCTGAACTCCCTGGGGAGGGCCGTTGCGATGGTGGTGCCGCTGCTGGAGCAGACGCTCGCAGAGCCGACGCCGCACGACCGAACTGCTTCGCTGCCGGCCCCACCGCTGCAGGTCGAAGTCGGGGACCCCGCTCCCAGGTCTACCTGAGGCCGGAGCGGCCTAGGCTGGGACGGTGGGTTCTGGCGGGGGCTGGATGGACTCGGCGCCCTCCTTGCGCAGCCGGAAGTCGAAGTAGAGCAGCACCAGCCCCACTGCGACGAAGGGGGAGAGAAGCACCTGGACGATGATCGTCCCCACCAGCTCGATCACCCTCCCTCCGGGCGATGTCAGCCCACCGCCTCCACTGGCGGCGGCACCGATCAGCAAGCCCACCAGGAATCCGGCGATCCCAACCATGATGACCAGCACCAGCAGGACACCGAAGGCGCGCCAGGCTCCGCCCCGGGTCAGGTCCCAGGAACGGCGCAGGGAGTCAGCCGGCCCGAGATGCTCCAGAACCAGCACTGGGGTCGCCAAAACCACCCGCACGTAGGCGACGAAGCCGAAGACCAAGGCGGCCAAGACCAGAAGAAAGTCGAGCAAGTCACCAATTCCATGGAGCAGGGCGCTGAGCAGGACAACCACTAGCACCAGCACCACCAAGGCACCGACCACCAAGGCCAGGATCAGAAGACCCAGACCGATCAGCGCCAGCCAGCGCCCGGTGGCGAACTCATAGGCTCGGCCCAGCGACGTCGGTCGTCCCTGGTACCGATCGGCGACCACCTTGGTAAAGGCAGCTGTCTCGAGCGGGAACGCCACCACCAGCAGCAGGATCAGGATCAGCAGTCGCAGTCCCAAACTCGGCCCTAGCCAGGCGAACAGCTGGTGGACTTGGGCCGAGTCGAGCTTGTGCCCGTGGAAGTGCCTCAGAAAGCGGGGCTCACGCTCTACTCCCAGTCCCAGCAGCGCGCTCACGATCTGATACGGCACCTGAACCACGGCCACCACAAGCACGAAGAGCCAGAAGCTGCGGCGGTAGAGACTGAAGATGGTGTCGATCAGGTCTGACACGCCCATGGGCCTGAGCCGAAGCACGTCTGGCTGAGATTCCATCGCCCGCAGGCTACAGGGTTTGGGCCATTTCAGAGCCGCGAGCTGATCTCTTCGAAGCTGCTCAACCCGCTGCGGACGCTGATCATCCGGGCCGTGGGCACTTTGTCGGACCCCGCGTTCCACAGCACGCTAGGACTGCTTCCGTGCGTATTGGCGGCGCTGGTGCTCGGCGCCGTATTGTCTCCTTCACCGAGGCACTGCCGCTGATCCTGCACAGCCAGCAGGCGATCATTCGCGAGTAGCTTTCTGGCGCTGCCGTAAGCATTTCTCTGAGTGACCTTTTCGCCGAGGGGGCCGACCCTCTCCAGCTAGAACCCGGTTGATTTGGCCGGTTCTGGCCGCTCGCGAAAGCCTGGGTGGGGTGGCCCGACCGGGCCTACATCGAACTGCATGCTGGCAGTCCTGGCGGTCATCTGCGCGCCTGGCTTTCGACCGGGGCGTGCCGCGCCTACCAACGGTCGGTCTAGGTGCGAGAGCGCGCGGCGGCGCGGGCAGCCGCATGCCCGCTTCGTACCGCGCCCTCCATGGTGGCGGGCCAGCCGGTGTCGGTCCAGTTGCCGGCCAGCAGCACACCATCGACCGGGGTCTCCGGACCGGGGCGTGCCGCGGCCGAACCCGGCAACGCGGCAAATGTGGCCGACGCCTCGCGGGTGACCCGGCTGTGGCGGAGCCGCGCCCGCCGGGCCGCCGGGAAGAGCTCCTGGCAGAGGGTCCAGAGCTGCTCGGTGATGGAGCTCTCGGCAGTTCCGATCAGGTCGTCCGCTGCCGAGAGCGAGATCGCCGAATGGAAGACCGGCTCACCCTGCACCCAGAGCTCGCGCTCGCCTAGCGCCGTCCGGTCGAACAGCCACTGCAGCGGCGATCCCGGCGCCGCCACCACCGGCCCCGGCAGGAAGGGTCGATCGGTGAAAAGGTGCAGGTTGACGATCGGTGAGCTGGGCAGAGCCGCCGCCGCCTCAAGCTGAGCATCGACCACTCCGCGGCTCTTGAGCAGACGGGCGCAGGCAGGGGCGGCGGTGGCCAGCACCACCCACTCCGCCTCCAGCTCTTCACCCGCGGCGCTGCGCACCAGGTGGCTTCGGGCCCCGACCGGCAGCAGCTCGGCCGCGCGCCAACGCAGCTTCACCTGCACCGCGCCTGCGGCCAGTCGGCGCTGGGCGGGCTGGTCGAGCCACTCGGTGAGATCAGTTGCCGGAATCCGCAGCGCACCCGCGTCGCCGCCACCGAGGAGTCCTTGGTGGATGACGTAGGCGGCCAGCCCTGCGCTGCAACGCTCCAGGCTGACGTTGCAGGCGGAGACCAGGAAGGGCTCCCAGACCTGCGTGATGGAGCGGTCATCCTGGCCCAGGCTGTAGAGCCAGGAGCGGGCGGGCACCGCCTCCAACAGATCCTGGTCAGCGGGGCCGAAAGTGGCGAGGGCAGATGCGACCGCGCCCGCGCCCACTAGCTCCCTGGTGCTGAGCCCGGGCCAGCGAAAGAGCAGCGGCAGGAGGTGGATCGGCGCGGGGAGGGGAGCCGCGCGCAATCGGCGGGTGACGCCGGTCCGGGAGTTGGCCACCACCAGCTCCAGGCGCCGCTGGCGCCAGGCCGGCTCCACCCCGACCCGGCCGAGAAACTCTTCCAGCGCGGTGCAGCAGCCGAGGTAGACGTGCTGCCCGGTGTCCACTCGCCCCGCGACCGGATCGGGCACCGAGCGGCAGAGTCCCCCCAGCACCGGGGCTCGCTCCACCAGGGTCACCTGGGCGCCCTGCTCGGCCAGGTCCAGAGCGGCGGTGATGCCTGCCAGTCCGCCGCCGATTACCAGAGCGTCCACTCTCCCTATCCCGGCTCAGGAGCCGAGGCTGGCCCCGACCCAGGCCCCCAGTGCCAGGCGAACCTTGTGCGCAGTGCCCAAGGAGATGCGCTCTGCTTGAACATCGAAGTCGCGTCGCTCGATCTCGCGCAGCAGCGCCAGGTAGAGGGCGGACAGAGCGGCCGGGCAGCCGCGGGCGTCGCGCTCCACCAGGGGTATCAGCTTCCGGCCGATGCTGAAGTGCTCGCGGGCGCGTGTCACCTCATATACCATCAGCTCGCGGTAGCGGTCGGCCCGGGCGCCCCGGATCCCGGCCACCAGGTCCTGGGGCTCGCAGCCGAACCTCTGCAGATCATCGGCGGGCAGATAGCAGCGGCCGCGCTCGGAGTCCTCCCTTAGGTCGCGGAGGATGTTGGTCAGCTGCATGGCCTGACCCAGGCAAACCGCCAGCTCGGGCACCCGCGGGTCGGTGTACCCAAAAATCCTGGCGCTCAGCAGCCCCACGACTCCGGCCACGCCGTAGCAGTAGCGCTCCAGGTCGGCCGTGGTGACGATCTCCAGGGGGGCGCAATCGGCAGCACAACCGTCGATCACCTCGTTGAGGTTCTTGGCATCCAATTGGAAGCTTCTGGCGGCGTCCCAGAGCACCAGCCAGGCCCGGTCCGGAGGCGCGCCCTCGAGGGTGGCGGAGAGGGTAGTGCGAAACTCCTCGAGCCGCAGACGGCGCTGGCTGGCGCTGCCCTCGCCATCGGCGATGTCATCGGCGGCCCGACAGAAGCGGTAGACCGCGTGCAGGGCGTCGCGTTTGCGGATCGGTAGGAGCCTGAACGCGTAGTAGAAGTTGCCCGCCGCAGCTCGGACTTCTTGAGCGCTGACCCGGTGGGCGGCCCTGAGGTCCTCGGCGGAAGGGGAGAAGGGCAGCGTGTCGGGGGGGGCGGCGGCGCTCAACTGGCGAGCGGCGGTGCCGCCGAACGCCAGGCCCACGAAGCACGCCGGACCGCAGCCCGCCTGCGGGCGGGGCTGAGGCTCGCCTTCTCGGAGAAGACTCGCGGCCCGGCCTCGAGCGCTGACCTGGCGGCGGCGAGGCCGCAGAGGATGAAGGTCGCCATCTCCACCCGCATCAGCCCTGGCACCTGACTCACCAGGGGCCACCCGTCGACCAGCAACCTCCGGGCCCGGGCGACGGCGTGGGCCTCGGCAGCCATCATCCCCGGGCTGACGGTGCCGCTCCACCACTCCTGTTCGGTGGCGCCGTGCTGGAGGAGCACCTCCAAGGGCAGGTAGCGACGTCCCCGCGCCCGGTCCGAGGCCACGTCCTGCCACATGTTGGCCAGCTGTAACCCGGTGCAGATCGAGTCCGAGTACCTCAGTCGCTCGTCGTCGCTGATCCCCTCCAGGGCCAGGACCAGCTCGCCAACCGGGGTTGCCGAGAGCGTGCAGTAACGGTCGAGCTCGGCCCAGGTCTGATAGCGACTCACCTCCTGATCCTGGAGGTTGGCCTGGATCAGCCGCTGGAAAGGGCCGGGTTGGAGCTGAAAGCGCTCGATCACCGGCCTCAGCCTTTGGAAGACCGGGTGCTGGGGATGGCCTGAATAACAGGCGTCCAGCTCCTCGCGCGCCAACCCGAGCAGGGTCCGGGGGTCGCCGAGCTGTTCGTCCCCGAGATCATCGACCAGCCGGCAGAAGCCGTAGATGGCACCCCGGGCCTCTCTTCTCCCGGGCCGCAACAACCACGCAGCGATTGGGAAGTTCTCGACCGCGCGCACCTCATCCTGACGCCGTCGCGAGTACTCGGGCAGAGCCGCCGACGGGGCCAGGGCCGGATCCGCCTGGACCGGAGTCGGCGCCGAGCTCACCGGCGCGGGCGGACCTGGGCACGGCCGGGATGGAGCGCCCGGCCCAACGCCATGGTGGGGAAGACGGTGGCGTAGAGCTGGTAGCGGAGGTAGAAGGCCCTCGGGAACCCGGTCCCGGTGAAGTGCTGATCGCTCCAGCCGCCAGCCTCCTCCTGGTGCTGCACCAGCCAGTCCACCGCCGACTCCGCCGCGATCGAGAGATGGCCCTCGGGATCCAGTTCCGATGCCGACTCCCAAACTGCGAGCAGCGAGAGCAGCGCCCAGGCGGTCTGGGAGGGGGTGGGTTCGCCGCGCCCGATGTGGGCCCGGTCGTGGTAGGAGAGAACCGACTCTCCGAACCCGCCGGAAGCGTGCTGGTTGAGCCGGACCCAGTCCCCGATCCGGCGCAGGCGGTCCCGATCCTGGGGCTCGTCGGCGGTGGCGAGGGCGGTGGCCACGGCGGCATCGCCGTAGACATAGTTCACGCCCCAGCGACCGTAGTAGGCCCCCTCGCCCTCCTCCGACCGGCGCAGCCAGGCCAGCGCCCGCTGCTTGGCCGGCTCAAGGTCGTTCCCGCCCAGGCGCGCGAATGCCTCGGCAACGTGGCCGGTGACATCGGGGCTGGCCCGGTCCAGCATCTCGCCGAAGTCGGCGATGGGCAGATGCTCCACCCAGCCCCGGTGGTTGTCGGCGTCAAAGGCGCCATAGCCCCCGTCTTCACTCTGCATCACCACCAGCCAGGCCAGAGCGCGGCGGATGGCGTCCCCCACCTCGGTGCGCTCGTGGCGATCGTGCCCCGCCACCGTCAGCATCGAGAGCACCACGGCGGTGTCGTCGGTGTCCGGGTACTGATCGTTGTAGAGCTCGAAGGGCCAGCCTCCGGGAGGCGATCCCGGCCGGCGCACAACCCAGTCGCCGACCTTCGAAACCTCCCGCCGTACCACCCACTCAACCCCCTTGACTATGGCCGCATGGGAGGGTGGCAGCCCGGCGTCCAGCAGGGCCCAGATGGCCAGGGCCGTGTCCCAGACGGGGGAGATGCAGGCCTGCAGCCGGAAACCGCGTTCGTCGTCGATGCCGAAGGTCTCCAGTGCCTCCAGACCGCGATTCATCACCGGGTTGTCGAGGGGGTAGCCGCGGGCGTGGAGTGCCATCAGGCCGTAGACCCAGGGGGGCTGGATTCCCGCCCAGGAGCCATCCTCCTCCTGGTGATCGAGGATCCAGCGCTCGGCTCTGGCCAGCGCCCGCTCCCGCACCCCGGCCGACGGCAAGCGGCCGTAGGTGCGCAGGGCCCGATCGACGACCTTCCAGGTGGGAGCCCCGGCGGTCTTGCGATGGGGACCAAGCGGCAGCTCGTCCCGGCTCGGGGAGTCGAGGGGGAAGACGGTCTTGAGAGTGCGCAGGATGGTCAGGGGCACGGTCGTCGCCCGGGCCCAGGAGGCCAAGTCGTAAATGCTCCCGGGTTGATGGGGCGGAATCAAGATCCATTCAGGGGGGATGGCGGGAATCTCCTGCCAGGGCCAGAGCCCGCCTAGGGCCAGCCACATCCTGGTGAAGAGTCGGGTGGCCCGCATCCCGCCCTGAGCCTCCACGAAGCGGCGCGCCAGCTCCACCTGGGGATCGTCAGCTGGCACTCCTGCCGCTCGAAGTGCCACCCAGACCTCGGCAGTGACGCTGACGTCGCCCTCCACCTCGGGGGCGATTCCGTAGCTGCCGTCCGGCCGTTGCTCCGACCGCAGGTAACGGATGACGGCGGCCTCGCGTGCCGGGTCGGACCTGCCCAGGTAACGCTGCAGCAGAAGGTATTCGGCGGTGATGGAGGCGTTGCTCTCCAGCTCCCCAGCCCAGGATCCGTCCGGCTTCTGGCGGCGCAGCAACTCGGCCACCGCGCGATCCAGCGCAGCCTCGACCTCAGCCCGTTTGGCCGAACTGGTGGCGAGCCCCTGAGCTCGCTCTGGCTCCAGGTCCAGGGTCAATTCCAGCGCTCCCCCAGCCAGCGTCCGAGGATCTCCAGATCCATCGCGCCGTTCTCGGACAGAGGCAGCTTGGCGGCGGCGACCAGCGCTCGCTCGGTCCAGGTGGTGGTGAGCCCCTGGCAGCGCTCGGCGACTCCTCCGGTTCGCAGCAGCTCCAGCGCCGCGTTGAGGTCGCGGCGGCGCATTCCCGGGGGCTCCAGCCAGGAGTGGGCGGCCTGGCCCAGGGCGCCATTGCCGGTCAGTGCCAGCACCATGGGCAATCCCTGCTTGCCGCGGAGCAGGTCGTTGCCGACCGGCTTTCCGGTCTCGGCACTGTCGCCGAATACCCCGAGCACATCGTCGCGAAGCTGGAAAGCCACGCCCAGGGTGCGCCCGAAGTGCTCGCAGGCTGCCACCGTGGGATCGGGGGCTCCGGCCGCGATCGCGCCCAGCGCCGCGGCGGCGCCCATCAGTGCCCCCGTCTTGCGTTCGACCATCTCCAGGTACTGCGTCAGGCTGGCGGGAACAGCTCCGGTGGCTGCGATGTCTGCCTGCTGGCCGCCGACCATCTCCAGAGTGGCGCCGCCGAGCTGGGCCACGGCCCTATTGCTGGTCTGAGGTGGGAGGTCCGCTGCCGCGATAACGCAGAAGGCGGCGGTGAGCAGGGCGTCGCCGGTGTTGAGCGCCGAGGGCATGCCGTCCCTCACCCAGAGGGCTGGCTGGCCCCGGCGGGAGCGGTCGCCGTCGACGATGTCGTCGTGGAGGAGTGAGAAGTCGTGCACCAGTTGCACCGCTATCGCCAGTGGCAGGGCAGACTCCTCGGCGGCGCCTAGGGCGTCGCCAATCAGCATGGTCAGGGCGGGGCGGAGCGCCTTACCGGGCCGGGCGCCCGGCAACAGACCGAGGTGGTACTGCGCCGGATCCAGCACCTCTGGGGGCAGGGTGGCCATGACCCCTGTCAGCCCGGTCTGGACCCGCTCCTGGTAGCGCCCCAGAATCGCTAGGGCGCCGCTGGCGACCGCGGTCTCTGAGGCGGTCTCGCGCAACTCGGCTCGATCAGAGATCACGGCATACCGCCTCGACTTCGTCGACGACCCAGCTGGGGGTGGATGTACCTGAGGTTATTCCCACCCGCTGTCCCGCCTGGAACCAGCTGGCCCGGATCTCGGAGGCGCTCTCCACCTGGAAGGTGGGGAGGCGCTCGGCGCAGGTGTCGGCCAGGGCTTTGGTGTTGGCGGACTCCCGACCTCCCACCACCAGGACCACGTCGGCTTGGTCGAGCAACCCGGTGATCGCTTCGCGCTGGCGCTGGTTGACGACCGGGCAGGTGGTGTCGCGGACTTGGAGGTCGTCAGTTCGTAGCCGCAGCCGGGCCACGATCTGGTCGAAGCGGGGCTTGGGGAAGGTGCTCTGGCAGACCACGCCTCGGCGCGCCCGCCGGGGCAGCTGGTCCGCCTCAGCCTCGCTCGCTATGAGCTCTACCTCCGAGTCCTGGCGTTCAGCCGCCCAGCCCACCAGCGCCTTTACCTCGGCGTGGCTCGCCGAACCCACCACGACCACCGGCCAGCCCTCGTCGGCCAGCTGAACCGCGTGGACCTGCACTCGTCGCACCAAGGGGCAGGTGGTGTCCACCAACTTCAGCCCGCGCTGGTTGGCCTCAGCGAAGAGCTGGGGCGTGGCGCCGTGGGCGGTGACCACCACCTGGGGCCCGCCCGCATCCGGCAGCGCCTCAACTCGGCCCAGACCCTGGCGCTCTAGTCCCTCCAGGGCCCTGGCGTTGTGCACCACCTGGCCGAGGGCGACCGTCTCCTCGCCCTGGCCCATGGCCTCCGCCGTCAGCTGCAGGGCGTCACGGACACCAAAGCAAAAGCCGGTGTGTCGGGGCCGTACAGTCTCGATATTCAGCCCTCATCCCAGCAGCGGTCCGTTAACGGGCCTAAACCATCCCTTCGCTTCGACCGTACTAGGCACCGATCTCAGCCGTTGTAATCTACGACCGGCCCAATATTACCTGCCCGTTAGCTTAGGGCATGCGAGCACCTAGCGATTCATACTCCGGTTCTCAGTCCGGAGCCTCGCTAACGTTAGTCAGGTGCGGGCCCTGGTTTTCGATCCTGCTCCTCACCGGCTGCCCCTGGCGGCACTCGCGGCTCGCCTCGGGCCTAGGCCGGCCCTGGGTGGCTGGTCACTGCTCTCGCTGAGGGAGGTGGCTCGGCCCAGCTCGCCCGGTGCTGATTGGGTCCGTCTCCGAACCCTGCGTACCGGGATCTGTGGCAGCGACGTCAAGGAGGTCCTGCTCCAGGCTGCCGCCGACAATCCCCTCAGCGGGGTGGTCTCGTTCCCCCACGTGCCCGGCCATGAGGTGGTGGCCCAGGTGGAGGAAGCCGGCTCCGACTCGGGGCTGAGGCAAGGTCAGCTGGTCGCCCTCGACCCCTGGGTGGGGTGCCGGGCCCGGGGGCTGCAGGACCTTTGTCCCGCCTGTGCCAGCGGCTTCCCGCCTCACTGCCGCTGCCAGCCCGACGGGGGACCGTGGGGCAGCGGCGGCGGCCTTCATCTGGGCAACATCCGTGGCCTGCCCGGTGGCTTCGCCGAGATCATCCACGCCCACTCCAGCCAGTGCCACCCCTTGCCTCCAGGCGTGGACCCCGACCTGGCCGTCCTGGCCGACCCACTGGCGGTTGCTCTCCACGCGGTTCAGCGAGCCGGGCCGGAACCATCCGGGCCGGTGCTGGTTCTGGGCGCGGGGACGATTGGAATGGGACTGACCCTGGCGGCCCGGGCGCGATGGCCGACGGCCCCGGTCTGGACCACCGCCGCCTGGCCCCATCAGGGCCCGCTGGTCTCGGATCTGGGGGCGGAGCCGCTCCCGGCCAGGGCCGAGGAGGTGATCTCCGAGGTAGCTCGACGGACGGGCGCCCGCATGGTCTGGCCCTGGCGAGGAGGGCCCTGGCTGATGGGGTCAGGCGCTGCTCTGGTCCTGGACTCGATCGGCAACCGCGTCACCACCGAGCTGGCCTTGCGCTGCCTGGCTCCGAGGGGCCGTATCGTGGTGGTCGGAGTGGCCAAACCGGAACGCACCGAGAACACCTTGGCGTACTACAAGGAGGCGGAGATCATCGGCTGCAACGGCTACGGCGGCAGTGTCAGCGGCGACGCCGAACCCCACATCCTGGATCAGGCCCTGGGGATCCTCGCCGAGGGCGGCCCCCGGCTCCGTCGGTGGTGCACCCACACCTTTCCCCTGGAGCGCTACCGGCAGGCATTCGCGCTCGCGGCCAGGCCCTGGCCGGGAGCTGCGATCAAGGTCAGCCTGGAGCTGGGGAAGGAGTAGGGGCGATGATGATCGCCCAGGCGAGCGTGCTGGTCGAGGCTCCGCTGGAGCTGGTCCAAGCGGCCGTCCTCGACCCCTCCGCGTACGGCGACGGAGCCACCAAGGTCCAGGACATGGTGGTGGAGTCGCGCAGCGAGAGCGAGTTGGTGGCGCGGATCAATGGCCACCTAGGGCCTTTCCGGTCCTCCATCCGGGCTCGCTACACCCTCGGCGAGAACCAGGTGGAACTGACCATGCTTGAGGGTCGACTGCGCAACTTCCATGCGGTATTCCTGTTCCAGCCCCAGGCCGACGGAGTTGTCCTCACCCATCGCGAGGAGTACGACTTCGGATACCCGCTGATCTCGTCCATTCTGGACCGGGCTCTCCAGGGCTGGGCCACCCGCAGCGTGGTGGCCGAGGTCACCGCGCTCAAGCGGGCAGCGGAGGCGCGGGTCAAGCTGGCCGCCTAGACCGCGTTTGGTCGCTTCGGCGGACGGGCACACTCGACACTGGCCGACAGCCTGATTTGGACCTGGAGTGAGACCTTGAGCGAAGACAACAGCAAAGAGCAGATCAACGACGAGGGCGCGACGCCGCGTCGGCGCGGCGCCCGGACACCTGAAATCGAGTCCCTGCCGCTGGTGCCGCTCCGGGACAACGTCGTCCTTCCCCACCAGTTGGCCCCTTTGGGAGCCGGCCGGGATCGTTCGGTGAACAGCCTGGAGGCGGCGGTGGCCGCCGAGGGCAAGGTGGTGCTGGCTGTCCAGCGTGAGAGCGATCTAGATGAGGTGCAGCTGATCGACCTGTACCCGGTCGCGACCGTGGCTCAGATCGGCGCCTTCCGCCGCGGCAACGCCGGAGCCCAGGTCCTGGTCGAGGGAGTGCGTCGGGTCCGACTGATCGAGCTTGAGGTGGGCGAGACCTGGACGGCCAAGTTCGTCGAGCTCCCTGACACCGAGCCGGTCGGCACCGAGATCGATGCCTTGGCGGGCTCGGTTCGCCAGCTCTTTGCCGACTACGTGGCCGCCGGGGCTGCGGTACCGCCCGAGCTGGCGGTTGCGGTCGCCCGCGCCAAGGAGCCGGGCAAGGTCGCTGACCTCAGCGGCACCGCCCCCGACCTGGAGGCCCAGGACCGGATCGCCCTCCTGCAGGAGCCCGACGTGGAGCGACGTCTGCGTGGCCTGGTGCCACTGCTGGCCCGACAGCTGGAGGTGGCTCAGCTCCGCAACAAGATCCAGCAGGATGTGGCTCAGACCATCAACCAGGGGCAGCGCGAGGCCATCCTCCGGGAGCAACTCAAGGCCATCCGCAAGGAGCTGGCCGAGGTCGGCGGCGAGAACACCGCCGAAGATGACCTGCGCGAGCGCATTGACGCCGCGGGCATGCCGGACACGGTGCATGCCCGCGCCCTCAAGGAACTGGACCGGTTGGAGTCGCTCCCCAGCGCCTCTCCCGAAGTCGGCATCGTGCGCACCTACGTCGAGTGGCTGGTCGACCTTCCCTGGAAGGATGCCGGCCAGGAGCGCGTCGACATCAAAGAGGCTGCCCGCATCCTGGACGAGGACCACTACGGCCTGCCCAAGGTCAAGGAGCGGATCCTCGAGTGGATGGCGGTTCGCAAAAGGGCGCTGGAGCGCCAAGCGGCGGCCGCCGCCAAGGCCGAGCCGGTGCCAGAGGCGGGTGAGGTAGCCGCGTCCGGCAATGGGACCGCGGCAGCACCGCTGGTGGAAGAGGTGGGGCCGCAACCCCATCCCCTGCAGACGCCGATCCTCTGCTTCGTCGGTCCCCCCGGGGTGGGCAAGACGTCGCTGGGTCGCAGCATCGCTCGGGCGCTGGGCCGCAAGCTGGTCCGGGTTTCGCTGGGCGGTATCCGAGATGAGGCCGAGATCCGCGGCCACCGGCGCACCTACATCGGCGCACTGCCCGGCCGGGTGATCCAGGCCATGAAGCAGGCGGGCACCAAGAATCCGGTGATGATGCTCGACGAGATCGACAAGGTGGGGCTGGACTTCCGGGGCGACCCGTCGGCGGCCCTGCTCGAAGTCCTTGACCCCGAGCAGAACCGCGAGTTCTCAGATCACTACCTGGAGGTCCCCTACGACCTCTCTCAGGTGCTCTTCATCACCACCGCCAACGTGATGGACACCATCTCGGCGCCGCTGCGCGACCGCATGGAGATCATCCACATCACCGGCTACACCGAGGAGGAAAAGCTGGGGATCGCCCAGCAGCACCTGGTGCCCCGCCAGATGGAGCAGCACGCCTTGGATGCCACCGAGCTCGAGATCACCAGCGATGCTCTGCGCAGCGTGATTCGCGACTACACCCGCGAGGCTGGGGTACGAGGACTGGAGCGCCAGCTGGCCCAGGTCATGCGCAAGGTTCCCCGGCGGTTGGTGGAGAACCCCGAGCTCAAGGGCGTCAAGGTGGGGCCCGATGACCTGATCGAGTACCTGGGACCGGCTCGCTTCGACCACGACGCGGCCGAGGCCGAGGACCGGGTGGGAGTCGCAACCGGTGTGGTTGTGTCCGACGTCGGCGGTGACCTGGTCACCGTCGAGGCGCTGGCCATCGCCGGGCGAACCGAGATGCAGCTCACCGGCCAGATCGGAGACGTCATGCAGGAGTCGGCGCGGGCCGCTCTCTCCTGGGTCCGGGTCCACGGGTCGGAGTACGGGGTCAAGGACAACTTCTTCGACGACCACGGAGTCCACATTCACGTGCCCGCTGGTGCCATCCCCAAGGACGGGCCCTCGGCAGGCATCACCCTCACCACCGCACTGGTGTCGGTGGCTAGCGACCGTCCGGTCCGTCACGACCTGGCCATGACCGGGGAGGTCACCCTTCGGGGACGGATCCTCCCCATCGGCGGGGTCAAGGACAAGCTGCTAGCCGCTCATCGAGCGGGAATCAAGATCTTCCTGCTGCCGGAGCGGAACCGTCGCGACCTCTACGAGATCGATTCCTCCCTCTTGGAGGGCATGGAAGTGGTCTTCGTGCGGTCGGTTGACGATGTTCTCGACCGGGCTCTGATGCCGGCGATCGAGGCTCGACGCGAGCGTCGCCCGGTTGGCTTCGGGCTCACCCCACCTCCGCCCCTCAACTCAAGGGTGGCTGCTGCCAACTGAGGCCTAGCGCTTCAGCTGGCCGGCGGGGCCATCCGCGCCAGCAGATCCTCGACCACCGCTCCGGTGGCTCCCCAGACGAAATGGGCCAGATGGAGGTAGCCGGGCACCTGGAAGCTGCCTTCGGCGACCGTGACGTGGCGGCTGACCGGGGTGGCGAGAACGCCATCCGGGAGCAGCGGTAGCCAGAAGAACGCGGCCACCTCGCCGGCGGCGGCGACCGGCTCGATGGGGTGGCGGAGCAGACCCACGAAGGGCGCGATCACAAAGCCGGAGTTCCAGGTGGGCACCAGCGTCGCCCGTCCCCGGAGATCGACCGCCTCGGGGGGCACGTCCAACTCCTCCTGAGCCTCGCGCAGGGCGGTGCGCCAGAGCGGTCCGTCCTTGGGCGCCGGGCTGCCGCCGGGTAGCCCCACCTGGCCCGGATGCTTGCGCAGCTCCGAGCTGCGCACCAGCAGCAGCAGGGGAAGATCCCTCTGGCTCGGGTCGATCAGGGCCAGTACCGCGGCCAGCCGCAGCGTGCTGCCCTCGATCACCTCTTCCGGCTCCTCCTCCAGGGGCCGCAGGCTCCGCAGCAGGCGGTCTAGCTCCGCGGCCTCGAGGCCGCCCCGGTCCGCCTCCGCCCGGGTCAGAAACCGACCCGGTGGGTGATGATCAGGACCGCCACCACCACGACCGCCACCGCCAGCAGCCACAGCACCAGGTAGCCACCGCGTCGCCGGTATCTCGGCTGGAACCGGTAGGGCTCCACGGCGATCAACTGCGTCGATTCACTAGTTTGGTCAGGCTCGGATTCGCCATCCTTGAAGGGGAGGGATTGCGCCCGGATCGAGGCTGGCGTCAGGGGCAGGTCGGAGGGCCAGCGTGATGACGGCTGCGGGCCGGGGCGCACCGTGGCGGGCTCATGCCCCGGCGCGAGCGATGTCCGGGTGTCGGCAGCAGGCGCCACCGGCTGGTGGGGAACCGACCGGCTCTGCCAGGCGATGCTACCCGACGGGTCTGGCTGCGGGGGCTTGGGTCGGACCGCCTCTTGAGAGCCTGGCGGGGGAGGCACTCCGCGCAGGGCGGCGAAGAACTCGGAAGCGCTGGCGAAACGCTCTCTCGGATTCTGGGACAGTGCTCGCATCACCGCCCGGTCCACGCGGGACGGAATCTGCGGCCGCAACTCGCTGGGTGCCTCGAGTCGTCCGTCAGGGGCCGGGGGACGCCCGACCAGGAGGTAATAGACCAGCGCCGCCAGCCCCCAGAGGTCGCCTGCCAGGATCGGCTCGGCGCTGTTGGGGGCCTCAGGCGGACGGAAGGCACGGGTGATGTCGAGCCAGGCGGCGGCAGGGGTGACCCGGCTGACCACCGTCCTGATCGCGTGGCCACCCAGAACCGGTCCCTTGGCGGCGAGCGCCACGGTTGCCGGCTGGATGTCGCCATGGATCATCCCCACCGCGTGGAGTTGATCCACGGTCCTGGCCAGAGGCCCAGCGATGGCGAACACTCCGGGCGCTCGTCCGGCCTGGAGTCGGCTGACCAGGAACCCGTCCACGGCGTCCTCGGTGACCAAGTACACCAGGGGCGAGCGTAGCTCCTGAATGCCGATCTCCAAGACTTGGAGCAGGCCCGGTACCCGGATCGCCCGCCGGTCGCCGGCCAACGTCTGCAAGGCCTCAAGAAACCCCGCTGCGGTGGCATAGGGTTCCCGGAACGTCCACACCAGCACCGGCCGGCCATCGGCGAGGACGGAGGCCCGATGGATGCTGGCGTACGGCAGCACCTGCAGCCGCCCACCGACTCGGTAGCGGCCGATGGCGGCCCCGGTCAGCTCATCGACCCGCACGGCTCCTCCATCTTACGTTCCACCCTCAAAGGCGCCGGGCGCTCGATTCCTGCCCTATGCTCTGGTCGCGATGGACCTTCCCCAAGGCGGTCCTTGACAGTGGGGCCAAGCGAGTTCGAGACCCTGCCTCTGGTCCCCGCCCTGCGACTGTGCGGCTGCGGCCAGCGTACCCGCTGGAGTCACCTCCAGTACCTGGGAAGCGGCCGCAGTGCTCCGGTGCACGTCTGCATCGGCTGCGGCCGGGCATTTCGGGGGGGAGCGGCGGAGGAATCCCCCCGAAAGGCCGCGCCGCGGAGCCGCAAGCCGCTACCCGCCGGCGGCCCTCCCGACAATCCGGTTCTGGATCAACAGGTGGCTGCCAAACTCCGAGCCCTTCTCTCCGACCCTGATAGCTGAGCCCCGGCTCTAGCCCACGTAGCGCTCCAGCCAGTCGGCGGCCAGCTTGGCTACCTCATCGCGGTCAACGTCCACGCTGAGGCCGTGGCCACTTCTCGGGAAGAGTCGGGAGGCGCGAATCTCGGAGCTGACTCCGCCGATGATCCTGCCCGCACTGGAGGGGTCGACGATGCTGTCGCGGCCGCCCTGTAGCACCAGGATCGGTCGGAAGACAGCGCTCAGCTCCGTCCCCGCCAGGTGGCCGAGCCGTGCCAGCTCGGCAATGGCGCGGGTGGGTCGACGGCCGTAGCTGTAGAGCTCATTCACCGCCTCCCGGTTGTAGAGATCGACCTCGCCCGAGGGGACGTCCCAGCGCACCACGTGCTTGAGCACGGGAAGCAGCCGCACCCGCCAGTCCCGCAGCCTGATGAAGCCCGCCTGGGTGACTAGCGCGCGCACCTGGGGCCGGGTGGCCCCCAGGTGCAGGGCCAGCGTCGCCCCCATGGACTGGCCCGCCACGCCCACCCAGCGGCAGCGCTCGCGGAGCTGGTCGAGAGCCTGGTCGGCGGAGCGAATCCAGTCCTGATAATCCGTCCTCTCCAGTTCCTCGGGCGAGGTTCCGTGCCCGGCCAGGAGGGGCGCGTAGGCACTGAAGCCGCGGCGAACCATCTCCTCGGCCAGAGGTCGCATCTCTGGAGGGGTGCCTGCGAATCCGTGCAGCAGCAGGACTCCCCGGTCACCGCCCCCCAGCCAGTAGGGGGCGATCACCTCCGCGGGCAGCGGGTCCGGCTGTCTAGAGGTCACGACGGGTCATCACGTCCGGAGGTTAGCGAACTGGTCCTTGCCCACCCAGTTCCACTCCGTAGACTCCTCGCCATGACCACGGCGCTGATCCGGAGGGCCGAGGCTCCGGCCTGGCCTCCCATGGCAGCGGCCGAAGGCCGGGCGCGAATGGGTCCACGGCTGCGGGCGGTCCTCGAGCTGTGCCCTGCTGAGGGTGCGGTGGCCGACGTGGGCAGTGGGCATGGGCGCCTAGCGCTGGAGATCAAGCGGCGGTGGCCTCAGCGCCAGGTCTTCGCAACCGAGGTCAAAGAGGGCCCCTCAGCTGAACTTCGACGGCTGCTGGGCGCGACCAGTGGGGTCGAGATCCTGGAGGGGGAGGGGCTGGCGCCTTTGGCCGAGCATCCCTGCTGCGGCGTGGTCATAGCCGGGCTAGGAGGTTCGAGCATCGCCCGGATGCTGGAGCGAGACCGCGATGTTGCGCAGCGGCTGAGCTGGCTCTGCTTGCAGCCGGCACAGCGCAGCGAGCGGTTGTTGGAGTGGCTAGAAGCGGCGGGGTGGACCTGGCTGGACCGCCGGCGGATCGCTGAGAAAGGCCATCTTTATCAGCTGTTCCTGGTTTCTCCCCAGTGAAGCTGGTCGAGGCCTTGGCTGCCCTCGAGGCTCTCGATCTGCGCCACGCCGAGCTCCTCGGCCAGCAGGAACAGGCAGCGGTGCGCGCCAAGACCGATCCCACCGTGCGCCAGCTGCGACAGCGCCGCGCCGGGCTCGAGGCGCTCAGTCAACAGCAGGCCTTCGGCCTCAGGCAGTTGGACCTAGAGGTTGCCGAGCTGCGCGACCGGGTGAAGTCCCACGAGAAGGCGATCTACGACGGCAGCGTCCGCCATCCCGCCGATCTGCAGCGGCGGCAGCATGAGTTGCAGACCCTCGCGGGCAAGATTGGAGAGTTCGAGGAAACCGAGCTCACCCAGATGGAAGCTCAGGAGCAGACCGCGCGCGAGCTGAGCGAGCTCACATCGGAACTTGCGGAGCGCGAGCGAGAGGTCGAGCAGCAGCGCGCGGCGGACCGTGGAAATGCGTCCAGCCTGGCGGAGGAGCTAGCCTCGGTGGATGAGGAGAGGCGGCAGCTGGCCGAGGGGCTGGCCCCGTCGGTCCTGCGCATCTACGAACGCACCGCTGCCAGGCGTCGGCCGGCGATTGCCAAGGTTGTGGGCGGCACCTGCACCGGATGTCGCCTGCCGTTGGCTCCGCGACTGCTCCAGGAGGCCCGTCAGGATCACCTGGTCACCTGCGAAAACTGCGAGCGGATCCTGCTGATTTGAGCCTGGGAGCGGCGGCTGCGCCGCGCTGGGTGGACGGCTACAGTGACGGTGCCTGCAGTGGCAATCCGGGCCCTGGCGGCTGGGCCTATCTGATCGAATGGCCCGGCGGGGTTGAGGAGGGATCGGGATGCGATCCCCAGACGACCAACAACCGCATGGAGCTGGTTGCGGCACGCGAGGCGATGGCTGCATTTCTCCGCCAGCGCGCACCCGGACAGGGGCTGCGCCTCCACACCGACTCACGCAACGTGATCGGGTGGCTTAGCGAGCACTGGAAGCGAAAAGCCAACACGGATTTGTTCCCCGAGCTGGACCGACTGACCAGCCAGCTAGGCGGCGGCCTGGCCTGGGTCTGGGTCCACGGCCACCAGGACAACCCTGGGAACAACCGCGTGGATGAGCTGGCGGTGGCCGCGTGTCAGCGGGCTAAGCCGAACAGCCCCCGCGATTAACCTGAGCCAGGGTTGGTGCCGCCCTTGTTTCCTAATCGCACCCTTGCCACGTCGATGACGTCGCCGAGCTGAACAGCGCCGGCTTGGCGATGCCACCCGCCGAGGTGCTTGCAGTGGTCGTCGGACATCCTCACTTGGAGGGGTGGATAGGAGTTACCAAGCCCAGACGTTGGCGGCGCCTGCAACCAACTACAGCTATCACGCAATCACCTCGCGCAACCGCCAAATTTGTGGCTGTGCCATTGATGAAATCGTGTTGGTGGAGAATGCCGCCCGCGCCTGAGACACGGCCTTCCAGCGCCGAGATACCCGGCTGGGGACGCATCCCTTGCGGCGCGGACTGAAGACCCCAGCAATCTCCTGGCCTTTCTGCAGATCGGCCCACATACATAAGGGATTTCCACAGCGCCGGATTACAATGCCCAGGGATGGCGGGCAGATGACCGCGGCCGGGATGGTCCCGGTCGAGGAAAGTCCGAGCTCCGCAGAGCAGGGCGCCGGGTAACGCCCGGCGAGGGAAACCTCAGGGAGAGTGCCACAGAAAAGACACAGCCAGCGGCAACGCTGGCAACGGTGAAATGGTGGGGTAAGAGCCCACCGGCAGCCGGGTGACCGGCTGGCCAGGTAAACCCCGCCCGGAGCAAGACCCGGCAGGGTGCGGGTGGCAACACCCCTGGGCGGCTCGCCCAGCAGCACCCGGGTGGGTCGCTGGAGGCGTCGGGTAACCGCCGCCGTAGATGGATGGTCATCGCCTCCCGGGGGGAGCCCACCGCGTGGGAGGCCCGGGGGAGCACAGAACTCGGCTTACCGCCCGCCTTCCCGCCTCCCCGCAGGGGGTTCGCCCCCTGCGCCGCCCCCCGCTCTGATCTCCCCGGCTGCAAGCTCCAGCCCTATGTAGGGATGACTCCCCCACTTCGTGGGGAGCTTGGATACAACCCTGTAACCAAATCGCCCAGGGTGATTGACTTCCCCAGTTGTCCGTGATACGGTCCCGGATGCCTCCCGTCCGGGGGAAATGTGGTGAAAGAGGAAATAGCCATCCAGGATGAGCGGTGGGATAGGGAGGCCAGATGGCGTTCTTCGGGCGCTTTGATCACTCGCTCGACGAGCGAGGCCGGGTCGCCATCCCGGCGCGTTTCCGAGAAGAGCTTCGCGGCGGTTGGGTCACCGGTCACCCGGCCCACTACCTGCTGATGTACCCGCAGTCGGAGTGGGAGGCGATGACGGCCGACTTTCGTTATGACCTCACCGCCGAGGCGGACTACAGCAACTTCCTGCGTCGCCTCTATGCCGTCTCCCAGGAGATCACCTGGGATAGCCAGGGTCGGATCCTGCTCCTGCCCCGGGTCAGGGAACACGCCGGCCTCCGCGACAACGTGGTCTTCGTGGGCGTCAACAACGCCGTCGAGGTCCACTCCGAGCAGAGCTTCGGAGCGGAGCTGGCTCCCCTCGACGCGGAGCGCTGGGAGCTCATGCGCCAGACCGTGGTCAACCAGAAGCACGCACACAACCGGCCGGCCGATGGCGAGGCATCGGGATCGTGAGCGTCATGCTGGGCGTGATGCCTAGATCCACTCACCGCCTCCCGATCCGCAGCGCCGCGAGCGCGCGCCATGTCGCCGGCACCCACCGGCCGGTGATGCTCGCCGAGCTGCTGGAGTGGCTGGCCCCCAGCCCGGGTCAGGTGGTGGTCGATGCCACCCTGGGCGCTGGCGGCGTGTCGGCCGCCTTCCTAACTCGCATCCTCCCAGGCGGGCGGGTCTTGGCATTGGATCGAGATCCGTCCGCCGTCTCCGCCGCTCGGGAACGCTTCGGCGCCTACGGGGACGCCTTCACCGCGGTGGTGGGGCGATTCTCCGAGATGGAGCGGATAGCCGCCGAGTACCAGGTCCAAGCGGATATCGTGGTCATGGACCTCGGTATCTCGTCGATACAGCTGGACGATCCGGAGCGAGGCTTCAGCTTCCAAGCCCAGGGTCCGCTCGACATGCGCCTTGCGCCGTCCGAGCAGACTCAGACGGCGGCGGATATTCTGGCTAGCTACCGCGAGGCCGAACTCGCCGACCTCTTCTTTGAGCTGGGCGAGGAGCGTCAATCTCGCGCGATTGCCCGGGCCATCGTCGCGCGGCGTCGGCAGACACCGATCCGAACCACGACCGACCTAGCTCAGATCTGCGCCCAGGCCTTGCCCCGGCGGCTGTGGCCCAAGCGCACCCATCCGGCGACCCGGGTCTTCCTGGCCCTGAGGGTCGCTGTCAACGACGAGCTGCAGGAGCTCGAAAGCGGCCTCGCCGCTGCCACTCAAATTCTTCGGCCCGATGGGCGAATTGGGACGCTCTCCTTCCAACCGTCCGAGCACAGACTCACCAAGCACTCCCTCAACGTCCTGGCAACTGACTGTGTTTGTCCGTCCCAACAATTGGTCTGCACCTGCGCCCATCGGGCCACTCTCTCCCTCCTGACACGACGCTCCCTCAAGCCCTCGCCCGAGGAGGTCGAGCGCAACCCTCGAGCGCGATCCGCTCAGCTGCGGGTAGCGGTCCGGCTGCCCGCGACCAACCCCTAGACCGAGTCGCCTAGGCGACTCTGCTTCCCGTTCGTTCCCGCACCGCCCCACCACTACTTCCAACTCCAGAAACAACCAGATGACCACACTCGCCGCCGATGTCCGTGTTCAGGGCCGCTTCCTTCCCTTTGACGAGGAGGATTGGGCCGCGGTGCGGCCGCGGCGCCGGGCCCTGCCCCGCTCGCTGGTGGCCTGGCTTCTGCTCCCGGCGATGGCGGCACTGGTCGCGGTCGGGATCATGTACGCGGCCCAGACCGCGCAGGCCACGGCCCTCACCTACCAGATCGCGGCTCTTCGCGCCGCCAAAGCGCAGATGCTCAACACCGAGCAGACCCAGCTTCAGCAGCTCCAACAGCTGCAGAGCGCAGGCCAGTTAGCTGAGTCCGCCGGCCACCTCGGATTAGCTCCCCCCTCGACTTGGGCGGTGATCACCCCACCCTCCCCAGCTACCCCCGACCCCCTGACTCCGGTGATCATCGCCCTCCGGGGCGGCTGATCCGGTGGCGTCCAGATCCTCCTATCGCCCCCGGATCGCGCCCCGTCCCCGACCCGCTGATCTGGCTTCGGAGCGGAGCCAGCCCCGGACTCCCGCCGTCGGCCCTCGGATGGTGGTGCTAGCCACCTTCCTGATCGTCGTCCTGCTGGCCATGGCCGGCAGGTTGGTGGACTTGGAGGTCAGCCAGGGCCCGGAGCTGGCCGCGGCGGCGGTCGCGCAGCAGGTCCAGTCGGTCAGCATCCCCGCCGCCCGGGGACTGATCCTTGACGACGAGGGCCAGGTCCTGGCCGGGAATGCCCTGGCCTACGACATCTTCGCCGACCCCCAGGAGATCGCTGCCTCGTCGCGGCTGCGCGAGGCCGAGCAACTGGCGCCGGTGCTCAGCATTGCGGCCGGCAGCCTGGTGACGCTCTTCGCCCAGCCTCTCCAGTTTGTCTATCTGGCCAAGGACCAAACCCCTGCCGTGGAGGCCAAGCTCGAGCGCTTGAGCCTGGCGGGCATCGGCAGCCTGCCTGAGCAGGTGCGCACGTATGGTCCTGGCGCTGTCCCAGGCACCAGCCTGGCTGCCAATCTGATCGGCTTCGTCGACTCCGACGGGGTCGGTCAGTATGGGCTGGAGGGCTACTACAACAGTGTTCTCTCCGGCAAGCCGGGCCAGGAGTCCGTGGTCCACGACCTCCAGGGCGATGCCGTGGTCCTGAGCACTCGCCCCCAGACCCCCGCGGTCAACGGGCGCAACCTCAACACCGACATCGATCCGGTGATCCAGACCGCGGTCGAGCAGGACCTCGCCGCCGAGGTCCAGAGCGACAAGGCGGCCTCGGGGACCATGATCGTCATGAACGTGCACACCGGCGCGATCGTGGCCTGGGCCGATTCTCCCACCTACAACGCCAACGCCTACGCCAGCGAGAACGACAGCCTGTTCCAGGATGCCGGCATCGCCAACCTCTACGAGCCCGGTTCGGTGATGAAGGTGGTCACCTTCGCCGGGGCCCTGCAGAACAACATCATTACCCCCAACGCCACCTTCGACGAGACGCCGGCGGCGGGGATGGTCCAGGGCGTCGAGATCCACGACTGGGACAACACCTACCACGGGGTCATCTCCTATCAGTACGTGCTCGACAACTCCCTCAACGTGGGCGCGGTGCATGTCGAGGAACTGGAGGGACCCCAGATCTTCTACAAGACCCTACAGGCCTTCGGGATCGGCAAGCCCACTGGCATCGACCTGGCCGGAGAGGAGAACGAGCCGCTGGCGCCGCTCCCCCAGCTGACCCCGCTGCAGCTGGCGACCACAGCCTTCGGGCAGGGCGTGGCCGTCACCCCGATCGAGATTCTCGCGGCGATCAACGCCGTCGCCAACGGCGGTGTCTGGGTCCAACCTCACGTGGTCACCTCGATCAGCGGTGGCGGCCAGGCCACCACCAACATCGTTGCCCAGACCCACCGCGTGGTCTCGGCCCAGACTGCCGCCACCTTGGCCCAGATGATGGTGCAGGTGATCGACGCGCCGGGCGCAGACGCCTCGCTGGCGCGGATCTGGCCCACCTGGAAGGGGGAGTTGGCCGGCAAGACCGGCACCGCCCAGGTGGCCGAGAGCGGCATCTATACCAACAACACCATCGACTCCTTTGCGGAGTTCCTGCCGGCGAGCGATCCCCAGTACTCGATGATCTGCATCCTCCGCGAGCCCCAGGTGACTCCGGCGCTGAGGTTCTCCTTCTACGACGCCGTGCCCACGGTCAAGAAGGTCACCCAGGTACTGATCGACCGGTTCAAGCTCCAACCATAAGATGCCCCGGATGAGTTGGCTGGCGGCTGCGGGCACGTTCGCAGGAGCACTGCTCATCTATCCGCTGGCGATCTCGGGACTGGGCCGGGTGGGGTTGCGCCAGGTGGAGCGGTCTGATGTGCCCGCCAGCCACTTCAGCAAGACCGGGACGCCCACCGCGGGGGGGATCGTCTTCGTGGTGGCGGTGCTGGTGGCTTGGGCGGTGGTGGTACGCGACCCCGCCGGAGGGCTGGTGGCGGGCGCCGCTGCGCTCGGCTGCGGCGCCGGCCTGGTCGATGACATCGCCAAGGTCAAAAGGGGCGAGGGGGTGCGCTTCCGGCCCAAGCTGCTGCTTCTGGCAATCTGTGCCGGGCTGCTGACGGTTGGACTCCTCGCCGTCTCGGCGACCCATCAGACCATCCCCGGGCTCGGGCCTCGCGACCTCGGGCTTCTGGGTCTGGCGCTGGCCGGATTTGCCATCCTGGCCACCGCCAACGCCGTCAATCTGGCCGACGGGGTCGACGGTCTGGCCGCCGGTTGCGGTATCCCCGGCCTGGGAGTCTGTTCGGTTCTGGCCATGCTGGAGCATCGGCCCGGCCTAGCCCTCACCTGTGCCTGCCTGGTGGCGGCCCTGCTTGCCTTCCTGGTCTTCAACCGGCCTCGGGCCCGGGTCTTCATGGGCGATGCCGGATCCCTGGCACTGGGATTGTCCTTCGCGGTGGCCGCCATCGAGGTTGGCGCGCTGGTGTTGCTGCCGCTGCTGGCTCTGGTCTTCCTGGCGGAGGCCAGCTCAGTGATCCTCCAGATCGGTCACGTCAAGCTGACCCACGGTCGACGGCTCCTGCGTGCCAGCCCCCTACACCACCACTTCGAGCAGGGAGGCATGAGCGAGTGGGCAGTCGACTTCTGGTTCTGGGGGGTGGCCATTGCGGCCGCCGCTCTGGCCGGTTACTGGGCGGTAGCGGCGGGGCTGGTGGGGGGGCCGAGATGATCGCCCACGTCGAGCGCTGGCTCCCGGCGGGTCAGAGAGGTCGAACCGGGGCGCGGGCGCACCGCCTGCCCCTGCCGGAGCTGGACGTCTGGCTGCTCCTGATCGTCCTCGGCCTCTGCGGCCTGGGTCTGATCATGGTCTACTCGGCGAGTCAGGCTCTCGCCTATACCGACTACGGCAACTCGGCCTACTTCTTCGAGCGCCAGCTGCTCTTCATGGGGTTTGGGCTGGTGGCAATGACGATTTGTGCCAAGATCGATTACCACCGCTGGGTGAGGCTGGCGCCCCTGCTCACGGTCGTAACTCTGGTTCTGCTGGTAGCGGTGCTGCTGCCTCACGTTGGGGTCGAGGTTCAGGGCGCTCGGCGCTGGATCCAACTCGGTCCCTTCGACCTCCAGCCCAGTGTGCTGGCCCAGTTCACGGTGGCGATTTCGGGCGCGGTCTGGCTGGACCGGCTCGGACCCAGGGTCACCGACCTTCGAGAGGGGCTCTTTAGCTACGGCTGGAAGATCCTGGTGGTCGCCCTCTTGGTGGTGATGGAGAAGGACCTCGGCTCCACCGTGGTCCTGGCGGTCGTTGCCCTGGGCCTGCTCTGGCTGGCCGGGGTCCGGATTCGCCACCTGGTTGGAGCTGCCGCCGCCTGCCTTTTGGGGGGTCTGCTCCTGGTACGGGCTGAGCCCTACCGGACGGCCCGGATATTGAGTTACCTCAATCCCTTCGCCCACAGGCTGGGTACCGGCTTCCAGGCGGTCCAGGCCCTCTACTCCCTGGGTGTGGGCGGCCTCTTCGGCACCGGTCTCAACACCGCGGTTTCCCCTTCTCAGCTGCTGCCCGAGGCCCATACCGACTTCATCTTCGCGATCATTGGCGAGGACTTGGGGCTGGTGGGGATGCTTGTGGTACTGGCCCTCTTCCTCGGCCTTGCCTGGCGGGGGATCCGGGCCGCCCGGAACGCGCCCGATCGCTTGGGCGTTCTACTCGCCGGTGGAATCACGATCTGGATCGTCGGTCAGGCCCTGATCAACATCGGCGGGGTGACCGACACTATCCCCTCAACCGGGGTACCCCTTACCTTCATCAGCTACGGAGGATCGTCGCTGGCGCTTTCCCTGGCTGCCAGCGGCATCCTGCTCAACATCTCGGCCCGTCAGCGCCGAGTGGGGACGGGCAATGCGCGTGCTAATCACCGGGGGCGGAACGGGCGGCCACTGCACCCCGGCCATCGCGGTGGCGGAGGCGCTTCGACAGACTGACCCGGAGGTCGCCATCACCTATGTGGGTCGAGCCGACGGCCCCGAGGCCGGTCTCGTCCCCACGGCGGGTATCGACTTCTCCGGCCTCCGCCTGGGCAGCATGGGGTCGAGCCCGGTCAGCTCGGCGCCCCGGCTGGCGCTGCGCCTGCCGCTGGCCTACCGGGAGGCGGCGCGCCTGCTTCATCGCTTCCGGCCGCAGGTGGTGCTGGCCACCGGCGGCTACGTCTGCGTGCCGGTGGCGCTGGCGGCGCGACGGCGCTCAATACCGGTCCTTCTCCTGGAGCAGAACCTGCTCCCCGGGCGGGCGGTCCACTGGCTAGCCCCCCGGGTCCAGCTGGTGGCCAGCAGCTTTCCTGAGACAGCCGCGCTCCTGCCTCGAGCCAGGGTGGTCTGCACCGGGAACCCGATTCGGCTCAGCTTTGCCGAGCTGGCCGGTAGACCTCAGCCGCCGGAAGCACCGCCCACCCTCCTGGTCATGGGCGGATCTCAGGGAGCGCGCCGGCTCAACGAGGTCCTCGTGGCGGCGCTGCCCAGCCTGCTCCGTGCCATGCCTCAGCTGACGGTGGTCCATCTCACCGGGGCGGCAGATCACGACCAGGTGGTGGCAGCGGCGACCCAGGCCGGGCTGTCGGTGGGCGGGCGCTACCAGCCCTCGCCGTTCGTCTCCAACGTGGCTGAACGACTTGCTTCCGCCAGCCTGGTGGTGATGCGGGCCGGCGGCAGCTCGCTGGCCGAGGTGGCCTGCCTCGGCCGTCCCATGGTCCTGGTGCCCTATCCCCACGCCGGCGAACACCAGGCCGCCAACGCTCGGCCCTTCGAGGCCGTGGGCGCCGCCCGGGTGATCGCCGACCAAGACCTGACCCCTCAGCTGCTGGAGCGGACGGTGCAAGAAGTCATCGGGAGTCCCGAAGTCTGGCGTTCGATGGCTCGGGCCAGCGCCGCCATGGCCAGGCCACGGGCGGCCTTCGACGTCGCCGACCGCCTGCGCGAGCTCGCCGGCTCGAGGGCCTGAACTTGGCTGAGGCGGTGCCGCCGAGCTGGCCGTCGCCTCCCGCCCACCTGCATTTCCTGGGGATTTGCGGCTATGCGGTGTCGGGGCTGGCGCTCTGCTGCCAGGAGCTGGGCTTTCTGGTCACCGGTTCCGACGAGGACGCCTACCCACCCACCACCGAGATTCTCCGGGCGGCGGGCATCGCCTTTGCGACAGACCACGACCCCGCCAACCTCGACCGCTGGGGTCTGCCTGACCTGGTCGTGCTGGGTAACCAGGTCCAACCCGGCAACGCCGAGCTCGTCGCCGCCGGCGCCCGGGGTCTGGCGATCCTCAGTGAGGCGGAGGCCTATCTAGGGCTTACAGCTGGGCGCAGAAGGGCGGTCGTGTGCGGTACCCATGGCAAGACCACCACCTCGGCCCTGGCGGCCTTCATGCTGGATGCTTCCGGACGCAATCCCGGGTTCCGGCTCGGCGCCACTCCCCAGGACTTCGCCACCACCGCTCGGCTCGGTGACCCCCGGGAGGGTGGGCCTTTCGTCTTCGAGGGCGACGAGTACACCACCTCTGCCCTGGACCCTCGGGCCAAGTTCCTGCACTGGCAGCCTGAGATCGTGACCCTGCTCAACCTGGAGTGGGACCACCCTGACTTGTATCCGGACTTCGCCGCCTACGAAGCCCCCTACCGCGAGCTGGTCGCCGGCCTAGGACCGGCGGGTCGGCTCATCTACAACATCGAGAGCCCCGAAGCGGCCCGGCTGACCGCCTCATCGCCAGCCCCCGCCGAGAGCTTCGGAGTGAAAGGCGGCGACTGGAGCCTGACGGCGCCGCCGGTGGTGGCGAACGGCCGCCAGCAGCTGCGGGTGAGGATTCCTGGCGGGAGCCAGCTTCAGATGGCACTGCCCAACTTCGGAGCTCACAACGCGGCCAATGCCCTGGCGGCGCTGGCGACCGCCGTAAGGCTGGGCGCCGACCCCGACGCAGCCGCCGCGGCAGCCTCCAACTACCACGGCGTGGCCAGGAGGTTTGAGGTGCTAGGGTCGGTCGGGGGAATCACGGTCGTCGACGATTACGCCCACCATCCCGCCAAGATTCGCGCCACCATCGCCGGTGCCCGCCAGCAGTTCGGCTGGGACCTGCAACTGGTGATGGTCCACGTCCCCCACACCTATTCCCGCACCCTAGCCCTGCTGTCCCAGTACCGCGATAGCTTTGATGGTCTCGACCTGCTGGTGCTGGGGCCGATCGAGCCCGCCCGGGAAAGGCACCTGGCGGGTACCGTCAGCTCCGGCGACGTGGCCGCCTTGGTGTCGGGGGTGGAGGTGGTGATGGTGGACTCCGCCGACGCCGCCATCCAGGAGGTCAGGACCAGGGTGACCCCGCCAGCGGTAGTCGTCTGCAGTTCGGTGCGCGGCTTCGACGGCGTTGCCGCCCGACTCCTTTCGAGTTTGGAGGCGAGCGCCGCTTGACGGCTGCCGAGCTGCCGACCCAGCTCCGCCAGTTGCTGGCGGAACCGCTGAGGCTAGGCCAGCTCCGCCGCGACGAGCCACTCCTTGCCCACAGCCAGTTCGGGGTCGGCGGACCGGCGGACTGGTATTGGGAGCCCGCCGCAGTGGCGCTGGTTCCCGATCTGATGGCCATCTGCGAGGAGCGGGGCTTCCCCTGCACGGTGCTGGGAGCGGGCAGCAACTGTCTCATCCTCGATGGAGGAATTCGCGGGCTGGTGCTGAAGTTTCCTGCAATCCGCGCGGTGCACCAGGGGGCTGGCCTGGTCCACCTCCAGGCCGGCAGCATGATGCCCCGAGCCGCCTTCGACACCGCCTACCTGGGACTTTCGGGCCTGGCCTTTGGGGTGGGAATCCCCGGAACTGCGGGGGCAGCCGTGGCCGGTAACGCCGGCGCTTTCGGCAGCGAAGTGGGGGAGATCCTGGAGACCGCGGAGGTGGTCTTGCCCGGTGGTGAGGTAATGCGCTTCTCTGCCCAGGACCTGCGGATCAGCTATCGCCACAGCGCGCTGCAGGACCCAGCGCTGCAGGGAGCGATGGTGACCGGAGTGTGGCTGCGGCTGGCTCTGGCAGACAAGGAGACGGCCCGCCAGGAGGTGCGCCGAATCATGTCTGAGCGCAAGGCCGCCCAGCCGACCGGGGTTCGGAGCCTGGGCAGCACCTTCAAGAACCCTGGCGGAGAGCACGCCGGGCGGCTGCTCGACGCCTGTGGCCTCAAGGGCGTCACCGTCGGTCGGGCCCAGGTGTCGACCGAGCACGCCAACTTCATTTGCAACTTGGGCGGCGCCCGCGCCGCCGACGTGCTTGCATTGACGGACTTAATGCGTCAACGTGTACGAGAGCAGTTCGGGGTTGAGCTTGAGCTCGAGATCATCCCCGTCGGCAGTCCCGATTTCCGCCAACGTTCCAGCTGAGGGGCAGCCATGAGTCGGCCCACGCCCGCGCAGTCCTCGGGGGGACGATCGTTTGGCGCGGTTGTGCCCGACGGGTTCGAGGACTGGAAGCCGCCGTCCAGTCCTCGCGCTGAGCCTGCGCCGATAAGGCGTGCCCGACCCAAGCCCGGGCGAGCCGGCGCCACCCCAGTCTGGGGCCGAATCGCCGACTCCGAGATCGAGGAGGTGGCCAAGCAGGCGGCCGAGCGCCGGGCGGCCAGGTACGCCGCCCGCCAGAGTTTCCTGGGACGGCATCGGGTATCCGCTCCGCGCAAGCCCCAGGCCTTGGAGACCCTCAAGGAGGTCGGACGCGGCACCAAGGTGACGGCGAGCGTGGTCGTGGTGGTGGTGCTGGTGGCGCTGGTGCTGTTCGCCCTCCCCTGGCTCAAGGTGCAGCGAGTCGAGGTGGAGGGGACCTCGGTGGTCTCCAAGCAGCAGCTGCTGGGGGAGGTCGGGGCGGAGCGAGGTCAGAGCACCCTTCTGCTCGACAGCGGGGCCATGACCCGCAGCCTGCTGGCCCAGCCCTGGGTGCGCGCGGCCAGCGTCCGGGTGCACTGGCCCGACACCCTGATCATCTCGGTGAGCCCCCTGCCCCCGGCCCTGATCTATCAGCGCGGCACCAACCAGCAGCTGGTCACAGTCACCGGTGCTACCTTGGGGGCGGTAGCGCTCCTCCCTGCCAAGCCGCTCCCTCTGCTGGTCGACCAGCGTGCCCTGGCCCCGAGCAAGCCGGGGTCAGTGGTGCTCCCCAGCCGCCTGACCGCTGCCCTGGCGGCCCTGGCTCGGGTCTTCCCCGCTACCTATGGCGTGGGCGTCACCCGCTATGTCATCACCTCCATCGGTGCCTTGGAAATCGAGAGCAGTGCAGGCTGGACGGCTGATCTGGGGCTGGCCCTGACCAGCTCCCAGATCGCGTCCATCGGTCCCAAGCTGGAGGAGCTGAGAGCCTTAGCAGCGCAGGTGAACCTCAAGTCCTCGGGCATCAAGGAGATTTACCTGGAGGATGCCTCCCAGGTGGCGGTCAGCTACTGAGAGAGAGGAGGCGGCATCTGCTCGAAACGCAAAACTCAGGGTCTAAAGGACGTCTCAGCCACAACATGATGTGGTTTGGGGCTTGTGCTGCTCTGGCATTGCCGGTACACTTCCAGGCGGCTCCACCGCCTTTGCGAGGGGCTGCCGGCGGCCCCATCTTCCCCGTCTGACCACTCACACAACTTGCCAAAAATCTCAGTACCACAGTTGGGGTTCCACCTGATGCCCGAGCGGGTCGGCGCCACCCCGGCGTCGCCTCTGCCACAGCCGGGGTCGCGTTGAGCAGCCGCCGTCTGGTCGCACTCGACCTGGGCAGTGCCAAGGTGTGCTGCGCCGTGGCCGAGGATGACGGACCCCGGCTGCGCATCCTGGGGGTAGGTGAAGCACCCTCGGCCGGTGTCCACAAGGGGGTCATCACCGATCCCGACGCCGCTGCCCTGGCGATCTCCAAGTCGCTCGATGCCGCCGAGCGCGCCAGTGGCGTTGAGATCGACTCAGCCCTCCTCACCCTAAGTGGCCGGCACATTGAGAGCCGCGCCAGCCAGGCGGTGGTCTCGGTCAATTCGAGGGGCGGTGTAGTCGGCTCCAGCGACCTCAACCGGGTGCTGGAGGCTTCCCGGACCGTGTCCAGTCTCGATGGACAGGAGGTGGTCCACCTGATTCCTCGGCAGTACCAAGTGGACACCAGGTCGGGACTCCGTGATCCCCGCGGCGAGCAGGGGTCGCGGCTGGCGGCCGACGTCGAGCTGGTGCTGGCATCCAGCGCACATCTGGCGGCGCTGGTGGACTGCGCTCACGCCGCCGGCCTGCGCATCGACGACGTCGTGGTTCAGCCGCTGGCGTCAGCCGAAGGGGTGCTCCGGGACCAAGAGCTGGAGGTGGGGGTGGCAGTGATCGACGTCGGCGCTGGCACCACCAACATCGCCATCTTTCGAGATGGAACAATTTGCCGCGTGCTGGTGCTCCCCGTGGGTGGCCAGAACGTCACCACCGACCTTGCCACCGGTCTCCGCTGCGACCAGGATGAGGCCGAGACACTCAAGTGTCGTCACGGACAGTGCGACCCAGCCCAGGTCCTGCCTGAGGAGATGGTCACCCTGGTAGGCCGGTCCCATGTCGGTGCCGAGGAGATTCCCCGAAGATGGCTGGCCGAGATCATCGAGCCCCGCGCGCGGGAGATGGCCCGGCTGGTGGGCCAGGCGCTGGAGGACGACGGGCAGGGCCTGGCGAGGCTGGTGGTCACGGGTGGCGGATTCCGGCTGCGAGGCTTCGCCGCCGCGGTCCATCAGATTCTGGAAATGCCGGTCCGGCTGGCGGTCCCTGAAGGGCTGGCCGGCCTCTCCGAACAGCTCGGCATGCCCGAGCACGCGGCGGCGGCAGGACTGCTCCGTTGGGGCCAGCGCTCGGGCACCCGCGGAGGACGCGGCAACATGAGATCCACCCGCAGCGCGGGCCGGCTAAACCGCTGGCTCCACGAGCTGTTCTGACCCTGAAGGAGACCAGCATGCCTCAAGACGACCTCGAACACACCAGCCAGGGGAGTGCTCGGATCAAGGTGATCGGCGTCGGGGGTGGCGGCAGCAACGCCGTCAACCGGATGATCAGAGCCAAGCTCCGGGGCGTCGACTTCATCGCGGTCAACACCGATCGCCAGGCGCTGGAGACCTCGGAGGCGCCTTCCAAGATCCACATCGGCCGCAAGGTCACCCGTGGGCTCGGTTGCGGTGGCGACCCCGAGATGGGGGAGATGGCAGCGGAGGAGTCGCGCGAGGAGCTGTCCAGCGTGCTCCATGACGCCGACATGGTCTTCGTGACCTCGGGAATGGGGGGAGGCACTGGCACGGGTGCGGCTCCCATCATCGCCGAGATCGCCCGCTCCAGTGGGGCCCTGACGATCGGGGTGGTCACCAAGCCCTTCACCTTCGAGGGCAAGAAGCGGATGGAGGCGGCTGAGCGGGGAGTGGATGCGCTCTCCGGGCGCGTCGACACCCTGATCACCATTCCCAACGATCGCCTGATCGCCGTCACTGACAAGAAGACCACCATGATCGATGCCTTCAAGAAGGCCGACGACGTGCTGCGCCAAGGCGTCCAGGGGATCAGCGACCTGATCGTGTTCCCCGGATTGATCAACCTCGACTTCGCCGACGTGAAGGCGATCATGATGGGCCAGGGAGCGGCCCTGATGGGCATCGGCTACGGCAGTGGCGACAGCCGGGCCCAGGACGCAGCCCGTGACGCGGTCGCCAGCCAGCTCCTGGAGACCTCGATCGCCGGAGCCCACGGGATTCTGCTCAACATCACCGCCAGTCCGGACCTCACCCTCTACGAGGTCAACGAGGCCTGCGACCTGATCCGCCAGAGTGCCGACCCCAACGTCAACATCATCTTCGGGGCGGTGGTCGACGACCGCATGGGTGGCGACGTCAAGATCACGGTGATCGCCACCGGCTTCGCCGCCGGCGGCCAGGTGAACCAGTTGCTGGCCGAGAAATACAAGACCACCAGGCCTGAGGATCTGCAGGAGCCGCTCCCCGAGCGCGCACGGCAACCGCAGCGGGAGAATCCCGAGCTCTACGAGGATGTCGACATCCCGGCTTTCCTGCGGGAGCCGCGCTGAGGTAGGCATACCGGCGACGCCCGGCTGAGGTCCTGGGAGGAGGCCTCGGCCGGGAACGCCCGCGCCGCCCGCACGCATGGCCGCGGCGGAGTCGACCGCGCGGGCCAGGCGACGCCCAGCTCCGGCCGTTCTGGCGATCCCACAGACACCGCCGGCGCCCAATTCTCCACCACCCCTGCGGCGCGGTCCTGTGTGTATAGTGTGTGTATAGCCAGGGTCAATGTCTATCTACCGGATGAGCTGGCGGATGCGATCAGGCCGCTGGGATGGAACCTTTCCCAGGTGCTGCAGAGCGCTGTACGCCAGCAGCTCGACAGTTCCCGACTCGACGCCTGGCTGAGCCGGCTCAACCCACAAGCTACGGGCGCCCCCGGCCATGGGCAGACCATTGCGGCCCTGGAGCCCACCGGAAGAGACAGGTCTGGTGGCTGATGCGCTGGTTCTGGAGACCGCGGGGCTCCTCGACCTGATGGTGGGCAATGCCGAGGGGCGGACGGTGGGGACCGTCCTACGAGGACGGGCGATCCACGTGTCGGACCATTGCGCCGCCATGGCGGCGCAGGGCCTGCTGGTGATGACCACCCGGGGATGGCTGTCGCGACGTCAGCTGAGCTCGAGCATTCGCCTCTTGGCCATCGCTCCCTTCATCTCCCACCCCGCAGCCGGCCTGCTGGAGGGTGCCTGGTCAAGGAAGGGACTCCGGTTGGGTGACGCGCTGTGTGTGGAGTTGAGCGAGAGGCTGGGGACACCTCTAGTCACCACTGACTCGCGGCTGGCCACGGTCTGGCCCAACTGCTGGCTGATCACGGCGCCGCGGGAGATGGGTGGCCCGGGTGACCCCCCACGACCTATTACCTAGCTGCACCCGCTTCCGGTTTGGCGGGGGCCCGGCTGGGCCTGGGCACGCGCGCCACCGCCAGGGTACGGCGGGCTCGCCAGGCGGTCACGGCGGCTGCCAGGAGGACGAACGGCACCACCGGAAACGTGATCGGCGAGAGGGGGCGGCTGGCGTCCACGATGAGTGCTATGTTCATCAGCACCATCCAGAAGGCCAACCAGCCCAGGCCCCGGCCGGCGTCCCTGAGGGCCGCCGCCGCCCACACCGCCGGGCCGGCCAAAAGGACCAGGTCGTGGTTGAGGCTGTGGGGAGCGACGAAAAGCGAGAGGCAGACCGTGCTGGTGAGGGCGAGCTTCCAGTCCCGTGAGGTTTTTGGTGGATTGCGCCACCAGGCCAAAGTGAGGGTGAGCAGGGCTACGCCGATCGACGCCCAGGCCACGGCCTGGGTCAGCCCGCCATGCCCGGTGAACCTCCAGAGCAGCCCGAGCCAAGTCTCATCCGAGCCGGGCGGGAATCGGTAGAAGAGGGTGTAGGCCTCGAGGTGGGGCAGGACCAGCAGTCCCGAAACCCCGACCACGGCAACGGTGATCCCTCCCAGTGCTACCAGGCAAACCAGCGATTCTCGAACCAGGCGCTGCCGCCAGGCAGCCATGGCCGGGACCACCATGAGGAGGAGCAGATCCGGTTTGAAGGCGAAGAGAAAGCTGGCCAGTGCGGTTCGGGTCCATCGCCCCCAGGTGGAGCTGCAGTACCAAGCCGAGGTGAACAGAGCCAGACAGAGCGGCCAGAGCAGGTCGTACTGACCTGAACCCAGCGCCGCGTAGGTGGGGTAGGAGGCCACGATCGCCAGTGCCAGCGGGATGGCGTCGGCGCCGAGCCGTTCCTGGCGCACCAGCCAGAAGCTGCCGACCAGGCACAGGCCGAGGCCGATGGCGTCCCAGACGTAGAAGGCCGGCCAGATCGAGAGGATCGTGAAGGGGATGACCACCCAGGCTGCCGGGGGCAGATCCACGAATGGCTCCAGGTAGGATCGCCCGAGGCCGTGGTCGAGGAACGCTTCGGACGCCACCTGAAACCGCAGCGAGTACATGTGCTGGGATGCGGTCAGGCCCCCCGCCGCGATCGCGTGGGCTATCGAGTAGAAGGCCATAAAATCCGGCAACGCGGCGATCTGATCGATCTGAAAGGCGACCAGGATCACGTAGCTGACAAGGAAGGCGCAGCTGGCCAGGACCAGTGCCCGCCGCGTGGTGAAGCGCACTGCTGAGTTGTTTTACCCCTGAGCTCCTCCGAATTGGGGTTACGTGGGCTACTGCGGGCCGATTGTGGCCGGCTCGTTACCGGCCAGGCCCGCCCTGGTCCAGCGCCAGTCCTCTCGCCAGTTCACCCGACCCGGGAACTGCCCCGCCCACCACTCGGCGGCGCCGTCACCCTGCCCTTTAGCCACCCGGGCCCAGGCTCCGCGGACAGGGCCGGGTGGGCACGCCAAAGTCCAGGTCGGGTCGAAGCTAGCCCCGCGCATCACCTTGGCCTTCCAGCTGGCCATGCCCAGCTTTAGCTGCTTCACGTTCTCGTCCAGGGCCAGCTGAAGCGGTAGGTAGAAGGCCAGGTTGAAATAGGCGTCGGCGCCGGCGGTGGCCGCGTAATCGAAGCCGGCCAATCGGCCGTACAGGCGGTCGCGCCACCGGTAGAAGAGTGAGAAGGCGACCAGCCGCCCCTGGCGTCGGCAGAGGAGGACCCGACTCTCCGCATTGAGATGCCGGGCTTGTGCCTCCAGCTGCGCCGCAATCTCGCCCTCAGTTGCGGCATGGCCGTACTTGGCCTGCAGCTTGGCCGCGAGCGCAGGGAGTTGATCCAGGCAGGAGCGCAGGTCGCTGACCTCGATCTCAAGGCCACTCTCCCGGAACCGTTGCCGCTCCCGAATGGCTGAGTGCCGGCGAGAGTGGCTGAGGCTGCCCAGGTATTGGTCGAATGAGTCCCATTCGATCTCAATGGCGCAGTTGGGACCGGCCAGGATCAGGTACTCGGGTCGCCGCAGGCAGGGGTAGGCCTCTTGGGCGGCGGCCGATGTCATCCACATGACGCCTAGACTGGCGCTGCCGACGGTCTCAGCCCTCTCGGCGGCACCTGCCAGCAGGCGCCCTACCACGGATCCGCGGCGCTGGCTCCAGTCAGGATGGATCGCAAACTCGGTCGAGTAGCCGGCGCGCGACCCGACCAGCAGGGTGGGGATCCAGGGCTGCCGGCGGGCGCGCCGGCCCAGCACCCAGCGGGCGCCGCTCGCGAACGGTTCGTAGTGATCGAGGCCGGGGTCGGGAGAGCCATCCCACCGATAGGTAGGCAGGCCGGCGACCAGTTGGCCCTCGGCAGCGCGGAGCAAGAGGTACGAGCACGGCGTGGCCTCCGACTCCTCGATCGCCAGCAGGAACGGATACGAGAGATAGAGAGCGCACTGCTGGCTGATTTGATCCCACTCCCGCCGGTCTAGCGCGGTCAGACTTTCGATCCACTCAGCTGTCAGGGCGCCGGTCTCGCCGTCGGGGGAACGAAACAGCTCTCGGAACAATGCGGCGCGGGGCCCTAGCTAGGGCCCGGCTTGGGACGGCGGCCGAAGAGCCCCCAAGCGGTCATCCGCATCTTCACTTGTCCCCCCTGGTCCCAGAGCTCACCGCGAAGCTGCACTAGGCCGCGGTCGGGGCGGCTCTTTGAGAGTCTGGCCGCGACCGCCTCGACGGAACCAGTCAGCTCATCTCCGGCGCGGACAGGGTTCAGCCACTTGAGCTCATCCACCCCCGGCGAGCCCAGGCTAGCCGCGTGACTGAGCACGGCGTCGAAATAGAGTCGCATCCAGATCGACGCCGAGTGCCACCCGCTGGCGATCAGTCCGCCGAAGATGCTTTGGCGCGCCCGCAGCGGGTCGGTGTGAAAGGGTTGAGGATCGAACTGCTGGGCGAAGGCGATGATCTCGTCCTGGCTGACCAGGTGTGACCCCAGCCCGAAGCGGGCGCCTGGCTGCAGATCTTCCCAGAACAGGTCGATGTGCTCACCCCAGGGCGAGGCTTGAGGGTCGACCGCGTCAACCGGCACGGGAACTCCCGTTGAGATCTGACAGGATCCTGTGCCCGCCATGCTACCCTGCCTGGGTCTGGCTCCCGTCGGCACGGGAGGAGAGCTCTCACTGGAGATCGCACCGCGCCCTGATGTCGGCATTCGAGCCGGTGGCCAACCCGGTCAGCTTTCCCGAGCTGGAGGAGCAAGTCCTGCAGTTCTGGCAGCGCGAGCGAATCTTTGAGCGCAGCCTGGAGCTGCGGCGGGATGCCCAGCGGTTCGTCTTCTACGAGGGGCCACCGACCGCCAACGGACTGCCCGGGGTGCATCACGTCCTGGCCCGCGCCTTCAAGGATTGCTTTCTGCGCTATCAACAAATGCGTGGCCGGCGGGTTGAGCGCCGGGGCGGTTGGGACACCCACGGGCTGCCGGTGGAACTGGAGGTCGAGCGCAGCCTGGGGATCCGCTCCAAGCAGGAAATCGAGCAGATGGGGGTTGAGGAATTCAACAGCCTCTGCCGTGCCAGTGTCATGGAGTACATCGACGAGTGGGAGCGGCTGACCAACCGGATCGGCTTCTGGATCGACCTCAAGAGCGCCTACCGCACCTACGACACCGAATTCATGGAGTCAGTCTGGTGGAGCCTGAAGCAGATCTACGATCGAGGCTGGCTGTTCCGCGGCTACCGGGTGGCGCCCTACTGCCCCCGCTGCCAGACCTCTCTGAGCAGTCACGAGCTGGCGCAGCCCGGGGCTTACCACGATGAGACGCCTGACCCCGGGGTCACCGTGCGCTTCCGGCTCAGGGATGACCCGCAGACCAGCCTGTTGGCCTGGACGACCACCCCTTGGACCCTGCCCGGGAACCTGGGTCTGGCCGTTGGGCCAGAGATCGCGTACGTCCAGGTCAGACAGGGCGACGAGAAACTGATCCTGGCCAAGGACCGGCTACAGATTCTCGACGGCCCCTACCAGGTGGAGCGGGAGATGGCGGGCAGGGAGCTGGTCGGAGTTCGCTACCAGCCGCCGTTCTCCTACCTACCCGAGCAGCCGCAAGCTTTCGCGGTGATGGCCGCCGACTTCGTGGCGACCGATGAGGGGACGGGGATCGTTCACACCGCCGGTGCCTACGGCGAGGACGACCTCAAGCTCTGCCAGGGGGCCGGGATCGAGGTCCGGCACACGGTCGGGCTGGACGGGCGCTTCCTTCCCTTGGTCACCGACTTTCAGGGAATCTTCGTCAAGGACGCCGATCCCCTCATCACCGAGGAGCTGCGGCAGCGGGGACTGATCTACAAGGAAGAACGGATTCTCCACGCCTACCCGTTCTGCTGGCGCTGCGAGACTCCGCTCCTGTACTACGCCCTGGATTCCTGGTTCATCAAGACCACAGCGGTCAAGGACCGGCTGCTCAGCCACAACCACTCGGTCCACTGGGTTCCCTCACATCTCCGCGACGGGCGGATGGGGAACTGGCTGGAGTCAGTCCAGGACTGGAACCTGTCCCGGGCCCGGTACTGGGGCACACCTCTTCCGATCTGGATATGTCCCAACTGTGGTGAGCAGAGATGTATCGGGAGCCTGGCCGAGCTGGGCCTCCAGCCCGGCACCGACATCCACAAGCCCTTCATCGACGAGGTGACCCTCGCCTGTGACTGCGGTGGGCAGATGCGCAGGGTGCCCGAGGTCATCGACTGCTGGTACGACGCCGGTGCCATGCCCTTCGCACAGTGGCATTATCCCTTCGAAAACGAGGAGCGATTCGCCACGGACCATCCCGCTGACTACATCAGCGAAGCCATCGATCAGACGCGAGGTTGGTTCTATACCCTGCTGGCAGAGTCGGTAATGCTCTTCGATCAGCCCGCCTACCGCAATGTGGTGGTGCCTAGCCTGGTTGTCGACGAGCAGGGACGGAAGATGTCCAAGTCCCGAGGCAACGTCGTCGATCCCTTCCAGTTGATCTCGAAAACCGGGAGCGACGCGGTTCGTTGGTGGTTCTATACGACGGTCACGGTCGGCCTGGAGTACCGGATCTCGGTGCAGCGGGTGGCCGACACCGCGCTCCGCTTCCTCAATGTGCTATGGAACACCCAGAGCTTCCTCGTCACATACGCCAATCTGGCTAATTGGGATCCCTGGACGCCGTTCCCAGAGTTGACCGAGCGACACGCACTAGATCGCTGGATCTTGGCCCGGCTCGAGGAGACGGTAGCGGAGGTGGTGGCGCACTTGGACCGCTACGACGCCAACTCGGCCTGCCGGGCGATAGCCGGGCTGGCCGACGACACCAGCACCTGGTACCTGCGCCGGTCCCGGCCGCGATTTCGAGGCACGTCCCAGGAGGTCGCGTCCAGCTGCGCAACCTTGCACGAGGTCCTCTGCCAGACCAGTCGGCTACTGGCCCCCTTCACTCCCTTCGTTGCCGATGCCATCTTCCGCGCTCTGACACCCACCCGAGAGGGGGGGCCAGTCTCGGTTCATCTGGAGGACTACCCGGTCCCGAGGAAGCGGCCGATCGATCACTGGCTGCTGCAGCAGATGGCATTGGTGCGGCGGCTGGCTGAGGATGCCAGAGCTCTCCGGGAGGAGCGGAGCGTCCCCATCCGTCAGCCCCTGGCGAGGGCCACGGTGGTCGGCGCAGAGCTGGCCCCTGAGCTGGCCGAGGTGCTGGCCGAGGAGCTCAACGTCAACGAGGTGGCGAGTTCCGCGGGCGAGGCGGGCGGCCGGGTCACGGTCGAACTGGACTTCGAGTTGACCCCGCAATTGCGTCGGGAGGGACTGGCTCGGACCTTCACCCGCCAGCTACAGGACCTGCGCCGCAAGAGCGGCCTGCGGGCGGGCGAGCTGGTCGCCGTCCTCTTCGCCTCCGACGAAGAGCTGGCGTCGGCGATCGAGCAGGAGGCGGGACAAATCCGGGCCCAGTGCTTCGCAGTCGAGTTGGTGCGGGTGGAGCCCGTCTCGGAGCCGCCGAGCGGCTACGCCGGATGGTCAGAGCTCAAGGTTCCCGCACATTCGATCTCGATAGCGCTGCGGCGGCTGGACGCTGACGCACACTGACGTGGTCGGGGTGTTCCCGACCGCCTGGGAACAGCCCATAATGCACGCGCCCCCCGGGGAGCAGCAGGAGATGCGTAGCGTTGCCCGGCTCACCGCCTGGGCACCTAACTGAGGAAGCCAAAGGATGACCGAGATCGCCGCGACATCCCGCGAACGCGACTTAGCTCAGATCCGGATTCAGGTGGAAGCAGAGAAGGCGAGGCTAGACCAAGAGATGGCCCAGCTGACCGGCGTTGCCAGCAACGGTGCCGGTCGAGAAGCCCCCTTCCATGAGCATCCCACCGAGCACGCCGGAGAGATGGAGGAGCATGAGCGGCTGCTGGCGATCCGGGAGAACCTGCTCCAGATGTTCGAACAGTGCGACGACGCCTTGGGGCGGCTGGAGCGCGGTGAATACGGTCTCTGCCGGAGCTGCGGCAAGGAGATCGCCATCGAGAGGCTGCGGGCCCTTCCGTACGCAACTCGATGCGTCCCCTGCAAAGAGGCCAAGCGCGACTGACGGCCCTCCGGCCCGTTCGACTCTCTCGGTCGGTCTTGACTAGAACCCAACCGCTGCCAGTGTGGACAGCCGTCGCTGCCATCGCGGTCTTCGTGATCGACCGGCTGACGAAATTGTGGGTGACCCACTCCCTGACGTTGGGGCAGCAGCTCTGGCCAGGGTGGCCGGTGCACATCTACTACACCATCAACAGCGGGGCCGCTTTTAGCATCCTGCCCAGCGCCGACTGGCTGTTTTTGGCGGTGGCGGTGTTGGTGGTGGCGGCCATCCTCTGGCGCTGGCGCCTGCTGGCCCTGGAGCCCTGGTGGGTTCAAGCCGGAGTGGGCCTACTTCTGGGCGGAGCGATCGCCAACGCCGTTGACCGGGTAACCCAGGGCTACGTGGTGGACTTCATGCAGTTTCCGCACTGGCCCGTCTTCAACGTGGCCGACTCGGGTATCACGGTCGGGGTGGTGATCCTGGTCGCGCGCATCGTCTTGTCTGGCGGCAACCGTGTCTGAGGGGGCCGGACAGGGAGAAGAGGTCCAGCTCCCACCGGTCCAGTTGTCAGAGGCCGACCTGCGCCTTGACGTCTTCCTGGCCGCGCGCCTGGGAGAGGCGCGGGCTCACGCCCAGCGGAGGGTCCGGGCTGGGCTGGTCTCGGTGGGCGGGCGGCCGGTGCTCCGGCCTTCGCACCTGGTTCACCCGGGTGACCCGGTCACGTGGAGGGCAGAGGAGCACCGCCCAGCCTCCGAACCGCATCCAGGTGATCTGCACCTCCTGTATCAGGACGACTTTTTGGCGGTGGTGGACAAGCCGGCCGGCATGGTCGTCCATCCCGGCCCGGGACACCGGGAGGGAACCCTGGCCCAGCTGGTTCAGGCCTGGGGCGGGCCTTGGTCCCTTTCCGGCGGGGCGGAGCGTGCCGGGATCGTCCACCGCCTCGATCGCGGCACCAGCGGGCTGCTAGTGCTGGCTCGGAGCGAGGAGGCGCACCGGCACCTGGCGCGGCAGCTCCGAGCCAGGACCATGGGACGCGAGTACTGGGCCCTGGTCGAGGGCGGGTTGAGCGAGGACCACGGTCGGATCGAGGCCGCCCTGGGCCGGGATCCCAAGCGGCCTCGGCGGATGGGGGTTGGCGCCAGCGGGCGCCAGGCCGTGACCGAGTTCTCGGTGCTGGAGCGCCTTCCCCAGCACACGGCTCTGCGGCTGCGCTTGCTCACGGGCCGAACCCACCAGATTCGGGTCCACCTGGCCTACATCGGCCGGCCAATCGTTGGCGACAGCCTCTACGGCGCCTCCGGCCGTGAGCGCTCCCCGCGGCCCGCGCTTCACGCTGCCCTTCTCCACCTGATCCATCCCCAGGACGCTCGAGAGATGGTGTTCGTCAGCCCGCTCCCGGCGGATCTGCAGGCGCTCCGACTGCAACTGGGCGCGGCGCCCGGAAGCCAGGTCACCTGGCCCTAGCAAGCCCTACCCTAGAGCGCCAGATGACCAGGGATTCGGGCAAGGGGCGCATCGTCGTGCTCTCCGGCCCCAGCGCCGTGGGCAAGGACACGGTGATCGAGGAGGTGCTCAAGCTTGCTCCGTCGCTGAAACGACCGCCTGGCTACACCACCAGGCTGCCTCGCCCGGGTGAAGTCGATGGTCGCGACTACACCTTCGTCAGCCCCGAAACCTTCACTGCCATGGCGGCTGGCCACCAATTTCTGGAGACAGCCAAGGTGCACGGCAATTGCTACGGCACCGCCAAGGCGCGGGTGGATGAACTCCTGGCCCAGGGATGGGACGTGCTCCTCAAGCCCGACGTTCAGGGTGCCGCTCTGCTGCGCGACTCTGGCATCGACGCGATCTTCGTATTCCTCGAGCCTCCCTCCCGAGAGGCGTTGATCGAGAGGCAGATCCGCCGCGGCACTGAGAGCCCAGAACAGCTGGCGATCCGCTCCAAGGATGCGGATCGAGAACTGGCCGAAGCGAACTGGTACCACCACCGGGTGGTCAACGACGACGTCGCTAGGGCCGCCGCCGAGGTCGCCGCCATCTTGGAGGTGGCGCCCTCGGACGAGGGCTGATCAGCTCGAGGCGCCTGCCACAATGGCGACGCGATGCCTGACCAGGTCGGACAACAGCTCGGCGGCAGGAAGGTAGCTGTTCACGTCTGTGGCGGGGTGGCGGTGGTCAAGGTCCCCCAGCTGATCACCTCGCTTCGCGGTCAGGGAGCCCAGGTGAGAGTGGCGATGACGCCGTCGGCCACCGCCTTCATCTCGCCCACCACCCTTCAGGCCCTGTCCGGGCACCCAGTGGCCTGGCGGCTGTTCCCGGCCAAGCGTCCGGCCCGGAATGCCGGGCCGGACGAACCCTGGGAGGGCCACGGAATGGCCCATATCGACCTCTCCAGCTGGGCGGACTGCCATCTGGTCGCGCCAGCGACAGCGTCCACATTGGCTCGGTTGGCGATAGGGCTGGCCGACGACGTGGTCAGCTCCACCCTGCTGGCCACCACGGCCCCGATCATCCTGGCCCCGGCTATGGAGACCGGGATGTGGCGCAATCCGGCCACCCAGCAGAACCTTGCCGCCGTTGTCTCCCGGGGCGCCCTGGTGGTGGGGCCGGTGAGCGGCCGGCTCGCCTCCGGTCGCCAGGGCGAGGGCCGGATGGCTGAGCCCGAGGCGATCCTGGCCGCAATCCTGCGGCTGCTCCGGCCGGAAGGTCCGCTGCGCGGCTGGGAGGTCCTGGTTACCTCCGGCGGCACCCGCGAGCCCATCGACCCGGTCCGCTATCTCGGCAACCGGAGCAGCGGCAAGATGGGGGAACGGCTGGCCGCGGAGGCGGCCGCCCGGGGGGCCTCGGTGCGCCTGGTGACGGCGGTGGAGGGGGAGATCGACCTGCCCACGGTCGAGATCACCAGGGTCGATACCGCAGAGGAGATGCTCCAGGCCTGCCTCGCGGTGTTACCGACAACTCGCCTGCTGCTCATGGCCGCGGCCGTCTCGGACTTCCGAGTGGAGGCGCCAGCCCCCAGCAAGCTGCACCGCAGCCTACAGCCGGAGCTGCAGCTCCAGCTGGTTCCCAGCGTCGACGTCCTGGCCAGACTGATCGCCGAGCGTCCCCCGGGCTGCCTGGCGGTGGGCTTCGCGGCCGAGACGGAGGAGGTGGCCAATAGGGGTCGGGAGAAGCTCGAGCGCAAAGGCTGCGACTTGGTGGTGGCTAACCTCGTGGGGGGAGCGCATTCGTCGATGGGCGGGGACATGGCAGAGACGACACTCCTCAGCCGAGACGGCCGGACCCTGGAGCTGGGCTGGCAGCCCAAGTCGGCCGTCGCCGCCGCCATCCTGGATGAGGTCCACCGACTGGTTCAGGACTCTCCGAGACCGCTGGCCCCGCGGTGAGCCCTGGCCGACCGCTGCTTGCCAGAGTCTCTCCCGACCTCCGGGCGGGTCCGCCTGCTGGGCTCTACGACTACTCGGTCCCTGATGAGCTAGCCGACCAGATCCGGCTCGGCCAGAGGGTGGTGGTGCCTTTCGGACGGCGCCGGGTATTCGCCTTCGTGGTCGAGCTGCCCGAGGACTCCCCGGTGGACGGTCTTCGTCCCCTGGAGCGGATCCGCGACGAAGATCCGCTGCTGCTTCCTCACCAGATCAGCCTGGCGCAGTGGATCGCGACCTACTACCTTTGCCCCCTACCTGAGGTGCTCCGGGCCATGATCCCTCCCGCCCTGCGCACCGGCAAGGCTAGCTCCCGCCGCCGCACCACTCCCAAAGCCGCGATGGACTCCGTGCGTCCGGTAGAGAGCAGCGCGGCCCTGGTCCTCACCTCAGAGCAGGAGCAGGCCTTCGCTCCGATCCGGGAAGCCGTGTCCTGGTCGAAGGCCGAAGAGTTCCTCCTCTTCGGTGTGACCGGGTCAGGCAAGACCGAGGTGTATCTGGCCGCCATCAAGGCGGCCCTGGCGCAGGGCAAGGGTGCGATCGTGCTGGTCCCCGAGATCTCGTTGACCCCCCAGACCGAGAGGCGCTTCGCGATCCACTTTCCCGGGGTCGTGGCAGTGCTCCACTCTGGGCTCACTGCCGCCGAGCGTGGTCGGGAGTGGCGCCGGGTCCGCTCCGGCCAAGCCCAGGTCGTGGTCGGATCTCGCAGCGCGGTCTTCGCTCCCATGGCCAACCCCGGCGTGGTGATCGTGGATGAGGAGGACTCATCTTCCTATAAGCAGTACGACGCCATGCCCCGGTACCACGCCGCCGAGGTTGCCCGTCATCTGGGCCGGATCCTCTCGGTGCCAGTCGTCCTCGGCAGCGCCACCCCGCGGCTGGAGGTCTACCAGCAGGCCTTGGCCGCCAAGGGGCTGCAGCTGCTGAGGATGCCGCACCGCTTCGGCGGGCGGCCTTTGCCGCCGGTGGAGGTGGTCGACTTGCGAGAGGAGCTGGCCTGGGGAAACCGCTCACCCTTCTCCCGACGGCTGGCCGAGCTGGTGACTGAGACGCTGTCGGGTGGGGGACAGGGGATCCTGTTCCTCAACCGTCGCGGGACCTCGAGTGTGGTCCTCTGCCGGAGCTGCGGCGATGCTCTGGGTTGTCCCAACTGCTCGGTCTCACTGACCCTGCACTCCCGGGGACGACTCTGCACCTGCCACTACTGCGACCATCAGGTGGAACTCCCGGAGCAGTGCCCGGTCTGCGGCAGCCGGCTGCTACGGGCATTGGGGGCAGGCACCGAGCGGATCGAGGCTGAGGCGCGCGAGCTCTGGCCAGAGGCTCGGATCCTACGCATGGATCGGGACACGGTTGCCCATCGAGACGCTCATCGCCAGATCTACGAGGCCTTCGTACGCCGCGATGCCGACCTCTTGATCGGGACCCAGATGGTGGCCAAGGGTTGGGACCTACCCGGGGTAAGGCTGGTGGGGATCGTCAACGCCGACATCGCCCTCCACTTCCCAGACTTCCGGGCAGCGGAAAAGACCTTCTCGCTGCTCACCCAAGTGGCGGGGCGGGCGGGGCGTGGCGATGAGCCTGCCCAGGTCATCCTTCAGACCTACAGCCCCGATCATGCGGCCGTCCAGTTCGCCGGCGCTCACGACTACGAGGGCTTCGCCGCCCAGGAGCTGGAGGCGCGTCGTCGGCTGCACTTTCCTCCCTTTACCAGACTCCTGGTCCTCACCCGCAGTGATCAAGTTGAGCAGGCGGCCCGCGACCAGGCGGAGGAGGAGGCCGTCCGGCTTAGGAGCCTGCTCGAGGGAAGTTCGGTGGAGGTATTGGGACCGAGCCCAGCCTTCATCCCCCGGCTTCGCTCCCTGTATCGCTGGCAGCTGACCATCCGGGCGCCCCGGCTCGAGGCGGTCCGTCCCCACCTTCCCCAGGGCCGGGGCTGGTCGCTCGACATCGACCCCGCCTGACCTAGGCGTGGGGAAGGCCCACCCGAGGTCTGGGAGACTTGGCACCTTCGCCAACTCCAGCAGACTGGAGTCGGCTCTCTGGCTGCCACTCATGGAGGTGGGTCGGTGCGCGTCGTCTTTGCCGGATCTGCGGAGTTCTCACTGCCGGTACTGAGGGCTCTGGCAGCTTCCGACCAGGAATTGGTGAAAGTGCTGACGGCGCCCGACCGGGCCGGTAGCCGGGGTGCCGCTGCCCCTCGGCCGGTGAAGGCCGCGGCGGAGTCACTGGGGATCCCGATCGCTCAACCGCCCCGGCTGACCGAGGACGTCTGGCATCAAGTCTCTTCCCAAAGTCGGGCCGATGTCCTGGTGGTGGCTGCCTACGGGCAGCTGATCCCCTTGTCAGTCCTCGATTCCCTGCGCCAAGGGGGACTGGGTGTGCACCCGTCGCTCCTGCCCCGCCATCGCGGGGCGTCGCCAGTGGTAGCCGCCATCTTGGCCGGAGACAGTCGCACCGGGGTTACCGTCTTTCGCATGGTCCAGCATCTGGATAGTGGACCCATCCTGGGCCAGGCGGAACTACCTCTCGGCGGGAGCGATACCACCGCCTCTCTCAGCGCCAAGCTCGCCGAGTTGGGCGGAGATGTGGCGGTGCAGGTGCTGCGCCGGCTGGAAGCGGGCGGGGTGACAGAGATCGCTCAGCTGGAGTCGGCTGCCACCTACTCGCACCGCTTGAGCCGCCAAGACGGGCGGCTCGACTGGACCTTCACAGCTGAGATCATCGACCGGCATCTACGAGCGCTCAGCCCTTGGCCGGGAGTGACCGTCCCGCTCTCGGGTAAGCAGGTCAAGCTGCTTCGTGGCGCCCCCGACCCCAGCGCTCAAGTTGCCCGCCAGCTCGCCCCCGGCGAGATCTTGCAGCAGGGGCAGGACTGGATCCTGGTCCAGACTCTGGAAGGCGCCTACCGGGTCGAGCTGATCCAGCCCCCGGGCGGTCCCCAGATGAGCCCGGCTGCCTTTCTTCGCGGCCGGCAGCGAGCGCCCCGAGGTCACTCCAGTGCCTGAGGCCAAAGCGCCACGCCTGCTGGCCCGGAACAAACGGGCCCGGCATGAGTACCACATCCTCGAGCAGCTCGAGGCCGGCATCGAACTCTGGGGCACCGAGGTGCGGTCACTCCGCCAGGGTGGAGCTCAGATCACGGAGGCCTATGTTCGGATCGAGCGTGGCCAGGCATGGCTTCACGGTGCCTACATCCAGCCCTACGAGTTCGGTAATCGTCAGAACCACGAGCCCGGGCGTTCCCGGAGACTGCTGCTGCACCGCCGACAGATCGATCATCTGGCAGGAGCAGTCAAGCAGCCGGGGGTGACCCTGGTCCCCCTGGACCTCCACCTGTCCGGTAACCGAGTCAAGGTGGAGCTGGCCCTGGGCAAAGGAAAACGCGAGTACGACAAACGCCACGCGATTGCCGAGCGCGAAGCGCGCCGCCAGATGGAGCAGGGTGTGCGTCGAAACTGGGATGGCGGGGTATAGTTGTGCGGCAACTTGCTCGTGGGGGCGTTTGGCTTCGACGGGGACGTGGGTTGCGAGATGGCGTGTCGAGCCCCGGGCTCGTAAAACCGGGAAAAGGCATTAACTGCCAACAATCAGAGCCAACCGGCTCTGGCCTACGCTGCCTGATCTGATCAAGCAGTAGCGCCAAAAGCTCGGGCTTAGGCCCGACGTCGACCGGGTGAGCGCCTGTGGCGCCCGGACCCGACGCAAATACAGCGGGCTGGCTCAGGAGTGGTGTCTCAGCGCTCTTGGGGACTTTTTCTGAGGCTGGCCCACTTTGAGCCGGTCCGGAGGCGCTCGGCGGGTGAGAACAGTTTCCGGGCTACACACGTAGAGGTCTCGCGGGACGCGTTCTCGGACCCGGGTTCGATTCCCGGCGCCTCCACCAGACTTGTTGCGGGAGAGCTGCGACACGGCCCCGGAGGCCAGTTTCGAGGCTTTGAGTGACGAGCGCCGGACCTAAGTCCGCCCCCGACAGGTCCTGATCGACAAGATCTCCGTGCTGCAGGAGCGGGAGTGGCACAAAATTCGCCAGCCTCGCCAATACCATCGGGAGCGTGGCCCTGACCGGTGCCAGCGCCACCTGTACTGCCACCTATTCCACCGCCAGCACCCATGAGATCACTGCGACCTACAGCGGTGACGGCAACTACCAGGCGAGTCCGGCATCCGCGGTGCTGGCCGAGTCGGTCACCGCCATCGCCGTCCCAGTCACAGGAGCGCCAGGCACCGGCGGCTGGGCGGGCTGTGGCTGCGGGCTGGCGGAGATCCTGGTTGGCTTGGCTGTGCTCGGTGCGAGCTGGAGCGCCTTCCGCGGGTCCTTCGGTTGCGGCCAGCACGGCTAGGACCAGGCCGAAATAAATTAGCCCGGCCGACCGCCATCCGAAGGCGCTGAGTCGGGCAGGCCAAACCCCTTATTTCCCGTTCCAGGCGTCGCGGTCAACCTCGGCGTGAGACCAGACGTAGCCGAGTACCGTGGATGCTCACACTGTGTGCAAGACTTGCCAGTCGGGCGGGCTATGGCAGGTTGGCTGAACTGCCCAGAGGTGCTGAGTGGAACCTTGCCAAAACCGTTCCAGGGTTGTTGCAGACGGATTCGCCACGTTGGCCAAAAGCGGGGCCTAGTGGGACATGGTGCGCGCTGCACTGGGCTGGCCGGAGCACCAGGTGGCCACGGCGCTGCGCACGAGGCGCTAATTGGTAGATTTGGAGGGAGCGCGCATGTCCTCGGAGCCCCTAGCACTGGAGCAACTGAGCGAGCGGATAAAGGTCGCCTTTAACTCTGCAGACCTCGCCCTAATTGCGGCGTTGCTGGCGCCGGACGTACGCTGGGGACCTCCCGAGACGCCCGGCGGGGTCTGCCGCAGTCGCGAGGAGGTGATCGAATGGTGGAGCCGGGCTTGGCAAGCGGGTGCCAGAGCTCGGGCCACCGAGGTGGTCCCTGGTAGGGGAGCTCTCCTGGTCGGACTCAGAGTGAGTGGCACGCGCGACGCTGAGCGGACGGGGGGAGAGGCAAAACGCTGGCAGGTGCTCCGCCTGCACGCTGGCCAGATCGTCGACATCCGAGGCTTTGACGACAGGCACGAAGCCGCCCTCCAAGCGGGGGTCGCAGACTGACCAGCACCCGCTCGACCACCGGCCGGGCATCATGCCGAACCGGCTGACCCGCGTTCCGGCGTCTCCGCCACCGCCCCTGACTGATTTCGGTGGGGTGGTGTGGCTCGCCGACCTGGCGATGAAGTACTTTTTCTCTACCCCTGCATCAGGGACTCTTGAGACCACATGGGTCACTCCCGCGACCTTGTTGACTTCCTATCTGGCGGGCGTGTGCTTGATCGTGTTTGCCGTCCTCTGCGCGACCGAGCTAGCAGCAGACTTTGGCACCTTGGCGGTCGTGCTAATGGCCGTCGCCAGCTCCGTTCTCGCAGTCGCCTGCCTCGCGATCGCAGCAGCTGGCACCTTGCAACGCATCCTTCCCAGGTAGCGCCTTCCGCCGAATGTCGGTAGCCACTGAGGTCTGAGGCACCACACCTTGTTGCCCCCGATCCTTGACACGGGGATGTGGCTGGTCCGGTATTTAACAGAATGGTTAAATACCGGGAGACTGAAGTCAGTCTCAACTCCGTATTCTCAGCCTTGGCCGATCCCATTCGCCGAGCGATCCTGGAGCGGCTGGGGCGAGGCGATGCAACGATCTCCGAGCTTGCCGAGCCGTTTGGAATCAGTCTTCCCGCAATCTCGCGTCACCTGAAGGTGCTCGAACACGCCGGCTTGATCACGCATGCACGCCCGGCCCAATGGAGAACCAGCCGCTTGCACACAGCCCCACTCGATGATGCGGACGCTTGGATTGCTCACTTGCGCCGGCTCTGGACTGCCCGTCTCGACCGACTCGATGTCCACCTTCAGCAGATGAAAGGGGGCGTTGCGCCAAGATCCATTAGCAAGAGATCCCAAGAGGAGAGCCACCATGGTGGATGAGAATTTCGAGGTATTCCTCGCGCGACACTTCGATGCACCTCCTGAAATGGTCTACCGAGCTTTCACCGATCCCGACCAGCTAGCTCAGTGGTTCGCGCCGATCGTTTTCCATGTCCCGCGCGCCACGGTGGATATCGACGCACGTGCGGGAGGCCACTGGCGGTTCGTCATGGTCAACAATGACAACCCCGAATGGCGGGCACCGATTGACGCAACCTTCAGTGAGGTTGTTGAGAACCGTCGCCTAGTTGGCTACGAGGTAGCTGACAAATTCGCCGGCGTCGCTGACGGCACCAAAATTTCCCTGATGCTCGACTTCATTCCCGAAGGAGGTGGCACGAGGCTGGAGCTCCGACAGGGCCCGTTCCCCGAGCATTTGCGAGACCTGTCTGCGACTGGGTGGGGACAGTCGCTGCATAAGCTGGCCGCGCTCCTCGAGACCCCGGACCGCGTCCGTTACTCCGCGCCCGGCGGGATGCCAGATCCATCTACCCCTGGCCGGCCAGAAGGGCCGGTGGCCCGTGGATAGTCACCGTTATGATTGAGTTAACGGCGAAGATTGACCTCGGTGGCCACGCCCGCACCAGTCGCCTGCCGCAAGCACCGGCCAAAACCAGTGTCCGCCCCTGCCACGCTAGGGCAAATCGGCGGGGCGGCAGCCGAGGAGGAGAAACGCGAAAGGGATGTCAGGTGACCGCGACCGCGCTTTGAAATGTGAAGGACCGCCCCGGGCCAGGTGGGCTCCGAGGCAGCAAGGCTCGGCGCGCCGTCGTGACTCGGTCCTCTGGCTCGCGATCATGAGAAGTTCAGGTGCCAGGGACCGTGTTGGGTCCGGACCCCGGGCTGACTCGCAGTCAGAGCGTATCCGGACATGACCCAAACCACCCACCTTGGCTACATCACTGATGACGCTGTCAACCTCTTTCCGGAGCGAGCTGCGCTGATCCAGGAGGGCTTGCAATTCACCTACGCTGAGCTCAACGGCCGCGCAAATAAGGTGGCCAACTGGCTGACTCAGCGCGGAGTTGTTCCCGGCGACCGCGTCGCGCTGCTCTGGCCCAACGATGTTCGTTATGTCGAGGCCCTCCTTGGCAGCATGCGGGCGGGCGCCGTCGCGGTCCCTCTCAACATCAAGCTTGGGGACGAGGCGCTCAGATACGTGCTCCAGGACTCCGATGCCGTCGGCATTCTGGCAGGCCCGAACTCCACCGACCGCGCAACCAAGCTTTCCGAGGCCATCCGATCGCCAGCTCTGATCGGGCAGTCCCAGGATTGGGAGGCGGCTTCACTCGAATTTTCAAGGCTGCCATTCGATCCCGACAGTGTGTGCTTTCAGCCATACACCTCCGGATCCACAGGGCGTCCCAAGGGCGTTCTACTCAGCCATCGCGGCCAGCTCTGGTGCGCGGATGTGGTCCGCAAGTGGAAGATGATCGACGAGACCGACCGCGCTCTGGTCTCAGCCCCTCTTTATCACAAGAACGCCGGCGTGGCTTTGAAGGTTTTTCTAGCCGCCGGAGCTTCCATTGTGGTTCTGCCGCAGTTCGAGGTGGAGGCGACGTTGGTCAACATCGAACGCCATCACTGCACCTATATCGGTGGAGTGCCTGCGATGTTCCGCCTGGTCCTGGCCCATCCCGACATCGACAAGTTCGACCTCAGTTCTCTCCGGTTCGCCACCGTGGGCTCGGCCGATGTCCCAGCGGATCTTGTCGAAGCCTTCGAAGGCCGCTTCCACATCCCTCTCATGAACGGATATGGCCTCACCGAGGGTGGCCCTGACGTGTTCATCTCACCGCGGTACGGGATTCGCAAGGTCAACAGCCTGGGCCCCCCCCTGCCCGGATGCGAGGTCCGACTGCTGGACCCCGATGATCCCAGCCAGGAGATGCCGGTCGGCGAAGCGGGGGAGCTATGGGTTCGCAACCCGGGAGTCGCGCTGGGGTACAACGAGTTGCCTGAACTGACGGCCAGCAGAATCCGCGACGGCTGGCTGGCGACGGGTGACCTCATGCGCCGAGATGAGGATAATTACTTCTATTTTCTGGGGAGAAAGGACGACTTGCTCAACGTGGGCGGGGAGAACGTTTATCCGCGGGAGGTGGAAGCGATCTTGCTCACCCATCCCGAGGTGCGCGACTGCGCGGTGGTGGGAGTTGCGCACGCGATCAAGGGCACGGTGCCGGTCGCGGCAGTGCTGCCGACCACTCCGGGAGCCCTCGACGAGGATGCGATAAAGCAGTTCTTCTTCGAACACGGACCCGCCTACGCCCATCCCCGGCGAGTCCTTTTTGTAGAAGCTATGCCGCTCGGCAGCACTGGAAAGCTGGACCGTAAGGCGGTGGCGGCGATGTTCGGGGACGCCGAGGGGGAATGACTGCCAGACCCTGTGGCTCACCGTGGTGCGCCTCAGCCCAATTCGACCGACCCGCTCAATACAAAGCAGGGAGATTGCCTAGCTGATGAATAGAAGAGTTGGAGCGACCAAGCGCAAGATGATATTGCTCTGCGGCCTCTTGGCTCTCGTGGCCACCGCCGCGTCGCCGGCGCTGGCATCGGCGAAGTCGAGCGCCAAGAGTGGAGGGGTGGCGACTTTCGCCCTGCCACCGGCGGAGACATCCTCCTACATATTCCCCCTACAGAGCCTGTCCGGCGCTGGACCGGTGGACGACAACGAATTCCAGATGCTGATGTATCTGCCGCTCTACTGGTTCGGAAAGGACGGAACCGACGTCGTCAACTACCAGCGCAGCCTAGCCACCGCGCCTCAGTACTCCAACGGTGGCAAGACCGTGACCATTCACCTCAAGTCTTGGCAATGGTCGGACGGTGTACCGGTGACTAGCCGCGACGTCGAGTTCTGGATGAACGAGCTCATCGCAAATAAGGAGGACTACTACGGATACGTCCCCGGCGAGTTCCCCGATAACGTGGTGTCGCAGAGTTATCCCAACGCTTCTACGGTAGTTCTAACCTTCAACCAGAAGTACAACCCACTGTGGATCCTCAACAACGAGTTGAGCCAGATCACCCCAATCCCTCAGCAAAGTTGGGACAAGACTTCGGCCACCGGAGCCATTGGTGACTACGACACCACCCCCGCCGGCGCGGTCGCCGTCTACAACTACCTCAACGCCGAGTCGACCACCATCTCCACCTATCAGACCAATCCGCTTTGGCAGGTGGTCGACGGGGCCTGGCGCCTCAAGAAGTTCGATTCCACCACGCAGTTCACCGAGCTGGTACCGAACAAGGCCTACTCTGGGTTGCCCAAGCCCACGCTGTCAGCTCTAGAGGAGGTGCCGTTCACCAGCGGCGCGGCAGAGCTGAATGCGCTGCGCGGAGGTCAGCTCGATTACGGATACCTGCCCCCGAGCGAGTACAGCCAGGTGAACTACTTCAAGCGAAGGGGCTACCAGGTGGTTCCCTGGCCGCTCTGGGCCACCGCATACGCGGTCTACAACTTCTCGAATCCCACGGCGGGGCCGATCTTCAAGCAGCTCTACGTGCGGCAGGCTATGCAGGAGCTGATGAACCAGCCTCAGGATGTGAAGGACGTGTGGCATGGATACGCAGTGCCCACCTACGGTCCCGTTCCCATCACGCCCAGCAACCCATACATAAGTCCTAGCGAGAAGAACAGCTCGTACAAGTTCTCGGTTGCCTCGGCGAGCAAGCTCCTCAGCGAGCACGGCTGGAAAACCGGCAGCTCCGGCGTCGCCACTTGTCAACGAGCCGGAACCGCATCCGATGACTGCGGGGCGGGTATCGTCCAGGGGGCTGCTCTGAGCTTCAAATTCCTCTACACCTCGGGTAACACCGGCTTCACCGACGAGTTGGAATCGCTGCAGTCCTCGGCTTCCCGCGCAGGGATCAAGCTGACTCTGACCACCGAGCCCTTCAACTCGGTGGAGGCCAACGCCTTCTCATGCAACCCCAGCACCGGTGAGGGATGCTCTTGGGACATCGACATGTGGGCCGGTTGGTCGTGGGACCCGGACTACCTGCCTACCGCTGACGAGATCTTCGCTACCGGAGCGGGAGGCAACGCCGGGAGCTACAACAACGCCACGGCTGACCGACTAATCGCGGCGGAAACCGAGCAATCGGGTGTGGAGCCGGTGATCAAGGCCGACGAGTATTTCGCCCATGACCTGCCCGTCCTCTGGACACCAGGCTTTGACTACCAGCTCTCGGTGATCAAGGACACCTTGCACGGAACCCAGCCCCAGGATCCGGTAGGCAACATCTACCCCGACGAATGGTCGCTCGGATAGGCGTTTGGCTGCGACAGCGATCGATCACCTGGTGTACGGGGTTGCCGACTTAGACCGTGGCATCTCCGAGCTAGCTGGGCGCACCGGAGTGCGCCCAGCTCCCGGGGGGCGGCACCTGGGTCGGGGAACCGCCAATGCTATCCTCGGCCTGGGCAGCTCCAGCTACCTGGAAGTGTTAGGACCAGACCCTCTAGCGAGTCCGCCCACGGACTCCCCCCTGGCCTTCGGGATTGGCGAGCTGGCACGGCCCAGGCTGGTGGGGTGGGCGCTGGGCACCAGCGACCTGGAAGCTCAGGCCGACGCGATGCTCGCGTCGGGCTGGGACCCCGGGAATATCGAGGACATGGAGCGGGAGACGGCTGAGGGCAGGCGACTGCGCTGGAGGCTCACGGTGAGGAGAGAAGAGGCGCAGGTAACCCCATTTCCATTCCTGATCGACTGGGGCGATACCCCGCACCCTTCGATTGGCGCACCCGCCGGACTCGAGTTGATCGACTTCCGGGTGGAGGATCCCCGGGCCGACCTGGTGCGTCGGGTCCTCTTTGCCGTGGGGGCGGACGTCGCCGTCGTAGAGGGGCCGGAGACGGCGTTCGCAGCGCGCCTGCGGACGCCGAAAGGCGCGCTGGTGCTGGCTTGAGCACTGCAGAAGCGCACGCTGACCGCAACCGCGCCCGCCGCCTTGGAGCGGCGTGCGTATCTTCGAGGATGGCGCGGTGACCGAAACCATGTGGTCAGCGGTCTTCGATCGTCACGGGGGTCCGGAGGTGCTCGAGTACCGCCAGGTGGCTCGACCCCAGCCGGGGCCGCGCGAGATATTGGTGCGAGTTAGCTATTGCGCTCTCAACGCCTTGGACTACTTCGTGCGTCGGGGCGTGCCCGGCATCGAGGTAAACCTGCCCCACATCTCCGGCGGCGACGTGGTCGGCAGGGTGGAGCAAGGCGGGAACGAGACCGGACAAGACCTGTTGGGACGCCTAGTTCTGCTCGATCCCCTCGTCGAGGGAGAGGCGCTTGGGGAATCGCGGCCTGGCGGTCTGGCCGAGTACATCGTCGCTCCGGCGGCCAACGCCATGCCGCTGGACGAGGCGACAGAGCACCCCGAATACTTCGCCGCCCTGCCCATCGCTTACGGGACCGCCCATCGCATGCTGCACACTCGAGGACGGCTGCGTCGGGGCGAGACGGTGGTGGTGCTGGGCGCGGCTGGTGGCGTCGGTGTTGCCTGCGTCCAGCTGGCGCTGCTCGCCGGGGCTCGGGTGATCGCCACCTCGTCCTCACCGGCCAAGCTGGCCCGCATCTCGGAGCTGGGCCCAGTCGAGACCGTCGATACGTCGGTAGACGACTTCAGCGCCCGAGTCTGGACGCTGACCGGCAAGATGGGGGCGGATTTGCTGGTTGATTACATTGGCAGGGACACCCTGGCCAGATCCATTCGCGCCACCAGGCGTGGTGGGCGGATCGTCGTTTGCGGGGCGAGCAGTGGAGCAGAGGCGACTGTCGACCTCCGTTACCTCTGGGTGCGCGAGCTGGATCTATTGGGATCAGACGGTTGGAGGCGCTCCGACCTAGAGAGTCTGTGTCAGCTGGTCGCGGCCGGCGACTTGGTCCCCGTCATCGATTCGATCTTTCCGCTGTCGCGAGTGGCAGAGGCGATGGCCGCAGTCGAAGAGCGCAGCGCTTTCGGCAAGGTCTTGGTCCGGGTGGAGTAGCGCGGTGCCGCTGCTGTCTGACCTGCAGGAGGTCTGTGACCAGAGTCCGATCCACCGCGAGCTGGGACTCAGGGTGAAGAAGCTAAGTGGGGATACGGTGCTGGTGACGCAACTCGACTCCAAATGGGCGAACTCCTCGGAGGGGGACGCGATCCATGGCGGGGTCATTGGGCTGCTGCTGGATGCGGCAGCGACGCTTGCCCTCATCGCCGCCACTGGCGACGACTGGACAACCGTGGACCTGCGGATCGACTTCCTCCATGCCCTGGGGTTGGGACCGATCGAAGCGCGGGGGTTGGTACTGCACGCTGGGAGGTCGCTGGGGCGGGCTCAGGCGACCGTAGTGGACGCCGACGACAGAGCCTGCGCGGTCGCCATTGGGACCTTCCACCACGGTCCGCCACTGCTGCGTCGGCCGGTATCTGAGTGAATTGGAGCCAGAGCTCGTGAGCGCCCGCTTCGAAATCCCCACCTCGATCCTGGTCGACCAAGGGCTTGTCATCAGGGTCGAGGGCCTAGAGCCATCGCTTCCCGTCACGATTCGCGCCAGCCTGGTCGACGACGAAGGCATGCGATGGCAAAGCTGGGCCGTCTTTGAATCCGGCCTAGATGGCCAGATCAGCACCGCGGCCACGGTTGCGGTCGATGGCACCTACCGGGGAGCGCATCCCGAGGGGTTGCTCTGGTCCATGGTCCCGGACTCCACCGAGGCAGCCATGGAACATGCCCTAAAACAGGGGCTGAAACCCACCACCGTGGCACTCACCGCCGAGCAGGACGGGATCGCTCCCGCCCATGGTGAGGTGGAGCTGCGCTGGCTTGCACCCGGGGTGGTCAGCGAGGAGGTGCGGAGCGACGGTCTCTTCGGGACCCTGTTCTCGCCGGAGGGCGACGGTCCATTTCGACCGGTGCTGGTCTTCGGCGGATCGGACGGAGGTCTGCGCACGGACACGGCGGCGCTACTCGCCTCCCATGGTTTCCTCAGCCTGGCGCTGGCATATTTCCGCTATCGCGAGCTGCCCGCTGAACTGGTCAGCATTCCTCTGGAGTACTTCCAGCGCGCTCTCCAATGGCTCCAGAACGAGCCCCGGAGCCAGCCCGGCGGCGGAGTTGGAGTGGTGGGTCGATCCCGGGGCGGCGAGCTGGCCCTAATTCTCGGCGCCACGTTCGATGAGGTCGATGCCGTAGTTGCCTACGTGCCCAGCGGGATCGTCCATGCCGGGATCCGGGGCGGGGAGCAGTCGTGGCAAGTAAACGTGCCCGCCTGGACGCTTGGAGGTCGGCCGCTGCCCTTCCTGGGTCACGAGGCGGAGCGACGGGCACCGGAGGAACTGCCGCCCCCGATCGCGCTGACTCCCATCTACTGTCGCGATCTGGCTGACTGGGCCAGCGTCAGTCGCGCCGCCATTCCGGTGGAGAGGTCGCGCGGCCCGGTGCTGTTGCTCTCTGGAGTCGACGACGCGATGTGGCCATCCTCACTCTTGTCCGAACTGGCCGTTGCCCGTTTGGCGGGAGTTGATCATTCCCCTATCTACAAGCATCTGGCCTTTGCCGATGCGGGACACCGATTTGTGTTGCCTACGCTTCCGGGCACCGTCACCAGCGGCCGCCATCCGGCGGATGGCCAGATCTATCAGTACGGTGGGACCCCCCTGGGCAATTCCACAGCGGCACGCCTGGCCCACCGCGCCATGATCCACTGGCTTCGCGGCGAGACCGACCAGGTCTGAACCGGACCGGGCGCTGCGCGAAGGGACGGCTTGGGCCAGAGCCGGGGAGGTAGAGAGCGCCTAGCTCATCCGCGCGTCGAGACTTTCGAGCCCGGCCCGCACTGAACCGGGCTGATCCAGCCAGACGAAGTGTCCGCAGTCAGGCAGCACCTTCACCTCTGCGCTCGGCATCAGCGCGGCGCTAGCGACCCCGTGAGCGGGTGGGATGGGGCTCCGCTCTCCAAGCAGGAACAGCGTGGGGACATTGGTCTGCGGCAGCAGTGAGACCAGGGTCTGACGCTCGAAGTGCTCCCGAATCGAACCGAACGTCTCGGCGTAGGCCGCGAGTGAGATCTCCATCGGTGGCATCGGGGGCGCTGACGGCGGGTCTGGGAAGTAGGCCGGCCAGACCAGTGCCAGTCCCTCGATGGCGTCGGCGGCCGTGCCCTCGCCCCGCAGCGCTTTCTCGTCAAGTTCCGCGGCGCGAGCGGCAGCGTCAGGGGTGATCCGCTCCCCCAGGATGCGGCCCAGGTCGGCTTCGCCACCATCTCCGACCGCGCCCAGGGGATCGATCACCAGGGCGGCTGCGACGCGGTCGGGGTGGGCTGCCATCAGATGCATGAGCAGATGCCCGCCCCAAGAATGGCCGAGTACGACCGCTCGGTCCTGACCGAGCTCATCCAGGACTGAGAGCACGTCGGCGACCTGGGTCTCGACATCGAATGGACCGGAAGTCGTCGAGGGTGCCAGGCCCCGCTGCTGATACCGAACTACGGTGTAGTGGTCACTCAGCTCAGGGAGCAGGCTCTCGGTGTACTCGGAGAGGCCGGGACCTCCGTGTAGAACAACCACCACAGGCCCGCTGCCTGCCTTCCAGCCGACGAGCTTGTGATCGCCGGTGCCGACTTCGAAGTTAGAGGCTGGCATCGGCTGAGAGTGTAGCGAGGAAGCGGACCTGCCAGCACCGCCGCCGCCTGGCCCGAGAATGGCCAATGTGAGCCAGCACGTCGGCCCGCCACCGAAGCTTTATGTCGGCTGCGAGCCCGCCATCCTCTGTGACCCTGGGGGTCACATCGTCGCGGTGGCAGAGGACGCCATGGCGGCCGCCGGCGGCGACGCCACCATCATCGAGCTGGAGGGCAGGGCCCTACCGGGGCTGGGAGACGCCCATATTCACCTGGACGAACTGGTGCTCCTTCGGGTGGGGCTCGACCTTCACGGGACCAGGTCCCGACAAGAAGTGCTCGACGCGGTACGGACGGCGAGCCTGTCACTCCCGCCTGCGGCCTGGATTGTCGGCCGCGGTTGGAACTACCACGAGTGGCCCCAGCCCCAGTTGCCGAGCCGACACGATCTCGATGAGGCAGGGGGAGGCCGGCCGGTTCTGCTCGCGAGCAAGGACGAGCACTCGGTCTGGGTGAGCAGCGCGGCTCTACAACTGGCTGAGATCACTAAGGAGACCGCCGATCCCGTCGATGGGGTGATCGACCGGGAGCTGGAGGGGGAGCCCAGCGGCATCCTGCGCGAGGCCTGGCAGCTGTTCGCGGGGATGCTGCCGCGGCCCGGGCGGGCCGAGTATCAGCGGCTGCTGGCCGCTGTCCTGTCCGAGCTTGCTCGGCTCGGCCTGTGCACCCTGCACACCATGGACCCTAGCGACACTCTGTTCGCGCTGGAGTGCCTGCGGGAGGACGGCGCGCTACCACTGCGGATCGTGGTCAACCTCCCGGTAGCCAACCTGGGAGCGGCGCAGCAACTGGGAATCCGTACCGGCTGGGGCAATGGCCGACTCCGGGTCTGGGGGGTCAAGGCGTTCATGGATGGCTCGCTGGGAAGCCGTACCGCCGAGATGCTTGCCGGCAGTGGCGTCGCCCGGATCCTCGACCCGGCGCTGGAGGACCTGATCCAGCGTTGCATAGCCGCCGAGCTCAACCTCTGCCTCCACGCTATTGGCGACGGCGCGGTACATCGCGCGCTGGTCGCCTTGGAGCGCCACGCTGGCGCTTGGTCGCGGTGGCGGCCACGGATCGAGCATGCCCAGTGCGTGGACCCTAGCGACGTCCCCCGATTTCTTCGGGCGGGGGCAATCGCGTCGATGCAGCCGATACACGCGATCGCGGACCGCACGATGGCGGACTCCGTATGGGGGGATGCTGCAGGAAACGCCTACGCGTGGGGGCGGCTGGCCAAGGCCGGTGTGCCGCTGGCCTTCGGCTCCGACGCCCCGGTCGAGTCGCCCGATCCCCTTCTCGGACTGGACGCCGCCACCGGCTGGCGTTCGCGAGTAGGCTGGTATCCAGAACTATCTCTGTCGGCAGCAGACGCTCTGGACGCGTACACACTGGGTATCGCCTTCGCCGCCGGGATGGAGCAGGAGTGCGGGCGGTTGGCCCCGGGCTACCGGTGTGATCTCACGGTGGTGCGCGGCGATCAGGTAGTGGCGACCGTGGTGGACGGCGAGCTCGTCTACAGCCGCAGCTCGTCTGACTCATGAATTTGCTGCGGCAAGACTCGGGCCCAGTCGCCATCAAGCAGTCCGCGTCGTCTGCCAAGACCTGTCCGAGCCAGGCCTAGGGTCATTCCGCGCCGCTTGAGCACGGGCGGGCTTAGCCTAGGTTCCCTCGGCCAACCTTCGGGTTTGGATCCAGCTGCGGCAGCTGCCCTTGACCAACTAACCGGGGCCGGCGGAGACACGGCGCCGTAAGTCATCGCGGCGCAGGTCATAGGGGGAAAACCAGTCCAGAAACCAGGTGATACCCGCCTCCCGCCAAGGTTCGGGGTCGGTCCCCGGAGGCTGGGCGACCACCAGATCGAACTGATCGGAGGTCTGGCCAAACCCGGCCAGGAGTTCACGAAGCGCCAGCAGCTCCTCCGGTCGCTCCATCTGGATGGCGAAGACTCCCTGAAATCTGGCTGCCCTTCGCACCGGCGCCCGGTTGGGCCAGCGTGCCGCCACCCAGATCGGTAGCGGCCGCTGCAACGCCGCCGGCCTGAAAGACGTCCGACTCAATTGGTAGTGGGCGCCCCGGTGCTCGACTTCGGCGCCGGTGAGCAACTTGGGGATGAGTTCCAGCGATTCATCCAGCATTTCAGCGCGGACGCGGAGATCCAGCTCCTCGCCGAACGATGCGAACTCGCCCCCCTCCGGATCGCCCAGCCCCACGCCGAGAACCATCCGACCGCCGCTCAGAATGTCAAGGGCCGCTGCTTGACGGGCCACCACCCAAGGTCGCCGGCGGGGGAGGGGGGTGACCATTTGCCCCAGGCGAATTCGCTCGGTTGCTGAGGCGATCGCGGCCAGCGCGATCCAGGGGTCAAGGATGTTGTCGACGCCTGGAAAGCGAAGGTGATCCCAGAGGAACACCCCATCCCAACCAACTGCCTCAGCGTCGGCGGCAAGCGAAGCTAGGAACCCGGGATCGGCGGCCTCCCCGAATGGCGGAAGGAAGAGGCCACGTCGCACCTGTGCATGGTAGCGACCCGGCTCCGCAATCAGCCCGGCGCTATCAGTTCGGTCAACCGCTCCATCGAATCGAGAGCGCCGCGTTCCATGCCCGCGTCAACCATCTGATCGCGGTCGACAACGCTCTGAAACAGGGAGTGATTGGTGAGATTGGTGCGCCCGTTCATCTCTTCGAGCAGCACCGTCTCGAGCACGACCCTGCCTGGGGTACCCTCATATTCGAAGGTGCGCACGATGCGCTGGGGCGGCAAGACCTCGTGGAAAACACCGTGAAACGCGTGCACATTGCCATCGGGGTCGCGCTGAACAAAGCGCCAGCCACCGCCCGACTTTGCATCCAATCGTTCCACTGTGGTCGTGAGTTCCCGGGGGCCCCACCAGTTGACGATCATCTGGGGATCCGTGTAGGCCTGGAACACAAGTCGGCGCGGCGCATCGAAGGTCCAGGTGAGCACCACTTCTTGCGTCCCCGGCTCGACCGTCATGCGGTTTTCAGTCTTGGCCGTTGTCATTCCCATGTTCCTCATCGTCTTCCTCCTTCATTTGCAGCTGCTGCAGGTATTGCTCCAGGCGACCTTGCTGTTCGGTCCAGATATGGCGGTACACACTGATCCACTCGGCCACGTCTCGAAGCGGAGCGGCCTCCAGGTGGCAGGGCCGCCACTGCGCGCGGCGTCCCTGGCTGATGAGCCCGGCGCGCTGCAGCACCTTCAGGTGCTTGGAGACGGTAGGCAGTTTCAGTTGGAACGGCGCCGCCAACTCCGTGACCGTGGCCTCGCCCTGGCCCAGCCGGGCCAGCATCGCGCGTCGGGTGGGGTCGGCCAGGGCTGCCAAAGTGATGCTCAATCGATCGCTTGCCATCAATTCTGCCTTCTAGCTAATTAGCTATGTGGCATAGTACTGGCCACCAGGCATCCTGTCAACCTCGGGGGTCAGCGTCCAGGCCAAGCGTGCCTCGACACGGCGAAGGGGAGGGTTGCAATACGGACGGAATGCGGTGTGGTCCGGGACCGCTCTCAGGATCCCCAGCTATATTGGGTAGGACGCCACGCCTGAGTTGGGCGGGTGCTGCAAGCCGCTGAAGGCTCCGTGGTACCCGGCGGCGCTCGATAGCAATCTGCAGCACCTCCGCGAGCTGACGGGCGGACCCTGGTGGAGTCAGTCAGTCCGGCTTCGAGGTCAGCATCGGAGGAAGCGCACTGAACCTCCCCGGCGCACGGATGCGGTCACGGCAGGCACTGCGGAGGCAGAGCGCCGGACCCCCAGGCGACGGCTACAAGTGGCTGGCTCTATCCAACACAACCCTCGGCGTGATGGTGGTGACCATCGACGCCACCATCATGATCATCGCCATGCCCGACATCTTTCGGGGCATCCGGCTGAATCCGCTCTTGCCCAGCAATAGCTTTTACCTGCTCTGGATGATCCTCTCCTATCTGATCGTCTCCAGCGTCCTGGTGGTGAGCTTTGGACGCTTGGGCGACATCTTCGGCAGGGTCCGGATCTACAACCTGGGATTCGTTGTCTATACCGCAGGTTCCATCCTGCTGTCCATCACGTGGATGACCGGCCAGCCAGGGGCACTCTGGTTGGTGCTTATGCGTGTGGTTCAGGGGGTTGGCGGTGCCTTTCTGATCGCCAACTCGGCAGCGATCTTGACCGACGCGTTTCCCCCGCACCAGCGCGGGCTGGCGCTGGGAATCAACAACGTCGCGGGCATCAGTGGTTCGTTCATCGGATTGGTGTTGGGGGGAATCCTAGGGGCGATCGATTGGCGCCTGGTCTTCCTAGTCTCGGTTCCGGTGGGCATCGCGGGAACGGTCTGGTCCTACCTCAAGCTTCGCGATCTGGGCATCCGTCGCCGCACAAGGATTGACTGGTGGGGCAACCTCACCTTCGCGGTGGGACTGATCTCTTTGATGATCGGCGTGACCTACGGCATCGAGCCCTACGGTCGCCAGACCATGGCCTGGACCAGTCCCCAGGTGCTGGTGGAGCTGAGTCTGGGCGTGGTGCTGCTGACCGTTTTCTGCCTGATTGAGCGGGTGACTCCGGCTCCCATGTTTCGGCTCGGTCTCTTTCGGATCCGCGCCTTTGTCTTCGGAACTCTATCCAGCTTTCTGGCGGCCCTGGGTCGGGGTGGTCTCATGTTTATGCTGGTGATCTGGCTGCAGGGGATCTGGCTGCCGTTGCACGGCTACGACTTCGCCGAGACCCCGCTCTGGGCCGGGATCTACATGATGCCCCTGACTGCGGGCTTCCTTCTCGCCGGCCCGGCGTCGGGAGCGCTCTCGGATCGATTCGGGGCCCGGCCCTTCGCTACCGGTGGGATGCTGGCCGCCGCAGTGAGTTTTTTTCTTTTGGAACTTTTGCCGATCAGCTTTTCCTACGTCCTCTTTGCTCCCTTACTGCTTTTGAACGGCCTCTCCATGGGCGCCTTTGCCTCTCCTAACCGCGCCGCGGTGATGAACAGTCTGCCGCCCGAGCATCGAGGCGCAGGCGGCGGCATGAACGCCACCTTCCAGAGCTCGGCCCAGGTGCTCTCCATCGGTATCTTCTTCACTCTGGTGATCGTGGGCTTGTCGGGAACTCTGTCCACCAGCTTGGAGCATGGCCTGCTGCTCCACGGCGTGCCTCGCGCGGCGGCGGTGCAGGCCGCTTCGCTGCCGCCAGTATCGACTCTCTTCGCTGCTTTCCTGGGTTACAACCCGATGCAACATCTATTGGGTGCGCACACCCTGAGCCTGCTGCCACAGAGCACCGCGACCGTGCTCACCGGGCGCAGCTTCTTCCCGCACCTCATCTCGACGCCGTTCGCAGCTGGGCTGCATACCGCCTTCGACTTCTCAATCGGTTGTTGTCTGGTCGCGGCCGCGGCCTCGTGGTCGCGGGGCAAGCGCTACGTGCATAGCGTGCAAGTAAAGAGGGCACCCGATTCAGCGGAGGTAGCGTCGGTGCCGGATCTTTAGTCCCGGCACAGCCTGGTGGCCGCAGCGATGCGCGCCATCGCCCGAGCTACAATGGAAATCAGGCAGGACGGGGCAGCCATCGCAGCGGCGCCCTAAGACGACGGAGCAGTCGGACCGCTCCGTCGCTGCCATGGGCTAGCGCCCCGGCCGAGAGCAGCATCAGTCCCAGCAGGGCGATGGGGGTAAGGGCCTGGATCCCGGTCACCGCCCCCCCGACCATGGCGACGCCGGGCTCGATGGCCATGATCAGCGCCGCCACGGAGCTGGAGACGTGGTGCTGCGCCGCCGCCTGGACGGCGAAGGCGAAGGCCGACGCCGCCAGGCCGCAGAAGACGACCGCGGCCAAGACGCTCAGCGACGGCATCCGCGGGCCTCCGGTGAATGGCACCGCCACCGCCAGCACCGCGGCCAGGGTCAGCAACTGCCAGGCGCCTAGGGCGAGGGCAGGCACGCTTCGGCCAATCCGCCCGACCAGCACCACCTGCAGCGAGAACGCCCCTGCCGCAACTAGCTCCAAGACCATGCCGAGTACGACATGTGGGTGGCCGGAATCGCTGCCAAATGGCACGGTCAGGCAGACCAACAAGGTGCCCACCAGCGCCAGCAGTGCCCCGGTTCCAACCCTGAGGTCTGGCGTCTTCCCGCGCAACGCCCACTCCAGCGCCGGTGTGAGCACGACCACCAGGCTGGTGACTGCTGCGGCGACGCCCGGGGAGACCCCCAGCTCGAGCCCGACGGTCTGGGCCAGGTAGGCAACTGCCAGCACCGTCCCAAGCCAGAGCAGCCTGCGCTTGGGCACTCCCGCCCACCGCTTTCGGGAGGTCGGCGAAGACAGCCCAATCCCGGCCAGGGCCGCGCCGCCAACGGCGAAGCGCAGAAACAGGAAATCCACCACCGGATAGGTGGAGACCGCGCCATGGGTGACGACGAAGCTGAGGCCCCAGGCGCTGGCGGCGAGCACCAGGCCGAGGACGGCAAATTGCGGTCCCGACGCATTGGCACCAACTAGTCTTTGTGCCCGGTTGGTAATTGACCGCAGGAAGTTCTGTATCATCTCCATGATGGTCAATCATGGAGATACAATATGCAAACAACCAGGAAAAAATTCGGCGAGGGCTCGTCAGACCCCTATCTCGACGAAATCGATTCGGTGATTCTGAGATCCCTGCAGCTCGATGCCCGCACCACCCTGGCCCGGGTGGGTCGCGACGCTGGGCTCTCGCCCTCAGCTGTGCATGAGCGGATCCGGCGCCTGCAGCGCGATGGCGTGATCAAGGGCTGGACCCTCGAGCTTGATCCGGTTGCGGTGGGTCGGCCGGTAACCGCTTTCGTGGGGGTAGACGCCGACGTCACCGGGGAGGTTCTAGCCACCCGGCTTAGGGATCGCCAGGAGGTCGACGAATGCCACAGCGTCGCCGGTGACCTCTCCTTCTTCCTCAAGGTCAGGGCGTCCGACACCGGGGCGCTGCTGGAGCTGGTCGACTGGATCAAGGAGCTGCCGGGAGTCACAGCCACGCGCACCACGGTGGTCTTGAAGATCGAGTTCGAACGCCAACTCTGGTTAGGCCCCGGGTCGGCTCGAACCGCGACGGAGAAGCGGCTGGCTGAGGCGGGATCCGGCAGTTGACCGCAGTTAGGCGTGAGGATCTAGGCCCTAGCGCAACAGCCGAGAGAGACGTCGGTCCGCAAGCGGCTTGCCGCCGGTCTGGCAGCCGGGGCAGTACTGCAAGGATCGGCTGGCGTATGCCACCTCCCGTACCGTGACGCCGCAGGTTGGGCAGGTCTCGCCCGCTCGTCCGTGCACCCGCATCGCCGACCGTTTGGCGTCCTTGAGCTGATCGGCCCCGCAGCCAGCAGCGCTCTCAACCGCTGCCCCGAGGACCTCTCGCAGGGCCCTGAGGAGCACTTCCACTTCCTTGGTAGATAGGGTACGGGCCGGCTTGAAGGGTGAGAGTCGGGCAGCGTGGAGCACACCTCGTCGGAGTAGGCGTTGCCAATGCCAGCCAACAAGGACTGGTTGGTCAGGGCCGATTTGGTCGTGCCCGGAGCTCGCGCCAGAATCTCGGCCAGACCCTGATCGTCCAGCGCAGGGTCCATCGGGTCGATCCCGAGACCGGCCACCGCCGGGATCTCGGCAGGGTCATGAACCATCCAGATGGAGAGTCGCTTCTCCTTGCCGGCCTCGGTCAGATCGAAGCCAGGCGGCTCAGACTCGCCATCCCTCATCCCCAACCCAACCCGCAGAGCTATCGGGCTGCGTCTTGGTCGGACCCGTGTTTCAGGGAGCCGCTGGTACCAGGTGACCCAACCGGCGCGGCCCAAGTGGAAGACCATCCAGAGCTGACCCGCGCCCAGGCACAGGTATTTCCCTCGACGTTCCCACTCCCCGAGGTACTTGCCCACGAGCTCCGTGATCGGCGGTTGCACCGTCTTAAGGGCCGCAAAGGACCCCAGCTCAACACGCTCAACTTGCCGTCCCCTGGTCCGGGAGTCCAGAAAGCGGGCTAGGGCCTCCACCTCGGGCAGCTCAGGCATTCTTTAGGCTCATCACCGCGTGAGCCTACGCGCAAGCGCGCCCAGCTGTCCGAGGTGCTCCCGAGGTCAGGTCAGGGGCAGGCGGGAGTGGTGCAGAGGTGGACCGGGCTACCAAGGTACTGAACCTCAAAGGCAAGCGTATCGCCGGCATATGCCGCTCCGGCGACTTGGTAGTAGAGGTTCCAATAGGTGCTTGCACCAGCTGCGCCCGGATTGTAGTTGGACGGCACCTGGATGTTGAACTGAACCCACTGACCATTGTAGATAGCCGTGCCACCCGAGGCCTGGGCAGTTTGCACGATCGCAGAATTGGCGGTGAAGGTGTAATTGTTCGGGTTACTCCCGTCATTGACCGTGATAGGGGTGGAAGACCCAGAGCCCAAGCTGGTCCCAATATCGTTCACGGCCGGAGTCCCATCGGTGTTATTGGCCAGGGTGGCGTATTCCTTTGGTGAAGCAGGACCTGATGTGGGCGTGTACGCGGGCTGAAGAATCCCAATATATGCGGCGCCTCCCCCCACGTCGCCAGGGTCGAATGCTGAGACCTGGATGACCTTACCCGCATACTCAGAGGGAAGATAGAAGAGCGGAACATCGAAGCTGGTTGCCACCGCACCATCGATGGGTGTGTAGATCGTCATGTCGGCCATTGCCGAGGTGGTGCAGCTCGCACACGGGGTACCCGCGGTTGTAGTGTCCGCCTCAACCGAGTAGGCATTGTGCCCCAGCGGGTAACCGTTGGGCAGAGAGCCGCTGTTGGCGCTGGGACTGTTGGTGCTGTCGGATACGTTGATGACGGCACCGTTCCAGGCCAGGGTGTCAATCCGGAGGCGATAGTACTGCCCGCTGGATCCCCCCGCCAGGTAGTAGGACGACCCGACCTTGGTTGTATATGACGCTTCGCTAGAGAGGGCGTTGTAGCTCTGATAGAAGAGATGCGCACTAGCACCCGAGGGGGCGTAGGAAGTGAGAGGGATCCAACCGTTGGTTGAAGGACTTCCTGACGCTACCGGAGTGTAGCTGTTGCCATTGGACGCGACTCCTGATGGAGGGGCGTTATAGACCGGTGGCGTGGTACCGCTCACAGTGTCGAGGGTCGGTGTATTTCCGGCCGGATCGCAGCCAGAGGCCGTGTTCCCGCTCGCACCGTCTTGGTAGTAGGAGTAGGACTGCGTGCCCGTGTCGAGATCGTAGGCGTTGAAGGGGCAGAAGATGTCCTGAAGTAGGGGGATGTCGGCCGAGCGGTTGTTCAGGTCCGGGACAGCGAACAGGGTGTAACCCATGCTGTCAAAGTCAGTGTCGACTGGAGTGGCGGCTGCGGAGATCCCATTTAGGGCGGGGAAGCTACCGTCGTCTTCGTGATAGCTGTCGAGACAGCTCGCCGTTTGCGAAGGGCAGTCACTATCATCACCTGGGTCAAAGCTCGGGTTGTAGACAGAGACTCCAGTCGTTGTGCCCGCCGGAACGTAGACAAGGTAGTTCTGGCCGCCAACATCGTTCAGGCATAGCTGGTTGCTTGCGGTACCGCAGTCCGTGTTGGTCGAGCCATTGGCGTCGTTATTGCAGAGGTCGTCTCCGTCGATGCAGCTGATCTGATGCACGTCGGGGCTACTCGTGGCCACGCAGGAGGTGCCGGTTGGCCCGCAAGCGTTATCAACTTCGTTAGGGGTCGGGGTGAAGGGATCCCCCTCCGACCTTGGGTTTCCCCATCCTTCACTGCGAAGGAAGTAGTAACCGGTGTTGCTCTTCAGCTGGGATATCGTGGCTCCGAGCGAGCCACCCGGTGCGCCCAATTGGATGGGCGGTAGGTACTCAGCGATGGCAGAGGCGGTGACTTCGTGGCTGCCAAATCCAAGCAACTCCAAGAAGTACACGGGTGCCGGAGCCGTGATGGCCACTTGCAGCTCGTTGGTGTAGCCACTCGGCTCTGAAATTGAGATCGTCACCGCGGTGTTGCCGCTGCCACCCGCTGTGTAGCCATCGCGCTGTGCCGTAAGCGTGGCCTCCTTGGAGGCGTCGGTGAAGTCACCGGGAAGGTAACCCACACCAGAAAGAGCAGCCGCGGCAGCCGCCTTCTGCTGCTGATCGGCATGCAAGTAGGAGATGCCAGCGTCGACTGCCAAGCCCATGATGGCGAACAGAACCAGGGACGTCAGGGCAAAGATCAGGAGGACTTGCCCCTTTTGAGTCTGCTGCCAGGGAGTCTGGCGGGTCGAGCTGGTGAACATGACTAGGAACCCTCCGGCGGATATGTGATTACGGTGTAGGCACTGTCGGTCTGGGTAAACCAGCTCAGGCCCGGCGAGGTGAACTTGAAGTTCAGGGCAACGCCAATCGCCTGTTCATCGTCGACGGTCTGGGTTCGGTAATCGAGCAGGTAGGGGGCAACGCCAGGCGTGGTGTAGCAGGGTGCCGTCCCTGCATGGCCAGATCCGTTTTGCAGAACCCAGCTGCTAGTTGAACTGCAGTAGAGGTAGTTGTCCGTGTACACGGCGGTAGACGCACTGCCGTAGCCAGACGAAGTGCACGTGCTGGGGAGAGATGGATTGGGCTGGCAGGATGCTGGCTGGTAGATCTGGATCTCGTTCACCTTGGAGTTGGTGAGCTGGCTTATGGCGGGCTGCATGGCCGAGATGATCTCGTCATCCACGGCGCATGGGTCGTTGCCATTCTGCTGGCACGATCCGGACACTTGGGTGCAGGTGAGTGTCCCGGACACCTCACTACAGGTGTTGCCAAGCTCAGCACCTATCCTGGCTCCGTAGCCGGATGCCTGTGCCACGCTGTCGTTGTTGGCGATCAGGGCAGCTGCAGTCCACGAGCCAAGGAATACGAAGTAAACCAAGGGAAAGATGACCGCGAGCTCGATGAGAGCTTGACCCCGCTGGTGCCGCCGCCTCATAGGGTTTGTGGCTCCAAACGGAAGATCACCGACGCAGACATGTGGTAGGTGGCGAAGCCTCCGACAAGCGCGAAGGTGTAGAAGATTGTTAGCCGAGCGAAGTCAGGATCTCCAGCCAGTCCAGAGGTCTGGGTGGTGTTACGGTCGTTTGGCGGCCAGTTGCACGTGGGTCCGGCGGCACAAGGGGAGGTTGGCCAGCTTCCGCTGGTGGGGGTGTATTCCGCCTCGCATGGGTATCCTGATCCAACTCCAAATTGGCCACAGCCTGAAGTGTCCAGCGTAAGAGTTTCGCCGGATGCGCTGCTGGACGCGTCTTCCTTCTGGATCAAGATCTCGGTCGCGCTGGTCAGCAACACGTTATTGAGGCCAGCTGCCTCCATCGCCGGAATTGCATTGGTGGTGTCGACGGTGGCGCTGGAGTTGCCTAGCGTGGCAATCTGGATCGCTCCGACATCCGCCGCGTGCTGGAGGGCGTTCCGAGAGAACAGTAGCGTCCCGCCATTGATGATGCCGAAGAAGATGAGGAAGAAGACCGGAGAGATCATGGCGAACTCAATCGTCGACTGAGCCCGCTGACCCTTCGTGGCGCGACGCGTTCTAAAGGTCAGCATGCTCTCCCTGCCGCTGGCTGACTCTCGCGAGAGTTCTCAAGGAGTGAAGTAGCAAGCACACCCGTATGGCCGGTCTGCATTCGCACCACGCCCTGGTCTCTGGGCTGTGGCCGAATCGATTCCCAAGGTGCGTTGCCTCTGGCCGCCGGGGCCTGAGCACAGTTGAGCCAAAATGGATGCTTCACATCCCCCAGTTTCATGGTGTGGCTGGAGCGTATCCCGGCTCAGTCGCAGCCTCGCCGCTCAAGCTGTCACGCTTCGGTAACAGCTTCTTGAGGGCCCTGGAAGTGCTTGCCCCGGACGTCACAGGAGGTCGTCACTGACTCGTGCCGATGACGTTGCTCGAAATTTTGCGTAGATCCGCCGATTACCTGACCCGGGCGGGTGTCCCGTCGGCACGCTTGGAAGCCGACGTCCTGTTGGCACACGCTTTGGGCTTGGGGCGGATCGACCTCTACCTCCAGTTCGAGCGTCCTCTAACGGAACCGGACCTGACCCAGATGCGTTCGCTTCTACGGCGACGGGTGCAGGGCACGCCGCTGGCTTATCTGATTGGGGAGCGCGAATTTTTCGGCCTACGCTTTGCTGTTAGGGAAGGCGTGCTGATTCCTCGGCCGGAGTCAGAGCTCGTGGTGGAGTTGGCGCTGGCGCGCCTGGCCGCCAAGGGTGCGCCGACTGTGGCTGCCGACCTGGGCACCGGAAGCGGGTGCATAGGCATCGCGATAGCGGTCCGAGCCCCTTCCACCAGGGTTGACGAAGTGGACATATCCGACACGGCAGTGAAGGTGGCGAGCAGCAACGCCGCCCAACTCGGCGTCAGCGATCGAGTGACCATCCTCCAGGGTTCGTGGGGTCGGCCACTCAAGGGGCGCGGTCCTTATGACCTAGTCGTCAGCAATCCTCCCTACGTGACCAGCGCCGAACTCCTGGACCTCGATCCAGGGGTACGGGACTTCGAACCAGCACTCGCACTCGATGCTGGTCCGGACGGCCTTGCGCCTTACCGCGAGTTGATGGAGGAGTTGCCCGAGCTGGCCGGACCTCACGCCACCGTCCTGCTGGAGGTTGACCCGAGCCGCGCCGGTGCAGTGGCGCAACTAGCATCGGAGAAATGGACCTCGGCCGAGCCTAAATTGCACCACGACCTCTCCGGTCGAGAGCGGGTATTGGAGGTGACGCTTGCATGAACGGCGAGCTCTGGCCGGACGATTCCGGCGGCATCGACCTAGCTGCAGCGGCTGTGGCTGGAGGTCATGTGGTCGGCTTCCCCACTGACACCGTCTTTGGGATCGGCTGCGCTGTCGACGACCTGGCGGCCATCACTCGGCTGGCTGAGATCAAGCAGAGGCCGCCAGGGCAGCCACTGATCCTGATGGCTGGAACGATGGAGGAAGTGGCGGGCTTTGTCATTTGGCCCTGTGGTGCCCGCGACCTGATTCAACGCTTCTGGCCGGGTCCTCTAACCCTGATCGTGGAGGCCCAACCAAGTTCAGCGGCGCTGGGCGGTGGACATTCCGTCGGCGTCCGGGTCCCGGCCCACCCGACCGCGCTCAGGCTCTTGCAGCGGACTGGGCCGTTGGCGACGAGCAGTGCCAACCGCCATGGGCAGGAGCCTGCGGTCGACGCCCGTTCGGCGGTGAGCCAGCTTCCCGGTTTGGCGGGTGCTCTGGAGGACCCAGACGGGCCGCGAGTTCGCGGCGCAGCCTCATCTATACTCGACGTCACCCGGGATCCGCCGGTCCTAATCCGCGAGGGCAGGCTGAGTGCCCGCGAACTGGGGGTGCCTGTCCCCGAGCAGGAACCACGGCTTCGGAGGGACTGAGATGGCGATCGCAGAACAGCGGCTCAGTGCCCTGCACAAGGCGGATCCGGAGCTGGCCGCGCTGATGGAAGCAGAGCTGGACCGTCAGCAATACACCCTGGAGCTGATTCCGTCGGAGAACGTGGCCAGCCCAGCGGTGCTAGAGGCGGTTGGTTCCTGGCTAACCAACAAGTACGCGGAGGGCACGCCGGGCAAGCGCTACTACGGTGGCTGTGAGTTCGTCGATCAGATCGAGATCCTGGCCCAGGAGCGTGCCTGCAAGCTCTTCGGCGCCGAGCACGCCAACGTCCAGCCTCACTGCGGCAGCTCGGCCAACATGGCCGCCTACATGGTCTTCTGCCAGCCCGGGGACACCATCCTGGGGCTTGACCTCAGCCATGGTGGGCACCTCACCCATGGGTCTCCGGTCAGCTTCAGCGGCATCCTCTATCACGCCGAGTTCTATGGCGTCAGCCGGGAGACCGAGCAGCTCGACTACGAGGAGATCCGGCGCCGCGCTCGTGAAGTCCGGCCCAAGGTCCTGGTCGCGGGAGCCAGCGCCTATCCGCGAATCTTCGACTTCCCCAAGCTCGCCGAGATTGCCCATGAGGTGGACGCGATCCTGTTCGTGGACATGGCTCACTTCGCCGGTTTGGTCGCGGGCGGAGCTCACCCCAGCCCGGTCCCCTACGCCGACATCGTGACCTTGACGACCCACAAGACCCTTCGAGGACCCTGGGGCGGGATGATCCTGTCCCCGGAAGTGCACGCCAAGGCGGTTGACAAGGCGGTCTTCCCCGGGGTCCAGGGTGGGCCACTGCTACACGCCATCGCTGGCAAGGCGGCGGCCCTGCATGCCTGGAGCCAACCCGAGATGCAGAACTACGCCCAGCGGGTGGTGGCCAATGCCAAGCGCCTGGCGGAGGGCCTGATGAGGCACGGTCTGCGCCTGGTCAGCGGGGGTACCGACAACCATCTCATGCTGATTGACTTACGGCCCCTGGGACTCACCGGAAAGCAGGTCCAAGAGGTCTTCGACCGGGCCCGGATCACGGTCAATCGCAATTCGATCCCATTTGACGAGGCAAGCAAGTTCAACCCCAGTGGCATCAGGCTCGGCTCCCCAGCGGTGACCACCCGGGGCATGGGTCTGCAGGAGATGGACGAGATCGCCGAGCTGATCTCCAGGACCATCCACAACTTGGGGGATGAGTCGGTCGAGCGCGAGGTGGCGGCTCGAGCTAGGGTGCTTTGTGAGGCCTTCCCGCTGCCGTATCGCTGATCGGTCCTGACCGTGCCCACCGTCAGCAATCACTACGTCAGCGCTCTTCCCATCATGGTGGTGGCGGTGGTGGTGACCATGGCCTGCGTGCCGCTGGCCCGCTGGCTCAGCTTTCGGCTGGGAGCCGTGGCCCAGCCCGGTGGGCGCCATATCCACAGTCAGCCCACCGCCCGACTCGGGGGCCTGGCGATCATGGCCGGCTTCGTGGCGGCCATGGTCTGCTTCGGCCGCGAGGTGCAGGACTGGGCGCAGGTGGTGGGGATCGCGGTGGCAGTCGCCGTCCTCATGGCTGCCGACGACATCCTCGGTCTTCGCTACTGGACCAAGCTGGTCATCCAGGCGGTGTGCTCTCTGGTGGTGGCTTGGCTCTTCGCCATCAGCATCACCTCAATCAGCCTCCCCGGCTTGGCGATTCATCTGGCGGCGTGGGGGGCCATCCCGATCACCATCATCTGGCTGATGGGGATGCAGAACTCGATCAACCTCCTCGACGGGGTCGACGGCCTGGCGGCGGGCGTGGTGGCGATCGTGGGTGGTGTCCTCTACCTGGCGGCAGTTAACCGCTTGGATGTCGCCCCCAGCCAGGGCGGGGTGATTCTGCTCTCCTCGGCACTGATCGGTTGCTGTCTGGGCTTCCTGGTCTTCAACTTTGCCCCGGCGCGAATTTTCATGGGGGACTCGGGCTCTCAGCTGTTGGGGATGCTGGTCGGCATCATCACCATCTTGGGGGTGGCCAAGATCACCGTCGCCTTGGCCCTGTTCGTGCCGGTGCTGGCGCTGGCGCTTCCAATCAGCGACACCGCCTACGCCATCTGGCGCCGGCGCCGCGAGGGGGTGGGCATCGCCCACGCCGATGCCCACCACCTTCACCACCGGCTGTTGGAACTGGGCCTGACGCCACGTGAGACCGCTATAGCCTTCTATCTGCTCACTGCGATTCTGGGCTGTATCGGACTCGCGATCTTCGGACACCGCAAGATATTGGCAGTGGCGCTAGCACTTTTGGTCGTGGCCCTGGGACTGCTGGTCTGGCGCATATGGCACCGAGGCGGTTTCGCCTTCCAGCATCACCCTGACCCAGAGCCCACCACTTTGGACAGACCCGGTGTCTGAGGCGGCTGCCGGCGCAGCGCCCCTGCCAGCGCGACGGCTCGAGGTCTTCGGTCGAAATCCCTTGCGTGGACAGGTGACGGTGAGTGGCAGCAAGAATGCGGCGCTGCCGCAGATGGCTGCCGCGATTCTTGCCGACGGTCCCCTCCGCCTCAGCAACGTCCCGGCTATCGAGGACGTGGAGACCATGTGCCGCCTGCTGCGCTCGCTGGGCGCTCGGGCCGAGCGGTCCAAGGGAGCGGTGGAGATTGACACCCGCACGATCAGCGGCAGCGAGCCCGACAGCGAGCTGGGGCGGAGGATGAGGGCGTCTCTTCTGGTGTTGGGGCCCTTGCTGGCCTCGCGGGGCGAGGCCTCGCTCCCCCTTCCGGGTGGCGACGACATCGGCATGCGCCGGGTCGAGCAGCATCTGGAGGGCCTGCGCGCCATGGGCGCGGAAGTGCTGGAGGATGAGTTTGGCATCCGGGCTCACGCCACTCGACTTCATGGGGCCCACATCCAGCTTGACCTGCCGACGGTGACCGGGACCGAGAACCTGATGATGGCGGCGGCTCGGGCTGACGGCATAACGGTCATCTCCAACGCCGCTCGGGAGCCGCACATCGTCGATCTCGCCCTCTGCCTGAAAGCCATGGGGGCCAGGATCTCCGGAGCCGGCGGTGACCGCATCGTCATCGAGGGCGTGGCGCGCCTCCACTCCAGCGAGCACCGGGTGCGAGCCGACTACATCGAGGCAGGAACCTTCGCCATGGCGGCGGCGGCGACAGGAGGTGACATCCTGATAGAGCAGCTCTTTTGCGACGACCTAGATCAGGTTCTGCGCAAACTGCGTCGTGCTGGATGCGAGATCGAGGAGGGCGGCACCTGGCTGAGGGTGTCTCGGACCAGCACCCTGCTCGCGGTCGACATGACCACCTGGCCCCACCCCGGATTCGCCACCGACCTCCAGGCACAGTACGTCGCCCTGATGACGCAGGCGAAGGGGCTCAGCGTCGTCTCCGAGGCACTCTTCGAGAACCGCTTCCAGCACGCCGAGCAGCTCAGTCGCCTGGGTGCCGAGATCAGCCTGCGCGGCCGCAGCGCCATGATCCAGGGAGGGACGGCGCTGAGAGGGGCGGACCTGAAGATCTCCGACATTCGCTCGGGCGCGGCGCTGGTGATCGGCGCCCTCTGCGCCGACGGGACCAGCTGGCTTGATGGCGTCCACCATCTCGACCGCGGGTACGAGGACCTGGTGGGCAAGCTCAACGGTCTGGGTGCCAGCCTCAGGCTTCACGACGCAGCCGAAGGGCGCTGACCGGCCGTGGCCTTCCGCCGCTTCGGCATCGACATGTCGCCCGACCAGGTGGAGGTCTGGGCCAGGGGAGAGGGCCTGGTGGTGGAAGAGCCGGCGGCTCTGGCTCGCCAGACCGGGACCGGGCGGGCATTGGCGTTCGGAACCGCCGCCTTGGAACTGGCTGCAGAGCGAGTCGGTGAGGTGGAGCTGAGCTGGCCCCTGGGAGTTGACAGGCTGGCGGATACGCGGGCGGCGGAGCAGCTCCTGCGTCAGGTGATCTTCCGGGTGGTGGGGCGGCTGCTCTTCTCCCGCCACGAGCTGATGCTCGGGGTCTCGGCTGAACTCTCCACCGCATCCCGACGCGCACTTTTGCATGTGGCCATGGCGTCAGGCGCCCGGATGGCCCACATGATGGACCTGCCGGTAGCGGCGGCTCTGGGGGCGGGCCTGCCCATCGCCTCCTGGACCCCACTGCCGCTGCTTTTCCTCTTGCCCAACGCGGCCCAGGCAGCCATCGTCTGCCACGAGGGCTTGCTCGGGCACCGCGCCATCGGGCCGCCCGACGGTGAGCTGGCGGAGTCGCCATCGGCCTGGAGCTCCGAGCTTGGCCTGGCCCTGCTCATCAAGCTGGTTCAGGGCCTGATCGATGAGATGCCAGCCGCGGTGAAGCAGGCGGCAATCGAATCTGGGGTTGCCATCGGCGGGCGAAGCCAGGGGCTGGCGGCGATCGGGCAGCGGCTGACCGAGTCCACCGGACTTTCGACCCGGCTCCTGCCCGATCCCAACCACTGCGTTGCCAAGGGCACCGAAGTAGCCCTGGCAAGGATCGAGGCGCTAGGCAGCCAGGGCCTCCTCTACCTGCGCTGAGCCGCGCCGAAACGCGGCGTCGCGTCCCAAATCGAATTGACATGTTCCGGGAACTGTGGATAAGCTCGATCTAAGCCACCGTTTAGCCCGGGCTAAGTAGTGGCTCATGCGCTCCCCGCTGGCGCCGTGCCGCGGAGCCGTAGCGCCAGGATCAGAGTTGGCCGAATCGGAGGCTTGATGGGAAGACCGACCACAACTTTGGCCCGGGCTGTTGCCAATGTCGCGGTCGGCGCCGGTCTCTTGGCTACTCTGGCCGGCTGCGGCGCGACAGCGGCCAGGAAACCGACGACCCTCATCCTCTACAACGGGCAGCATGTACAGACCACCGCCTCCTTGGTGGCTGGATTCGAGAAGCAGACCGGCATCCAGGTCGAGGTCCGGTCCAATGATGAGGATGTGCTCGCCGATCAGATCGTGGAGGAAGGCGATAACTCTCCTGCCGACCTGATCTACACCGAGAACTCGCCCGCCCTGGAGTACCTGCAGGGTCAGAACCTGCTGGCCCACGTACCCACCTCGATCTTGGAGCGGGTTCCCTCGGAATACAACTCTCCAAAGCGGGAATGGGTGGGAGTTTCCGCGCGGGTGAGCGTGATCGTCTACAACACCCGCCTGCTCAAGGCCAGCCAGCTTCCGACATCGATCATGCAGCTCGCCGATCCCAGGTGGAAGGGCCTGCTCGCGATCGCGCCGGGAGAGACCGACTTCCAGCCGATCATCACGTCCATCGTGCGCAGCTACGGCCGCACGGCTGCGCTGCAGTGGCTGGACGCAATCAAGGTCAACGCCGAGCAGCACGTCTATCCCGACAACGAGACCATCACCTCGATGGTGAACTCGGGCCAGGCGGCGATCGGAATCATCAATCACTACTACTGGTACCGGCTCAGGGCCGAGATCGGAGCGTCGCAGGTGCATTCCGCGATCGCCTATTTCGCTCCTCACAACCCTGGATATGTGCTCGACGTGTCAGGGGCGGCCGTACTCAAGTCCTCCCACCACCAGGCCTCCGCCGACAAGTTCCTGGCCTTCCTGGTGAGCCGACAGGGACAGGAGATCCTCGCCCACAGCAACAGCTTCGAGTACCCGCTCGGCTCCGGCGTGGTGACCGCCCAGCCGCTCCGCCCCTTCGCCAGCCTGCAGCCGGCGCCCTTGACCATCGCCGAGCTCGGCGACGGCGCCGAGGCGGTGGCACTGCTGCACCAGTCCCAATTGCTCTGAAAGCGAGGATCCGCAAGTGGCCGCATTAGCTCCGGGACTCGCCGCCGCTCCCCAGGTCAGCGCCCAGCGGCGTCGTCCGAGAGCGCTGCTGGCGGTCAGCTGCGTTGTGGCAGCGCTGCTCCTACTGCCTCTCGCCTTCCTATTTCTGGAGGCGCATCAGGTCGGCTGGACCCAGCTCTCGGGCCTACTGTTCCGCCAGCTGACCGCCAGCCTGCTCTGGAACCTGGTGCGCCTGGCGGTGGTGGTTACCGCTCTGGCCGCGATCATCGGGACCGCGGCCGCCTGGTGCGTCGAACGCACCGACCTGCCCGGGCGCCGGGTCCTGGCGCTGCTACTGGTACTGCCGCTCGCCATACCAGACTTCGTTGTCGCCTTTGGCTGGACCTCGGTTCTTCCAGTCGTGAGCGGGTACGGTGGGGCGATCCTGGTCATGACCTCGGGCCTCTACCCCTTGGTCTATCTGCCGGTGGCGGCCAGTCTGCGCGGGGCCGATCCCAGCCAGGAGGAGACGGCCCGCACCCTGGGGATGGGGTCGCTGCGGACCTTCTGGCACGTCACCCTGCGCCAGACCCGGCCCACGATCCTGGCGGGCTGCCTGCTGGTCTCGCTGGCGCTGCTGGCGGAGTACGGCGCCTTCGAGATCTTGGGCTACCAGACCTTCACCACCGAGATCTTCACTGAGTTCCAGGTGGGCTTCAATGCTCCGGCGGCGTGTGCCCTATCTCTGGTGGTGGTGGTGATCGGCTTGTTGGTCTTGGCTGGGGAGGGATCGCTGCGGGACCGGGGCCGGGTGGCCGGTTCCGGTCAGAACGCCAGCCGGGCCCGGCTGCGCGTGCAGCTCGGGCACTGGCGCTGGCCGGCACTGGCGTCGTTTTCGGCGGTGATCGCGGTAGCTCTGGGCGTGCCCATCGGGGTGATCGCCTACTGGATGGTCCGCGGGGGTTCTTCGACGTTGCCCCAAACCGCGTCAGTTGCCAACGCCGCCGCCCACACCATCGGCTACAGCGCGGCCGCCGCTGTGATCGCGACCCTTGCGGCGCTGCCGGTGGCACTGCTGGCGGTGCGCTCCCCCACCCGAGTGGTGCGGCTGCTGGAGCGCAGCACCTACATCGTTCAGGGGCTACCGGGACTGGTGATCGCGCTGGCTCTGGTTTTCTTCTGCCTGCACTATCTGGCCTTCATTTACCAGACCAGCTTTCTGCTGGTGGCGGCCTACGCCATCCTCTTTTTCCCGCTGGCCTACGTCTGCGTCCGGGCCTCGGTGCTGCAGGCGCCCGAGGGACTCGAGGAGGTGGCGCGTTCGCTAGGGCGACGCCCGCTGGCGGTCCGCCTGAGGGTGACCCTGCCCCTAGTGGCACCGGGGTTGGCGGCTGCCTTCTGCCTGGTCTTCCTGTCCGCCGTCACCGAGCTGACCGCAACCCTCATCTTGGTCCCCACCGGGGTCGAGACCCTAGCCACCCAGTTCTGGGCGTTCACCGGGAACGTGTCATACGGGGCCGCCGCCCCTTACGCTGCCGCCATGGTCGCCATCTCGATTCCTCCCGGCATCCTGCTCAGCCGCTGGTTCGACCGCCGGCCGGCCGGAAGTGGTCTGGGCTGATGACCGAGGTCAGCATCTCCAACCTGCACAAGGCATTCGGTGAGACTGCGGTTCTGCGCGGCCTGGGGCTGGAGGCTGAAGCCGGTTCCCTGACTGCGATCCTGGGTCCATCCGGAAGTGGCAAGACCACGCTGCTGCGGCTGATCGCCGGCTTGGAGCGGGCCGATCGGGGCAGGATCACCCTGGCCGGCCAGGTCGTCGATGATGGCCACAACTACATCCGGCCCGAAGGCCGCCGGGTCGGCTACGTCCCCCAGGATGGCTCCCTATTCCCCCATCTCACGGTGGAGCAGAATGTCGGCTTCGGCCTGTCCCGCAAAGCCCGGCGGGGTGACCGGGTCACCTCTCTCTTGAAGATGGTGGGGCTGGGGCGGATGGGGCGACGGTATCCCCATCAGCTTTCGGGCGGGCAGCAGCAGCGAGTGGCGCTGGCCCGCGCCCTGGCCATCGACCCCCAACTGGTCCTCCTGGACGAGCCATTCTCGGCCCTGGATCCCACCCTGCGGGCCGCAGTGCGCGAGGAGGTGCGGGGAATCCTCGCCGAGACGGGGATGACTACTCTCCTGGTCACCCACGACCAAGAGGAGGCGCTCTCGATTGCCGACCAGGTGGCTGTGCTGCGGGACGGGGTGGTGGCCCAGTTCGGCACGCCCCACCAGCTCTATCACGATCCGATCGACCTCGACATGGCCCGTTTTCTTGGGGACGCCAACTTGGTGGACGGCCTGGTCGAGGGAGCGATGGTCACGACTGCGCTAGGCTCGCTGGCGCTTCGTCCGGCGGGAGATGGTGCCACGGCGCCGACTGGGCCCGCGGTGGTCCTGCTCCGACCCGAGCAGATCGTCCTCTCCGTAGACCGGGGAGCCGCTGGGGTCCGAGGAAGGATCGTGCGTTCGGAGTTCTACGGCCACGACAGCCTGATCGACGTGGTCTGCGACCAGCTGCGACTAGGGGGCCACATTCGCATCCGCGTCCAGGGCGCGACCGGGCTGAGGGAAGGTGCCGAGGTCGGGGTGTCGGCGAGCGGTGATGCCCAGGCCTGGCCCAAGACCGTCTGACCGCTCCGACCCGGCTAGGCGCTCCCCTGGGCCAACCGCAGCTCGCCGGCGAGTAGCTTGCTGTGGGCCTCGGCGGAGCGGTCCCAGGTGAAGCCCGCCGCCCGTGCCACCCCGAGGCTGCGCAGATGCGATCTGAGCCCGGGCTCCCAGAGCAGGCGATGCAACCCCTCCACCCACCCCTCGGGAGCACTGCTCTCCACCAGCAGCGCCGCTCCTTGAGCGATCTCCTGGAGCCCCCCCACGCTGTTGGCGAGAACCGGGGCTCCGCAGGCCATCGCCTCCAGGGCCGGGAGCCCGAATCCCTCGTAGAGGGAGGGGACGCAGGCGCCGACCGCGCCGCTGTAGAGGGCGGCCAGGCGTTCGCCGTCCACGTGCTCGAGTGCGACCACCCGGCCGCCCAGACCCACTCGGTTGGCCTGTTCCAGCAGACTCCGGCCGACCTCGCCTCCCGCGTTGGTTACCACCAGCCGTACCCCGGACAGATCGTCGGGCGGGAATGCCAGGGCAAACTGGTCGATGAGGAAGGGAACGTTCTTGCGGCGGTGGTGGGCGCCTACCGTGAGGAAGTAGGGAGGTTCGACTCCCAGCTCCCGGAGCAAGGGCATGAAGTGTCCCTCGGCAAGCGGCCGAAGCGCATCCGAGATCCCGTGCGGGATCACCGTGATGCGGCTGGGATTGGCTGAGAAGAGGTTGACCAGGTCGGCCTTGGTCGTCTCGGAAGGGGTGATCACCCGTGATGCCCTCCGCAAGGTGTCGACGACGAAGGACTCCACCTGGGCTGACTCCGAGCTGGCATAGGTGTGCGGTGCGAAGCGGTGCTCAACCCCGTGGACCGTCACCACCGAACGCGGTAAACGGCCGGGCGGAAGCCGATAGGCGGGTACCCAGAGCAACTGGGGCGGTCGCCGGCGCAGCTCCCAACTGAGGCGGAAGACGGTCCAGCCCCGGGGCAGCGGTATGCAGCGCCACGAGGAGCCGGGCGAGAGTGGCGGGGCTGACTTGGGAGGGGTCCGTCGGTTGACGTAGAGGCGCAGCGGCGCCGGCGGTGCCGGCATCAGTCGGGAGATCACCTCGGTGGCGTAGACGCCGATGCCGGTTGGCTGCGGCTGAAACGCCCGGCTGGCGTCGATCCCGACTTCCATCGCGGCAGTGTAAGCAGGGGTCGGGGCGGTCCCGGTTTCACAGCCACACCCGCTCCTGATCCGCCTCGAGGTCGGATCGGCGGGGGTCCCCAGTGGCCGTGATAAGATCGCGCCGAATTGTCCTCGGGGGGCGATCCGCGGCGGCCCAGGCGAGTGCCGGGTCCCGGTGACGCCCTCGCGTTGGTAGGAGTTTTCTCGATCACGGTCGGAAGTGGGGTCGTGGCCGGGGTTCTGCTGGACGAGCACTTTGGCACGCTCCCGCTGCTGACCATCGTCGGGCTGGCGGTGGGACTGGTGGGAGGAAGTTTTGCGGTGTACCGCGGCCTCGCACCCTTCAGGGGGCGATAGGGGCGATGATGCTCGAGGCTGACGAGCTGGCTCGCGCGGTCCGGTCGGCCTGGGTCGCTGCCATCGGGGCCGCGATCGTGGTGGTGGTTGCGGCCTACTTGATCGCGGGTGTGGAGGGAGCGGGGCTGGCGCTGGCCGGAGGTGTTCTGGGGGTCGCTAACCTTCGGCTCGCGGCCTTTGCCCTGGGGCGGGCTCCGATCGCGTTTCTGGGCTCCAGCCTGCCCCGGCTGGCGGCCATCACCGTGATCCTGGCCCTCTTGGTGCTGACCCTCGGCCCAGTCGGAGTCTGGGGTCTGTTGGGACTGCTGGCCACTCACCTGGCCCAGGTTGGGGCGATGGTGAGGGTAGGGATTAGGGCCGCGGCCAAGTGAGTCCCATGGTCCTCTCGCAGATCGAGGTGGGCCAGCACTGGACCGCGCACGTCTTTGGGCTGGCGCTCTACCTAGACACCGTGGTCAGCAGTGTCGTGGCATTCGCGATCGTGCTCGCGGCCGGGTTGTATCTCCGCCGCCGGGTGACGTCGGGTGTCCCGGGACTCTTTCAGACATTCATCGAGTGGGTCTGGGAGACGGTGACCGACTACGTCAACCGGATGATCGGTCCTTTCGCCAGCTGGGCCGTGCCGCTCTGTACGGTGCTCTTTTTCTACATTCTGGTCAGCAACTGGCTGGAGCTGATCCCGACCGGCGACCGGCTCACCTCGGCCACGTCCGACATCAACGACACCGCGGCTCTGGCGCTGATCGTGATCTTCATGGTCCACTTCACTTCCATCCGCCAGCGTGGTTTCGGCGGCTATCTGAAGATCAACTATCTCCACCCGGCTGGACTCCCCAAGGCCGCGTATCTTTTCCTGGCACCGATCAACGTGATCGCCCAGGTCTCCTACCCCATCTCGCTGACCCTGAGGCTCTTTGGCAACATCTTCGCTGCTGCTCTGATGCTGCAGATCATCGCCATCTTGCCCATCTACTTGGGCTGGCTCTTGAATGGGGTCTGGAAGCTTTTTGAGGGCCTCTTCGTGGACGTGATTCAGGCCTTCATCTTCGCCCTGCTGACCGTGATCTATCTGAGCATGGCCACGATGGAACACGAACCGGAACTGACGGCGGAACCTGCCCCCGGCTGAGGGCCCAAACCCTAAAAATAGATCTGGGAGGAATTTCAATTGGCGCTCGACACCGCTCATGCAACCGTCTTCGCCGGGGCCATGATCGGCACCGGGGTTGGCGCTGTCGGTGCGGCCATCGGTGATGGCCTAGCCGGCGCCCAGCTGATCGCCGGGATCGCCAGGCAACCCGAGGCTCAGGCTCGGCTGCTGACCTGGACCTTCCTGACGGTGGGTCTGGCCGAGGCCGTGTACTTCATCAACCTGGCGTTGATGTTCGTGTTCGTCGCACTGGCCGGCAAGTAGGCGAACTGTCCGTGCCCGTGGCCGCCGCTAGTCCGCTCTCGCTGAACCTGACCTTCCCGGTGGAGATCGTGGTTTTCCTGGTGCTCTTGTACCTGCTGTCGAGGTATGTCTTCCCGCCCATCAACAAGGCGCTCCAGGCCCGCCAACAGCTGATCGCGCGATCTCTCTCCGAGGCCGAGGAGGCGCGTCGCGAGGTGGAGGAGGCCAGGAAGAAGGAGCGTTCCGACCTGGCCCAGGCGCGGCACCAGGCCCAGGAGATTCTCGACCGCGCCCAGCTGTTAGGCGAGGAACTTCAGGAGGACCTGCGCCAGAAGGGCCACGAGGAGCAGGAGGCGATGCTCATCCGAGCCCGTGCAGAGCTGGCCCTGGAGCGGGAGAAGGCGGTGAGCCAGCTCCGCAACCAGGTGGTCGAGCTGGTGCTGATGGCGACCACCAAGGTGCTCCAGGAGGAGCTCGACCCCAAACGCCAGCGGCGGCTGATCGACGAAGCCCTGAGGGAGGTCGACCTCAGTGCCTGAGGCTCCCCGGGTACCCAGCAGCGCCCGCCATTACGCCAAGGCGGTGCTCGACCTGGCCGAGCAGGAGAAGGACTTCTCACCTTGGCTGCGCCGATTGCAACTGCTGCAGGAGCTGCTGGCGAAGGGCGGGCTAAGCAAGACCCTGGCCGACCCCAGCTTTCGTATCGCTCAGAAGCTAGAGCTGTGCCGCGCGGTTCTGGACCGCGACCCCGGGATCGACCGACTGGCCGGCAACCTCCTGCTGCAGCTGGTCAGCAGCCAGCGCCAGAGCCTGCTTCCCGCGATCGAGGAAGCCTACCGGGACCTGGTTGACAAGAAGGAGGGTCGGGTCCTGGCCCAGCTCACGACCGCCATCCCGGTGAGCGAGGCGGATCAGAAGCGGCTGGCCGCCGAGTTCTCGCGCCGATTGCAAATGGAGGTCAGATTCGAGGCCACCGTCGATCCCGGCATCCTGGGCGGGGTGGTGGTCCGAGTTGGTGACCGAGTGTTCGACGCCAGTCTCGCCGCCAGGCTGCAGCAGCTGCGCCAGCAGCTGCTCACCCAAAGTGCCAACTAAATGAGGAAAGCATGAGCATTAGTGCCACCGAAATCGGCCAGATCATCAAGAGCAAGATCGCCGACTTCGACGCCCCGGTGGTGTCGGCGGAATCCGGCGTCATCACCACCCTAGGCGACGGCATTGCCCAGATCTACGGTCTGGAAGGGGCGATGGAGGGCGAGCTGCTGGCCTTTCCCCACGACATCATGGGGCTGGCCCTCAACCTAGAGGAAGATCAGGTGCGGGCGATCATCCTCGGCCCCTACGAGGAGCTCCGAGAGGGCGACGAGGTCCGGACCACGGGACGGGTGGTCGAGGTCCCGGTGGGGCGCGAGCTGGTAGGGCGGGTGGTCAACGCCCTGGGCCAGCCCATCGATGGCAAGGGCGAAATCGCGACCACGGAGCGGCGGCCGGTGGAGCGCCAGGCTCCCGGTGTGGTTGACCGGCAGCCGGTCAACACCCCGGTGCAAACTGGAATCAAGGCCATCGACGCGCTGATTCCGATCGGACGCGGTCAGCGCGAGCTGATCATCGGTGACCGCCAGATCGGCAAGACCGCGATCGCGATCGACGCCATCATCAACCAGAAGGGGAAGAAGCTCACCTGCATCTACGTGGCCATCGGCCAGAACGCGGCCGCGGTGGCGCGAACGGCGGCGGTGCTGGAGGAGTACGGGGCCCTGGACCACACCATCATCGTGGCGGCCACCTCGGGTGAATCGGCGGCCCTCAACTATCTCGTCCCCTATTCCGGCTGCGCCATGGGGGAGTGGTTCATGGAGCAGGGCGAGGACGCGCTGATCGTCTATGACGACCTCAGCAAGCATGCCTGGGCGTACCGGGAGATCTCACTGGCCCTGCGCCGGCCCCCGGGTAGGGAGGCCTATCCCGGTGACGTCTTCTATTTGCACTCCCGGCTGCTCGAACGTGCCGCCCGGCTCAACGACGAGAAGGGCGGCGGATCGCTGACAGCACTGCCGATCATCGAGACCCAGGCCAACGATGTTTCCGCCTACATCCCCACCAACGTCATCTCGATCACCGATGGCCAGATTTACCTGGAGGGGGACCTCTTTTATGCCGGTACCCGGCCCGCCATCTCGGTTGGTCTCTCGGTCAGCCGCGTCGGCGGCGACGCTATGACCAAGGCTCTGCGCTCGGTGGCGGGTGGACTGCGGCTCGACCTGGCCCAATACCGGGCGCTCGCCGCCTTCGCCCAGTTCTCCAGTGACCTGGACAAGGCCACCAGGGATCAGCTCGACCGGGGTCAGCGGCTGACGGAGCTGCTGAAACAGGACCAGTACGTGCCGGTCTCGCTGGCTCTGCAGGTTATGACCCTCTTTGCCGGCACCAGGGGCTACCTGGACAAGGTCCCGGTCGACAAGATCTCGGAGTGGGACGCCCAGTTCCGCCGCCACGTCGGGCACTCGCTGCAGAAGCTGGCGGACGAGATCGAGAAGAAGAAGGTTCTGGACGACGCCATGCAGGAGGAGCTCCGCAAGGCGCTGGACGAGTTCAATCAGGGCTTCGACACGGGCGACGAGGCGCCAGTCGCGGCCGAGGTCTAGGCAGAGCTCAGTGGCCACCCTCCGCGACATCCGTCGCCACATCCGCTCGGTGCGCAACATCGAGCAGATGACCCGTGCCATGCAGACGGTCTCGGCCGCCAAGTTGCGCCGGGCCCAGTCTCGGGTGGAGGGTGCCAGGCCCTACGCCGTGGCCATGGATCAGGTGGCCCAGGACGTGGCCAAGATCGGCAAGGAGTTTCGCCACCCCTTCATGGTCGCCCCCGAGGAGGGCAGCGGCCTGCTCATCCTCATCACCAGCGATCGCGGCCTGGCCGGCGCTCTCAACATGAACACAATCCGCGCCGCCCATGCCCGGATGCGCAAGGACTTCGGGCCCCGCTACCAGGTGGTGGCGATCGGCCGCAAGGCGGTCGGCTTCGCGACCAGGATGCAGCTCACGACCGTGCATCATCTCGTCACCATCCCGGATCGGGCCGAGCCAGAGGTGATTAGGCCGACCGTGGAAGCCGCGGTGAAGGCCTACCTGGATGGCGAGGTGCGCGTGGTGATGGTGGCCTACGCCGCCTTCCGCAACCTGCTTACCCAGGTGCCCACGGTCCGGCAACTGGTTCCGGTGCCGCCGGCCGCTGCTGATGAAGGCCCTCGGACCCAGGGCGACTACATCTACGAGCCCGACGCCAGGGATGTGCTGGAGCGCTTGATGCCGGAGTACCTGATGAGTCAGGTTTATGAGGCCCTACTGGAAAATCAGGCCAGCGAGCATAGTGCTCGGATGATCGCCATGCGCAACGCCTCGACCAGCGCCGGGGACGTAATTCGGGAGCTGTCGCTGACCGCCAACAAGGTGCGTCAGGCGGGCATCACACGGGAACTTATGGAAATTATTGGCGGCGCCGAGGCGCTTCAGGCGACCCGGCGTTGAGGAGGTGGTGATGGCAAAGGCCAAGGTCAACGAGCTCACGAGCGAACCGGAGTCGGCGCCGGAGTCGGCCCGGGCGACGGGCTCGGTGCTGCAGGTGATCGGCGCGGTGGTGGACGTGGCCTTCGAGCCCAGGGGTTTGCCTCACATCAACGATGCCCTAGAGCTGCGTCGTCATGGAGAGCGGCTGGTGCTGGAGGTTCAGCAGCTGCTGGGCAACGACGTTGCCCGCTGCATCGCCATGGAGTCCACCGATGGCGTACGGCGGGGCGACGCGGTGGTCGCCACCGGGGGACCCATCCAGGTCCCGGTAGGCAAGCAGGTGCTGGGCCGGATGTTCAACGTGATTGGCCAGCCCATCGACGGCAAGCCCGCGATTAAAGGCGGCACCTGGCTGCCAATCCACCGCGAACCCCCCTCGGTCGCTGAGCAGGAGACCTCCACCGAGATCCTCGAGACCGGGCTCAAGGTGATCGACCTCATCTGCACCTTCGCCAAGGGATCCAAGATCGGCCTCTTCGGCGGCGCCGGAGTCGGCAAGACCATCATCGTCATGGAGCTGATCCGCAACATCGCCAAGGAACATGCGGGTTACTCGGTCTTCGCCGGGGTGGGGGAGCGCACCCGGGAGGGCAACGCCCTCTACCGGGAGATGCACGAGTCAGGGGTGATCGACAAGACGGCTCTGGTCTTCGGGCAGATGAACGAGCCCCCCGGTGCTAGGGCCCGTATCGCCTTCACCGGACTCACCATGGCCGAGCAGTTCCGCGACGAGGAGGGCGCCGACGTCCTGCTCTTCATTGACAACGTATTCCGCTACATGTTGGCCGGTAGCGAGGTCTCGGCCCTGCTGGGTCGGATGCCATCAGCAGTGGGTTACCAGCCGACTCTGGCGACCGAAATGGGCGACCTCCAGGAGCGCATCACCTCCACGCACCGGGGATCTATCACCTCAGTGCAGGCGGTCTACGTCCCCGCCGACGACTACACCGATCCCGCGATCCAGACCACCTTCGCCCACCTGGGCGCGACCGTGTCACTGAGCCGGTCGATCGCTGAGCTGGGACTCTTCCCGGCGGTGGATCCGCTCGACTCTTTCAGCCGGATCCTGGATCCCAAGACGGTGGGAGTGGAGCACGACCAGGTGGCCCGCGGGGTGCAGCGGGTGCTTCAGCGCTACAAGGACCTGGAGGACATCATCGCCATCCTGGGGATGGAGGAGCTCTCCGACGAGGACCGCACCACCGTGAACCGGGCCCGCCGGGTCCGCCAGTTCCTGGCCCAGCCGATGTTCGTGGCCGAGCAGTTCACCGGACTGGCGGGTAAGTACGTGCCCATCAAAGAGACCGTAAGAGGCTTCAAGGAGATCCTCGACGGGCACCTGGACGACCTGCCCGAGCAGGCCTTCCGAATGGTGGGGACGATCGACGAGGCGATCGAGAACGGTCGCCGACTCAACCGTGGCGCTGAGCCAGACGCCGAGGTCGAGAAGGACACCAAGGCTGAGAAGGGAGAGCCTCAACCCGAGGATAAGGGCGACTCGGTGGGTATCGGGCCGGAGGCCGAGGAGGCTGAGCCCAAGGAAGCCGCTCCGGAGAGCCGGCATGCCGCCGCAGCGACGCGGGTGAGGAAGTCGCCTGGGGCCGCCCCGGCCAAGACTCCGGCGCGGCCCAAGGCCGCCGCCGCTGGCAAGGTCACGAATCCGAGGGCCGCCGCGACCGGCAGTCGGACTGCCCCTGCCAAGGGCACCGCTTCAAGCGGGAACCCTACCCGAACCAAGGGCACGGCCAAGCCCAAGGCAAGCTGACTTGGAGGTCGCCACCCGTCTGCTGGCACCCCTCGAGTCGCTCTTTGAGGGGAGGTGTGAGTTCATCGTGGCCCGGGGCACCAGCGGTGACTTCGGGGTCCTGCCCGGGCATGCGCCGCTGCTCACCTGGCTCAAGCCGGGCGAGCTGATGCTCCGCCACGATGGGAAGGAGGAGTTCTTCTTCCTGGAGGGGGGCTACGTCGAGGTGCTGCCCAACCGGGTGACGATCCTGGCCGACCGCGGCGTCCCAGCGTCCCAGCTTGACCAAGCCACCGCCGAGGGGGCTCGCCGCGCGGCCGAGGACGCCATCTCGAAGACGGCCAACCCGAGTCCGGAAGAGCTGGCGGCGCTCGAGCGACAGTTGGAGATCGCCAACTCCAGGTTGCAGACGGCGGAACGCGACCGGCGTCGCCGCCGGGACTGAGCCCGGCTCTACCAGGCTGTAACGGCTCCAACTCGACTTCGGGGGCGGCTCCCCCCGCCCATATACTCGGCCGGTGCCCCGGGCCGGAGACTCGTCTACTGCGTCCATTCCCGCCGGCCCCGCCTCCCCGCCGCCGGGTCGTGTCGAACTATTGGGGGTGCCGGTCGACCGGCACAGCCGCCAAGAAGCGCTGGCCCTTTGTCAGGCGGCGATACTCGAAGGAGCTGACCCGCTGCAAGTCGTGACCCTCAACCCTGAGATGGTCATGCAGGCGCGACGGCAGCCCGAGCTGAGTCGAGCGATTCGGCATTCCGGACTCATCCTTCCCGATGGAGCGGGGGTGGTCTGGGCCTGCCGCCGCCTTGGCGTCGCGGTGCCCGAGCGAATCGCCGGCGTGGACTTCCTGGGAGACCTAGCCGACATGGCGCGAGAGCACAGCTGGCCTATCTTTCTGCTGGGCGCAGGTGCGGGGGTCGCTGAGGCCGCCGCCAATGCCCTGGAGCGGGGCCACCCGGGCCTTCGGATCGGGGGAACCCTGGAGGGCTCTGCCCGGTCGGACCAGGCTCAGGCCATCTGCGCCCGGGTGCGGGAATCCGGTGCCCAGGTGCTCGCGGTCGCGTTCGGGGCGCCCAAGCAGGAGGTCTGGCTCTCGCGACACCTGGACCAGAGCGGGGCGCACGTAGGGATCGGAGTCGGCGGGTCCCTCGACTACCTGGCTGGTCGGGTGCCGAGGGCGCCGCTGGCACTGCGTCGCCTCGGCCTGGAGTGGACCTTCCGTCTGGCCCGACAGCCCTGGCGACTGCCGCGGATGCTGCGCGGGGCGCCGTTCTTCTGGGAGACGCTCAGGGAGACCAGCATGAGGTCTCGGTCGTGAGGGACGTCCCCGTCGAGGTGAGCCTGGTGGTGCCAGCCTTCAACGAGGAATCCCGGCTGCCGCCATCGCTGGCGCTGATCCGAGGAGCACTGGACGAGGCGGAACGCTCCTACGAGGTAATCGTGGTCGACGATGGCAGCCGAGACGGCACCTCGGACCTGGTCGAAGCGGCCAGGCCGAGCTGGCCCCAGTTGCAGCTGATCGTATTCGAGCGCAATCAAGGCAAGGGTGCGGCGGTGAGAGCGGGGATGCTGGCCGCCAGTGGGAGGCTGCGCATCTTCAGCGACGCCGACCTGTCCACCCCGCTGTCGGAGATGCGCAAACTGGAAGCGGCGATCAGCGCCGGGGCCGGGATCGCGATCGGCTCCCGGGCGCTCCCGGGCTCGCAGGTCGAACTGCACCAACCCCGGCACCGAGAACTGATGGGGAAGACCTACAACCAGCTGCTCCGGCGGCTGCTCCTACCCGGGGTGCGCGACACTCAATGTGGCTTCAAGATGTTCACCGCCGCCGCCGCCGTCAACTGCTTCGCACCCCTGGAGACGACAGGTTTCGGGTTCGATGCCGAGGTCCTGCTCCGGGCGCGACGGTCCGGGATCGTGGTCGCCGAGATCCCCGTGGTGTGGAGGAACTCGATCGGCACCAGGGTGAGCTCGGTGCGCGATGGGGGCCAAATGCTGGCAGATGTGGTTCGGTTGCGGCGCCGTCTCGGCCGCGATCGCCGGGCCGGGAGAGATCGCCGCTCGGCAACAGTTCGCGGCGACAGCGACGATCGCCGAACCGGCGGAGACCGCCGCAACTTTGGGGGTCCATGAACCAGTCAACATCGGCCTGGCGGGCCTGGCCCGGTCGCTTGCTGAGTGGAGATAAAGCGGCGGTTGTGTGGCGACGCCAGCTACTTCAGGCCACCGCGGCCAGACCGTGGTGGTTGGCGGCAGGTGCAGTACTGCTAGCCGGCGGCGCCGCAGCTGGACTTCATGCCCCCACCCCTGGCTTTGACTTCTGGCACTTGGCCAACGCGGAACTGATCTGGCGCCATGGTGTAGGCGGGATGGCGAGCTACTTGGCCCGCCCCAGGACGGCGCTAGATCTGCGCACCTGGCTGGCTGATCTGTTGCTGCTCCTCATTTATAAGGTGGGTGGACTGGGCGGACTTCAGGCGGCTGGGGCGGTGGCCGGAGCGGCCGTCGGCCTGCTTCTGTTGCTCGCCATCCGATTTGAGGGACGGGCCCGTCCCCTGGCGGTGGTCGTCGCAGGTGCTCTGGGGTTGCTGGCGCTGGCGCCGGTCCTCACCGATCTGCCGGCCGAGGTCCTGGCTCTGCTGGCGGCAGCCCTGCTTTTGGCGCTGACTGCGGTCAGCCGGGGTAGCAGGTGGGGGACGGGATTCCTGGTTGTCCTGCTGGCGGTGTGGACCAACACCCAAGCGGACGCCTTCGTGGCGGTTCTGGTGATCTGGGGATGGCTGGTCGTGGCTCACTGGGATGCCGCACGCCCGGGCCGACCCGGCGCGCCCAGCTGGTGGCTGATCCCACTAACCGCGGTGGCGGTCCTGCTCAGCCCCCGGGGGATCGGGACCATTGCCGATCTGCCCCTCAGCCTCGGGATGCGAGGGGAGTCCCCGCTCCTTGTGGCCTGGTCGAGCATTGACTTTCACCCATGGAGCGCTCGGCTGGCCGAGCTGGCTGGGTTGCTGCTGCTGTTCTGCTACTGGCTGGCCGGCTCGCGCTTACGGCGGGCGGATGCCTACCTGGGCCTGGTCACCGCCACGATGGCGCTGCTCTGGACCAACTACCTGCCGTGGTTCCTGGTGGTGGGGGTGGCGCAGACCGCTTGCTATCTGTCCGAGGGGTTGCTGGACCGCGGGGGCGGCATCGCCGCCGGCGCACCACCGCCCGCCGGGTGGCCCCTCGGTCGGCGCATCCGAGCCGCCTCCGCCATCCCACTGCTACTGACGATGCTAGTGCTGGCCTACGGGATAGGTTCGGCCGCTCGGGATGGAGGGGTGGAGGCAAGGACCTCGGCTCAGCTACCGGTCCAGGCCGTGAGCTGGCTGAGGGCGCATCCAATCAGAGGCGCCTGGTTCACGACCCCCAGCTTTGGCGACTATCTCAGCGCCCGGTTCCCATCCGGAGGCCACCTGCTCTGTGTCGACGACCCCCTGGACATGGCCGGGACGCCGCTTGCCCAATGCCAGGAGCTGACGGTGCTCAACGCCGGAGCGATGGCCGTCCTGCGCTGGCTGGACGCGCGGTTGGCGGTGCTGCCGCGGTCGGCGGCGCAGGCAACGTTTCTTTTGGCCCAAGGTTGGGAGATCAGGTATCGTGACGCCACGACCGTGATCCTGGCGCCCAGGCGTCTCTAAGCCCTCTCATCTACGATTCAAGCTAGTTCCGCGGCCCACGCAGGAGAGCATGTCCAAGAAGTCCATGGCCGCCCGCCGCCAGATGCGGGAAGCCACCGCCAGCGGCCGGGCCGGCGGAGCCCGGCAGACACCTCGGGGCCGGACTCACCGCCGCAATGAGCGATCCCCCGGGCGCCCCTGGGGTCTGATCTCGGCGGTGATCGGCGTGGTGGCAGTGTTCGTGATCTTGGTCATCGCCCTGGAACTGTCGATCCAGGGAGGCCTCAAGCAGGACACCGCAGTGCTGCCGGCCCCCGCATCTTTGGTGCGGTCGGTTACCAGCGTGCCGACCACCACCCTGGCCGCAGTAGGCACGGGGACAGTCAACAATCCCCCCATCAACATCCCCGCCTCCTACAAAGCCGTCGCGCTCTCGGCCAATGGACTGCCCGAGGTGGCATTCGTGGGTGGTGAATTCTGTCCCTACTGTGCACTGGAGCGTTGGTCGATCGTTCTCGGACTCAGCCGCTTCGGGACCTGGTCCGACCTCCATCTGATCCGCTCGTCGGTCTATGACACCCCAGCCAATGTGCCCAGCTTCTCGTTTGCCTATGGGGCCAAGTTCTCGAGTCCTTATCTCGTGTTTCTGGGACGGGAATATCAGAGCAACGTGTCAATCCACCATGACGGCGCGCCCTACAAGTCTTTTCAGACGCTGCCCTCGGAGATTGAGACCGCCTTCACCGGTATCGCGGGAGGGGCCTACCCATTCATCGATTACGCGGGCAAATTGGCTTCGGCGGGTAGCCAAGCACTGCCTGCCAACGTGGGGGCGCTCTCGGGACTGACCTGGGACCAAGTTGCCCAGAAGCTGCGCGATCCCAAGTCGACGGTGGCCAAGGATGTTTTGGGCGGCGCTAACTATGTGATCGCCGCGACCTGCATGGTCAACGGGCAGAAGCCCGGCGGCGTCTGCAACAAGACCTACATCCAATCCCTGGAGCAAACCTTGGAGAAGAGCAGCTGAGCAAAGCGCGGGGTCGGCGTCGGATGGTCCCGCAGCCCGCTGGCGAGGGAGCGCCGCCTCAGGTCAGCCGCTCCGCAGCCGGATCCGAGCCCCCGCCTTGGGGAGCTCTGCTGCTCGCGGCTCTGGCGGGCATCGGCATCGGTTTGGCGGCCTATCTGACCTCGGTCCACTACGCCGGTACTCCGCTTATCTGCAGTGATAAAGGGTTCGTCGACTGCGAGCTGGTGTTGAGCAGCGCCTACTCGGTGATCCCGGGCACTTCGGTGCCGATCACGGTGCCCGGCATGGCCTACTTCCTGGTCAGTTTGGTGCTGGCGCTAGCCCAGCTGCGCCGTCCCGGCAATTACGGGCTGCGCCAGGCTCACGCAGCCTGGGCTGGACTGGGGCTGCTGACAGCCTTCTATCTGATCTTCGTGGAGTTCGTGGACCTGCGAACTTTATGCCTCTGGTGCACCAGCGTCCATGTGGTCATCCTGCTCACCTTGCTGATCACCATCTGGCGGCTCTATCCCGCCCCCGACAGCGGGGTGCAGCGCGGCCAGTAGTTCGGCTGCCTCGCGAAGCCCGCGCCGAGGTGAACTTGGGCGGTCGCGTGGATACTAAAGCCGCCTAGCCTGGCTAGCGCAGGCGACGACACCCTGGTGGCGCCACGCTTGAGCGCTGGGATTGGGAGGCAGGCTTAGCCGGCCCAGCAGGGAAGTGCGCTCGAAGGCTTCAACCCGCCGGTCCCGGTATACCAGCCGCCAGGCCGGCTCACGCTGCAAGGCATCGGGGAAGGCGGTCCCGCGCTCGAACACGACCACCTGGGACGGACTGGCGTTGAGGTGGGCGAGCCAGTTGGGACTGAGGTCGATGATCGACGCATAGCGCTCGAGCAGCGGCGCCCCCATGAGGGCGGCGTCCCCGAAGATGAAGACCTTGTCCTTGGGCACGGTGTAGGCCAGGAAGCCACCATCACCGTACTGGTTGAAGATGCGCAGATGGCTGGGGCCCGACTGCAGCCATCGGGCGGCGCAGACCGGGAATGCGTCGACGTAGGTGGCGGAGGTCAGGCTGGGATTGCCTCCAGCATCGACTTGGACGGTCAGAACCGCCACCAGGAAGGTCAGCATGAGCACCTCGGTGAAGAGCACCGGGAGCGGCTGGCGAGAACGGAGTCGCAGGTGCCAGCGCCGGCCCAGCTCCTGACGCAACCGATCGGCCAGGTTGATCCAGACCGGAGCGCCGGCGGCCACCAGGAAAACGCTGTTGCGCACCGACTGGAGAGTGAGGAAGAGGCAGAGGGTCAGCACCACCCCATCCCGGAGGCTGACCGAGCGGTAGCGGATCAGCAGCACCGCCAGGGTCAGAATGAAGACGAGGAGAGGCACCAGCACCCCGACGTGGAAGTTGGGGCTTTGCCACTCCTCGATGAGCGCCTGTTGGGCGGTGTTGAACTGGGTCTCGAAGGGGTAGGCCACGATCGCCACCCCGTTGGGGTTGATCAGACAGGCCGCGACCGAGCATCCCGTCGCCAGCGCCAGCTGCCCGATCTGCCGCCGGTCGGTGTCAGATCGCCGATCCGCCAGGATGCAGGTCCCCTCTGCGGCCAGGATGGCTAGCAGCAAGATCAGGCCGAGGATGAACCCGGCGTGGAGGTTGGACCAGACGAGGAAGACCGGCGGCAGGACCCAGGCGATGTGGCCGCCCCGCCGCAGCTGCCGCTCCGCGATCAGCAGGACCAGGGCGGTGAGCATGTAGGAGTCCATCTGGGATCGGGGCCCGAATATTGGGTAGGCGACCACTGCGGCCACCACGATCCCGACGCCCAGGGTCAGCCCGTGAGCTGGCCCGAGTTCCCGGGCCCGCAGCCAGATTAGGACCAGCAGGGCCAGGGTGATGAACTCGTAGACGATCACGATTCCCATCCGGCCGCTTACCGAGGAGACGGCTCCCATCCAGAGCTCGCTCACCCACTCCTGCATGACCCAGTGGTGTCCGACAGCCATGAAGGCGTAGGGGTTTACGTGGATCAGGGCATTGGTCGCCAACAGAGTGAGACCATTGCGAAGGTGCCACCAGAAATCCGGGTCCAGCACCTGGGGATGGGCGGTCGTCAGCGCCGCCAACAGTCCACTCAGGGCAAGAAACCTAGGTAGGGTCAGCAGCTGACCCCGAGCAGCGGTCGGCTTCAGCTGGCCCTGATCCATGCCCGTCCTCCAGGGATCACGGGCGCCAGTGTAGGTGGGACCAAGGCTGACCTAGTCTCTGTGGCCGACCCGTGACCGGGCCGTCCCAGCAATGGGCGAACATTTCCCAGGGCCAGCTCGTAACCTTGGAGCGTGGCCGCTAGCCCTGTGTCTTCCGTAGCTTCGCCCCTTGGGGAGCTCCAGCTGGTGCTGGAGGAGGAGGTGCTCAGGGTTGAGAACGCTCTCCTCACCATAGACGAGGAGGTGATGCCGCTCCTGAGTGCCCTGGACCAGGTCGGCGACCGGCTCGAGGACGCCGATATCGTCCGCCGCCACGTGCTCCGGGACCACGCTCGCTTCACCGCCGCCGAGGTGGAGGCGGCCATCGGGCGCTGCTTCGCCCTGAGGTCGGAGATGACCCTGGCTCGGCTGCGCCTCGCCCACTGTCGGAGCTGGGCCAAGGAGCTGCGCTACTGGCACTCTTTGATGAAGGCGGCAGCCGAGCAGCTGGAGGATCACCGCCCGCCTGACGGCACCCTGGAGGAGGGGCTGGCCCGCTACCGCAGCGCCTCGCGCCAGGTCTTCCAGACCATCGATGAGGAGCGGATGCGGATCGCCCGTGACATGCACGACGGGCCGGCGCAGTCGATGTCCAACCTGGTCCTCCGGGCCGAGATCCTGGAGCGCATGGTAGATCGCGAGCCCGAACGGGCTAAGGCGGAGGTGCAGAGCTTCAAGGAGGCCATGAAGGCGGTGCTCGACGAGACCCGCCAGCTCATCTTCGACCTCCGACCCATGACCCTCGACGACCTCGGCGTGATCCCCACGCTGCGGCGCTTGGTGAACGAGTTCCGCGACGCCGAAGGCGTCGAAGGCCGCCTGTCGGTGATAGGCACCGAGCGGCGCCTGCCGCCCGCCACCGAAGGCGCGCTGTTTCGGATTGTGAAAGAAGCGTTAGTCAATGTGCGCAAACATGCGCGCGCGCAAAACCTGGACGTCCTCATCAACATCCAACCTCAGCGCGTCAGCGCAGTCATCAAAGATGACGGTGAGGGGTTCGACCTGGCTGGGGTGGAGGCGAGGCTTGCCCGTGAGCCTCACTTCGGACTGATCTCGATGCGCGAGCGCGCCGACCTAGAGCGTGGCCAGCTGGAAATCCTTTCTCAGGTGGGCCGGGGAACCGAGGTCCGAGTGACGCTTCCGATACAACCCTGAGTCCTGACAGGAAAGTTACCGGCCGGTTACATAGGTTCTAGAGGACCTCAACATATACTCCGGCTGCCATCGGTAGGCCTGGGGATGTTGATTCCTAGAGTGCAAATCGGTAAGGAGGTTTCGAAGGTATGCTCGGATCTTGGTACGTGCGGCTACGCGACCGTATTGCGGATGTAGTCTCGCATCGCGACTCGGACGAAGAGGGCCAGGGGATGGTTGAGTACGCGTTGATCCTGGTGCTGATCGCGATCGTTGTCATCGTCATCCTCACTCTCGTTGGACACCGCGTCAGCGACGTCTTCTCGAACATCAACAACGGTCTCGCTGGCTGATTCGTAGCACTCAAGTGCGCGGCGGGGAAACCCGCCGCGCCCTTGTCCAACCCACCACCCAACGGCCAATGGGCCCGCGGTTACCCAATCGGAGGTTTCGACGGTGACGACCGATTTGAAAGGACGGGTCAATCAGGTCTGGATCGCAGTAGGGCTGATCCTCGCCATCGCCGCGTTCGGTCTGATGTACTACGTGACGCGCGCTAGCGTCTCGACGACTCCCACCGTTCCTAGTACTGGCACGCAGGTTGTAGTCGCAAAGATTGCAATCCCCAGCGGCACGCTCATCACCGCAGGCATGCTCGAGGAGACTCGAATCAAGGGCATTCTCCCAGTCAATGCCTATACCAATTGCCGAGAACTGGTCGTCGCTGCCTGTTCTACAACTGTGGGAGTCTCATCTAGTCAGCCGTCTGTGACCACCACCTCTAATTACTACGCGGTGGTTGCGATAGCTCCCAATACGGTCATCACCCAAGATTTGGTGTCGGTGAACCGGGCGACCCAGTCGCCGACGTTCGGGAACCTCAACCTCCCCGCTGGCGATGTTGCCATCTCTATTCCGATAACCGCGCAAGAGGCAGTTGCGGGGTATCTGCAGGCGGGTGACCGCATCGACATCGTCGGCGTCGACAAGAGCGGCGATACAGACTTTACCTTCGAGGATCTGCCCGTGATCAGTGTCGGCGCACCCACTACCACGGGAGGCGCATCGAGCTCCTCTGGAGGCGGCCTGATCGTGCTCCAGCTGACCCGCAGCCAGGCCCTCGGCGTGACCGAGATGGTGGAAGACGGCTCGATCTACACCATCGCCCTTCGGTCCAGCGCCGACTACGGCCATGGCTACGTGCCCATCACTGCGACCCCGGCTGACGAGTACACCCAGGCCTGCGTGGCGGGTAGCACCGTCAACCCCATCATCGAAGAGGACCTGCAATCGGCGCAGGCGGCAGTGAAGACGGCCAGCGAGACCTACAACACCGCGCACCGGCAGTACAACAAGGACAACACGGCTCTCCAGAGCCTCTCCGGAAGCGGCTCGGCCGTTCAGGCCGCCAAGGCGCTGGTGCTCCAGGATTCGGCGACGCTGGCCCAGGACCAGTTCTCATTGATCGAGGCCCAGAACGAGCTGGCCTCCGACCAGGCGGTTCTCTACTGCGGTTCCAGCAGCGCCGGCAGCCAATCAGCGGCAGCCGGGAATAACTCGGGCAGTCCGCAGATGCTGGAGAACCTCTTCGGCTTCACTCCCGGAAGCTCCTGAGGGAAGGGCTAGCGCGGGAAACGCGGGAAAGTTTACGGTCAGCACTGTGGCGGTCAGGACGATGATCCGCGTGGTGGTGGTCGACGACATCGCTAGCACCCGAGAGAACCTCAAGAAGTTGCTCTCCTTCGAGGAGGACATCGAGGTCGTCGGGACCGCTAGCGATGGGCGGACGGGCATCGACGTGACTCGGCAGCTTTCGCCTCACGTGGTGCTGATGGACGTCAACATGCCCGGCATGGACGGCATCGCCGCCACCGAAACCCTGGCGGTTGAGGCTCCCGGCTCTCCGGTCGTGATCATGTCGGTCCAGGGAGAACGCGACTACCTGCGTCGCGCCATGCAGTCAGGAGCGCGAGAGTTCTTGATCAAGCCCTTCACCGGCGACGAGCTGGTGTCCAGCATCCGTCGCGTCTACGAGATGGAGGAGAAGAAGGGCGGCTACCTTCCCCGGGTGCCACCGGCCAACCCCGAGAGCGGCGATCAACCCCCGAGTGGGTGCCAGATCTCCCTGGTGATGAGCGGAAAGGGCGGCTGTGGCAAGACCTTCATAGCCATTAACCTGGCTGCGGCCCTTAGGTTGGAAACCGGCGGTCGTGTCTGCCTGGTCGACCTCGACCTTCAGTTCGGCGACATCGGGGTCATGCTCAACATCGACCATGCCAAGACCATCACCGAACTGGTGGACAGCGAAAGTGCCCTGGACTGGGAGTTCGTCGACGACATCCTGGCCGACGGCCCCGAAGGCATCCGGGTGCTCCTCGGTCCCTTCAGCCCCGAGTTTGGCGACCTAGTCCGCGCCGAGCACGTTCGCGCCATCGTCGACGTTCTGCGACGAGAGTTTGACTACGTCGTCGTCGACAGTGGCAGCCAACTATCGGAGGCTACTCTCGAAGCAACCGAGCTAGCCGACCACGTGATCGTGGTCGGGGAGCTCACTATTCCCGCGATTAAGGACACCCGCCTGATGCTGAAGATGCTGGAGTCGCTCAAGGTAGACCGCTCGCGCGTCATGGTCGCGGTCAACGCCCACGACGCCCATGCCGTCTACGACTCGGCGAGCATCGAGCGCAACCTGCGGTTTCCGGTCAAGATCCAGATCCCGTCGGAGCCCCGCCTGGTTGGCGGCTCGATCCATCGGGCGGTACCGGTGGTGATCTCTCACCCCGACTCCGATGTCTCACTGCTCTTTCGCAGCCTGGCCCGCAGCCTAGCTCCAGAAGGGGCGGTCAGTCAGCCGGAGGTGAAGGCGGAGGCCAAGACTTCGACCTCCCGTCGCTTCGGACTCAGGCGCTAGCTGAAGACGCAAGGATAGCCTGAGTCATGTCACTGCTTGAGCGCGTTAGGACCAAGGAGGATCCTGAGCCCGATCCCACCCCGGCTGCTTCAGCACGGGTAGCCGAGCCGCCGAAGGCAAGGCCGGCCGCGGCGCCGGCGCAGCCCTCGGATCCCGCGCCTGCAAGTTCGCCGCCAGCTGCTGCCCCTCCCTCTCGGCTGGCCGGCGCGCTCGCTGCAGCCCGGCCAACGCCGCCACCGGCCGGTACCCCGACTAAGTCCCCGGGGTGGAGGGAGAGGGCCCAGCAGAGACTGGACAATCCCACCGCGGTCCCTGAGCTGCGGGCGGCTCATCACCCCCAGTACATGGCGATCAAGGCTAGGGTCACCCAGGCCCTACTCGAGGAGTTCACCGATGTCGCCCAAGCGCCGCGGGAGCGGCTGGTCGCCAAGATCGGCGAGCTCTGCAATTCGTCTCTCGAAGAGCTCAGCATCTCGATCACCCGCACCGACCGGCAGCGCATGGTCGAGCAACTCATCAGTGACGTACTGGGCCTAGGCCCGCTGGAGATGATTCTCAAGGACCCCGAAATCAGCGAGATCATGATCAACGGCCCGGAGGATGTCTACGTCGAGCGTCTGGGGCGGATCTATCGCTACCCGGCGAAGTTCGATTCTGCAGACCATCTGATGCAGATCATTGACCGGATCGTGAGCTCGATCGGACGACGGGTGGATGAGAGTTCTCCCATGGTCGACGCTCGCCTCAAGGACGGCTCCCGGGTCAACGTGATCATTCCCCCGCTTGCCCTGCAGGGCCCCACCATGACCATCCGGAGATTCTCCAAGGACCCCTACACGGTCGAGGACCTGATCCAATTCGGCACTTGGACCCCTGACATGGCAACGTTCGTGCGGGCCTGTGTACGCGCGCGCCGCAACGTTCTGATCTCCGGTGGCACGGGTTCGGGAAAGACCACCACCCTCAACGTGCTCTCGGGGTGGATCCCGGAAGACGAGCGGATCATCACCATTGAGGACGCCGCCGAGCTGCAGTTGCGTCAGGAGCACGTGGTCACCCTGGAATCCCGCCCCGCCAACATCGAGGGACGAGGCAAGGTCTCGATTCGCGATCTGGTCATCAACAGTCTGCGGATGCGGCCGGATCGGATCGTTGTTGGAGAATGTCGCGGCGGCGAGGCCCTCGACATGCTCCAAGCCATGAACACCGGTCACGATGGTTCACTTACAACGGTCCACGCCAACAGCCCATCCGACGCGTTGACCCGGCTCGAGACCATGACCCTCATGGCCGGGACCGACCTGCCGTCGCGGGCCATCCGCGAGCAGATTGCCGCGGCCATCAACCTGGTGGTACAGCAGGCTCGTCTACGGGACGGCACGCGTCGCATCATCGCTATCTCCGAGGTGCGTGGCTTCGACGGCGAGCGAGTAGAACTGGCTGACATTTTTCAGTTTCGCCAGCAGGGCTTGGACGAACAGGGCATGGTCGTAGGGCATTTCGAGGCGGTCGAGGTTCCCCAGTGCCTTGAAGAACTAGCCGCTGCCGGCGAGAAGCTGGACGTGTCGATGTTCAACTCCACCCCCAAGGTCGCTGCAGGAGAGACCGCCGCATGAATCCGCTGGTCCTGGCTCTGGACGCGGTGGGTGCCGTGGCGCTGGGCTCAGCCGTCGCCTACGGCCTGTCGGTCTGGCGGTCGCGCGGTGTCAGCGATGACCTTGACGATCGGGTGCGGCGTTTTGCTGAGGCGGGCGCCGGGATGCCAATTTCGATGCCACGCGACCCCGGTGATATGGAAGAGTTGGAAGCCGGTCCCGCGGACCGCTTCCGGCAAGTGCTTGCGCGGTTCCGCCGCCAGGTCGAAGGTGGTACCCGCGCGGCTGGCGTAGACAAACGCCCGCGTAGCGTGCACACCGCCGAGGCGCTGGCGCGGGCGGACCTCAAGCTCCGACCCACAGAGTGGTACTTGATCCGCGCTGGCAGCGTGGTTCTGCTGGCTCTGCTCGCATTCGCTATCTACCGCAACCTGATCGGAGCGATCATCATGGCGGTGGTTGGCTTCTTCGCACCGCCACTGGTGCTGAAATTCCGCACGCGGCGGCGGCTACGGAGGTTCAACGATCAACTGGGGGACACCCTGATCCTGCTCAGCAACGCGCTCAAAGCAGGCTACAGCTTCCCGCAGGCGATGGCCAGCATCGCCCGCTCTGCGCCTCCGCCCATGTCCGAGGAGTTTGCCCGTGCCACCCGCGAGGTGCAGCTGGGCGTGACCACCGACGCGGCATTGCAGCACATGGTGGCACGGATCGACTCCGAGGACCTCGACTTGGTGGTCACCGCCGTCCAGATCCAGCGGGTCGTCGGCGGAAACCTGGCCGAGATCTTTGACAACATCGCCTTCACGATTCGGGAGCGCGTACGGATCAAGGGCGAGATCCGGACCTTGACTGCGCAGGCCAGGACATCGAGTTTCATCATCACTGGACTGCCGATTTTTCTCCTCCTGGTCCTGGAGGCGATCAATCCCACCTACATCTCGCCGCTGCTCTCGTTCAAGGGTCCAGGACCCTACGTCCTCCTGGCCTGCATCTGCTCGATCGGATTCGCCTTTTACGTGATGCAGCGCATTGCCAACATTGAGGTCTGAGCGATGTCCATTGACGCCCTCATAGTCGGTGTGGTCGCTGCCGCGGCTGTCTTCTTCGTCTTTGCTGGATTGGTGCGCCGCCAGCCGCAGGTCGACCTTCTTGACGCACGGCTAGCGGTCTACGACGAGCCGACGGCACCGCGGACCCTCGACGAGATCGAGATGAGCCAGCCCTTTAGCGAGCGCTTCCTCCGACCCTTCTTCGACCGGATCGGACGCCGTGTTGCTTCGATGCAGCCGCGTGACCGGGCTCAGAAGCTGCAGGCGCTGATCGACCTGGCCGGACGCCCACTGGGCATGAACGCCGGGAGCTTTGTTGCTTTGCAACTGGTGCTGGCGGTGGTCTGCGCCGCGGCGGGATTGGGCTTGACGGTCCTCTTGGGCTTGCCCTTCTACCTGGGCTTGATCTTCGGTGCCGGAATCGGCTACGTAGGTCCCCAGTACCAGTTGAAGCGGATCGTTACCAAGCGGCAGAAGGAGATCACTTTGGCGCTGCCAAACGCTCTCGATCTGCTCTGCATCAGCGTCGAGGCGGGTCTTGGATTTGACGCCGCCCTCGCCCGGGTGGTCGAGAAGTTCGACAACGCCCTCTCCCGGGAGTTCGCCTTCGTACTCAATGAGGTCCGTCTCGGCCGCCCTCGTCACGAAGCGATGGAGGACCTGGGCCGGCGCTCGGGAGTGGATGAGCTGAACTCCTTCATTCAGGCGCTGGTGCAATCCGATCAGCTCGGCGTCGGCATCGCCCGGGTGCTCCGCATCCAGTCAGATGAGATCCGCCGCCGCCGCCGCCAGAAGGCTGAGGCCAAGGCCCAGTCAGCCAGCCTGAAGATGCTCTTCCCGATGGTGGGGTGCATCTTCCCGGTGCTATTCGTGATCCTGCTAGGCCCGCCCGCCATCCACTTGCTCTTCCATGTTGGATCCTGACTCAGTGAGTGCGAGCCAGAGACTTCGGCAACGACCGAGGACAGTCGCCGTGCACGCGGCCGACGGTTCGGTGGTGGCCCGCGAGGTCACCGTCGCGGACAGATTCGGATCCCGCTTGATGGGGCTGATGGGCCGAGGTCAGGTTGGCCCCGATGAGGGTCTGTGGCTGCTGCCTTGCAACAGCGTCCACATGTTCTTCATGCGCACGCCCTTGGACATTGCGTACCTAGACCGGCAGCAGCGGGTGGTTCGCTGCGTGCCCGAGATGCGGGAGTGGCGGGTCAAACTCCTGCCAGTACCGCACGCTCACAGCGCCCTCGAACTAGCCCCTGGCACGCTTAGCCGGCATGGCATCAAAGAGGGTGATCAGCTCGAGATGGAGGCGGAGCCCGCAGCCCGAGTCGCGACCGAGCCCGCAACGTTCGGCAATCGGTCTGCCGCCGTCTCCAGTTCTAACGTTAGGGAGTAGTCAATGAGCCCGGTCACGACCGAAGAGGAACGGCTGCAAGGCATGGAGGGTTACCTCCAGGCCCTCGGCCCGCTGCGGGTGCTGGTTGAGGACGACAGCCTCACCGAGATCATGGTGGTGGGCCCCGATATGGTCTACGTGGAAGCCCAAGGCAGGATCGTGCTCACCGACGTGCGCTTCCGGGACTCGGAGCACCTGCTCAAGGTCATCGACCTGATCGTCGCCGCTGTCGGCCGTCGGGTTGACGTTCGCCAGCCGCTCTGCGACGCACGTCTGCTCGACGGCTCCCGAGTCAACGCGGTCGTGCCCCCGGTTGCGATCGACGGGCCCATGCTCACCATCCGTAAGTTCGCCAAGGAGCGGCTGCGGATCACTGACCTCATCCACTTCGGCACCATCGATGAGGCGGGCGCCTCCTTCTTGCAAGCCTGCGTCCTGGCCCGCGCCAACATCCTCATCTCCGGAGGCACGGGCGCCGGCAAGACCACCCTGCTAAACATCTGCTCGGGCTTCATTCCGCCCGACGAGCGGATCGTCACCATTGAGGATGCGGCTGAGCTCCAGATGCATCAAGAGCACGTCTGCCGCCTCGAATCCCGACCGCCAGATGCCCGCGGCGAGGGCCGGATCAACATTCGTGACCTGGTCATCAATGCCCTGCGCATGCGACCGGACCGGATCATCGTAGGAGAGGTGCGCGGTGGCGAGGCTCTGGACATGCTCCAAGCCATGAACACAGGGCACGACGGCTCGATGACCACGGTCCACGCCAACACCCCGCGCGATAGCATGGCCCGACTCGAGACCCAGGTGCTGATGGCAGGAGTAGAGCTTCCCTCCAAGGCCATCCGGCAGCAGATCGCCAGCGCCATCAACGTCATCGTTCAGCTCAACCGGCTCCGTGACGGGAGTCGCCGGATTACCGCCATCAGTGAGGTGGTGGGTATGGAGGGTGACACCATCACCATGCAGGACATCTTCCTGATGAAAGCCGAGGGCCTGGACACCCAGGGCAACCTGAAGAACGAGATGGAGCTGACCGGAGTCAGACCGCAGATTCTCGACCGACTCTTCGACATGGGCCTGGCCCTGCCTCCGGAGATCTCCCGTCTCTTCCCCGATCGACGCGGCGACCAGGTGTCGGCGATCAGGTTGCCCACGCCACCACCCCCTGGCCCGTTGCAGAGGCGGCTTGGCTGACGCTTGGAACCAGAGGGGTGACGGCTCACCGGCTGGCTAAAGGATTCGGCAGCGCAGTGCTGGGGCTGGGCCTCACCCTGGCGCTTACCGGCCTGTCGGCCACCCCGGCGTTTGCTGAGACACCTGGGACCGGAACCCCGTACAACGGTGAGCTCTTCTCGCTCACCAACCAGGACCGAACCAGCAATGGCCTAGCGGCCCTGGCCGACAACGGCACCCTGGACGACATCGCCGAGTCCCGTTCTGACGACATGATCACCAATGACTACTTTTCCCATATCCAGCTGAACGGTCAGTACGTCTGGCCGACCATGTCCGCGGACGGGATCCACTACACGTCAGCCGGAGAAAATATCGGCTGGCTCAGCGGCTACGCCGATCCCGCGGCAGAGATCAACGCCATGTTCATGGACTCCCCACCGCATCGCGCCAACATCCTGGGGGCCTACAACGAGCTCGGGGTCGGGTCCTGGTACACCAGCGACTCCTGGAACTACCCGGACAGCGGCGGTGGGCCATGGACGGACGTGTACATGTTCACCGAGGAGTTCGTCCAGGTGGGTTACTCCGCCCCACCCCCCCCGCCCCCTCCGTCGGGAGGCAGCGGGACTTCGGCGGCACCGGCGACTCCTGCTCCGACTCCCGCCCCCACCCCCACCCCCAAGCCCAAGCCCCCTCCTCCAGGAGTTGCTTCCAGATCGCCGAACCTCGCCCGGGGTCTTCTCTCCAGCACAATCGACCAGGTGATCAGCAGCTACCTCGATGAGTGAGGCGCCGGCCGACCCCGGGACTTCCGACTCCCCGGGACGGGCTGTCCTCGAAGCCAAGGGCCTCCACAAGAGCTTCGCCATCAGCAAGACGCCCCATGAGGTGGTGCGAGGCGTCTCGCTCACGGTGAATCGCGGCGACTTCGTGGCGGTGATGGGCCCGAGCGGCTGTGGCAAATCGACTCTGCTGCACATGCTGGGCGGTCTGGAGGCGCCCGATCAGGGTCAAGTTCTGATCGAAGGCACCGACATACATTCTCTGAGCGAGGCCCAACGAGCGACCTTCCGTCGCCGCCGGATCGGCTTCATCTTTCAGTTCTTCAACCTGCTCCCCAGCCTTACGGCCGCGGAGAACGTGATGTTGCCCTACCGGCTGGAGCGCAACCGCGCCTGGCCGCTAAGGGGCCTGGGACGCGATCGGGACGCCAGGACGCGAGCGCACGACCTGATGGCGATGCTGGGGCTCAAAGGGATGCAAGGGCACCGCCCGGATGAGATCTCCGGCGGCGAACAGCAACGCGTGGCCGTGGCACGGGCTCTGGTCTCGGACCCCTCCATCCTGCTGGCAGATGAACCCACCGGCACCCTGGACTACCACGCCGGCCGGGGGGTGCTGGAGCTGCTGCTCCGCCTCAGCCGACAGGAGGGACGGACCATTGTCTTGGTGACTCACGACGTGAGGACCGCTGCCTACGCCGAGCGGGTGGCGATCATGCTCGATGGCGAGTTCAAGGACATGGTCGAGCTGGGCCACCGCACCGTTCATGACACCGCGCCGCTCCTGGAGCGGCTCGCCCTCCTTGGCCTCTGAGTTAGCCTTCGGCAGGTGATCGCCCTTCTCTGGCGGCGCACTGCCCTGGCTCGCATAGCCCTCGGCATCGCTGCGCTGGCCTTGGGCGGGGGCGCGATTCTGGGGACCCAGCTGACTGCGGCAGCCCTCCACCGGCAAGCGACAGCCGCGATCCAGGAGCGGGCGGGGTCGGCTCAATACGACATCCAACCATTCGCCAGCGCGGGCTTCACAAGAGCTCAGGCCGAAGCGATCTCGAGGCTGCGGGCGGTGAGCTCGGCCTCGCCGCTGGAGGAGAAGGCCGACCTGGCCGAGTTGCCATCGCACGCATTTCGTCAGGTCGTGCTGGTAGCAGTCACCTCAACCGGTGCGGCCCTCCGCCGTCTGCCCCTGGTAAAGGGCTCGGCCCCTCGCTCGATTGATCAGGTGGCGGTTAGTCAGAACCTGAGCCCAGGTATATCCATCAGCAGTGGAGCCCTGACAGCGGGCAAGGTGAAAATCGGGCAGAAACTGGCGCTGGTCGAGACCAAGGCGACCGGAGCCTTCCGGGTGGTGGGGGTCGTCTCCGATTCGGGCCCAGGGGCACCGTTCACCGAGGACGCGGTCTACATCACGCAGGCTGCGGCCAACCACCTCTTCTCCGCCGGACTCCAGGTCACCGATGTGGCGGTGCGGCTCCGACCGGGCGCGACGGTGCCGCAACTACTGCGCCAGCTCTCGGCCAAGGTCCACACCCAGTACACCGTCAGCAACCCTCGCGCCGTGCCCTCTGGGGATCCCGTGGGCGAGCTGGAGCCGATTCTCGACGGGGTAACCGCGCTCAGCGTGATACTGGCTTTCGCGGTCATAGGTGCGACCTTCAGTTCGGTGGTACTCGACCGGCTTCGCGAGATCGGACTGATGCGTCTGGCCGGTGCCAGCAGGGGACTGATCTTCCGCAGCTTTCTCCGGGAGGCGATCGCCGCCTCGGCGCTGGGTGCCGCTGCAGGAGTTGGGGTCGGCTACCTCGTGGCCGAGGTGTTGGTCGCCATCTCCACTCCCGCCGGGGTCAGCCCAGCGCCTCGGGTCCAACCCGACCTTGCCTGGACGCTGGCCGCGTTCCTGCTGGTCTTGCTCTTGGGCGTGATCGCTGCGATGCTGCCGGCGCTGCAGGCGGCCCGGGTGCCTCCGCTGCAATCCGTACGGCCTGCGGCCAGGCATGGTGGCCGCAGGCTTGCCCTGGCGCTTCCGCTGATGGTCTTCGGTGCCATCGCCGCCTACTACTTCTTCGAAACCGCGGGGGCGCTGGGAGTGGGCCTGGGCGCTGCCTGTGCCTACATCTCCGTCTGCGGCTTCGTCATCTGGGCTGGGCCCGGCCTGGTTCGGGGGCTCAGCCCGCTGATAGGGCCCCTCCTGGGGGCGCCTGTGGCCGCGATCTCGGCGCGGGGTCGGACCCGCCCCGGTCGAACCTCCCTGGCGGTGGCCAGTCTCTTTGTGAGTGTGGCCACCGCCACCGGCCTGGTGGGGCTATCCGGCGCCGCGCTCAACGCCGGACAGGTATGGGTCGACCACCTCTTCGTGGGCCAGTACCTGATCGTCAGCCCGGTGGTCCAGAGCCAGAAGGTGGAGCGGCAGGTGCTGACTGCGATCTCGGATAAAGCCGGTGCCGGAGCCGTAGTGGCTGCCGCCCCGGTGCGGTTTGTGCCGGGACGGGTGGGCCACGTCGCGGTAGCGCTGGCAGCCACCTCGGCCACGGCTTACGCCATCAGTGGTGCCCTGCAGTTCGTGCACGGCAACCGCGACCAGGCCATGACCGAACTGGCCTCGGGTAGCGGAGCGCTGCTGCCCTTGGAGCTGGCGGATTCACTCCATGCCCGCGTCGGCTCGCGGATCAAAGTGGTCACCGCGACCGGCAAAGGTGCCTTCACGGTGGTGGGCGTTGTCACCCACAGCCTGCCTGGCCCATCACAGGAGGAGTCCATTGTGGTCGACAGCGTCGCTGCCAAGAAGGATTTTGGCCCCGCCGCCGAAGGGTTCAATCTGCTCCAGCTCCAGCTACGCGGGACTGGCGACCTGCAGAGGCCCGTCGCCTTGGCGGCATTCCGATACGGGATGGAGGAGGAGACGGTTTCCTCGGTGCGCCAGGGGGTGGATCTTGGGGTCCAGCACGACATCGCCGCGCTTTCGGCGCTCACCCTGGTGGGAGTGGTGATCGCGATCCTGGCGGCCATCGACACCGTGATCTTGGGAGCCCGCGAGGGGACCCGGGACATGGCCTTGCTCAGAGTCGTGGGCCTGAGTCGTGCCGCCACCCGGGCGGCGGTGATGGGGGAGGCGCTGGCCACCGGCATCGTGGGGTGCGTACTGGGGCTGGCGGTGGGGGTCGGACTCATCGTGCCCGAGGTCCATGCGGGCACATCCGCCGCACTTCCCCTCACATTCGCGCTGCCGGTGCTGGTGATCGTGGCCGTGGTGGCGGCGGTGGTCCTCGCCATGCTCCTCGCCGCTGTAATACCCGCTCGCCAACTAAGTAACCTGGATCCGGTGGCTGCACTGAACGTAGAGTGATGCCGCTTTGAGTGTCGAGCCAGAGGTTGGAAGCCTCGAGGAGCTGCTCGGCAATCGGGGTCGGCGACTGCGGTGGCTGGTGCTGGCAGGAGCACTCGGCTGTTCCCTGGGGCTGGCTGTGTTCGCACTGATTCGCGAATTCCCGCCCAGGCCTTCCGGGCTGGCGGGCGACTACCGGATCTTCTATGCGGCCGCCACAGTAATCTCCCGCGGAGGCAACCCCTACAGTCTCAACCAGCTTCGCCTCGCTGAAAATCTGGGGCACGCTTCTGCCGGGTTCAATGCGACCCTCAACACCTTCGTAGATCCACCGGCGACCGCGTGGGTCTTGGTGCCTTTGTCCAAGCTTCCGTTCTGGCTCAGCTACGGGATCTTCAGCGGGCTGGGAGTGCTGGTCGTGGTGGTCACGGTAACGCTGCTCTCTCGAGATCTGGGCTGGCGACATACCAGCGTTCTATCGGCTTCCGTTCTCGTCTCGTGGGTCGGACTGCTGGGGCTGCTGGCCGGTCAGATCGACGCTCTGCTCTTTGCAACTCTGGCAGGATCGATGCTGCTGGCTTGGCACGAGCGCAGTCTGGCCGCTGGTTGTGTTCTGGCCCTTATCCTGCTCAAGCCCACTGTGCTCTGGCCGGTCCCAGTTTTTATGTTCCTGGCGCTGTGGCCGGACCGAAGGCGGGCCTTGCGCTTCGCGGCTGGGTTCTTGCTGGTCGGGGCGCTGCTTCTGGGTGCAAGTTGGACTCGCCTCTCCCTCTGGTGGCACAGCCTATGGTTTTTCGCGGCTGGGGTTGGCCCCCATCAGCCCGATCTCGCCGGGCTTCCGGGACTGCTTGGGGCGGCACCTCGAGCATGGGGACTTGGCAGGGGCTTCAGCGCCCCCACCACGCTCCTGCTGGTCGCACTTGCCATTGGGCTCATGGTGAGCTTTGGCATCTGGATGATGGTCTCGCCGGACTGGCGGCGAGTGAGCCTGGTGGGGAGGGTGACCTGGGCGGCGGCGCTGCCGGTGGGGATCTGGTTGTTGGCGACTCCTTACGCTCACCCCAACGACGACCTTCTCCTGCTGCCCCTGTTCATGCTTACTGTTGGCCGCGATGCCCGCCGAGTTCACGGCCTCGGACTCGGACTTTCGGCGGCGGCAACCGCCCTGCTCCTGCTTGTCTGGCCTGGGGGGGTGGTTCCCTGGGAGTTCGGCCTACCGGTGTTCGCCGCGTTGGCGGTGGGGCTCTGGCGCTGGCGCACAGATGTCCGGTTAACTGGCTTTGGAGCTGGGCTCTGCGTCATGGCCCTGGCGACACTGCCACCGGTATGGGCCTTCCACGTTCTGGCGGTGGGACTGACCCCGGTGGCGGTGCTGGTCTTGGTGGTTGAAGGCGCCCGCACCTGTTGGATGGAGGTGGGCGGCGCCGGCACCGGCCCTGCCTACTTCGCGGAGCCGATGAACACCAGGATTGCCAATCAGCTGACCGGGGCATAATCGATTGGTGCCATGAGTGTGCTGAGCCGAATCTACGACCCCACCCGCCGAGAGGTCCGGCGCCACGCCGCTGAGGTGGAGGAGATCGGGGACCTTGAGCCGCAGTTGCAACACCTCTCCGACGCCGAGCTGAGGGCCAAGACCGAGGAATTCCGGCAACGGCTGGAGGAAGGCCAAACCCTGGACGACCTTTTGGTGGAGGCATTTGCTGTGGCTCGGGAGGCGGCTGCGCGCAACCTGGGCATGCGACCGTTCGATGTGCAATGTCTGGGAGCGATCGTTCTCCATCAGGGCAAGATCGCGGAAATGAAGACTGGCGAGGGCAAGACCCTCGTTGCCGCGCTGCCCCTATACCTCAACGCTCTCACGGGCCGGGGATGCTTCCTCGTCACGGTCAACGACTTTCTGGCACGGCGCGACGCGGGTTGGAACGCGCCCCTGTTCCACGCCCTGGGCATGAAGGTTGGGGTGATCATCCCCGACCAATCGCTGCTCTATGACCCTGAATACACCGACGAGCAGCACACCGACGTACGCTTGCGCCATCTGCGACCAGTCCAGCGCCTTGAGGCCTATCAGGCGGACGTCGTGTATGCGACCAACAACGAAATGGGCTTCGACTATCTGCGTGACAATCTGGCGCGCACAAAGGACGAGAAGGTGCAGCGCGATCGCTATTACGCGATCGTCGACGAGGTCGACTCGATCCTGATCGACGAGGCGCGAACCCCCCTGATCATCAGTGGGGTTGGCGAAGAATCAGCCGATAAATACTACCAATACGCTCGCCTCATCCCCCGGCTCACACCGGAGGTGGATTACACCATTGACGAGAAGACCAAGTCAGGAAGTCTCACCGACGAGGGTGTCGAGAAGATCGAGCGTATGACCGGAATCGCCAACATCTATGACATTGAGCATGTGCAGGAAGCCCACCACATCAACCAGGCCCTACGTGCTCACGCGCTCTACCTCAAGGATCGGGAGTACATCGTGCGCGACGGGGAAGTCGTGATCGTCGATGAGTTCACCGGCCGCACCATGCCGGGCAGGCGCTGGTCCGATGGACTGCACCAGGCGATCGAGGCCAAGGAGGGGGTCAAGGTTCAGCAGGAGCAGAGAACCTTGGCGACGGTCACCTTTCAGAACTATTTCCGTACCTTCGAGGTGCTGGCTGGGATGACCGGCACGGCGCTCACCGAGGCCGAAGAGTTCCACAAGATCTACCGGCTAGAGGCGGTTCCCATACCCACTAATCGACCCATGGTCCGGATCGACGAACCGGATCTGATCTACCGATCCGAAGAGGCCAAGTTCAATGCGATCGCCGATGAAATCGAGGAGCGCCATCGCAAAGGTCAGCCGGTCCTGGTCGGGACGGTGAGCATTGATAAGAGCGAGCGCCTGTCCCGCCTGCTCGAGAAGCGCGGGGTCGAGCATCAGGTCCTCAACGCCAAGCAGCACGAGCGGGAGGCCGACATAGTCGCGGCGGCTGGACACAAGGGCGCAGTCACCATCGCCACCAACATGGCAGGGCGCGGCACTGACATCGTCCTTGGCGAAGGGGTCGCTGAACTCGGCGGCCTCTACATCATGGGTACGGAAAGACACGAGTCGCGGCGCATCGACAATCAGCTCCGCGGTCGAGCCGGCCGCCAAGGGGATCCCGGTGAAAGCCGGTTCTTCCTCTCCTTCGAGGACGACCTGATGCGCGTCTTCGGCGGCGAACGGATGCGCGGATTGATGACTCGATTCGGAATCGACGAGGAGGTGCCAATCGAGTCGGCACTGGTCAGCCGCCAGATCGAGTCTGCCCAATCTCGGGTCGAGGGCGCCAACTTCGACAGCCGCCGTTACGTCGTCGAATTCGACGACGTAGTCAACACCCAGCGCGAGATCATCTACGACGAGCGCGATCGGATTCTTGAGGGAGTGGACACCCGCGACAACCTCCAGGAGTGGACCGAAGAGGTGATCCAGGACCTGATCGCGATCTACTGCCCCGGGCGTCACCAGGCGCAGTGGGACTTGGACGGGCTCTGGGACCGACTCCGCTACGTCTTCCCCTTCCCACCCGCGGAAGAGGTCGATCTGGAGCAGTTGGGGAACAGCCCGGAGGAGGTTGCCGACACCTTGCTCAAGGAGGCTGAACGGCTGTACAGCGACAAAGAAGCGCGTTACACGCCAGAGGTGGTTCGTATCGCCGAGACCCAATTGATGCTGCAGCTGATCGACCAGCGGTGGGCCGACTATCTGACCACTCTGGAGCACCTAAAAGACGACATCCGCTGGCAGTCCCTGGGGCAACGCGATCCACTGGTGGAATTCAAGTCAGAGGCCTTCTCCGCCTTTCGCTCCTTCCAGGAGTCGCTCAAACAGGAGATAGTCCGATATCTCTTTCACGCTGAGATCCAGGTGACTCCAGCGGAAGTCGCACCGCTCACAGGGGTCGCCGTGCATCCGGAAGCGGTGCCGCTGGCGTCCAGCGGAACGGGTCAGGAAGGGCTGGAGGCGCAGACCCCGGATCAGCCCCCCACCAACGGAACGCCGGTCGCCGCGAGTGGGTCTGCCACGAGGGCCGCCGGGTCGGCCGATCGAGTTGGTGGAACTGCACCCCTCGGCCCGGCTCCGATCAGCCGCAATGCCCTTTGCCCCTGCGGCTCGGGACGCAAGTACAAGCGATGCCACGGCGCCTCTAGCTGATAGTGGTGCGCAGTGTCGCAGCTCAAGGGGCTGAGATGGTGCGCCGGAGCGGTGGCGCTACTTTGTTGGGGCAGAGGCGCGTTCTCAGCTCAGCTGGGAGTGGACAGTACCGCCTTCAAGTGAGCCCTTCATTTGCAGATTCTCGATGGACGTGTCTACGCGGGCTGTCTGGTGCGAGCGTTGCTTGTGAACCAACTCTATGCCGACTAGATAGGCAATCCACAAAGTTGCCAACGAGGTGAACGACAGGCTGTTAGCACGAGGTCCCAGTACCAGCAACGCCACAATCGTATAGCCCGGCAGCGCAGCCAGAGCGAAGCAAAAGAGCCATACCCAGCTGTCCCCCAATCCTCTCCAGTTTGAGCTCAGTAGCAGCAGGACGACCGGCAAGAGAATCAGGACGTCGTCTGAGTGTCCGTAGGGGCTGCACAGAGACCACACCAAGAGAGGAACGCCCAAACCAACGCAAAGGCGTTCACGGCCCTCGAGTTCTAGGTCCCCTCGCAACAGGGTACGACCAAGAACGAAGAAAGCTCCCAGGCAAAGCAATACCAAAATCCAGGTGATGGGATCGTGCAGTCCCGGCGAAACGTGCCAGCTGCTGGGCAGAATCCGAACCAGGCCCACAAGGCCGGCTGGGTCGGGCTGGATGTGGGGAAGCGAGGCCATAAAACCAACCAGCTTATGCACCCATGCGACTGGCCATGACGGCACAAACAGCAGGGGAACCAACAAGCAAAACATGGCAGCCGCCAGTTCGCCCTGCAAGGCGCGCTTGAACGCTTGACGATCGTTCCACAGAACTACCAGGAGAAATGGTGCCAACGGCCATGCGACCTCAAATTTGAGCGCGGCGAACAAGCCTGCCGCCAATCCAGCCCAGAAGTACTTTCTGCTCGATGCCGCCACGAGCACCATCGTCAGGAGGAAGAGCAAGAGGGCGTCCAACTGGCCGACCATGTAGCCAACCACGGCTGCTGGCGTGGCCACTACCACCAGCCCGACCACCCAGGGCCGGTTCCATCCCAGCCAGCGCGCCAGCATCACGGCGCTGGTGAGAACCAGCCCGATGGACAAGCCGGTCCAGACGATGAAGCCGGCTGTGAGTGGCAGGCTGGGCGCCCAGAGAAACAGGAACCCCACCCAGAGGGGAAGGGCGAAGGCGTAGTAGCGTGGGAAGCTCCCTCCAACGCCGGCGGCGTGCATCCCTCGATGCAACGCCCCGATCTTGTAGGGGTCCAGCCGGTGGAGCAGGTCCCAGGCGACGGCTCGATACCCGAAGAAATCGGTGCCCTGACCGAGCGGAACATGGCGGTTGAGAGCGATGGGTAGGTAGAGCACCAACAGGATCCACCCAGCCAGTCCCACGATCAGGGCTCCCATGGCAGTTCGGCGGTCGAGCTTCATCGCGGTCGTGGCACGCGACTAGGCCCGGTGGCTGACTGTGGGCAGGCGTGGTCCCGGAACACCATCGACCTTGAGACCTCAGCGGTCATGGGGAAATTATGTTCAAGCGTCGCTGGACCAGAGTGACGGAGCCGTAGCAATGCGAGATCGGTCCACTGCGGCCTCAGGGCCCTATCGGCAGAGCACCGGGTAAACTCGAGGTCGCCACATGAATGAGTTGACCAGCCAGGCCCAGCAACTCGCCGGTCGGGCGGCTCAGCTCAAGGAGCACCTTTGACTTCGAGGGGAAGCGAGCTCGAGCCGAGGTTCTGGAGCAGGAGCTAGGACGTCCCGGCGCGTGGGATGATCCGGCCCAGGCCCAGAAGGCGTCACAGGAGCTAAGCAGGCTGCAGGGCGAGATCCAGGAGCTAGCAGCTCTGGGGCGCCGAGCCAAAGACGCTACTGAACTGGCCCACCTGCTGGAAGAGGACGCCGCCGGCGAGGAGGAGGTGGAGGCGGAGCTCTCGGCGATCCAGAAGGAACTCGACCGGCGGGAGCTGGAGCTTCTGTACCAAGACCCGTACTCGGACTATCCAGCACTGCTCTCGGTGCATGCCGGCGCCGGTGGCACCGACGCCCAGGACTGGAGCGAGATGCTGCTCCGGATGTATCTCAAGTGGGGCGAAGCGCACCGGATGGAGACGCGACTTCTCGACCAATCCGAGGGTGATGAGGCGGGCATCAAGAGTGCAACCCTTAGGTTCAGCGGGTCTCATGCTTACGGTCAGCTACGAGCTGAAAAGGGAGTCCATCGGCTGGTGCGGATCAGTCCCTTTGACGCGGCCCACCGACGTCACACCGCTTTCGCCTTGGTTGAGGTTTATCCGGAAATTCCTGACGAAGTTGAAGTTGAGATCGATGCCAAGGACGTTCGTATCGATGTCTATCGGAGCTCCGGCGCCGGCGGTCAGCATGTAAACAAGACGTCCTCGGCGGTACGCCTTACCCACATCCCGACTGGCATTGTGGTGACCTGTCAGAACGAGCGCTCGCAGCAGCAGAATCGCGAGACTGCCTGGCGCGTCTTGCGCTCGCGCTTGCTGGACTTTCAACGCGCGCAGCGCCTCGACCATCTCGCCGATCTAAAGGGTGACCTAATCTCTCCGGAGTGGGGCAACCAGATCCGCTCCTATGTGCTGCAGCCTTACACCCTGGTCAAGGACAACCGCACCCAGGTGGAGGTCGGTAACGTCGACGCGGTGCTCCAGGGTGACATCGATCCTTTCATCGAGGCATACCTGCGTCGGGAAGCCACCGAACGCGAGAAGGAGGGAGGTGATTAAGCTGACTCCCCGAGGGTCCAGACGTCACCGCGGTTGCCGGTGCCCCTCCGGCGTGCGCCTGCGCGGGGACTCCGCCTTCCATCGCAACAGAGCAACGTTTCTGTCCCCACCCGCCGAATTGCGGTGCGGCGGTTATACTCGGGCGAAAATCGAAAACGGCCAAGGGCTTCACCACTCTCCCTGTTGGGGGTCCGCCCGCCAGCTGCCAGGCCGCCTGGCACGAGGACCAAGCCTCCCCTGATGTCGATTACAACCAGCCCGCCGCTACCGATCACAAAGGCCGGCACCGTCGGGAGCACCGAGCTCTCCCGCAGTGAGCCCCCGATAATCGTCTTCGAGAAGGTCACCAAGATCTACGCCAACGGCCAGGCGGCGATCGAGGATGCCTCCTTCACGGTGCGGCCGCGCGACTTCGTGTTCGTGGTCGGGGCCAGCGGCGCCGGGAAGTCCACGGTGATCCGGCTCCTGATCCGGGAGGAGCGAGCCACCCATGGCCACGTGCTGGTCGAGGGGCAGGATCTAGCCCGCCTCAAGCACCGGCATCTGCCCCGGCTGCGCCGCAAGATGGGCATCGTCTTCCAGGACTTCAAACTGCTGCCCAATCTCACGGTCGAGCAGAACGTCGCATTCGCCATCCAGGTCACCGACCCGGGTCGACCCCATCTCAAGGAGAAGGTGGGCGAGGCGCTGTACATCGTCGGCCTGGAGGACAAGCTCAGCTCTTTTCCCACCCAGCTTTCGGGCGGCGAGCAGCAGCGGGTGGCCATCGCCCGGGCGCTGGTGCACCGGCCTCGGATCTTCCTCGCCGACGAGCCCACAGGAAACCTCGATCCGGACGCAGGCTGGGGGATAGTGCAGCTGCTGCAGCAGATCAACCACCGCGGCGCCACGGTGGTGATGGCGACCCACAACCGCGAGGTGGTCGACCTGTGCCGTCGTCGGGTCCTGGCTATCGAGGATGGCCGGATCGTCCGGGATGAAGCCGAGGGAGCCTACCTACGGGATGGGGACGCCATCCTGTGAACCCCATCCCGGCGCTGAAATTCGTGACCCGGGTCGCCTTCCAGAACATCGTCCGCAACCGCGGCATAGCTCTTGCCAGCGTTCTCACCATCACTCTCACCCTGCTCGGGGCCGGGATGGCGGTGGTGGTGGTGCACGCCCTCGACGGCGTGCTCCAGACCGAGGAGTCGCAGGCATCGGTCCTGAAGGTCTTCATGGCCGACCACGTCTCGTTCGCCAGCGAGATGAACCTGGAGCAGACCCTCGAGCACCAACGCTCGGTCGCGCGGGCAACCTTTGAGAACAAGGATCAGGCGGCTCAGCAGGCAGGCAGCAGCCTTGGCCTCGGTCAGGCCATCAACCTGCTCGAGAAGTCTGGGGCTGGCAATCCCCTACCGGCCTCGATCAACTTCCATCTGAGGAACATCAAGGCCGTATCCGAGCTGAACCGAGAGGTACGAACCTCGGCGATCCTGGACACGGGGCCGCATCCAACCGACTACAACGCCGATGTCATTCCTCGCTTGGAGCGCTACATCTTCGTCGCCCAGTTGGGTGGAGGGCTGGTGGTCGCGGTGGTGGGTGCGGTGGCTTTGGTGATCATCACCATCTCGGTCAGGACCGCGGCTTACGTCCGTCGCCGCGAGATCGAGATCATGAAGCTGGTCGGAGCCACCGACTGGTTCGTCCGTTGGCCGTTCATCCTCGAAGGGGTGATCGTGGGCGTGCTGTCGGCGCTGGTCGCCTCGCTGATTCTGGTCGTGGTTGGATTGGTCTTTGGCGGCGGCCACAGTCTGGCGCTGGGGATAGGCTGGCGATTCGCTGCCCTCACCGTCCTGGCGCTGATCGTTGCCGGCGGGGCGCTGGGCTCGGTGGGAAGCTTCGTGGGGGTTCGGCGCTCGCTGGCAGCCTGAGCCAATTCGATGCGACTTCGGCCCCTATGGCCCCGAGGCGGCGGCGCTAGGATGGCGCAGGTCGTCCCAGGTTCACGGAGGAGCGCACGAATGGCACTGACCGAGTCAGCTCCGGTGGGAGCGGCAGGGCTCACTCGCGACCGGTTGCGGGAGATGTACCGCGATATGGTCCTCGGTCGCCTGCTCGACCAAAGGGTCCTGGTGCTGAACCGGCAGGGGAGGGCCCCGTTTGCCATCTCAGGCCAGGGCCACGAGGCGGCCCAGGTGGGCGTGGGCTATGCCCTGCGGCGGGACTACGACTGGATCGTCCCCTACTATCGGGACAGCACCTTGGTGCTGGTGATGGGGATGGAGCCGCGCGACCAGCTCTTGGCGGCGCTGGCCAAGGCCGAGGATCCCAACAGCGGAGCCCGACAGATGACCTCCCACTTCTCAAGCCGCCAGCACAACATTGTCAGTGGCGGCAGCGTGGTCGCGACCCAGATCCCCCACGCGGTGGGCGTTGCCCAGGCCTTCAAGTACCGTCACGAGGATCGTGTTGTGGTAGCCACCGTGGGAGAGGGGGGCACCAGCGAAGGTGACTGGCACGAAGGTCTGAACTGGGCGGCAATCCACCAGTTGCCGGTGGTGTTTCTGGTCGAGAACAACACTTTTGCCATCAGCGTCCCGCAATCCTTGCAGATGGCGATCGAGCACGTTTCCGAAAGAGCGGCGGGGTACGGTATGCCCGGCGTGTCGGTCGACGGTGGAGATGTTCTGGCGGTCTACCGAGCCGCCGTGGATGCGGTGGAACGCGCCCGGAGCGGCGGTGGCCCCACCCTTCTCGAGGCAAGATGCGTGCGGCTGCAGTCACACAGCAGCGACGACGACCAGCGCCGTTACCGCGCCGCCGAGGATCTCGAGGAGATGCGCCACCACGACCCGATCGAGCGCTTCCGCGCCGACCTGGAGTCAAGTTCGATCCTGGCCGACGGTGACGCCGATCAGATACGCCAGGAATGCCAGCGTCTGATTGACAAAGCTCAGGAAGAGGCCGACCAGGCTCCGGTACCTGATCCCGCCAGCGCCCTCCTGCATGTGTATGCGGACGACTGAGAAGTGCCGGAAATCACCTACGTGGAGGCGGTTCAGACCACGCTCCGAGACGAGATGCGACGGGATGACCGAGTCATCGTGATGGGCGAAGATGTCGGGGTCAAGGGCGGAGTTTTTGGTGCCACCGCGGGCCTTTTCCAGGAGTTTGGCGGCGAGCGGGTGGTCGACAGTCCGCTGGCCGAGTCGGCGATCGTGGGGGTGGCTATCGGAATGGCCCTGGCTGGCCTTCGCCCAGTGGCGGAGATCCAGTTCCTCGACTTCATCCCCCCGGCCATGGACCAGCTGATCAGCGAGGCTGCCAAGATCCGCTACCGCTCGAACAACGACTGGAGCTGCCCCATGGTGGTACGCGCCCCCTGTGGAGGTGGCGTCCACGTTCACGGGGCGCTCTACCACTCTCAGATGCTGGAGGCGCTCTTCGCCCATATCCCGGGGCTGAAGGTGGTACTGCCGTCCACTCCCTACGACGCCAAGGGACTGCTGCTTTCCGCCCTGCGCGACCCGGACCCCGTGTGCTTCTTCGAGCACAAGGGCCTCTACCGCTCGATGCGGCAGGATGTCCCCGAGGAGGAATACCTGGTTCCGATCGGGAAGGGCAAAGTCGTCCGTCCCGGCCGTGACATCAGCTGTTTCACCTACGGCGCCACCGTGCACGAGGTGGTGGCCGCCGCCGGGAGGCTCGCCGCGGACAAGATCGAGGTAGAGGTGGTGGATCTTCGCACGGTGCGGCCTCTTGATCGAGAGCTGATCGTGGAGAGCGCCCGACGGACGGGAAAGGTCCTGGTAGCCCACGAGGCCAACCTGGCCTGCGGCGTGGGCGCGGAGGTCGCCGCCCTGGTCGCCGAGGACTGCTTCGACGCGCTTGATGGCCCGGTGATGCGGATCGGAGGACCTGAGATCCCTGCGATTCCCTTCGCCGAGTCGTTGGCCGAGGTCTACTGCCTCGGGCCGGACAAGATCGAGCGCAAGCTGAGGGAATTGGCCGCCTACTGAAAGGGGCCGAGTTGAGGTAAGAAGAGTCGATGTCGATCACTGTCACCATGCCCCAGCTGGGCGAGTCGGTAACCGAGGGCACCATCGGCGCCTGGCTAGTCCAGCCAGGGCAAAAGGTGGAGCGCTACGACTCCCTAGTCGAGGTAATCACCGACAAGGTCACAGCCGAAGTACCTTCGCCAGCTGCCGGAACCGTGGGGGAGATTCTTGCAGGCGAGGGTCAGCGGCTCTCCGTGGGCGAGCCTATCTGCACATTGGAGGGGTCGGCCGATGAGGTCACAACCGAGCCGGTGGGAGCCGAGTCCCCGGAGTCAGCCGGTGAGGCCTACGGATTTGGTGGGGGAGAGGGCGAGGCAGCGCCGGCTGAGGTCGTGGAGCCGGTGCACGCAGAGCCTGACTCCAGCGCCGAGAAACCCGTAGCTGCGGCGATAGCCACAGCAGAGCCGACGTCCGATGACACCGCTCCATCTGGATTCATCAGCCCGGCGGTCAGGTCGCTGGCCGAGGAGCACTCCATCGACCTGGCTCAGGTGCAGGGGACCGGCTTCCAGGGGCGAATCACCAAGCGTGACGTCCTCCTCTTCCTGGAGGTGGGCGCGTCCGCGCCGGCCAAGGGTCCCGCGTCGCCCAGGAAGGAGCCAGCTGCCCGACCCTCACCCTCGGAACCGGCGCGCCCAGGAGACAAGATCCCCTTGAGTCCGATGCGGCGGTCGATCGCCGAGCACATGGTGCGAAGCCTTCAGACGTCGCCCCATGCCTGGACGATGGTGGAGGTGGATATGAGCGGGGTGGCTGCGGCCCGCTTAGCCCGCCGGGCGGAGTTCCTCGCCGCCACCGGCACTGACCTTACCTTCCTGCACTTCGGCATGAAGGCCACCTGCCTTGCCTTGCGGGCGGTGCCGACGATGAATGCGGTGTTTGCCGAGGATGCCATTGTCCTTCGAAGTGAGGTCAACCTAGGACTGGCTGTAGCGATCGGGGACGGGCTGATCGTGCCGGTCGTTCGCAACGCCGACCGCTACAGCGTCGCCGGTCTGGCTCAGGCGGCCAGTTCTTTGATCGAGCGCGCTCGCCAGGGGAAGGCCCGCCTGGAAGACGTGGAAGGCGGCACTTTTACCCTCAACAACGCTGGAGCGCTGGGCACCGTGACCTCCCAAGCGATCATCAACCAGCCCCAGGCGGGAATCCTGGTCATGGATGCGGTCGTCAGACGGCCGATCGTGATCGGCGACGGAGTAGCGATCCGCCCGATCATGAATCTCTGCCTCAGCTTCGATCACCGCATCAACGACGGCGCTGCGGCCGCGCACTTTCTGGGTGCCGTGAAGAACACCCTTGAGGCCGTCACCGCCGACACCGAGCTGTTCTAGATCAATCGAGGCTGGTCCGAGCCCAGTCGGTGGCGGGATTAGGATTGCCAGATGGATAGCCAGTCGTCACCGCCGTCGTTTAGGCCCAAGGTGAGGCTTCCGGTGGTCCCGGACCACCGCCCTGATCTGGTGCCCGGCCGGGGACCCGTCGGCGACGGGCGGCCAATGTGGCAGCAACTCCTGCCCTCGGGTGTGGAGCACCGGCCCAGCTGGCTGACCGTGAAGATGCCAGTCGGTGGCCGCTACTCGGAACTGAACCAGATCATGCGCGGCAAGCGTCTTCACACTGTCTGCGAGGAGGCGCGCTGCCCCAACATCGGCGAGTGCTGGAGCTACGGCACCGCCACATTCATGATCCTGGGGGATATCTGCACCCGGGCCTGCGCCTTCTGTGCGGTGACCTCGGGGCGCCCGACCGGGCTGGATCTGGACGAGCCACAACGGGTGGCGGAAGCAGTAGCCGAGATGGGCCTGAAGCACGCCGTGATCACCTCGGTGGACCGAGACGACCTGCCCGATGGGGGGGCGGCCATCTTCGCTCGCACCATTGAGGCGATCCACCGGACCGTGCCCGGTTGCCAGGTTGAGGTGTTGACGCCCGACTTCCAGGGGTCTGAGGCCAGCATCGCGACGGTGATGGCGGCTGAGCCCGAGGTCTTCAACCACAACATCGAGACCGTCGCCCGACTGTTTCCTCGGGTCAGACCAAAGTCGCTCTATGCGCGGTCGCTGACCGTGCTGCGCCGCGCCGGCGAGATCGGACCCCACGCGCAGACTAAGTCCGGCCTGATGGTGGGGCTTGGGGAGACCATGGGCGAGGTCAAGCAGGTTCTCGATGACCTGCGCACCCACGAAGTCCGGCTGGTGACCATTGGCCAGTACCTGCGTCCCACCCTCAAGCACATCCGCTGTGATCGCTTCTGGCATCCCGAGGAGTTCCTGGAGTTGCGGGAGTACGGGATGTCACTTGGATTCGCTCACGTGGAGTCGGGCCCTCTGGTGCGCAGCTCCTACCATGCCCATCAACAGGCGGCGGTAGGTGCTGCCACGGTAGCGCCGAGCGGGGCTGGGGCCCCGTAGCAGTGGCCGGGGTCTGGCGTCCGCCCCTCAAGGTGGTGTGGTGCGGCACCGTGCCCTACCAACGGGCCTGGGACTGGCAGCGGAGGTTGGCCACGGCCAGAGCGCAGGGAGAGGTTGGGGAGGATGTTCTCCTGCTTCTGGAGCACCCCGCCGTGTACACAATGGGACGCGGAGGCAGGCCGGAACACCTGCTCAAAGGTGAAGTGGGGCTGCGGGCAAGCGGCGCTGAATACTTTGACGTCGACCGGGGCGGGTCTATCACCTATCACGGTCCCGGACAGCTGGTGGGGTATCCGATCGTCAACCTGGAGCAACTGGGGATCGATCCCTTTGCGTACCTGCGAGCCTTGGAGGACGCCCTGATCGACAGCTGTCAGATGTTAGGGGTGGATGCCTTCCGCGAACCGCCCTACACCGGAGTTTGGAATCACCAGGGCAAGCTGGCGGCGCTCGGAGTAAAGCTGAGCGGGCGCAAGGTCACCTATCACGGGTTCTCCCTGAACGGCACCACCGATCTTCAGGCTTTCGATCTCATAGTGCCCTGCGGTATCGAGGGCCGCCGGGCCACCTCACTGCAGGAAGCCGGGGCTACCGGCGACCTGCGGCCCGTCGCCCTGGCTGAGCTGGTCAGTCCGTTCATCGCCCACGCCCTAGGGCTGCGCTGGGAGGCCGGCGACCCCCGCGAGTTGGGCCTTGATCTCCCCGTCAGTGCCACCGCCTCGCTGCCGTGACAGCGCGCCCCTTCCCTACGGGTGAAAACTGCCTATTTACGTGGGGGCCGTCATGGGGCATATTTCTACAGGCTGATTTTTGGGCACGATCAAAGAGCGGGGGAGGGCGACGCGAAGCCGGGTGGTACCGGCTTTGACCTGGGAGGGTGAGAGCGGTCCGCAGCGCGCGGACCGGCGTTCGCACCTAGGACAGCTGGACCGCGTATTGGAAGTCTTGGAGGAGTTGAATCTCGAGGGAGAGCGCACTGTGCCCCCCGAGGTGCGCCGCCAGCTTGAGCTGAGCGGCATAAGTTGTCTGGCTGACGAGAGCCCCTCGGCGGTCCTGGAGCGGGTGTTGAACGGCCAGGAGGTGTATCTGCTCCACCCGGTCACCGTGCTTCCCCCGAGGCTGGACGGTCGGCGCCAGCGGGCCCCCAAGACGGACCTTTGATTCGTGCCAGCCGAGCGCGGCGGCGCCTAGGACTAGCTCTGTAATCAACCCATCACCTGGCTCTAGAGACACGTTCCCACCCCAGCCGGTAGGCTCGGCGGGTGATTCGCCGGGCATTCGTCCGAGGTGACACATCGGCGGGCTCTGCGGTCCGGTGACTCTCCGCTCCGCTACTAGAGGCTCTGCGAACTGGTGGGCACGGGCGGGCGGCGCCACAGGTCTTGCGTGTAGAAGGTGATGGGGACTCCTCACCGGACCTGGGCAGAGTGGTTCGAGCTGCCCTTCGGATGGCACCTAGCGCGCCCATCCCGTGAGGGCTACGGATTGGCCGCGATTGTCCTGATCGGGTTTGGCTGCGCCCGCTCCAGCGGAGAGTACCGGCCCACGAGCCTAATCGTGGTGGTGGGCGGTGCCTGTCTGTTGATGCTGACCGCCACCGGTTCCGGACGCCAGGCGGCGACCGTGACCTGGAGCGCAGCCGTTTTCCTGGGAGCGCTGAGTACTGGGCTCCTCTTCCACAACTCATCGGCCTTCGGCTGGCTGGCTCCGATCATCGGGGGCGTCGGGGCTGTGATGGCGATTGTGCTCTCGCAGACTCTGGTCCGAGTTTTCGGATGTGTCCTCGCCGGCTCCATGAGCATTGCCGTGCTGATTGAGCACTTCAAATGGGGTCACGCCCCCATCGACGTCTTCGATTTCGCCCAGAGGGCGACCCTGCAACTTCTTCACGGCCAGGACCCCTATCTCAAGGCCTATGCCACCACCACGCCCCACCTACCATTCGCCCACTATCCGTTCTGGCCAGCAGTGCTTCTGCTGTCGGTTCCGGGCCGGGTGGTGGGCGATGTCCGTGTCAGCAATCTGCTGGCTGCAGCGGCAGTGATTGCCTCCCTGGCTGTGTTGGCCAAGCGCAACGGGGGCAGAGAGTTGGCTTGGCGGTGTTTGGCACTCAGCCTCACCCTGCCGTTTTGGCCGTTCATGATTCGCCAGGCATGGCCCGAAATCTTTTTCATCGCAGCGATAGCGCTGTGGCTGGTGCTGCGCGATCGCCATCGCGCGACTTCGGTTTTGGTCCTGGGGGTGGGACTCGCCACCGTCGCCACCGGCCTTCCCTTTCTGGCGTTCCCGTTTATCTGGTTTCGCCGGGCCCGAGGGGAGATCTTGGCTGCGCTCGCGCCTGCCCTCTTGATATCCATCCCCTTCGTGGTCTGGGTTGGTCCCTTCCACTTTGTCTCCTACACGGTGTTGACCCAACTGCACCTACCGCCTCGGGCCGATGGACTAGACCTTGACTCGGCCTGGGTGGTGGAGACAGGTGCGTGGCTGCCGATTTGGGTGTGGCCCGCCGTGTCGGTGGTGGTGCTGTTGCTGCTGGCGAAGACACGTCCCCGGAACTGGTCCAACGCCTTTTACCGCGGCACGACCTTTGTGATAATCGCCCTGCTCCTGGCCAAGTGGGCGTTCTTCAACTACTACTTCCTGGTCTCAGTTGTGGTGATAGCCGCCATCGCGCTGGATGATTTCCGAAAGGCGGTGCCGGCCGGCGCGGACACCCTGGAACGGCAGAGAGTGGCGCATGCGCCCGTGGTGCCGGCTCCAGGCGCTGCGCCGTGAGTCATTGGGATGCATTCCCGCCTCACCAGGGCATCGCAGTAGTAGCGCTAACCTGGATCTCTCCGGGGCGAATAGCTCAGTGGTAGAGCGCCTCGTTTACACCGAGGATGTCGCAGGTTCGAATCCTGCTTCGCCCAGTTCCCCAGCTTCCGGCAGCGCCCGGTGCCGTGTCCATCCGTAGGCGCGGGGTAATGCACCAAGACTGGGCCGTCGCCCGGGTGATACGGCTGTTGATCCTGCCGCTGACGGCGCTGGCGCTGATCCCGGTCATGCTCACCGAACTACACGTCTTCTCACTCCACGATTTGGTGGGATCCGCAATCCCCGACACCATCTATTTGGAGCACGCCGCCGAGGGATTGGTCCGGGGACACATGCCCTACGGGCCAGACTTCCTCACCAAGCCAGACCGCCAGCTGGTGTTCGTCTATCCGCCCCTCACCCTGCTGCTTTCGCTACCGGCTCTCTTGGCGCGCTCTTATTACTCATTCGGCTTCGCGGTGGAGTTGCTGGTCTTCTTGGGAGTGGGGCTCTGGCTACTACACCGCGGCTGCCAGCGAGTGGGCATAGGTTTCCCGGTGGCGCTTGCTGCGGGACTGCTGCTCATCGCCATGGGACCGGTGGTGGTCACGCGATTGGACGGACTGCAGGGGCTTGCCCTGGCTGGTGCCGCGTTGGCACTGCGCAGCCGACGGATGGCGCTGGCGGTGGCGCTGGTCACGCTCGCGGTGCTGGTCAAGGAGACGGTCGTGGTCGCCCTCCTCCCGGTGGTTGTCTGGGCGATTTGGCCTCGCGGTGGGCAGACCTGGCAGCAAGAACTGGGCCGGAGGCTGGGAGCGGTGGCGCTAGGGGCAACACCGGCCGTGGTAGCGGTATTGGCATTCGCGGCCTGGTCCCGAGGCAGCGTGTTCGCGGCCGCCAGCACCAGTCTCCACCGCGGGGTGGAGATTGAGAGCGTTCCCGCCACGATCAGCTACCTGTTGAGTCCGATCTTCAGGCTCAGCAGCTACTCGGGTAGCTTGGGCTCACAGCAGGTCGCGGGGTCCCAGGTCGCCTGGGTGGCGGCCCTGGTGGCGGTGATCGGGGTGGTCGCGTTGGTCTGGGGGTCGGTTCACTTCGCCCGCGAGGGCCGGCGTCCGGCCACGGCGGTGGCGTTCGCGGTTGCGGTGGGGCTTGCCACCACCCCGGTCCTCTCCCCCCAGTACCTGCTGGCGCTGCTGCCGGTACTGGCCCTGGCCGCCGGCTCCGAGTCCGGGCGGTCCCGGAGCTGGCTGCTGCTCGCGGCCTGCCTCGCCATGGCCCTGCTAACCCAGGCCGAGTTTCCCTATTTGTTCGGCTCGGTGGCGAAGCTTGATCCGCTAGGGACCGCCATCGTCGCCCTGCGTAACCTGCTGCTGATCGCGATCACTTTCGGCCTGGCTCGGACCCCTGGGGCTCCGTCGGCGGAGGTTGCCGGAGGGGAGATGCAGCAACCGGTGGTTTCAGGGTTGGCGTAGGCCTCCTCGCCGGCAAGCTCCCTGGCCGCTAGGGGTGGCGGCGCGATGTCGCTGCTAGCCTGAGTCGATCTTGACTGCGGCCTGGGCAACGGAACAATGAAGTGAGCGATGAGGTAGGCGAGAAGGGCGCGGACCGAGAAACGGCCGGTTCGCAGGGCCGCCATCGCCCGCTGGCCGCACTGGCGGTTCTGGTCTTGCTGGCACTGATCGCGCTGTCGGTGCGGGCCCACTATTCGCTCGGGCCGAGCGGCGCTCCGAACCAGGGCCTGGGGGCAGAAGTCATGGCCTCACTGGTCCAAGTGGTGCTGGTGGTAGCGATCGCTGCCTTCGAGTTGATCGTGGTGGCAGCCCTTGTGGTCGCGCCCTGGCGTCGGATGCGGCGGGCTGGAAAGGACGGCTTGCCCCTGGTGAAGTTCCCGCGCCGCACCTTGCTGGCCATGGCTGCGGCTCCCTTCGGGATCGTACTGGCGCTGGCGGTGCTGTTGGTGCTGCTGCTGAAGAGGCGGCCCCGCCAGCTGGCCCTCCTCAGGCCCGGGACCCCACGTCAATCTGGTCTCAGCAGCCATGTGGTGACCAAGGTGGCCACCGTGACCGTTTCCGAAGCCACGGTGTTGGCTGCGGTGGTCGCCTTGATTGCTCTGTCCGCCTTTCTCGTGACCAGGGTGCGATCTCGGCGCCAGCGGGTCACGCTGGCGACCGACCCTTCGGCGCTCTCAGAGGAGCTGGCCGATGCCCTGGACGAGACCATGGTTGAGCTTGCGGCGGGGGCGGATCCCAGGCTGGCCGTGATCGCTGCCTACGAGCGCATGCAGGCGGTCCTCACCACGGTGGGACTGGCGCCCCAGCCCTTCGAGACTCCGCTCGAGTATCTAGAGCGGGCCCTGAGCCGGCTGGACACCAGCCGCCGGGCCCTGACCCGTCTCACCGACCTGTTCGAAACGGCGCGGTTCTCGGCCCACGCCGTGGATGTGAGCATGAGAGGCGAGGCTGAGGGCGCGCTCTCCGGTCTCCGCGCTGAGCTATCGGGATGACCCGGGCCGTATCCTCGGCTCACTCCGGCCGTGGCTGTGCCGGTGGCCGAGATCGCCTCTGGTGGAGGTAGCGATGGCGAGAGGTCCCGAAGTCAGCTTGCTCGAGCGCTACGGTCCCGCCCTTGGTCTGTTGGCAGTGGGCACCTTGGCGGTGGTGGTGGTGCTCGTCCGCGGAGGCGTCGATGCCAGTCAGGTCGGCCGGGCCTATGTGCTGGGGGTTGGGGCGCTGCTCCTTTTTTCCCTGGTCCAAGAGCTCCGCCGCAGCCCTGAGTTCGTCCCTGCTCGCCGGAAGTCAGCCGCCGCCGACAGTGCGTCGGTTCCGCCGGAGTTAGAGCACCTGCGGGATGCGCTACGCGTCAGCCGGGCGAGCCGGCGTCAGTACGAGCTCCAAGTGGTCCCGAGGCTGCAGGAGATCGCCGCCGACCAACTGATGATGCATGGCATCTCCCTCAAGCGTGAGCCGGACCGAGTAGTCGCCATGCTCGGTCCGGAGCTCGGCGCCCTGCTCCTGCCAGATCAGCCCGACGTCGTAACGACGTCCCGGAGGGGGCCGCAGGCGAAGGAGTTGGAGGCGCTCCTGGACGCGCTGGAGGGGTTAGGGCGGTGAATGCCGTGCTGGAGTTGCAGCTGTCGGCAAAACGCCTGCTCGACGAGGTCGAAAAGGCGGTCGTCGGCAAACGGCAGGTCCTGGAGCTGGTATTGCTGGCCATCCTCGCCGACGGCCATGTTCTGATCGAGGACTTCCCCGGACTGGCCAAGACCCTGATGGCGCGCTCCTTCGCCCGAGGCTGCGGTCTTGACTTTGCCCGCATCCAGTTCACCCCCGACCTGATGCCGTCGGACATCACCGGCTCCTCCATCTTCAACCAGCGCGCCGGCGACTTCGAGATGCGGGAGGGGCCGATCTTCGCCAATCTGGTCCTGGCTGACGAGATCAACCGTTCGCCGGCCAAGACCCAAGCCGCGCTCCTTGAGGGAATGCAAGAGCGTCAGGTCACGGTGGAGGGCGTTACCCGGCCGCTTCCCCGGCCATTCCTGGTGCTGGCGACCCAGAATCCCATCGAGTACGAGGGCACCTATCCGCTACCCGAGGCCCAGCTGGACCGTTTCCTGATCCGCATCGAGGTGGGGTACCCCAGCCGCGATCAGGAACGGCAGATGCTGGAGCGGCGGCAGCTTCGCGGTGCGGACGAGCCCGAGCTGTCTCAGGTGGTGGACCACGCGCTTTTGCTGCGGATGCAGGCGGCGCTGGAGGGGGTCCACGTGGACGCCGACATCCAGTACTACATCGTTGACCTAGTTGAGGCGACTCGCCGGCATCAGGGGGTCCAGGTGGGCGCCAGTCCCCGTGGCTCGCTGGCGCTGCTCAAGCTCTCCCGCGCCCGGGCGGCGCTGTCAGGCCGGGACTTCGTCGTACCCGAGGACGTCAAGGGCGTGGCGACTGCGGCTCTGTCCCATCGCCTCATCCTGCGGCCGGAACTCTGGGTCCAAAGGATCAACGCCGAGGACATCGTCAGGGAGTGCCTGGGCACGGTGCCGACGCCCCCGACCCGGTCGCTGGCGGCACCCGAGGAGGCCGCCCCGACTTGACCCGACGCCCGACCCCGAGGCTCGCCGGCTACGCGGCGCTCGTGGCCCTGGGCGCCTTCGGGGCAGTGACCCTGGACCGGATCGCGGTCCTGGCGCTGGTGGTCCCATTTGCTGTGTGGCTGGCGTGGGGGTTGGCGACCGCCGCACCGCCCGCAGTCGAGCTCAGCGGCGGTCCGGATCGTGAGCGGTCCGCGGAAGGGGAGGAATTGCTCTGGGAATCGGAGGTGCGGTGCCGGGGAGGCGTTGGCTGGCTTGACCTGGTACTGGAGCTGCCTTCGGGGATCCAGTCGGCCAGTGTGGGCGCGCGCTTTCGGATCAGGCCCACTGCAGGTCGTCCGGATCGGGTCAGCTGGACTCTCCGGCCGATCCGCTGGGGATCCTACCGGCTCGGACCGGTCACGGTCAGGACCCAGGACCGGCTTGGCCTAGTCACCTACAGCCAGCGCCTCGGCGAGCCGGCGCGGCTGCGGGTCTACCCCAGCTTCGAGAGGCTGCGGAAGCTGGTGCCGCCAGCGCGGACCCAGCTCTTCTCCGGCAATCGGATCTCTCGACGTCACGGCGAGGGGCTGGAATTCGCCGAGATCCGCGCCTTCACGCCGGGCGACCGAGTCCGGAGGGTCAACTGGCGGGTGACCGCCCGCACCGGGATCGCTCACGTCAACGAATTTCACCTGGAGCGCAATGCCGACCTGATCCTGTTCGTGGACAGCTTCGCTGACCTGGAGCTGGACCAGGACTCGGTACTCAGCCTGGCAGTGCGCGCTGCGTCGGCGCTGGCCGCGGGCTACCTCGGCCAGCGCGACCGGGTGGGGGTGGTGGGATTCGGCGGCGTGGTGCGCTGGCTCCTGCCGGGCTTGGGACCACGGCATTTTCAGCGGGTGGTGGAGGCGCTGCTCGACACCCAGGTGGTGGCCAGCTATGCCTGGCGCGACATCGACGTCCTTCCCACCCGGGTACTGCCCCCAGCAGCGACCATCCTTGCCCTCACCCCACTTCTGGACGCGCGCAGCGTCGGGGCGCTGGCAGACCTGCACCACCGCGGCTTCGACGTGGTGGTGCTGGCCATCGCACCGGAGCGCTTCATGGCCCGGTCGAGCCGAGTCGATCCCCTGGCGCTGCGGTTCTGGAGGCTGCTCCGGATCGCCCGCAGACGTTCCCTGCAGCGCGCCGGCATGATCGTGTTGGATTGGCCCCAGGGGGTGGACCTGGAAACGCTGCTGGCCCAGGCTAGGGAGTACCGAAGATTCGCCCGCCGCTCGGCCGCCTGATCCCCGCCGCCTCGGCGGTGCTGTGCCTGGTCCCGGCCCTGGCCGTCACCGCGCTGAGCTCGGCGCGGGAGCCGGTGAGCCTGCTACTGGGAATCGAGGGAGCCGGGGTGGCAACCCTGATGGCGGTGATGGTGCTGGCTCGGTCCGACCTGGTGGTGCCGGCGGTTGGCGTGGTGGCAATCCCGGAGGGGGTCTCCCTGGCATTGGGTGGCCCGGCCATCCTGGCGCCGGTCCTGGGCTCGGCCCTGCTGGGGGCGGCTGAACTCGCGTTCTGGTCGATCGACAATGCAATCCCGGCCACCGAGTCGCTCCGGGTGGTCCTCTTCCGTGGCCTGCGGCTGCTCGTCGTGTGCTTGATCGGGTGCGCTCTGGCCCTCGCCATCTACGCGTTGTCCGCCACCCCTCTCTCCGGTGGCTTCGACCTCACCGCGATCGGGATCGTCAGCGCCGTAGGCTTACTGGCACTCGTACTCTGGCTGGGGCGGGAGGTGCTGGGCTACGGCACCAAACCGTGAGCCGCTGACTGGCAGGCCGCGATCTGGGCAGGCTCAGGTCTCTCTGGTGCGCTTGGGCGCCAGGATCCGGATCCGACCCAGTCTGGAGACCGATCCGGCCACCTTGGCGGCGTCGCCCACCATGACCGTGGTCAGCTGGGCTGGCGCCAGGTAGCGAGCGGCGACCCGGCGCAGCTCCGCCGGGGTCACGGCCGCGAGCCGGTCGGAGTAGCTCTCCAGGTAGCGGTGGTCCAAACCGAGACCGCGGACCTGGGCCAAGGAGCTGGCCAACCCGGACTGGGTCTGCAGGAAGATCACGCGCACCCCGGCGAGATAGTTGCGTGTGGCCTCGAGCTCATCCTCGGCAGCCTCCACGCTGGCCAGTCGCCCCAGCTCGTAGGTGAGCTCGACATACGAGGCGGCGGTGACTTCAGTACGGACCTCAATCTCCACGCCCAGCAGGCTGTCCTTGAGGTGGCCGTCTAGCCTGCTGCTGGCGCCATAGGTGTAGCCCTTGTCCTCGCGAAGGTTGGACATCAGCCGGGAGCTGAAGCTTCCCCCCAGCACTGCTGACGCGAGAGTGAGGGGAATGTGGTCAGGGTGTCCTGGAGGTGGAGCGCTGGCGCCAGCCAAGATCACCGTCTGTACGGAACCCGGCCTGTCAATGAACGTGACCTCGGGACGCAGGTGGGGTCGCACCCGGGGGACCTTGAGCCGGCGCCGTGGTCCCACCCAGGTCCCGAAGGCGCTCCGGAGCCGGGCAAGGGTGCGCCGGGGGATGACATCGCCGACCACGGTGATCTGGCCGGCGCTTGGTGCGAAGGTAGCCCGGTGCAGGGACTGGAGCTGGCGCCTGGTCGTCTTGTTGATCGCCGCCTCCAAGGGTTCGGGCCGACCGTAGGGGTGGTTGCCGTAGACGATCCTGTGGAGTTGTTCCGAGGCGGGAAACTCTGGTGTGGCGCGGGCGGTTCGAAGTCCCTCGATCAGCTTGACGCGCTCCGTTTCCAGCTCGTCGCCGGGAAACGCAGGCTGCTGGGCGAGGGTGGAGATCAATCGGTAGAGGTCCTCCTCGGCCTCGGAGAGGGCTGAGGCCGCGATCTGGAGGCGGTCCTGATCCTGCCGGACCGTGAGCGACCCACCCAGCCGTTGGATCGATTCCGAGACCTCCTCTTGGTTGAGCCGCTTGGTTCCCAGCAGGATCCCGGCCCGCAGTAGCGCGCTGGCAGCGGCGCTGGGTCCGATGGCGGCCCCTGCCGGAACGGTGAGTCGAAGCTCCACCCGGGGGACGCTGGGTCGCGCCACCACCATTGCCTCCAGACCGTTGGTCAAAGTTGAACGGCTGGGTCGACCAATGCGAAGTGGCGGGACCGGGCCTGGCCGAGGCACGTCCGCAGACAGCCCCGGCGACCGCTCAGCCGAGCTCATGACTTCGGCCCATCGGCGTTAGGCAGCCAGTGGAGCACGGTCGAGTGCTCAGGGCGAAGCCACTCCGCCACGGCCTGCTGGACCTGGTTCTCAGTGATCCTCTGGTAGCGACCGGGCAGCTGGTCGACCAGCTCCGGCTGGTCGTGGACCGCCGCCAGGACTCCGAGCTCGCGCATCCGGCCCAGCCGGCTGTCGGTGCTGGCGTGGTAGGCCCCCAGCTCGCGACGCTTGGCCCGCAGCAACTCGTCTGGACTGGGACCCTCCTCGGCCAGCCGTGCCACCTCCTCATCGATCGCTGCTACCGCCACTTTGGTGGTGACCCCGGGACGGGGAGTGGCCTCGATGGTGAATAGCGCCGGGCCCTTGAACTCGAATGAGTCGCCGATGGGGAAGTGAGGTCCGCCACCGACCTGCAGCAGCAGCTCGCGCTCACGGATCAGCCGTCTCTGCAGTCGGGACGAGCGTCCGTCGGCGAGCACCCTGGCCGCCAGCGCCAGGGGAAGATGAGCCGGGGTCCCGAAGGGCGCGGTCCGGTAGCCAATGGCGACCCTGGGGTTGGGGGCCAGCCGATCGTGGTGCTGGTGCTCGGTTCGCGCCTTCGGTGAGGGCTCGTCGAACTTGGCGGTTGGGGGGGCCGGTCGAGAGGGAACCGGGTCGAAGTAGTGGTGGACGAACTCCTCCGCCTGCTCTAACTCGAAGTCTCCGACCAGGACCAAGGTGGCGTTGCCGGGCCCGTACCAGGACTCGTAAAAGGCCCTGGCGTCGGCCACCGTGGCCGCCTCGAGGTCGGTGAACTCACCGTAGAAGTTGTGGGAATTGGCGTACGTGGTGAACGCGTACTGGGAGAGCCAGAGCCAGGAAAACCCTCCGTAGGGCTGGCTCATGACGTTGACCCGGACCTCCTCCTCGACCACGTCGACCTGGTTCCGCAGGCTTTCGGGGTTGATGTCGAGGTTGTGCATCCGGTCGGCTTCGATGTAGCAGGCCATCTCCAGAGCTGGGGCGGGAAGCACCTCGAAGTAATTGGTGTAGTCGTGTCGGGTGGAGCCGTTCAAAAGCCCGCCAGCACCGGTGATCAGCCTGCCGAAGTCCGCCTTGGGCACTTGGGTGGTGCCCTGGAACATCAGATGTTCGAAGAGATGGGCGAATCCGGTGCGTCCCTGCTCCTCCAGGCGGAAGCCGGCCCGGTAGTACATACCCACGGCCACTGTCGGCGAGCTGCGCTCCGGGCTCAGCACCACATCGAGACCGTTCTTCAGTCGCAGCCGACGCAGCTGTGGGGCCGGCGCAGGGGTGGGCTTGGCCACGGCGGCTGATCCTAACAGCAGGTCGTGACCCTCGAGATCGCGGCAACTCCGGGACCACCTGAAGATTGCGTAACGGCGTCGTAACCAAATAGTCAATCTCGCGGTCGCCAAGGGTCTGGCTTTGGTGGCGGCTGGGGATGGGTATTCGGGCCGACGGCTGTCGCTTGCGATAAGGTTGCATCGTGGTGGGGGATGGCGGGAGGAGGTGTGGCCCCAGCCGTGGCCCGAGAGGCATCGATGACCCCATCTCGAAGCCTCTTCCTGTCGCAGGCTCACGATCCTGTGACAGAAGGGTTACGGTCCGTCAATAACCCGTGTCCTTATCAGCACCGGCCGTTACGGAAGTGTTTAGATCGCATTGGAAGGGTGCGGAGACCAGCCGGAGCTCAGTCACGCACGACGGAACCGCAGAGCAGCCTTGGCGTTGAGGAGAACTCGATTGAACCGAATGAAGATGGGCCGACGCTGGCTCGACGGCGCTGGCAGGGCCATGGCCATCACCGGGGCGGTGGGCATTATCGGTCTGGCGGCCGCCCTCACCGCCACCACCGTGCTGGCCTGGACCCCCAGTGATTACTCGATAAGCACCAGCACCTACACGTCCTCAGGCGGCCCCGGCACCAGCAGCCAGCAGGCTGCGCCCGGACAGTACATCTACGACACTGCTGTCGTCACGAGTACCTTCGAATACGTCCAAAGCGGCACCCTGGACTTCTATCTCTATCAGGGTGCTCTCCCGACCAACTGTGCCAACTTCGACTACTCCGGCACCGGCGCACTCGAGACCTACGCGGTCCCTGTGGCCGACACTGACACCGGCGACAACAGCGGGGCGCTCACCGAAAGCCTGTCGTCGCTGAATACCACCACCCCCAACACCGGCTACCAGATTCCCGCGGATGCGACGGAAGGACAGAGCTACTACTGGGTCGCCGTCTACAACGACGGTCAGGAGACCCTGCAGCAGAACAGCGGCTGCAACAGCGAGCCGGTTACGGTCCAAGTGCCTCTCAGCGTGACCACCACCCCCTCGCCGAGCTCGACAGCGGTGGGGAACACGGTTGGGGACAGCGCCACCGTGAGCGGCTTCCCGGCCTACAGCGGCGCCAGCGGAAGCGTGACCTTCAGCCTCTATTACGGCGATTCCTGCTCCGGGAGTCCGGTGTTCACCAGCGCTGCCATCCCGCTCAGTTCTGGCGGGACCGCGGCGACGGCGCCCGGTGGTCCGACGGTGAGCGCGGTGGGAGAGTACGAATGGATGGCCTCCGCGACCGTAAATCCGGTCGGTGGCTCTCCGATATACCTCAGCAGCACATGCGGCAGCGAGGCCATCTGGGCGACCAAGTACGGACCAACCATTTCCACGGATCAGGTGACGCCGATCACCACCTCGCAGAACAACACGATCAGCGATACCGCGGTTCTGTCTAACTTCTACGCCAGCCCCTACGTGTCCAACGATGGCACCATCAAGTTCTCGTTCTTCGGCCCAGCTGCTAGTGACTCGGACAACCAGTGTGTGTGCCCCTTCTCCGCGCACCAGGACTTCCAGACGAGTGGAACGGAACCAGTCACCGATGTGGACGGTCAGTACCAGGCAACTTTCACTCAGAGCCTCAGCTACCCACTGGTACCCGGCGACTATTACTGGGAGGCGCTGTACAGCGGCAACGCGGACAATAACGCTGCGTACGCTGGTTGTGGTGAGCAGACGGTCGTGGTACCCAGTACCCCGGCAGTCTCGACCACGCCGTCGTCCGGTGGAGCAATTGGCGACACTTTGACCGACACCGCGATCATCACGCCAGTTATCACCCCGACTGACCCCATCGACCCGATTCCCGGACCGGTCACTAATGGAACTCCGGATTCGGTCCATTTCGAACTGTTCCTCAACGATCCCACCTGCTCCGTTGCCGCTGACATGACCAACGACTTCGGATCGTTCTACGCAACACCGACGGTCAATTCCGACGGCTCGGAGACCTACACCATCGCGGTTCTGCCAGGCTACGGTTACACGACCATAACCAGTGGCACTTACTACTGGGATGCCATCTTTACCGGGGATTCCTTCAATAACTCGGTGAGCCTCTGCGGCGAACCGGTGAGTGTCACCGCTGGCACCGGCGGTGGAGTGCTCGCCGCCAGCACCACCACCCCGATAACCGGAGCCGACATCTTCGGCCCCGGCCTGGTGGGCGCGATCGCGATGCTTCTCGGCGGGATGCTGCTCGTGGCCGGACGCCGCGTGCTCCGGATCAAGGCTCGCTGAGCAACTAGCGACTGGGAACATCCAAGACCCCGGGTACCAGGGCTCTCAGGCCCTTGGTGCCCGGGGTTTCTCGTGCCCGCGGGCCGGCACCATGGCATAGCGGTCTTCGCTGCCGGTGGTGCCGCTAGACTCCAGGGCAGCGCAGCCCGGCCTCGCCGGTGGGCGCAGCACGGCGCCGACGGCCGAGGGTCGATTGCGGCCCTTCACCGCAGATGGGGAGAACGGATGTCGGAAGTCGACCCTGGTTTTCTGCAGTTACCGCTTGACCAACTCGGGGACGCCGCCCTCGACTCCATTGCCAAGACCGATGGCGTCAGCTATGGCGACATCCGGGTCCATCGCGACCGCATCCAGGGCATCCACGTCCGGGAGCACGACCTCATCTCCCTCAGCGAGTCGGAGCCTCAGGGCTTCGGGGTGAGGTTGGTGGTGGACGGCTCCTGGGGCTTTGCTGGCTCCACCGACCTGACCCCGACCGGAGTGACCAAGGCGGTGGTGGCGGCCGCCGAGATGGCACGCCTGCTTCGACCGCTTCTCCAGGAGCGGGTTGAGCTAGCCCCCGAGCCAGCTCACCTAGAGACCTGGATCGGCGAGGTCGAGCTCAACCCTTTCGAGGTGGCGGCGGATCGCAAGATCAGCTTCATGCTCGACGCCACCGATCGCTGCTTGAAGGCGGGCGCCAAGTTCGCCGAGTTCTACTGCCTGCAGGTCCAGGAGAACCGATTCTTCGTCAGCAGCGAAGGCTCCCGGATAACCCAGCAGCGATCCCGGCTGCACCCCGTTCTGGAGGCGGGACTGGTGGACGAGGCAGGCTCGGGGCTCATCGAAACCATGCGCTCCACCGCGCGACCCGTGGGTCGAGGTTGGGAGTACGTGGAGGCGCATGGTTTCCCCGCCGAAGCGGAGGAGATGGTCGGCTGGCTGCGGGAGAAGCTGGCGTCGCCATCGGTCACCCCGGGTGCGTACGACCTGGTAATCGACCCCTCCAACCTCTGGTTGACCCTGCACGAGTCGGTCGCCCACGGCACCGAGCTGGACCGGGCCTTGGGATACGAGGCCAACTACGCCGGAACCACGTTCGCAACCCCGGATCAGGTCGGCAGCCTGCGCTATGGCTCGCCCCGGATGCACGTCACCGGGGATCGACTGGAGCCCCATGGCCTGGCCACGGTCGGGTTCGACGACGAGGGTGTGGCCGCCCAGCGCTGGGACATCATCAAGGACGGCATCCTGGTCGGATATCAGCTCAACCGTCAGATGGCGCACAAGTTCAACCTGCCCCGCTCCAACGGCTGCGCCTTCTCCGACAGCTGGTCCCACCTGCCACTCCAGCGGATGCCCAATGTCTCGCTCCAGCCCGACCCCGCTCGTGACACCACCCGCGATGAGCTGCTGAGCCAGGTGGAGGAGGGGATCTTCATCCTCGGGGACAAGTCCTGGTCGATCGATCAGCAGCGCTACAACTTCCAGTTCACCGGCCAACGCTTCTATCGGATCCACCACGGCAAGCTGGCGGGCCAGCTCCGCGATGTCGCCTACCAGTCCCGCACCCCCGACTTCTGGGGCCGGTTGGAGGCGCTCGGTGGGCCCTCCTCGTGGCAGCTGCAAGGAGCCTTCAACTGTGGCAAGGGCGAGCCTTCCCAGGTGGCGCCGGTGTCCCACGGCTGCCCACCTGCTCTGTTCCGACAGGTGAGCGTCCTGAACACCCGGGAGGAGGGAAAGCAGTGAAGTTGGAGGAGATCGTTGAGGCAGGTCTGGGCGCCGGTGCCGCCGTGGTCATCGGCGACCGGTCCACCGTGGTCAACTTCCGCCTCGCCAACAACACCGTCACCACAAACGGCCGTGAGGAGTCGACCTCGGCGGGCGTGCTGGCCTTGCAGCAAGGTCGGGTTGGAGTCCAGACCGCCGACGTAACCGAGCGGGCGCAGGTGGTCGACCTGGCTGGGGACGCTAAGGCCAGGGCCGAGCACAGCCCCGAGGCTCCCGACGTCATGCCTTTGCTGACCCCCGAGGAGGCTGCCCACGATGACCAGGAAGCGGCGCAGGTGGCACCAGAGGCGCTCCCCGCCGATCTTGAGCCGATCCTGGAATCGGTGCGCTTCATCCTTGAGGAATCGCGCCAGTCGGGGCTGCGCTGCTTCGGCTACGCCCAGGCCACGGCATCCCAACAGCTGCTTGGTACCAAGACCGGAGTCCGCCTGGAGGGGCGTCGGAGAGCGGCCTCGCTGACGCTAACCCTCAAGACCCAGGATCTCAAACGCAGCGTGTGGTCGGGGACCACGGCCCGAACCCTCTCGGACCTCGACCCCCGGGCCATGTACCGGGCGCTGAGCCGGCGCCTGGCCCAGACCGAGAAGGCGGTGGAGCTGTCCGCCGGGCACTACCAGGTGATCCTCGAGCCCTCCGCTGTTGCTGACCTCATCCTCCGGCTGATGTGGGAGATGCATGCCCGAGGGGCCGACGAGGGCCGCACTGTCTTCGCCGGCAAGTCGGGTCCCCGGGTGGGCGAGGAGATGTACGCGCCAGAGGTGGCGCTGGACAGCGACCCCCACGATCCCGAGATGAGGGTCCCCAGCTTCGTCCACAGCCTTCGCTCCAGCGAGTACGGCTCGGTGTTCGACAACGGGCTGGCAGTGCCTCCGGCGGTGTGGGTGGAAGGCGGGGTCCAGCGCGATCTGATCTGTCCCCGGCGCTGGGCCCAGGATCACGGCCACCCGGTGCGCCCCGACGTGGACAACCTGCGCATGCGTGGCACCCAGACCTCCCTCGAGGAGATGATCGCCAGCACCGAGCGGGCCCTCCTGGTGACCTCGCTCTGGTACATCCGCGACGTGGACCCCGCCACCCTCCTGCTTACCGGCCTCACCCGCGACGGCGTGTTCCTAGTCGAGCACGGTGAGGTGGTGGGGGCGGTCAACAACTTCCGCTTCAACGAGAGCCCGGTCGGGGTCCTCCGCCGTACCGTCGAGATCGGGGCGCCCGAGCTGGCGCTGTCGCGCGAGGTGGGTGACGACGCCTTCGTCAAGGCACCCCCCATCCGGGTGGAGAACTTCTTCATGTCGTCCGTCTCGGACGCCATCTGATGCTTAGTCACCGGTGCACCATCACCTAACCGTGGACCGAGATGCGGCCCAGGCCCAACTCCTCTCCAAGATCGAGTGGATCTGCCAAACCCTTTGGTTGGCGCGTCGCAGCGAACCGGAGCTGGTGCAGTTCCAGCAGGAGCGGGGGTCGACCGGCTTTCCCCACTACATCCTCAGCCGAGCCGGGATAGTCCCCGATAAAGACTGGGCGACTGTCCTCTACGTACTCCCCCCGTCATTGGTCGATCACCTCCGACCCCGGTGCTTCGCCCTCGGGCCGGAGGACTACTTCGCGGCCTGCCTGGAGGTTGGCGCCGAAGCACTGCGACGACTCAGCCCCGAAGCTCGGCCGGGCGGGCTCCGCGACCTGGCCCGGTCGTCTCGACCCGATGGCGAGCTGCCTCAGGCTTGGTTCGAACTGCCGCCCGGAGAAGGCCAGCATCGCCAACTGCTCGGGGCGGCGATGACGCTGCGTGAGGCGCGGGCCTACGCCCACTACCGGGCCGCCTCCGAACAGGGCCTCCAGGCACTTGGGCTGCTGATGGTGACCCACGCCTGGGAGGCGGCCCCGGACCGAGCTTCGGATCACCGATTCTTCCGCTGGCAGGATACGGCCGTGGCGGCGGAGCGATCCGCCTTGGTCGGAAGTGGCTGGCTGCGCGAGAGTGGCGCCCTGACCGAGTCCGGTCACTCACGAAGACAGGCGATCGAGGCGAAGACAGATGCCCACACCGAGCGTCTCCTGGCCCAGCTTTCCGATGTGGAACTCGACCAGTTGCTCCAGGAGCTGCCGACCCTGGTCGAATGATCGCCGGCAGGCCCCATCGCCGGTGGTACAGAATGCGAACCGAGCATGGAAGCGAGACTCGACCCTAGTTCCGACCAGCCCATGGTGAGGCGCGCCCGCAGGAGCGCCCTTGCCAAGCCGAGAAGGCACCGCCGCTGGGCGCTGGTGGGGGTGCTGGTTCTGTTGCTGATAGTCGGAATCGACCTGCCCCTGGCGTACGCCAGCAATGGGCATGCCGTGCAGCAGGCAAGAAGCCTCGGCCTCGTGCTGACTCGCGACCAGCGAGAAGGTGTACCTGCCGCCACGCTAAGTCCGCTACGCCACGAGCTCGGCCAGGTTCGTTCAGAGTCATGGTGGTTGCCCGGCTACTGGCTGCAGTCGTCCCAGGCGATCCTCAACAACGTGCGCCAGTCCAGCGCCAGCACTTGGTCTGAGGCTATGGCCAAGGGCAAGCGCCAGGCCGAGGTCTACCTGGCGGAGTACAGGTCATTCGTGGCCAGGAACAGCGTCTGGCTCAGTGCCACCGGCCCAACCGCGAGCACCTCATGGCCAGGCGAACTGGCCCGCGCCGCGACCCCAACCCGGCTCCACCGACTGGCCGTGGACTGGAAGGCGGAATTGAAGCAAGCCGAGGCAGCGGCCAACAGTTCGGCGGCAGCTGCCGCCGCTGCCGTCACCCTCGACGCCAGCTCCACCAGCTTGTTGGCTCAGGCCACGGCGGCCGAGAGCCTGGCCAGCGCCGATGGCCTATCGGCGCTCCAGGTGCCCGCCGCTATCAGCGCCCTGCAACTGGCTCTCTCCAGGGGGGAGGTGGGGTCTGCTCAGAGCCGTGCCCTCTCGAATCAGCTGGAGGCACTGAAGGCGGAGATCGGCCTGCAGCAGCGAATCACCGACCTGAACCACACCGTGATGGGGCTGGTCGACCAGGCGTCATTCGAGCAGGCTGCCGGCGCGCCAAGCTTCCAAACCCAGTACAGCACCAGCAAGGCTGCCTTCCAAGCAGCCAAAACGCTCAGTGGCTTGAGCTCGGCGCAGTCCAATCTCTTGAGATTGGAGACCAAGGTCGAGGCCGCCCTGGCCGCGGACCTGTGTGGGCACAACAGCATTGTGGGGAAGTCGATCTACGTCTCGATTTCGCTCGAAGAGATGATCTTTTATGACAACGGCTGCGTGGTTAACGCCACCCCTGTCACCACCGGTCGACCCCAGCTGCCGACTCCCACCGGAACCTTTTCGATTTTCCTCAAAGAGGGACCGGTGGAGTTCATCTCCGGCTACCCGACCAGTTCACCGTATTACTACGCACCGGTGATGATCCAGTACGCTATGGAGTTCCTCTCCGGCGGCTATTTCATCCACAACGCTCCCTGGGAGGCGACCGACGACTACGGGCCGGGGAGTCAGTACGACAACGTGATCGCCAGCCACGGCTGCGTACACACACCGCTTGCCACCATGGCCTGGGCCTACAGCTGGACGCCGGTGGGGACCCCGGTCGTCATCACGGCCTGAGCCCGTGCCCGATCCGTCCGCCTTAGCGCCAGCCACGACCCCCCGGGGCGTGGGGCCTGAACTGCTGGAGCAGCTGGCGTTCCGAAGCCAGCTCCGCTATCTCTTCCGCCGCGCCCTCACCATGCTCGACGCGGCCGCGGCGGAGGCTGGCCTCACGCCCCTGGGCTACCACGCCGTGCTGGTGCTGGGCGGAGCCGGCATAGAGGGTGTTCCCGAGCAGGAGCTGGTAGAGCAACTCGCCTCCAGCCGGGCGCACATATCGGTGCTGAGCCGCTCTCTGCTGGAGGCCGGCCTGATCGCTAGGACCCCGCTGCCGTCAGACCACCGGCGGATCGTGCTCAGCCTCACCGACAAGGGCTGGACGGTTGTCGCCAAGATCGCGCAGCGCCACCGCGAGCGCATGCGCGAGCTGGTCGTCGGCTGGGACCCCAGCGCCTTCGAGCAGGTTCTGGAGCGGATCATGGACGTCTACCTGGGGCTGGAGGGTCGAGTGCGAGTGGAGCGCTTGGAGCCGGTCCTCGACCGGAGGTGATCCGACTCCGAGCCCGACCGCGATAATGGGCGGCCGGATGTCACTCCCATCGGCTCGGCGCTGCCCCCATCGAGCGCATCCGACCTTCACCCGAGGCTGCTGAGTGGATCGCCCCACGATCCCGCCCCATCTCCGGCGCCAGATGGACGGCCCGTCCTACCTGGGGCCGGCATCCTTCGCCAAGGTGGTCCAGCTCAGCGAGCCCGAGGAGTTGGACCAGTGGCGGCCGGACTTCGCTGTGGTGGGAGCTCCCTGGGACGACTCCACCAGCTACCGACCGGGAGCGAGATTCGGTCCCCGCGCCGTGCGAGTCGCCAACTACCAGCCGCCCGACTGGCATCTTGATCTGCAGATTGCCCCGCTTCGAGAGGTCACCGTCGTCGATTTCGGCGACGCTGCGTGCCAGCCCGGGATGGTGGAGCCCTCGCACCGGGCGATTCGTGAGCGAGTGGGGGAGATCGCTTCCCGCGGGATCATCCCCCTGGTCATCGGGGGAGACCACTCGGTGACCCTTCCCTCAGCGACGGCGGTGGCAGATGTGGTCGGCCGCGGGCGTTTGGGAATCGTCCACTTCGATGCTCATGCCGACACCGCGCCCGAGAGCTTCGGCAACCCGCTCTCGCACGGCACCCCGATGCGCCGGCTGGTGGAGTCGGGAGCGGTCCCGGGCGCCAACTTCGTTCAGATCGGGCTGCGGGGCTACTGGCCACCGCGCGAGGTTTTCGATTGGATGCAGCGAGCCGGCATGCGCTGGCATCTGATGGACGAGGTCTGGCGGCTGGGTATCGCCGACGTGATGCGGCGCGCCATGGCCGAAGCTCTGGACGGGCCCGAGTTCATCTACATCTCGGTCGACATCGATGTCCTCGACCCCGGCTTTGCCCCCGGAACCGGCACCCCCGAGCCGGGCGGGATGAACCCAGCCGACCTGCTCCGGGCCATCCGGCAGGTGGCGCTGAATACTCAGGTCGTGGCCATGGACGTGGTCGAGGTGGCCCCGGCTCTAGATCCCGCCGAGCTCACCGCCCAGAACGCCAACCGCTGCCTCCTAGAGCTGATCTCGGCAACCGCCGCCAAGCGCCGCCACACCGCGGCGATCGCCGGACCAGACTGAATTTGGCCCTACTCCAGCACCAATAGCAGCTGGCTCCGCGTCAGCTCCCGATAGGGCGTTGAGCCCGGTCGGAGGTAGCGCAGCCAGGCCGGAGGCAGCAATACCCCCAGGTGGAGGCGCTGCAGGCGCCCGGCGGTGACCGCCGGCTGGCTCAAGTCGGGATACCCCACCGCCCGTCCGTCCGACACTACGCCGCAGCTGGCTCGGAACTCGGCGGCGAGCCGGTCGGTCACGGCCCAGAGCTGCTCTTCGGGGATCAGATCCGCCATCTCGGCCCACGGTGGCAGCCTGAGGGTGACCTCGCCCACCAGTCCCTGCTCCAACTCCACCGCCTCGGCGATCAGCGGCGCTCCGTTCCAGAGCAAAGGCTCGCCCAGCAAAAGGGGGGCCCCCCGGCGGCGGCCGGCGGCGTAGCGGTCTCCGCCGGGGTCGGACTTGGCCCTGGCCTCCTGGCGCAGGATGTCGAGCGCTCGACCCACCAGCCAGGGCTGGCCAGACTCAAGAGGGCAGCTGAGGGAGACGGTGGTCGCATCGGGTGTGGGTAGGCAGCAACTCCACCGCGGCGAGGAAGCTTGGTCCATGTCGGCCAGCCTAGCCTCGTCCGGCCCGGCAGGTCGCCGGGCGCGGTACCCTAGCGGGGTCGGCGATCTGGTCCCAGGAGGCGGTCATGCAGCCATTCCCAGATCGGTCATCCCTGTGAAGGCCGAGATCGAACCCCAGCCGGCGGCACCGGAATATCGCGAGACGGCGCTGGAGGGGGTTGACCACATCGAGTTTTTTGTCGGCAATGCGCTTCAGGCCGCCCACTTCTATCGCTCCGCCTTCGGCTTCGACGTGGTCGCCTACCAGGGACCAGAGACCGGGGTCAGGGACCGTGCCTCTTATGCCCTCAAGCAGGGCGACGTCACCCTGGTGATGACGGCGCCGCTCACCCCCGACGGCGAGGTGGCCGACCACGTCCGCTTGCACGGCGATGGGGTGCGGACGCTGGCGTTCACCGTCGACGATGCCTTCGTCGCCTTCCAGGACGCGGTCCAGCGTGGTGCCCGCCCGGTCGCCGAGCCTCACGTGGTTGAGGATGCCAATGGTGCAGTGCGCTTGGCGACGGTGCGCACCTTCGGCGACACCGTGCACACATTCGTCGAGCGATCAGAGTACCTGGGAACTTTTTTGCCCGGCTACCGGCCGGAGTTCAAAGGCGGTGTCGGTGCTGGCCTGCAGCTAGTCGATCACTGCGTCTGCAATGTCGAGCTCACCCGCATGGACGAATGGGTGAGCTGGTACAACCGGGTTTTTGGATTCGACGTCTTTCAGGAATTCGACGAGAACGACATCGCTACCAAATACTCGGCCCTGCGCAGCAAAGTTGTGCGTGGCGGTCGCGGCGGCCGGGTTACCTACCCGATCAACGAACCCGCGCAGGGACTGCGAAAGTCACAGATCGAGGAGTACCTCGACTACTACCACGGCCCTGGGGTCCAGCACATTGCTCTCCACAGTGAAAACATCATCGAAAGCGTGGATTGGCTGCGCCGCCAAGGCGCCGAGTTCTTGCGCGCCCCCGACAGCTATTACGAGTCGCTGCCGGACCGGGTCGGGCCCATCGACGAGGATCTGGAGAGACTGAGGCAGCTGAACATCCTGGTCGACCGCGACGAGCACGGCTACCTGCTGCAGATCTTCACCCGACCAGTCGAGGATCGCCCCACCCTCTTCTTCGAAGTCATCCAGCGCAAGGGATGTCGTGGCTTCGGCAAGGGCAACTTCCAGGCCCTGTTCGAGGCCATCGAGCGCGAGCAGGAGGCGCGCGGCAACCTCTGACCAGCTGCGGCGGGGAGCGTCCGCGAACTCGCCCATGAGCGTCGCGGTTGAGCGCGGAGCGCCAACCCGCCAAAAGGCGCCGCTCTCGGTGGCCGCAGCCAGGCGGGAGATGCTGACCAACGTTCCTCGGCTGGCGACCGAGCAGATCGGCATTGACGGCAGTGCCGCCAACCGAGTTCTGGCAGCCGATGTCGTGGCGCAGCAGCTGCTGCCGCCCTGGGACACCAGCGCCATGGACGGTTACGCGGTCTTAGCCAAGGATGTGCGGGAAGCGCCCCGGCGCCTGCCGGTAGTGGGGGAGATGGCGGCGGGAACGCCGCCGGGGAGGGTCGCGATCAGATCCGGCAACTGCGCCAAGGTGATGACTGGTGCGCCCTTGCCAGACGGCGCCGACACCGTGGTGCCGTACGAATGGACGGACCGGGGCGCGACCGAGGTGCTCATCCTCCAGAAGGCGCCTCTGGGGAACGCGGTCCGCTCAGCTGGGGACGACCTCTCCCCTGGAGATCCCATCCTGGGCGCCGGCCACAGGCTTAGGGCTACCGATCTCGCAGCCATGGCCGCCTCGGGGCTGGCCACCATCGCGGTGGCCAAGCGGCCCCGGGTGTCGGTGGTCACCACCGGGGACGAGATCTGCCCTCCCGGGAGCCGGCTGGAGCCGGGGCAGATTTATGACACCGCGGGTCCGACTCTGGAGGCGCTGATCTCTGGGGCCGGCGGCGAGCTGACCCTGCGACTCAGAGTCGGCGACGATCCCCAGCTGGTGGAGGCGGCGCTGGCCGAGGCGGCCGCTGCCAGCGATGTGGTGGTCACCGTCGGCGGCGTCAGCGTGGGTGACCACGATCATGTGCGTGCCACGGTGGAGAGGCTGGGGAGGCTCCGGCTCTGGCGGGTGGCGATGCGGCCGGGCCGGCCAATCGCCTTCGGCGAGCTTGCTGGCAGCGTGTTCTTGGGCCTACCCGGGAACCCGGTCTCGGCCAGTGTCACCTTCATCCTCTTCGGCGCACCTTGCCTGCTGGCGATGCAGGGTGCGAGTCGGCCCGGGCCGCCGACCGAGCAGGCCGAGTTGCTGCACCAGGTCGAGAAGCCCGAGGGGCTGGAGACATTCCATCGTGCGCTAGTGCAGGCCCGCGCCGGCAAGTTGCCGGGGGTCCGGCTGACGCGAACTCAGAGCAGCGGGGCCACCATCTCATTGGCCCGCGCCGACGCCCTCCTGGTCCTGCCTGCCAAGGGGAGCCGGCTGGCCCGAGGCACGGTGGTGAAGACGATCGCGCTCTGAGCGGGACCCGCTTCTAGTCCGGACAGAATCCCTGCCCGCCGGTCCGGTCACGGCGCTAGGAGTCCAGCCCCACTCCTAAGTCGCCCCCGGCGGCACCCGCCTGGGTCGCGGCGCCGATGGCTCCCTGCAAGACCTTGCTCCTTCCCTCGCGGGACTGCCCTGCCGCTGCCCGGCCGGCCAGGTAGGTGGCCAGGGGCGCGTACTGTCTCGCCCCCGAGGTGTGGGCGGCCTCGGCGGCCAGCTCCAGGACCAGTTTGGCCTCCTCCGGGCGCAGGATCGCGTCGGCGGCTCCCAGCCCCTTCAGGTAGCGGTCAAACCACTCGTTCACAGATTCCCTCCTTGGTTGGGCCGGCTCGACATCCGTTCCACCGCCGCCGCTATCTCCCCTGGGGTATTGCAGTTGACGAAGGAGTCTGCCTCCAAATCCCACTCCCGCCACTCCGACTCGAGTACCCGTCGTAGCCGCAGGCCCACCACAGTCTTCCGCAGCGAGGGGCCTAGCTCCGGGCCAGCCAATTGTCGCGCCAAGCTTCGCATCTCATCCACCGCATCCCGGCGGTAGACGGCGAAGAGCGGCTCCAGCCTGCCGTCGCGCTCGGGAACCACCGCCTGGGCGAGCGGCTGGTGACGTGCTATCCCCACCAGCCCCGCTGCCAGCTGCGGCGAGGGGAAGGGCAGGTCCGCTGCCAACGCCAGCACCCACTCGCTGGTGGCACTGGCCAGCCCAGCGATGAGGCCGGCGACCGGCCCGGTGATGCCGGGCTCATCCCCGACCAGGCGCCAACCGGTGCCGTAATCGTGGTGCCCGGCGATGATCGGGGGCCCTGCGATCTCACCGAGCCGATCTGCGCCGCGGCGTATCAGCGCGGGATCTCGGGGGCCGGGAAAGGGGATCCCGGGCTTGTCCGATCCCATCCGGGAGCTGCTACCGCCGGCCAGGATCAGCAGTCCCGCACCCGGGGCTCGGGCCGGCTCAGCCAGGGTGGTGGGCCAGCTGCAAGGCGCTGGCTTCAACCCGCTCGGGATGCGAGTAGATATTGCAACGCCGACCCCGGAGAAAACCGACCAGGGTGACCCCGGTGGCCGTGGCGACCTGGACCGCCAGCGATGACGGCGCCGAGATTGATGCCACCAGTCCGATGCCAGCAGCGGCGGCCTTCTGGACGATCTCGAAGCCGGCCCGGCCACTCACCACCAGCAGTGAGTCGGTGAGCGGCAACTGCCCCCGCAGCAGCGCCCGCCCCACCAGCTTGTCGACGGCGTTGTGCCGGCCGACGTCCTCGGCCACCTCCATAGGCTGGCCGGTCTGGCGCAGCAGTCCGGCGGCATGCAGACCTCCGGTGTTGTGGAAGACCCGCTGCGCCTCCATCAGCATCTGGGGGAGTCGAAAGAGCTCGGCGACCCGCCATACCGCCTCTCCCACCACGTCGGCCTGGACCGCTCGGAGCGCCTCCAAGGTGGCGGTTCCGCAGATCCCACAGGCGCTCGAGGAGGGTAGGGCACGCTGCCATCCCAGCCCACCCTCAGGGAGTGGCAGGCGGAGGTGGACATCGACCAGGTTCTCGGCGGCGGGGTCGAGCTCAACCAGAATGGGAATGCCCTCTAGCTGGGTCTGACCGCTGGGGGCCAGCCGCAGAAACTCGACGTCGGACAACCGCCGGACAACGCCCTCAGCATGGAGCAACCCCAGGGCCAGCTCCACATCACAGCCCGGGGTCCGCAGCATCACCGCTAGCGGCAGCCCATCCACCATCAGCTGCAGTGCCTCCTCGCGGGCGACGCTGTCCTCGGTGATCTGCGCACCTTGCTCGTCGATCTTGGTAACCAACAGGCGCTGCTGGTCGGGCCGTCCTAGGCGGTTCAGATTCCCCACGGCGCCGATCGTACCGCTCCCATCGGACGAACCCCTCCGACCGCCGATCTCAGCTGGGGTTCGCGGCGTGGTCGATTCGGCTAGCCGTCGTGGGGGCAGGTGCCTCCCGGCTCACCGTGATGGCAGCCGCACCGGTCCATGGTCTCCACCAGGATGAGATCGCCATCGCTGAAATGAAGTCGGGGCCCCGACGAGGGGTCCTGGGGTCGGACCAGCCTGACCTGGAGCACATAGCAAAGGCGACCGTCCCACTCGGTCGAGGCCGGCATGTTGGGGTTGCCAGCCCGGACCAGCCGTTGCGCCAGCGCCGCGGAGTCGACCTGGTCGATGCGGCGGTGACCCACCGAGGTGAAGTACGAGCCCTGATCGAGGTCGAGGGGGGTCCCCGGCGCTCCTTCCTCCGCCAGACGAAGCGCCTCAGCCACCGATGCCGCGCCCAGCTGGCACAGTCGACGCACCAGCGTGCCGGCATTGTCATCGGGGTGAATCGGCTCCGAGCGCTGGATCAGAAGCGGGCCAGCGTCAATTCCCCGTTGCAGGCGCTGGAAGCTGATCCCGGTCTCCCGCTCGTCGTTGGCGATGGCCCAGTACACGGGCTCAGGGCCCCGGTACTTGGGTAGGAGCGAGGGATGGACGTTGATCCAGCCGAGTCGGGGAAGCGCCAGCGCCTTCTCGCGAAGGATCTGATCGAAGCTTGCCACCAGAAAGAGATCTGCCTCCAGTCGGCGTAGCGCGGCCAGGGAGTCGTACTCATTGACCCGGGCCAGTCGCAGCAGCGGCACTCCCATGTGATCAGCGATCTGGCTGAGAGCGTTCTCGCCCGAGATCGCAGGGTTGGCCCCCAGGCTGGTAGCGATCCCTACCAGCTCGGCGCCGCTGTCGATCAGGGCCAACAGCATCGAGAGGCTGTAGTCGGAGGGAAACCCGGCCAAGCCAACCCGGGTCGCCCCGGGCCCCGACCTTCGCGGCTGGCCGGTGGGCGCGAAGGGCAACACCAGGTCAGGGACCATACGAAACGAGTTCTTTTGCCAGAGCCACTTCTCGACCGACGCGAGCCAGGAGCTGCGCTTGGAAGGGGTGACGACGGTCTCGAGGGCGGACACCGAGTTCAATCCTAGTTGCCGGCGGCGGGTCAAGCGTCACGGTTTCGTTGAGCCTGCGCTACGCCGTTCAGTACGAACCGGTGGCACACTGCGGGGCGGGATGGCCGAGGAATCTACCGCTGCGCCGGAAAGTCAGGCCCTGAACCAGGGACTGGTTGATCTCCGGCAAACCTGGGAGCACCTCGCCCGCGAGTTGGCGAGCGGGGTCCCCGAACTTCCGGGCGTGATCGAGCAGGAGCTAGCCGGGCTCCATCTCACCGATCTGAACGAGGAAACCCTGATCCGGGTGACCGAGGCAGTGGTAGCGCGGGTGGCTGCGGCCGGGTTCCCCGACGAGGCTGCGGTACTCCTGCGCCGGATGGGACGGGCGATGTATGAGCTTCTGCTGCTTCTGGCCACCCAGGAGGAGATCCGGGACATGAAGCCTCCTCCCTTTGTTCCAGAGGCCGTAGCTCCCCAGTTGACGGTGCTGAGACCAACTGATGAGGACGGGCTTGAGCCCTTGGACCTGCTTGAGGTCGAACCCGAGCCCGAGCAGGCGCCAGCGCCGCTGCCAGAGCCCGAGCCATCCCGCAACGGCAATGGCACCGGTGCGAACGTGGCGGCCTCTGCCATTCCCCTTCCCGAGCCACCCGCCCTACCTCAACCCCTGCAGCCCCGCGATCCTGTCAGGCCGGCCGCCTCCGGCATCGACAAAAACACGGTCCCCGCCACCGACTCGCCACCTGTTCTCGAGGCGGCTTCGGTCGTCGCACCCACCCGCAGATCTCCCGCAGCGCCGCAGACGCTGCCCCCGCCCGCGGTTCCCGTCGAGGAAACATCTCAGGCGACTGCGCCACCAACACCGGCGCAAACACCCCCACCGGTCCAGGCTCAGGCCCCTCCGCCACCCCCACCTCCGCCGTCCCCGCCGCAGCCCCCGCCTCCATCTCCGCCGCCCGCGGCCGCGCGTCCTCCAACGGTGGTGGTGCCACCTGCGCCGGCCACCGCCTCGTCTTCGCAGCCCAGGGAGCTGACCGAAGTGGATGCTCCGCTGTGGGGCTTCGATCCCGCCACTCGCGATGTCGAGGCCGGCGAGCAGGCTCTCCGGGAGCCGGCATCGGCGGAGCTTGGGGAGCCTGCGGCGGATACGGCCCCCGACACGGCTTCGGCAGGTCCGGTTCTCGAGGAGCCCAGCGCTCCGTCCGAGCCCGCACAGCCCGAGCCCCCGCCCGCAGCCGCCGAGCACGCGCCGCGCTCCGGGTGGACCGTCAGGCTTTCGCCCCGGCGCGCAACCGAGCAGGAACGCAAGCTTGCGGCCCGCGAACTGGAGATACCCCCTCTGATCGACGAGATCGTGGTGGCCGCCAGGAGCCAGCAGGATCGCCTCTCAGCCCGTGGGAACGCCCGTCGGGTGCTGGCGGCGGCCAAGGAGAGGGCGCCGCTCGCGGCGAACCGTGACCCCGCTGCAGAGATCAAGGCCATGCTGGAGGTCGGACAGCTCGAGGATGCCGCGACGCTCGCTATGCAGATGGCTCTGACCTCGCCCGGAGACGAAGCCGCGGCCGTCATCTGTGCCGTAGGCGAAGAGGTCCGGGGAGCAAAGCACCTTGAGTTGGCCGTGCTCTGCTTCACCACCGCAGTGCTCAGTGCCCCACCTTGCGATCGTGCCTGTTGGCAGCTCTGCACTCTCTCGGTAGAGCGTCGCGACGCTGAGGCGGCCCCGATCTGGCTGGAGTTCGTCGCCCGTCTACTGCGGGCGCAGGGCCATGACCTCGACGCCATCTCTGTCTATCGACAACTCCTCAAGCTTGCGCCGCGCCGCAATGACATCCGCGAGTTACTGCGGGTCTCCTCGCTGACCGGCCAGCTGCCCGACTGATCCCCACCATCCTGCCTGAGCGCCTCCCTGGAGGCGCTCAGGCTTCCGTCTTTAACCCCTGGGTCAGCGAACGCACGTAGTCGACCGCCAGCTGGGCGGCTGGGGCGCCCGAATGGCCCGCGTATGAGCCGACCAGGGCACTGCCCACAATCACTCCATCGGCCCACGGCGTGACCTGGCGAACTTGGGCCAGGCTGCTGATGCCGAACCCCACAGCCAGCGACTTGTCGGTGACCTCACGGAGGCGCTCGACTCGATCTCGGAGCCAGTCGAGGTCAGGTTCGCTGCGCTCACCGGTCACCCCCAAGCGCGACACCACGTAGACGAAGCCATCGCTGGCCTCGGCGATGCGGCGCGCTCGGGAGGGCTCTGTGGTGGGCGCGATCAGAAGCGGCATGGCGAGGTGGTGGGCATGGAGGGGACCCCTGACCTCGTCGGCCTCCTCGAGGGTGATGTCAGGGATTATCACCCCCCAGGCCCCAGCCGCGGCGGCTCTTTGCGCGAACCGCTCGGTTCCAAATTGGAAGACGGGGTTGAAATAGGTGAACAGGATCGTCGGCACCAGGTCCTGCACCCGCTCCAGCAGGTCCAGGCAGGCGTCGAGGGTGGTGCCGGCCGTCAAGGCGCGCTGGCCCGCGGCCGCGATGGTGGGCCCGTCGGCCAGGGGGTCGCTGTAGGGGATCCCCAACTCCAGCAGATCGAGCCCGGCGGAGGCTATGGCTGAGATCACCATCTCGGTCGTGGTCAGATCCGGATCTCCCGCCACCAGGTAGCCGATCAGGGCGGCTCGACCCCTGGCTCGGATCTCTTGCAAGTGCCTACCGATCCGATCGCCGGCCAGAATCTCAGCCATCAGGCTCGCCTTGGGCGACCTGCCATGTTCGTTCCCGTTGCGCCAGCTGTTCGATGTCCTTTTCGCCCCGCCCGCTCAGGTTCACTATCAGCAGGCCCTCGGGCCCGCTCGCCTCCGCCACTCGATCCACCAGCGCCAGCGCGTGCGAGCTCTCCAAGGCCGGCACGATCCCCTCGCGTTCGGCACAGCGGTGGTAGGCGGCGATCGCCTCGTCGTCGGTCACGGCCAGGTAATGAGCCCTTCCGCTTTGCTTGAGCATGGCGTGCTCCGGGCCCACCCCCGGGTAATCGAGTCCGGCGCTCACCGAGTGGGTACCGGCGACCTGGCCATCTCGGTCCTGAAGCAGATAGGACTTGGAGCCGTGGAGGACGCCGATCGATCCGTAGGTCAGCGCCGCGGCATTCTCACCGAGCCCGCTGCCCCGTCCGGCAGCCTCGGCGCCCCAGAGCCTGACCCCGGGATCGTCCACGAAGCCCGAGAAGATCCCTATCGCGTTGCTGCCTCCCCCCACACAGGCGATCACATCGGTAGGCAGCCGCTGCCACTGCTCCAGGCACTGACGACGGGCCTCGAGCCCGATGACCTTCTGAAACTCCCGCACCAGATAGGGGTAGGGATGAGGCCCGACCACACTGCCGATCACGTAGAAGGTGTCGTTGGCCCTGGTCGCCCACTCTCGAATCGCAGCGTTGACCGCATCCTTCAGGGTTCTTGTGCCGGTGTCGACAGCATGGATGGTGGCACCTAGCAGCCTCATCGTGGCCACGTTCATGGCCTGACGCTGGATGTCCAGCTCCCCCATGAACACCTCGACCGGCAACCCCAGCTTGGCCCCGACGGTGGCGGTTGCCACCCCGTGCTGACCGGCGCCCGTCTCGGCGATCAGGCGCCGCATCCCCATTCGTCGCGCCAGCAGGCCTTGACCTACGGCGTTGTTGACCTTGTGCGCCCCGGTGTGGTTGAGGTCCTCGCGCTTGAAGAGCACGACGGTGTCGCGGGCAGGGAAGCGCTGGGCGTGATAGAGGGGACTGGGACGGCCCACAAAACTCTGCAGTATTCCGTGAAATTCCTGCCAAAATGAGGGATCTCCGAAGGCGCGGTCGACCTCTGCCTCCAGGTTCTGCACCGCCTGGTGCAGAACCTCGGGGACGTACTGTCCGCCGAATGCGCCGAAGTATCCGCGCTGGTCAGGTGGCTGCATCGGCACTCCGCACCGCCTGGATGAAGGCGCGCAGCTTGGCGGGATCCTTGCGGGCACCCGATTCCACACCAGAGCGCACGTCGACGGCATAGGGGCGCAAGAGGCGGACGCAATCGCCGACGTTGGCGGGATGCAGGCCGCCGCTGATGACGGATGGGCGGAGCGCGGTGATTGCGCTCACCCGGGACCATTCGAAAGCGCGCCCAGAACCGCCGCGCTGCGCGGAGGCGGTCTCGAAGACCACCAGCGCTTCGGGAAACCGCTCCAAGTCGGCTCGCAATCGGTCGCCGGCAGGCAGGCCCTGGTTCGGAACCTGAAGCACCTTGAGATAGGGGACCCCCAGATGCCGGCAGAGGCGGGGCGACTCGGAGCCGGAGAACTGAGGGACCATCCGCGGGAGCAGGCTGACTGCCTGTTCCAGGTCGGCCGCCGAGGGATCGACGAAGACTCCCACGACCGTGACCCGGGTAGGGGCGGCAGCAGCGGCGACCGCAGCCTGCTCGGCGGAGACCTGCCTCGGGCTGGGGGCGAATATGAGGCCGACGGCGTCGGCGCCGGCCTCAACCGCCTGGGCCACATCGGCGGCGGACTGGCAGCCACAGATCTTGACCCGGGTCCGCCGTTCAGGACCGGGCCCGAACTGGGGATGGGGCCAGGACTCGGCTGGTGGCTGGCCCAACTCGGCTCTGGCCAGACGGCCTCCCACGGTTTCCTCCTCCAACACCTAGTCCCGCAACGCCCCGGCCGCCTTCACCGCGCTCACGAAGGCCACCTTGTCGTCAGTGCGCATCAAGGCCTCGCCGACCAGGAAGGCGGGGATCCCTCTTTGAAAGGCGCTCTGAATCTCGGCCACGCTCTCGTAGCCACTCTCACCCACCACCTGGATTCCGGGGGGTATCAGGTGGACCAGGCTCTGAGCTACCTCAGTGTTGGTGGCCAGCGTGCGCAAATCGCGGTTGTTGATCCCCATCAGCGTGGCTCCGAGATTGAGGGCCCGGTCGATCTCCGAACTGGTGTGAACCTCGACCAGGACCTCGATCTCCCACTCGGAACCGGCCCGCAGCAGCGCCAGTAGCTGTGGATCGGTGAGGCCGGCGACGATGGCCAGGATCGCGTCGGCACCGTAGGCCGCGGACTGCACCACCTCGTAAGGGGTGGTGAGAAAGTCCTTGCGCAGCAGGGGAACCTTGGTCTGATCCCGCACGACGCCCAAGTAGCTCAGGTGCCCCAGGAAGTGCTCTTCCTCGGTCAGCACACTGATCGCGTCCGCTCCCGCCCGCTGGTAGCTGGCTGCTATTTGGGCGACATCGAAGTCGTCAGTGATCACTCCTGCAGAGGGCGACGCATGCTTGATCTCCGCGATCAGGGCCGGCGGCCGAGCAACCCTCAGGGCTGCCGAGAGTGAGCGGCGTGTGCCCCGACTAGCCGCCGCCCGCTCGTTGAGGGCGGCCAGGCTTTGCCTTTTCATCTCCTCGTTGAGGCGCACTTGGCGTGCCTGGTAGATCTGAGTGAGGACGTCAGACATTGGCGCCCTCGACCAGGCTGGTGCCACCTCGCAGCGCGTCCAGTGCCGCCAGAGCTGCTCCCGAGCTGACGCTGGTGCGGGCCATGGCCATGCCCTCCTCGATGTCCGCCGCCGCCGCCGCCAGCACCAGGGCCAGGGAGGCGTTGAGCGCCACCACGTCCGCCCTCGGTGAGCGCTCGCCCCGGAGGATGGCGAGGATCAGCTCGGCGTTGGTTCGAGCGTCCCCACCGCGGAGATCCTCGAGCGAGGCTCGAACTCCGTGGTCCTCGGGATTCAGCACCCAGCGGCTACCTCCGTCAGGCCCGAACTGGGCCACCCAGGTCGGGCCCTCGCCCGAGACCTCGTCCATCCCGCTGGCGGAATGCACCACAGCACCTGACTCGATGCCCAGCCCCTGCATTGCCTCTGCGACCAGATCGACTTGGGTCTCGCCGAAGACTCCGACCAGCTGGCACTGGGTTCCGGCGGGGTTGCACAGCGGCCCCAACAGATTGAAGATAGTCCTCACCCCGAGCTCGCGGCGCAGGCCAGCAACTGACTTCATCGCCGGGTGGTAGCGCGGCGCAAATAGGAAGGCGATGCGGTCGCTGGTGAGCAATTCCGCGGTCGCGACGGGGTCCCGATCGAGGGGAACCCCGAGGGCCTCCAGGACATCGGCACTGCCGCAGGCGCTGGAGGCGGCGCGGTTTCCGTGCTTGGCGACGGCTACCCCGGCACCGGCGACAACCAGTGCCGCCGCGGTCGAGATGTTGATGCTGCGGGTGCCGTCGCCACCAGTACCAACGATGTCGATGACCAGGGGCAGCCCATGATGCACTCGAAGAGCGCGCTGTCGCATCGCGGTGGCCCCACCGATCACCTCGTCGATGGTCTCGCCGCGGGCGGCCAGCGCGGTCAGCAGTGCCGCCGCCTGGCTGGTGCTCAGCTTCTCGTCGAAGATCGCCCCCAGCGCCGACGCGCTTTCCTCAGCGCTCATGGTGCCGCCCTGGATCAGTCGGCGGAGGAGCTGGGGAAAGTCTTCCATCAGGAAGCCGGGCATCGGGTGGAAGCAGTCAGCAGGCGTCGCATTTGCGGTCGTCCCCTTCTGGCATCAAAAAAGCCCCGGGCATTGCCCAGGGCTCGGTGGTCGCTTGCGGTCGCTGTGACTAGGCGCGCGACGGTGCCGAACCCTGCTCGGGCCAAAGCCACCGCCAGCTGAAGCCGAATGCCTTAGTCACAGGGAGACGATTCTGGACCATGCTGTGGCCGGGAGTCAAACTCCCGCCTTGAGCACAGGGCCTGTCGGAATCAGGACAGATGTCGCACGGTGAAGTGCCGGGCGCCGGTTTAGCGCTGGTAGACGGCGATGATGTGCACTTGCGCCCGGCGCAACCAGGGCAGTTCCAAGAGGGTCTCCAGCCCACTGGCGATGGTGAAAAGCATCGGGTTGAAACTGATGTAGGACGGGTCTCCGTTGCGGAGGAGGCGCACCTTCTTGAGGTTGGCTGCGCTCATAACCCGCTCGATCTTGCTTTCGGTGTTCAAGCGATAGCGGACGGGATAGGTGTCACGCTCCTGCCGTCCGTAGAGTCGACGCGTGAAGAATTCGTGGTAGCGATTGGGGACCGCGCGGACCAGCCAAGTGTTGTAGTTCCAAGCATTTGGAGTGAGAAACAAGAGCCGCCCACCCGGTCGCAGCACCCGGTGGATCTCTTGGGCGGCTTCCAAGGGATGTTCCAAGTGCTCCGCAACCCAGGCCATGCAAACCAAGTCGAAAAACTGGTCGGGCAGCGGAATCTGTTCCACCGTGCCCACCACCGGGTGCTGGATGACCTGGTTTAGCGCCAGGGCCTGGGCGTCCGGATCCAGCCCGTAGATGTGCGGACTGACGGAATATTCGGAGGCTAGGAAATCGGCGTGGCCACAGCCGATGTCCAGAATCTTGGATTCCGGGCCGATGTGAGTCGCGACCAGCTCACGGTAGATGGTGGTGCTGTCCCGCCAGCGGGGTCGGCGGCACCGATACTCGCGGCGGTAATGCTCCTGCCGAGCGACACCGGCGGGCAGCTCGCTGCGCCGCGAAGGCACGGGTGCATGCTGCTCATCGTCCGCCGAGCTGCTACCCAGGGTCCAGCTTTGCACGGTCCCCCCAAGGCGGCGATTATAGGTCGGCGCCGCTTGCGTTCTTTTGCAGCGACCAGACCGTGTCGCCGCGGCCGATTGTCGGGTCGACCGTGAGCACGGTCGCGGCCGAGCGCACCACCACCTGGCTGGCCAGCGGGTCATCGATGTCGAGCGGAGTGTCGGCTGTGCTCTGAAGCTTCCGGATCCGTTCTACCTGCAACCACTCCTCGGCCCGGTAGCGAGACAGGTCGTCGGAGAGCATGAGAAAGCAGCCGAGGCCGGCCACCAGATCGGCGGCCAGCCGCCGCTGTGCCCCCGAAAGCTTTGTGTCGGTGGGCCGGAGCAGTAGGCAGTCCGGGTCGTTGATCCACAAGCGCCGATGCAGCGGCGCCCGCAACAGGCTGGCGCGCGCGGCGTTCGCCAGGCAGACTGCCGACTCGGCGAAACCCTTGACCACATCACCCGGGCGGGGCGCCCACCAGGGCCCGGTGTCGGGGGAGACGCGCATGGCGTCAACCACTCCCGCGGCGGGGCCCAAAGGGCACCCACAGCCCAGCAGGAATGCCCGCTCACCGATTCCCTCACGAAAGGCGCGTAGCCCGCGGGCGAGGGCCTCAGCTCTGGTGGCAGTGGGGTCGTGGTGCCGTCCGGGCAGAGCTGCCGCATAGCAGAAGTCCGCCTTGTGGTAGCTGAAGCCTGCTGCGTGCAGCTGGGCGGCGACCTCCGTCACATGCTCTAGTGCGCCCGGATGAGTCATGTCCAGCGCCAGGGCCCAACCGCCCCAGGCCGAAGGGTTGTGGTGGGCTGGCACTGGATGTCCGTTGGCTTGCCGCAGCAGCCAGTCTGGGTGGTCCCGGGCCACCCCGCCGTGGGCCGCGACCAGGAAGGGCGCGGTCCAGATTCCCGGACGGAGGCCCTCCTCGACTATCGCGGCGGCCAACTCACTCATCGGACCCCAGCCGTCTCTGACCGCCAGCCAATCGCCCACGATTCGCTGGTAGCCATCGTCGATCTGGAGCACCCGCAGGCCGTGCTCGGCCGCGCGGTCGAGATTGCCGCCGATCGCCTGGAGGTCGACGTTGCCAAAGTACTGATACCAAGAGCACCAGCCCGGCTCCGAAGGTGCGTCCCGGCGCGCGCCCTCCGCTTCGCCCCAGAGGCTGGCGTACGAGGAGTAGAGCCGACCAGGGTCCCCGTCCGCGATCCAAAGAGGGTCGAGCCGCATCTCTCGACCGGGGTGGAGAGGCACCCCGTCGAGCAGAGCCCAGGTGGTCAGCCCTTGGGTCCGGCCGTGGCACTCGATGGTGGTGAGGTTGTGGGCTCCGCCGAGTGCCCCCACTACGCCTAGGTCGCTGACCAGGAAGTGATCGCCCCGCACCGAGACACCAGCGACCTCCCCCTCTGCCAGGAGCATTCTGGAAACCCACCGTGGAGCTGCCCTGCGACTCGGTCGAGCGTCTCTCGCCGGGCAGCTTCGAACCGGCGACCAGCTCTGCCAGCCATGCTCCAGGACCATCTCGGGAGTGGCTCTGAGCCGAAGACCGACCCGCTGGACTGTCGCCGCCGAGCGGCCCGCGTTGTGGAGGCTCCAGTCCCAGCGCATGCCCCCAGACAGGTCACTCCCGTGCAGCTCGAGCTCAATGCCACCCAGTCGGCCGACTCCGGCCACGAGCGGCACCTCCACCCCGTTTATCCACACCGACACCGGTTCGCTCACCGGCACTGTCCTTCCATTAGATCCCCCACGAGGTCAGCATGGCACCGCGCCGCTGGTCATGGGCGGAGGCTCGCCGATGTCACGATTGGTTGAGCAAACTTGACTCGGAGCGGGAACTTCCGGCAGAATCCGCGGCCTATGGTCAAGGCGTGCGCCTCGTATTGGCGGTGGAGCTGGCCCGCTGGGGGTGAAGTGTCCGCACGCGACTGACCGTTTGAGCGAAACGCGAGCACCAAGCCCCGGAACCCTCCGGGGCTTTTTCTTTTGTCGACTTGGGAGACGTGATGCTGGCCTCACTGACGATCCTGCCCGACCGAGGGACGGTGGAGAAGAACGCTGGCAACTTCCCGCTGGTGCCGATCTGGGCCGAACTTGCGATCGAGGAACTCCTCCCAGTCGACGTCTTCGAGGCGCTGACGGGGCAGGGGCCAGGAGTGCTTCTCGAGGAGCTGGAGCTGTCGGGGCGCTCCACCGGCTACACGATCGCGGCCGGGGACCCGGCGGCATTGGTGGTGGTCGACGAGGTCGGGGTGCGAGTGGAGGCGGTGCGTCGCGAACTGCCCATAAAAGAAGGGATTTTTGGACCGTCCGGCCCCGAGCTGCGGTCGTCTCTCAACCGCCTCGCCATCCAGCTTCGAGGTCCCCAGCTGCCCCATTTGCCCACTATGACCGGAGGCCTGGCGGGGCTGCTCTCGTACGAGGCGGCGTCCCTGATCGACGAATTTGCCCATCCCGCCGGGCGCGGCCGCATGCCCTGCGACCCCATCACCTTGCTGGTGCTAGACCGGGTGGCCGTCTTCGACCACCGCGCCGGCCGTTTGTTCCTGGTGGCGCACATCCCCGCGGGTACCGAGTACGAGGTGGGGGTGAGCGCGGTGGAGGAGATGGCGAGCCGGATCCGGGCTGGCGTGGCGCCCCGGCCCGAGCCCCAGGCCACGGCGCGACAGACGTTGGCGGTCGCGCCCAACTTGTCGACTGAGATGTTTCGGTCCGCGGTCCGCCGGGTTAAGGAGGACATCTCCGCCGGTGAGATCTACCAGGCCGCGCTCTCCCGGCGGCTCTCCGCGCCCGCCCGCGAGAGCGGCCTGGATATCTACCAGCGGCTGCGCCATCTCAATCCCTCTCCGGCGATGTTCTACCTGCGGATTCCGGGGCTGGAGCTGGCGGGATCTTCGCCGGAGCCCCTGGTCAAGGTCCGGGGCCGGCGCGTCAGCACCCATCCCATCGCCGGGACTCGCCGGCGTGGCGCCGACGAGCTCGAGGATGAGCAGCTGGAGCGCGAGCTGATCGCCGACCCCAAGGAGCGCGCCGAGCACGCCATGCTGGTCGACCTGGCCCGAAACGACCTAGGCCGGGTCTGCACCCCCGGCACCGTCGGCCCCACCCAGCTGTTGCAGGTGCAGCGCTTCCCCCGGGTGATGCATCTGGTCAGCAGCGTGGCCGGGGAGCTGGCCCAGGGCCAGACCCCGCTTGACGCGCTGCTGGCGGTCTTTCCGGCGGGCACGGTCACCGGCGCGCCCAAGCGCCGGGCCATGGAGATCATTGCCCGGGAGGAGCCCACTGCCAGAGGCCCTTACGCCGGAGCCTGCGGTTACGTCACCTTCTACGGCGACCTTGAGTTCTGTATCACCATCCGGACGGCGGTGGTGACCGGAGGTCAGGTGCATGTCCAGGCCGGGGCCGGGATCGTCAGCGACTCTGACCCAGGCACCGAGCTGGCCGAGACCGAGGCCAAGGCGTCGGCAATCCTGGCCGCCATCGGTGGTACGCCGTGATCCTGGTCGTCGATCACCAGGACTCGTTTGTCTACAACCTGGTGCAGGTGGTGGCGTCCACCGGGCGTCAGGTGGAGGTGGCCGGCTCGGAGAGCGCGTCCGCTTCGGAGCTGGCCGCCCGCCACCCCGACGCCGTGATTCTCTCCCCAGGCCCGGGGCGGCCGGAGCACGCCGGCTGCTTCGTCGCCCTGATTCGCGCCCTTCCCGACGACGTGCCGCTGCTCGGGGTGTGCCTGGGGCACCAGGCGCTGGCCACCGCATTTGGCGCCAAGGTGGTCCGCGCCCCCATGCCGGTTCATGGCAAGACCAGTCCGGTCTACCACGACGGCAAGGGGATCTTCGCGGGCCTGGCCTCGCCCCTGGAGGGCGGCCGTTATCACTCACTGGTCGTGGAAAGGTCCTCACTTCCACAGGAGTTGGTGGTTACCGCCGAGACCGAGGACGGGCTGGTGATGGGAATGGAGCATCGCCGCCTCCCGCGGTTCGGGGTTCAATTCCATCCCGAGTCCATCCTCACCCCGGAGGGGCCGGCGCTCATCTCCCGCTTCCTGGACCTGGTCGGAGACGCAGCCTGATGTCCGTCCGCATCGGGCACGTTGGCGGAGGCGGGCTCGCATGATCGTGATGTCGGCGCACGCCAGCCCCGAGCAGTTGCAGGCGGTTCTGACCAGGATCGAGACGCTCGGACTTTCGGCCGAGATCAACCTCGGCACTGGCAGGACTGTCCTGGGTGTAAGCGGCCAGGGCACCGAGACTGAGCTCGAGGCGCTGGGATTGCTGGCGGGGGTAGAGCGGGTTGTGCGTGTGCTCAGCGACTACCCGCTGGCCAGCCGCGAGTTCCATCCCGAAGACCGGATCGTGAGCCTCATCGATGGAGTCCAAATCGGCGGTTCCGGGATCCTGGTCATGGCGGGCCCCTGCGCGGTAGAGAGTCGAAGCCAGCTCCAGGCCGCCGCTGAGGCGGTGGCCGCGCAGGGAGTGAGGGTGCTCCGCGGCGGTGCCTTCAAGCCGCGGACTTCGCCCTACGCCTTCCAGGGGCTGGGGGTGGACGGTCTGCGCCTGCTCCGAGAGGTGGCCGACGACCTGGGCATGGCCGTGGTCACCGAGGTGATGGCTCCGGAGGACGTGGCGGTGGTGGCACGTCACGCCGACCTGCTCCAAGTCGGCGCACGCAACATGCAGAACTACCGGCTGCTCGAGGCGTGCGCCCGGGTCGACAAACCGGTGCTGCTCAAGCGGGGCATGTCCTCGACCCTGGAGGAGTGGCTCCACGCGGCGGAGTACATCCTGGCCGGGGGCAACCTCCAAGTCGCGCTCTGTGAGCGCGGCATCAGGACCTTCGAGCCCATGGTCAGGTTCACTCTCGACATCACCTCGGTGCCGGTGCTCAAGCGGGTCAGCTCCCTGCCAGTCGTGGTCGACCCCAGCCACGCCGCGGGACGCTACGAGTACGTCAGATCGATCGGGCTGGCGGCCGTGGCCGCCGGGGCGGATGGTCTCTTGGTCGAGGTCCATCCCAACCCCAAAGAGGCGCTATCCGATGGTCCTCAATCCCTCAGTCCCAAGGCTTTCGCCGAGATGATGTCGGCAGCGCGCAAGGTGGCCGAGGCGGTGGGCAGGGTCCTGACATGACCACCCTGGGAGGCTCGGCCACCCTGGGTCGTCAGCAGGGACCGCTACTAGGCCGCTGCCAAGTGCCCAGCGACAAGTCGATCTCGCATCGGGCGGCGATCCTGGCCGCCTGTAGCACTGGCAGGTCGGAGATCTTGAACTTTTCAGCAGCGGGTGACTGCCGCGCCAGCCTCAACCTGGTGCGGTCCTTGGGGTGCGACGCGAGGCTGGACGGGACCAGGCTGGAGATCACCGGCCTCGGGCGCTCGGCGGTATCCCGGCGGCTCGGCGCCCCGCTTGATTGTGAGCGCTCGGGCACCACCATGCGCCTGGGTGCGGGATTGGCGGCCGGGCTGCCCTGGACCTTGCGGTTGACCGGACACCCCCAGTTGCTCCGGCGCCCCATGGAGCGAGTGGCGGAGCCGCTGCGTCGGATGGGGGCACGGGTGACGACCGCCCCCGGAGGCCGGCCGCCGATCGATATCAGTGGTGGAGACCTGACCGGGATCGAGTACGTTCTCGACCCGTCCAGCGCCCAGGTCAAGTCGGCGGTGCTCATCGCTGGGCTCTATGCCAGCTCACCTACCACCGTGGTGGAGCCGATCCCAACCCGGGACCACACCGAGCGGATGCTGGCGGCCATGGGCGCCAGCATCGAGGGCGCGGACTCCGACCGGGGGAGATCGATCCGGGTGGCGCCCGGAACGCTGAGTCCTATTCGTTTGTCCATCCCTGGAGACGCCTCCTCCGCCTCGGTGCTCGGGGCCGCCGCCGCTCTCGTCCCGGGGTCCGACGTGGTCCTGGAGCGGGTGTCGGCCAACCCGACCAGGACCCGGTTCTTCGAGGTCCTGGCGCGCATGGGGGTGGTGGTTGAGTTCGACACTGGAGGCGACCAGCCTGGACCCGAGCCCGCCACCGACATCCGGGTTAGACAAGGAGCTCTGAGCGCGGTACGGATCGAGGCAGACGAGGTACCCCTGCTGATCGATGAGCTGCCGCTGGTCGGGCTGCTGGCAACCGCAGCCGAAGGCGTGACAGAGGTGCGGGGCGCGGCCGAGTTGCGGACCAAGGAGTCGGACCGCATCGCGGGACTGGTGTCAGGCCTCCGCGCCCTTGGCGCCGACGCCGAGGAGTTGGCGGATGGGTTCGTCGTTCGAGGTCCGACCCAGCTGCGGGGAGGGGCCTGCGACGCCCTGACAGACCACCGCCTGGCCATGACCTTCACCCTGGCGGGACTGGTCAGCGCAGGGGTGGTAGAGGTGACCGGGTCCCAGTTCGTCTCCGACTCTTTCCCAGGCTTCTTCGTCAGCCTCCGAGAGCTGTCGGCATGATCGAAGTGGCTCTGGTGGGGGACCCGGTGGCTCAGAGCGTGTCACCGGCAATCCAGTCGGCGGCGTTCGCGGCTGCCGGGCTGGACTGGCAGTATCGGCTGGTCCGGGTCGCCGACGGTGAGCTCGAGATGGCCTGGCCCGGCCTGGCGCGGCGGTTCCGCGGCCTCAACATCACCAGCCCCCACAAGCAAACCGCCGCCAGGCTCGCCGATGCGCTCAGCCCGACCGCACGAACCTGTGCCTCGGTCAACACCCTCACCTTCGGGCCTACCGGGGCTTGGGGCGACTCCACCGATGGAGTTGGGTTCCTCCGGGCGCTGCGCCGAGCTACGCCGCGCCTGCCCGGGATCGCGGTGGTGCTGGGAACAGGCGGCGCCGCCAGGGCGATAGTCGCGGCGATATCCGCGGAAGGGGTTGAGGTCCGGGTGGTGGGACGCAATCACCCGGCTGGCCTGGCGCTCGCCCGAGACCTGACCGGCGCCGGGGCTGGGTCGGTTGGCTTCGTTGGAGATGGAGAGGGGACTTTGGCAGCGGCCCTGGAGGGCGCCGGACTGCTGGTGAACGCCACTACGCTGGGAGGATCCGCGCAACCCGGGCGCTCTCCGGTCCCGGACGGGATACAGCTGAGCCAGGACCTGATCGTCTTCGATCTGGTCTACCTACCCCGGCATACGCCGCTGCTGGCACGCGCCAAGGCCTCGGGGTGCCTTGTGGTGGGAGGCCTTGACATGTTGGTCGAGCAGGGAGCACTGTCCTTCGAGGCTTGGACTGGGATCGACGCTCCCCTACAGGAGATGCGCGAGGCGGCTGATCAGGCCGTGGCAGTGCAATCGTGAGCCTGCGACTTCTCACCGCTGGCGAGTCGCACGGACCCGAGCTGGTGCTGATCGTCGACGGGATCCCTGCCGGCGTCAGCGTCGATGTCGAGGAGATTGACCGTCAGCTCGAGCGCCGTCGCGGGGGCCACGGTCGTGGGGCCCGATCAACCAAGATCGAGCACGACCACGCCGAGATCGTCAGCGGTGTGGTCGCATCTTTGACAACCGGGTCACCGGTCGCGATTCGGATCGTCAATCTGGACTTCGCTAACCAGCCCCGAGATCCGGTTCCGCTGACAACGCCGCGGCCGGGCCACGCCGATCTGGCGGGCGCCACCAAGCACGGTCACTCGGACTTCCGCATCGTGCGAGAGCGGGCGAGCGCGCGCGAGACCGCGGCCCGGGTGGCCGCCGCCGCTCTTCTCCGTCCCCTGCTTCGGGAGTTCGGGATCTCGCTGGGCTGCTTCGTGACCGCCATCGGCCAGGTGATGCTGCCCCTCGATCTCGGGTCGGTGAGCGCCAAGTCATTGATGGCACTGGCGGTGGAGGCTGACCCCGATCCGGTTCGCTGCCCCGATCCCGCGGTCTCGGAACAGATGGTGGCCGGCATCGACCGGGCCAAAGGCGAACGCCAGACCCTGGGCGGCAGCTTCGTCACCTTCGCCACCGGAGTACCCGTGGGACTTGGTTCCTACACCCAGTGGGATCTCCGCCTGGACGGCCGCCTAGCGCAGGCGATCTGTTCCATCCCTGCTGTCAAGGGCGTGGAGATCGGCCCGGCGTTCGAGGTCTCGACCATGGTTGGGAGCCGGGCCCAGGACCAGATTCTGGAGTCGTCCGGCAAGCTGGTCCGAAGCTCCAACTATGCCGGTGGGGTCGAGGGGGGGATGAGCAACGGGGAGCCGATCGTGCTGCAGGCGGCGATGAAGCCGCTCTCCTCGACCAGAGCGCCGGCCGCCTCGGTCGACCTCGTAACCGGCACCTCTACCGACCCGCCCTATGTTCGCTCCGACGTCTGCGCCGTGCCCGCAGCGGCGGTGGTGGGGGAGGCGATGTTGGGTTGGGTCCTCGGGGGGGCGCTGCTGGAGCGCTTTGGAGGAGACCGGCTGGACGCCAGCCTGGCGGCGTCTCGCCAGGTGGACTCGCGACCGATGCCCGGTCTCGGTCGATGAGCGAGCTGGCGATGCCGGCGCCGGAACTGAGGGGCGGGCAGGCCAACTTGGTGCTGGCCGGTTTCAGTGCGACCGGGAAGACCGAAGCAGGGTCGCTGGCGGCCCAGCTGCTCGAGATGCCCTTCGTAGATCTGGACCAGATCGCGGAGCGGCGGATGGGCAGGTCGATCGCGGACGCCTTTTCCTCGCTGGGGGAGGCGAGGTTCCGCGAGCTGGAGGTCGGGCTCTTGGAGGACGCCGCCCGCCTCTCGGGAGCCGTGATCGCGACCGGCGGTGGAGCCGTGCTGCATCCGCAATTCGCGACCCTGGCAGCCGGCGCAGTGACGGTGGTGCTGACCGCCAGTGCGGCGGAACTCGAGCGCCGCCTCCGAGGTGACAGATCGAGGCCGCTGCTCGCCGGCGGTCCCAAGCAGCGAATCACGGATCTTATGGCCGATCGGGCGCCGGCCTACGCCGCCTCCGGCTTCGCGATCGAGACCACGGCTATAAGCGTGGCTCAGGTGGCTGACCTGATCGCGGAGCACTATCGGCTCGAGTTTGCCCGGAACTCAGTCCCTGTCACCGTGCTAGGCCCGGCAGGCCCGTATCCAGTCGTCGTGGGGCCCGACGCGCTCCAGCATCTGGAACCCCTGCTGGCACCGATGCTGAAGCAGGGTGCCAGAGTTGTAATTGCGTCAGACGAGGCGGTGCTGGCGAGTGCCGGTGCCCGGGTTAGCCAACTGCTTCAGGGGTCGGGGAGGAGGGTTGCCAGCGTGGCAGTCGGTCGAGGCGAGGCCTCCAAACGGCTTGCCGCCGTGTCCGATCTTTGGGATCGCTTCCAGATGATGCGCGTCGACCGGGGGGATCTGGTCATCGCCGTCGGCGGTGGGGCCCTGCTCGACGCGGTCGGGTTCGCCTGCGCTACCTGGGCCCGCGGAGTGCCCTGGGTCACTGTTCCAACCACGGTCCTGGCCATGGTCGATGCCTCCATCGGCGGCAAGGTCGCCATCGACCGTGGGGCCGCCAAGAACGCCGTGGGGGCCTTTCACCATCCGCGTGCCGTCGTCTGCGCGCCAGAGCTACTGGCTACCCTCCCGGCCGGTGCGGCTCGCGACGGGCTGGCGGAGGTGGTCAAGGTCGCCTGTCTGGCCTCCCCGCTTCTGCTCGACTCCCTGGAGCAGAGCCAGCCCCTGGGGGATGGTCTGCCCTCGCACCTCAGCTGGATGATCGAGCAGGCGGTACGGATCAAGGCCGCCTATGTCGCCGCCGACCCCCAAGATCACGCGCTCCGGCAGTCGCTTAACCTGGGGCACACCTACGCCCATGGTCTGGAGGCCGCCAGCGACTACCAGGTCTCCCATGGGCGCGCCGTCGCCGTTGGACTTCTCGCCGCTTCTAGATTGGGCGTCAGCCTGGGACATACCCCCACGGACCTGCCCGACCGGCTCCACGCGGCGCTGGGCAAGTTGGGGCTGCTGGAGCCGCTGCCCCCGATTGACGGGGACCGGGTGCGGGCGGCGGTAACCCTGGACAAGAAGAGTCGGGGAGGTGCGCCGGCATTCGTGGTGCCGACAGCAGGTGGAGCCCTGTTAGTCAGCGGCATCGACCTGGAGCCTGCCCTGCAGCCACTCTGGGAAGTACTGGCAGGCCAGCCAGTACTTCAGGTGGGGGACCCCACGGCAAGAGTCCGCGACCAAGTCGCACCCAAAGAGGTCGTCCGGTGAAGGTCCTGGTGCTGCACGGTCCCAACTTGAACCTGCTCGGGACTCGCGAGCCGGAGATATACGGCACCACGACGCTGAGGGAGATCGATGCTGACCTAGCCCGCCGGGGCGAGGACCTGGGAGTGGCGGTGGATGCACTGCAGTCCAACGCGGAGGGCGCGCTGGTGGACGCGATCCAGCGGGCCCAGGGCTCCGCGGACGGGATCATCATCAATCCGGCGGCCTATTCCCACACCAGCATTGCGATTCGGGATGCGCTGATGGCGGTGGGACTGCCAGCGGTCGAGGTCCATCTTTCCAACCCGGCGGCGCGGGAGGAGTTCAGGCACGTTGACCTCGTGGCCGGGGCCTGCCAGGGGGTGGTCGCTGGGTTCGGGCGCGACGGCTATCTCATCGCTCTTGAGCAACTGGTGGCCGGCCTAAGGTCTCGAGCCTGACCGATTCCCGAGGGTGACCAGCCCGCCATCCGCCGTGCCGAGTCAGCCTCGCCGCGTCGTCAATTTGACAGCTGACCCGTCGTCCGCCAGACGTCCTTTTGCGAGGCGCCGCCAGCATACTTTGCCAAGCATCCGCCGAGACGACGGACCAGAACCAGACAGGAGCACACCATGACATCGAGTGATTCCGACCTGACCCGCAACAGCGAAGCTGACGACACCGATGACTCTGAGGGTCACCGCGTCGTGGAGCCAAGGGCATTCGCCGAGTCCGAGGACACCGACGATTCCGAAGGGCACCGCTTCGGCGGACCACGCGTCTCAGCCGACTCTGACGAGGCCGACGATTCGGAAGGCCACCGCTTCGGCGGCCCCCGGGCGATCGGAGACTCCGACGAAGCCGACGATTCGCCGGGCCAACTGACGCGGGGCGGTCACTAGCCCACAAAAACGCCCGATATCTGACACCGACTGCGGGGGTCGCAGACCGAGTAGCCGAGCTCGGTCTGCGGCCCGCCGTGTTTTTCCAGGGGCAAGCCAGCTGTGGCCAGACCTGGACCCGGAGGTCAACTGAGTTCGCTAGACGCCGCCCGCGAGACCGCGCAGGATGGTCTTGACGTCGAACGGCGTGCACTCCGGGTGCTTGGCCAGGATGAGCGCCACCAACCCGCTGACGTGGGCCGCCGCGAAGCTGTTGCCGCTGGCGGTGATCACGGTCTCCTTGACCCACGCCACCTCGACGTCGAGCCCCCGAGCTCCGAATTCCACCGGCGGTTCTGGGTTGTAGGCGAGGGCTCGGGGATCAGAGCTGGGGTGGCAAGCAACTGAGATGACGGAAGCGAACTGGGCGGGAAACGTAGGCCCGGGAAGATTGTTGGCGGCGCAGACCAGCACCGCCTGCTTGAAATAGCACTCGTCGGCTACCTGGTGCCATAACGGTGCCCTGTCGGCCAGCGGTGTGCTGAGGCTGAGGTTGATCACCTGCGCGCCATGGGCCAGCGCCCAGCGCACCCCGGCAACGATGCAGGTGGTCTTGCCGGTCAGTCTCTTGCCCAGCACTCGCACGCTGAGGATGTCACACCCGGGTGCAAGCTCCCGCGCGATCCCAGCGCAGGCGGTGCCATGGCCGAAGAGGTCGTGATGCGGCCGCTCTTCCACCCGAACCGACGACGGACGGCCGGGGTCGTAGGTGATGATCGCCCCACCCTCGACGCTGCCGACTCGGGGATGGGAGGCGTCAACGCCGCTGTCGACGATCGCGACCGTAACCCCGGCACCGGTGGAGTCACCCACCGCCCATTCCCAAGTGATTGGAAGCCCCAGCGCTGGGCCGGTCGCCGTGGTCCTTTTGACGAACGGTTCCGACCAAGCGGGGATCAGGGGGCCAGCGATCTTCTCTCCCTGGAGTAGGCGAGGACGTCCTCAAGCACGCTGAGGGCCAGCCGTCGCTCTGGGCTGCCCGGCCGACCCAGATCGGATAGCAGGCCGGCGACTCGGGCCGCGTCCTGGTCGACCGGACCCAAATCCCGCGCTGCGGCCCGAAGGGCCCGGGCCGCGTCCTGGGTGTCGGCCGCCTGGGCCAGCCCGTTGAGTAACACCCTACCTAGATCGTCGAAGGCGGCAACGGTCTCCAGGGCCAGAGCGGCCACGTCCGCCACCATGCCCAGGAGCTGGAGATCGTGGGCTGCCCCGGGCCGGGAGGCGTCGCGGTCGAGTACGGAGAGAACGCCCAGCAGACGTCGGGGGGTCCGGATCGGAACCGCCAGAATTGCGTCCGGGACGTACCCGGTTCGCTCGGCCGCTGCTCGCGAGAAGCGCGGATCTCGGCCCAGCTCGCGCACCTCGATCGGCTGCTCGGACTGCACCACCCAGCCCGCCACTCCCTCGTCGGCGGGGAGCCTGAGGCCATGGACTTCGCCCTCTCCACCAACCGCGGAGGCGGTGTAGATGAGCTCAGATTCGTCCGGACTCAGCAGCGCGATGGAGCAGGCGGCTGCCCCCAAAAGACGGCGCGCGTTGGTGGTGATGGCGGTCAGCAGCTCCTCCGCGGCCCGAGGCGCTACGGCAGGCCAAGCCTCCTGAGCTAGACGCCCCAGTTGAGCAGGTCCGAGCGCCCCACGCGGACTCACGACCTACAACTCGCGGAGCTACCTCTTTCCGCGGCCATCGAGGCTGCTGCGACGACCACTCAGTACACCTCCCCACCTTGTCGAGCCGAAGGCCTTTGAGTCTAGGAGCTGAAAGACGCCCGCGCGTGCCTCGGATAGGCCAAACTCAAGCAGTTGAGGGGGCCCTCTGTGGGGGCCACGTGGCAGACGCTCCGCCAGGGAGGAATTACCACGGACCCGGAAAGGATCGGACAGATGCTCGCCGCCACACCCAGCTTGTCCAACCTGGACCCCGCCGACCTGGCCGAATTGGCAGCCACTTGCAGGGTCCGGCGGGTACGGCGCGGGCAAATCCTCTTCGCCGAGGGCGACCCAGCCGACTCCTTGGTGGTGTTGGCCTCCGGGCGGCTGCGGGTGCTGGTCAGCTCAGCTGAGGGTGGTGAGTTGGTGCTCCAATTGGTCAACCCTGGCGACTCGCTGGGGGAGGTAGGTTGCCTGGACGGAGGGCCGCGGTCCGCCACGGTGGAAGCGGTCCAGGACAGCCTCTTGGTTCAGCTGCCGGCGTCCGAGTTCCTGGCAGTGGTTGAGCGTCGGCCTGAGCTCGCCCGCCACCTGCTCGCCCAGCTGGCCTCCGACCTTCGCCGCCTCACCGGTGCAGCGGCCGACCTGGTCTTCCTCGACGTCTCCCGGAGGGTGGCCAAGCTCTTGGTCCAAGAGGTTGACCGGGCTGGTACCTGCGATCTGGAACTGGTTGAGACTCAGGGAGAGATTGGGGCCCGCGTGGGCGGGACTCGGCAGAGTGTGAACTCGGCCCTGCATGCCCTGGAACGGCGGGGCTGGCTGGAGGTCTCCAGCCGTCACATCATCGTCCGTGACGTGGACTCGGTGAGGCGCTTCGCGGCCTCCTAGCCTTCGCCGCTGCCAGCCGTGTCCTCCGGGCGGCCGGTCCGGCTCGGTGGTAGACCAGAAGCCTGGTTCTCTCGATGAGAGTGCTAGGCGGACCAGCAGTTCGGTTCAAGCGCCGAGCGTGTTGGCCGGCCCTGCTCCTTGCGCTTTTCCCAGGCTGGGCGCGTACGCTTCAGGCGCCACTCGGCCAAGCCGAAGATGAACCCTACTCGGTCCGGGATCCGTTCTCTGCACAGGACGGAGAAGCAGAGGACGGGCTCACCAGTGACAGCTTGACCGGATCGTGGTCGATACCAGCAGAGTGGGCACCTTGAGCACTGGCGCTACCAGGGGGGCGGTTCGTCGACTGGCAGACCGCCTGCGCCGGATATTTGCCCATCCCGCCGCGCGGGTGGCTGTCACCGTCTTGGCGCTGGCCATCTTCGTCCACTCGGTCAATCTCTCCGCCGCTCTGGCCAAGTTTGGTCACCTCCAGGGGACATGGGCGCTCTTGGCCATGCTCCTGACCGCAGTGACGGTCCTAACCAGCATCCTGGAGTGGGGCTTTCTGTTGCGGGGAGCCTGCGGACGCGTGAGCTGGCACTACCTGGGGAACTGGTACATGAAGGGCCTCTTCATCAACCAGGTCGTCCCCGCCGGTATCGGCAGCGACGCTGCGCGGGCGATGCAAGTGGGGCGGCGGGTGGGTCACGGCCCGGTGATCGCATCTTTGGTCGGGAGCCGGATGGCCGGCATGCTGGGGATGGGCTTCTGGGGATTGGCTGGTGCCGTGGTCCTGAACACCGGGTTTCACACCAACGACGTCGTCGGCTTCGCGGTGTTCACAGGGCTGATGCTGTTGGCCTGGGTACTGGCGCTGATTGCGGAGCCAGTGTTCGCCAGAATTCGGGGCCAGCAGACCTGGAGGCAGTCCTGGCGTACCCACCACCTGACCGAGCGCTTCGCGATTTTCCTTCGCTCATTGGGCAGCTATCGCGGCGCCCCGAGGGCGCTGCTGCTCACGATTCTGGTGGGAAGTATCGGCTGGGGCCTGAATCTACTAGCCCTGCAGGCGTTCAGCCAGGCCCTGGGCCACGACGTCTCCTGGGGGGTTTTTGCCCTGGCACTTCCGATTGCTCTCTTGGTCACATTTATCCCTATCTCCGTCAACGGCTTGGGACTTCGCGAGGGACTGCTGGTCTTCTTGCTGGCACTCTTCCACGTACCTCTGGCAACGGCCACCGCCCTCGCACTGTTCGTGGATTTGCAATTGATTCCCTTCGCCGCGTTCGGGGGCGTGGTGCACGTTGCTGAGGTGGTCGTCAAGCGCGCGGGCATCAAACTTTCCCAGGCGGGCAAGCTGCAGGGAACCATGGGTGTGCTCTATCCCGTGATGCGCTGGCTGGTTGCCCCAGAGGCGGTGCTGGATATGACTGGGGGCTGACGCGTCGGCCTGGCTTGGTCCATCGCTGAGTCAGTTCCATATCAGGAGACGTCGCAAGCTCGCTGGTGGCCAGGGTCAGTCGCCGGCCAAGTCCCGCCGGCTGAACCCCTAGCTCCCAATCAGCCCGGCTGCCGCCCCAATCCCCACCATCACCCCCCGGGCGAACCTTCTTCGATGGGTCCAGGTCAAAGCGGGCAATCAGGCAGACGAATCGTGGTGCTCTTAGCAGCTTCGTTAGGGCCTCAGTAGCCGAAGACCTTGCCCTGAGCCAGACACTGCCAGATCCGGGCTTGTGAGCTACTCACGAACTCGGAGAGAATGAGAATGCCAGCCAGACAGCCGGCCTACGCATCCCGAGCCGATGCACGACAGCTCAGAGCTGGCCCTCCAGGAGGGTGAGATGACGTCCATGGCCGGGAGCAGGCCGCTCAAAGGCAGAGTTGCCCTAGTGGCGGGAGCGACTCGGGGGGCCGGCCGAGCCATCGCCGTGGAACTGGCCTGCGCCGGTGCCTTCGTGTACGCGACCGGGCGAAGCAGTCGAGCGACCGGTCCATCCGAGCTCGGCCGACCGGAGACGATAGAGGAGACCGAGGCCCTGATCCGGGAGGCAGGGGGTGCGGGAAAGTCGCTTCCAGTGGATCACCTCGATCCTCAACAAGTCCACGCCCTAGTTGAGCTCATCGAGCGCGAGCAGCGACAACTGGACATCCTCGTGAACGACATCTTCGGCGGCGACATCTACGCCCAATGGGACAAGCCACTTTGGGAGCACAATCTGGAGGGTGGGCTGCGGATGCTTCGATTGGGCGTGGACACTCACTTGATCACGATCGCTAAGGCAATGCCGCTACTACTCCAAGGTAAGTCGGGTCTAGTGATCGAGGTGACCGACGGCACATCCGAATTCAATGCGAACTTCCGGCGGAACGTTGGGTTCTACTACGACCTCGTAAAAGCCAGCATCGACCGCGTGGTCAAGGGACTCACCGTCGAGCTCGCCGATCTGCCCGTCGTCGCGGTCGGCGTCACTCCCGGCTGGCTGCGTTCTGAGCGGATGCTCGATGACTTCGGTGTGCGCGAGGATAACTGGCGCGAAGCTTGCCTAGAGAGACCAGGATTCGCGATCTCGGAATCTCCCACGTATCTCGGTCGCGGCGTAGCGGCCCTCTCGGCAGATCCTGAGGCACGTCGATTTGCCGGGCAGATCCTGACCTCGAGACGGCTGGCTGATAGGTATGACCTCACCGACATCGATGGTTCGCGTCCGGACTGTTGGGGCTTCGTGGACAAGTATGGAATTGATTACGAGGGATCGGTGGGGATCGACGACTTTCGATGACCCTGTTGGGGTTGTACTTCGACATGAGGTTGTGTTGGAGCTAGCGCGTTCTGACGCAATACCTCGACCGCGCGGTCGGCGTGGTGCGTCATGCGAGTCTCGCTCTTGATCACCTCGAGCACTCGTCCGTTGCTCTGGATCACGAAAGTCCAGCGTTTGACTGGGATCGGACCGAACCGACGCTTGACGCCGAACTGAGCCGCGACCTCGCCGTGTCGGTCGGACAGCAGTGGGTAGCCCAGCGAGTTCCGCTTAGAGAACTCCTGCTGCCTCGCGACCTCGTCGGTGCTGATCCCGATGCGCTGGGCTCCTAAAGCGGCGAACTCTGCCGCTAGGTCACGGAAGTGGCGGCTCTCCGCCGTGCATCCTTTGCTCATGGCGGCAGGGTAGAAGAAGATCACGACCGGGCCCAAGGCGAGGAATTCGGATAGCCGCCGCAGAGCGCCGGATTCGTCGGGGAGTTCGAAGTCGGCGACGTGATCTCCCTTGTCCACGGTCCTCAATCTAGCGAATGGGAGTGAACCCGATTGACTGGGCGATCGCCCGCGGCGACACCCGGCTCATTCGTTGTCAGCGAAGAGTTCCCCCGCTACATACTCGCGGGCTCAACTACCCGGCACCCGGCCGCCCCACCCACAACGTCCCAAACTCCTGTCTGCACCCAGTGCCTCGGTTCCACAGTTTGACCGGCGTCCCAGTGGCGTGCGTACCCCGTCCTTCACCTTCCGCGCCACCAGCTCGTAGCACGCCGCTCCCATCCCCACCTCGACCAGATCTCTGATCGGCGGCAGTGTCCACCCTACTCTGCGAACGTCAGCCTCTTGGCGACCAGCCGCGGCGCCACCAGCCAGACCAGCTGGCCAACTCCGCCGCTGACGTCGATCCACGCTTCGACATCGAGGTCGATTCTTGCCAAGGCTCCCGTCGGCAGCCGGAGCGAACCTCCGCCGATGAGGAGTTCGGCGAGCTGAGACAAGCACGGCTCGTGACCTACCAGGAGGAGCACCGCAGCTTCTGACGACGCCCCCCGGATCTCCTCCATGACCGACGCGGGGTCACCCAACAGCCTCGCGGAACTCTGCTCCCGGCAGTTCCAGCCACCCGCTTCCTTGGCTAGGCGCAGCGTCTCAGTGGCCCGCTGGGCCGGCGAGGTGATGGCAGCGTCGGGGATCTCTCCGGTCAGGGCCAGCAGCCGTCCCATCGTCCGCGCCGCCCTCTGGCCCCGTCTCGACAGCGGCCGCTTGCGATCGTCGCGTGCTGTGTCGGCCTGCCAATCCGACTTGCCGTGCCGGAAGAGGATCACTGATCGCACCGTGCCAGCTTGACTGCTTCCACCTGATAAGTGCTCCGGTGCGCCCTTCTGGGGCTCGGCGCGATCTACAGCAACCAGACCAGCTCGGCCGAGCGGTCCCTCGGGGTGCCTATGGTGTGTCAGTTTAGGTTGACAAATCAGTCATGTCAGTCTATACTGACAGGCATGGACATCGAAGAACTCAGCGTGAATCTCTCGTCGGATGACCCGGCAATTGGGCTTCGCGCCTCGTTAGCGCTACATCGCCTGGCTGAGAGGGTCGAAGCGAACCACGTCGCGTCGGCCCGAGAAAAGGGCTGGTCGTGGCAGCAGATCGGAGACGCCTTGGGCGTCACCCGCCAATCCGTGCACACCAAATACAACAAGGAGTCTTCATGACCACCGAATCCGTTGTGCCAGAGGTGGTTCACCCCTGGACCATCTTTATGCGGGCCAGTGAGGAGGCTCGTCGCCGAGGTGATCGCCGAACTGGCACCGATCACGTCTTGCTCGCCTTGCTGGAGGATCCCTCGATCGAAGTCGTGTTGGGCGTGAGCCTGCAGCAAGCTCGCCAGGCCCTTGAGTCGCTCGATCAGCAAGCCCTGGGTGCCCTGGGCATGGGGTCGGGCACCGACGCTCCCCTACTGCCGATGCGCGCCGTGCCGAAGAAGCCAACGATCTGGGCCGTCATGAATAAAGATCGCCTCCGCATGACGCCCGCGGCAAAGAAAGTGCTTCAGGATGCGGTCAAGCCCAATCGCCGGAAGACCCAGGTCGCGGCCCAGCAGGTGCTGGCCCAGATCCTCACACTCCAACCACCAGATCCTGCGGCGGTGCTGCTGGGCGCTCTCGGCGTGAACACGTCGGAGGTTCGGCGCCGATTGGACGCGGTCACGCCCAACAGCTGAGTCCCCCAAGCCCCTCCAAGGCTTCCTAGCGTCATCGGACTGCCCCTGGTACGAGCTTTTGGCTCCGACCCGAACCCCCCTGTTTGAGCACGGTCGCCGGAAGGCATATCAGGGGGCAGCACTTGGGACGTGGGAGCCTTGGAGCCACCCGGACCACCCCAACGAATGATGCTAAATTCCGCGACACGATGGACTTTCGCGTCCATATCGACTACTCAAATGGACTACAAAAACTGGAGTTTGAGGTGACAGTGCGCAAAAGCTACGGCGGGCGACTCTTCTGGGAGAGCTAGCGCGGCCTGGGCACCACCTGGGGGGTGAGTTGCTCGATGTCGTAATGGGCACGCAGTTGCCCGATCGCTTCGTCCAATGGGCCGGTCGCTCTGGCCGCCAGCTCCGCAAGCTCGCTTTGGTAATGCTCGTGACCGGGCGGCGCAACCAGGAAGATCATCCGAGCCAGGCCAGGGCCCGGGTTGGCAAACGCGTGCGGGCAACCCTGTGGGACGAACATGAAACTGCCCGGGCCGCCCCGGGCCACCTTGGCCCCGCTGTGAGACTCCCAGTGCTGCCAGCCGGTGGGCGTCCGGACCCGCGGCTCGAAAGCGAGCAAGTCGAGCTCGCCCTCCAGGACGTAAAACATCTCCTCGGCGCTGTGATGCAGGTGCGCCCCCACGTCGAAACCGCGCCCGATGTCGACCACTTCGAATACGGAGAAGCACCCGGACTGCCTGTCGCCCACTTTGAGCGTCATGGCCGAGGAGATCCGCTCGCCCTCCCCAGGCATCAGCACGAAACCGTCAGCCATGCGTCCAAATAATACTTACCGAGTCGGGACAGGCTTATAGCCGCGCCAGTGACTAGAACCATCCCCCAGCCGCGAGGCTAGGGCGCCTGGTAGGGGCAAGGACGGGTACAGCCCCGCCCTCGCGGGCTCTATCTACCCCTCCAACCCCTGACCTCTCCAGGCTACCCCGGCCTTGCCCCGGTACGACTTCCGACTGCCGACCCAGACCGAGAGGCTCCTTGAGTTCATCGCGGCCACCCGTTGATCTCGTGTTACGGCTGAGGTGAGGCTGACATGCTACCGCTCCTGGGACTTGTGTGGCGAACAAGTGTTTGGTATGTTTGTTCGATGAAGGAGGTGGCCCGGTCGACTGTCCTCCCGGATCGGCCGGATGCCTCCTGGGCCAAGATCCTGGACGACCCCAGTCTGCGGCCGAGAATCGTTCTGGATCGGCTGCTCCCAGCTCGCGAGCCCGAGTACCGACCGTTTCCTGTCGGGATCCATCCCCAGCTTCGCGACGGTCTGCAACTCCATGGCATTGGCTCTCTCTACACCCATCAGGTCGAGGCAATCGAGCTGGCCATGGCCGGACGGAGCCTAGCGGTGGTCACTCCTACCGCTTCTGGCAAGTCTCTTTGCTACCTGATCCCTGTCCTCGACGCCATTGCCAAGGTCCCGGAGTCGACCGCAATCCTGATGTACCCCACCAAGGCGCTGGCCCAAGACCAGCTCAGCGAGCTGCGCGAGTTCTCGGATGCGGCTGAACTTGATCTTCGGACCTTTACCTACGACGGGGACACTCCTCCGGGCGCGAGGAGCGCCCTTCGCCAGGCAGGCCAGGTAGTGCTCACCAACCCCGACATGCTCCATACCGGGGTCCTTCCCCACCACACCCAATGGGTGCGCCTGTTCAGAGGCCTTCGCTATGTGGTTCTAGACGAGCTCCACACCTATCGGGGGGTGTTCGGTAGCCACGTTGCCAATCTGATCCGACGGCTGGATCGTATTTGCGCCTTCTACGGCTCAGAGCCCACCTACATCTGCTGTTCGGCTACCATTGCCAACCCCAAAGAGTTGGCCGAGCGGCTCTTGGGCCGACCGGTCGAGTGCGTCGAGCGCAATGGGGCTCCCGTGCCGACCAGACGAGTGGTGGTGATCACTCCGCCGATCGTTGAGCCCCGTCTGGGGATCCGGCGGAGCGCCACTCAGGAGGCGACCTCGCTGGTGCCGAAGTTGGTTCGCAGCGGGTCGCAGACCATCGTGTTCGGGCAGACCAGGCTCCAAGTCGAACTCCTGCTCAACTACCTGCGCCGGGAGCTGGATAACCCAGCCAGCGCCCACCAGGAAGGGAACCACCCCCAGGTTCGAGCCTACCGGGGCGGTTACCTGCCCCTGGAGCGGCGTGCCATCGAGTCCGATCTGCGATCAGGCGGAGTCCGATGTGTTGTGGCGACGAGCGCCCTCGAGTTGGGGATCGACATCGGACGTCTCGACGCCGCTGTCTTAGTGGGGTATCCGGGCACCATCACCAGCACCTGGCAGCGTCTGGGCCGGGCGGGGCGCCGCAACGAGCCGGCACTGCAGCTTCTGATCACCGGTGGCGGGCCGCTCGATCAGTTCGTGGCCAAGCACCCCGAGTTTCTCCTGGAGCGCTCGCCTGAGCACGCGTTTGTGGACCCCGAGAACCTCTTGATTCTGGCGGGGCATCTGCAAGCGGCGATCTTCGAGCTACCGCTCGGGGCAGATGAGCGATTCGGTGCCTCCGACGTGAGCGAGCTCCTTGAGGTGCTCCAAGAGGATGGACTGATCCACTCAGCCGGCGGCAGTTGGCATTGGGCCGCTGATGCCTTTCCTGCGGACGCCATCAATCTGCGCACCGCGGCCGCCAGCAATGTGGTGATTCTCGACACCGCGATCGACTCGCAGGACCCATCCCAAGGTCCTCAGGGGCCGTTTTCCGGAAGCTCGGGAGGACACTCGGGGTCGGGATCGCAGGTGGTCGGCGAGCTCGACGAGTGGGCGGCCCCGCTTCTAGTGCACGACGACGCGATTTACATGCATCAAGGACGGCAGTACCACGTGGAGCGCCTGGACTGGGAGGAGCGTCGTGCTTATGTTCACCCGGTCTCGGTCGACTACTACACCGACGCTGACCTACGGGTGGGCTTGCAGGTGCTCGAGTGCATGGCCGGTCCGGTTGCCGATCAAGGCAAGTCCACCTCACGTGCGCACGGGGAGGTGCGAGTGAGCGTGCTGGCGGCGATGTACCGAAAGATTCGCTTGCTCACCAACGAGACGGTGGGCTCGGGACCAATCCGGATCCCGGAGCGCGACCTTCAGACCACCGCTTACTGGTGTTCCTTCGCCTCCAATCTGACCCCCCTCGCAGGGACGTTTGAGGTCGGCCTGGAGGCGGTCGGTCACGTCATCGGACAGGTGGCCTGCTTCCTCGCCATGTGCGACCACCGCGATCTGGGAGTCGTCCCTCAGGTCAGAGCTTCGCTGCGCTCGATCACTTCCCAGCCTGCCCCGCCGGAGCTGGCTGAGTACATGCCTGGGGACCGGCCGACGGTGCAGACGGCCAGCATCCCCGGACCGACGATCACGCTCGCCGACGTGCCTTCAGTCTTCGTCTACGACGTCCACCCCGGCGGGGTAGGTCTGAGCGCTCGGCTCTTTGACCTCCATCAAGGGCTGCTTTCGGCTGCTGCCAGCCTCCTGCGCGACTGCGACTGCGAGATCGGCTGTCCGGCATGCGTTGGGCCAGTTGCCGGGGTTGAGCCCGATGCCAAGGCCATGGCGCTGGCGCTGTTAGGGGCCTGTGGTTGGTGACCAGCCAACTTCGGCTCAAGATCGAGGCCCTCCAGGGCAGTCGTGCCTGGCAGCGCGCTGCCGACAGTGTCGGAGAGCTGTCGCCGGGCCTCCCGATCACCTCGAAGATTGATCCCCGTCGGGATCAGGGTGGTCTGGAGGAGATCGGCTTCGCTTGGGATCCCGCGCGGTCGCTTTGGGTTCGGACTGAGAGCTTCTCCCTTTCCGATCTCGAGATCGGGGCCGAAGTACTGGCCCCAGCTGGACTCCGGTCGCTGTCACCGGCGGCGACCGATGGGGTTGAGGGGCCGGTCGTCTGCTTTGACCTTGAGACGACCGGCCTGCAGCGAGGCGCCGGGACGGTGCCCTTCCTCTACGGCTGGGCGGTGGCTTCAGGCTACGAGATCCGGGTCGAGCAGTGGTTGCTTGAGGACTTGGGCCAAGAAGGCCCTCTGGTCGAGGCGGCGTTTGAGATGTTGAAGCAGGCCGGGCTCCTGGTCACCTACAACGGAGCCAGCTTCGACGTGCCCTTGCTGCGCACCCGAGCGGTGATGACCGGCCTGGAGAGGCCCTGGCCGGCGACGGCCCATCTCGACCTGCTGCCCCTGGTGCGACGGTTGTTTCGCCACCGCCTGACCAGATGCAGCCTGCGTCGGGCGGAGGAGGAGCTGCTAGGCCGACCACGCGTGGACGATCTCCCCGGGAGCGAGGCTCCAGAACGCTATCGCCAGTTCCTACGGCAAGGGGATCCCGCCCCGCTGACCCCGGTGCTCAGACACAACCTGCTCGATCTCCTCTCGCTGATCCGACTTATCAACCATCTGGAGCAGCACCTGGATCTGGCCCGGCCCCAGCCCTCGGACTGGTACAGCCTGGGCAGGTACGCCGAGGATCGCGGCAATCTGCAGCGAGCCGACTCGCTGTATCGGGGCGCCGAATCGGAGTCACCGCCCCCACTTGACCGTGCTGCAGCCCTGCGCCGGACGCGGATGCTGCGGCGACAGGGGAGGGAGAGTGAGGCGCGCGGGGCCTGGCGCTCGATTTGGGAGCGGTGGCGAGATCCGGAGGCGGCGGAGGCGCTCTGCATCGAATTGGAGCATCAGCTGGGGGATTTACCTGCGGCGTTAGCTCTGGCCCAGGATGCGCTTGGCAGTGCCCCGGTAGGGTGGGATCGCAGATTCGCCAAGCGCATTTGGAGGCTTCAGTCGCGGCTCGACAGTCGTGGCGTCGCGACGCTGGACCGCGACCAACCAACTCCTAAATCCGACGGAGGTTCGCCCGATAGACCTTGGGCCTCATGGCTTCCCGGCGGGAACTCCTATGAAGCTTGGCTGGCTTTGAAGCGCGGCCGCAGCAGTCGGGCGGCGGTCCCGGCCGGGTCGCGAAACGCCGACCGCGAAGAGCTGCCGAGGGAGCACTAAGGCGAGCCAAGGGTTGAGCCGCTCAGGCTGGGCGTGCGATCTCCTCTGGTATCCTCGCTGTTCGCCGCGGGAGTGGCTCAGTGGTAGAGCGTCTCCTTGCCAAGGAGAAGGTCGCGGGTTCGACCCCCGTCTCCCGCTCCACCCCGCAATTTGACCGGTCTTTGAGATCGGTTCCAGCACTTGACGGTGCTGCCACCCTGCCCTAAACTGGCGTAAATATCCGCATGGGAAACGCTCCATTGCAGCGGGATATCCAGGAAACAGCTGCAAAAAGTTAAAAGCTCTACTGGAGATGGAGGACGGGATGGCCCAATCTCAGCGGCTCCGAGTGCTCGATACGGTGCCCCCCAGCCAGCTGGCACGGTCGGTGGAGGACTACCTGATCCACTGCCGCGCCAAGGGCCTTGCCCCCAAGACAGTGGAGCTCGGCTATGGCTGGCCACTCCGCCAACGGTTCCTGCCGTGGGCGGACAAGGAGGGGATACGGGCCCCGGTCGATGTGAGCCGTCGCGCCCTGGAACGGTACTCCGCTTACCTGCTGGCCAGCCCGGGCCGAGGCGGGAGCGGAACGCTGTCCAGGCACTCCGTCTATACCTACCTTCGGGCGGTGAACCAATGGTCCCGGTGGGCCAAGCTGGAGGGGGAGGAGGTGCCCGACCGAGCTGAGGCACCGCTACCCAAGCTTCCGAAATCACTCCCCCAGGTGTTGAGCCGGGATCAGATCGACTCCCTGGAGGCGGCCGCCGCGAATGAGCGTGACCGGCTGATCGTCCGGCTCCTGGCCGATACCGGTCTTCGGGTGGGGGAGTTGGTTGGGCTGAGGGCCGGGGACGTGCTCCAACGGACGAGGGGCAGCTTCCTCAGGGTCCGGGGAAAGGGAGAACGAGAGCGCCAAGTCCCGGTCATGCCCCAGCTCACCCGGCGGTTGGAGCGGTACATCGAGAAGACGCGGCCCAAGGATGCGGACGGCGACAGCGTGTTCGTGGGGCTCCGCCGAAGCGCCTCATCCGGGGCCTACGAACCACTCACGCCGTCCGGCGTGCAGCAGCTCGTTCGCGACCTCGGACGGCGGTGCGGGATCCCGGACGCGGTTCACCCTCACCTGTTCAGGCACAGCTTCGCGACCTGGGCGCTCTCCAAGGGCATGAATCCGATCCAGCTGGCTGAGATCCTGGGGCATACGTCGCTGGCGATGATCCAGCAGGTTTACTCGCACCTCAGTCCGAGCGATGCTTACGACGCGATGGCAGCCATCATCCTGAGGTCAGATGGCTGAACCGGAGCGTGGCCTGACCGTTGCGGAGTTTATGTCTCAGTTGGAGGCAGAACTTGCCAAAACCACGCCGGAGGCAGCCATAGCGTTGCTGGAGCAGTCGCCCAACCTTGGCAGAAGCGTCATCGAGGCGCTCATACGCGATCCCAGTGGGAGGGCGCTGCTGCTACCTGAGCAGGTGACGGCGGAGGCGGGCACCGTTGCAGACGACTTCGACTTCGCGAACGCCGCGATCACCGGGCTCGACGAAGCCCTCACAGAGATGAAGCCCGACCTGGTTGAGTCTTGGGAGCGACTCCAAGCGGGACTGGGGACGGGCATGGCTGATAAGCCACTGACGGCGTACCACCACCTGGTCGAACAGTTCGCTCAGCTCTTCATCGAGGACCCGGATGGCGCACGCAAGGCCGCGGTCCCCGGACTGCTGGCCACCTCTGCCCGTGCCGCTGAGGCGGAACTCGGTGGTGCAAGTACGGTTCCACCGGTCCTACCGGCAGAAGCACTGGCCGCGATAGCTGGGATTGATCGTAAGTACCTCGACATGGATGCCAGGCGGGCAGGCGTCGACCCGGACCGAGTTGGCGTCGCCGCAGAGCCCGTGAACCCGCTAGTCGAGCCTCCCTTTCCTGAGGTCGCCAGACTTCAGACGGCGGAGGCGGCGCTCTGGCAAACCGAGGCTTTGCGCAAAGGTGCGCCGGGGCCTGGTCTTGGTCTCGGAGACATGAAGCGCCACATCACGAGGCTCAAATCAGGGACGCGCCGTGCGCTCGTTGCGGACGCCCGGGCCGAGGTGCAAGAGGCGCGTTCTATGCCGGGGCGGTCCAAGGGCAAGTACAGGGCAGTGGAGCGTGATGCCGTAGCCGCCGACGGCACGAGCCGGGCGGAACTGCGAGACGCGTCTGCCGAGATCGAGCTCATCGCGACTGACCGTCTGATGCTCGAACAGGCGGTACGGGAGCGGAAACGCGCCGGTGTATCGGATCGAGACTGGGAACTCCTGCTCCTGGTGAAGGGCGGGAACTGCTCCGTAGCGGACGCGGCGTTTCGGATCGGCATGACGCCGAAGACTGCCCAGAAAGCCATGGAGCGAGCTGCGGCCCGGATTCGAGACTGTCTAGGAGCGTCCTAGGCGTCTAGCGGCCCGCCAAGGCAGGCCGCTGCCAGAGGCGATTTGTCGCCAGTTGCCCTCTCCGTGCGAACGGAGGGTAGAGGGCCCGAGTGGGCCCGACCCACAGGAAGGCTACATGGTCACTTTCATCGCCCTTTATCGCGGACCGACAGTGGCTGAGGTCGAGGTGGTCGCAGTCAGCGCGGATCCGGAACTGGTTTCGGAGCTTGCCACCCGACTTTTGCAGCGCCCCATACTCAAGCACGGCGACCCCGCCCTGGCCCTGAAGCATCGGCATGAGCGCAAGGTTCTGAGGGTTGTCCGCGATGATGTAAGAGCTGCTTCGGGCCGCATCGACTGATGGGCCACGTATTGGACGGCGCTGAGCTGCGTCGACAAGCGGCACTTCGCGGGCTCCTCCTTCAGGACCTGGCGGACGCAGCTGGCCTTTCTGCCCCCACTATCTCGCACGCCCTAGCGGGACGGCCAATATCTGCGCACAGCCTGCGGGCCATTGCCGCTGCTCTCTGCAGAGTCGAGCCACTGGAGGGCGTCGAGCAACTTCTTGGTGGAACCGAGCGACGCCATCAGCAGGCGGGTTGACTGCCGTGCGTAGTGACTCTCGGTCGACGTCCTTGCACGGCGGACAACTCATCGCAGAGCTCGCGCCCGGCACGATCATCTACCTGCTTGACTCGATGTCGGCTGTGGACGCCATGTGGGCCGGGGGCGCTCCTGCGGTCGCACCACCGTTGCACATACAAAGCGGACAGTGGCTGCCAGCTTACACAGACCAGCTCCGCGGATTCAATGTTGTGATGATTCCATCGTCTGGGTTTCCCAGTTCCAGCTCAGTCAAGGATAGGAGCATCTTTAGGGCCTTGACTCGGGGTGGCATCCCCGTGCGGATGACACCGCCCCCGGGGGATGGCGCTTTTCGCGACGCTCTGACTTACATCGAGCACCACTCGGTGGCGGATCTTGTGAAGTGGGCGTTGGACGTCCCTCCGCTTCAACTGCCACATCGCAATGGGAAGGTCCTGCCGAAGATGCTGGAGGGAGTGTTTACCGCCAAGGAACTGGCGTCTATGGATATCCCGCCTCCCCAGTGGCTGGTTCCAGATCTCCTACCAGAAGGATGTGTGATCCTAGCTGGCCGACCGAAGACGGGCAAGTCTTGGCTGGCTCTCAACATCGCGTTGGCCGTCTCGTTGGAGGCGGGGGTGTTCTTGGGCCGTGCCGTCGTTGGTACTGGTACTGTTCTCTACTTTGCGCTGGAAGACACCAAAGGGCGGCTGCAGCGCCGCATGGACCAACTCGAACCTGACCATGCTAAGTGGCCGGATCGGTTCCACTTTCTAGAAGATACGAGGCCAGGCCCGGAGGTGGTTCTTGCCATTGATGCGTGGTGTCAGGAGCGCACAGAGGCTGGGGACACCATCAGGTTGATCGTCGTGGACACGCTAGGGCGCATGCGGAGGTCGCCGAAGGCTCACGCATCTGTGTATCACGAAGACCTTGAGGCGATTGCACCCTTGCACACTCTCGCCAAGCGCTGGCACTGCGTGGTCCTGCTAGTGGACCACCAGCGCAAGGCAGCGGCTGAGGACATTTTCGACTCGGTGACTGGAAGCCTGGCGAAGACAGGAACCGTTGACGGTACTTGGATTCTGGAGCGAGAAAGGGGTGCGGACGTGGCTAGGCTGTGGATCACGGGTCGCGACATTGTCGAGACCGACTTCGCCTTGTCCTTCGACGTCCAGCGCGGCTTGTGGAACGTCGTCGCTGAGGACGAGGCACTGTCGAAGCTGACCGCAATTCAGCGCCAGATTCTGAAGGCGATGGAGCCTAGCGGGACACCGATGCTTGCCGGGAGCATCGCAGCGGTTGTGGGTCTGAATTCCAACCAGATGACGAGGCAACTCCGGTACCTAGAGCGGGACAGGCTGATCACACGCTTCACCTCCAAAAAGTGGATCTTGGGGAAACCCGAGGATCTGCCGGATCTGCAGGTTTTGCCCGATCCGGACGGTCAGGGACGTTCCGGATCCCACAGATCCGACACATCCGACGGATCCGGCACAGGCGCAGCACTCTCGGGAACGACTACCAACCAGACGCTGCTAGATATTTGTCCATCGTGCGGGGCCTTCTGGCCGGGCCCATCCGCTATCACTTGCACCAACTGTGAATTCACGGGCCGCTGTGTCGCTGCCCCGATGGATTCACTGGCCCTCGATAAGCCGCTGTACACCACGGACCAGTAGGACGTTTCTAGGTTGGCCGAAGTAGCTGCGCTATATGCCCGGGTGTCAACGGAGGACAAAGGGCAGGACCCAGAGGTCCAGCTCGCTCCTATGCGGAGCTGGCCGGGAACAAGGGTTGGACTGTCAGTGAGTACGTCGACCTTGCTTCCGCGTCGGACCTAAGAGGTCGCCGGGAGTGGCGTCGACTGCTCGCCGACTCTCGGCAGGGCCGGATCGATCTAGTAATGGTGTGGAAACTGGACCGCTCCGCGCTGGACGCGCTTCAGTGGCTTCAGCAGCTCGATGCCGCGGGAACCGGCCTCAAGATTGTGACTCAGGACATTGACACCACGTCGCCCGCCGGAAGGCTGGTATTCACGATTCTGGCGGCGGTCGCGGAGATGGAGCGGGAGTTGATCCGGGATCGGGTCCGGGCGGGCATGAAGCGGGCGCGAGCTCGGGGGAGGCGTCTGGGCCGACCACCCCGCACGGTAGCCCTGAGCGAGCACCCGTCATGGCCGGTAGTACTCGCAGGGCTGCAGGCGGGTCATCTGAACCGTGCGGAGGCAGCGCGGAAGCTAAGAGTCCGCCGCGCAACTCTGGATGCGGCCCTGCGGGCGGTCCTCAAAGGGGGTGCCCCCGACTCCGGGCCTGGCGAGATCAGCCGGGGCGTGTGAGGCAACGGTCCCAAAGGAAATCCTTGGGGGAATGCCGCGGCACCCCTACGGCCGGACAGGGATGCGGCAGACTGCTTGACAAGCTGTGCCACGCATAGTATCATGCCACGCGTGTCTACCTCCGCTAGCCCTGGGCTAACTGAGCTCCGACGCGGGGTCGTGGAGTACTGCGTAATGGCGCTCCTGGAGGAGAGGGAGCGTTACGGACTTGAGCTCGTCCGCACACTCGCCTCCCTCGACCGTCTGGTGACCAGCGAAGGAACCGTTTACCCGCTGCTGAGCCGCTTGCGAGATGCAGGGTGGGTCAGTACGACTTGGCGGCAGGAGGGCGACGATCGCCCCCGCAAGTACTACAAGTTGACCGCTGCCGGCGGTGCTGCCCTCGGGCAGTTCAGGGAGGACTGGAGTCGGTTCCAGAGCGTGGTAGATCGGGTGATCAAGGTCAAGGTGGAGGCCAGAACATGAGCAATGAGGAGAATGGGCTCCGTGCCGTCGCAGACTTCCGCCGGAGGTTGGCGCGGGCGGCGAAGGATCTGCCTCGATCCGAACGGGATCAGTTGCTGGAGCAGATCAACGCCCACTTTGACGACGCCATATCGCCTCTGAGCTCCACCGAAGAGGTCCATGCGGTCCTGGAAGCACTGGGGAGCCCGGAGGCAATCGCCGCTGCGGCCCGGACGGCCTCGGGTTCTTCTAGCAGCCGTACGTGGTTGCACCGCCTGCGGCTGACTTGGGTACTCGTGGGCATTCTAGTGGCCGTGCCTACCTTGTTCACTCCCTTGGGGGTCTGGGGAACATATCTTCAACTGGCCTTCTTGGCGGTCGCGGTAGTCGGGACGGCCAAGGCAAGCCCGCGCGAGGCAGCTCCGCTTTACCTGATCGCGACTTGCGGTTTGAGCTCCGGCGTCTTGTTGCCTCTACTCCTTGTCCAAAGATTCGGAGTGCCAAGCCAGCTGTCGAATAGTGCGGTGGGGCTGGCTCTCCAGTGGCAGTCCGGCGTACTTATCAGTCCCTTCCTAATTGGCCTGATCATCGGTGTCCTTTGGCTCCGTCGAGTCGCAGGCGCCCGGCTGGAGCCGCTCCCAACCTGACCCTCGCCCCGGTGCCGCCTCGGTCGCTTCTGGGGCGTTGCTGTGCCGATTCAGCTGTGGGGGAGGAGCGGTAACGGCCGGGGCCAGCACTTTCGACCAGGGAGGTTCGGACCTGGGTCAGAATCGTTCCGCCATCGCCGTCAGGGTGGGCCGCCGCACTTCTGAGTCCCGGCAGGACGTCCCAAAGGAAATCCTTTGGGACTAGGGGTTCTTTGAGCCTGGCATTTGCTCCCACCAGCGTCTCCGCTCGCTGCCCTCATGAATGGCAACCTCCCGAGCGATTCGACGCTCCCAATTGGCCGGGCGGCCCATATCACCCAGCTTGACCGGGTAGCCCAGCTGTCTGCTGACGAACTCACTGGCGAGCCTTCCACCTTTCGACCCAAGAAGTCCGAAGCAAACAACCCCAGCCACGCCGACACCCATGCTCATGTAGGCAATCGCACCCAAGATGGTGAGCAAGGGAGTGCCCTTCGGAGGGAGAAGGATCGCCACGAAGAAGAGTGCGAGACCGATCAGAGCCAGTGGCAATCCGACATAGCCAAACGGGCGTCGCGCTCGCATGACCGTGTCCGTAGCCTCTTTGCCAATGAGTGCCTCCAAGTTATGCCGGTCGCGCTCGCGAATCCACAAGATTGGCTGGCCCTGGGGAAGGTCCGCATCCCAAGGGGTCTCCACCAGAGGAGTCGACTCGCCCTCTTTCCGGCCGTCAGAGGTTGACACTTCGGGGCGAGCCTAGCACCGGACTTCGCGACCACTAGCCGCTGCGTCTGATCCGTGTCCATCCTGAGACGGGGGGGGGCGCTCCCCTGGTCGGGCTGGGGAAAGACCTCCGGGGAGTTGGACCTGTCCCCAAGGAAATCCCTGCGGACCGTCGGGCAATAATCTTGACCCTCTGGGGACTCAATCGGATCATTCGCTGCTAGGGAGGCGCACCAATGACACCGGATGGCTCGGAAGGCCACTCGGCAGCTTTCTTTGACGCCCAGCGCGACTACTGGTGGAACGAGGACTTTCTCCGCCTGGTAGTTGAGCGCCTAGGCCTTGGCCCAACGCGATCCGTTCTGGACGTGGGGTGCGGATTGGGCCACTGGTCTCGGGTGCTCACGCGTGCACTGCCAGCGGTGGCCGAGGTCAGAGGCATAGACCCAGAGATGGCCTGGGTCAACCAAGCGCTCCTTGTTGATGAGGCTCGGCGATCTGCAGAGACCTCGGTGGTTCAGGGGCGGGGCGAGCAGCTTCCCTTTCCGGATGGACATTTCGACCTAGTTACTTGCCAGACTGTCCTAATCCATGTGGCGGATGTGCCAGCGGTCCTGCGTGAAATGTGCCGGGTTACCCGACCTGGAGGGACGGTCCTGGTGGCCGAGCCGAACAACTTGGCTGGACAGCTCGTTCGCACCAGCGTGTCGGCCGAGAGCGAACCAGAAGCGCTGGCCTCCGGCGTCCGCTTCTACGCCATATGCGAGGCCGGGAAGGCCAAGCTCGGAGAGGGCGACAACTCTGTGGGAGACCTCCTGCCCGGCTATTTCGCCGAGGCAGGGTTGACTGTGGCGGCCTGCTATCTCTCGGACAAGACCTCACTTCTGTCGCCGCCTTACTCCTCCCCGGAGCAGGCCGCCTTGGTAGAGGCGGTCGCCAGGGCAGCGGCAGAGCAGAGATGCCCTTGGAGCAGCGAAGAGACTCGGCGGTATTTCGTCGCAGGAGGCGGCGATCCCACGACGTTCGCGGAGGCCTGGTCCGCGAGGCTGCGGGAGTTGCAGGCAGGTCTAGCCGCGATCCAGAGTGGAGCCCTTTCAACAGCGGGCGGTCAGATGATGTACCTCGTCGCGGGCAGGCATCAGCCGTAGGGATAGTGCAGGAATCACGATGGGCGAGGGACTGACCGACCGAGACGTGATCCGGGTGGTCAACCGCTACATCGGCGTCTCAGGCGGCTACCTAGGGGACTTCAACTACCGCACACACGCGGAGTTCTACCCAGAGTATTGCGACCTCGACATTGACCCTCATGTCTATGAAGGAACCACGCGGGAGCGCTTCATAACAATATTGTCTTCGCTCTCACCCGGGGACCAGGCGAAGGTGCTCCAAGGGATCCTTCAGCGCTTCCCTCCGGACGAAGTGCACCCCGCCCGAGTGGCGATGCGCGCCGAAGTACTTAGTCTCATTGAACGGCTTGAATCCGGGTCGCTCACCGCCGCGACAATGCCTCAGATCACGAGCGAAGTCGTGCTCCGAGCCCTGGCAGACGCTGAGAACTTGATCAAGACGTCGGGGCCCACCAGCGCAACAGATCGACTTCACACGATGCTCCAAGGCTATCTCATGGCTGTGTGCGAGAGTGCCGGAGTCGTGTACCAACAAGGGGACTCAATGGTCGTCCTCTTCAAAAAGCTGCGATCCGGGCACCCGGGCCTCGCGGACCTCGGGCCTCGCGGGCAAGATATAGAGAAGGTACTCAACTCTTGCGCCAACATCCTGGATGCCTTGTTGCCGGTCCGTAATAGAGCGAGCGTTGCTCATCCCAACCAAGAGCTTCTCGGTGAGCCAGAGGCCCGTCTTGTGATCAACGTCGGGCGGGCCATTCTCCAATACCTCGACGCCAGGCTTTCGGAATCCGCCGCACCAGGAACCAACTGAGCCACCGGGTTCTTAGGTCACTTGCATACGTTGGGGATGTTCTGCCTCGTCACATGGCCAGCTCGAATCACGGCGTACGTCCAGGGCTCGACGTTACCCCCGGCCGCGTAATGGCCCCTCAGCACATAACGCCCAGGCTTCAGGTGGAACCGGTAGCGCTGGTGCCTGGCGACGGACTCCGAACCCCGCCAACAGGATGCGTACCCGTCAACTGTGTTCGAACTGGCGTCGAGCGGCACGGTGACGCGCATCTTCAGCGGCCAAATCCCCGCAGGAACGAGCTTTGAGGCTTCCGTGGCGGGCGACGCCGCGGGCGTCTGGGACGTCGTCTTCTTACCTCAGACCTCTTCGAGCACAGAGACAGAAGTACTCAGTCTTTCCGGTGCGACCGCCTTGCCGATCTCGACCATCAGCGGGTTTGATGCCAGCATCGCCGCCTGCCGTTCCGGGCTCTACGTCGCCACCACCCTCGTGCCCAGTGGCCGTGAACGGGTCTACCGGCTTTCTCCGAGGTCTGGTGCAGTCGAGTCGACCTGGACAGTAGGGTTTTCCGCGCTCGCGACGCTTGATTGCCTACCAGGAGGAGTTCTCATGGGCTTGAGCTCACCGAAGCAAGGCGGCCTTTTTCGACTGCAGAGCGGGTCGACGCGGGTGTCAGCAGTCTTCGGCGCTAGGACGCAGTTCGGGACTGCGGTCATTGGAAATGAAGTCTGGACGCTCACCGCGCGGCAGGCAGCTGACGGTAACTGGAGCACGTGGCTCTACGGCTACTCGTGGCGATCGCAGCGTTTGATAGCCCGACCCTTGAGGCTCGGGAGTACCGGTGATGTGCTCGGACCGATCGCCCCAGCCGCGCTGGCCGCATCGGGTCACCGGCTGTGGGCGGTTGTGGGTCGTCACCTTTTGAAGATTGCGATCTAGGTCCACAAGGGAATCCTTCGGGACGAGGCCCAGCAGTCCTCAGGATCGCCGGAACTCAGCCCCGTGGCCAGCTTCCATCCAGCATCCTTCGGTACCGTTCTGCCGACCGCGACACCGCGTCCTTCGCGCCGGCCAGAATCTCGTAGGAGCCGCCATAAAGACGATCGAACTCCAGCTCCTCGACGCGCCTAGCGATTTCGTCGACCACGCCCGCTGGGAGCGGGATTCGGTTGGGGAAGCTGTAGAGGAAGGTGACCCATCGCTTGTCTTCTACCACTGAGATAGTGTCGCCGGTTAGTAGGGCTCCCCGACCCTCGGCCCCAGCCGGCCAATGCAGAACGGTGGATCCATGGAAGTGGCCACCCAGACGCAGGATCCGCAGCCCGGGAAGCGGCTCCATCTGGTCGCCATGGAAGTGAATCACGGCTGGACTTTTGCGGACCAAATAGGCGCGATCTAGCTCGCTCAGATAGATCGGGGCCCCACCGAACGCCTGGCTCCACTCCACCATGCTGCCGTAGAAGTGAGGGTGGCTGATGGCGATGGCGGCGATCCCGCCCAGCTGGGACACGGCCTCGATGGTGGCTGGATCCAAGTAGCTGAGGCAGTCCCACAGCAAGTTTCCCGCCTCCGTGCGGACCAGCAGCGCCCCTTGCCCAACCCCGAACTCGGGCTCGGTCGTGATGCGGTGCAGCCCGGGTTCAAGCTCGACCAGGGCATTGTGGTAGTGGCCTTGCAGCTGTTCCAGCGCGGTCCAGCGCTGCCCGTTGTGACCCACGTACTGCCGCTCGTCCTGGCAGATGAGGCAGCTCTCGGGTGGGAGGTCCCCGGGGGGATACTGGACCCCGCACGTCTCGCAAATGTAAGTCGGCATCTGGACTTCATTCTGGCCCCCGGGTCGGCGCGTTGGGGCCTTCAGGTTGCACCGGAAAGAAAATCATTCGGGACCTGGAGACATGCCGTCTGAGGCGGCAGAGCGCTCGCCGAACCAACCAGCAGTGTTGCGCCGGAACCTCCGACTGGCTGGCAGCCTACCTTTGGAGACGGTATGACTCGGACTCGGCCAGGCATCCGGTGTGGGTGGTGGCGCGGTGTCCTTTTTTGTGGCTTGGTGCTGGCCTTGGCCGGATGCCAGGCACACGAGACCGTGTCGACCCCAGCCAATATCCCGACCGGCGAGGGAGTGGTCGTGGGAGGTATCGACGCCTGCTCAGGCCTGGCAATCGCAAAGAGTCAAGGATTCGTCGCCGGGACGGTCACCGTGCTACGAGGAACGGTGAAGTCGATCCTTAATCCGGGCGTGGGCGTCTCGGCTCTGTTCCCCAACGAGCGGGTCGCTTTTGTCTTCGCCGTCGTTGGCCACCCAGATGGAGCGATTGATGACCGCCACATCTAGCGGTTCGCCACCTACGGGGATGGCAGCCCCCTGCTGCTTTCCGGTTTCTGGGGCGATTCTCACCAGTGACCCGTACGCGAGTTGCCCGGCTGGTGGCGCTTCTGCTGCCGGGACCACGATCCAGAGACTTCCAAGTCCGAGTGCAAGCGACGTCGGTTGGGCCGCATAGGAGAGCGGATAACTGCCGACAACACGAGCTGACGACAGGGTGCTGGTCCCGGAGCACGCGCAGACCAGCACAGCGATGATCATTCCCAGGGATAGCTCGAAGATGCGTCTGGCGGGCTGGAGCTTGCCCCGCAAGTCACGAATCGATGCAGTCCAGGACTTCACACTCTCCTCGCCTGGGCTCCTTCCCGTAGGCCTCCTGGGCCATCCGATGTCGTGGATGTGGCCATCCTCTCTCAGGAACCGTCTGCATTGTCCGTAGGACGCCTCAAAGGGCGGACAGATTATCGCCCAGCCAGGGGAGCGAAAAGATTTCCTTCGGGACCGGCCACTCATCCCTGAGGCCCGATCTCGCCGGAAGTGGTGCCAGCGCCACGCCCTTTTGGGACTGACCAAAGGGTCGCCGAGCAATCCCAGTCTGCCGCCCTGGTGAGGGCCTGTTATGGACCGAGGGCGCGGTCCAGCCAATTCTGGAAGCCTTGCGCGCTCAGATCAGAGTCTCCCCCGAATTGGATCGGGATCAGGGCCGCGCCAACAAATTCAGACTCCCATAGTCGTCGCACATTCAGCGATCCTGGGTCCGACTCAGGGGTCCCGTCGTCGGCACAGTGCACCGTCAATGCCAACCGGGTTCTTGGGTGTACTCGAAGCGAGAGCTGCTGGACGATCGCCAAGTCGTTAAGCGAATGCCCCAGTACCAGCACGCGCTTCGCTCGGTCCAGCGCCTGACAGAACTGCTGCCAGATGGAGGCAATCACCGGAACGGCGGTATACACCTTGTCTGGGTCCGGATACACCACAACCGGGGAGCCGAAGTTGGCATCGTAGGTAGTGTTGCCCTGCGCATAAATGATCTCATCCTGACGTCGAAACCAACCCACGCGCCCATGTAAATGGAGCACAGGGACATAGCGCGGGATTCCTCCCAGGAGGTCGTCTACCGCAAGACTCTCCGAGCGCACTCCGGGGAGAGCCCCTGGGGGCTGGCCCCAATCTGGCAACCACCCGCTCTCGAGCAGCGCGCTCTCGGCGAGGAGGTCATAGTTGGTGGTTGCTAAAACCACCCGGGATTGTCCCTTGGCGATGCCAAGCGATTGAAACAACCCTAGGTAAGCTTGAGAGGCAGCTCGCGGATCAATATTTGTGGCGAACTGCTCGTAGAGCGACTGGGCCAACAGGGTGTCAAGCCGCGACAGCTGTCCCGCGACCTGCGTGTACCAGGGCTCTACCCAGCCCTGAGATGAGGAGGCCCCGGGGAGTTTCAGGCTCGGTTCGATCAGGCGCTTGATTAGGTCGAATGCCTGCCTCTCCCTGAGGAATTCCCCAAGCCGACTCTCGAAGGCCGGGCCTGACATCGTGCGCTCGAGTCCCGTGATCTCTGAGAGACCTTCGCTGGCGAGTTTCATAAAGAGCGGCTCGACCCAGTCGCCCATCAGTGGCACCTTGCTGCCCCCGGCTCCGAACTCTCGGCTGGCCCCGGCCCCAGTGAGGAGGACGAGGTCTATGTCTCGATCAGAGCCGTTGTCTTCCGCTGGCACCGGGCCAGTATGCGGCGGCGCGGAACCTGGCCCTTACCGCGTCGGCCCACAGGACTCTCTCTGGCAGGGGGCGGTTTCAACGTGAACAAATCGAGATCGATTAGCGGGTGACTCCACTTCGGTTTGTTCCATTTCCCTCCAAGCACCGACCGGGTGTTGACAGGGTTGCGAGAACTTCAGGCGCGTTCCGGCCAACTCCGGCCACTGGCGCCCCCCTTGATTTGCGAGCAGCGCTAGAGTTCGGCCATGACCCGCGACGAGATGTTGCTGACCGGTCTGGCAGAAGGGGAGGGGAGCACCGCCGACCTCATGCTGTTCTCTGGGCTGCCCGAGCGCACCGTGAGGCGTGGCCTTCGTAGACTGATCGGGTCCGGCCATGTTTTCTCTCCGATCAGGGGCAGCTACGGGCTGACGTCAGTAGGAAACGCGGTGGTCGAGGAGCTGTCCCCCAGCGAACCTGCCCCACTGATCGAACAGTCACGGGAACCGCACCGCGAGCGGGATGCCGTCCCGTCCCAGGCCGGGGTGCCTGGATGGGTGTGGGGCGCAATTGTTGGAGCCGTGGCGGCCGCCGCGGTGCTGTGGGCCCGTCAGTCGGCCCAGGCTAGCGAGCCCCCGCCCCAGGCCCCGGGGCCGTTGCGGGCGCGTCCGTCCGGTTGGAGGTCCGTTTACTAGGGAGTGGCTCCGCGGCAGCCTTTACTTCGGCCCGGCGAAACGGGAGAAGTGATTAAGGCACGCACGATAAGTGCTTCTTAGCAGGAGACTCCAGAAGTAGACGCTGCTACTGAGATCAGATCTGCAACGGCGGGAGCGATAAGGGAGAGCTTCTCCTTGCCAAGGAGAAGGTCGCGGGTTCGACCCCCGTCTCCCGCTCCACCCCGCAACTTGACCGGTCTTTGAGATCGGTTTCGGGACTTAACGGCGCTGCGAACCGGTCCTAAACCAGCCTCGACATCCGCACGTAAGTCGCTGCATTACAGCGGAGTTCACGAGACACCGCTGTAAAAGCGAATCGCTCGCCCATCAATTGATAAGCGATCACCACGTAGCTGCTACGGGCGTACCGCGCGGTCGGGATCACCTGGCCACCTCCCCCCGCCGAAAGCAAGCTCTCAGGGATCGCGGAGCGTTAGCGTCCCACGATCCGTCACCTTAGCGCTGACCAGTCGGGCTACCGCACCGAAGACCACCTCTGACGGCGGACTCGTTCCAGATGAAAGGCGGTCGCGGTAGGTGCTACAAGCGCTGCGAAGAGAACTACGATTCCTACCGGGAAGGGCAAACTGAAGCCGCTGCTGACGCACGCACTCGTCCCCGAGCACTCGCTTACTGACGTCGGGTAGGCGGCCAGCACTACGAGGCCAAGCAAGCCTCCCGGCAGCACGAATGTTCCGATCAGCTTGTCGCGTATGCCCCAGGCACGGGAATACCAGAGCAATGCGACGCCGGCGAACCAGCCCACGACGAGCAGGAATCCACCCAGGAGCAGCAGCCAGGGGACCCACGCGTCTGACGAGCGAGGCGGCTCTGGAGATGCGTTGGCCTCCTCTGCGATCAACTCGGGATCACCTACCCGGTCGAGCAGGGCGCGGATCCCGGCTTCGTCGTCGGCGTCGAGGACTGCGCGGCCTTCGGCGATGTGGCCCGAGACCTCCTCCATGATCTGGCGGCGTCTGGATGCGGGAAGATCCCGCAGCGCCCGATCGAGATCGGCTAGGTACCGGTTGACCAGCGTTTCCGCCGGGTTGCGGGTGCTCATGTTGATGGGACCCCTTCAAGAATGCTGTCCACCGCCTCGCGGAACTGTTTCCACTGCCTGATGAAGTCGTGTAGAGCGGCCTCTCCCGCGTCGGTGAGGCGGTAGTACCGACGTGGGGGGCCCTCCACCGACTCACGCCAGGTGGTGGCCACCAGTCCATTCCGCCGGAGTCGTGCCAGCAGCGGATAAATGGTGCCCTCACTGGCAATCAGCCCAGCTCCCTCCGTGAGGATCCGAGCCAAGTCGAAGCCGTATTTCTCCCCGGGTCGTAGGAGTGCCAGGACGCAGTGCTCAGCCGAGCCCCGGCGGAGCTGAGACAGCCAGATAGCATCGTCGCCCGGAACCATGCATAGCATGCTACCACGCTGAGGGGCTGTGGACTCTTTGTCAGGGTTACCTGGACCCGCACTCGTAGCCCCGGCCTGGGCGAGCCCGCCAGGTCCTTCAGCTGGCCATCGGACAGTATCGAGAGACTGTCATCTCTCCGAGGGCGGTTGCGGAGTGCATATAAGTGGACAAGTTATGGTTAGCCCCTAGATCTCAATGGCACAGCGCTCGAACTCAAATACTTGCCAAGAAGAAGGTCGCGGGTTCGACCCCCCTCTCCCGCTCCACCGATCTCAGCGAGAGCTGATAAGTGGACATCCGCAGGGGCCACATTCGTCGCACAACGCTCAGCGTGCATATCAATTGGTGAGCCCTCGCGGTTCTCTCAGTGCGTGCCATGCCCGTAGCCGAGCGCTGCCACCTGCAGTGCCTCAATGTGCCGCAGGTGGTAGCAAGACTAGCCGTCCCATGATCGGCGTGCGGAAGATATGCGCCGCTCGCCACCCTCCCTCCACGAGGATGGGGAGGTGGTCCGACAGCGCGGCGTTCTGCTCCAGCAAGGAATGGCAACGGCCCCTCAGCGACAACGATCGCCACACTAGCCGTCTCAACTCCATCCGGCCAAAGCTGGTGGCGTCCAGGCCGAGGCCGGGATACAAGGATTTCCTTCGGGACTCCTCTTGGGCAGGTGCTCATCTCAGGCGACGGCGCGCCGGTAGGTACGCGTTGACCACCACAGGGAGGCCACCACCAGACCTGAGACGACCACGAAGCCCTCAACCACTGTGGCTGAGGCGATCGTGCCGTTGGACAACGTCCGAGCTGCCTGCACGGCGTAGTAGAGCGGATTGAAGTGGGCAATGATTCGCATCCATGTTGGTGCTAGGGAGAGCGGAAGTAGGATCCCGGCAAGCAGGGTGAGCGGTAGCTGAACTCCCGTCACGATCGCGGCTAGGCTGCCGATTTGGCGCAGGTTGAGACCCAGCGTGGTCGACCAGGCCGAAATAACGGCAGTGAGCATGCACAGCAGTACCAGCAGCAACGGCATCTCTATCCAGTGAGGGTGGAAGCCGAACGGAGTCGCCACCAGAACGACAACGATCGCGGGGATCACGAACATGACAACGTCTCGAAGGACCGTGCCCATCAAGAGTGCGAAGCGGCTGGCGGGAGTGACTCGGAGGCGTTCGATTACGCCGCTGTCCAGTTCCCAGATGATCACCCACCCTGCTCCCATTCCAGCTCCAAACGCGATTAGTACCAGGATTCCGGGCACAAACACGTCTAGTACGGCCCCGCCCGGAAACGCTGGCCCACCGGCAAGGGACTTCAGGAGGGGAGCGAACAGTGCGAGGTAGAGGAGCGGTGTGGTTAAACCTACAAAAACCCAGGTCGGTTGGCGCAAGGTCTCCACGAGCTTCCGCCTGCACAGCAAACCGATCTCGACAACGAGAGTCATGCTGCTACCTCCGCTGATGAGCTCGGATCACTGGCGTCCCGTAGCGACCGCCCGGTCTGCTGCAGGAAGACGTCATCTAGCGAGGGTTCGGAGACCGTGATGGAATCCAGCGCTACCCCGTCGGATCGCAGTCGGTCCAAGGCAAGTGGCAGCGCTTGTGCGCCGTCAGTCACGTAGAGACGGATGACGCCGCCCTCCACGCGCGCCTCGGAGACGTAGGGCTGCCTCTCCAGCTCCTGCCGAAGGTCCTCAAGCGAGACTCGGCCGGGCTTCGGCGTCACGCTGACGACCTCGCCAGCGAACCGCCGCTTCAATTCCAGGGGACTGCCCTCGGCGACAAGTTGACCGTGGTCGATAATCGCCAGCCGGTCCGCCAGCGCATCAGCTTCTTCGAGGTAGTGGGTAGTGAGGAAGATAGTTGTGCCGCTGGCACGCAAGGAGCGGAGGTGTACCCACAGTTTGGCGCGGTTCTGGGGATCGAGACCGATTGTTGGTTCATCCAGAAAGAGGACCTCAGGCTGGTGCATGATGCCGAGGGCCACCTCGAGACGGCGGCGCTGGCCACCCGAGTAGGTGCGGGCGACTCGATCCGCGAAGCCGGAGAGTTCGAAGGATTCGATTAACTCCGAGGCACGACCAGACGCTTGAGCAGGGGAGGCTCCATAGAGCCTGCCTTGCAAGACGAGGTTCTCGCGACCGGTAGCCGGCAGATCAGATCCACCGAGCTGCCCCACGTAGCCGATCCGTCTGCGGACCTCCTTGGGCTTGCGCTTGACGTCAACTCCAGCCACGAAGGCCTCTCCCGAGTCGATCGGCAGCAGTGTGGTGAGTATGCGCAGAGTCGTGGTTTTGCCAGCTCCGTTGGGGCCGAGGAAGCCGTAGATCTCACCGCTGGGAACGGTGAGATCGATCCCTGACACCGCCTCGACCTTGCTCTTGCCGACCTGGAAGGACTTCCGCAGTGCCTTTGTTGACACGGCTGGGCGAGTCGAATCCCATGGGCCATCGCTCATATTGAGAGCTCCTAGTGAGTGGAGCGAAGCCCGACCGGTTTATCCTTTGAGATGGACGGCTCTGGGCACCGGCCGAGCTGGACGCTCGGAGTTGTTGGCGGTCTCGGGAGTTAGCCGCTCTCGGGGCCGCCGTTCTTGTTCAGATCCTCAGCTCAAATCGGCGTTCCCCTCCGGGTCGCCGATTTGTGGCCAGGGCAGGGAGCCATCGCGGAGCTCACTAGCAATCTGGCGAACCCAGCCGAGCTGAGCCCTGCGCATTGCCTGCGCGTATTCCTCCTCAATGCCGAAGAGTCGGGGAAACTGAGTCACTCCCGCGGCTACGCTCTCCGGGAACATTGCCTCGAAATCAGCCTCGAACGCGCCACGGAAGGCATCACTACGTGAGATCTCGGCGTCGAGGAGCGCGGCCCGCCTGGCTAGCGCTGTGATCGCTGCAGTCTTGCCAAGCGCATAGACGAACATCAGCGCGGCGTCGAAGCTCCCGTACTCCGGCGTTGGTACGGCGATGAGGTCCTGCAGCCAGAGCTGCAGCTCGTCACGTCCTAGCCCAGTGATGGAGTAGACCGTTCTTTCCGGACGCCTTCCCTCCCGGCTCACACCAGCGACCTCGATGAAGCCAAGACGGGAGAGTCGCTCCACCGTGTCGTAAAGCGAGGACTCCTTCAGACGGACTGCTCTCTGGTGGCCACGCTCGAGCATCATTGTCTTCATCTCGTAGGGGTGCATCGATCGCTCATTGAGCAGATTCATCACGGCCAGAGCTAGAGGAGTTTTCGGGAGGGCGCGGCGGCGCCCAGATTGCTGGCGACGGGGGGGCGGCACCACGACCGGGCGGGTTGGTTGCGGTTGGTCACTCATCTTCGACTACTCGACACCGAGTATATAGGCCGATGCGACCGCAGTGGTCGCTCGGACTCAACTAGGGTGACATCCCCTTGGCGGCGACGGGACAGACAGGTTTTCCTTTGGGACGGCGGGTAGACAAGCGGGCGTGATCTCGGTCGGGCGCGGCGGCGACCAGATTGGGGACCGACGGTCCTGTGATGATCTGGCGAGGCAGGGATGCCTAGAGCTTTAGGCAGCTTTCCGAGGGCTGCTGCGGAGTGCATACAAGTGGACGGCCTACGGTCGGCCCCGCACTCTCGCGAGCACAGCGCTCGAACTCAAATACTTGCCAAGGACAAGGTCGCGCGCGTTCGACCCCCGTCTCCCGCTCCGTCACTTAGGGTCGCGCCCCCGTCCGGCGTGGCGTCAGCCTAACGATCGCGCCCTCGCTCGCCGCGTCGCTGTATCGGGCACGTGCGACCAAACGGTCGACCTTGCTCGCAAGCACCCGTACCACCCAGATCTGGGGCCGCCAATCGGCGATTGGGAAGTGCATCCGCTTCCGGGCCACCGCGCACCGTCAAGGTGCTCTTGACTTTTACCATTTGGTTATATAACCTCTGGGCAATGAGTACAAGCGATCCTCTGAGCCGCGCCTTCGCGGCGCTTGCCGACCCTACCCGCCGGGCGATCCTAGAGCGCCTCGGGGCCGGGGAGGCGGGCGTCGTCGAGCTCGCAGAGGCCTCCACGCTGACCCAGCCTGCCATCACCAAGCACCTCAAGGTCCTGGAGCGGGCCGGCCTCATCGGTCGTGCCCGCGACGGGCAGCGCCGCCCGGCGCGACTTCAGCTCGAGGGCCTGATCCCGGTGGACGACTGGCTCCGCTGCGCGCACGCGGAATGGTCCGACCGCCTCGATCGTCTCGAGGCCCATCTTGCCGCCCCAGTCGAGTCAACCACTACAGAGGAGGACCCCGATGTCTGATACCCGTTCCGCCGTGGACGTCCGATCTGCGACTCCGACCAAGCAGCTCGTCATCGAGCGCACCCTCAAGGCCTCGCCGGAGCGGGTCTTTGACGCCTTCACAAACCCGGATCAGCTCAAGAAATGGTGGTGGCCCCGGGGCTTCACCTGCCCCACTGCAGAAGTGGACCTTCGCGTCGGCGGCAGGTACCGGCTTGCGATGGAGTGGCCGGGCTTCATCCCTGCCGAGGCCCAGTTCTCCCACTATATGGGGGGTGAGTACTACGAGATCGATCGTCCGCGTCGGCTAGTCATGAGTGGCCGGGCCGTCAACGACGAGCGGGGCGAGCTCTTCGCAACGCTCCTTGAGGTGACCTTTGAGGACCGCGACGGGGGCACCGCGCTCACCATTCGACAGTGCTACTTCGAGCCGATGCCGCCGGTCGAGGCGATAGCCGGTGCAGAGCAGGGCTGGGCCGAACAGCTCGATAAGCTGGAGCGGCTGCTCGCGACTGACCGAGAAAAACTGGCATGAAGACGTGCACGCTTGAAACCGCCCAAGCCGACATCGCCTACGACGTCCAGGGTCCGCTGCCCACCGCCGACGGACGGCCACCGCTGTTTATGATCGGGCAGCCGATGGACGCCAGCGGCTTCCGCACATTGGCGTCGTACTTCCTCGACCGCACCGTGATCACCTATGACCCGCGCGGTCTCGGCCGCAGCATCCGCAAAGACGGCCGGGTCGACAACGTCCCCGCCGTCCAGGCAGACGATGTGCACGGTGTCATCAGAGCGCTCGACGTTGGCCCGGTGGAGATGTTCGCGAGCAGTGGCGGCGCGGTCACCGCGCTCGCGCTAGTGGCGGCATATCCCAACGACATCACCGTCCTGGTGGCACACGAGCCGCCCCTCATGTCGGTGCTTCCGGACGCGGAGGCCGCCGAGCGCGCCCTGGCCCAATGCCGTGACGCGTACGCGGCCAAGGGGCAAGGTGTCGGAATGGCGGCCTTCATCGCCATGACGTCGTGGCGGGGAGAGTTCACCGAGGAATACTTCGCGCAACCGACGCCGGATCCTGCCCAGTTCGGGATGTCGACAGCGGACGACGGCTCCCGTGACGACCCGGTGCTCTCAGACCGTTCATCGGCGATCACCAGCTATCGCCCCGACTTCGACGCGCTGGTCGCGGCGCCGACCCGCATCGTGATCGCTGTGGGTGAAGAGTCGATAGGGACCTTCACCGGACGCGCGTCGGTGGCCATGGCCGAAGTGCTGGGTCAGCAGGCGACGGTCTTTCCCAGCCATCACGGCGGTTTCGTGGGCGGCGACTCCGGATACGCCGGCCAGCCTGAAGCCTTCGCCCGCAAGCTGCGCGATGTCCTAACCGAGGACGGTCGCGGCCCAAGATCGTAGCATTCGCTCGTTGCGCGACTCCAGCCTCACCTCCCCGATCGCATCTGCTTTAAGGCGGCATGGAGTCGCCGCCGAGACTCAAAGGACGCCTGAAGTGGATCGAATGGTTGTTATGAACCAGGTGGCCTTGGATGGGGTGGTGCAGGGACCAGGCATTGCCCTGGCTGACCTGGCCGCGTGCAGGGGGGCTCGGGGGCGATGCTGAGGTAGCCTGTAAAGGGCGATTGGCATCGCCCTGGTCGGCATGGGCTGGTTCAGCTACAGGATCGAGCTCGACCGAGTACTAGGAGACTCTACTGGTCGGCGCGAACAGGTGTTTTCACCCAGCGCTGCGCGGAAGATACCCCCCTAGCTACTGGCCCGGCCCGGAAGTGACCATCTGTCCATCGACATAACCCCTGCCAGAGCGGTCCGCGCGGGCGTATGAGTGCATCCTCGGCGTCCCCGCAAGTTCGCTCTCGATCAACACGGTCATCCCGGGCCCCTAGTTCTAACGACGCTGAGATCCGGAGAGGAACACACATGACCAACGCCGTCGAGACCGATGGCCTCACCAAGGACTATGGGGGTCATCGGGGCATCTCCGACCTCCACCTCGAGGTCCATGAGGGCGAGGCTTTCGGGTTCATCGGACCGAATGGGGCTGGGAAGACCACCACGCTTCGCCTGCTGATGGACCTCATCAGGCCGGACCGCGGCAGCGCCCGCATCATGGGGATGGACACGCAGCACGAGGGCGTGAAGATTCGCGCCCTGACGGGTTACCTACCAGGAGAGGCTCCCGAGTATCCCAACCACACCGGCGGGCGGATCCTGGACCTGCTCGCTCACCTCCGCGGTGGCGTCGATCCCGCGCGGGTGTCCGCGCTGGCGAGGCGTTTCGACCTCGATCTGCATCGCAAGTACCGCACCTACTCGCACGGGAACAGGCAGAAGGTCTGGCTGATACAGGCCTTCATGCACGACCCCCAGCTGCTCCTCCTCGACGAGCCCACCACCGGGCTCGATCCACTCATGCAGCAGATATTTCGAGAACTGGTCGAGCAGGCACGCGGACGCGGCGCCACGGTCTTCCTGTCGTCGCACGTCCTCCCCGAGGTCCAGGAGATCTGCGATCGCATTGCCGTGGTCCACGAAGGCACCCTACGCCAAGTCGGAACCATGGAGGAGCTGCGCATCGGCCACATCCGGCGCGTGGTCGCCACGGTAGAGAAGGACATCGACCGCGACCAGCTCGTCAGAGTGCCCGGCGTGTCGGCGGTAGTGGTCTCCGACCATCGGCTGGAGTGCACCGTCTCGGGGAAGATGGAGCCGTTGCTGGAGGCGCTCCTACCGGCCAACGTCGTCACCCTCGACTCCTCGGAGATGAGTCTCGAAGAGGTGTTCCTGGCGCAGTATGGACAGCCAGCGCAGTCATAACCTGATCCCCTGGGCGGTCCGCAGCCACCTGGTGGGGATGCTGGCCCTGGGGCTGGGATTCGGCCTGAGTACGCTGATTCTGGCGCCGGCGTACGTGGCCGCTGCCAAGGCGGTCGCCGGAGGCCTGAAGGCGCTCGCCGTGTCTGCGACCCCGGTCGCCGAGAGCTTCCAGTTCCTCACGGGCCCAGTCGACCGCCTGGACACGGTGGGCGGCTACCTCAGCTACAAGATCTTCCCCGATATCGCCCTTCTCGTCGGTGTGTATGCCGCCATCCAGGGGGCGCAGGTCCTGCGTGGGTCGGAGAGCCGGGGAATCTTCGACATTTGGTACGCCGCGGGGCGGACCCGCAACGCAATCCTGCGGGATCGCATCGCCGGGTTCCTGCTCGCGCTGAGCGTCATCGTCCTGTGTGTTTACGCCTTCACGGTGCTGGGCGGCTCCCTTGCGGGCGTCCACTTCGCGCTGCCAGCGCTCGGCCAGTGCGTGGCTGTCGGCTTGGTGGGGCTGTTCAGTTTCGCGCTGGGGCTCTTTGCCTCGCAGTTCTGGCCGGCGGCGCGGACGGCCGCAGGCATCAGCTGCGCCTACCTAGTCGCTGCATTCTTCGTGGCCAACATGGCAGACCATCTGGGCGCACTCACCTTCGTGCGCTACCTCTCACCGTTCTACTACTACATCCACGAGCGGACGCTGGTGCCGGGAGTTGGATTCGGCGTGGCGTCAGCGGCGACGCTGGTGGTGGCGGCAGCGATGCTCATCGGCGCCGCCTGGAGGTTGTTCCTGCATCGCGATGTCGGTGGGGTGAGCCTCGCACGTGTGCAGCAGAGCCGGCCACCCGACTACACCTTCCACCCCAGCTTGCTGTGGCACCGCTGGCTCTGGCTCGACTGGATCGCGGAGCAGCCGGTCGGAATCGCCGCCTGGGTCCTCGGCATCGCCACCTTCACCGGCGTGGAGGCATGGGTGGTTCCATCGGCCATCAGGATCGTGAGCAGCAGCCGTACTCAGCTCGAGAAGTTGCTGGCGAGCCATGGCACGGTGCTGTCCACCGGTGACTATCTCTCGTTCTTCATGTCCTTCTCCGCGCTCTTGGTTGCGGGGTTCACCGTGGCTCAGGTGTCGCGGTGGGTCAGCGACTCCACCCAGCACCGCAACGACGTCGTGCTCACGCAGCCCGTGTCGATGGGGCGTTTCGTGATCGAGCGTGCCGTGACACTTCTCGTCCTTGCCGCGCTGGTCGCCCTTGCTGTGGTGATAGGCGTCGCCATCGGCGCGGCAATCGGCGGTTACACGGTCGAAGTCGGCGGGCTGATGCGCACCTTCATCGACATGGTGCTCCTAGGCTTCGCCATCGGCGGTGTTGGCCTGCTCGCGACGGTCGTGTTCCGCAACGCCGGTGCCACTGGGACGATCATCATCCTGCTGGTCGTCTGCTTCCTCCTGAGCACAGTCGCCGGGCTGCTGTCGTGGCCGAGCTGGACCACGAGTCCGTCGGTCTTCGACGCCTTCGGAAGGCCGTACGTCTCGATGCCGACGCTAGGCAGCCTGCTCTACCTCGGCGCATTAGGTGGAGGTGGGTTACTGGCCGCATATCTCGCGATGCGGCGCGGCATGCGCGTGGCTTTGTGATTGACTTGTCGACCCGGGCGTGATCCAACCCATCACCGGAGGGCCCCCCCGCTAGAGGCCAGGTGGTCGCGGGTTCGACCCCCGTCTCCCGCTCCACTGATCTCAGCGAGACCAGGTGGCGCCCTTCCCTAACCGACCGATACCGGGGCGCTGGACCGGCCCGCCCTCCCTCGGCACGCCGCCTGGGTGGATAAGGCGACTATCATCCCGCCAGCGTTGGGTTGAGCGGAGGGCGGGCATGCTGCTTGAGGGCAGGACCGCGGTCGTGTACGGAGGTGGCGGCGCGATCGGCGGCGCGGTCGCGCAGGCGTTCGCCGAGCAGGGGGCGCACGTCATCGTTGCCGGGCGCAAGCCGTCGGCGCTCGAGCGGGTCGTCAAGCCGCTCACGGACCGCGGTCTCAGCGCGGAGGTCGCTCAGGTCGACGCGCTCGTCGAGAGCGAGGTCGAGGCGCACCTCGACGGGGTCGTCGCCGAACACGGAGGCATCGACATCTCGTTCAATGCGATCAGCGTCGCCTACGTCCTCGGCGGACCGCTCCACGAGATCCCCGTCGACGACTTCGTCAGGGGTATCGCCGATGGGATGCGCAGCAACTACCTGACCGGCGTCGGAGCCGCGCGACGGATGGCGGTGCGCCACACGGGCGTAGTCCTCGGGTTCACCGCCAGCTCCTGTCGCCGGCCGCTTGCCCACCAGGGCAGCTTCTCCGTCGCCGGGGCCGCCATCGAGGCGCTGTGCCGTCAGATCGCGACGGACTACGGTCCTCAGGGAGTTCGGGCGGTGTGCCTTAGGTCGGCCGGGTCGCCTGACGCACCCGGGGTCGATGCCGCCCTCAGCGCGCTCGCCGAGGTCGAAGGCATCTCCCGCGACGCGTTCGAGGCGCGCATCGCCGAGCGCACCCTGCTCAAGCACATGCCGCGACTGCGCGAGATCGCCAACCTGGCGGTGCTGGCTGCCTCCGACCTCGCGTCATCGATGACCGGTGTCATCGCCAACGGTACCTGCGGCGAGGCGACCGATTGACCTCTCAACGGGTCGTTGGGCTGGCGTCGGGGGCACGTTCGCCAGCATGAGTTTGCCGGGTGCATCCGCGGCGCCCGTACCGGCTGGCCCTATCAGAACGGCACCGAAATTCGAATAGGAGTGCCTACTGCCCCGCGGCCGGCTGGAGCTCACGTATTGCCGCCTTCGGGGACCATCGGGTGGACCCACCGAGGTGACCCCGCTGACCTCACCAGCACAGCCTCTAGGTTCACGTGCTGACCAAGGAGCAGGTCGCGGATTCGACCGCCGTCTCCCACTCTGGCTCTCCGGAGACATCGCATGGCTCGCTCCATTGATCTCCACCGACCAATAGTGAACGATCCCAGTCCCATCCGAACTGGCGCCGGGTCAGGTCAGTAACTATTCTCGAAACCGGCACCCAGCGACACTCCGCTCCAGAAGAAGGCAAGTAGAGAGCAGATGACCTGCCCCCACTGCGGTCGCGAGAACGAAACGGCTCAGCGGTTCTGCGGCGCATGCGGACAGCCGCTCCTACTGACCTGCCCTTCGTGCGGGAACTCCTGCTCTCTCGACTCCAGGTTCTGCGGAGGCTGTGGCACTGACCTAGGGCCAGTCTTTCCGGGGGCACGCTCGGGAGAGGAGCGTCGGGTGGTGACTGTGCTATTCGCCGATCTGGTTGGCTTCACCTCTCGAGCGGAGCGGCTCGACCCCGAGGACGTCCGGGCCCTCCTCGACCCCTACTACATCTGCCTCCGCGACGCCATCCAGGCCTTCGGCGGTCAGGTCGAGAAGTATGTGGGTGACGCGGTCATGGGGGTGTTTGGTGCCCCCACCTCCCACGGCGACGACCCAGAGCGGGCGGTCCGGGCCGCCCTGCGCATCCGGGCCGCGCTCGCCGAGATGAACTCCTCAGATTCTCGTCGGGACTTCCAGGTCCGCATCGCTGTCAACACCGGAGAGGCGATCGTCGCACTCGGCGCGAAGACCTGGGAGGGCGAAGCCATGGTGGCCGGAGATGTTGTCAACACCGCGGCCCGGCTGCAGACTTCAGCGCCCCTGAACTCTGTGCTCGTAGGTGAAGAGACCTACCGGGCCACGCGGTTCACGGTCGAATACGAGGCGCTAGACCCGATGCCGCTGAAGGGCAAGCAGGCTCTGGTGCCAGCCTGGCTGGCAGTCTCGGCCGCCCGTTCCCCAGGCGAACGGGCGGTGAAGAGCGCAGCACTGGTGGGGCGCGGAGGCGAGCTTTCAGCGCTCGCCGAGCGCTTTGATCACGTCCTCGCCAGCCGTCATGCGCACCTAGCCACGGTTTTTGGACAGCCGGGCGTGGGCAAGACTCGGCTGTCCTCCGAATTCGCTGGGATCGTAGCTAGCAGGGGAGGGCGGACGATCCGGGGAAGATCTCTGCCTTACGGAGAGAGCGGCGCCTATAGCGCCTTCGCCCAGCAGATCAAGCAGGTGGCAGAGATCCTAGACACCGATCCTGCCGCAGTCGCCGTAGAGAAGATTCGCAAAGCGACGGTATCGCTGCTGGGACCTCAGGAGGTCGACGAGGTCGCATCTCCCATGGCGATACTGCTCGGTGTCGGTCCGGTTGAGAGTGTGACTGACAGGCACCACCTGTTTTTCGCCGCGCGGCGATTCGTGGAAGGGCTGACGGCTCAGCAGCCGACCGTGCTCCTGTTCGAGGACCTCCAGTGGGCCGATCCCAGCCTGCTCGATCTCGTGGAGCACTTGGCTTCGCGCCTCCGCGAGGCCCCCCTTATGCTGCTGACGCTGGCCCGGCCCGACTTCCTCAGCGAGCGTCCCAACTGGGGCGCGAGGCTTCCCGCCTACCTGGCGCTGCCACTCGAGCCCCTCAACGTCGAGGAGTCGGCAGAACTCGCTCGACGACTCCTGGCCCGCTCCGCGCCGGAAGCCCAGGCGGAAACGGCCATCCAGCTGGCCGCGACCGGAGAGGGCAACCCACTTTTCATCGAGGAATTGGCCGCGTCGCTCTCCGAGCGAACCGCCGCCACCGCCCACGAATTACCAACCAGCATCAGAGGCATCGTGGCAGCCCGCCTGGATGCCTTGCCAACGCCCGAGCGGTCGACGCTCCTGGATGCTTCGGTTGTCGGCAAGATCTTCTGGAGCACCGCCTTGGCGCGCCTTGGCGACCTCGATGACCGTCTCGGGGGCGCCCTGGATCTCCTTGAATGGCGAGACATGATCCGCCGGGAGCCGGTGTCCCGGATAAGAGGTCATGAGCAGTTCAGGTTCAAGCACATGATGATCCGCGACGTGGCCTACGCCAGCCTACCTAGGGCCCGGAGGCGAGAAGGACATGCGGTCGTGGCCCGGTTCTTAGAGGAGGCGGGTGTCGGCAGGGACTCGTTAGCCATGCTGGCACACCACTGGCGAGAGGCTGGTGACTCGGAGAAAGCGGTGCACTACCTGGTGGCCGCGGCCGAACAAGCTCGCCGAGGATGGGCCAAGGAGGAGGCCGTCCGTTACTACAAAGAGGCGCTCCGACTGGTGCCGGAGGAGGATGCCGAGCAGAGGCGGCGTATCAGGTTGCAGTGCGCGGTGGCGGAGCAGATGGTCTTCCACGTTCCAGACGCGGAGTCGCTGGTACGCGGGCAACCTGATGTGTCCCCAGACTCGTAGATCGCTCAGTCGGATGCCGGCTGCCGGGGCGGCAGGTGAGAGCAAACCGGCGCGGCGAAAAAACTCCTCAGTCGGCTCGCTCTAGTTGGAACGTCGATTCCACCTGCACCCCCTGGCGGAGGGTGTTCAGGACGACGCAGTATCGCTCGGCGCTTCGGAGCAGGCGATCGGCCCGCTCACCGAGCTCGTCTTGGTCGACTACCACCCGGGTGCGACAGCGGATGGCGGTTAGACCGATGGGGAACTCTCGGCCCATGGCGAGCGTTCCGCGAGGATCCCAGTCGCCTTCCACTTGGACTTCCAGCTCCTGCAGGCCAATTCCCAAGTTGGCAGCCACCATGCGGAGCGTGATCTCCTGACAGGCGGCCAGCGCGCCAAGGAGCAAGTCGGCCGAGCAGGGGGAATCGCCCTCGCCGCCAACGGCCTGATGGGCTCCCGACCGCCAGGCCACCCCAGGGACGCTGGCAGGCACGACTTCGCAATGCAGGGGATCAGCTAGATCGCTGTCTCCGCTACGCACCCCAAGCCGGATCGGCGTGGAGTCGGGCTCAGACGCATAGCGCTCTCGGATCGGGCGCTGGATCTCTTTGATGTTCACCCGGGACGCGGGCACTGATCGCTACCTCCCGATCGACCGGAGAGGCGAGGCAGGACGGTCAGCCGACTTCTGAGTCGAGGCCCGTCCCCCGCTACAGAGGGAAATCGTCAGGCGTGACGTCGCCACCTATCTCGTAGACGTGGTCGACGACGTGGTTCCCAAGAAGCTCCGCATGGCGCCGCACCATCTCCTCGGTCGGGGCTTGGTAGACGCAGAAGGACTTCAGGGTGCCATCGCTGTCGGCCACCACGTGGCTGTGCAGCCACACAATCTCGGGAAACTGCTCGACAGCGATCCGCTTGGACTTGGTGGCCACCGCGGCCAACTCGTCCTCACGAACGTCATAGGTTCGCTCAATCAGGTACTTAGGCACCTCTCCTCCCCACGTGCGAGGTGGGGATCGTACCAGACTCTGAGATCCTCGTCCCGGTGGTGCTGCGCGTCAGCCCGAGCCCCATAGCGCTGTGGCTGGTCTTGCCGAGAGCATCGAAGTGGACCGCGTAGGCCCGGCTCTCTGATCTCAGCCGCACAGCGCTCGAAGTCCATTACTTGCCAAGGGAAAGTCGCTGGTTCGACCCCCGTCATGCTCCGCTGAGGGCCGTCGCGGGGCGTCCGCTGGAAGCCGGCTGGGAGCTTGGGCCGTACCGCACCCGAGGGTCAAATCCATTTGGCCGTTGGCTCGGATGCAGCACGCAGTGTTTGGCCCAGCCCGCCGGTCGGAAGGAGCTACCTAGGCACCGGTAGGCACGTGCTCGCCTACACTCTGGGTTCCGCCACCATCAAGCACAGTTGCCGTCAAACAAAGCAAACGGCGTCAAACGGAGCATACAAACACTATCGCCGGCCCTTCGGCAAGGCTGGTCCAAGAGTGAGGATGATCGCATGTCGGCACCGCTGATTCCAGGTGCCGTAAGGGCCGCTCGCTTTCTCCTCCTGCTGGAGAGCGGGGTATGGCTGCTCCTCAGCACCGTAGTAATACTCAGCAGCCTGCTCCTGCTCAGCGGGGCTAGCGGTGACTCCGTCGGGGTCATCACGAATGTTGAGCCCGGGATGGGTCCGGTCGGCTGGATCATCCTCGGTGTCGGCCTGGTGCTGGCGGTGATCGCGGGCTGGGGCATCTGGTCCTGGCGTTCGATGCGGCGGTTGACCAGGGGCGCCTATATCAGCGCCGTGCTTTTCGGCGCGGCGTGGATCTGTCTCGGACTGGTTTGGGTCAGATATGCCACGACCCCGATTCCCGGCATGGCCATTATCACGGTGAACGCCGTGATGCTCGTCGGCCTGGCCGGTCCGTCCTCGTCGCGCGCGGCCTTTCGCGGCTAACCGAGACTCGTGTCGCCCACATCGGCTGTGCGCTAACTCAGAACCGACCCACCCCGTGCCCGGTGCCTCCGCCAAACGATCCTGAGAGTACTGCTGAGCTGGGTTGTATCACCGAGTCTGGTCGTGAGGAGCTTTGGCCATCGCGCCTGGAGTGCAGATTGAGTGGCGTGCGGTGCCGCTCAGGTGGAGTGAGACTGCCGGTGTTGTCTCTGCAGCAGATCGCGGTAGCGAGAATCGAGCCGCGCCGTCTCAAAAAGCGGCGACCACATCAGCTCCATGAGTGGCAGCTCGTGAATCTCTAAAGCCTGCTCCATCTTTTCCCAAAACGAGTCGATATCGTCTAGAGCGAAGTAGATGAAACCGGTGAACAAACAAGTGAGGACCCCGTCTCGCTCAAGGCCGTCAAGAGTCTCGATGCAGTGCCGTGCGACTTCTTGGTCTCCTCTCCGCGCTGCCAGAAACCCTCGGTAAGTAAGTACCCATAGGCTATTCGGCCGCAAGCGCTCCATTTCGTGAAGACTCCCCTCGGCCCTCCGGTAGTCCTGATGGCTGAGGTGGTACTCGGTTCGGTGGGCGTTGATACGGAACGGCGCCAAAGATTCGAGCTTATCCCAGAATTCGACTGCCTGGGCCTCGCGCCCGGCATAGAAGTAGACGCGCCCCAAGAAGGCGATGACATTGACATCGAGGGGGTCGAGCCGATAAGCCTCTTCAAGCAACTGCAAGGCCCGATCGAGGTAACCTTCTCCGGCCTCAAGCTGCGCCAGCCAACGATACGGATCGGAGAAGCTGGGATTGAGTTCGATCGCGCGCCGAGCTTCCCGAGCTGCGCCGGCCAAGTCGTCCACGCCCAGCATCATTCCGGCCAGCGTCGAGTGAGCCTCGGCCAAGGCTTCGTTCTGGGCCAGCGCCGCCATTAGCTCCTGCCTGGCTCTCCGGTCAGATTCGGCTAGCGGCAGAGAGCCTTCTCCCGCGAGCCACTGGTAGCAGGTGGCGATGCCCACGCGGGCGCGGGCAAAGTCGGCGTCGCGAGCTAACGCGCTCTCGAAGAAGCCGAGAGCTCGGCGAATTGACTCCTCGGAGCTCTTCTCGTGCAGCAGCTTTTGGCCCCGGAGGAAGTCGGTATAAGCCTCGATAACGGTCGTGTCCCGCCCGCCGCGATCATGCGAGATTGAGACCGTTCCACCGAGCGTCGCTACGTGCGCGGAGATGGCGCTGGTGATCTCATCGGAGATGTCGTCCTGGATGGCGAAGACGTCATCGAGCGCCCGGTCGTAGCGCGCGGACCAGAGGTGCTCTTCGGAGTTCGTCTCTATCAGCTGGGCGGTGATGCGGATGCGCTCGGCGGCCTTGCGCACGCTGCACTCGAGCGCCATCCCAACCCGAAGGGCGCGGCCGATCTCGAGGGCGGTCTCCTGGCGGTTCTTGTAATGCATGGCGGTGGTACGAGCGATCACACGGAGTCCCTTTACATGAGCCAGCTTTTCGATGAGCTCCTCGGTCATCCCGTCAGCGAAGTACTCGTCGTTGGGGTCGCTACTGATGTTGGTAAAGGGGAGGACGACGATGCGAGGAAGGCTCTCAGCGGAGGGATTGGGCACCGGGTGGGCCTCGAGCTGACGGTGTGGAGCGACCTCGAAGAGACGAACCGGTCGATTGAGATCCTTGAGGCGGTGCTCGCCGAGGTCGATTAGCCGGAACTCCAGCTCCTCTTCTTCATCCTCGAGGATCGTCTGAGTCGCCTGTGACGTGAGCACCTGACCACCGCGGGCGACCGCACAAATCCGTGCCGCGCGATGTACGGCGAGACCGGAATAGGTTCCGTCAGTCGGGGTCGCCTGTCCAGTGTGGATCCCCATCCGCACTCGGACTTGCGCATCGTCCTCCCACTCACGAGCCCCAAGGGCTTCCTGGACTTCTAGTGCGCACAGTACCGCCTCCTTCGCGCTTGCAAAAGCTACAAAGAAGGCATCGCCCTGCGTGTCCACCTCGTACCCAGCGTGGTTGGTAATGGCACTGCGGATCACGCGCCGATGCTCAGCGAGAACCTGCGAGTAGCGCCCCCGGAGCTTCTTGACAAGACGTGTCGAACCCTCCATATCGGTGAATAGGAAGGTGATAGTTCCGCTCGGAATTTCGGTCACCGGACCCTCCGTCGGTTGGATTCCGACCCCGACCGCCACCGGCGGGGACAGGCGACCTCCAAGCCCCCCCGGCCTCCACAGGCAACAGACACGACAATCATCCCTCTTGGCTGGTCTCTGATCGTAGGCGGTTGGCCCGAGCCCGTCCGAGCGGATGCCTACGCGACCGCTGTGGCGGTCACGATTCGAACCGACAAGGTGACGGTGGCTGCGACGGTGCTGCGGGACGCGGTCGGTCGCGATCGCAGCCAACCTGGTGGCGCGGTGCGACTAGGACCGACCGCTGCCTTGCCTGGCACACGTCCTCGACGAGCAACTGCATCGACCATCTCGAAGTCCCGGACCGGATCGCCTCAACCGGCGAGACGGTGGGGAAGCGACGTATCTGGGTTCGCCCCCACTCTCTCGGGCTGACCTAGATCGGAGCGCGGTCCCTTCTGAGCTCGTAACGGCGGTCCCGCACCGGAGGTATCCACCCACGTTTTCCATGTGGCTGCGGATGTTGACGCTCCACAGGGAGATAGTTCCGGGCCGCCGCCTAACACCGAGAGGCACGCGGTGAGTCTTGGCTCATGTCATTTGGGTCGCGACGTAGCCAGGCGAGTCGTTTTGCTCGCCAGGCGGCCACTTACGCTCAAGTCCGGTGGCTGGCGGATCCGGAAAGTGCGGCGAAGGGCGCTGCGCGCGGCCAACTCGCCGCATCTACCGTGCACCCCCGGACCGGGAGTGGTCGCGGAGGAGCAGAGGTACACGCCCTCAGCCGGTGTACGGTAGGGATCCCATCGGGCCACTGGTCGAGCGAACGACTGGCGCAGGTCCTGGACTCCGCAGGCGATGTCGCCACCGATACAGTTGGGGTCGTAGTGCTCCTGCTGCAGCGCCGTCCGCACAGTCTTGGCCAGGATCAGATCGCGAAAGCCAGGAGCAAAGCGCTCGATCTGTCGCTCAATCCGGTCACTAACATCAACATCTGAGCCGGCCGGTACGTGACTGTAGGTCCAGAGGGTGGCCTTGCCCGCCGGGGCCCTCGATGGGTCCGCTACCCCAGGTTGGGCCACCAGCACGTAGGGGGAGTCGGGGTGACGGCCAGCGGCGACCTCCTGCGCACTGGCGGCAACCTCCTCGAAGCCACCGCCGAGATGCAGGGTCCCAGCCTTCTGGCAGGTCTCATTGGTCCAGGGGACCGCCCCATCGAGTGCGAAGTCGACCTTGCAGATCCCCGCGCCATAGCGATACCGGCTTAGCCCGCGCCGATAGCCGGTCGGCAGTTTGTCGCCGGCCATCGCCAGGAGCCGCCTGGGCGACACGTCGAGAAGCACCGCACGGGCCGACGGAAGCTCATCGAGCGTCTTCACCCACCACCCGGTCTGCACCGTCCCTCCTGCTGAGCGGAATGCGTCCAAAAGGGCGTCCACTAGACGAGCGCTGCCGCCCTCGATCACCGGCCAGCCCACGGAATGGGCGAGCAAAGTCAGGAATAAACCGATGCCTGCGGTTGGGGCGTTTTCCAGCGGCAGCATCGCGTGCGCGGACACTCCGGCCAGAAGTCCGCGAGCCTCAGGTGTGGAGAAGCGCCGCGCCTGGGACGTGGCGGGACGCAGTCCAGCCAGCGCGTAGGCGGCCATCACGTCGGGTCGGGTTGGGGGCCGACGCTGGTCCGAGAGTACCCAGTCCATGACCTCGGTCGCGTGCCCGACTAGATTGCCGAGCATCCTCCGATAGACCGCTCGGTCGGCACCCAGCTCAGCGGCGGTCCGGTCCAGCGACCGGTAAGCGATCCCTGCACGCCCGCCGTCCAGCGGTTGGGCAAAGACCACCTCGGGATGGAGCAGTCTGACGCCCCGTCCGGCAAGATCGAAGCGGCGGAAGAAGGAAGAGCCAGCCGCAAGGGGATGGGCGATTGAGCAAACGTCGTGGCCAAAACCAGCCACGGTCAGCTCCTCGGTGCGGCAGCCACCGCCAGGGGTGTCGGCGCCCTCCACCACGAGGACGGTCAATCCCGCCGCGGATAGCGTGACGGCTGCCGCCAGACCGTTGGGTCCGCTCCCGACTACTACCGCGTCGAATTCCTGACTCACTCGGAAGTCAATCCTCCTCGTCTTCTGCTGACCGTCTTGCCGGTGCTCGGCCGGGGCCCTGGCTCCCGATCCGAGGTTGATCCCGACCGCGGGTCGCGCATGGTCGCACCGACACGAGTCTGTCTCTCAGCTAGCTCTAAGTTGCCATCCATGCCGTTCCCAGCCACGCCGTATCTACTGCAGTGGCCGGGGCCGGTCCCTGCCCCTACTTGGAGACGTCGTTGTATTTCCGCTTCCTGGCCCGTGAGCTCCGTCGGCGCAGCCGCTCGGCCGCCGTGGTAGCGATCGGACTCGCCTTGGGTGTGGGCTTGGTCGTAACCGTCACCTCGGCCGCGGCCGGAGTCAAGGCCGCCCAGGGCGAGGTCCTGCACTCCCTCTACGGAGTCGGGACCGACGTCACCGTGACCGAACCGGCTACCTTCGGGTCGGGTGGTGGTTTCCATTTCGGTGGCGGGCCGACGAGCCGGTCCCAGGCCGGCACGCCCTTCAGCAGGGATCATCTGTCCTCGAGCGCGGGGCTGACTACTTTCTCCTCCAAGACCGTCAATTCGATCTCCAAGCAGAAGGGGGTCAGCGGGGCTGCCGGGGCGCTGACCCTTACCTCCATCCACGTCAACGGGACCTTCCCCAGCTTCTCCGGTGGCAGTAGTGGCGCGGCCCCATCGGTCGCGCCCTTCAGCGTCAACACCTACACCATCGACGGTATCCAGGTCCGCTCCCCAGGGTTGGGGCCGCTTAGCTCGAGCAAGATCACCTCCGGCTCCTACTTCACCAGCGCCCAGTCGGACAAGGCGGTGGCCCTGGTCGATGCTAGCTTCGCCAAGGAGAAGGGACTAAAGGTCGGCTCCAGTTGGACCGTTGGTAGCACCGCTTTCAAGGTCATCGGAATCGTCACCCCCTCGGCGACCAGCTCAGGAGCGGACATTTACGTGCCGCTCAAGGAAGCTCAGATGGTGGCGGGCGACAGCGGCAAGATCAACACCGTCTACGTCAGCGCCGCTAGTGCCTCTGATATCAGCACTGTCCAGACCGAGATCCAGCATCTGGTGCCCAAGGCCACCGTGACCACTGCCCAGGACCTCGCGGATCAGGTTTCCGGGTCGATCACCACTGCTGCCAACTTGGCCAACTCCCTCGGTCTCTGGCTGGCAGTGGCGGTTCTGATCGCCGCCTTCGTGCTGGCAGCGCTGCTCACTTTGGCCTCCGTATCACGCCGGGGGCGCGACTTCGGCACGCTCAAGGCGCTGGGCTGGCACAGTCGCCGGATCGTGGGCCAAGTCATTGGCGAATCGGTGGTCCAAGGACTGGTAGGTGGAGTTGTCGGGATTGCACTGGGCCTGGGCGGAGCCGCGCTTGTTGCCAAGCTGGCTGGCAAGCTTGATGCCACCGTGGGTGCGACCAACGTTGGGACCGGCCCGGGCGCCAGCTTTTTTGGCGGTAGTGGCCGAGGCTTCCCTGGAGCTGGCACGGGCTCTCACAGCGCCTCCCACCTGGGTGGCGCTATTAACCCCACCCGAACGGTGTTCCTGCACCTGACCGCTCCCATCCAGCCCGACGTCCTGCTCCTTGCGGTCGGTCTGGCAGTTGCCGGGGGGCTGATCGCCGGCATCCTTGGTGGATGGCGCGTATCTCGGTTGCGTCCAGCGGAAGCCCTGCGGCGGGTGGAGTGACCAGGGATCCGATGAGAGCCTGCACCATGCTCACCATCTCCTTACCCAAGGTCTGGTGGAGTCGTCATGTATGAGTTGAAGAACGTCTCCAAGCTCTACCCCAAGGGCCGGGGCACTGTAGCTGCGCTCAAGGACGTCAACCTGGTCATCCCCGACGGTGAGTTTCTTTCAGTTCAAGGACCGACCGGGCACGGCAAGACAACCTTGTTGCTTCTCCTGGGCGGACTCGACCGACCTACCTCGGGCAGCGTGTCGTTTGGTGGCCAGGACCTGGGCCGGCTCGGAGAGTCCAAACTGGTTGACGTACGAGCGCGGAACTTCGGATTCGTCTTCCAGAACTACAACCTGATGCCGACCCTGAGCGCCGCCGAGAACGTCGAGGCAGCCTTGGTGCCGCTATCCGTCCCCAACACCGAGCGCCGGGCGCGCTCGCTGGCGGCCCTGTCCGAAGTGGGCCTCGCCGACCGAGCCGCTCACTTTCCCGAGGAGCTCTCTGGAGGGGAGCAGCAGCGCGTGGCCATTGCCCGGGCCTTGGTCAAAGAGCCCAAGGTGGTGCTCGCGGATGAGCCTACCGGCAACCTCGACGAGGACACCCAGGCCGAGATCGTGGATCTGATGCTGACGCTCTGGAAGCAGCGTGGAATGACCCTGGTGGTGGTCACTCACGACACCCAAGTGGCCAAGCAAGCGCCGCGCTCGGCGATGATCAACCATGGCACGCTCAGCCTGCGCATCAACCGCCGCGGCCAGGCCTCGGCTGCGCCCGAAGGCCAGGCTGTTCCTGGCGGGGTGGCCGACTAGGACGAAACGACCACCAGCGAGGTCAGCGCGATTCCGCTGAAGCCTTTGATGCCCAGCCTCTGGGCGGCGCGACGAAGAGTGGCGTTGACGATGGCGCGCTCGTTGGCGGCCCAATCCGCCAGCCTGTGGTAGCTGGAGAGGCCGTCGGGGTCGCTGGGCCGCAGCAGCAGCCGCGCCTCAGCGGTCATGGCCGGTGAGATGTCCTCCTGAGCCCAGACGCCAAGGCAGCTGATGGCGTAGTCGAGGTGGAGCCCGTCCAGCGAGCTCGGCAGCGAGTAGAGCGTCAGCTTCCACACTGAGTTGTCGCTAGCGGGGGCGCAGGCGCGGCTGGCTGCCTGTGCCTGGCGCGCCGCGGTCACATGGGTTTCCTCAGCGCGGCTAACCCGCTGCCAAGCCGCGACCGCAACGGATGCTTTGGCATTGCATCGACCCAGGTCCGTGCGCAGGGTGCCGACCATAGCGGTGAAGTCGACTCGCCGCTGTGAGGTGCTGACGCTGCCGTGTCCCACAGCCAAAGCGATGCCTGTAGCCACCACCGCCACCACGATGACAGCCGCCAGGACCTGGTAGGGGCCGACGGGCAGCCAGGAGCTCGGCTGGCCAGGGCCGGTGGTCGCCTTCGTGGGGGCCGACGCGGGCGGCGAGGTCATCCCGAACTGTCCGGAGCTGAGCCGCAGAGCTCCAGACCAGCGCGTAGGCGGCGGCTGTGGGGGAGGGGAGGCGCTGCGCTGGATCCCCAGCTGGCGGATGGGCTCCTTGGGCTACTTCGCGAAACCAGCAACTGCCCGGCCTGCACCTGTGGTTAGAACCTCTACCCGAGGCGGCGCGGGTGGCGCCTGCGTCCCCTGGAAATGTCGCAGCCGGGAGCTGTTCCAAACCACAAACGCCGAGGACAGGGCCATGGCCGCACCAGCGATCAGGGGATCCAGCCGCCCCGACGCGGCAAGGGGAATTGCCACCACGTTGTAGCCGAACGCCCAAAGGAGATTGCCTCGGATGGTCCGCATGGTGCTGCGCGCCAGCCGGATGGCATCGGGAACCACGCCGAGGTCATCTCGGACCAAGATGAGGTCGGCGGCATTGATGGCGACATCGGTGCCGGATCCGATCGCCAACCCGAGGTCAGCTTGTGCCAATGCGGGACCGTCGTTGACTCCGTCCCCGACCATGGCGACACAGTGTCCCCGGGCCTGGAGGTCGCGGATGACCCGGACCTTGTCCTTGGGGAGCGCGCCCGCGACCACCTCGCGTATTCCCACCTCGACCGCGACCGCGCGGGCGGTCGCCTCGTTGTCCCCGGTCAAGAGGATGCAGTTGAGCCCTAACTGCTGCAACTCGAGAACGGCTGCCGCGGCTGAAGGCTTGATGGCGTCGGCGACCGCGATCGCTCCGATGGCGGCCCCGTCCCTGGCCACCAGCACCGCGGTATGGCTCATCACCTCCCAGGCGGTGCACTGCTCGACCAGCTGCTTCGGAATCGCGACACCGTGCTGGGCCAGCAACTGCGGCTTGCCGACCAAGATCCGGTGGCCGTCGACGAGGCCGCTGGCGCCCAGACCAGGAAGGCTAGAAAAGGCGCTCGCCTGGGCGAGATGGGAGAACTCCCGCGCGGCAGCGACCGCTATGGCGGCTGCCACCGCATGCTCACTGGCTTGCTCCAGCGCCCCAGCGGCATAGAGCAGCTGGCTTCGTTCCACTCCTGGGAGGACGGTCAGGTCGGCCAGCTCCATCCGGCCCTGGGTGACGGTGCCGGTCTTGTCCAGGACCACGGTGTCCACCGCCTTTGAGGTCTCCAGTCCCTGGTGGCCCTTGAAGAAGATCCCCAACTGGGCGCCCCGCCCTGAGGCGACTCGGAGCGCGGCCGGGGTGGCGAGACCGAGGGCGCAGGGGCAGGCGATGATGAGCACGGCCAGGGCGGCGCTGAAGGCGGATTCGACCGATCCCACGATCAAGATCCACCCCCCGAAGGTGAGGATCGCGCCTGCCATCACCGTCGGCACGAAGACCGATGAGATGCGGTCGGCCAGGCGTTGGACCGATGCCTTCTGCAGCTGGGCTTGCTCGACAAGTTCCAGCATCTGGGCGAGCTGGGTGTCGCCACCCACCTTGAGGGCTTGCACGATCAGGCGGCCTGAGAGCACGACGGTTCCACCCAGCACCTGCTCTCCCTCGCCAATCTCGCGAGGGACCGACTCTCCAGTCATGGCGCTGCAGTCAACCGCCGAGTTGCCCAGGACCACCTCACCATCGGTCGCGATCGTTTCGCCCGGGCGGACGATGAAGCGGTCGCCGCTCCGGAGCTGACCCACAGGCACCCGCCGTTCACTGCCATCGAGCTGGAGGATCGCCACGTCCTTGGCGGCGACAGCGGCCAAAGCGCGTAGCGCGCTGCCGGCTCTACGCCGGGCCAGGGCTTCGAAGTAGCGCCCGGCGAGCAGGAACGTGGTGACCCCGGCCGCCACATCCAGGTAGAGGGCACCCCCCGCCTGATGCAACAGCACATACAGACCTGACCGCCCGGGCTCGCTGACGTCTCTGAAGAACATCGCGTAGAGCGACCAGCTGGTGGCGGCGATGACTCCCATCGACACCAGGCTGTCCATGGTGGCGGTGCCATGTCGGGCCGCCTGAAAGGCGGCTCGGTGAAAGGGCCATGCTGCCCAGACCACGACTGGTGTCCCCATGGCGATGAAGAGAAATTGCCAGTGGGGGAAGCGGAGCCAGGGCAGTAGCGAGAAGGCCATCGACCACTCCGCCAGGGGCATGAACAGCAGGGCTGCGACCAGTAGGCGACGACCGAGGTAGTGCACTCGGCGGTCGTCTTCAGCGGCATCATCAGCGGCGCTGTGGGTAGTGCCGGCCAGTTCTGCTCGGTATCCAGCCGACTCAACCCGCTGGATCAACGCCGCCACTGGCACCTCGGAGAAGAGCGACACACTGGCCCGCTCCGATGCGTAGTTCACCTGCGCCTGCACGTGGGGGATCTGGTTAAGGCTCTTCTCGATCTTGGCGGCACAGGCGCCGCAGCTCATGCCCCGGATCGAGAGCTGGAGTTGTTTGAATACGGGTGCCTGGCCGCTGCGCCCGTCATCCCCGATCGGGTCTGAGATACCCACCCCCGGTGAAGCGTGGGAGAGGGGAGAGGGCTCAGTCATCTGTGGTTCCGCCTGGCCGCATCGCCGGTCGGGCTGGGCCTCTCAAGGCCACGAGCGTGGCCGGGCGCCGAATACTGACCGCGGTCCGAGGGGCGGACCCGGCCCCAAGCCGATCGGAGCGGACGCCGTCAGAGGCGATCACGAGGTGATCTACTCTAACGAGAGCCAACCTCCGCGGCGATTTCAGTCCGGGCTAATGAGGGTGATTTCCCCCTAGGATCCGCCTGCCACTACACCGCGGGGCGACCCGTCGCCTGCCAGCGCCTCGGCGCTGCGCCACTATCCGCTGACGTGGGTGCGCTCCTGGGCTGTCAGCTGAACAGCTGCGGCCACTGCGTCAGAGTGAGCATCAGCATCATGGAAAAGGCGATGGTCAGGTCGCCGTTGCTCCCCAGCACGCGTAACGACTGGCGATCTTCGCGCGTGTCCCCACCGGAGGACACCTTGCGCCGGGATGCGCGGGCCGTCGCCACCATAAAGGCCACGTAAATGACGAGACAGGCAACCGTTGCGGCTGCAATGTTAGTGAAGGAGAACATGTAGGCCATCGAGCCGTTGACGAATACATGCCAGAATTCGCTGCGCCGGTCGCACGCATGCCACCTGATGATCAGCCTAATCAAGAAGACCGCCGCAAACAGCGCGAAGGCGATCACGTAGCCGACCAGTGGACCGATGGACCCCACAACCCCGATCATGAGTACAGCCATGGCGATCATTCCCAGAGCATGGACGGAGTGGTCCAAGAGATCGGGTAGCGCGTGGTAGCGGGCGATGTGTCGCCGCTGCAGATAGCGCCAGGTGAAAATGAAGAGGACGTATGCGGACAGGATGATGATCAGGATCAGTGCCAGCTCGATGACCGGCGGCCCCAACTGTTTGCTCGAAGGAGGAACCGAGCTAGCGCATCCCGGCATGACCATGCCAGGCATACACTCGCCTTTCATCGCTCAGGTCTTCGCAAACTGCGCATGCTCCCTCGATGTCATCACTGCGATGTGACTATCGTGGTAGAGCATCGCGGGGCAGTCTCTACCCGACTCGGCGGTGAATGGTAGGCGCGAGACTTAGGGCTCTTACCCCAGCTCTCGCCACGATCTGACGCCCGTAGTATTATGCCGAGAGCCAGCGAGGGCAAAGCCTAGAGACCGGGGACCGAAATGCCTGGGATGGGGAGCTACGGGACGGAGACCCTAGGGGGCTTCTACCCTTACATCTTTATCGACCTACTGATAATCCTTGCGCTGACGTGGATATTGTTCGGTGCCCAGGTCGGCCTCCGCTATCTCGACGAACGCCAAGGAATCGCCAATAAAGCGACCTCAGTCGTCGGCCGGGTTCCCCGAGCGATTCCGGCGAGAACTTTTCTCCGCCGCGCGATTGGGATCATCTGGATCATCGATGGTCTGCTCCAGGCTCAGCCCGCGATGCCAGGCGGGTTCGCCAAGCACATCGTGGCGCCAGGGGCGCTCGGCCAGCCTCACTGGCTAGCCAACCTCCTCAACTGGGAGGTCTACTTCTGGCAGGCGCATCCCCTTGACCTGGCAGTGGCTACCGTGTTCATCCAGGTCGGCTTGGGTGTAGCCATCCTGGCCGGTGGTGACACCGCGCTCGGCAAAGCTGGTCTCTGGGCCTCGATCGCATGGGGATTGTTTGTCTGGGTGGGCGGGGAGGCTATGGGCGGAATCCTGATCTCCGGGGCCACCGAGCTGATGGGTGCCCCCGGAGCGGTCCTGGTCTACGTCGCCGCGGCGGGCCTGCTGCTCGCGCCAGTCCGAATCTGGGAAACCGGTCAGGTGTATCGCGGCATCAGGATTGCCGTGGGCGGGCTGCTCCTCTTTGGAGCGCTCCTCCAGGCCATCCCTTGGGAGGGATTCTGGACTGGGAGCGGACTCAGCGCGATGTTCCTGGCGATGGCCAGCGTGCCCCAACCGGGAGTCTTCTCGGGCCCAGTCTTGGCCGTCGCCCACTTCGCCCAGTCCGATCCCATTCTTCTGAACAGCCTCTTCATTGCCGTAATGGCGGTGCTCGGAGCTGGGCTCCTCTCCGGACGGGCGCCCCGGCCCTGGACCGTGGCGACCCTGGTCTGGCTGGCGGTCAGCTGGTGGATCGGTCAGGACTTTGGGGCTCTGGGGAGCCGAACCGCCACCGATCCCAACCTCTCGCCGCTGGTGGCGGTGATGCTGGTCTGCGCCTGGCTTGGGACTCGGGCCGAGGCGGCGCCAGCCAAAGTTGAGGCCGTTCCCTCAGCAACGACCTCGATTCGTAGAACCGTGGCGCTCGGCGGGTTGCTTGCGATCGCGGTCGCGGCGGTGCCGGTGATGCTGGGACTGCCGGTGGCCGCGGCGCAGTCGGCCACGATCGAGGCCTTGAACACCGGCGGACCAGTATCGCAAGTGCAGAATCAAAGCCTTCCCGACCTCACTCTAGTGAACCAGAATGGGCGGCTGGTCGACCTCGCCCAGTGGTCCGATAAGGCCGTCGTGCTGACGTTTCTGGACCCGGTCTGCTTCTACCAGTGCCCGATCATCGGTGAGCAGATGGCCGCAGCCGATCACCACCTGGGTGCGCTGGCCAAGAAGGTGGAGTTCGTTGCTGTGGTCGCCAACCCGATCTACCGTAGCCTCTCAGTGGTGCGAGCTTTCGACTCGCAACTGCTCTTGAACCGCCTGCCGAACTGGCAGTACCTCACCGGTTCGCTCCCGCAATTGCAGCGGGTTTGGAGTGCGTTCTCGCTTCCGATTGAGGTGCCGCGACTCCAGATGGTGTCCCACCCCACCGTTCTCTACTTCGTCAAGCCGGGTGGACAAGAGGTGGGTTTCACGCAGGACTCCGCGCTCAGCGATGCCAGCGTGATCACCTCATATGCGTCGCTGATAGACGAACAGCTTCGGTCCATCATTTCTCAGTGACTGGGCGCGGACCCAGCCCGAGGTGGCGCAGGTGGGCGCTGCTGTCGGCGCTTCTCTTGATTGGAGTGGTCGCAGTGGCGTTTGGCATACTCGAGTTACCAAGCGCTCCAGTCGCCCCCGCGGTGACGCCCATTCCCAATACGGTCGCCGGTCGCTTGGTCGAGCAAATCGAGATGGTCAGGTACCCAACCGCGCAGGTGGGCTGGGGCGTCGTTCCAACCAACGTCTACTGGCGCTTGGTGCGCACCACGGATGCCGGCGAGCGTTGGACTGATGTCACCCCGCCCGGTAACGCAACCAATGGCGGCATCGCGGTCACGGTGACAGGTCCCTCGACGGCAATCGTGACCTTTATCGCCTATCAATACCTTCGCGCGTCCACGTTCGCGATAACGACTGATGGTGGCGCCCAGTGGACGGCCGGGATTCTACCCAACGCTGTTTCCGAGGGACCGGACCCGATGTTTGCGCTCACCGCCTCGCGGCTGTGGGCGGTCCTTGCCAACGGCGAAGTATTGGCTAGCACGAACGGTGGCACCAGCTGGGCGGCGGTGACGTTGCCGGGACTGCCATCGGGAAGTTGCTTGCCGACCTCAATTTGGTTCACGTCGTCGACCAACGGCTGGGTCACGGGTGAGTGCCAGGGGGTGGCCGCCATGTGGCGCAGCGCCGACGCGGGCGGCACCTGGCAGCCGGTCGTCCTGTCCACGGCCTACGTCAGTTCAGCCAGCGTCTCCGTCGCTCCGCCGCAGGCGCCCGCCTCCGGCCCAGTCCTGACCAGCGCAGTCGAGTCCGGCAGCGGTCCAGGATCGCTGCGGGTCTTTCAACAGTCTTCGACGGGGTGGACGTCGGCGCCGGCCGTTGCGCTTCCCGCTGGGCGTGTCCTGATCTCTTTCACGAGCGCCACCGACGGGTGGGCGCTGGTCGCACCTCGTGCTCCAGGTGCCCTGGTTCTCGCCTACCAGACATCGAACGCGGGTGTCAATTGGTCATTCCAGACCACGACGATCCCGGCCGCCGAGGTGACTGCCTTTGACCTGCTCTCGCCGGAGAGTGCTGTTGCTCTGACCCAGGCCGGCCGCCAAAACGACCTCTACCGCTCCACCAACGGGGGCAGGACTTGGGGCGAGTCAGAGATGGCCGTCTCCGAAGGGCCAGTCCCCAAGGTCAACGGCATCGCCGGCTGAGCGATGGTGGGAATTGTGAGAATCGGCTGGCGCGCGAGCCGGAAGCCCCCGTAGTCCAAAGTCAGGCTTCTGGTTCTCCCAGGTCACCTGTCCCTGAAGGCAAGGAGGTTGGCGAGGTCCTCGGCGGAGGCGTTGGCGGAATTAGGGTCGGTAACTCAGGCGGCGGGTCCGGTACCGAGGGTCACGGTGCTGGTGTGGGAGGAGTCGGACGAATCGACCCAGGTCAAGGAAATGCTCTGCCCGGGGCTGGCGCTCGCGAGCACGGATGTCAGGTCGGAGGGAGATCCGATCTTGTCACCGTTGGCTGAGGTGATGACGTCGCCTGCCACCAGTCCGGCCGACTGAGCCGCAGTGTCGGGGACCACATCGATCACCAGCGCTCCCGAAGAGACAGGCGGTGCGTAGCCCCCGAAACCGCCGAATCCCCCAAACCCGCCGTTGCCGCCGACTCCGCCTCCGACACTGCTCGGGCTCTCAACATCGACGCCAAGGAAGGCGGGGAGTCCGATGTGAATGGTGCTGCTGGCCTTTCCTTGCTGAATCTGGCTGCCGATCGAGAGAGCCTCATTGATGGGAATGGAGAACCCCACCGTCGAGCACGAGTTCCCGGTGGAGCTGCTGTTCTCTGCGGCGGTGTTCATAGCGATGACCTGGCCTGCGGAGTTGGCCAGCGGCCCGCCCGAATTGCCCGGGCAGAGGGACGCGTCGCTCTGAAAGAGACCGGTCAAGTTCTCGCTGTTGGAGTTGCCCTGGTCGCTCGCGGTGATGGAGCGATCGAGCCCGGTGATCGCTCCACTGGTCACGGTGGGCTTACCCGGCAGGTCCAGGGCGTTCCCGATCGCCACCACAGCCTCACCAACGGAAACGCTGGAAGAGTTACCCGCGGTAATCGTCGCGAGCCCGGAAGCGTTCTGCAGCTGGAGCAGCGCCACGTCCTGGGTGACGTCATAGCCGACCACCTTGGCGGTGTACTTGGTGCCCTCACCGTCCACTTGTGCACTGATGCTGGTGGCACCGTCGATGACGTGGTTGTTGGTGAGCACCTCGCCGTTGGAGGTGAGGATCATGCCGGTGCCAGCCGAAGTGGAGTTCTGGTACCCGTCGACGGCGGTGATATCCACCACGCCGGGATCAACCTTGGACGTGACACCGGAGACATTCAGCGTACCCGACTTGGCCGTCACGCCCGACGACGCCGCGGGGCTCGGGATGGGCTGGGTAGCCTGCTGGACGCTGCTGGGATTCCCGATTAGATGGCCGGCAAAGCCAACGCCGACCAAGATCACCAGCGCCGCGCCGGCGGCGGTCAGACGCCTACCCCACCTGGGGCCACTCGGTGGATCAGCTTGGTTCTCCCTCCAGCCGCCATCGCTCGGAGGCTCAGCGTTGCCGCCGAAATCAGAGGTTGGGAAATCTTGGGAGCTGGCAGGGACGGCTGGTTCGGACCCCGGGCCGACCGACGACGCTCCCAGCTCGGGGGTTGAGTCGTTGAGGTCTTGATTACTGTCCATCTGGTCTGCTACCTAGTTTTGTGAGGCTCGCTCTCAGCACTGGGGGGCAACGCATGGTCGAGCCGCTGACTTCTCTGCCAGTCTGGCTCCCGGCGCTTGGATTTTTGTGGGAGGAAGCTGAGAAGACGACGAGAGTTACCGGGCCGTCATCGTGTCTTTCGCCCCCGGGCTCGACTACATTGCTCTCCGATGAGCGCAGCGAGGGCGGCAGAGACTTTCGCAAGATGAAGAGAGAGCGCTGATGGCCGAAATCACCTTGTACGGGGCTCCCTGGTGTCCCGACTGCAAGCGCAGCAAGCAGTTCCTCGCCGAACACCGAGTCGATTACAAGTGGGTCGACATCGATCGGGACCCTGAGGGGCTCGCCCTGGTTGAGCGGCTGCAAGGCGGTGGACGCACCATCCCCACCATCGTTTTCGGCGAAGGTGACTATCTCCTCGAGCCTTCTAATGAGGAGCTCGCCGGGAAGCTGGGGCTCTCCCTGAAGGCAGAACTCAGCTTTTACGACCTGGCCATAGTTGGCGGTGGCCCCGCCGGGCTGGCGGCCGCGATCTACGCCGCCCGAGAGGGGATGAACGCGATTGTGGTTGACCGCAGTGCCCTTGGTGGGCAGTCAGGCGTCACCGAGCGGATCGATAACTACCCGGGCTTCCCCGAGGGCGTGGGAGGCGCTGATCTGGCGGATAGATTCATCGCCCAGGCCAGGCGCTATGAGGTAGAGATGCTCGCTGCGGTCTCCGTCGCCCACTTGGCACGAGATGGCGAAGACGTGCAAATCGCGCTGGGGACGGGACAGGAGCTGGCCAGTCACGCGGCCATCCTTGCCACCGGCTCCTCGTACCGCCGATTGGGGGTGCCGGGCGAGGAGGAGATGATCGGAGCCGGCGTGCATTTCTGCGCCACCTGCGACGGTCCCTTTTACAAGGGTGCGGACGAGCTAATGGTGGTCGGAGGTGGCAACTCGGCGCTCGAAGAGGGGCTCTTCCTAACCCAGTTCGCCAAGCGGGTCCGGGTGCTGCAACTGGGTCCCCAGCTCACCGCCTCCAAACTGCTGCAGGACAAAGTCCGCAACCATCCCCAGTTCTCGATTCACACCAACACCGAGGTGCTGGAGCTGAAGGGCGAGGGCCGGTTGGAAAGCGTGGTGGCTCGGGATGTGTCGACTGGCGAGGAGCACACGTGGACTCCGGCCGCTGTCTTCGTGTTCATCGGACTCGAGCCCAACACCGAGTTCCTCAAGGACACCCTGGAGCTCGATGAACGCGGATTCATCAAAACCGATGCCATGTTCCAGACCTCGGTCCCGGGAGTTTTCGCTGCCGGCGACGCGCGGGCGGGGTCAACCAAGCAACTCGGCTCGGCAGTTGGCGAGGGCATCGCGGCCTTGCTGGTGACTAGGCGGTTCCTCCAGGACCACGACCACCTGGCCGCCAGGCCCTAGGGGAACTCTGCAGGTGACGCGACTCCTGCGCCGGTGCTCAGATTCCGGAGCGCTTCTGCTGGTGGTTGCGGTGGAAGCGGAACAGGGAGAGCACGACCCAGACTATGGCCACCAGCAGGATCAGGTGAAAGAGCAGGGACAGAGCCGGTAGCACCAAGAAGAAGACGACGAAGAGCGCGACTAAGACCAGCAACACGAGCATCAGTGGGTGTCGTACTAGGTGCATGATGGCCCTCACCTTACGCGTCCTGGCTGGCAAATGCCAGCGGGAACAACTCTCCTGGGCCTGCTCTCACCCTTGGGCTGAAGAGGCTGGGGACGCTCCCCAGGACATCAGAGCTTCGACACTCTGCCTCAGCGCAGCACGTCGCCGTGCAGCTCGGCGACCGCCTCCTCCGCGTCTGCGGGTGGAGGCGGCGCGTCCGCCCGCTGGCTCCTGATTCGGTACATCGCCACCGTGCCCAGACCGGCTGCCAGAACGCCGCTGAGGCCGCCGGTGGCTAGGCCTACCCGGGCGCCCGCCAGCGCGGTTATCCAGCCGATCAAGGGTCCGCCGACGGGTGTCGTGCCTTGGAACGCGATCGCCCAGAGTGCCATCACCCGCCCTCGCATCTGAGGAGCCGCGGCCAGCTGCAGGGTGGTGTTACCTCGAGCGATGAAGGAGATGCTGGCCCAGCCCACCATGGCCAGGGCCACGTACTCGAGGGTCAGGGTCGGCGCGGCGGCGGCCAGGAGCAGCACCGCCGCGAACACTCCGCCCGCGATCGACACGCCCCGGAGGCCTACTCGGCCACGGGCGGCGGTGACTAGACCCCCGCCGACCGCTCCCACGCCCATCGCGGCCATCATGAATCCGTAGGCCCGGGCGCCGCCGTGAAAGGTGTGGCTGGCGACGACCGGCAGCACCACCTGGAACTCGTATGCGAACGTTCCTACCAGGGTCATCATCAGCAGTGGGACTGCCAGCTCGGGCACCCCGGCCACGTAACGCAAACCCGCCCGCAGCTGGCCCTTGGCTCTGGCGGTAGGTTCGCTGGGGTGGAGCTGGGAGCGGTTCATGGCCAGCAGGGACGCCACCACCGCGACGAAGCTGAGCGCGTTGAGGATGAAGCAAGGGCCGATCCCCACCGAGACGATCAGCAACCCAGCGATGGCCGGTCCCACAGCCCGGGCCACGTTGACCATCACCGAGTTGAGGCTGACCGCGTTGCGCAGGACCCGGGGACCGACCATCTCCATTACGAAGGCCTGCCGAGCCGGAGTCTCGAAGGTGTTGTTGAGGCCGAGAATCACCGCCAGCAACGCGATTTCCCAGAGCTGCACCACGTGGGTCAGGGTCAGGATGCCCAAGGTCAGGGCCTGGACCCCCATCAGCGATTGCAGGATCACCATGAGGCGCCGTTTGTCGACCCGATCGGCGACCACCCCGCCGTAGGCGCCGAGGAACAGGAGCGGCACGAACTGCAATGCCACCACCAGACCCAGGACCAGGGCGGAGTGGGTGATGGTCAGCACCAGCCACGACTGGGCGGTCGTCTGCATCCAGGTGCCGATCAAGGAGGTGGACTGCCCGGCGAGATAGCGGCGGTAGTTGGGAACCGAGAGAGCGGCGAAGGTGACGCGGGTGGCTCGCAGAACTTGGCTCAAATCCTCAGCGGGCCTGATCTAAGAGGGATTCCGCCAGGGCCTCGAGCGCAGGCAGTGCTTCCACCAGGCGTTGACGCTGCGGTGCGGGCAGCGCTTGAAACCTCTGCCCCAGGGCATCGTTTCGCTCGGCCAGGATGCGCCGCTGCAACCTCCGACCACGGTCCGTTGCCACCAGCAAGGCCGCCCGCCCATCACGGGGGTCGACTCGCCGCGCAACCAGGCCGTCTCGGCTGAGCTTGGCGGTGATCCGCGAGAGCATGGTCGGGTTGACGCCCTCGAGCTGGGCGACCTGGGCTGGGCGGATAGGCCCGCGACGAACCACCGTGGCCAGCACCGAGAGCTGGGTCGGGGTGAGGCCGACCCCGGCTTGGGTGGGCCTCAGGCGGCGGGAAATCTTGCCGATCAGGCTGCGTAGGGCGGGGGCAGGCTCGATTGCAGCCGGTTCACTTTCAGTTGCCATGAGGGCTCAGAGGTAGTTGCTTGCTAGCAAGCATTGTAGTCGGGCGGCGGCGCTAGCGTCGAGCGGTGACTTTGACGACCGCGACGGGAATGGGAGACCGGCCAACAGCGGGCGAGTTGCGCGAAATTTGAACAGGAAAGCGCTATTCCCGAGGGAATTGTGCAATCCTGATGACGGGAAGGGATGGTGATTGTGGGGCTGAAGTTGACCGCGAAGCTGAGCCCGTCTGACGCAGCCGTCTCCGGAATCGACCGCGCCGTGACCGCCGTCGCCGGTCGCCGCGGCGGACGGCTCTCGCCCCCCTTCGAACTGCCCCTGGAGCAGGCCATCGCTCTGGCTCAGTTCAGCGGGACCGGAATTCCGGAGGCCAAGCTTTCCCAGCGACTGCGGACCTCAACGGAGGAGGCGGCCAGGATCAAGCAGACATTGCTGCGTAGAAGGCTGATCCGGCGCGACCCGCCGGGGCGGCCCCGCGCGTCATCGCGGCTTCACCTGACTGAGCGCGGCCAGCAGGCCAGCACATGGCTGGACACGCTCCAAGCGTCCTTGCCGCCCGCAGTATTTGACGCTTCGGACCTGCGCCGTGCCGGGCTGAACGGGTCGCAGCCAGCGGCGGAGTGGGGGCCGGACATTGCCAGCGGTGCTCAGGCACGGGGGCCGCTGGCCAGGTGGCGTCAATGGTGGCGAGGGCAGGAGCCGCCTGAGCTACCTCTCGGCCTAACCGAGCCGGCACCCGAACCATCGGTGTTCGAGCGCGGGTTGCTCAGTCTGTGGTTGGGAACGGCACTGTTCCTGACTGCGGTGGTGGTGGGGCTGCTGCTCCAGACTGAGAGGGCTGGGTTGGCGGCGCTGGGGGTTGGCGTTTTGGTGGCACTGGTGTTCTTGAGCCGGGCCGCCTTTCTGCTCCTTCGTCAGGCCCGAGATCGAAGGAGCGCTCGCAGGGCGGCCAGGACAGCTGAGCGGGCCCGCTCTACCGGCCCCGTGCCCGGCTCGCGCCGGCACACCGGCCGCGCTCTGGAGTAGCTCTCTGCAGATCCTCCCCTCTCGATCCGTGGAGGGTACGGCTGCGAAATTCGACAAAACCCGTCAACTTTGGGATGATGGGCCGGCTGTGATACACGCCGGCCGGCTCTTCAGCTTCCCCAACCCTGTCAACGAAGTGGCGGCCCGCACCGTCGCCGGTTGCGTGGCCGTCATCGGACTCCTGGCGATCGTGGCCCATCTACCCTGGCTCAGCGCGGTGCTGGCGGCTGGGTTTCTGCTTCGGGTCGCGAGTGGGCCCACCTTGAGCCCGCTGGGACAGCTGGCGACTCGCGTTATCGCTCCGCGGTTGGCTGCCCCCAAGCCGGTGGCGGGACCGCCGAAGCGCTTCGCCCAAGCCATGGGCGCGGTTCTAACCGTGACCGCGACCATCACCTATTTCGGCTTGGGCCTCACCACGGTGACCTACAGCCTGCTGGCCGCCGTGGTCCTGGCTGCCACCTTGGAGTCGGTGTTCGCGCTCTGTCTGGGCTGCCGGGTTTTTGCCGTCCTGATGGGGGTAGGAGTGGTCCCGGAAGAGGTCTGCGCTGCCTGCGCCGACATTTGGGGTCCGGCGGCGCGAGAGCTCCGAGCCAGTTCGGCGGTGGCGCCTGGGCCGGTCGAGTCCTAAGCCTCCAGCGTTGACATCGGGCCTGGTGAGGGCAGCTGTCGAGCTGGTTGACTGAACCAGGGCGGCCCGCATCGCGGTTGGCTTGCGCAGTAGTGACTCAGCTCTGTAGCGTCGGCAGAGTGCGACATCTGCCGATGTTCGACATTCGAATTCGCAGTCCCCGCCTCGAGCTGCGCTTGCCCGATCTAGATATGCTCGACGAGCTGGCTAGCCTGGCCGCTGCTGGGATCCATCCGCCCGAGACCATGCCCTTCGCCGTTCCTTGGACCGATCAGCCTTCGCCCGAGTTGGAACGCGCCACCGTTCGCTGGCATCTGCTCCAGCTCGCCAACTGGTCGCCGTTGTCTTGGAACTTCAACCCGGTTGTTCTGCACCAGGGGGAGGTGATCGGCAGTCAGGGCATCAATTCCACCAACTTTGTCGTGACCCGAAGTGTCACCACCGGGTCCTGGCTGGGTCGTGCCTATCAGGGCCAGGGCCTGGGCCGAGAGATGCGGGCGGCGATCCTCGAGTTTGCGTTCTCAGGGTTGGGAGCTGAAGTTGCTCTGAGCGGCGCATTTCGCGACAACCCAGCCTCCCTTGGCGTCTCACGCGCACTGGGCTACGAGGACAACGGGGAGGTGATCGTCGAACGTCGAGGGCTGCCGGCAGAGCAGATCCGTCTGCGACTGACCCGCGAGCGCTGGGAATGCAGCGATCGCGTCCAGGTGGAGGTGGCGGGGGTGGACGCCTGCCGAGAGTTCTTCGGCGTCTAGCGGCGTGAGGGGTGGCGGGCGGGGAGATCTGACCAAGGACCTGCTAATCCTGAGCGGAGAGGAGGTCGCATCTGTCCTGGAGGGCGTCGAGTTGCTTGGGCCCTTGACCCAAGCGCTGATCAGCTACAGCGCGGGGGCCGCCCAGTCCCCACCGCGGGTGGCGGCCATAGCCTCCGGTGGCTGGTTAGGGGCGATGCCGGCTTTCCTACCTCGGGTGGCGTTGGCGGCCAAGCTGATAACGGTGTTCCCAGGGAACTCCGCCCAGGCTCTGGCCTCGCACCAGGGAATCGTCGCTCTCTTTGACGACGACAACGGCCGTCCTCTCTGCGTCATGGATGCCCGCCACATCACCGCCCGGCGGACCGCAGCCGTCTCGGCGCTGTCGGTGAGGGCGCTGGCCCGACCCGGGTCGCGGGTCCTCACCGTCTTGGGATCGGGGGAGCAGGCTCGGGCCCACTTGCGCCTGGTTCCTACCGTGGGAGCGTTCTCGGAAGTGCGCCTGGGGGCACGAAATCAGGGTCGGGCCGAGGGTCTGGCGGCCGAAAGTCCGGGTTGTCGTCTGGTGCGCTCGTTCGAGGAGGCGGTTAGGGGGGCCGATGTCGTGGTCTGCTGTACCGACTCACCGGAACCGGTGGTTCAGCTGTCCTGGCTGGGCAGGGGAACCCACCTGGTGTCGGTGGGTATGGGCCGCGAAGTGGACGAGTTCACCATTCGGGAGGGGCACCTCTTCACGGAGTGGCGGGGTGCGGTTACCGCCCCACCTCCAGCTGGCGCCGTCGAGCTGCAAGGCATGAACCCTGCGGGCGTGACGGAGCTGGGGGAGGTGCTGGCGCACGATCAGCCGGGACGACTCTCGTCCGCGGAAGTCACAGTGTTCAAGTCCACCGGTCTGGGCGTGGAGGACGCGGTGGTGGCGAAGGTCGTCTACCAAACTGCCCGCAGCCGGGGGCTGGGATCGTGGGTGGCTTTCTGAGCCGAATCGCCCCTAACGATCGCCGGTTGCCACCGATCGCTTCACTCCGGCGCCAGTTCGGCCTCGTCGAGCAGGCGGGCTCGGAGGAAGCGCTCGGTATCCTCCAAGAGGTCGGCGAAGATGCGCCGGAGGACGGGATCGAGATCCTTGCGCGCCAGGTTCTCCTGGCAGCACACGACCAGTTCCGGCGAGGGAGGGATGGACGGGGGCAACCAGTTGCCCAGGTTGACAGTGAACTCAGCGCCGCGGTTGGCTAGAACGTCGTCGAAAATCTGCGGCAACTGGCTAACGTAGGGAGCCAGCAGCTCCTCGCGCCTCACTCCGGCCAGGCCGGTGCTGACGTTTCTGGCCTCCTCCACGGTGATCTCCGGTGAGGTCAGCCGCGCAAAGGCGGCGGCCTTGGCGGCGGCGGTGGGACGGGCGGCACGGGCCGCCTCGGCGCGCACCAAGCCGGTCGAGCTGGGATCCGCTGCGAGCGCCTGGCGGACCTCCGGCTCATCAGCGGCTCCGCGGGCGGCCAGGGACTGGACCAAGAGCCAGCGCAGTTCGGCATCCACCGAGATCCCGGAGGGTACATCGTGGCCGTCGAAGAAGCCGCGACAGAGCTGCACCTGAGCCTCGCTGGCGGCCAGTGCGACGAAGGCGCGGAGCCACACCATCTGGTCGTTGCTGCCGGGTTGGCAACGGGCCATGGCCTCCCAGGCGCTCGTGGCCAGACCCTCCTCGAGGCCGAACCCCCGTGGGGGTGCTCCGTAACGCCGAGTCGCGCTCCGGAAGTTGGCTAGGACCGAGCTCACCAGGGTGGTGTCGGCCTCCTTGGCGATGTGCCTGGCCACCATGCGCGAGAAGCGATGGGCCGGTAGTTCCAGGTCTCGGACCATGTCCCAACCGAGGTCCCAGATCAGGGCCCGGGCCAGGTCGTCCGCCACCGAGCTCAAGTGCTGCTCGGCGGTGGCCAGGGAGAGTGGGTCAAGGCGGATCTTGGCGTAGGTGAGGTCGCCGTCGTTGGGCAGGAGCAGAGCTGGTCGGGGAGTTCCCACCAGCTCCGCCACCTCGGTCCGGGGTCCCTCGATATCGAGGTCAACTTTCCCGACCCGGACCAGCTCCTGGCCGGCCCAGTCAAATCGACCCAGCCGGATCCGGTGCGGCCGCAACACCGGCTGGGTCTGGGCCGCGGTCTGGGCCACGGTCGCGCTCAAGATCCTGGCTCCCGGCTCCTCCCCATCGGTCGTTATCTGGCAGCGAAGAAGGTTGATCCCCACGGTAGCCAGCCAGGCATCGGCCCATCTCAAGACATCCCTGCCCGAGGTGGCCTGGAGCGCGCCAACCAGGTCGGCAAACTCGGCGTTGCCCGAGCGGTGCCGGGTCAGGTGCGAGTTGATGGCGGCGAAGAAATTGTCCTCACCCACCCATGCCATCAGCTGGCGCAGCGTTGCGGCTCCCTTCTCGTAGGTGATGCGATCGAAGTTGCCACGTACCGATTCGACATCAGGCACGCTGGTGACAATCGGGTGGGAGCTCTTGAGTTGGTCCTCACTGCGGGCCATCGACTTGTAGATGGTCAGGAACGACACCCAGGCGTCGGTGTAGCCGGTAGCCCGGTCGACTGCGAGATTGGACATCAGGCTGGCGAAGCTTTCGTTCAACCAGAGGTCGTCCCACCAGCGCATCGTCACCAGATCTCCGAACCACATGTGCGCCATCTCATGGAGGATCAGGTCGGCCCGGATCGAGCCCTGACGGGTGGTGGCTCGACCCCGCCAGAGCACCTCGTCGGTGATGGTGACGCAGCCCGGGGACTCCATCGCCCCGTTGACCTTCTCGGGGCAGAACACCTGGTCGTACTTGGCGAAGGGGTAGGGGATCTGAAAGACCTTCTCGAAATAGTCCAGCCCCTGGGCGGTGATTAGGAAGAGCTCGTCCGAGTCCAGATACGGTGCCAGCGACTTAGCGCAGTAGAGACCAAGCTGGGTGGCACCGCGCTTCCCCTGCACGCTATGGAAGGGACCAGCCGCAAGCCCGATCACGTAGGGCGCAAGCCGCATGGTGGTGGGGAAATCCCACCACCTAGTGCCATCTTGGGAATCCGCCTCTCCCGGATGGCCCGGCTCCACCGACACCACTGACCAGTCCCCGGGTGCCAGCACCCGCAATTGGAACGTGCCCTTGAGGTCGGGTTGGTCGAAACAAGGGAAGGTGCGGTGGGCCTCGTAGGGCTCGAAGTCGCTGTAGATGTAGACGGAGCCATCGACGGGATCGGTGCTGCGATGCAGTCCCAGGCCGGTGTGGTCGTAGTTGGCCTCGCCTACGACCCTGATCGAGTTGTCCTCATCAAGTTCGGGGAGAGCGATCCGGTGCCCGTCGTAGGCTGAGGCGGGCAGTTGCCTGCCATTCCAGAGGATCTCTTTGACGTTGGCCACCTCGGCCTCGATAAACGTCCGCGCCCCAGGCTGGACCGCCTTGAAGTCGATGCGGGCGTCGAACCTGAGGAGTTCGTCCCCGCCAGTGAGATCCAATTCGACCACGTAGGCGATGCTGCCGATCAGTTGAGATCGCTCCCGGGCAGCCGACTGCGTCAAGGTGGCTGACGGGGGGAACATCCGGCGCAGTTTAGCTGCAAGTCATCTCCACTTCGCCCCAGCCCGCGGTCTGCCAGCTCGCCCCGAAGACTCCCTCGCTGGCCGCTAAGGTGGGCAGGAACCAGATGGACTCCGGCCCCCTTCCGTTCGAGCGACATCGAGCCCGGACCCGCCTCGGCCTCGCCCTAGGCTACTGGGGGGCCCGACCAGCGGAGGATGCCCCGCAGCTGGTGGCCGAGGCAGAGCGCCTCGGTTTCGACTCGATCTGGACTTCGGAGGCCTACGGATCAGATGCGCTCACCCCGCTCGCATGGTGGGGTAGCCGGACCAGGGAGATGCGCCTCGGCACCGCCGTGGCCCAGATCCACGCCCGAACCCCGGCTGCCACCGCCATGGCCGCCGCCACCCTGGACCACCTCAGCGGTGGGCGCTTCGTCCTCGGGCTGGGAGCCTCCGGACCGCAGGTGGTGGAGGGTTGGCATGGGGTGAGCTTTCGGGCGCAGCTGCAGACGACCCGGGAATATCTGGCGATCGTCCGGCAGATCCTCCGTCGTCAAGGACCCCTCGAGTTCGCAGGCGAACGCTACCGCCTACCCCTGCCCGGAGGCCGCGGTAAGCCCCTCATCCTGACCGTCCATCCCCGGCGATCCGACCTACCCATCTGGCTGGCGGCCGAAGGCCCAAAGAACACGACCCTGGCCGCCGAGATTGCCGACGGCTGGCTGGCAGGTTTCCACGCCCCGAGAGCTTCGGACTGGCAGCGGCAAGCACTGGCTGATGGATTCGCTCGGCGCGATCCCAGCCTGGACCCGTCGCGGTTCGAGGTCGCGGCCAGCTTGTTCCTGGCGGTTGACGATGACCTCGAGCGGGCTGCCGACCGCTTCCGTCCCCTGCTGGCTCTCTACCTGGGAGGTATGGGCTCCCGCCATGAGAACTTCCACTTCGACCTCTTCTGTCGGATGGGGTTGGAGGAAGAGGCCACTCGAGTGCGCGACCTGTACGTTGGCGGCGACAAGGCGGCTGCAGTCGCCGCGGTCACGACGCGGCTGGTAGAGGAGGTGGCGCTGGTGGGGCCGCTGGCCAAGGTTCGGGAGGAGGCCGGGCTCTGGAGGGCGTCCCTTCCCACGCTCTTACTGGTGGCTGGACCAGTCGAACAGATGCGTACCGCCGCAGAGATCTTTGGATAGGTCCCTGACCAGAGCTGGTGACGCTGGAACTCAGCTTGCCTCCGGGCCGATATCGGCTGGGGGCAGGAGCCACTGAGCCAGGTAGGGGAGCTCGCGGTGGCGGCTGTCGTGGTCGAGCCCATAGCCGACCACGAAACCCGGACCCTCCAGTGTGAAGCCGACGTAGTGGGGATGCACCGGTATTTCACGACCAGCGGGTCGATCTAGCAGGGCGCAGATCTCCAGGGTTCGTCCAGGAGCGGTCAGGTGGTCGACCATGGCCTGGATGGTCCGGCCGGCGTCGACGATGTCATCGACGATGATCACCGGCCCCTCCTCGGGAAGGTTGACCCGTCCCAAGGCGCTGATCACTGGCTCGGTGACTGCCCGCTCCCCGCGATAGCTGGTGGACTGGAAGAACTCCATCCCCAGGACATCCACCTCGTACTCCCAGAGCTGGCGGATGAGGTCGACCGCGAAGACGAAGCCACCCCTCATTACCACCACAAGGGCCACCGGGACTCCTTGGTGTGCCGTCGCGATCTCCTGCGCGACGGCACGAACCCGGTCATGGATCTGCTCTGGGGTGGCTATCTGTCGCATATTCAGTGCCGCAGGGTCCCTGCGATCGGTCCAGAAGGCGGGTTGGTATGCCGGCCCGCTGGCGGGCACCAGCAGGGTGGGAGCGGCCATGTGGCCAGCTCTAGCCGCGGCGTCCGTGCGTGGCCCCAAGTTCGACTCAGTACCTCCCAACCGGCCGCTCGGGGGCAGCGCCCCAGGTGAGCCGCCGTGGAGCAAGTATCGGCGATCGAATCCTGCGCTCCGGGGGGGAGCCGAGGTGAAGCAGAGGCTGGCGAGGCGGGAGTGGCCCGGCTACTTCCTGGACATATTCGCCATGAGAGAGCGCAGCTCGTCGGCATGCTCTTCCTCATCCGATAGCAGCCCTTCCATCACCCTGCGGGTGGTGGGGTCGGCATCGCCTAGCCAACGGACGATCTCTTGGTAGCTGGCGATGGCGATCCGCTCCGCCACCAGATCCTCCTCCATCATGTCCATCAGGGACTGGCCGTCGGCATACTCGGTGTGGCTGCGCTTGGCGAGGACGGCCGGGTTGAGGTCGGGCTCGCCACCCAACTGCACGATCCGCCGCGCCGCCCGGTCGGCGTGGCTCCGCTCCTCGTTGGCGTTCTCCAGGAACTCGGCCTTCACCGTCTCACCTTGGATTCCGTCCGCCATGTAGTAGTGGCGCATGTAACGGAGGACGCAGACGATTTCGGTGGCCAGGACTTCGTTGAGCACTTTGATCACTCGGTCGCGATCAGCGCCGTAGGCGGATGTGATCGGACCTTGATCCATATGGACGCGGGCCTGCTCGCGGATGGTGTCGATCTGCAGTACGAAGTCGCCGCTCATCCAGATCCTCCTTTTGAGATTCGCCCGCCAGGCCGCCCCCGAGCCCGCGGTGCAGTTGCCCATCTCGCACCTCGGCCGCCGACGCCCACTTGCAACTCTAGGCGGCGCTAACCACCTTGGGTGGTTATGCCGTTCGGAGAGGGGGCGAGGAGAAGGCGGAGAGCGGCCCGCCAGAGCTCAGGAGGCCCGAAGACCCGCCAGGGCCTGGGCGCCGGCCCCGAATCCCGGTCGGTCGGTGAGCTGGTCAGCTGGCACCGGTCGCCCGATGAAGAAGCCCTGAGCCAGATCGCAGCCCATCCCGGTGAGCACGGTGAGACTGGCGTTGTCCTCGATTCCCTCGGCCACCACCCGCAGACCCAGCGCGTGTCCAAGGTCAATGGTCGCCCGCACCAGGGCCGCGTCGGTCGCCTGCCCTGAACCCAAGCCGGTGATGAAGGTGCGGTCCAGCTTGAGTTCGCTAACCGCCAGGTTGCCCAGATATGCGAGCGACGTGAAGCCAGCTCCGAAGTCGTCAACTGAGATGCCGATACCCAGTCCCCGAAGCTGGGCGATCACCGACTTGCAGCGCTCGAAGTCCCGGACGATGGTGGTCTCGGTGATCTCCAAGATCAAGGACGAGGCAGGCACCTGGTGGCTGAGCAGCTGCTCTCTGATCAAGTCGATGAACTCAGCATCGAGGAGGTTGGTAATGGAGATGTTGACCGAGACCGACAGGTCGTGCCCTGATGCCCGCCAGGCGGCACATTGAGTGAGGGCCTGGTCCAGGACGATCGTGGTCAGGGCTCGCATCAGACCCGCCTCCTCGGCGAGGGGCAGAAACTCCAAGGGAGGAACTAGTCCCAAGCGGGGATGAGGCCAGCGCAACAGCGCCTCGACCGTGCTGACCACCCGGGTGCGCAGGTTGAGCTGCGGTTGATAGTGGAGCGCGAATTCGCCCGCCTCCACCGCAATGCGAAGCTCATCGACCAGCCGCAGCCGGTTGCCCTCGTCGTCGATCTCGGAGTCGTAGGTCTCGAAGGGGACGCCGCTTAACTTGGCGCGGTACATGGCGAGGTCGGCACAGCGCATCAGACCGGCGCTGTCATCGGCATCGTGGGGCGCCACGGCGATGCCGATGCTGGCGCTGATGCGCACGCTGACAGCGTCGAGGTGAAAGGGCGCGGCGAGGCGGTCCAGGAGCCGCTCTGCGACGCTTGCCGCGTAGCCGGTGTCGCCGCCGGTGATGATTACACCGAGCTCATCGCCGCCAACCCGAACCAGGACGTCAGTGCCCCGCAGCGCGCCCTTGAGCCGGGGTCCCAGCTGGCGCAGGAGTGAGTCGCCAGCAGAGTGCCCGAAGGAGTCGTTGATCTCCTTGAAGTGGTCGAGGTCGATGAACAGGAAGGCCAGCGGGGTGTTCGGGGTGCCGGGATCGCGGCGATCCGCGAAGTAGGCGTCGAGCAGATTGAACAGCTGTCGGCGGTTACCCAGCCCGGTCAGATCGTCGGTGACCGACTGCCGCTGGCGTTCATCCGTCAGCTCCCGCAGCCGCCGTACCGAGAGTCCCGCCCGGACACTGGCCGTGATCAGGGTGGCGCTGGCCAAACCCACGGCCACTGGGGAGAGGGAGTGGTGCATCGTGCCGTAGAAGAGGATGGCCAGGCCGCAGAAGGTACCGAGTCCCGGGAGCAGGAATCCCGGTGCCCTTGGAGTGACCAGCAGATTGGTCGGACCCGGCCGGATCCACATTGCAGCCGAAATCAGCAAGATGGCGGTCGGCCAGGCTACCGAGTTGGCGATATTGGCCACCGATGAGTGCGAATTCGCTAGCTGGACCAGGTTGAAGCTATCCCCGATCGCGACCACGCTGCATGCCGCCGCCAGCACCAGCCACTGCAGCTTTGGCCGCCCCGGGAAGGTGGCCGTGGCGCCGATCACCAGGGCGAGGAGAAGCACATCGCCGACGGGATAGGCAAGGTTGACCGCGACGCCGATCGGGTCGTGTGCCGGGCGATGTCCCAGCGACTCGATGATGGGGCGAAAGAGAAAGGCGGCGCAGACAGCGGCGGCGCCCAGTCCGGCGGTGACGCCATCGAGCCAGGTGGCCGGGACCAGCCTTCCCGCCTCGCGTCGGAGGATCAGAACCAGGCCGACGTAGGCGGCCGGGTAGAAGAGTAGATAGAAGAGGTCGGCCAGCTGGGGACCGGAGGAGCTACGGTGCCACGTCAGGAGCGCATCGCCGGTCGCCCACGAGAGCACTGCCAGGCCGAGAACGACCGGGATGGTTCGCTGCCGCGGTCGGGCCAGGCCCAAGCCGATGCATAGCAGCGAAGCCACAAATTCGAAGCCGATAGGTGGCCAGTTGTTGATGATGGCTTCGGGACGCTGGGGTACCAGAAAGAGGGAAAAATAGAACGCGACCAGGATGACCCCCAGCCCCCCGTAGATCATCCAGACCAGCCCCAGGCTGCGGCCCTGTCTGCCTAAATCCGCGCCCCGCCGGGCCAGCGGAAGTGCGCTGAACACGTCTGCAGCTTAGGCGGGGGTGGGTTCAGGCCCAGTGACGGGGCCGGGACAACACCGAAACAAGCCTTTCACCCACCGCCTCCGGCTGCGATATCGAAGTCGGGCCAGGTACAAGCGCGAAGTGGGACGGCGCGGCCATCCACCGCGATCCAGCCGTTGCTTTTAGTCGGCCGGTCCAGCGCCACCAGAGCCCAGTGAGAGGCTGGCTCGATCTCAGGGCCTGCGGTCCTCAAGCTGTTCTTGGACCAACTACATCCCGGTGGCTCCCGCGCTCCAGGCAGTCCCCATCGTGGCGAGCTAGGCGCCCGCCAGTCGGGTCGGGTCGGCTTGAGAGGACCGGTGGTAGTCCTGGTACCCGGTGGGCTTCAGCCCCGCTTGCTGCGCGAATTTGACTTCTTCACGCCCTTGACGGCCCCCTTGAGGCCCTCCGCGGCGTCGTTGACCTTGTGCTTGGCCTTTCCGGTCACTTGCTGAGCCCGGCCCTCGTTGGTCAGTTTCTTGCTGCCAACGGTCTTTCCCACGGTTTTCTTGACGGTGCCTTTAACTTCATCGGCGAATCCTGGCATGACGTCTCCTCATCAGCCTGCCGGCGACTCATCGCTAGCCTACACCGGCCCTTGATTGCATCAACGAGGCGTCTCGCGGCCCGTTTCACCGAGGCAGGTGGAGCGCTTCGACTCGGTTGGGCCGAGGCTACAGTGGTGGCATGAGAATCAGCGCTCGCAACCAACTGCCCGGCACGGTGACTCGCGTTGACCTTGGCGCCGTGATGTCGACGGTGGTGATCCGCTTGGCGGGAGGAGAGGAGGTGGTGGCTGCGATCACGAAGGATTCGGCTGAAAGCCTTGAGCTCAAGGTGGGAGACTCGGTGATGGCCGTGATCAAGGCGACCGAGGTGATGGTCGGCAAAGACTGACCGCCCCACCGTCGCGCCGCGGCTTGCCCATCTAGCTCGGTCGGGCCGAACTTGAGCGGCCTGGACCCTCTGTCCAGTCCCGCCGGCGCTCCGTTTCCTCCGGCCGCAAAATTGGAAGCCTCGCGCTTCTGCATGCTCAGATCCAGCCGAAGCGAACCGGGAACGCCGGGCCGGAGTTATATTTGCCCGAACGGGTTTCACGGCGTGGGGCCGGGATCCGTACAGGCGGCCGGAAGAGGCCGTGCGGAGCGAAGGAGGCATAGATGCCCACTGCAACGTGGCGCGGCACCGTCAGCTTCGGCCTGGTGGCGATCCCGGTTCGCATGTACAAGGCGACCGAGTACCAGCGAGTCTCATTCCGGTTGCTCTGCCAGTCCTGCGGCAGTCCGATTCAGAACCGCCGCTGGTGCCCTAACGAAGACAAACAGATTGGCTGGAATGACGTGGTCCGGGGCTTCGAGGTGAGCCGAGACGATTACGTGGAAATCACCGACTCCGACTTGGAGCACCTGCCTTTACCGAGCACCGACACCATCGACATCACCGAGGTGGTCGACGACAGCGAGATAGATTCCGCCATGTATTTGGACCAGGCCTACTTCTTGGAGCCGGAGCCCGCAGGCGTCCGGCCCTACTTCCTGCTCAAGAAGGCGCTGGAGACCAGGGGACGCAGCGCGGTCGGCAAGCTGGCAATTCGGGAGCGCGAACATCTCTGTCGCCTCTCGCCGCGCGAGCACGTCCTGGTGCTCAACACGTTGCACTGGCCCGATGAGATCCGTTCCAGCCAATCCCTGCGTCTCCCCGATGCCGACGTCGAGATCCGCAAGCGTGAGCTGGATATGGCTCTGGCCCTGATCGACAACCTCACCGCTGCGTTCGAGCCCAGCCGCTACAAGGACGAGTACCGTGAAGCACTGCTCCAGGTGGTGGAAGCCAAGCAGGCCAACAAGCGTCTTCCCGAGAGGCGGGCACCGGCACGGGACGACAACGTTGTAGACCTGATGGCGGCGCTGAAAGCGGCGGTGGCACAGACCAATGGTGGCCGTCGCGACGCCGCCGCAGCGGCGCGCAGGAGCAAACCCGCTAGCGCCACGCCGGCGACGCGCAGCGCTCGCCAACCGGGGCAGCGCCGCAAGGCTTCTTAGACCTTCGCCGGCAGGGCCGTCCCGTTAGGGGGGTCGCCACCCGCCGACCACGCCGAGAGGGGCAGCCAGTCGAACCCATGGGACAAGCATGGAAGGCTTATCGCGGAGGTCCCTACCCAGGTCGCATCGCGGGCTCGTAGAGACTCCTGCCCACCCGCTCGGCCTTCGCGGCGTGCATCGCGGCGTCAGCGCAGCTCAGGAGCCGCGCCGGGTCCTCGCCGTGCTTGGGGTACATGGCCACGCCTACGCTCAGGCCGACCAGTGCGCCTTGGCAGTTGGGTAACGGCGACTGGAATGCACGACAGATCTTGGCGGCTAGCGCGGTGGCCCGGGCAGCATTTATGCGACCCCCAACCAAGATGGCAAACTCGTCCCCACCGATCCGGCCGACTGGGTCGGATTCGCGCACCGTCGCCTCGAGCCTGTTCGCGACTGCCCTGAGAATGTCATCGCCGAACTCGTGGCCGTTGGTGTCGTTGAGCGCCTTGAACCGGTTGAGATCGGCCACCATGACGGCGATCTCCGTCCGCGTCCGCCGGGCGGCGTGGATCGCCATGCGGATGCGATCATCGGTCAGCTCGCGGTTGGCGAGGGAGGTGAGTGAGTCGCGAGTGGCGCGGTACTCGAGTGTGGCCGATTCGGAGTTCAGACCGACTGGGTTTCGCTGCTCCAAGTCCAGCCGCTCCGCTAACTCGGTCAGGCGCTCGCCCACGGCTGTGAGGAGGTCCGTTAGTCCCTCCTCTGGTGCGTAGTGGGTTGGGGTCAAGAAGCTCAGCGCCGCTCGGCTTCCTGCCGGCGTGGGCACAGGGAGGCCGACGGCGCCGTACTCGGGGGCCAAGTCAGGTCCGCGAGGTTGGCGCGAGGCAAGCTCGGTACCGCTGGCCAGGACAATCGGCACCTTGTTCCGGAGCGCCGCGCTGGGCACGCTATCACCGGTCGAGAGTCCACTGCCGGCAGCACCACCCCAGGTTCTGGTGGCGTGGAGAACCCCGTCGTCCACCCTCCAGTACTCGCCGGATAACCAGTCCATCTCCGTGCACAGCGCGGCGAGAACCCCACTTATGGCCCCTTCCCAGTACCCGGATGCGGCGACCACCGCGGCTACCGCGACCTGGGCGCGGTCCAGCCGAGCCCGATTGTGTTCGAAGGTGACATCTCGCGCCACCACGTAGATCAGCTCGTCGGCAGCGCAGGGGATAGAGGTTGACGAGAGCCACCGATATGATCCGTGGTGGCAGAGATACCGGCTTTCGAACTTGATCAACTCGCTACCAGCGGCCAGCTCCGACATCGCCGAGGCCGTGCCACTGCGATCGTTCGGATGCACGAACTCGATGTACGGGCAGCGGAGCAGCTCCTCGCTGGAAAAGCCAAGAAGCTCCGACCAAGCCGGATTCAATGCCTTGAAATAGCCGTCGAAGCCGATCACCGCCATAAGGTCGAAGGAGAGCTCGAAGAGCTGCGAGAGCATGCGGGGGGTCTTCTCAGCCGGGCGCGTGTCATGACCCAGGGACGTCGAGTCCGTGTCGGTGCTGCGGGAGACTCCGAGCGACAGCGTCACGCTACCCGTACCTGCTCACAAAGCGCCACGCCGGGCTTGAGATCCGATGGCGTCGAAAGTGGCGCTGAGGATTCCCCCTCCCGGGGCTCGCCAGCTGAGATCGCCTGCGGTCGACATCTGCGCCGTCTCCGAGTGCCATTGCCCTGAGCGGGACAGCTGCCCACCCATTGGCCGTGGAAGGTCGTCAACTTGGATGAGAGTGGGCCGGCTGCCAACTCTCCGTGGTCCGGTTCCGTACCGACGAGGTTGGGTTGGGTTTGGGCGTCAACCCCTCGTAGCGATCTTGTCACGCTCCAGAACTGGAACTTGGCAGGCTACTACCGCGATTTCAGCGCAACACGGTCATCGGCGCCCGAACGTGGTCGCTCACGGCCAGATGGCGTGACGTCCCACGTTGCGACCCATGGTGCTGAGCACCCAGAGAGCGAGACCGATCCAGGCAATTACCAAACCAGCCGCCCAGAGAGGGGGAATCGCGAATGCGAACGCGATGATGAGCAGAACCACGCCGATCGCTACTACGGTTGCTCCTCCCACAGATGCCTGCCCACGCGGTGAGGCCTAAATCGGCATCTCTGCGCGTGAACCCACTGTGCACGACTGATCCCGGCGCGTCTGTACGCTGGCCGCCAAAGCGCCCTCGGTAACGGCTGCGAACTAGGGCATAGTCCGATCGCCAAACCCGTTGGCGCGCGTTGCTACCGCATCTCAGCTCGTCGGTCTCGCTGCCCGCGTCTCCGTACTGCCGGGACTTCCGCCCGACTGTTTCGGTTCCGCACCATGGCCGCTGAAGCCCACGACCGGCCACTGTCCCCACGCCCCACCGCACCCCCGGCACATCCTCACAAGAGAGCTGGCATCTGGAGCGAGTCGGGCCGCCACGCGCGTCGAACGGCTACCTCGCAGGTCAGCCGACGGACCGCTGGTCTCAGAGCTTCTCCTCGATCTAGGCTCCGACCGTGCGTTCGGGCGATTGCAGCGCCACGAGTGCAGGTAGGGGTTGCAGTTGGCCGTGCTAGGATCTGGTCGTCGCTGGCCTGTTCGAGCCGATCCGTTCACTCCAGTTTCGTGATGTCATGGTTCGGCTCCGGAGCGTCCAGATGGACCATGAGAGCCCCCAGGGCCGAGCGGAGAGTCTGCTACGCGAGTTGCTGCGCCTTCGAGAGGCTATTCAAACCCTCCTGCAGCCGCCACGTGCTGATCCGGTCAAGCCTGACCGGGATCTGCTCTCTGGCCGCCAAGCGCACGCGCTCTACATCGTCCACCAGGGACCGACCACCATGGGCGAGCTGGCGCGTGCGCTGCGTGTGACACCGGCCGCTGCCACCGCGATTGCAGATGGCCTGGTCGGTCTGCACATGGCCGAGAGAGTCGGGGACACGGCGGACCGTCGAATCGTTCGCTTGGCGACGACCGAAAGAGGAGCCGCCGTGATCCGGGACAGAAACCTCTGGGAACACACGGCTTTGGCCGCGCTCGAAGCTGCGCTCCTCCCGGAAAAGCCTGGGATCGAAACGCTCGCCGTTCAGGAAGTCATGCGGCTGGTTGAAGGTGCGGCGGCCATCGCTGCCGCGGTGTCGGGAGAGCGCTCTCACACCGCCACCTTGAACGGTAATGATGACCGGCTACCAGCCCCTGCCGATCTCGCTGCAAGATCAGAGGTGCGCTGAACCGCGGGCTGCTAGCGGGTTCCACCACCGGGCGTCGGGCCGTCCGGGACCCTGCCCAGTCTCAGCCACGCGGTCCGATCGCCGCGGCCTGGTCACGGCTACGCGGGTGGTGGCTGGTCGATGCGCACCAGATTGCCGGACGGGTCACGCACGGCAAAGTCCCGCGTGCCCCACGGCTGCTGGGTCGGCTCCTGCACGATCTCGGCTCCGGAGGCGCGCACCTTCTCGAAGGTGGCGTCGAGGTCATCGGTGCGGAAGTGGATGCCGTTGAGGGCACCCTTGACGACGAGGGCGACGAGAGCTTCGCCGTCGGCGGGGCTGCCGCACTGGTAGTTGGTGAGGACGATGCCGACGCCAGGCTGGGAGGAGGCACCGACTGTGATCCAGCGGAAGTTTTCGCGGGCGACGTCGTTGCGCAGTTCCAGGCCGAGGGCGTCGCGGTAGAAGCCCAGTGCGAGGTCGGGGTCATGGACTTGGACGAAGCAAGCGGAAAGAGTGAGATCCATGCCCGCAACCCTAGTGGGCCAGCGCCCCGCGCGCTTCTCCGATCCTGCTCGGCTTGCGGTTCGGACGGGTGAGATCCCTGGCGATGCAGCCCGGCACGCCCGCGAGCGCACCGTGGTCCGCGGCCCGGTAGGCCGTCGGCGTCGCGCCCACCAGCTGAGTGAAGCGGGCACTGAATGAGCCGAGCGACGTCCACCCGACCGCCATGCAGACCTCGGTCACCGACAGGTCGCCGCGGCGCAGCAGCGCCTTCGCCCGCTCGATTCGCCGAGTCATCAGGTAGGTGTGGGGTGTCTCACCGTACGTCGCCCGGAACTGCCGCGCGAAGTGGGCGGGCGACATCCGGGCAGCGCGGGCGAGTGCACCGACGTCCAGCGGGCGCTCGTACTCGCGGTCGATCAGGTCACGGGCGCGGCGCAGAAGGGCCAGGTTGGCGAGCTCCTCCGGCGTCACGACGCCAGGGTAATGGCCTGCTACGCGATGAGGCTGACCCGAGCCGCCCTGACCTCGGCCGGCGGACCGTGCCGAACCGACGGGTGCCGCGGTCTCGCTGGCCCCTATCCCTTCCACTTCTGAGGCGGTGGGTACACGTATCTGGCGGTCGTGCCGGACGCCCACGCGATCGCGAATCCACCAAAGACCAAGAGGAAGGTGTGCAGTTGGCTGCCGCGATTGCCAACCGCGACAGCACCTAAGATCACAGCCCATACTAGGGCCAGTCCGACGCTGTAGACCCAGTAACTGCGTATCACGGAAATTTCACCTCACATCCTGCCGAGGCCTGCATCGACGAGCGCCCCGGCTAGAAGCCATGCCCGCTGATATCAAACCTCGATCGGGGGCCCACTGGTCGCATTCGGCGGGTTTTGATCTGGGTCAGCCTCGGTGTCTCGGTGTTGGCCTTGGGGGCCCTGGTGAGACGGGCGTCCAGGCTTCCCTCGAAGCACGTCGGCAACAAAGCGCCTGGCGCGCGAACTCTGGGGACGCTCGGGCGGCGCTCAGATGAAGGGACAGGGATCCGAGAACCCTGCCTGTGCTCCGTGCTCAGTATGGTGGAGACATGAAGGGTGAAGATGATCCCCCCGCGAAATCGGCGCATGCCTCAGGGCAAGGGCTCGCGCAGGCGGTGCGTGACGCCTGTTTGCGCGCCGCATTGGACGGGTACGAGCAGGCTGGACGCAGCGGCCTTTGTGCCGACGGTCGCTGGGAAATGGCGGTGGACTCAATCAGGTCGCTTGATCTCGCCCTGATTCTCGAGGATATCGATAGGCCTTGATCCGCCTTCCAGGATTGACCTTGGGGTGATCGCGCGAAACCGAAGTGGACTCCAGCGAACCTTGTTGAGGTCAGGCCAGTTGCCCCGGCAAGGACTCGAACTTCCGGAGTGCGGCTTAGGAACCGCAGCAGCCGAGGTCAGGTTGCCCTCGATACGTTGAGACAGCCCGCAGCCATGACCTGAAATTGTGGACGAGTCAGTGATGGCCCCAGGCCATCGACCCGCCCGGCCAGCGCCACTAGTGAACTGCCAGCAGCGAAATGCGAGGACCAGTTGTGCCGTCGGTCACCAGATAAGCCGCGGTGAGGCAGTTGATCTCGCCACCGTCGCCCCTCTGGCGCGAGAACGTGCCCTGCTACAGAGCTGACTTGGAGTTCAGAGCGATGACCTTGCAGTCGAGGATCTCACTGCGGCTATAGCCAGCCGCGCGCATCCCCTCAACCTGGGACTGCAGCGCTGCAACGACCCGGTCGTCGCTGGTCAGCGCGAACAAGCCCTCCTCGGTGGTAAGCAACAGCGGGACGCCGTAGTAACCAAGCAGCGAACCGACCTCACTCTCGCCTCGCCCACGCTCTGCAAACGCGTCGAGGTACTCGCCAAACCCTTGGCGCACCACTTCGCTGTCCACGCCACCGAACACACAGCTGCGACACCGCCGCTGCCCAACGCCGGCTCGGTGTCTGTGACCAGTCGGTCCGATTCCCGAGCCGTATGGGCCAACCCGAACGCTGTGCCCCGGCTGCTCGTCAACGCATTTGCGTGACCTGGTCCGATGACGGCGGCAGCCTGGTCTGAGGCAGAATTGGGTTGTGACACCGGCGTCAGGCCCTTACACGACTAAGCCGCTCGCACCCGATACCTGGGCTGACTTCGCGGCACTGGTAGAGGCGAACAACGGCGTGTGGGGTGGTTGCTGGTGCATCGGATTCCACCGCGAGGGCATTGGCAAGGACAGCACGGCGGCCGGCAACCGCGAGGCCAAACTTGCCCACGTCAAGAACCGGTCCGTCCATCAGCTCCTGGTCTACGGCGGCGATGAGTGCGTGGGCTGGTGTCAGTACGGCCCGCCGGCCGAGGTGGCCACGATCAAGAACGCCAGGGCCTATCAGAAGGACCTCGTCGACCTGCCTGACTGGCGGATCGGCTGCGTGTTCACCGGCACTGGATGTCGGCGACAAGGGGTGGCCCGGGCCGGACTCGCGGCGACGCTGAGCGCGATCAGGCAGGCGGGAGGAGGCGTAGTAGAGGCCTATCCCGAACAGCTAGACGAACGCGGCCCGCAGCGAGGCGCCTATCTGCATACCGGTCCGGAGAGCCTGTTCGAGGAGTTCGGCTTCGTCCGTGACCGCCGCATCGCCAAGTGGCGCTGGGTCATGCGTTTGACCATCGCGAACCGGATGGAGCCCTAGCGCCGTTCGAAAGCTGGCGGATCGAGCTTTGGGTGTTGACCAGTCAATTTCGAAGGCGCTCGTAGCCTCATCGACGCTGTCAAGGAACACGCTCCCGATGCTCGCTTTTGGATGGCGAGCACCTCCAATGCCTATAACCCGGACATCTCACATCCGGCGCGTGAGGACGACCCAGCCAAGCCAACACTTGCTTACCCCGCAAGCAAAGCGGAAGCAGAGCACGAACTTCGCAAACGTGGGCTGAATTGGAGCGTGCTAAGGCTTGCCTCATCTATGGCGACAAAGGTGGACATCTGGAATCAGCTGCCAGGGTACGCGTTGGGTTGGAGTGGTACCTGCGCAGAGGCTGAGCGTGATTCACAGTGCCGATATCGCAACAGCATTCGAACTGGCGCTGTCTGGAGTCATGGATGGTCACATTGTCAATATCGCCGATGAGGCACCACTTACCATCTACGAATTCGCCAGATCGCCGGCTCTACCTACGCGGAGTCTGCGGAACCGTTTCTTCTTCCATGGAAGGGCCACAGGACGTGTCGATTACCCGGAGCCTCGGCTCCTAGCCAAAGCTGCTAACTGTGTACCAGGCAATCCGCGAAGGCAGGCTCTAACGAGTACGGGTGAGCGGGCAGGTCTATACTGTTTCATGAGCTTAGGGTCAAAGGCCGGGGCAGGATGGGGCAACCGTTCGGTCTACTACGTGAACCTCAGGAGCCAACCAATGCGCGATGTCATTCTTCAGCAATACGCGGTGTCTCTCGATAGCTTCAGCTGCGCCGATAACTCCGAATTCCAGCAATACGTCTTCGGCCTCGAAGATCCAGAGCAGGATCAGCAGTTCATCGATTCTCTCCGTCGGGCAGGCACGCACATCATGGGTCGGTGTACCTATGAGGACATGGCGAAATACTGGCCGACACAGTCAAATCCGATCGCGGATGCAATGAACGGCATTCCCAAGGTCGTGTTTTCTCGGACGCTTGAACGAGCGGAGTGGGCGGAGTCGCGGATCGCACGGGGCGATACTGCCGAAGAGATCGCGAAGCTCAAAGAGGAGCCGGGGGGCGAAATCGTTGCTCACGGCGGTTTTCGATTCACCCAATCACTCGTGCAGCTAGGTCTCGCTGACGAGCTCCGGCTCGACGTCTTTCCCATCGCCCTAGGCCACGGCACGTCGATATTCGCTACGGTCGAGGAGCTCACCAAGTTCCAACTTGTCTCGAGCAGACAGTTCGGTTCCGGCGCAGTGCTCCAAACCCTGCGGCCCATTCGCTCGGGACGTGATTCGACAGAGGGAGCCACAGGAGCGTCACGTTAGGATCTAGACCCTCGGGTGACCGTGCCGGCCAAGGATCTTGGCCGGCCAGACGTCCTTACCTCCGGCGTCTAGGTGGCCTTGGATGACGGGGGCCTAGCCTGATTTGATTCCCAAGCGACGGTATGACGTTTCAGAAATCTGTTGCTGGGGCCACTTTTGATCTCGTTTTGGTGGTGCCCCCGGAAGGACTCGAACCTCCGACATGTGGACCTCCGTCACGCGGTTTAGGAATCCGCAATAACCCGTCTGTCTGATGCTATCTAGTGCCGGTTCGTAGTTCAGAGTCGGCGGCTCAGTCCGTCTAGTAGCCTCCTGTGGGAAGGAGCTACCGGCGTTTGATTCCCATCTCATTCCCGACGCGGGCACGCGCCACTTCAAGCGATGTCGACGCGGGATCCGGCGGGATGCCGATCCGTTAGATGCCTCTCGGTTCAACTCGGTCAACGGTTCTGACACGATCTATCGACCGATCGAATGAGGCAACCCTCTTGATCCCCGTGGTCTCAGCAGAGGCCACCTGGTAGGCCTCCGCGAAATCGAGCCGGTTGATCTCGTACACCTCAGCAGCTCTCAGCAACAGGGCTGCATCGACGCAGACAACGGATCTGAACGCAAGGAGAGATCGAATTGCGTCGGCGAGCTGAGCGCGCGGTGAATGGTAGAAAGACTCCAGCACATAGACCGTCTCGGCCAGCACGAGATCGGTCAAGAAAAGTTCTGACTCGGTGCCAAGGTAGGCGGTTGCACGAGCAGCCATCTCGTCCGGGACTCCGGTCAGGTGACGGACGATCACGTTTGTGTCTAAGAACGCGCTCACCGACGGCTAGCAGCGCGAGCCGCTCGAGTCTTGCGAATCACCTCGTCCCATGCGACGTTGCGCCTCCCTGCCGGAACTACTACCGTACTTGCCAGAGCGAGAAAATCGACGGTACGAGCCAAGACGGCGCGATTGCCTTCAACCCGGAACACGACTTCGTCGCCCTGATTAATTCCCAACGCTTCGCGCACGACCTTCGGAACGGTCACCTGTCCCTTGGAACTCACCCTCGCTGCCGCATCCATAACGCCTCCTTACTTTGGCCGTATGGTAAGGATACCGCAAGATGGAGTTGGGGCAGAGTGCTCGCGCCAGGGCCGAGTTGCTCAATGACCTCGGAGATCGCGACGGAGGCGTCGATCTCAACGGCGGCTGTTGCTTGGAGTAGGGGCCCGATAGTGACCAGATGGGTGCATTCGCATCACCATTCCTCAGGTCGGTTTGAGTCGAACACACGGTGCCCCCGGAAGGACTCGAACCTCCGACACGCGGTTTAGGAAACCGCTGCTCTATCCCCTGAGCTACGAGGGCAAGGGTGAGGGCGACAGCTGGCTGGGTCGCGCCGATGGTCAAGGGTACCGAGCCGGGCGCTACTCATTCGCCTGCCGCCAGCTGTGACTAGTCTCTAAAGGATGGTACGCAAGGCGGATGTGCCGGGAGAGTCGGAGACCGTGCAATCGGTCCAAGCGGGCCACGACCTCCCCCCGCTCGGGCCGATCGCCGCCACCGGGCAGCTGTTCGCCGGCGCCGTGGATAGATGGCGAAACTCCAATGCCTTGCGCCGCTCCTTCGGACTCTGGGGAGGAATCGGGTTGATGCTGACCCTCGGTGCTGGTGTCAGCGCGGGTGCGCTCGGAGGGCGAGCCTGGCAGGGCTTGATGGCAGGCGCGGCCTGGTGGGTCGTCACCACCACCTGCCTCTTTGCTGGCATCTCACTGCTGCGCCGCTACCCTGACCAGTCTCGGGTCGACCGCTTTGGCATCCCGAATGGGCTGACTGCGATCCGTGCCTACCTGTCATTGCCAGTCGTGCTCTTTGCGGCAATGCCACCTTTGGGACTAGCACGGGTCCTGCTGCTCTCGATCGCTGCCCCGATCGCGGGTCTGGATGCGGCGGACGGATTCATCGCCCGACGGGCAGGACCGCTAACGGTGCTGGGTCGGGCGATTGATCCCATCATGGACACCGTCTTCTTTTCGCTCGCCGCGGTCGCTTGTCTGCTGGTCGGATTCATCCCGGTCTGGCTCGCGGTGTTGGTGATGGCCCGCTATGGCTTGCCTGCGCTGGGGTTCCTGCTCTTGTATCCCTGGCTGCGGCACCGACCGGCGCTGGTGGCGACCCCGTTCGGCAAAATCAACACCCTGGCCAGCGCGGTGGCGCTGGCCACTTCATCCTTGCTGGTCCTGGCCGGTGGTCCTGCCTGGCAGGCGGACGTCGGATTCGGGGCGTTGCTGGCGGTGACGGCAGTGGGCCACTTCGCGGTGTTGTGGCGACGCACCTTCCCACCGCGACATTAGAAGCACCGGCGCTGTCGCCGCGAGCCACAAGCCACCTGGCCAGCCTCGGTGGGCACTGCGAGGCCAAAATCGGATGGCGTGTGCGCGGCAGTGGCACTAAGGTCGAGCCATGACCGCAGCCGCGCCAGCCAGCGACCGCCTCTGGGCGGCCGTCGTCAGTAGAGATAGCAGCGCCCGGTTCGTCTTCGGTGTCACCTCCACCAGGGTCTTCTGCCGACCGGGCTGTCCGGCTCGGACCCCGGCCCGGGATCGGGTGGTTTTCTTCGAGGCTCCGAATTCGGCGCGCGCGGCCGGGTTCCGCGCCTGCCGCCGCTGCCATCCGGACGCGCCCGGCGCCACGCGGGGGGCGGTGGAGGAGGCACGCGCTCTGCTCGATCGCAGGCCGGAGGGCTGGCATGTCGAAACTCTGGCGAGGAGGGTCGGACTGACCCCGACCCAGCTGCAGCGCAGATTCAAAAAGGCCTACGGGATCACCCCGGCGGAGTACAGTCGAGCGCTGCGGACCGAGCGGGCGCGGAGCTCGCTGGCCACAGGAGCCAATGTCACCGAAGCTCTTTACGACGCTGGTTTCGGTTCTGGCAGAGCTTTCTATGAGGTGGTGCCCGCGGCGCTAGGCATGACCCCCAGCCAGTTCCGGCAGGGTGGGGCTGGAGTCGAGGTCCGTTACACGGTCTTCGACTCGTTCCTCGGTCAGCTACTGGTCGGGGCTACCGAGCGTGGTGTCTGCACGGTCAAGATGGGCGAACGGGCCAGAGCGTTGGAAGACCAGCTTCGAGAGCAGTTCCCGTCGGCGAGGCTGACTCGTGATGACCTCGGCCTGGCCCAGGTTCGCGAAGTCGCGCAGGGGCTGGCCAGGGGTGGTGTCGGCCGCGAGGAGCTCCCCCTCGACGTCCACGGGACCGTCTTCCAGTGGCTGGTCTGGCGCCAGATCCAGGCGATTCCCCGCGGCCGAACCAAGACATATGGGCAGCTAGCGAGCGAGATCGGCCGACCCGCCGCCGCTCGGGCGGTGGCCCGCGCCTGCGCCACCAACCAGGTGGCGCTGCTGATTCCCTGCCATCGGGTGGTTCCAGCGGCCGGTGGTGAGGGGGGCTATCGCTGGGGCCCGGACCGCAAGCGCCGCCTGCTCGAGGCGGAGGCGGCCAACCCCTAGCGAGCCAGCCTGCAGGAGCTTAGCGCCGGGTCAGCTCCATGACCACCTCGGGGGCCACCACCCAGCGCAAGGTGGCATCGGCCACGCCAAGGCCGCGACCCAGCGTCCCTAAGCGGCGCAGCCGAGCCTCGGTGTGACGGAGGGCGGCCTCGAAAACATGGAGCAAGGCGCCGAGGGCGGCGAAGGGCAGGAGCTGAAAGTCCACGAAGATGCTCATGGCCGCGGCGATGCCGAGGGGCACATGGAACTGAACCAGCAGGAAGACCAGCACGCCCTCGCGGATCCCGATGCCGTTGGCTGAGATGGGGATGAAGGTCACCAGCAGGGCGATCGGCAGGGCCAGCGCGAAGACCTCCCAGGAGATCGTGTAGCCCAGTGCCCGGCTGAACGCCTCCATTGAAAGCAGGTTGAGGCCCCAGCCGAGGCCACCTGCCGCAATCGAGCAGGTCAGGGCGCCGGGATTGCCCCGGATGTCGGCGAGAGAGCGCAGGAAGGGTCCGACCCTGAGCAGGTGGACCCGCCACCCGGGCTCCTCAGGCTCGCTTCTGAGCAGGCGCCCAAACACCCGCTCCGCGCCGAGCGCCAACATCCAGAAGATCAGCATCGCCGCGCTGAGGCAGGCAAATCCAATCAGCCCCGGCACATGAAAGACGTTCACGGTGATCACGGCCCCGACCAACCCCCAGACACCTATCGCCAGAGTGCCCGCCATGCGGCTGCCAATCAAGGAGGCGATGACCGGGCCGTGGCCCGCGACTTTGCCCACCTGCACCGCGCGGACGGCGTCGCTGCCGACCCCGGCAGGGAGAACCTGGTTGATGAAGAGGCCCTTCATGTACCAGCCGCCCAGGTAGCGCCATCCCAGGATCTTGCCGGCGCCGCGGAGCAGCGCTCCCCATTCCATGATGCTGGCCAGCACCGACAGGCCAGCGAGGGTGAGCGACAGCAGGGCCCACTGCCAGCGCAGGTGGGCGAAGGCGCTGACGGCGGAGGCCAGGTTCACCGAATGGACGAAGACCCCGAATGCCACCAGGGTGACCGCTACCCGCACCACCGGCAGTGACGCCGCCCGGCGGACCCGGGCCAGGATCTGGAGAGCTAGGGGTCGACCCACGGACGGCACCATACCCCACCCCCGGCCGAGTGAAGTCCCCCGTGAACACTTTGTCTCACCGCCGCCTCCCGCGGGCTAGGATTCTGATCTGGTGACCTCACTAGCCCCGGTCGAGACCGCCAATCAGATGGCTCCCCAGGTCGGCCTTCTGCCGACCTACGTCCCCCAGGAGACCCGCGACGGGGTGGTTAGGCCGGTACGTCGAGAGCGCGTCCAGCAGCGCCTTTGGGAAATGGCGCCGGGCCTGACGGTGTGGCTCATCCTCGCCACACCATTCGGCCTCGGATTCGTGATCACCTTCACCAACTTCGAGTATCTCTGGGTCCTGGGCGTGTTCGCGGTCGGACTGGACCTCTACTGGCTGGTCAAGTTGGTCCACACCTTCCGATATGTGCTCCGGGGGATTCGGCTCTTGGAGGCGACGCAGGCGGTGGATTGGGCGCAGCGAGTGAACTCCTTGGATGTGTCACCGGGCCAGCCCGACCCGACTGAGATCACCCATGCCTTCCTGATCCCCACCTATACCGAGCGCTACGAGACGCTGCACGCCACGGTGTCGGCGCTGGCGGCCGCCGACTACCCTCGCGAGCGCAAGATCTGCGCCATCATCACCCGGGAGACCGACCTGCAGGGTTGCCGCAACGTCGAGCGCCTGCAGAAGAAGTTTGGCGCTAGTTTCAGGGCTTTCTGGCACATCAAGGATCCGCTCCTACCCGGGATCGTGATCGGTAAGTCAGCCGCCATGTCCTACGGAGGCCCGGTGCTGCGCCGGGCCTGCGACAGCCTGGACCTGGACCCCGCCAAGGTGATCGTGACCGACCTGGACTCCGACTATCGAGTCCACCCCCAGTACCTGGCTTACATCACCTATCAGTTCTGCACGGCAGAGGCCAGGCTGACCTCAATCTGGCAGCCGGTACCGATGTTCCTCAACAACCTTTGGAAGGTGCCATCGGCGGTACGGTCGATCGCCACCCTGACCACCCAGTGGCAGCTCTATTTGCACCAGCATCCCAAGCGGTTGGTGATGTTCTCGGCCTATTCGATGTCGCTGCAAATGCTGACCGACATCGGCTACTGGGACAACGACGTTATCCCCGAGGACTCGCGTTTTTTCTGGAAAGCGTTCTTCAAGTACGGCCAACACCTCCACGTGCTCCCCGCCTTCCTGCCTATGTATGGCGACGCTCCCCGCGCCGCCGACTACGGAACCACCCTGGTCAGCCAGTACAACCAGATCAAGCGCTGGGCCTGGGGGGTCACCGACATCCCCTACGTAGCCTCGCGGATGTCGGCCCACTCCCAGATTCCGCTGAAGACCCGCCTCGAGCGGTTCAAGATGCTGGTGTTCAACCATCTGAGCTGGGCCACGGTGCCGATGCTGATCCTAGTCGCGGGCACACTCCCCTCGCTCTTCAACTACGACTATGCGCTCTCAAACACGGGTGCAATCCTCGAGACCACCGCCAGCATCATCCTGACCACGACACTGCTCAACATCATCGCGGTGGCCGTCCTCGACAATCGACTCCAACCCCGACCTCCGGAGTGGCCTTGGTGGCGTCGCCGCCTGACCGACATGCAGACGCTGATGTACCCGGTTGTGTTCATGATCCTGAGCGTCATCCCGGCCCTGGAGGCCCAGACTCGGCTGCTCTTCGGCTCCCATCTGGAATACCGGGTGACCGAGAAGGTCTAGCCCAGACACCGCGGTTACAATCTCGCCGATGGCGGAGCGCCCGGTCGTGTTCAGCGGGATGAAGCCCACCGGCGACCTCCACCTGGGCAACCTTCTGGGGGCGCTTCGACCCTGGGTCCTGGAGCAGGATCAGTTTCGTAATTTCTTCTGCGTAGTGGACCTGCACGCCCTCACCGAGCCGCATCAGCCCGGCGAGCTGGCCGACAAAACCCGCCAGGTGGCGGCCCTGTATATAGCGTCGGGAATCGACCCCAAGGTCTCCACTCTGCTGGTCCAGTCACACCTTCACGAGCACAGCGAGCTGGCGTGGATCCTGGGTTGCATCACCCCGGTCGGCTGGCTGCAGCGGATGACCCAGTTCAAGGATCGCTCCCAAAAGCGGGACTCCGAGCGGATTGGCAGCGGCATCTTTAACTACCCGGTGCTGATGGCTGCCGACATCCTCCTCTACAAGAGCAACTTTGTCCCTGTGGGGGAGGACCAGCGCCAGCATCTAGAGCTGACCCGAGACATCGCGATGCGTTTCAACCGGCTCTTCGGCGAGACCTTCGTCATCCCCGAGCCGCGGATTGCGCAGACGGGGGCCGGGGGCCGAATCATGGCTCTTGACGATCCCACCGCAAAGATGAGCAAGAGCGCGGAAGGCGACGCCGGTCTGATTGCGCTGCTCGACCCGCCGGACCGAATCCGGGCCAAGTTCATGCGCGCCAAGACCGACAGCGGCAGCGAGGTAGCGGTGGCCTCAGCCGAGGGCGGGGTCGCCAATCTCCTGGAGATCTATCGGGCTATCACCGGCTCTACCCGTGAACAACTGGCAGCAGAGTTCGATGGCAGTGGCTACGGCCAGCTCAAGGCCCGGGTCGCGGACGTCACCATCGCGGCCCTGGTGCCGATACAGGGCCGATACCGACAGCTGATGGCCGACTCCAGCGAGATCGATGCCATTCTGGCCCAGGGTGCCGTCCGAGCTCGCGAGGTCGCGACCAGAACCATGACTGAGGTGCGCCAGCGAGTTGGCCTGCTGCCCGCCTTAGGGGCCGTCTAAGGAGACCACCCGGGACTCGACTGAGTTCGACCGGCAGGCTGGCGTGACCTCCCGGCTGGGGGACGGTCATCTGCCCCAGCCTATAATCCCGCCGATGCGGTGGAGTCGTATAGGCGTCTTCCTCACCGCCGCGGCCCTACCGGCCTATGTGTTGCGAGGCCAACTGCTCGGGCGGTTGCCGTTCACTGGGCTGGAGGTAGTGCTGGCGCTCACCGTGCTGGCGTTCATCGTCGAGAGCTCACTGCAGCGCCGGATGCCCCGACTTGACACCCCCTTTAGCGTGGTGATGGCTGTGATCCTGGTGGCGACCGCCATCGGCGTCGCCGCCAGCCCCGACCATCGCGAGGCGCTGGGTATCGCCAAGTCCTACATCGTCGAGCCGATGGTGCTGTTCTTCGTGGCGGTCAACGTGCTCCGCTCCAGCTGGGACTGGGAGCGGGTGGTCTACGGGCTGTACGTCAGCGGCCTGGTCGTGGCGGTGTCCCAGTTCGTGGCCCTGGGCAAGGCTCTGGTCAGCGGCACAGTCAACCTCAACTTCTCCCCGCCGACCCCCACCTGGCTCTGGAGCAACAACAACTTCGGCGGTATCTTCCTGGACCCGTTGGTGGGGCTGGCCTTGGGGCTGGCCCTCTTCGGCGGGGTGCGTCACCGGAACGCCCACTGGGCGGCGCTTCTGGTCCTGGGCCTGGGGGACGCCCTCACCCTGAGTCGAGGTTCCTGGTTGGCCCTGGTGGTCATGGCCTTGGTAGCGGCGGCCCTGCATCCCCGACGCAAAGTGCTGCTCGCCCTCTGCCTGGCGGCTCTTGTGGTGGCCGTCGTGCTACCGCCGATACGACACCGGATTAGCAACGAGCTCAACCCCAGCAATCCCGCTAACTCTCTGGTCGCCCGGGCTCGCCTCTGGCACGCCACCGTGGACCTGATTGAGGCCCATCCCTTCACCGGCTCCGGGCTAGCCGGCTACCAGGCTGAGATCGGACCCTACCGGGCTCAGGTCCACGACACCTCAGCCCAGACGCATGACTACCCGGACCAGTTGGAGCTGGACTTCTGGGTCGAGCTGGGGGTGCTCGGTTTCGTGGCTCTGCTGGGATTCTTCCTCGAGCTGGCCCGCTATCTGGTACCGGCGCTGCGGGCCGGACCCCGCGATCACCCCTGGGCGGCGGCCCTAGCGCTGGGGTGGATCGCCGTCGTCATCCACGGCCTGGTCGATAGCCCCTACTGGAAGAACGACCTGGCGGCGGAGTGGTGGCTGCTGGCGGCACTGGTGACCGTGGCGGTGGTTCCCGCCACCCGCCATTTGCAGCTGCCCCGGCGCAAAGCGGCGAACCCCTGAGTCCGCGGGGGTGAGTCTGGCCCACCGGGCCGTGCGCAACACCACCATCCTCTTCGTCGCTCGCTCCGCCTCCAAGTTCCTGGTGCTGGGGGCGTTTCTGCTGCAACAGAAGTTCCTCGGCGCCGACCACTACGGCGAGTTCAGCCTGATCGTGGTTCTCAGCACGCTGTCGAGCATCCTCGGCGACCTCGGCCTACAGATTGTCTACCTGCGCGAGGCCAGCCGCGACAACGCCAGGATGAAGACCTACCTGGCCGCAGTGCTGGCCGCCAAGATCCCCCTCTTCGTGCTGGCGCTGGCGGCGCTCGCGATCATGGCCGGCCTCGAGGGACCTGCTCTCCTGGCGCTGCTCTGGCCCGCCTTCGCCCTCCAGGTGGCGACCAGCGTCGCAAACGTCCTACGCAGCTCCTTCTACGCCTCCGGCGAGATGCGCTACGAGGCCGTGGCCACCATCTCGGAGGCGGCCATCCTATTGGTGGGCACGGTCTTCGTGGCCCGCGCCCACCTGGGCGTCGCCGCCTACTTATGGATCTACGCCCTCAGCTACGCGGTGACCTGCGTGTACGCCTACGTGATCATCTCGCGCCGCTACTTCAGGCCCGCCATCAGGTTCGACCCCGTCCTGGCCCGGCGGCTGCTGAAGATGGGGCTGCCCTTCGCGTTGGTCTTCTTCCTCAACACCGTCTACTTCCGGATCGACGTGGTGATCCTGGCCGGGCTGCGTCCGCTGACCGAGGTCGGTTACTACACCGCCGCCTATAAGTTCCTCGACGGCCTTTCGTTCATCCCGCAAACGGTGATGAACGCTGTGTTTCCCACCCTGTCGGTGGTCCACCTCCAGGCGGTTGCCTCGATGCGCCAGGCCTACACCGCAACCATTCGACTCCTGGCTGCGCTGGCGATGCCGTTCACGGTGGTCCTATGGTTCGGGGCGGCGCCGATCCTCCACTTCCTGCGCGTCTACCACCAGTCCGATGCTGCGCTGCAGATTCTGGCCCTGGCGATCGTCTTCATGTTCGTCAACAGCACCTTCATATTTGGCCTGGGAGCGATGGATCGGCAGCGGGATAGTGTCTACCTCTCGATCATCAGCATCATCGTCAACGTGGCCGCCAACTTCATCCTCATCCCCCTCTTCCCGCGAGCGACCGGATATCTTGGCAGCAGTTGGGCCACCACGATCACCGAGGTCTTCCTGCTGGTAGCCGGTTATTGGATGGTGCGGCGGCGGCTTGAGAACCGTCTGCCCTGGGGACGGCCACTCCTGCCCATCCTGGTCTCAGGGGCCCTGATGGCGGGGGTGATGGGGCTGCTCGCGCAACTGAACATCTTCCTGGTGGGGACGATTGCCGGCCTCATCTACCTGGGGGCGCTTCTGATCACCGGGGGCGTGACCAGATCCGAGCTGCGGACCGTCCGAGCCAGCCTGGGCCGGCGCCTACGCCCGCTGGGGGAGGATGGCGGTGGTGGCTGAATCCAAGCCGCTGCTCCGGCCGCTGGAGCTGACTGCGGCCTCCCGGAACCGGTTCCGGCGCCTGCTGCCGATAGTCGGGATGCGGGTGGTCGGGGACGCGCTGGCAGTCTCGCTAGGCGCTCTGGCCGGATTCGAATACCGGTTCTACCTCTCGGGCGTACCCATCCCCGGCAACCAGGTACCCAGCTTCCAGGACTACGCGGTGGCCATCCCGGTGGTGGCGGCCCTCTGGGTGCTGACCTTCGCCTTCACTGGGCGCTATCGAGTCCAGCTCGGCCAGACCTTCGTCGACGAACTGCTGGGCTCGGCGGGCTCGATCGCGCTGTTCGTGGTGGTGGCGCTGGCGCTGGAGGGCCTGTATCGGGGCTTTCCGTATTCCCGGCTGGTGCTGGCTGACGCCGCCATCGCGGCTTTGCTGCTCTTCCTGGCCGAGCGATCTCTGATCCGTCTGGCCCAGGGTGCCCTGCTGCGCCGGGGCTACGGTGGCAGCCGGGTCCTGGTGGTGGGCTCGGGCCCGGTGGCCGACCTGTTACTGCGCCGCCTGCGGATGTTCCCCGAGTACGGCTACCAGGTGGTGGGCACGGTCGGGAGCGACCCCCACTCCGGCCAAGGCCCCAACGGGGTGCCCCACTTCCGGCTGGAGTCGGGCCTGTCGCGGATCGTGGTCCGAGAGCGGGCCGACACGGTGCTGCTGGCGCTCAGCGGGGTCAGCCATGACCGGGTTCTCAAACTGGCCATGGACTGCCTGGTGGCGGGTGCCGAGGTCAAGGTGGTCCCCGATGTCCTGGAGATCATGACCAGCGCCGCCAGTACCGAGGAGGTGGCCGGTCTTCCCCTGGTGGGGCTGCGACCCAATCGTCTGGTCGGCGCCAATCTCTGGGTCAAGCGATCCTTTGACGTGGTCGCCGCTTTGATCATCTCGGTCGTCGCCGTGCCGGTGGTGGCGATCTGCGCGCTGGCGATCGCGGTCAGCTCGCCCGGATCGCCTTTCTTCCGCCAGGAGCGCCTGGGGCGCGACGGCAAGGAGTTCTATGTCTGGAAGCTGCGCTCTATGGTCAAGGACGCCGAGCGCGAGACCGGTCCGGTGATGACCGCGGTTGGCGACGCTCGACGGACGCCGGTGGGGCGCTTCGTTCGGCGCTACAGCCTGGACGAGCTGCCCCAGCTCTGGAACGTCCTGCTGGGGGAGATGAGCCTGGTAGGCCCGCGCCCGGAGCGTCCCTTCTTCGCCAGGAAGTTCGAGGAAACGGTGCCCCGCTATGGGGAGAGACTCCAGGTGGCGCCGGGGTGCACCGGCTGGGCCCAGGTCAACGACCTGCGCCAGGCCAGCAGCATCGAGGAGCGCGTCTTCTACGACATCTACTACGTCGAGAACTGGTCATTGGGGTTCGACATCAAGATCCTGTTGTTGACGCCCTGGCGCCTGCTCTTCCACCGCCATGCCTACTGAACGGACGCGGCCGAGAGGGCACGGTCAGACAGACTGATAGCCTTGATCGCCGTGAAAGGGCTGGTCCTGAGCGGTGGTAAGGGCACCCGGCTGCGCCCGATCACCCACACCGGAGCCAAACAGCTGGTTCCCATCGCCAACAAGCCGGTCCTCTTCTACGGTCTGGAGGCCTTGGTCGAGGCCGGGGTCACCGAGATTGGGGTCGTGGTTGGCGACACCGCCGACGAGATCCGCGCCGCGGTCGGCGACGGCAGCCGTTTCGGGGCTCGGATCGAATACATCCCCCAGCTGAAGCCGCTGGGGCTGGCCCACGCCGTCCAGACCGCCAGGGACTTCCTGGGGGGCTCGGACTTCGTCATGTACCTGGGGGACAACTTCATCCCCGGGGGGATCTCCGGCGTGGTCGAGCAGTTCCGGCGGGAGCGCCCTGACGCTCTCATCCTGCTCAAACAGATGGAACACCCGGAGCGCTTCGGGGTCGCCGAGCTCGAGGGCGACCGGGTGATTCGACTCACGGAAAAGCCCAAGACGCCAAGGTCGGACCTGGTCTTGGTCGGCGTGTACCTCTTCAAGAGCACGATCCTGGAAGCGGTCGACGCCATCGTCCCGTCTGCCCGGGGAGAGCTGGAGATAACCGACGCCATCCAGTGGGAGATCGACCACGGCAGGACCGTCACCCCCCATGTGGTCACGGGCCGTTGGATCGACACCGGCAAGATGGACGACCTCCTGGAGTGCAATCGCGTCGTGCTCGACCTGCTTCCGGAGCGGCGCGAGGGCAAGGTGGGGGAGGACTCGAGGCTGCTCGGCAAGGTGATCCTGGAGGAGGGCAGCGAGGTAATCGGAAGCACGATCCGAGGCCCGGTGATCATCGGCGCCCACACCCGAGTGATCGACTCGTTCGTGGGGCCCTTCACCGCGCTCTACCACCATGTCCTGGTGCAGGGCAGCGAGATCGAGCATTCGATAGTGTTGGAGAACACCACTATCACCGGTGTCAGCAAGATCGAGGATTCCCTGATTGGGCGTGATGTCGTGATCGAGATGAGCCAGACCCGGCCGCGCGCCCACAAGCTGATGCTGGGCGACCACTCCCGAGCCAGCCTGGCATGAGTTTTTCCAGGGCAGATCGCTGATGGCGTGGCAAGCCACCAGCGATGAGATGGAGGCGGTTTTGGATGGCATGCGAAAGACGCCGCTGGCGGAGCGGATGGGCGTCATCGATGGCGTCATGGTCAAAACCTTCCAGGTCCATGCCGACCAGCGCGGCTACTTTCTGGAGCAGCTGAAGCGCGGCGACCATGACGATCAGGGACGGGCCTTCCTCCCGGAGCACGGATTCGCCCAGATGTCGCGCTCTCTGGCATACGCGCGCGGCGGCAACCCACCCGAGTTGATCAAGGCCTTTCACTGGCACCGGCGGCAGTGGGACTACTGGGACATCGTCCGCGGCAACGCCCGGGTGGTGCTGGTGGACCTGCGGGGAGATTCGCCCACGTCGGGACGCATTCAAGTGATCGTAGCCGGCCAGAATTCACCCAAGATGATCGCCATCCCGCCGCTAGTTGCCCATGGCTATCAGGCACTTGATCTGCAGGACGTGCTCCTCTGCTACTACGTCACCAAGCCCTATGACCACCAGCAGCCGGATGAAGGGCGAATCGCCTGGAACGAACCTCGGATCGACTTTGACTGGTCGATCGAGAACATCTGAGTGACATCCCGGGCCAACCTCCCTTCGGTCGGAGCGGGAATTCCCGCCCGGCTGCTGGTAGCTGGGGGCGCGGGCTTCATCGGCTCCGCCTTCGTCCGCCTTCTGCTCGGCCAGGGGGAGGGGTTCGAGGTCACGGTTCTGGACAAGCTCACCTACGCCGGCAATCAAGCCAACCTCAGATCGGTGGAGTCGCATCCCGGCTACCGGTTCGTGCAGGGCGACATCTGCGACGGTGGCCTGGTTGGTGAGCTGGTCGCGGAGGTTGACTGCATCGTCAACTTCGCCGCGGAAACCCACGTGGACCGCTCGATTCTCGACCCGGAGGGATTCATCCGCACCGACGTGCTCGGCACCCACCAGCTGCTTGAGGCGGCCCGCCAGGCGGGACATCCGAAATTCCTGCAGGTCTCCACCGACGAGGTCTACGGCGACGTTCCCGCTCCCCGGCGCTCGACGGAGACCGATGCAATCCGGCCCCGCTCACCCTACTCGGCGAGCAAGGCGGCCGGTGACCTGCTCTGCTTCGCATACCACGCCACCTATCAACTGCCGGTGTTGGTAACGCGCGGATCCAACACCTACGGGCCTTACCAGTATCCCGAGAAAATCGTGCCGCTTTTCATCACCCAGGCGCTGGAACAGTTGCCGCTTCCGGTCTACGGCGACGGCGGCGCGGTCCGTGACTACCTGTATGTCGATGACCACGCCCGCGGCATCGCCGCGGTGCTCGCCCAGGGCCATCCCGGGGAGGCGTACAACCTGGGCCGGGGCGACGAGCCCATCAGCGGCACCCAGGTGGCGGCGACGGTGCTCCGTCTCACCGGGAGCAGTGGTTCGTTGATCCAGCACGTCGTCGACCGCCCCGGCCATGACCGCCGCTATGCCCTGGAGAGCGAAAAGGCCGCCGCTCTGGGCTGGACCCCTCAGGTCGACTTCGAGAGGGGCATGGCCGAGACCGTGAGGTGGTACCAAGAGAACCGCGACTGGTGGGCCGCGATCAAGTCGGGTGAATTCCTCGACTTCTACCGCCGCAACTACCACCCCTTGGCCGGGTCGGCGCCCGTGCCCTGAGGGAGGGTCCACTTGAGGATCCTGGTGGTTGGCGCCAATGGCCAGCTGGGCCGGGAGCTAGTGCCAACGCTGCAGGTCCGAGGTCACCAGGTGACCGGGCTCGACCACCGGGCTTTGGATATCACCGATGCTGACGCGGTCACGCGGGCCGTTGCCAATTCCGACCCGGAGCGGGTTGTCAACTGCGCCGCCTACACCAAGGTTGATCAGGCGGAGAGCGAGCCCAAGCGCGCCTACGCGGTCAACCGAGACGGAGCCAGGAACCTGGCCCAGGCGTGTGCCCGCCCCGGAATCCCCCTCTGTCACCTAAGCACCGACTTCGTCTTCGGCCAGGACCCTCCGGAGCCGCCTCACCCCTGGGCTGAGACCGATCTGCCCGCGCCCCGGGGCGTGTACGCCCAGAGCAAGAGGGCCGGCGAGCTGGAGTGCCTGGCCGCGGGCGGACCCCTCTACCTGGTCCGCACCTCCTGGCTCTACGGCGGGCAGGGGCCCAACTTCCCCTTGGCCATCTCCCGGGCGGCCGCCGCCGGGGTGAGGCTCAAAGTGGTGGCGGACCAGGAGGGCACCCCGACCTGGACCGGCCATCTGGCTCCTGCTCTGAGCCTGCTCTTGGAGCAGGAGAGCCATGGCCTCTATCACCTGACTGGAGCAGGAGTGACCACCTGGCTCCGATTCGCAGAGGCCATCCTGGCCGAGGTCGGAATCGCGGTACCGGTGGAGGCGACCACCACAGCGGAGTGGGGTGCTCCCGCTCCGCGTCCGCGCTATTCGGTCCTGGACAACGGCAACTGGCGGGGCCTGGGCATGGCGCCGTTGCCAGCCTGGGAGGAGGGTCTTTCCCAGTACGTCGCCTCGGAGCGCGATGGCGCCTTGGCCGAGTTCGCGCCCAGTCGCCGCACCCCCTCTTGAGCCAGCCCTTCGAGCTCTCAGAGATCGGAGTGGTGATCTGCACCTACCGCTCGAGCGGAGATGTGGCCGCGGCGCTGAGCTCGTGCGCGGCGTCCGGAATCTCCGAGAGTCGGATCACAGTCGTCGACAATGGCTCGGACGACGGAACTGCGGACCTGGTGGAAGGGCAGTTCCCTTCCGTCCGACTTCTGCGCCTCAAGCGCAACCTTGGCTTCGCCGCCGCCAACAACCTGGCAGCCAAGGAGCTGGGTGGTAAGTCACTTTTGCTCCTCAACCCTGACGCGGTCCTGGCGGGAGGCGCGGTTCAGGTAATGCTGCGGGCGCTGGCCGAGGATCCCCATCGGGGAGCGATCTCACCGCGGATCGATCGCCCCGATGGCAGCCTCGATGCCGCTTGCCGCCGAACCTTCCCCACCCCCCTGATCGCACTCTGGCGGCTGGCCGGGTTGAGCCGCCTGCGCCCCGCCAGCACCCGCTTCGGCGCCTACAACCTCACCCATCTGCCGGTGGACCAGGCGACCGAGGTCGACAGTGGCAGCGGCGCCTGTCTTTTGATCCGCCGCTCGGTGTGGGACCAGTTGGGTGGCTTTGACACTGGGTTTTTCATGTACGGGGAGGACCTCGACCTCTGCTGGAGAATCCACCAGCTGGGATTGACGGTTTGGTACGAGCCGTTGGCGCGGGTGGTGCACCGTAAGGGCCAGAGTTCACGTCAGGACGCACTGTCGATGCTGATCGCCTTCCACCGTTCGATGTGGCGCTTTTACCGAATCCACTATCTGCGCGGGCGAAACGCGCTCTGGTCTCCCCTGGTGGCGTTGGCGATACTGCTACGACTGGTCTGGCTGCTCCTCCTCAACGCGGTCCGTCGCAGCCCGACCGTGAGCCCATGAGCAAGAGATCCGATCTCGGCCCACCCACAGTGGCCGTGGTCGCGGTCAACTGGAACGGGCGTGGCGACTGCGAGGCCATGCTCGGCTCGCTGCGAGCCCAGGAACTGAGCCCGGCCGAAATAGTGGTGGTTGACAACGGGTCCCAGGATGGCTCGCGGGAGTGGTTCCGAGCCCAGCCCGAGGTGCGGCTCATCAACAACTCCACCAACCTGGGCTTCGCCGCCGCGGTCAACCAGGGACTGCGAGCGACCGAGTCCACCTATGTTTTGCTGTGCAATCTGGACGTGGAGCTCGATCCCGGATTCCTCGCTGCGGTGGTGGCGCGGGCGGAGTCGAGTTCGGACATCGGCAGCGTTGCTGGGCGACTGCGGAGCGGGCACGGGGATCAGTCGCGGCTCGACTCCACCGGACACCTGCTCTTTCGCAGCGGGTGGGTGCAAAACCGCGACCAGGGCGCGCCCGACGATGGCCGGCACCGACTCGCCGAAGAGGTGTTCGGAGTCTCGGCGGCGGCGGCGCTGTATCGGCGGCGGATGCTCGACGATGTAGCGCTCAGCGGGGAGGTGCTCTGCCAGGACTTCTTCTCCTACCTGGAGGACGTGGACCTGGACTGGCGGGCGCGCTGGCGGGGCTGGCGCGCCTGGTATGAACCAGCGGCCGGTGCCAGCCACCGCCGCGGCGGCAGTGGGCTCCACCGCACTGCCGCGATCGAACGCCACGTGGTCGCCAACCGGATCTCGGTCTGGGTGAGGAATGCGCCGGATAGCTGGCTCCGAGATGGACACCTGGCCAGCGCGGGATCGCTGTTCGCGCTCCGGGTTGCCCGGGCGGCCGTGCGCCATCCCTCCGCGATGGCGGGCGCCGCCGACGCCATCCGACGGCTTCCCCAGTCGCGGCGGGAGAGGCGGGCGATCATGGGCCGGCGCAGGGTCGAATCGGCGGAGGTGGCGCGCTGGGCGGCCCCCACCCCGTGGCGGCGGCTGCTGGCTTCCGGCGCTCGAGCACCGCAGTAGTCAGGGTCGCCGCCGCTCTTGTAGCCTGACTCGCTGGTGCCCGAACTACATGTGTTCACGGAGCCCCAAGAGGGGGCGACCTACGGGGAGCTGGCCCGTTTAGCGCGCGCCACCGAGGCCTACGGTTTCGCCGGCCTGTTCCGCTCCGACCACTTCATGACAATCGAGCGCGAAGGCGGTCTGCCCGGACCCACCGACGCCTGGGCGACCCTGGCTGGGCTGGCGGTCGAGACCAATCGGATCCGCCTGGGCACGCTGATGACCTCTGCCACCTTCCGCCTGCCCGGACCGCTGGCGATCGCCGTAGCCCAGGTCGACCAGATGAGCCAGGGGCGGCTGGACCTCGGAATCGGAGCCGGCTGGTACTCGGGCGAACACCGCGCATATGGCATTCCTTTCCCTGACGCGGCGACGCGCTTCGCACGGCTCGAGGAGCAGCTCACGATTCTCACCGGGCTCTGGGCGACGCCGGTCGGCGCCACCTTTTCCTTCTCCGGCGAGCATTACCAGCTGGAGGAGTCCCCAGCCCTGCCCAAGCCGTTTCAGCGCCCCGGCCCTCCGATCCTGATGGGAGGCATGGGGAAACTGCGAACTCCGGCACTGGCGGCTCGCTTCGCCGTCGAGTTCAACGTCCCCTTCGTCTCCCTGGGCGCCGCCGCCGCTCAGTTCGAGGTGGTGCGCGAAGCCTGCCGGTCCCAGGGCCGCGAGGAGGGACAGATCCGGTTCTCCGCTGCTCTGACCGTCTGCTGCGGCCGGGATGAGGCGGAGGTCCAAAGGCGGGCCAGGGCCCTGGGTCAGGACCTGCAGCAGTTGGCTGACATTGGAGCAGCAGGGACACCGGCCCAGGTCAGTGAGCGGATAGCCGACTATGGCCGGATAGGCTGCGATCGAGTCTACCTGCAGTACCTGAACCCTGCTGACCTCGACCACCTGGAGCTACTCGCCAGCGAGGTTCTGCCCGCTTTCGCCTGAAGGCGTGGTGGGCTCAGTCGAGCGGCGACAATCTCTCAGTGATGGAACCCGAGCCTCTCTACACGGTGGCCCAGGCCAACCGGCTGCTGCCAGCCTTGACCGAGGTACTGCAATCCCTCGTGACTGGCCTGGGTCAGGCCACCGACGAGCAGGCCCTGCGCCAGGTCCGCGACGCCGAAGGGCACAACGGGGGAGGCGCCGCCGCTTCGGCGATGCTGCGCGCCGGGCGGCGGCTGGAGCGGGAGATGGAGTTCCTCCGCCAGCACGCCATCCTGCTGCGGGACCCCCAAACCGGCCTGGTCGACTTTCCTTCCGAGCTGGAAGGTGAGCCGATCTTCCTCTGCTGGCGGTTGGGTGAGCCGGCGGTCGAGTTCTGGCACCGCCGTGACGAAGGATTCGTCCACCGCCAGCCCCTCTGATCCCCTTGGGCGACGGCACTTGACCTGCCAGTCGCCTCGATCGGGGCGGTCCCGACCCTGTAGTAGGATTCGCGGGTGCCGGAGGTCGTCCCTGATCGTGACTTAGATCTCCGCCCCTACGTCCGCGATATCCCCGACTATCCCCAGGAGGGGATCCTCTTCCGCGACATCACCCCGCTGTTGTCCAGCGGGCCGGCCTTCCGAGCTGCCTGCCTGCGCCTGACCGACATCTTCCGTTCTGAGGGCGTGGGTGCGGTGGCCAGCATCGAGTCCAGGGGCTTCACCTTCGGCGCCGTGATCGCATTTGAGCTTGGCGTCGGGGTCATCCCGGTTCGGAAGGCAGGGCGCCTGCCGGCGACCGTGATCAGCTCCAGCTACCATCTGGAATACGGCGACGCCATCCTGGAGATGCATCAGGACGCCATCGCCAAGGGCTCCAGGGTGCTGGTGGTGGACGACCTGCTGGCGACCGGCGGAACCGCGCTGGCGACCCTGGATTTGATCACCCGGCTGGGCGGGGTCGCGGTGGGGTTTGGCTTCGTGGTCGAGCTGCTGGCGTTGGATGGACGGGCCCGGCTGGCTGGGCACCGAGTGGAGGCGTTGCTGGCGCTCTGATTTGCGAGGTGAATTGATTGGCTGAGGCGAGAACGGCGCCAGCCGCCGACTACGACGTCACCGACATCAAGCTCGCCGCCCAAGGGGACCAGAGGGTGGCGTGGGCGGCCCGAGACATGCCGGTGCTGGCCCAGATCCGGGACCGTTTCCAGTCCGAGCAGCCCTTCCTGGGGCTGCAGGTGGGCGGATGCCTGCACATCACCGCAGAAACCGCCAACCTGGCACTGGCGCTGGCGGCGGGTGGCGCCCGGGTGGCGCTCTGCGCCAGCAATCCGCTGTCCACCCAGGATCCGGTGGCAGCTAGCCTGGTGGGGCAGGGGATCTCAGTTTTCGCCAGGCGCGGCGAGGACCATGACGTCTACTACTCGCACCTGGAGTCGGTGCTGGCGACCGGGCCGCAGATCACCATGGACGATGGCGCCGATCTGGTCAGCCTGCTGCACCAGCGCGACCGGGCCCAGTCGGACCATGTCATCGGCAGTACCGAGGAGACCACCACCGGGGTGATTCGCTTGCGCGCCATGGCCAAGGCCGGGGTGCTGCGCTTCCCGGTCATCGCCGTCAACGAGGCACTCACCAAGCACCTCTTCGACAACCGTTACGGGACCGGGCAATCGACCATAGACGGCCTGATCCGGGCCACCAACGTCCTTCTCGCCGGCCGAACCTTCGTGGTCTGCGGCTTCGGCTGGTGCGGTCGGGGCCTGGCCTCGCGGGCCCGAGGCATGGGTGCCCAAGTGATAGTCACGGAGGTCGACCCCACCCGTGCCCTGGAGGCGGTGATGGAGGGATTTCAGGTCATGACGCTGCTGGAGGCAGCGCCAAGGGCGGATGTGGTCATCACCGTGACCGGGGACTGCAACGTGGTGGACCGTCGCCACTTCGAAGCGCTCAAGGACGGCTGTCTGGTCGCCAACAGCGGGCACTTCAACTCGGAGATCAACCTGGCCGCGCTCGACGACCTCACCACTAGGGTGGCCGAGGCCCGTCCCCTGGTGTCAGAGCACACCTTGGTCGACGGGCGCCGGGTCTACCTCCTGGCGGAGGGTCGCCTGCTGAACCTGGCCGCGGCCGAGGGTCACCCAGCTTCGGTGATGGACATGTCCTTCGCCAACCAGGCCCTCTCGGCAGCCTACCTGGCCCAGCATGCCGGTGAGCTGAAGGCGGCGGTGCACGATGTCCCCAAGGAGATCGACGAGGAGGTGGCCCGGCTTAAGCTGGCCGCACTCGGAGTCGACATCGACGTGCTCACCGCCGAGCAACTCGCCTATTTGGGCTCCTGGGAGCAGGGCACCGACTGAGCCGAGGCGCCGATCTCGAGCAGCCGCGCTTGGCTAAGATGACCGAGACCCTCGGACAGGAGAAGGCCCGTTCAGACAAACGGGTGGCTTCCGGTGAGGGTGGAAGGAGTACCACGTGACCCACCGCTACAACCGGCGGCTGTTCACCTCGGAATCGGTGACCGAGGGGCACCCCGACAAGCTGGCTGACCAGATCTCGGACGCCATCCTCGATGCCATCTTGGCCCAGGATCCGCTGGCCCGGGTGGCCTGCGAGACCGCCCTCACCACCGGGACCGCGATTCTCCTGGGGGAGATCTCCACCGACTGCTACGTGGACATGCCCAAGGTGGTCCGGCAAACCATCCGGGACGCCGGCTACGTTCGCGCCAAGTACGGATTCGACTTCGAGACCTGCGGGGTCATTGTCTGCATCGAGGGCCAATCCCCGGACATCGCCCGCGGCGTCGACATCGGCGGCGCTGGCGACCAGGGGATGATGTTCGGCTTTGCCTGCGACGAGACCCCCGAGCTGATGCCGGCTCCGATCCAGTACGCCCATGGAATCAGCCGCCGACTCGCCGCGATGCGCAAGGACGGCACCCTCAGGTGGGCGCGCCCCGACGGCAAGAGCCAGGTGACGGTCGAGTACGACGAAGCCGGGGTACCCATCCACATCGACACGGTGGTGGTCAGCGCCCAACACTCCGAGGATGCTTCCCAGGCCGAAATCGAGGCGGGGATACGAGAGCACGTCATCCTCCCGGTGCTGCCGGAGAACCTCTACGACGATGACACCCGGGTCCTGGTTAACCCCACCGGGCGCTTTGTCATCGGCGGTCCTCAGGGTGACGCCGGGCTCACGGGTCGCAAGATCATCGTCGACTCCTACGGGGGCCTGGGCCGCCACGGAGGCGGTGCCTTTTCGGGCAAGGACCCGACCAAGGTGGATCGCTCCGGGGCCTACGGGGCGCGCTACGTGGCCAAGCACCTGGTCGCGGCCGGACTGGCGCGCCGGGCGGAGGTACAGCTCGCCTACGCCATCGGGGTGGCCAAGCCGGTCTCGGTCGGGATCGATACCTTTGGGACCGAGGCGATTCCCAAACAGCAGATCGTCGCTCTGATCGACGAGTACTTTGACCTCTCGCCCTCGGGCATCATCAAGGAGCTGTCGCTGCGGAGCCCGATCTACCGCCAAGTGGCCGCCTATGGCCACTTCGGCCGGTCCGACCTCGACCTGCCCTGGGAGCGCACCCCCTATCGCGAGGATTTGGCGCGCGACGCCGGGTTGGAGTTGGGGGTGGGCACCGGCGCCGGGGCGGCCAGCTGACCGAGTCCCGAGACCTCGGGGAGGGAGCTCTGGAAGCCCCCCCGGAGTTGGTGGCGGTGGTGCTCGCCGGGGGATCCGGCACCAGGCTCTGGCCCCGGTCGCGAGCCGGCGCGCCCAAGCACCTCAGCACGCTGGCGCCCGACGGCCGGTCGCTGCTGCGACATGCCTTCGATCGAGCCGCCCGGCTAGGGGGCGAGCTGCTGGTGGTCACCGCAGCGGAGCAGGCGGCCCAGGTCCTGGCCGAGCTGCCCGAGCTGGAACCGGACCGACTGCTGCTGGAGCCGCAGCCTCACGGGACCGGACCGGCGCTGACCTGGGCGGCGATCCGGGCGCTTGAGCTCCGTCCTCAGGCGGTGGTGCTTTCGCTGCACGCCGACCACTTCATGCCCAACATCAGCGCCACCACGGCCGCGCTCCTGTCAGCCGTCAGCTGGGCCCGGCTCGCCCCGGTGCTGATCTCGATTGGTCTCAAGCCCACCTGGGCCGCGCCCGGATTTGGCTATATAGAAGCCGGCACCGAGATCCCGCGCCCGGCCCATCTGGGCAGGGCGCTGCCCCTTCTCCACGGTCGGGGCTTCGTGGAGAAACCGGGCCCAGAGCGTGCCCTGGAGCTACTCGCGGGCGGCCACTCCTTCTGGAACACTGGCCTCTTCGCCTGGCGGGCCGAACTCTTCCTCCAGGAGATGGAGACCTACGCGCCCGAGGTGGCCGGCTCGGTCGCCGAGGCCGTCGCCAGCTCCGACCAGGGCAGCTCCGCCTTCGCCGAGGCCTGGGCCAAGGTGCCCAACGGGGTGGTCGAGCGGCTGGTGCTGGAGCGCAGCCCCAAGCTGGCGGTTTTGCCGGTCGAGCTACCCTGGAGCGATCTGGGCTCGTTTCTTGACCTGTACCAGGCGGCGATCAAGGCCGGCCGAGGTGACGCCCGGGACAACGTGGTCAGTGGCGATGCGCTGCTGCTGGACAGCTCCGGCAACTACGTGGACGCCGCCGCCAAGCGCTTGGTGGTGGTCTTGGGAGGGGAGGGGCTGGTGGTCGTCGACACCGAGGACGTGCTGCTGGTTTGCCCGCTCTCGCGGGTCCAGGAGGTGGCGAAGGTGGTGGCAGAAGTGCGCACCAGGGGTCGCCTGGACCTGCTCTAGAGGGCTTCCCGGGTGACCCGGGCAGGCCTGAGCCTCACCGAGCTGCCCATACAATTACCCTGGCTTGCGCTCGCCGAGCGCCCCAAGGAGACCTGGTTGGCGACACCCAAGATCAGCTTCGGCACGGATGGATGGCGGGCGGTGGTGGCCGACGACTTCACCTATGCCAACGTGCGTGCGGTGACCCAGGCGGTGGCCCTCTACCTGAGCCACGCCCCCGCCGACGGCAAGGTGGTGGTCGGGCACGACACCCGCTTCTCGGCCGAGCTCTTCGCCCGGGAGGTGGCCCGGGTGCTGGCCGCCAATTCCCGTCCGGTCCTCCTCAGCGACCGCCCCAGCCCAACCCAGGTCACCGCCTGGCTGGTGGTCGATCGGAAGGCGCTCGGCGGAGTGGTGGTCACCGCCAGCCACAACCCCTTTGAGTTCAACGGACTCAAGTACAAGCCCGACTACGGTGGGTCGGCCTCGCCGGAGGTGACGCAGCGGCTCGAGGATAAGCTGGCGCTGGTGTTCGAGGAGGACTCGGTGCGCTCCATGGCCATAGATGAGGCCATCGCCCAGGGCCTGGTGGAGCTGGTCGACCCCCGCCCCTCCTACCGGGCCCAGATAGCTCGGTTGATCGACATCGAGGGCATCAAGCGGGCCGGCTTGCATATCCTTCACGACGCCATGTATGGCGCCGGTGCTGGCTACGTCACCGATCTGGTTGGGGGAGGGGAGACCCAGGTGACTGAGCTCCACTCCGAGCGCAACCCCGGCTTCGGGGGGCTTCATCCCGAGCCGATCCCGCCCCATGTCGCGGCGGCGGAGCAGGTGCTGCGCGGCGGGGGCTTCGACCTCGGCATCGCCAACGACGGGGACGCCGACCGGGTGGGAATCTTTGACGAGACCGGAGAATTCGTGGACCAGCTTGAGGTGGCCACTCTCCTGATGTGGCACCTCTGTGAAAACCGCAAGCAGCAGGGTCCGGTGCTGCGCTCGCTGACCATGACCAGGCGCCTTGACATCCTGGGCGAGCGCTATTCCTGCCCGGTCGAGGAGCTGCGGGTTGGCTTCAAGTACCTGGGAACCAGGATGCGTGAGGTGGACGCCATCTTCGCGGCCGAGGAGTCCGGAGGTTTCGGCTTTCGCGGCCACATTCCCGAGCGGGATGGGATTCTCAGCGGTCTCTTGTTTGCGGAGATGATCGTCATGACCAAGACGCCGCTCAGCCAGTTGCGCAAGCGGGTGGCCGAGCTGGTCGGACCGCACGCCTACGCCCGGCGTGACCATCGCTTCACCCGCGAGCAGTACCCGGCTGCGCGCGAGCAGCTGACTCACCGGATGAAGGCCAATCCTCCCAAAGAGGTGAGCGGGTCCCAGGTCACCGCCACCCGCAGCGACGACGGCCACAAGTTCTGGCTGGGCGAGGACTCTTGGGTGCTGGTGCGGATGTCGGGGACCGAACCGCTGATGCGGGTCTACTGCGAGTCCACCACCAAGCAAAGGGTCCAGCAGCTTCTCGACGACTTCGAGTCGGAGCTCGGCATCAGCGGGGACGCGACCGGGCATGGCGGCTGATCCCGCAGCGCCGCACCCGCCGGTCCGCCGGGTGGAGAAGCCCTGGGGCTATGAGATCTGGTTCGCGGTCACCGAGCGCTACGCGGGCAAGCTCATCCACATCGGGGCCGGCCACGAACTCAGCCTCCAGTTCCACCGCCAGAAGGATGAATCCATCTACGTCGTCGCCGGTGCCATGGAGCTGGAGCTGGAGGACGATGCTGGCGCAATCCAAACCCACCAGCTCCGGCCTGGAGACTGCCAGCACATCCCGGTAGGTCGACGGCACCGGATGCGGGCCCTGGTCGACACCGACATCTGCGAGGTGTCGACACCGGAATTGGACGATGTGGTCCGGCTGGAAGACCGCTATGGTCGGGTGGCCGATCCCGGCAGCTGAACCAGCTGTACCCTCGAGTGCAACTCAAAAGGGCGGAGGCGAGCATCACAGAGCCGCTCTGAGATCGCGGTTTCCCCCACTATCCACAGGTGAACGTGGATAACCAGCGAGCGGGGGCACGGCGCTGAGCTGGCGCCCGGGCGGGCATGCCGCTCTCCGTCAGGATGCCGAGGCCGGCCTCGGCGCGGGGGCGTTCAACCGCGACGCCAGCGTCCATCTTTCACCCCCGCGGGTGATCCCTTTTGCCCTGGCCGCGGCGGCCGTCTGCGCCCTTTCCGGGGTGGGCCTGCTGCCCCTGCCGCTGTCGGTGCTGCTCGACGTGGCGGCCGGGGGCTGCTACCTGGTCGCGCTGCGCTCGGGGCTGTCCCGGTGGCCCGAGCTGCCCTGGCCGCGGCTCCGACTCCTGAGCGGGATGCGCCCCGCCGTGATCCCGCTGGCGGGCTTGGTATCGGCTTCGGTGGTGCTGGCCGAGCAACCGGGCCTCCCCGGGGTGGCGCTGCTTCCCCTTTGGGTGCTGCTGCTGCTGACGGTCACCCCCTGGCTCGAGACCGGACAGGACCAGGGGTCCTCATTCCGCTGGGGGACGACCGCGCTGGCCCTGCTGACCATCTCGATCCCCATTCCTCTTTTCATTCTGGTGATGAGCCCGTCGGTCCCAGCCGTGGTTCGGGCAGTGACCGTAGCCGCCGCGGTCCTGGTCCCGACCTGGAGACTGGTCAGCCTCACGCGCCACGGTGGGGGGCAGCCCTTGTTGCGCGCCGGTGTGGTGGCAGCGGTGATCGGGGCCGCTGCCGGCGCCTCAGTCGTGCTCCGGGTTCCGATCCCAATTTTGCCGGTCGCCCTGCTGATGGGTTGGTACGGTCTGGCTGGGGTGGTGAGTCAGCGCGACGGGCGCTCGGTGGGGGCCTTCGCCGTCTTCGTGGTGGTGGCTGCGGTGATGCTGGCGGTTGCCGGCCCGGTCTGACCTGACCGTGTCCCTCAGCCGCCAAAGGCTGTACCGTGAGGGGTCCATGAGAACTGGGTCCCTTGGCAGTTGGTGGGACGCCGACGGGTTGCCGCCGCCGGCGGTGGGCTTGCGACCCTAGCTCGCTGACCCGCCCTGGGTTGGACGAGTCGCCGCCGACCCCGTTGCCCGCCAACATCCGCCGAAGAGCCCAAGGAGGCTTCCCATGGTTACCAAGATTTCCCCCTCTGATCTAACCCCACCCCCCGTCAGCGCTGGGCTCTCGGAGAGTTGGAGGCAAAGGGACCGAAGGTCGGTGGCCGGGGTCTGGTCGCGCTACACCGACCTGGTCGTCAGTTCCGCCGAGGGCTCGTATCTGATAGACGTTGACGGCCGCCGATACCTTGACTTCGGTTGCGGCATCGCCGTGACCACCCTCGGCCACCGCCATCCCGACGTGGTCGAGGCGGTACACCGCCAGATCGATCGCTACTGGCACACCAGCGTCGTCACCCAGAACGTGACCATGACCGAGGCGGCGGAGCGGGTGGCGGCGATCTGCCCTGATCCCCTCGACGTCGTCTTCTTTGGGAACTCGGGAGCTGAGGCGATCGAGGGCGCGCTCAAGTTGGCCCGGCGGTCTACCGGCCGCCAGGGGATCATCTGCTTCCGGGGCGGATTTCATGGCCGCACCTTCGGAGCCCTCAGCGTCACCACCAGCAAGGTGGTCTACCGCGAGCGCTACGCCCCCCTGCTGCCCGGCGTCCAGGTCACGCCCTACCCGTATTGCTTCAGGGACTGTGATCACGCTCCCGGGGAGCCCTGCCCGATCGCGGCGGGAGAGGAGATTGAGCGCCTCTTCCATCAGACCCAGCCCGCCAACGAGGTGGCGGCGATCTTGGTCGAGCCCATCCAGGGGGAGGGCGGGTACGTGGTGCCCCCGGACGGATTCCTGCGCACCCTGCGAGACATCTGCGACGAGCACGGCATTCTGCTGATCTGCGACGAGGTTCAGACCGGGGTGGGCCGCACCGGCAGTTGGTTGGCGGTCGACCATGAGCAGGTGGTGCCGGACATCGTGGTCCTGGCCAAGGCTCTGGGCAATGGCCTGCCGATCGGAGCCATCGTCTCTAGCCATCGCCTGATGGACCGCTGGGAGAGTGGCACCCACGGCAGCACCTTCGGCGGCAATCCCGTCTCCTGCGCCGCAGTCGTTGCCACCCTGGCGGTGATTGAGCGCGACCAGCTGATGGGGCGGGCGCTCAGCATCGGCGAGACTGTGACAGCCCGGGTCCAGAGTTGGCAGGAGGCCGGGTACGGGCCGAGTGACCTGCGCGGTCGGGGAGCGATGATCGGGCTGGAGTTCTTGGGTGCGGACCGCAGGCCGGACAGTGAAAGGGTCAGCCAGATCAAGCACGCGGTTCTCGAGTCGGGACTGGTGGTGCTCTCCTGCGGCACCGACGACAACGTCATCCGCTTGCTCCCACCGCTCACGGTGAGTGATGCGGAACTGGCCCAGGGCCTCGACATTCTGGAAACAGCGGTGTTGGAGACCGGGAGAGCGCGATGACGACGGTCGAGGCGACCGAGGTCCGGACCTACGGGAACCTGATCGCTGGGGACTGGCAGGCAGCTACCGCCGGGGAGACCTTTGACTCGATCAACCCCGCGCGCCGTCACGACGTGCTCGGTCACTTCGCCAAGGGTGGCGTCCGGGACATCGACCTGGCGGTTCGGGCCGCAGTCGCGGCTCAGCTCGAATGGGCCCGAACGCCGGTTCCGGCTCGAGCCGAGGTCGTGGCCCGGGCAGGGCGGATCTTGGAAGAACGCAAGGAGGAGCTGGCCCAACTGATGACGAGGGAGATGGGCAAGGTCCTCACCGAGGCTCGGGGCGATGTCCAGGAGGGCATCGACATGGCCAAGTACATGGCGGGCCAGGGCCGCAACCCCGTGGGTGAGGTGGTGCCCAGCGAGCTGCGCAACAAGCGAGCCTTCACCGAGCGGGTGCCGATCGGGGTGGTGGGCTGCATCACCCCCTGGAACTTCCCTTTGGCGATCCCCTGTTGGAAGTTGATGCCGGCCCTGCTGGCCGGCAACGCCGTGGTCTTCAAGCCGGCCGAGGACACCCCTCTGCTCGCGATCAAGCTGGCCGAGGTGCTGATCGAGGCCGGGCTGCCCAAGGGGGTGCTGGGACTGGTGACCGGGTTTGGCGAAGACGCCGGGGCGGCACTGGTAGCGCATCCCCAGGTCCGGGCGATCTCCTTCACAGGATCGGTGGCGGTGGGGCAGCAAATCGCGGCCAGCTGCGGCCGGCTGGGCAAGCGGGTGTCGCTCGAGCTGGGCGGTAAGAACGCCATGCTGGTGAGCGCCGACGCGGACTTGGAGCTGGCCCTGGAGGGCGCGCTCTGGGGCGCCTTCGGCACCACCGGCCAGCGCTGTACTGCCACCTCGCGCCTGATCGTGAACCGGGAGGTGCTTCAGCCCTTCAGCGACGAGTTGGTCAGGAGAGCCGGCAAGCTCCGCCTCGGCGATGGTCTCGAACCCACCACCGATGTCGGTCCGGTGATCAATCCGACCCAGCTGCAGCGAATCCACGGCTACACCGAGGTCGGCCGGCGTGAGTCGGCCCGACTCCTCACCGGGGGAAGCATCGCCGCCGAGGGAGCTCTGGCCGAGGGCAACTTCTACCAGCCGACGATATTCGGCGACGTGGCCGAGGACATGCGCATCGCCCAGGAGGAAATCTTCGGTCCCACGGCGGTGATCATTCCCGCCGCAGATTTAGAGGAGTCGATCAGGATCGCCAACGGCACTCACTACGGGCTCTCCGTCGCCATCTACACCAAGGACATTGACAAGGCGCTCCACGCGGTCGACCGGCTCGATGCCGGCATCGTCTACGTCAACGCACCAACCATCGGAGCTGAGATCCAGCTACCCTTCGGCGGCACCAAGTGGACCGGGAACGGGCACCGGGCGGCGGGAACCACCGCCCTCGACGAGTTCACCGAGTGGAAGTCGGTCTACATCGATTACTCGGGCCACCTCCAGCGGGCCCAGATCGACACCGACGCTGGCTGACCGGACCTAGCCATGGTCGACTTCAGCCTGAGCCAGGAGCTGGTCCAGTTCGAGGCCGTGATCCGCGACTTCGCCCGTCGCGAGCTGGCTCCGGAAGTCCCCAGGCGGGACCGGGAGGCTGACCCCGACCCGGAGCTCTTCGCCAAGCTGGCCAGCGTCGGCATCCCCGGCGTGGTGACGCCCAGGCGCTACGGCGGGGCCGGCTTGGATTGGATCGCCCTGGGCCTCGCTTGCGAGGAGCTGGAGTATGTCGACGCCTCTTGTCGCACCGCCCTCTCGGTGCATGCCGGACTGTGCATGACCGGGATCTATCAGTGGGGTACCGAGGAGCAGCGCCAGCGCCTGCTGCGGCCGCTGGCCGAGGGACGTCGGCAAGGCTGCTTCGCGCTGACTGAGCCGGACGCTGGCAGCGACGTCAGGGCGCTCCGCACCAGCGCCACCAAGGAGGGCGATCTCTACCGCCTCCGGGGCCAGAAGGTGTGGATCTCGATGGGCGACTTCGCCGATCTGATGCTGGTCTTCGCCACCGTCCGTCCCGAATCAGGGCCGGCCGGGATCACCGCCTTCGCCCTCGACCGGTCCGAAGCGGGGGAGGGGCTGCGGACCAGGCCCATACACGACAAGTACGGGCTGCGTGCCTCCGACACCGCCTTCGTCTTCCTGGACGACGCCCTGGTCTCCGAGGAAAACCGTATCGGCGACGAGGGGGACGGCTTCAAGGTGGCCATGAGCTGTCTCGACAGCGGGCGTTATTGCGTGGCCAGCGGGGCGGCCGGGACGATTCGGGCCTGCCTCGACCTCAGCGTCGGCTATGCCCGCTCGCGAATGGTCCAGGGGCACGAGATCGGCAGGCTGCAACTGGTGCAGCAGATGATCGCCGGCATGCAGCGTGACTACGACATCGCCCGGCTCCTCTGGATGCGTGCCGGCTGGCTCAAGAACGGGGGCAGGCGCAGCTCCAGAGAGTCGGCCCTGGCTAAGTGGGTCAACTCGGAGGCTGCCAATCACGTGGCCGACGACACCCTGCAGGTACACGGAGCCACCGGCTTCAGCGAGGAGTGCCCGGCGGCGCGCTACCTCCGCAACAGCCGGGCCACCATGATCTACGAGGGCACCCGGGAGGTTCAGGTTCAGCTGGCCGCCGAGTATGCCCTCGGCTACCGCCAGGACCGGCCACTCGCTCACCCCCTGCCCGCTTGGCCCGACGAGGGGGAGGCGGCGGAGGCGGAACGGGGACCAGAGCCCTGACCACTGCTGGCGAGCCGGTGACCGCGCTCCCGGAGGTGCTGGCGGCGGGCTGGCGGGAGCACTGGCTCGACCGGCCCCAGGGGCGGCTTCGCTACGTCACTGCCGGAGTCGGCACCCCCCTTGTGCTTTGCCACGGCTTCATCGGCTCGGCCGAAAACTTCGAGAGCTGGGTGCCACGACTGGCCCGCCATCGGTCCCTGCTCATCCCCGACCTCCCTGGCTTTGGCGCCTCGACGGCGCTTGATGGACGGCACAGCAGCCGGGCTCTGGCGTCCGAGGTACTGGCACTGTTGGACCACCTGCAACTGCAGCGATACGAGCTTGGCGGCCTCTGCCTAGGGGCGTCGGTCGCCTTGGAGCTCCTGGGCATGGCTCCCGAGCGCCCCCAGCGGCTGATCCTCCACACCCCGCTGCTCGACCCCGGCAGTCTTGCCCGCAGCTTCCGGGTGCAGTCGCGGGTGGCCACGGCTCCGGCGATCTTCGAAGTGATTTCATTTCTGGGCAGAAGGCGGGTGCTCGCCGACTTTTACCGCCGGGTTGCGGTCGAGGGGGCGGCCGAGGTGGACCGCCGCGCTGCCGACCTCAACTTCGCCAATCAAGTGCGGGCTAACCCCCGGGCGGCCCGGGAGTGGCTGCGCGACGGCCTGGAGGTGGACTTCCGAGCGCTGCTGGACGGCTGGAATGGCCCGGTCGAGGTCCTGGTGGCCGCCGACGACCGAATCGTCGAGCTGGATCGGCTGAGGAGGTACTGTGCCAGGCGGCCTCAAACCGAGCTCTCGGTGATCGACTCCGCCGGTCACGGTTGGGACGCGGAGCTGATCCGCCGCCAGTTGGATGTTCTAGAGAGCTTCCTGGTGGGGGTCGAGCCCGCCGCCCGGCGGCCAACCACCGCCGTTTGAGCTCAGCTCCCAGGCTGTTTCTGGCGGTTGAGCTTCCCCTGGCGATGCGCCGCGCCCTGGCGCCGCCGCTCAGGCAGCTGGCCGCGTCGGATCCCGACCTCAGGCCGGTGCGCCCCGACGGCCTCCATATCACCCTGCGCTTTCTGGGGAGGGTAGAACCAGACCGAGAGGGCGCGGTTCAAGCGGTTGCGTCCCAGGTGGCGGCCGCGACCCAGCCCTTCCCGATGTCACTGGAGAAGATCGGGACCTTTCCAAAGGGGTCGCACCCCCGAGTCCTGTGGGTGGGAGTCGGGGAGGGGCGTCGCGAGATCAGCAACTTAGCCGATTCGCTGCAGGCTGGCCTGGCGGCAGAGGGGTGGGGCCCGGTCCCCAGCCCCTATCGGGCGCACTGCACGCTGGCCCGACTTCCGGAAGGTCTGAGCCCGGGGGCGGCCAAGGCGTTGGTGGACTTCTGCGCCCGCGACCTAGGACCGCTTTGCTCTGCCATCGACTTCGTCGCGCTGTTGGAGTCAGTTCCGGTGCTCCGCGGTCCCAATCGCTATCCCCGTCGGGCGCGCTGGCGGCTGGGGAGGGCCTGACCTAGATCACCACTCGAAGGGTCGTCCGTACCATTGGTGGAGCTCGGGATAACTCCCCTGCTTCAGCAGTTGCCGGCCCCGATTTTCGAAGGCGCCGATCTCCTCTGGCCCGAGGAGGCGGGCCAGGCGCCGCCGAAGTCGGGAGAGCCGCCCCGTGTCCTCGAACAAGGACCTGACTGCAGCCAGCCACTCTGCCGGCACCGGGGTACCGCTAAGCTCGATCAGGGTGGTTCGCAGCTTGAAATCGGCGTGGAAGGTGACCCCGTGGTCGATCCCTCTCAACTCCCCCTCGGGATCGATGAGGAGGTGCTCCCGCTTGCGGTCGGCGTTGTTGATGAGGACGTCAAGGACGGCCAGGCCGCGAAGACGGCTCTGCACGTGGGCCGGATCCAGCTCCAGCCCCAAAGGGGGGTCGGGGATGAACTCCTGGACCGATCCGACCCCGAGCGGCGCCTCGCTGCGCAGCACCGTGGTCGGTGTGAACCTCCAGCCCAGAGCCCGATCGACCACACTGGTGGCCACCTCGCGCCGATGCAGGGTGGCGCCCGGGAAATCCCAAAGAGGCCGCTCACCCCGCGCCGGCTTGTAGACCGCCAGCAGGTCCCCCTCCGGTCCGGCCAAATGGGCCTGGAAGACGGCGTTGCTGCCCCAGGCAATGCGCTCCAAGTCGACCACCGGTGCCTCGCGCAGCCAGCGACCGAGTTTGTCCTCATCCTCAGCCAGGGAAGGGTCGAAGGAGCCCATTTGGGATTCAGCCTACCCGCGCCCGGTTATCCTGGCTCGCCGAAGCTGGGCGTACACCGGCGCGCGGTGAGCTGCTCTAGATCAAACCCGGAGGAGTCCCTTGGTCCACTCGCTCGAGCAGTTCCTGACGACCTTCGGCTACCTGGCCCTGTTCCTGCTGACGGTGGCCCAGTGCACCGGCATCCCCGTCTCCAGCGAGGTGGTGCTGCCCTTTGCCGGCTTCCTGGTCGCCAACGGGACCCTGTCGCTGCCGCTGGTGATCCTGGTGGCGGTTGCCGGCGAGCTGGTCGGCGCCAGCATCGCCTATGCCATCGGCGCCTGGGTGGGCCGACCCGCGGTGCTGGGGTTCGGTCGCCGAGTCCACTTTCGCGAGAGTCACCTGGAGGCGGCTGAGCGCTGGATCGAAAAGCACGGAGTTGTGGCCGTGGCGGTCGGACGCTGCGTCCCCATCATTCGCAGCTACACCAGCTTTCCCGCGGGATTCGCCCACATGCGCCTGACCTTGTTCCTGCCCGCGACGCTGGTCGGGGCGTTGGTCTGGGACAGCGCCTTGGTGCTGGCTGGAATGGAACTGGGCAAGCACATCTCGGCCATATCAACGGTGTTGCAACCGCTGGGCTACGTGGCGCTCCTGTTGCTCGCCCTGGCTCTGGTCTATGGTGTCTACCGCTGGAACAACCGCTCCTGATCCGGCTTCATCCCCCGCTTCGGCGCCAGTTCCCGCCACTTCATAAACAGCTGCCGCAAGTCCGGCGTTGCCAAAGCCAACCCGAGACCCTTACGCGGTTGGAAACGCGCGTGCGTTGGCCTCTCGGATCCTGAGCGAGAGTCCGAGGATTGAGCGGCTGACCCGTCCCTGCGCGCTGAGCGGTGATCGCTTCGCGGATCACCTCAAGCTGGGTCGCGGCCTCGATGAACGCACCTTGGAGCGACCTACTCATGAGATCGGCGCTTCCCCGAGGCGATTGGGACGCGAGTTACGGTCGCTCTGAGGTCATGGCGCCGGCAGTCGACGCCGCCCGTCGCCGCGAGCCGACTTCGGGCGGTGGTGGTAAGCTGCGCGCGGAGGGTTCCGTGCGCGTCAAAGATGCTATGTCCACAGACCTGCTTGTGGTCGGGACCGCCGTCACGGTCGCTGAGGCCGCTCGCCTTATGCTGAAGCGCCGCGTGGGCGCCGCGGTCGTGGTCGACGAGCGCATCCCCGGGCCAGGCATCATCACCGAGCGCGACGTGATGCGAGCGGTGGCGGACAGGCGCGACCCCGAAACAACCCCGGTGGAGGTGTGCATGACCTTCGATGCACGCACCGCCACCACGAACTGGGACCTCGACACCGCCGCCGAGGAGATGATCAGGGGCCATTTCCGCCACCTTCTCGTTGTCGACGAGCAGGGACGCATGGTCGGCGTCGTCTCGATGCGCGACATCGTGGGTGCACGCACCGGCGCTGCGCACGCGTCCGACGCGCCTGCGGCTGCCACTATGCCTCACTCCTAGTAGGCGACGAACCCGGTTTATCGGAATCCGGGTCAGTCGCTGTGGAGTAACTGGTCCCTTGGATCAGTCGCTGCATTGATCTGAAAGCGCAGGCTGGTATAGGGCATTGATCGCTGGAACAACGGTCCTGATCCGGGTGCGATGATCCGGTTTGTCCGGTGGACTCGGCCCCGCCCGGTAGGCGTTGGGGCGGGATCGGACTAGACCGACCGGAGGATCCCTCGGTGCCGCCAACCAAACCTTGTCACCGGGAAGGTCTTGTCGACGCGACCGCGCTGCCGCGCTCGAGATCGGCCTGTGACAATTTAGTGACGGCCAAAGTCGCCTAAGGCGCCTAGGCTCGCCTGATGGGCAGCTCAGGCCGGCTACCCGGCCCCCACAAGTCGGGCGGCAAGTCTGCCCTCGATCGGACATCGCGCCAAGGCGTGGCGCCTCGCAGGAGGATGCTGCACACACCGAGACACGGCCAGGATGCAGCGCCGCCTAAGGGGGAGGTCGCCCCAGCTCGCCATGGCCTACGAGCCAATCAGACCAAAGATGCCGTGATTCTGGCCGACGGCACGACCAATCGCATCACAGACGTCAACGCCAGCGCCTTGCTTCTGACCGGATATGAGCGCTCGGAACTGATCGGCAGCTCAGTTTCCAAGCTGGTCGCCCCAGCGGACCGAGAGGTCCAGCGACATCGCACGGCGGCAGCCACCAACAGTCCCTCTCTGATCTCCCACGCTCGCTACCGTCACAAGGACGGATCTCCTATCTACGTGGAGGTAGAACAGCGCCTGCTCGAGGACGGACGGATTCTCGGAGTCCTTCGCAGCGCGATTCAGCGCGGTCCGGCTGAACGAGAGATCAGTCAGATGCTGACGCGCTTTGACATGTTCGTGGCGACCGTGGACCGCGAAGGTCGGATCTCCGTCGCGAATCCGGCGCTGTGCGCACTGACCGGCTGGAGCGCCACCGATCTGATCGGACGGCCGGCCCACGATGTGCTTCCCCTTGCCGCCGCTCCTGGGCCAAACCGGCCCCTCTCGGAGGAGATGCTGGTTGGTGACCTTGAGCACCCGATAACCACCGACCTCATGACCCGGTCAGGCAATCGTCGGTCGGTAGTGGTCAGCACCATCTTGGTTTCGGATGAGACTGGAGCCGCGCTGGGGGCAGCCGTCTTGGGTCAGGACATCACCCAGGAGCGAGCCGCCCATTCGGAACTGGAGGAAAAGCTCCACGAGCGGGAGGACGTGGCAGCGGCGATAGCGCGACTCCAGCCCGGAGAAAGCACCGAGGCAACCGCTCAGGCTATTTGCGGCGAACTCCGTGGCTTGAACAGCGTCGATTTCTCGGTCGTGGTGGTGTTCACAGCCGAGGGCGGTGCCAAGGTGCTCGCCCTTGACGCACCGCAGGGCCTCCCCGTGTTGGCCGGACAGCAGTTACCGTCGGCCCGGGCCGCCTACCTCATCGAACGATCAGCCATGGGTCCATGGGTGGAGCGTTGGCGCCAGCGCCCCGAGGACGGAGCCTACGGAGAGGCGATGACGCTAGCCAATGTGCAGGCAGCTTCTTACGCGCCGATCCGGTACGGGCCTGACACTCTGGGAGTGCTCCTGGTCGGGTCGCTCCACTCTGACACCGCCTTGATCGAAAGTTTGCCCGCAATTGCCGAATTTGGGTCCACCGCTAGCTCGCTGCTGGCTTTGGACCTGAAGGCAGACCGGCTCGAAACAGAACGCCGCATTGCCCTCCAAGCGATCATCGACACCACCGCCTTCCATCCCGTCTTTCAACCCATCGTCGACATCGGCACGCGCCAGGTTGTGGGCTATGAGGCTCTGACCCGCTTTGCCGACGGAGAGCCCCCGGATACCCGATTCTCTACCGCTTGGAGCGTGGGGTTGGGGACGGAACTCGAGTTCGCCACCCTGGATCGAGCCATCCGCGTGGCCCGTGCCCTGCCCACCGGCCATTGGCTAAACGTCAACATTTCACCCAGGCTCTTGAGTCATCTTCGAAAGCTCCAGACCCTCATGAAGTCGGCCGATCGACCGTTGGTGATCGAGATCACCGAGCACGAGGTGATATCGGACTACAGTGCGGTGCGGGAGGCACTCCAGCACCTCAGGCCAGCGCGAGTCGCAGTCGATGACGCGGGTGCGGGCATCGCCAACTTCGGGCACATCGTGGAACTTCAGCCTGACTTCATCAAGGTTGATATCGGTCTGGTCCGGGGCGTAGATGCCGACCCTGCTCGACAGGCGATGATTGTGGCTCTGTCCCATTTCGCGCGGGTCACAGGTTGCCAGCTGATCTCCGAGGGAGTGGAGACCAGCGGCGAGGCCAGGACCCTGAAGTCGTTGGGCGGCGTGGACTTCGCGCAAGGCTACTGGTATGGACGCCCTCTGGAGGTGGACGCCTTCAGCGCGACTCCCGAAGCCAACCTGGCGGTCGCCGGCCACTAGGGCGGCGCCACCCGCACCCCGAGATTTGGGGTCAGGACCAGGCCACCGGGTGCGAGAGCTGACAGTCAACCGCCCCAGGATTGCGGCGACATCGGCCGGTTACGATGAGACCAGTCGGGCGCTCTGGGAGACGATCTTTTGGTTTGTTCGAGGTGTGGGAAGGAGAACGCGCCGGGGCGCCATTTCTGCGGTGAGTGCGGGGCGTCCCTGGCCGAGGTGTGCCCGGCTTGCGGATTCGCCAACGATGACAGCGGAAAGTTCTGCGGAAAGTGCGGGGCCAGGTTGCCGGCGGCTCATGCCATCCCCGTCTCCGCTCCGGCAGCTCCCGGGGTGCCGTCGGTAGAAGCGTCCCAGGCGAGCTCCGCGGTCGTCGCCGAGCTGAGACTGGTGTCGGTGCTGTTCCTGGACCTGGTGGGATTCACAGCGCTCTCCGAGACCCGGGATCCCGAGGAGGTGCGGGATCTCCTGTCGCGCTACTTCGATGTCTGCCGAGGCCTGATCGAGCGCTACGGGGGCACGGTGGAGAAATTCATAGGCGATGCGGTGATGGCCGTTTGGGGCGCTCCGGTCGCGACCGAGGACGACGCCGAGCGGGCTGTGCGGGCCGCGCTCGACCTGGTCGCGGCCGTGGCTGCGCTGGGCGACGAGGTGGGCGCCAGCAACCTGCAGGCGCGCGCGGGCGTGCTGACCGGTGAGGCGGCGGTGACCGTCGGCGCGACCGGTCAGGGGATGGTGATGGGGGACTTGGTGAACACCGCCTCCCGCCTCCAGGCCGTGGCCCAGCCCGGAGCCGTGTTGGTGGGCGAGGCAACGGTGAGGGCAGCGAGTCAGGCGGTGGCCTTCACGCCCTTGGGTGCGGTCGCGCTCAAGGGCAAGGAGGAGCCGGTACCGGTCTGGCAGGCAGATCGAGTGGTGGCCCAGCGGCGAGGGGTGGGGCGCTCGGAGCGGGTGGAGCCTCCCTTTGTCGGTCGGGGGGAGGAGCTGCGCCTTCTCAAGGACCTGCTGCACGCGACTGCCCGAGAACAGAGGGTGCGGCTGGTGTCCGTCACCGGCATCGCCGGCATTGGCAAGAGCCGGCTGGCCTGGGAGTTCCTCAAGTACGTAGACGGCCTGGCCTCCACCGTCTACTGGCACCGGGGCCGCTCACCCGCCTACGGCGAGGGGATCACCTTCTGGGCGCTGGGCGAGATGGTGAGGATGAGAGCTGGCATCAGCGACGCCGACGATCCATCCCAAGCCCGGGCCAAGCTGACGACCTCAGTCACGGAGTTCGTGCTGGACCCGGATGAGCGGCGCTGGGTGGAGCAGGGCTTGGCTCACCTGCTGGGGCTGGCCGAGGCCCCCGGAGGAGATCGAGAGGAGCTTTTTTCCAGCTGGCGCACCTTCTTTGAGCGAATCGCCGACCGGGGGCCGACGGTCTTGGTTTTCGAGGACTTGCAGTGGGCTGACTCCGGGCTTATCGACTTCATCGAGTCGATCGTGGAGTGGTCGCGAACCCGGCCCATCCTGGTGCTCACCCAGGCGCGACCAGAGCTACTCGACCGCCGGCCCAGCTGGGGGGCGGGCCAGCGCACCTTCTCGGCCCTGCATCTGGAGCCGCTGGAGCCCTCGGCCATGGCAGCGCTGCTGCGGGGATTCGTGGCCGGGCTCCCGGAGGCGGTTGTGCAGCAGGTGCTCCAGCGCGCCGAGGGCGTGCCTCTCTACGCGGTGGAGACGATCCGCATGCTGGTCGACCGTGGCCAGCTGGTTGAGCGCGACGGCGCCCTAGAGGTGTCGGGACAACTGGGAATCCTAGAGATTCCCGACACCCTTCACGCCCTGATCGCCTCCCGTCTCGACGCCGTGCCCGCGGAGGAGCGCGCCCTGCTCCAGGACGCGGCGGTCCTGGGTCAGAGCTTCTCGGCAGCGGCGCTTGCGGAGGTGACCGGCCGCGATGCCGCAGGTCTGGCGGCGCCGCTGCGTGACCTGGTCCGCCGGGAGTTGCTGGCGATCAACGCCGATCCTCGCTCGCCGGAGAGAGGTCAGTACGGGTTCGTCCAGGGGCTGATCAGGGAGGTCGCCTACGGAACCCTGGCCAAGACCGACCGCCGCGCCAGGCACCTCGCCGCGGCCCAGTACTTCGAGGGCCTGGGTGATGAAGAGCTGGTCGGGGTGGTCGCCACTCACTACACCGAGGCCCACCGCTCGAGCCCTGAGGGGCCGGAGCGGGACGCTCTCGCGTCCCGGGCACGAGACTGGCTGACCCAGGGCGGCCGGAGGGCCTTGGACCTTGGCTCCCCCGAGCAGGCCCTCGCGTACCTCGAACAGGCCCTGGCGCTGACCGAGGACCCATCGCAGCGGGCGCTGCTTCTTGATCTGGCCGGCGAGGCGGCCTCCCGTGCCAACGCATTGGTGGCAGCGGTGGAGCACCTGGAGGCAGCGATCAGCGCTCATCTAGAGGCGGCCGATGCGGATGCTGCAGGTGTCAGCACCGCGCGGATGGCTCAGGCTCTCAGCGGACTCGGCGGGTTCTCCACGGCCATCGCGCGGACGGAGCGCATGCTGAGTGAGCTCGGCGTGAGCGCGAGCGACAGGACCCGAGCAGACATGGCTGCAACCATTTCCGCCTTGCAGAGTTCCTCCGGCGCGTGGGAGCCGGCCCTGGCTTGGGCTGAGATGGCCTGCACCCTAGCCGAACGCCTCGACGACCCCTCGCTCTTGGCGCGGGCAATCAGCGCCCGAGCCCACGCCATCTTCAGCCTGGGTCGCCACCAGGAGGCCGTCATGCTCGCCCGCGGCCATCTGGCGCTGGCTGAGGCTGCCGGCTCCCTGCTCGAGCAGGGGGAGGCCCACCTGATGCTGTCCGTCTACCTGCTGGGCGACGACCCTCGCGAGGTGCTGTCCCTCGGCTTCCAGGCCGCCGAGTTAGGCCGCCGCGCCGGTCACCGCGGACTGGAGACGATGAATCTACTCAACTCCGCTGAACTCGCGATATGGCTCGGACAGTGGGGCGACGCCCGGACCGCTCTCTCGGTCCTGAGCCAACGTGAGCTGGCCCATGAGCGGCGCACTCAACTCGCATTCTGCGAGGCGACTCTGGCTGCCCTCAGCGGCAATCCCGCGCAAGCCGCGGCCCAGTTGGACGCGCAAGCGGATGCCGCTGAGTCCGAGAGCGTGACGATTCGCTCCTACTACGGTGTCACCAAGGCGGCGGCCGCCCTCGCCGCCGGCGACCTGGAGGCAGCCCACCGCGAAGCCGCCGCCGCGGTGGTGGCCGATCCTGCCGGCATCAATAGTCCTCGGGCCCTGGCCCTGCAGTTGCACTCTGCTCTCTGGCTTGCCGACCCCCAGCGTGCCCGAGAGGCACTGGCGGGAATGCAGGGAATCCGTGGCCGCTGGATGGCCGCGGCGCGGTTCACTGGCGAGGCGGGGATTGCGGCTCTAGAGGGGCGCCACGACGAGGCGGCGCTGGCATATCCACGCGCCCTCGACGCTTGGAGGGCCCTGGACTGCCCACTCGATCTTGCCCTATGCGCCCTTGATCGGGCGGTTGTGCGTGGCTCGGGCCCGGTCCCCGAGCGCGAGGACGACGAGGCCCAAGCCATCCTTGGTGAAATTGGTGCGTACCCGTTCCTAGCGCGATTGGACCAGGCCAGCTCCATGGCTCGCGCAGCGGGCTGATCCGCCCGCCCCACCGCCGACCAGCTGAGGAGCTGTCGGGATCAGGCGGAGCTAAGGCGCTTGGCGATGGTCTCCAGGAGAATCCAGCTCACGTCGGGATGCTCCTGTAGAAATGCTCGAAACTCCCAGCGTGTTAGCACCAGGCAGCGGATCTCGGTCTCAGCGGTAACCACCGCCGTGCGTGGTCCGCCGCCGATCAGGGCCAGCTCACCAAACCACTCACGAGGACCCATGCTTGTTCGGACCTGGCCGTCGGCTGTGACGTTCGCCCGTCCCTCGACGATGATGAAGAACGTCGCCGGGAGATCCTTTAAGGACGTCAACTCAGTGCCGGCGGGGTAAGTGATGTCGTGAGTCGCCGCAGCCAGGTTTCGCAGATCCCGCCCCGACAAACCGGCGAACAGCGGCACGGTCTGGAGGAACTCGGGGCCGCCCACCTCTGACATGTCAGCGTCCGGCATCGCAGCAGTATAGGTAGACGTGGTGGGGGGTGGGGAACCTGGGCAGCCGGCTGTTCAGCTCAGGCCGAGACGCTCTCTGCGCTCAGCAGCGGACCGAGGCGCTCCAGCCAGGGCTGGGCCTTGAGGCGCTCGAATATTTCCCGGGCGTTGGCCCGCAGCGGCTCGACTTTGTCTTGCCGTCCTCTGGCCAGCAGCCACTCCGTGTGCTCGGTGAGGGCGACAGCCAGGTTGAAGGGAGTTCCCACCTCGCGGAAGCCGGCTTCGGCAGCTTCGAAGCGCTGCTCGACCTGGTCGTGCTCGCCGGCGACCGCGCGTGTTCGCGCGGAAAGCCGGGCGACCTGAGCGCGGAGCCAGGGAGTGACCTGCCCCGGCCGGGCCGTCCGGGCCATCCCGAGCAAGTCATCGGCCCGACTGGAGTTGCCGAGGTCGAGGGCAGCCTCGACCGCCTGCACCAGTGCGTTCTTGGCGAAGTTGGTGGTCAGTCCGAGGCCGCGCTCGGCCAGCATCGCCAGCACCTGGTCGGCAGCCACCAGCGCCTCGGCCGGCTGGCCCTCAGCCCTCAGCACCCTGGCCCGGTTAACCATGTACTCAGCACGGCCCTGCCAGTCCTCGGAGGTGGCGGCCCACCGATACGACTCCAGCAGCAGCCTGGCCTGGTCGAGCTCCCCCCGAGGAACATGAAGCGACACCAGAGAGAGGAGAGAGGCTGCAGTCGACGTCCGCTCGGCCAGCTCCTCAGCGCTTCGTGCCTCGTCGGCCCAGGCCAGGGCTTCGTCCCAGCGCCCTAGCGAGATCAGGGTGGTTAGAGCGCCGGTGAGCATGGCCAGCTCGGAGACCCGGTCGCCGACCCGGCGAGCCAGGTCCAGCGCTTGCTCGCAGAGCGTGGCCTGCTCGGCGAAGCGATCCTGGGAGTCCAGGACCACTGCCAGGTTGTTGTACGCCCGTTGCGCCGCCGCGGTGAGGCTGTGCTCCAGACTTACTTCGAGAGCTCGCCGGAGCAGGACCCCAGCCTCGTCCAGCCGGTCGCTCCAGGTGAGGAGGATGGCCTTGCTGCTCAGCGCCTGGGAGTAGATCTCGGGCAGCTCCAGGTGCTCGGCGAGTTCGAGGGCTTGCTCCAACAGAGGAGCTCCTTCTGCGTATCGGCTCGTGAGCACCAGGAGCCGTCCCAGCTGGGCTGCGACCACAGCCAGGTCGGGGTCGGGTTCGTCGCCCGCCAGCCCGACGTAGGCCCTCTGCATCCGCTCGGTGGCCTGCTCGACATGGCCTCGGTAGTACTCCGCTCCGGCCAGGCGTGCCTGGACTCGCGAAGCCGTGCGAGTCTGGCCCGCGTGCTCGAAGAGCCTGGTGGCCTCGAGGTATCGCGTCGACGCTTCCTCCAGCCGGCCGCGGAGCTCGGCCATCTCGCCGGCCCGCTCGGTGAGGCTCGCCCGCTCCAACTCGGATTCGCTGAGCTCAGCCGCTTGGTCAAAGGCTGACTCGGCCTCTTCGGCCGCCGCCAGGGCGGCCGCCCGCTCTGCGGCGCGCACTAGCATCTCGCGGGCCTTGGCTTTGATCTCCTCGGCTCCGGGGTCGTCCGGATCCAGACGCCAAGCCTCCAGATAGTGGGACGCGAGGACCTCGACAATCTCCTCAGCCTCCGGGCTCCCGGCCCGCTCGAAATAGGCGGCGACCGCCAGGTGCTTAGCTCGGCGCTCCCGTTTGGAGAGGGTCTCGTAGGCCACGGTCCGGACCAGGTCCTGCAGAAAGCCGTACTGGCCGCGCTCGGGCGAGCGGGGATCCGCCTGGACCGAGAGGACCTCCTTGGCGACCAGGGAGGTAACGATTGGTAGAAGTTCGCGCTCATCGCGACCGGAGACGGCCGCCAAGCCCTGGGGGGTGAAGGTCTTACCCAGGACCGAGGCGTCCTGGGCCAGCTGCCGCTCCTCGGGTGCCATCCCGTCCAGGCGCGCAGCGATCAGCGCTTGGAGCGTTTCCGGGACCTCCAGGGTGTCGATCTGACCGGTGGGGCGGTAGGCCGAGCCTTCCTCGAGCAAGAGGCCCCGGTCGAGCAGCATCCTGACTGTCTCCACCGCGTAGAGGGGGATGCCCTCAGCTCTCCCCCGGATGCGCTCCGCCAGCGGCTTGGGCAGCCCCGGGACCAGGCCGATGAGGAGCTTGTCCATGGCTTCTGGAGAGAGCGGCTCCAGGTGGATCAGGGTGGCGTTGCGGGTGGTGGCCGCTAGGCCGGCCGCGGGAGAGTCCGGTCGGACCAGGCTCACCACGAAGAGGGGATAGGCCCTGGACCACTCCATCAGGTAGGTGATGAATTCCAGCAGCGAGGGGTCGGCCCACTGCATGTCCTCGAAGACCATCAACACCGGGCTCTGCTCGGCGAGACGCTCGAAGAAAAGACGCCAAGCGGCGAAGAGGTCCTGCTTGTCGGGAGCGGTGCGCTCCTCCAGACCGATCAGGTGGGCCAGGCGCGGAAGGACGAAGCGGCGGTCCTCCGCATCGGGCACGTACTGCTCCACCGTGGCCTGGAGCTTGGCGATGGCCGAATCCCGGTCCTCCGCCTCCAGGATTCCCGCCCTGCCCCGGACCATTTCGGCCAGGGCGAAGTAGGTGACGCCCTGGCCGTAGGCCAGGCAGCGGCCCCGGTGCCAGAAGTAGCCCGACTGCAGGCCGTCCATGTACTTGAAAAACTCCCAGGCCAGCCGCGACTTGCCGATGCCCGCGACTCCCGTGACCTGGACCAGGTGCGCTCGCTTGTCCTCGGTGCTGGCGTGGAAGACCTCCTTGACCAGCCGCAGCTCACGATCCCGGCCCACGAACGGCGCCTCCAGGCGCTCAGACTTGAGCAGGCCGCCGCGGCCGGCCACCACCCGCAGGGCCCGGTAGAGCGGGACCGGTTCAGCCTTGCCCTTGAGTTCGTGGGTGCCAGCAGCTTCGTATGCCACGGCCGCCTCGGTGGCACGCTTGGTGGTCTCCCCAACCAAGACCGAGCCTGGCTGGCTCTGGGTCTGGATTCGGGAGGCGGTGTTGACCAGGTCGCCGGCCACCATCCCCTGGCCGCGGGCCCCCAGGTTGACCGCTGCCGTTCCCGTCAGCACCCCGGCCCGGGCAGCGAGCTCGGGTGCTTTGACCTCCTCTCCGAGGGCAGCTACCGCCTCGACCAAGTCGAGGGCGGCGCGCACCGCACGCTCGGCGTCGTCCTCCTGGGCCACCGGGGCTCCCCAGACCGCCATCACCGCGTCCCCAATGAACTTCTCCACCGTGCCGCCGTACCGTTCGACCAGGGCCCGGCATACGTCGAAGTAGCGACTTAGGATCTCGCGGACTTCCTCCGGATCCCGTGCCTCCGCGATGCTGGTGAACCCCACCAGATCGGCGAACAGGACGGAAACCACCCGGAGCTCGACAACTTCACCCGCGGAGCCGGAAGGGGTTGCAGAAGAAGGCCCAATCGGTAGACGTGGTGCCACCGGGGTTTCTGCCGCCGACAAGCGCGATCCGCACTTCCCGCAAAACTTGACGCTGGCCGCGTTGCTTGCGCCGCAGGCAGCGCAGCTCTGTGCCAGGGGTGCCCCGCAGTCACCACAGAAGTTGCGGTCGGGAGTGTTGGTCCCACCGCACTTCGAGCAGATCACCAGCCCCGCTCCTTCCGCGACCCCATATCGACCCGAATGGTACCCACCACAGGGTGCTGACAGAGGCGGGCAGCGGGGCAGCTTCCGGCGCCGCTCACTCCAGAGCTGGATCACATCCCGTGACGGGGGCGAAGACGGGCAGCCAGGAGTCGGTTCTGCAGCCACGGGTCCGGGCTGGCTTGGACCAGCATCCATTGGGTCGGGGCAGCGCGGCCCGGGCTAAGCTGGCGGCCTGGGCTCAGCACCGAGCCTGGCCGAGGGAGACGGCATGCAGGAGTGGGCCGGAGTCGCCGGCAAGCGCGTCATCATCACGGGGGCCACTGGTGGAATCGGGCTCGCTGGCGCCCAGGCGCTCGTTCGCCGCGGTGCCCGTCTGACCATCGTCGCTCGCAGCCAGATTCGTGCCGCGAACGCCGTCGCCCAGCTCACGGCCGCCGGCGGGCCGGGAACCGAGGTCGAAGTGCTCCGGGCGGATCTCAGCTCGCAGGCCTCTATCCGCCAACTGACCAAGGAGATCCTGGCCAAGCATCCCGGGATCGACGTGCTGATCAACAACGCTGGGGGCATCAACCGCTCACGGCAGCTCACCGAGGAAGGGCTGGAGCTGACCTGGGCGGTCAACCACCTCGCTCCCTTCCTGCTCACGACGCTGCTGCTTGAGCGAATCAAGGCCAGCACTCCCGCCCGCATCATCACCACCTCATCTGACGCTCATCAGGGAGTCGAGATCCCCTTCGATGACATCAACGCCGTGGGCGGATACGGGCGCTTGGGCTTCACGCGCTATGGGCAAACCAAGCTGGCCAACATTCTGTTCACCACCGAGCTGGCCCGACGCCTGGAGGGAAGCGGGGTGACCGCCAACTGCTTCCACCCCGGCTTTGTCGCCAGCGGATTCAATCGCAACAACGGCACGCTCATGGCCATTGCGATGGCCCTGACCAGACCATTCGCCCGGACCCCGGCCACGGGCGCGGACACCATGGTGTGGCTGGCCGACTCGCCCGAGGTCTCTACCGAGAGCGGCGGCTACTTCGTCGATCGCAAGCGTGTGCAGCCCTCGGCGGCGGCGCGCAACCAGGACACCGCTCGAACGCTATGGCGGCTTAGCGAGGAAGCGACCAGAATCTCGTAATTCACCATGGAATCGTGCAAAGAGGGTGGGAGGCTCATGAAAACAGGGGCACGTGAATGACTCCCGGTCTACGTCGACGGCCGCCGACGATCGGGGGCGCCTCCCGCTAGCTTTTTCACATGCCGTCAGATCGCTGCTTGTGGATGGGGCCGGTTCAGCAGATGAGACATCGCCTCAACCGCTTCCCGCTGCATGTTGTGGGAGACCTGTCGATAACAGTCCAGGGTGCCGTCAGGTCGGCGGATCCTCCCCCGTGAGTCCGTCCACCGACTCCCGGAGCAGGTCGGCATGCCCGATACGCCGGGCGCACTCCTCCATGAAGTCGACCAGGAGGCGTCTCAGGCTGGGTTTTTGACCGTCGGGCCAGGCCCGGACCAGTTGCTCGAGGTCACCGACGGCCACCCGTGCGAAGCTAGATCAGCGGATGGTCTCGGTCATACTGCCTGGGCGGCCGGTGACATCCCGGCGAGCGCCTTACTCCCAGCGGAAGTACCGAATGGCTAAGAACGCAAAGACGACCGTGTAGCCAGCCAGGGTGAGCAGGGTCGTCACCGGGGGTCTCGAATTAAACACCGAATAGAGAATGGCCCGCACGGCCGCGCCGCTGGGCGAATACCACATCACGTCCTGAAGTGGTCCGCTGATTTGCACAGGCTGGATCCACAACCCCGAGAGGAACAGTAGGGTGAAGAAGAGCACGGCGCCCACAATTTGGGCCTGGGTCTGCGTCCGAACCAGGGCAACTACAACCAGCCCCAGCGAGTAGATCACGGCAATGGCGAGTACGACCGAGAGGATGAAGAAGGGGATGTTCACGGTGAGCCGCGCACCGAAGATCTCCGTAGCGCCGACAAGGATGATGACCACCGCCACCATAGCGAGCACCAAGTCGACGATCAGTTGTGCGCCTAGGAGTCGTGATGGATGCACCGGCGTCGTGGAAATGCGTCGCAGCCAGCCGATCTCACGGTCCCTCACCATTGTCCTGGGCAGAGAGATGGCTATGGCAATGAAGGAAATGACCATGAGTGTCGGGACGTAGAGGTCGATTATTGTCAGGCCGCTGTTGCCGACGTTACCCGGGACCTTCTTGCTGATGAAGCCGAAAACGACCACCAGGACCACCGGCATGCCGATGCCGAGACCGAGAGCATAGGGCTCACGAAGAGCGAGCTTTGCCTGTACCTTGAGCAACGCCGCGAGTTGCGCAAGCGACCGATGGCTGCGCTCCCCGCCCAGACTCGGCGTCACGCTTGGCCTCTTTCGCCGTCGGTCGACCCGCTCTCCCGAGTCAGCCTGATGAAGGCATCGTCAAGGTTTCCATGTCTCGCCTCCAGCTCTGACACCTGGATTCCCATGGCCGCGAGCGCATTGATAAGCGATGAGGCCAGATCCCCGGTACCCGTTACGGTCACGTAGCGGTCTTTTCGCTCCACCACCTCGACACCCTGGACGGCGTACAGCGTCTCGTCGTTCACCGGGCGTGATGGGACAAAGCGCACTCTGTTCACCCCGGCTTCGGTGGCGATCGCTTCTGGACGGTCCAGAGCCCTGAGGCGGCCCCGGTCGATGAGCGCCACGCGGTCACAGAGAGTTTCGGCCTCGTCCATGAAGTGGGTGACAAGGATCACGGTGACGCCACGGTCCCGCATGCGTCCTATGAGCGCCCAGGTGGCTCGCCGTGCCTCGGGATCGAGGCCGGTGGTCAGCTCATCCAGGATGGCGATTCTGGGGTTCCCCACCAACGCGAGCGCTATGGACACCCGTTGTTTCTCGCCGCCTGACAGGTTCTTGAAGGCGGTGTGCTCGATGTTCTTGATGGAGAGGGTCTGAAGCACCTCCTGCGGATCCAGGGGAAGCGCATAGAAGGAGGCGAATAGCTCGAGGGCCTCGCCTACCCTCAAGCGGGGTGGCAGTGCGCTCTCCTGGAGTTGGACACCAACAAACTCTCTGATGCGGTATCTATCGCGCTGCGGGGATAGCCCAAAAACATTGATGGATCCCGAATCCGGCACCCGAAGGCCTGAGATGCATTCGACTGTCGTCGTCTTGCCGGCTCCATTAGGGCCGATGATCCCAAAGATCTCCCCTTCCGGGATCGAAAACGACACGTCGTCGACGGCGAGCAGGCCTCCGTACCGTTTGACCAGATTCTTGATCACGACCGCGGACTGCTTGGCAGGCGGGTTGCCGGCGCTGGGGGTGTCGGCGCGGTGGAGCACGGACCGAAGTGTCGTCTGGCCTCGGGTGGCGAAGGATCCGCGGCGGGGGAGGAAGGCCGGGCCAGTGACCGCTGACGGGGTGTCCCAAATTGGCCTCATCTCCGCCTCAATTCTGGTCGAGATCGCGGACGTCGGGCGTGGCTGGGAACACCGAACGGACTGGCTAACGATCGGCCCCGTGGTCTTGGCGTTCCTACCGTTCGTCTTTGCGTGGGCACGGGGGATTTGGGTCGCGCTAAACAAAGTGATATCATGGCAATATCAGTTTAGCTTAACAGCCTCCGAGGAGGAAGGGTGAATCAGTCTGTCCAGCCTTACCGCGACCCCGCAGCAACTCCAGTCGGTCACTCAGGAACGCGCGTCAACATCCGGGAGCGGAAAGCATGGGCCATCAGCGGCTGGTTCGGGGTCCTCGGCGTCGCGGCCTGCATCGTCGCAGTTATTTTCCTTGCCCAAAGTCCAGCCAAGGCCTTCTCCGCCATACCCATCGTGGTCGCGGTGGTCATCTTGGCGTCGCTGGTGATCGTGCAGCCTGGCCAGACCTGGGTGGTGCGATTCTTCGGCAGCTACGTCGGCACTGTACGTAGTACCGGACTGTCCTGGGTCCTGCCCCTAACCCAGCGGCGGAACGTTAGCATTCGGGTCCGGAACTTTGAGACGAGCCACCTAAAGGTCAACGACGCGGAAGGCAATCCGGTGGAGATCGCCGCCATCGTGGTCTGGCAGGTTGCCGATACCTCACGCGCCATCTATGCCGTCGACGACTACCTTGCGTTCGTGCGCGTTCAGGCCGAGTCAGCCTTACGACATGTTGCGAACACCCATCCCTATGACGAACCCGCAGACAAGGGGCTATCACTGCGTGGTTCGACGGAGATCGTGGCGGGTGAGCTCGCCGAGGAAGTGGCCCAGCGTGTCGCGATGGCAGGGGTGGAGATCGTCGAGGTGCGCATCAGCCATCTGGCATACGCTCCAGAAATCGCTCAGGCCATGCTGCGCCGGCAGCAAGCTGGCGCAGTTGTCGCCGCTCGTACCCGAATCGTCGACGGCGCGGTCGGAATGGTTGAACTTGCGCTCGCGGGACTGAGCGAGCGCGGCATCGTAACCCTTGACGAGGAGCGCAAGGCGGCGATGGTGAGCAATCTGATGGTCGTGCTGTGCAGTGACCAACCGGCTTCACCCATAGTCAACACCGGGACGCTCTACTCGTGATACGTGAGTTACCGTAAGCAGGTACTACTGCGAATTGACCCCACGGTCCACGATGCCCTGGCCCGGTGGGCGGCCGATGAGTTTCGCAGCCTCAACGGCCAGGTCGAGATGGTGCTGCGCCGGGCTCTGGACGAGGCCGGACGCATGCCGAAGGCGGTCGGACCGATACCCAAGCGGGGCCGGCCACCGGCGGCCTGACTATCTGCGAGCCCAAGCGCTGTGTGGTAGCCCCAACTGAACTATTTGATGCCCACGTCGAGCTGCTAGCTCTCTACTCCGGCCTCATGGATAGGTGACCGAGACTTGTAGGGAGCCTGCGAGCCCTTAGGGACGGAGCCGGAATGGCGGGTACTCGTCGGTCACTAGGATGATGGCGTAACCAGTGACCCTGACGTTCCAGCGGATCACACCTTCGACGTAATCGAACAGCTGACGTGGGTAACGACCAACGATCAGGATCGCGAACCAGGCGCCGATAACCGCCAACAGCGCTCCGATGTCGAGGAAGAACAACACGACGTAGTGGGGAATCGCCAGAAACCACTTCACCAGCGGCAGCCAGCGATTCAGCTCCTGCTGCGCATCCGGGTAGGCGAACTCCAGATGCACCCCTTGCTCCTCATCGGTTGAGGGGTAGTTATCGTCCATCAGCGCGAAGTAGACGGTCACGCGGGAGATAAACCGCAGCAGCTGTAGATTCCAGTCGAACCACCAGCGCGGATACTTCTCACGAAACAAGATCATCAACAGGGGCGGCAGGAATAGCAGCCCGGTGCCGCTCACCGCAAGTGTGGTCGCTCCTCCGCTTCCCCCCGCGCCGGACCGCCCACCGAAACCTTCAAGGCTGCTGAGGACGATCGCTATGGGGATCACGGTGAAGATCCGCAGGGCAGAGGTCAACCGGTCGAGATCCCGGTCTGGGTAGTCAACGGATAGCGCCACCGGGTACCCGTTGCTCACGGGACGCTACTGTATGCCATCTGAGAGACCTTCGGAGTGACGATGCCTGACCACAAACGCGATACCGTCTCGGTGACGAGAACGATCGAGGCGCCGGCCGGGCGGATCTTCGCCCTAATCACCGACCCCGCCATGCACCTCCCTTTGGACGGTTCCGGGATGCTCCGCCCCGGGGTGGAGGCAGCGGCGGTTTCCGGTGTCGGCGATGTCTTCCGCATGAGCATGCACAACGACGAGATGGGCGACTACGAAATGGAGAATCAGGTTGTCGAATACGAACAGGACCGGCGCATCGCCTGGCAGCCGGTCATGGTGAGCGCCTCCCGGCCTGAAGACCAGGCCGCGATCGGCAATTCGGCGCGCCAGAGGTGGGGCTACGTACTGGTGCCTGCCGGATCCCGGGCGACTGAGGTCACCGAGTTTTACGACTGCTCGCGGTCGCCCGACTGGCTGCGCAAAGCCGTGCGGGGAGGTGAGAGGTGGCGCGCGGCCATGACGACCACCCTCGACAATCTGGCGCGCCTCAGCACCTCGGACGGCTAACCCGCTGGGGGTCGCGTCGCCTCTGGATGGACGTACAGATGTCCTGGCAAGCTTGGCCGTCTCTGCCACGGGTTCAGGGAATCGCTCGAAGTGAGCTTGAATGGCGCGCCCAGAGGGATTTGAACCCCCGCAAACCCAGATCCGTAGTCTGGTGCTCTATCCGGGCTGAGCTATGGGCGCAAGCTCGGCTTGGATTCTAGCCCCTGGGCCTGAAGGGTCAGTCGGAGAGCAGGCTAGCCTGACGCTGTTCCAAGGCCCTTGTCGCGGCGATTCGGCAGCCCAGCTGCTCTAGCACCGCTTCGAGCTCGTCCCGGAGCCTGGGCTCGAAGGTCACCGGACGGTTGTCCAATTCTCGCAAGAGAGCAGAGAGCTGGAGTGCCTTCTGTTCGATCTTGGCAACGATGTCTCGGGCCTCTTGGCCCGATTCGGTTGGTGATCCGATCAACTCCACAATGCCGCCTCCATGGAGGGGTCATCCAGGCCCACCCAAGCCTTGCCGCTGGTGCCACCCAGCCTTGGGGTCATGCTATCGCCCCCGGCCCCAACTGTCGAGGATTTGGCGGTAGCAAAAGGCCAGGCAGCGGCCGCCCCCTAGCGGCCGGTGACGAGGATTCAGGAGCTGGTGGCCCGGCTCCGACGTGGGCTGGTGAGCAGGTGGACGATCCGGATCAGGATCAGGGCCGCGACCGTGTAGACGATGAGGGCGATCAGGGCTGCCCAGTAGGTGGTATGACCCACCGCATGGGTGTCGTGGAAGATCCCGGCAAAGGGGCCGGCCAGGGCGTCGCCGACCCGGTCGACTACGTTCACGAAGCCATCGCGGCTGGCAGCAACGGCCCGGAAGACGAAGTCAAGGGCCAAGAACAGATCCACGATCAGGATGGCTAGACCGATCGGTTCGCCGAGTCGGTCGTGGGCGCTCGGGCCGGTGGGTCGACGCACGATCTTGGCTTCGCGGAACTCAGTCTCGTGCACCGGAGCCGGCTGCGTCGTGTATGCCGGCTGGGTGGTGGCTGGGGGACCCTCGGTGTAGGTCGGCGGTGTTTCCATGCTGCTCATCGCGCTTCCTCAGATCTTCGGGTAGGTCAGCGCCAAGTTCCTAGCTTGGCGAGCCTGCCCTCACCTTTACTAACGGCATCGGGCGGAGCCCGTTTCGGCCCAATCTCTCGGGCAACGGTTGGTTGCGAACCCATCACGAGGTTGGGATGCGAGCCGGTGCCATTGCTCCCGATTGAATCCACCCAACAGGAGCAGAGGCGGCGGGATTGGCTATACTCGGCGCCGCGCTGCGGCTGCCCCGCAACCGGTTGGCGCGGATGGCGGAATGGTAGACGCGCGGGGCTTAGAACCCCGTGGGGCAACCCGTCCGAGTTCGATCCTCGGTCCGCGCACCGTTACGCTTACCTTCAGCAGGATGAGCCCAACCACTACCGACGCCAAACAGCTGGAGGTAAGCGTCGAGCGCCTAGCGGGGTCCCAGGCGCGGCTGACGGTTGAGGCTCCGGCCGCCGACGTGGACCGGGCCCTCACCCTAGCGCTTCGCCATCTCGGCCAGCAGTACCGGATGCCTGGCTTCCGGCCCGGGAAGGCCCCCGCCGCAGTGGTGGAGCGGGCGGTTGGTTGGGATGCCCTGAGACAGCACGCCATCGAGGATCTCTTGCCCGAAGTATGGGCGCGAGCCGTGGCCCAGACCGAGCTGGAGCCGGTCTCCAACCCGGATGTAAGCGAGGTGGTGCTGGAGCGGGGGGAGCCCTTTCGGTTCACCGCCAGCGTCGTGGTCCGGCCCAAGGTGGAGCTGGGTGATTACCAGCGCATCAAGGTGCCGCTGGAAGCGCCGGAGGTGGCCGACCAGGAAGTCGACGCAACCCTGGAGGCATTGCGCCAGCGCTATGCGCAGCTCGAGGACGCCAGCGATCGTGAGGCGCGCCTAGGCGACGTTCTGACCGCCGAGCTGACCATGAGACACGGGGACAATGTGGTGGGCACGCCGGCCCAGACCGAGACCTTGGACCTAGAGCGGGGTGACCTCCTGCCGGGGATGGCGGACCAGCTGCTGGGAGCCCGCGTACGGGTGCCGGTCGAGGTCACGATCACGCTGCCGGAGGAGTACAGCCGGGCCGAGCTGCGAGGGGAGATGGTGGTGATCACCGTCGAGGTCAAGCAGATCCAGGCCAAGCAGCTACCAGCGTTGGACGACAACCTTGCCGCCATCGCGGGCCAGGGCGAGACCCTGGCGGACCTGCGCCAATACGTCCGCGAGCAGCTGGTCGAAGAGGAGCGGCTCGAAGCGGAACGGGCCCAGGAGTCCAAGGCCCTCGACGCTTTGCGCGAGATCTCCCGGGTCGAGGTTCCCGAGGTGATGATCGAGGCCGAGATCGATCGCCAGATCCGGGACCTGGAGTTGCGGCTCTCGGGCTCCGGGATCTCGCTCGAGCAGCTGCTGGCCTCGGATGGCAAGCAACTGGAACAGCTCCGAGGCGAGCGCCGGCAACCGGCCATCGAGCGGGTGCAGTTGGAGCTGATCCTGGAAGAGCTGGCCCGTCGGGAGGGATTGCAGGTCTCCGACAAGGAGCTGGACGAGAACCTGCGGCGGATCTTCGCCACCGGTGCCTCCAAGGACGTCCGCCGCCGGGCCCGGGAGCCGCTTCGCCGGGAGATGCTGTTGGGGGAGGCGCGGCGGCGGGTCGCGACTTTGGCCAGAGGCGAGCCGGGAACGCAACCGGCACCGGGGTGATTCCGGAGGCCCTGGGTATACTCGATCTGGCTGGCCTCTGCCGCCCATCTCCGTCATTAGCGCCACCAGGAGGAGACCATGGCCCTCGTTCCGATGGTCATCGAGACCACCACCCGGGGTGAGCGCGCCTTCGACATCTACTCGCGGTTGCTGAAGGACCGGATCATCTTCGTCGGGACCGCCATCGACGACCAGATTGCCAATCTGGTCATGGCCCAGATGCTCTATCTCGAGAGCGAGGATCCCGAGCGGGACATCAACCTCTATATCAACAGCCCGGGCGGCTCGGTCTCGGCCGGGCTGGCGATCTACGACACCATGCAGTACGTCAAGCCTAGGGTGAGCACGTTCTGCATGGGCCTGGCGGCCTCGTTCGCCTGCCTGCTCCTCGCCGGCGGTGACAAGGGCCTGCGTTTCAGCCTGCCCAACACCCGGATCATGATGCACCAGCCCTCCGGCGGATTCCAGGGCCAGGCCTCAGACATCCAGATCCAAGCCCAGGAGATCCTACGGCTCCGCCGGATCCTGGACCAGATCCTGGCCCACCACACCGGCAAGCCCGTGGACCAGATCACCCGTGACTCCGACCGCGATTTCTACATGTCGCCCGACGAGGCCAGGGAGTACGGCTTGATCGACCACATCATCACCGGGCACCGCGGCAATGAACTGGTGACCTCCGATGGCGAGCCGGTGGCGACCAGTCCCGAGCCTGCCGCGGTCGAGGCCGAGCCGGCGCCGGTCGCAGAAAAAGGTTAGGGTTCCGGGAGCGGGCCGCATCCAGAGGATCAAGGTGACAGGTCGAGAGACTCGGAGCTCCAAGTCAAGGCGGACCAGGTTGCCGCGTTTGATCACGGTGCCGGGCCAGCGCTGCAATTTCTGCGGAGCAGTGACGAGCAGCGCGGCGGTGGCCGCCGGGTGCGAGCCTAGCGCCGCGGTGATCTGTCCTAGCTGCGTCGACCGAGCGGCGCTGCAACTGTTGAAGCCAGGGGGAGGTGACGCTGCATGACCGAGCGTGAAGACCGCCGCCGCCACACCCGCTGCTCGTTCTGCAACAAGGGCCAGGAGCAGGTCCGCAAGCTCATTGCCGGACCTGGCGTCTACATCTGCGATCAGTGCATCGAGCTCTGCCAGGAGGTGCTGGAGGAGGACTCCCGGGTAACCCCGGTCAGACGTCCGCGCAGCAGCGTCGTCCCCAATCCCCAGGCGATCTGGAATTCTCTCAACCAGTACGTGGTCGGCCAGGACCAGGCCAAACGAGTGCTATCGGTCGCCGTTTACAACCATTACAAGCGCGTCAACAACGCTCGCGAATCCACTGACGTCGAGCTGCAGAAGTCCAACGTTCTGCTGGTGGGCCCCACCGGTTGTGGCAAGACGCTGCTGGCGCAGACGTTGGCTCGGATCCTTGATGTTCCGTTCTCCATCGCCGATGCGACCTCGTTGACGGAGGCCGGATACGTCGGCGAGGACGTGGAGAACATCCTGCTTCGCCTCATCCAGGCCGCGGATTTCGACATAGCTCGGGCCGAGCGCGGGATCATCTACATCGACGAGATCGACAAGATCTCACGCAAATCCGACAACCCCTCGATCACGCGCGATGTCTCCGGCGAAGGTGTCCAGCAGGCATTGCTCAAGATCCTCGAGGGCACTGTCGCCAACGTGCCGCCGCAGGGTGGTCGCAAGCACCCGCATCAGGATTTCATCCAGATAAACACCGCCAACATCCTCTTCCTCTGCGGAGGCGCATTCGACGGCCTGGAGCGGATCATCGAGCAGCGGGTCAGCAAGCGCACCATTGGCTTTGGCAGCGAGCAGTCCGGGTCGCGCAACAAGGAAAACTCGAAGATCCTCCACGAGATGTCCGCGCAGGACCTCTTGCGCTATGGGCTAATCCCGGAGTTCGTCGGTCGGATGCCGATCACGGTCACGCTAGATTGCCTCGATGAGGACGACATCACCAGGGTGCTGACCGAACCCAAGAACGCCTTCGTCAAGCAGTACCAGAAGTTCTTCTCCCTCGACGACGTCGAGCTGGTCTTTGACGAGGGCGCACTCCGCGCGATTGCCCGCAAGGCACTGGCGCTAGGCACCGGCGCTCGCGGCCTTAAGAGCATCCTGGAGTCGGTGCTGCTCAACAGCATGTTCGATGTCCCGTCACATCCGGAGATCAAGCGCTGCGTGATCACAGAGCGTTCCATCCTGGAGGCGACCGAGCCAGAGCTATTCCGCGACGAGGAACCCCAGGCCGCCTCCGCCTGAGGCCCCCGATTCCCCGGTCCGGGCGGTCCGGTTAGACTTGGGAGCCATTCCATTTGAGTTGCGGGGGCGCGCATCCGCGCCGCGAGGAATTTTTGAATGACGATCGCTAGCAACCTCGGATTCCCGCGAATCGGTCGTTCCCGGGAGCTCAAGCGGGCGCTGGAGAGCTACTGGGCAGGTCGCTCGTCCGCTAATGAACTGCTGGAAGCGGCAGCCGAGCTCAAGGCGGAACGCTGGCGCCGGCAGCAAGCGGCCGGGATTGAGCATGTTCCCAGCAACGATTTCTCTTTCTACGACCACGTCCTCGACGCGGCCCTGACTGTTGGCGCCGTGCCCGAGCGCTTCGGCTGGGGTGGAGGGGAGCCCGACCTCGACCTGATGTTCGCGATGGCCCGGGGCAGGCGGGGCGAGGTGGAGATAGCGCCGCTGGACATGACCAAGTGGTTCGACACCAACTACCACTACCTGGTCCCGGAGCTGGCTCCGGACCAGACGTTCACCCTGGCATCGCACAAGCCGGTCGAGGAATTTCTCGAGGCCCGGGCGCAAGGGATCATCACCCGCCCGGTCCTCCTCGGGCCTGTCACCTTCCTCCGGCTCAGCAAGGCCGCCAGCGGGTCGACCCTAGAGTTCCTCGATCGCCTGGTGCCGGTCTACGCCCAGCTGCTATCGGAACTGCACCAGGCGGGTGCCAGCTGGGTCCAGGTGGACGAGCCCTGTCTCAGCCAGGACATCCCGGTGGAGGTCCTGGAGACGTTTGAGCACGTCTACCACCGACTGGCTCAGGCCGCTCCTGGGCTGAAGCTGTTGCTGGCCTCCTACTTCGCCGCCATGGGTCCCAACTTGGAGACGGCGCTGGCACTGCCGGTTGACGCGATTCACCTCGATCTGGTCCATGGCGCCGCCGATCTCGACCGGGCCCTGGAGCACGTTCCTGAAAGCATGGCGCTGTCGCTGGGCGTGGTCGATGGCCACAATGTGTGGCGGACCGACCCCGACCGGGCTCTGGGCCAGATCCAGTCCGCAGTCGCCAAGATCGGCGAGGACCGGGTGCTGGTCGCGCCCTCTTGTTCCCTCCTGCATGTCCCGGTCAGCCTGGAGCTCGAGTCCAAGCTCGACCCGGAACTGCGCTCGTGGTTGGCCTTCGCGGAGGAGAAAGTGGCCGAGGTCAGCGCCCTGGCCCGCGAAGCTCAGCGAGATCCCGAGGTTGAGGCGCGGCTGGCGGCCAGCCGTGATGCCTGCGCTGGCCGCCGCAGCTCGCCGAGGGTGACCAACCCGGCGGTTCGGGCCCGGATGGATCAGTTGACCGCTGACCAGCTGACCCGTCCGGGCGATGGTCCCTCGCGACGGATGATCTGGCGCAACCGAGTCTCGCTCCCGCAGCTGCCCACCACCACGATCGGGTCCTTCCCGCAGACCCAGGAGCTTCGCCAAGCCCGCGCCCGGCTGCGCCGAGGTGACCTCGACTCGGTTGGTTATGCGGAGCTGATGGAGGGTGAGATCAGGCGGGTGGTCGGCTTCCAAGAGGAAGTCGGGCTGGACGTCCTGGTACACGGGGAGCCAGAGCGCAACGACATGGTGGAGTACTTCGCCGAGCAGCTGGCCGGCTTCGCCACCACCCAACAGGGTTGGGTGCAGTCATACGGGTCTCGCTGTGCCAAGCCCCCGATCGTCTTCGGTGATGTCAGCCGACCAGGCCCCATCACCGTTCGCTGGTCGGTGTTCGCTCAGGGCCTGACCACGCGGCCGGTCAAGGGCATGCTCACCGGGCCGGTGACCATGCTGCAATGGTCCTTCATCCGCGACGACCAAGAGCGCAGCCGCACCTGCGCCCAGATTGCGTTGGCGCTACGAGACGAGGTTGCGGACCTGGAGGCGGCCGGGATCAACGTGATCCAGATCGACGAGCCCGCCCTCAGGGAGGGCCTGCCGCTGCATCGGGCTGAACAGCTCAAGTACCTGCGCTGGTCGGTCGACAGCTTCCGCCTGACCGCGGCGGGCGCCGGGGCCCAGACCCAGATCCACACCCACATGTGCTACTCGGAATTCGAGGACATCATGGATGCGATCGCCGAGCTCGACGCCGATGTGCTCTACATCGAGGCGGCACGCTCGGGGATGTCGCTGCTGCACGCGTTCGCGGACCACGGCTACACCAACGAGGTGGGCCCGGGAGTCTGGGACATCCACTCCCCACTGGTGCCATCGGTCGATGAGATGGTGACTCGACTCCGGAAGGCGGCGCGGGTGATTCCACCGGACCGACTCTGGGCCAACCCTGACTGCGGTCTGAAGACGCGGGGCTGGGCTGAGGTCGAGCCCGCACTCCGAAACCTGGTCTTGGCTGCGAGGCAGGTTGCGCAGGAGCTGAGCGCGGTCCCTTCGGCCACGTCTTAGGCCGGGCCCCGGGAGCCACCGGTGGAGGCCGCGTACAAACCTGAGGCCGCCGAAGCGCACTGGCGCCGGCGCTGGGATGAGATCGGGCTGGGCATCGCCGACCCGTCCAGCCCCCGGCCAGCCTTCTCCATGGTCCAGCCCCCTCCCAACATCACCGGGGCGCTGCACATGGGCCACGCCCTCAATGCTCTGGTACAGGATGCCCTCTGCCGCTTCCACCGGATGAACGGGTACGAGGTGTGTTGGGTGCCAGGGACTGACCACGCGGCCATAGCCACCCAGAACGTGATCGAGCGCCAGCTGGCCGACGAGGGGACCAGCAAGGAGGAGATCGGGAGAGCTGCGTTCAACCGGCGGGTGGAGGCGTGGTACACCCTCTACCAGGGACGGATCCTGGAGCAGCTCGGCCGCCTGGGCGCGACCTGCGACTGGAGTCGAGAGCGATTCACCCTGGATGAGCCGTACGTCCGGGTGATCCGGATCGTGTTCTCCGAGCTCTATACCCAGGGTCTCATCTACCGCGGCCCCCGGATCGTGAACTGGTGCCCGCGCTGCCGTTCGGCCATCTCGGATGAGGAGGTCGACTACCGAGAGCACCGCGACACCTTCTATTACGTGAGGTATCCACTGGTGGGGAGCGAGGGGGCGTTGGAGATCGCGACCAGCCGCCCCGAGACCATCCTGGCCGACGTGGCGGTGGCGGTCGCGCCAGGCGATCCCCGGTACCGAGACTTGGTGGGACGCCAGGTAAGGGAGCCGCTCTCAGGCCGCGAGATCCCGGTGATAACCGACGAGGCGGTTGACCCCAAGTTGGGCACCGGGGTGCTCAAGATCACGCCCGGTCACTCCGCCGAGGACTATGAAGTCGGCGAGCGTCACCACCTGGCTATCCGCACGGTGATCTCCCTCGAAGGCCTGATGATCGCCCCAGAGCAGCCTGATCTGGACCGCAAGACCGTAAGGGAAGCTCGCGAGATCGCTGCCGTCAAGCTGCGCAGTTCGGGGGCGATGATCCGAGAGGAGCCGCTGGTCCACCAGGTCGGTCACTGCGATCGCTGCGGGACTGTGATCGAGCCACTGGTCACGCCGCAATGGTGGGTGCGGGTACGCGAGCTAGCCGGACCAGCGGCGCAGGCGGTCGAGGACGGCAGGATCACCGTCCACCCGGTGCAGTTTCGGGGCCAGTACCTGGACTGGCTGGCGGGCCTACGCGACTGGTGCATCAGCCGCCAGCTCTGGCTGGGCCACCGGATCCCGGTCAGCACCTGCGCCAACGGGCACACCTTCGCCTGGGTGGAGGAGCCCGAGTCCTGCCCGGAGTGCGACTCTGATCAGCTGACCCACGATCCCGACGTCCTCGATACCTGGTTCTCCAGCGCGCTTTGGCCCTTCGCCATCCTGGGCTGGCCAGAGCCGAGCCCGGCGTTGGAACGGTTCTACCCCACGTCAGTGATGAGCACTGCGCGCGAGATCCTTCAGCATTGGGTGGTCCGGATGGTGATGTTGGGGCTTCGATTCACCGGAGACATCCCCTTCCACCAAGTGATTTTCCACGCGACGATTCTGGGTACCGACGGGGCCAAGATGGCCAAGAGCCGGGGCAACGTCGTCGATCCCCTGGAGATGGTGGAGAAGTACGGGGCCGACGCCCTCCGGGGTTGGGCGGCCAGCGTCGCCACCGGCGCTCAGGACGCCATCTTCGACGAGACCAAGATCCAGGGCTACTCGCGCTTCGCCAACAAGCTCTGGAACATGACCCGGCTGCTCCATCGCGTCTACTTTCCCGACGGCGAGGAGGGCCGAATCCCGGAGCTCCCCGAGCCAGACGCCCAACAGCTGGAGCTGGCCGACCGCTGGATCCTCTCCCGCTTGTCCTTGGTCACTGCGACTACAAGTCGGGCTTTGCCCGCCTTCGACTTCGACGCCGCCATCATGGCCATTTACGACTTTGCGTGGCATGAGGTGGCCGACTGGTATTTGGAGCTGGCCAAGGCCCGTCTCGAGGCCAGTGACCCTGCCGCTCTTTGGGTGACTCGTACCGTCCTGCTAAGAACGGCTACCGTTCTCCATCCGATCATGCCCTTCCTCACCGACGCCTTGGCGGAGCAGTTCGAAGGCGTGCCGCTCACCCTGGATCTAATCCCCTGGCCCGACGTGGAGGAGAGGTGGAACGATTCCGCGGCCGAGCTCTCGATGTCGGCGTCGATGAGCTTTATCTCTGACCTCAGAAAGTGGCTCCAGGAACTAGGAATCCAGGTGACCAGGCATGCCAGCCGGTTTCCCCTGACGGCGCTGCAGGCTGGACCGGAGCTGGCGTTCCCGGAGTCCTTCCGCTACGTCAGCGCACTCGTCCCGGTGGACTGGACGGACGCTCCGGGGGTGGCAGAGACAGAGTCACCCCAGGTGGTGATCGGCCGAACCAAGTTGTCGGTGGGCAGGAGTGTTGACGCCTCCCAGCAGTGGAAGGAGTCGGTCGCCCGGGAGCTGGCTAAGTCCGAGACATTCCAGGCCAGCTTGGAACGCAAGCTGGCCGGTCCCTTCGCCGATCAGGCACCCGCCGATGTCGTCCAGCGCGAGCGATCCCGCCTCGTGGAGGTGCAACAGCGTCAAGCCCTCCTGCGCGGACTGATCGACAGCTGAACCGGGACGGCTGAGTGCTGTCGATCACCGACCTACCACTCGTAGCCCTTCTGATCCTGGCCGCGGCGACTCTGATCTGTTCCGCGCTGGGCCGACCCTGGCCGCGCCGGTCGGCGTTCTGGGCCAGATGGGTGCTGCGACTCGGGCTCCTGGCCGCCCTGACTGACGTGGTGGCTGCCCTCTATGTACTCCAGCCGGGTGGCACCCTCCAGGCCAGGCTGTGGCTGTTAGATCCTCAGCTGCCGATCACGCTGTCGGTCGACCTTGGCGGCACCGTGCTGGCGGTGGTGGTGCTGCTGGCTGGGTTGACGGTGAGCTTCACGACTCGAGAGCGCCGCCCACTGGCGTCGGCGGCCTTGGGACTGGCGGTCCTGGGGGCGGTCGGGGTCGCCTTCGCCGGTGACCTTCTCAGTCTCTACATCGGACTCCAGCTCTCGACCTTGGGAGGAATTGGACTCAGCTACGCCCGCCGACCCCGGGCGGCCAGCGCCCGGATGGTGTGGGCTGCCATTGCTGACCAGGGGGTGGGCTTGATCTGGCTGGGCTCGATGGTGGTGGTGCTACACCGCACCTCGACTCTGCAGCTGAACGCTATCCCACCCGGTGCGGTCACTCCGGCCCTGGCCGGTCTCCTGCTGCTGCCGGCGGTGGTGAGGCTGGCGGGCTGCGGCCTCCTGGCAGGGTCGGTGTCTCGGGGTAGGACCGGTCAGCGGGCTAGATCGCTTGACGTGGCTGACTGGCTGACCGTGGTGGCCATACCCACGGCGCTGGTGGTCTTGCTCCGGATTCAGACTCTGTCGGGAGGGAGCTGGCCAGCACAGTGGTTCGGGACCTGCATCGACCTCCTGGCGGTGGCGGTCGGAGGACTGGCGGTGCTGCTGCTCCTGGCATCGCGAGACCCGGAGTCGAGGATTTGGGCGCTGCCGCTCTCGCTGACGGCCCTGGTGATAGTGGGCTTCGGAGAGAACACGGCCGACGGAACGCTGCTGGCCCTGGCCGCGGGACTTTTCTTGGAGCTCTCCTGTGCCTTCCTACCCCGTGCCCTACTGGGGCGGCGGGAGGGAGCCCACAGCCAGGATGCGACAGGTGGTCAGGGCGGGAGCTGGGCCCGGCAGCAGCTAGCGACCGCCTTGGTGGCACTCCCTTGGGTCCTGGGTTGTGAGGTTGCCCTCCTGGGTCTCGACCTGGCACTGCCAGAGGGATTGGGAGCGGCATTCGCCCCGGTGCTGGCCTACCTGCTTGCAATCGCAGGGCTGGTGCTGACCATTCCCGGCCTCCGGCGCCTCTCCCCGGTGCCAATCCGATTGGGTTGGGCGCTCTGGCTGCCCGGGCTCTGCTTGCTGGGCGCAGCCCTGCTCCCCGGATGGGCGGTTACCCTGGCTGCCGGGGCGCTGGCGCCGCCCGGCACCACCTCGGCGACCTTGATCTCCTCACCCGATCCGCTGGTTCTGTTGGTCCCCGGAATGATCTTGCCGGGTGGGTATCTGCTACTCCTGGCCGTGCTGGTCGGCGTCAGCGTCTGGGCCATGCGCCTGGCGACTGGAGCCCTGCCTACTGCCAGCCAGACCAGAGGTGGGGGCATCCTGCCCGAGGTTTCGCTTCCTGCCAGGTTGGAGGTCTTTCTGACCGGGAGCGCACGCCCTCCCCACTGGCTGGGAGAGATGAGGGGTTGGTACTCGATCCTGGTGCGCTTGGCCGATCGCGAAGTCGGCGAGCGGCCCGTGTGGCTCTGGCTGGCGGCTGCCGCGCTGACGGCTTACATGCTCGCCGAGTGGGTGAAGGTGTGATCTGGGCCGGAGTCCTCGCCGGGGGCGGATTCGTGGCCGCGGCGATAGCCCTGTTCTCCATCGGTCCTGGTGGGCTAGCCCTCAGTGCGCTGGCCATCGGTCTGGGGCTGGGCGGGGTGGCGTCACTCTCGGCGGGACCGTCTGGCTTCGCCTGTCTGGCGGGGGTGGGGGTGATCGCGGCGGCGCTGGTGATGTTGAGCGGAAGATTCTCCCGGCTCGATCTCTCCGGATCATTGATCGGGCCAGCCCTGGTGGTCGATCGGCCCCGGGTGTTCGGCCTCCGCAGCCTGCGAGCCATCCTGGGTGCCCTGGGCCTCTTCACCGCACGTCTGCTGTCCGGACATCTCGCGGCTGGCACGGTGGTGACCCAGGGTCCAGCGTTTGCATGCCTCTTCGTCTTTGAGGTTGGGCTCATTCGCATCGGTACCGGTCGTGGGCCCGCCGATCTGGCCTTGGGCAGCCTCTGCGCCGGCATGGCCGCAGCTGCATTCCTGCTCCTTAGCGTTCCCAATTCAGCCCTGGCCATCGCGCTTCTCGCGGGCGGCGTTCCGGCGCTAGCCCTGGTGGCCTTAGCGCGCTCAACCCCGTGGGAGACGTCAGTTTGAACGTCTGGCTGGCCCCGACCCTCGCGGGCGGACTGGTGTTGGCTGGCTTCTCGGGCGCTCTTGGCCGCCGTGCCCGGATGATCCCACCGCTGCTGCTGGCGCTAACGGCGGTTGGGATCTCGTTGGTGCTGGTTCTTTCACAGACAACCAGTCGCCCCGGCCCGACCCTCAGCTACGGGGATCTTGGCACAACCTACCTGACCCGACTTCCCCTAGGTGTGTTGCTGGGAGGGTGGGCGGCTCTGCTGCTGGAACTTGGAGTAGCCCGCCGACCCCAGCTAGGTGGCGGCACCATCGCAGCTGCGATCGCCGTTGGGGTGGGCTGCTGCGTGGCGCTCTCACTAACCGGGTTGGTCCCGCTGGCGCTGCTTCTCGCGCTGCTGACCGCGCTGCTCTGGATCCGGTGGGAGCACCTCACCGGTCCGGTGCTGCCGCTGAGGAGTCTGGGTCGGCAGTCGGCGGTCCTACTTTGCGCGCTGGTGGCGGGAGTGGCGGTGTTGCCGTCGCTCCGCATAGGAGCAGCTCCCGCGGCCCTTGCTGGCATGCTGCTGGTGGGCGGCCTGGGCGGCGTGGCGGGGCTGCTGCCCCTCTCGGGCTGGGTCTCGGCTGTGTCGCGGGTGCCCTCACCGGAGGCCGCGGTCTGGCGCATCTGGCTGATCCCGGTGGCGATCGTTGCGCTGGCCCGGGTGATGGTCGCCGGCCCGGTGGCACTGGCTCAGGTGATGCAGCTGCTGCTGGTCGCGCTAGGCCTGGCCACCGTCATCTTCTGGAGCTGTGCCGGGCTCCTGGCCGATCCCGGCGTTCGCTACTGGCGTGTGCTCCAAGCCGACGTGGGATTCATGTGCGTGGGGATCGCCAGTGGTGATGCCCAGGGACTGGCGGCGGCGCTGCTCCTCATTGTGGTCCACTGGCTGGCAGGGGCGGCCCTCAGCGAGCCTCGAGGCGCCCGCTCTCACCTGTTCGCGTGGGTGGGGCTGTCCGGCGTACCTCCGTTCGGAGGCTTCGCTGGCCGAGTTCTGGCCCTGGTCGGGGTCAGCTTCATGGGGCCTGTGGTGGTGGCCATGCTGCTCTTGGGGTTCGGGCTTCAGCTGGCGGCATCCGGGGCCGGCGCCCGGGAGGCGGCCATCCGGGCGACGGTGCGCGGCCCTCGCGTCAGCGAGCTGGTAGGGATGGCTGCCGCACTCGGAGCGCTGGTGGTCGGATTGGTTGCCGGCCCAGTCCTTCAGACCGCATTCGGACTCCACCTGTGAACCATCTGCTCTTCGCTTTCGCCGTCTGCGCCGCGCTGGCCATCTACCCAGGTGGGCTGGCCGGCCTGGTGGCGGCCGTGTTGGGCAGCTCGGGAGCCCTCCTGGCGGGCCGGGCCGCCACTCTCAGTGTGGTGTTGAGACCCAGGCCCTGGGCCATGCTGCTGGCTCTGGCCCTCGTGGGGTTGGCCTTGGCGCCGATGCCCTGGCCGGATAACCCGGTGGCCCCGGTCGGGATCTCCTGGGCATCGGGTACGGATCTGGGCGGCATCGCGCTCAGCATCGCCTGTTTCTGGGCGCTCCAGCTGCTCGGCGCTCCCCGGAGCCGGCGGGGTCTGGCGTTCGCGTTGGCGGGCGCGTGGTCCTGGGGCCTGCTCCTGCTTTCTCTGGCAGTGCATTCGGCAACCTGGTCGGGAGTTCTCGGTGCCGGCGGAGTGGGGGCGGAGGCGGGCCGGGTTGTGCTCGCGGTCACATGGCTGGGGTCGTTGCCATGGGTGTTGGGCCCTCCGGGCGGGATGTCATTCCGCGGGTTTGGTTGGGCTGCTGGCGTTGGGATGGCATTGCTGCTGGGGCTGCCCCAGCTTCAATCCGCACCCTTCCCGCTGACTCTCGGTCTCTGGTGGGGGGTGATGGCCGGGGTTGGCCTGGTGTGGGCCGCGGGAGCGCGTTTTGGGCCGGGACTATGGGGACATCTGGGCCTAGTCCCGCCCGCTGCTACACTCAATGCTCCGTGAAGCGCTTGTCGGCACGGGATTGCATCCCAGCCAGACCTGCCCGCGCCACGGCAACTGGAGGCCCTATTAGGACGTGGTTGAACTAGTCCTGGCCTCCGGCTCGGAGCGCCGCCGCGAACTCCTGGTACGGCTGGGGCTGAGGTTCGTCGTGGTCCGGCCGGAGATCGAGGAGCAACTCCTGCCCGGCGTGTGCGCCGATCTGGCAGTGCAGCTGATCGCTCGCAACAAGGCCCACGCGGCCCTGGAGCTGGTCTCAAACAACGACGTCTACGTGCTGGCTGCGGACACCATCGTGATGGGACCTTCCGGCCCTATGGGAAAGCCTTACACCGTGGATCGGGCCCGGGAGATGCTGAAATCGCTGCGGGGTCAGCGACACGTTGTCCTGACCGGGATCTGTGCCCTGTCCGCCGGTTCGATGAAGGAAGCGACCGGAGTGTCGAGGTCAGCAGTACGGATGCGGGACTTCAGTGACAACGAGATGGAGCAGTACATCGCCGGCGGAGAGCCTCTGGACCGGGCCGGCTCCTACGCTGTCCAGGGACTAGGCGGTTCCCTGGTGGACGCCGTTGGCGGGCGTACCGACACCGTGATCGGACTCGACTGCCAGATGGCGATGCAGCTGCTGAGCGCGGTAGGTTACCCCACCCCTCTGCCGACCGCGCCCGACCACCACGTCGCCCTGGGCAAGGCTGCCGCTACCCGGCGGCCGCTGGCGAGCTCCAACCGCGTGGGGGGTCCCCGCTGAGTCTGCGGGCGCTCAGCGGTGTGGTAGCGCTGGCCACACTGGCGGTAGGACTGGGGTCCGCCCTAAGCGCCTGTGGCACCACCAGGCTGGGTGGCCTTGAGGTCAATAGCCGGGTGGTCTCGAATGGTTCCACGGCGGACACCACCTCGGTACCTCAGGGCACCGAGGTGGACGTGCAGATTACCGTCACCAATGTCAGCGACAACAGCATCGACGGAGTGACGGTCCGAGTGGGCGTACCCTCGGGCTTCACCTACCTGACCACCGCGACCACCACCGTCAACGGCAACTCGGAGCGATCGGCTGACATCTCACCCAGGAGTAAGCAGGCGACCCTCACCTGGGGGGCCTGGGCCATGGGTCCGGGGAACTCCGGCGGGAAATCGCAGGTGCTGATCACTGCCGTGCTGGAGGCCACCGGCAGCCCCGGAACGGCGCCGGTTGCACCCCAGGTCTTCGCCGCCGGCTTCGTCAACACCCTATCGGGAGCCCCTCTTGACCTGACCATCTCCCCGGCCCCCTCGCTCAGCCTGCAACTCCACGTCACCCCATCGACAGCCGCACCGGGCCAGCAGGTCACCTACCAACTGGTTGTGACCAACACCGGCAGCGGAGAGGCTCCAGACACATCGATCGGTATCACCCTTCCCGACGACTTCGACTTCGCCGGCACCGGGGCCACCTCCGGTAACGCCGGCACCGGAGGCGCTAGCTATCCCAACGCCGGTTCCGAGCTGCCGGTGTGGAGCGGATTCGACCTGCCCGGAGCTGGATCGGGGGGACCGGGGAGCCTGTCTCTCAGCTTCGCGGTCGAGGTGCTGTCGGTGGTGCCGCAGGGGATCTACACCTGCTCGGCCTCGCTGGTGGCCAGCACCGGCTCCCAGACCCAGAATTACATTCAGCAGAACTACACCGCCCTAGCCCCAATCCAGGTGAGCTAGCTCCAACTCTGATCTGGCTCGGAGTGGGCTCTGATAAACTCGCTGCCCGGGTCTGCGGCGTGGCGCCGCCCTCACGGCGATCGGCTCTCGGGTGCGCCGCTCGCTCCCAGAATTGCAACTCCGAGGGAGTCTTGATGTACGCGATTGTCCAGGTGGGAGGCCGCCAATACCGGGCAGCTCCGGGCGAGCGCCTCGTGGTGGATCGACTAGATGTTGAGCCGGGCTCCCGAGTGCATCTGTCCGACGTCCGCATGCTCATCGCTGAGGAAGGGGACCAGGGCGAGACCCAAATCGGTCGGCCGCGACTGGACGGTGTCGCCGTCGCGGCCAGAGCGGTGAGTCACTTTCGCGGGCCTAAGATCCTGGTCTTCAAATACAAACCCAAGAAGCGCTACCGGCGCCATCGTGGATTCCGGGCTGAGCTGACCGAGCTGCGAGTCGAGGAGGTCCGGCTGGGCGCATACCACGACGCGCCCGCGGAGTCAGCCAAGAAGCAGGCAACCAGAGTCGGCGCCAAAGAGCGGGACGGCGGCGAGACAACGCCGGAGGCGACCGCGAAGGCTACGAAGGCGAGGGCGCCTTCACGCGGCGGGCCCAGAACCGCCGCGAAATCGGAAGTGGTCACCGCCGCGGCGGAAGTGAAGGCCGCGCCCGAAGCGAAGCCAAAGGCAGCCCGCGCCACCCGTAAGCCAGCCACCCCAGCGCCAGCGCCGATGGAGAAGAAGAAGCCCGGGTCACCGGCCAAGACCAGGGGAAAGTCGGAGAACACGGATGGCTCATAAGAAGGGCGGTGGCAGTAGCCGCAACGGTCGCGACAGCCAATCGCAGCGACTCGGGGTAAAGGTGTACGGCGGCGAGACGGTTGGGGCGGGGGCGATCCTGGTGCGCCAGCGCGGGACCAGGATCCTGGCCGGGCCGGGAGTCGGCGTGGGGCGGGATCACACTCTGTTCGCCCTGCAGGCGGGCGTGGTTGAGTACCGCCCCTACCGGACCGACAGAACCCGGGCCACGATCAGCGCGACGGACAGCCCGACCGGCTGACCCAGCGGGGCCGAGTGCCCGTTCTGGCTGATGTTTCTAGACGAGGTCGTGCTGACAGTGAGCGCGGGCCGGGGTGGCTCGGGTTCGGCCAGCATGCACCGCGAGAAGTTCGCTCCCAAGGGAGGGCCGGACGGAGGCGATGGCGGCCGTGGCGGTGATGTGCTCGCGATCGCCGAGAGCAGCCTTACCTCCCTGCAACGCTACCAACTGTCCCGCTCCTTCAAGGCGGCCGCGGGCGGACCCGGTGGCCCCTCCCGGCGCCATGGTGCCGACGGCAAGTCGGTGACTCTGGCGGTTCCCCCCGGGACGCTGGCCTGGGACATCGAGTCCGGACAGCTGCTGGCCGACCTTGACCGTCCCGGCGCCACCGCGGTCTTGGCTAGGGGAGGCAAGGGCGGCAGGGGCAATGTGCACTTCGCCAGCCCTACTCACCAGGCGCCGCGACGACGCGAACTCGGTCAGCCCGGAGACGCCATCAGGGTCCGGTTGGAGCTGCGCCTGATCGCCGACATCGGCCTGGTGGGGCTCCCCAACGCGGGGAAGTCAACGCTGCTCGCCATGCTCACCGGAGCCCACCCCAAGATCGCCGACTACCCATTCACCACCCTCACCCCCAACCTGGGTGTTGCTGAGCTGGGGGAGGGTCGGGTCCTGACCCTGGCTGATGTCCCGGGTCTGATCGAGGGCGCCCACGAGGGCGCAGGGCTAGGCCCGTCGTTTCTGCGGCACCTTGACCGCACCCGAGCACTGATCCATGTGGTCGATGCCAGCCTGGGGGCGGATGCCATCCTGGCTGGCTACCGCCAGGTGGTCACCGAGTTGGAGCTGCACAGCGGGGAACTGGCCAACAAGCCGATGTTGCTGGCGTTGAACAAGATCGACCTGCTCGATCCTGACCAGGTGAATCCGCTGGGGTCCCTTCTTACCGGAGCGCTTTCTGGGTCGGTCCCGGTTCTAGCGATCTCAGCGGCGACTGGGGCCGGCCGCGACGAGCTCCTGATGGCAGCCCAGCGTCTCCAAGCCGGGAGCCCCGCCGCCGCCACCGCTGGCGCCGAGGGAGGGTTCCGGCTCTACCGGGGTCCCCGGGGCCTCAGCCGCGAGTTCTCGGTTGATCGAGAGGGGGAGGGCTTCCGTGTCGCCGGCGAGTCGCTGGAGCGACTGATAGCGGTGACTGACCTCGACGACGATTCCTCGGTGCTCCGGCTGCAGCGTCAGCTGGCGAGGATCGGCGTCGAGCGGGCGCTGCTGCGCGCCGGCGCCAGAGAAGGCGATGAGGTCCAGATCGGCAGTGAGGCCTTCACGTTCTACCCAGACCCGGACCCGAAGCGGGGTCAGTTCCAGACCGGAGACGACCATCCGGACTGAGGAGATGCCGGACGCGCAGCGCTGGGCAGTTTTCTTCGGTGGCACCTTCGATCCACCGCACCTGGGACACACTGCCGCGATTGGCGAGCTGCGCCGAGCAACCGGCCTGCCCGTGATCGTGGTACCCACAGGAGCGCCGACCTATCGGCCCTCTCCCCGTGCCAGCGCCTCCGCCCGGGCTGAGATGGTGGCGTTGGCGGTGGGTAGGCTGGACGACCCGCTGGTGACGGTCTGCCGGTGGGAAGTCGACCAACCTAGGCCGACCTACACGGTGGACACGGTGGAGTGGCTCCACCGAAAGGAGCCCCACTTGGGCTTGGTGCTAGCCCTGGGTTCGGACGTCGCCTCCTGTCTCCCCGACTGGAAGTCCGTGAGCCGGCTCCTCGGTCAAGTGAGGTTGCTGGTCTTCGAGAGGTCCGGCACCGCGGCGTCCGGCGACGCCGTCCTCGCAGCCCTGCGTCAGCGCGGTCTGCCCTTGATGGGGGCGGAGGCTATCGCCCTGTCGACGCCCGCGATCGACGCCACGGGGATTCGGGAACGGATCGCGGCAGGCACCAGCGGCGCGGACATGCTGTCCCCCGAAGTCGCCGACTACATCGGCGCGCACCACCTCTACCGCGAGGTCGCCGATCCAGAGCGCTGAACAGCTATTGGATAATCCCAGCCTCGGTCCCGGCCACAAGGAGAGTCTCGCCGTCCGTCCCCACAAGCTCACCCCAGCACAAGCGGTGGTCCCCGCCGCGTGCCGGCTCCGGTTTGTCATGCTTGGCGATAGCCCATGAACCTCGACGCGTGACGCCACTGCAGCTGAGCCGTCTGCTGGCTGACGCCGCGCTGTCCCGCAAGGCCCGCGCCGTGGTCCGCGTCGACCTGCGCGGGAGGACCACGATCGCCGACTTCTTCGTGATCTGCGAGGGGGACACCGACCGCCAGGTCCGGGCCATCGCTGGTGAGATGTCGGAGCTGGCGGCACGATCTGGAGTTCACCCGCTCTCTCGGGCTGGCCTGGAGGAGGGTTCATGGGCCTGCCTCGACTTTGATTCCGTCATCGCCCACGTTTTCCTCCCCGGCGAGCGCGCCTATTACGACCTGGAGGGGCTTTGGGGGCCGGCCCGCCGTGTCCGTCCTCGACGGGTTGTACCGACGCCGGCCCGACCGTGAATTCGGACGCGCTGCGGCTCGGCTGCTTCATACCGCAGGGTTGGCGGGCTGAGTTCCCCGAGTCGATGAACCCTGGCGATCGCTGGGAGGCCGCGGTGAGCGTGGCCCGGCGGGCCGAACGCTCCGGATATGGAGCGGTGTGGGTCTATGACCACCTGCAGGCGGCAGGGTCCGAGCCGCCCAGCCCAGTCTTCGACCCGCTGCTGCTGCTGTCCACGGTTGCCTGGGTCACCTCCAGCCTGCGGATCGGGACCATGTGTCTGGCTGTGCCCTGGCATCACCCGGCGCGGCTGGCACATCAGCTGGCCTGCCTGGACGTGGCCAGCGCGGGACGGCTCGAGGTGGGACTGGGGGCGGGATCCGACCCGGGAGAGGCGAGGTCATTCGGAATTCCGGTCTCCGCCCTCCGGGAGCGGATCTTCGCCTGCGGGGAGGCGGCCGAGCTGATGCGCGCCTGCTGGAGCCATCAGCAGACCAACTTCGAGGGCCGCTACACCGTGATCGACGACGCCTTGGTCTACCCAAAGCCGGTCCAGGTGCCGGGGCCGCCGATCTGGATCGCGGGCGGGGGCGAGAAGCTGACCCTCTGGCAGGTCGCGCGGCACGCCGACGGCTGCAGCCTGTTCGGGCCTCCAGCTCGAGTCGCCCACAAGCTGGAGACCTTGGCCGCCCACTGCCGCGCCAGCGGCCGCAGACCGGAGACGGTTCGCGTGGCGGTGGTGTTGGATTGCCTGGTCGCCGAGACGGAGTCGGCCGCCGACCAGCTGGTGGAGCGCTACAACCGGCACGGCGAGGAACGCTTCAGCTATCGGGCCCGGCGGCTGGTGGGTACCCCCCAGGCTTGCGCGCAGCAGCTGCAGGAGTACGTCGACCTAGGGGTGAGGGAGATCTGCTGCAACTTCCCCGATGCCGTCACCTCGGGGGGCCTGGAGCGGCTCGCCGCCGCGGTGGTGGCACCGATCGGGGCCCCGGCCACTAGCTCCAGACCGGGCTGATCCGGCCCGCCGAGGTGCCGGGTACGGAAGCTGGACGCCCTTCAATCTGAGCGGCTAGCATGGACACAACGGCCCGCCGACGACTTTGGCCGGGCGCCGAGATGTGCGAGGAGAACTGCATGCACCGAAAGCTTGACGTCCTGGCAGAGCGCGGCTTCGTTGTCCTTAGGGACTACGACGGACCGGCAATCCCCGGGGCGGAGTGGGAGAGCCTGGACTACGTGGACTGGAAGAGCGGAGGAGACACCAACTTTGCCCCCCTGGCCTCTGCCAACGGGGAAATGGAGTGTCATGGCTTCTGGGAGCACGGTAAGCCCGACAAGTTCGGGGTTTGGACCGACAACAGGAAGATCGCGCCGAGCCTGGTTCGCTACGTCGAGTCGATCGGGGGCAACTTCGGCAGGGTGCGGGTCATCAAGCTCAATCCCAGCGACGAGGAGCAGGCGCTGCGGCAGCTCCATCCTGATGACAACAATCGCCTCAATCCCGAGGGAGCAGGTTGGGTGGTGCGGGCATGGCTCGAGTTGGCTGACAGTCCGGGCAAGTCAACCTTCATCCTCCGCGATGTCAAGGACGACCCCTCGACCGAGACCAGGATTGCCCTGCATCCGGGGATGCAGCTGGTGATTGACACCGAGCGGCTTTTCCACGTCGTCCATCACCCCGGGCCTGGCCCGCGCTACTCGCTGATCACCTCGTGGGAATCGGACGACACCATCGAGAAGTGGATCCAGAGCCAGCTTCCGGCATCCGAGGGAGTCGGGGTTAGCTGAGCTAGGCTGGCGCTGGCGCTGGCGCTGGCGGGGCGGATTAGCGCTCGACCGGGCTGACGGCTACTGTCGACGGTTCGCTCTGCTGGAGCGTCCTTAGACCGCAGCTAGCAGTTGCCGTTCCAGTTTTTCTGATATGCGCCCGGGCAATTGACGTTGGAATTGGCGTAGGCGACGGTGTTGGGCAGGTAGAAGTTGGCGTTCAGTCCGCTACCGATCTGGACCACGTCGGCGGGCTTGGTGTACCAGATGTTGGGCTGCGAGGGGAGCACATTCTCCATGTACGTCTGCCACAGGGGGGCGGCTCCGGTGATTCCGGAGGAGACTGCCGACAGGGTGGCGTAGTCGGGATTGCCCACCCAGGTGGAGGTCAGGAAGGTGGGGGTCCAGCCGAAGACCCAGTTGTCGCCGATACCCTCGAGGTCGCCGCTACCGTAGTCAGAGGTACCGGTTTTGACGGCAACGATGCGGTTGGGGATGGTCAGGCCGTTGTCGATCCCAAACTCCGGCTGACGATTCTGGTTGCTCTGCAGAATCATGTTCATGATGTAGCAGACGTCGGCGGGGATGACTTGCTGAGAGTTGTCAGCCACGTTGTACTGATAGAGCGATCTTTTGCCCTGGTAGATGGCTGTGATCGTGGTGGGCTGATGCAGCACACCACCACTCGCCAGGACCGAGGCCCCGGTTGACATGTTGAGCATCGTGATTCCGTACGCGGTGCCGCCCAGAGTTAGCGCCAGGCCGTAGGTGTTCTGGGGGTTGAGTAAGTCGGTTACCCCCATGCGGATGGCGGTGTTGGCTACCGTCTGCAGTCCGGTTATGTCCTCGACTTTGACCGCGGGTACGTTGATGGAGTTGCCAAGACAGATCTTCAGGATGCAGATGCCGGTGAAGGTGCGCGAGTAGTTGAGCGGGGAGTAGCCGTCGATGTCGATCGGCTCGTTGAGGATTGGGGTCGTCATAGTGAACTTGCCTGAGGCAAGCGCTGCGGTGTAGGTGAACATCTTGAAAGATGAGCCGGTGCGGCGAGGCTCGGTGACCATGTTTATCTGGCCCCATTGGCCGGTGGGATCGGTGGTCCCAACCATGGCCAGAATCTCGCCCGTCCGGGGGTCGACGGACTCCAAGTCGGCGTCGCCGATGTTAAAGTCGCGCTGCAGCTGGGCGTCCTTGGTAGGGTTCTGGAGGTCGGCGATGCCAGCTGCCTGGTCGGTCGGGTTCAGGGATGTCCAGATGGTCCAGCCCCCGGGGTTGAGGTAGGCGTCGCCAAAGCGCGCCTGGAGCTGGCTGACTGCGAACTGGACGAAGTCCGGTTGGGTGTCAACCTCGCTGTCCTCCCAGGGATAGAACGTGAGCGGCTCCTTGAAGGCTGCCACGGACTGCGCGGCGGTGATGTAGCCGTTCCTCACCATCGCCTGGAGCACCACCTTTTGACGATCCTTGGCAAGGTTGGCCGAGCCAACTACCCCCAGGTAGCGGAGGGGGTTGTACGCGGTGGGGGCGTCGGGGACGCCCGCAAGCATGCTTGCCTGAGCTAGATCGAGCTTGGCGGCGGGAATGTGGAAGTAGAGATTGGCGGCGGCTTCAATCCCGATCGCCTGATTCCCGTAATTGATCCGATTCACATACATCTGGAGGATCTGGTCGGGCCGGAAGACCTTGGAGATCTCGTAACCCAGCAGCAGCTCCCGGATCTTCCGGGTGATCGTCTTCTGGGGGGTCAGGAACGAGATCTTCGCCAGCTGTTCGGTGATCGTGCTGGCACCTTGGAGCGCCCCGTGGTGGAGCAGGTCATTGAGGCCTGACTCCACGATCCGGGGGAGGTCGGCTGACGCGGTGTCCTGATAGAAGTGGCGGTCCTCGACCGCCACCGTGGCCCTGACCAGGAGTGGGCTCACCTGGCTCAGGGGGACCCCGGTGTGATGCACCCCTGGCTCGTGCAGGATGGCCAGGAGGCTGCCATCGCTGGCCAGCATCTCGCTGTCGTTGGGCGGGCCTAGATTGGGTAGGGCAGCCACGCTGGGGAGACCCACCTGGAACGCGGCCAGGACGATCATGCCCGACCCGATCCCAGCGGCCCCCACCAGCACCACGACCAGGACCGCGGTGGCGCTGTTGCGGAGCCAGCGATGGCGACGCCAGAAGCCGGGCTTGGAGCCTCGTCGAAGCAATCCCCTTCGACCGTGTCCGGCCCTGCTGGATGCCCGCTCGCGCGGGGTGACTGTGATTTCCTGCATCAGGTACTTCGGGGCCAGGTGACACGCCCGCCCCGTTGGGCGATTATGCCAGGCCCCTGCGAAGCTGCCCGGAACCGGCTTCGGATGAGCCTTGGTGACAGCTTGGTGGCGGGACTCTCACGACCTTGCAAATACGTGACAGCCGGGGGATGAGTTACGCGAGAGGGGTGCAAGACTCGGGCCTAAGATCCAGTCCGGGAGAGGCTCCCGAGCCACAGAATTGAGTTCATAGCCGTATGTCCGCAGCGCCAATGGCGGTCGCCGCCGCCCCCCCCAGGGCCCAGATCGGATTCCCTCCAGTTCCGCAGACGCCCAAGGAAGCGGGCATTCCCGCCACCTTCATCGCCGACTTGGTGCTCAAAGTCATCTACTACAACGGCACCATGCTGGGCCGGGATGCGGCCCGCCACGTCTGCCTGCCCTGGAGCATCGTCTCCGAGACGCTGAAGTTCCTGGCTGACGAGGGCTACGTCCAGACCACCGGGATTCGCGGCGCGGTGGGCGGCACCGACTTTGCCGACGGCCTTCAGTACATGATCAGTCAGGCCGGACGAGAGCGCGCCAAAGAGCTGGTCGACCTCAATCAGTACGCGGGTCCGGCTCCGGTGCCCCTCGACGTCTACATCGCCGTCGCCCGTCACCAGGGGCGCAGCAACAACCCGGTCACCCACCAGGTGCTGAGGGCGGCGCTGGACCACCTGGTCCTGCCGCCGAGCGTCCTCAACCGGCTTGGTCCGGCACTCGGCTCGCGCCAGTCGATCTTCCTGTTCGGCCCTCCCGGGAACGGCAAGAGCAGCATCGCCGAGGCTTGCTCCACCTTGCTCGGTGACCCGATCTTCGTGCCTCACGCCCTCTACGTGAAGGGCGAGGTGATCCGGGTCTTCGACCCCATTCACCATCGTCCCCTGTCGGCCGATCTACCTCCCCACGACACCCGTTGGGTCCTCTGTTCACGTCCAGTGGTCCGTGCTGGCGGCGAGCTCACCGGCCGCGAGCTGGACCTCAGCTTCGACTCCAGGATGGGCTACTACGAGGCGTCACTTCAGCTGAAGGCCAACGGCGGGCTGTTCCTGGTCGACGACTTCGGCCGCCAGAAGATGAGCCCGCAGGAGCTGCTCAATCGCCTGATCGTCCCCCTAGAGGCTGGCTTCGACTACATCAACATCAGCCGGGCCGGGACCACGGTGATGGTCCCCTTCACCGAAGTTCTCATCCTCTCCACCAACCTCAAGCCCAAAGAGCTGATTGATGAGGCGTTCCTGCGCCGGATTCGCTACAAGGTCGAGGTCCCCAACCCCACCGTGATCGAGTACGGACGCATCTTCCGCCGGGTCTGCGACTCCATCGGCCTGGAATACGATCCGGCGGCGGTGAACTACCTGGTCGAGGAGCACTACCGCAAGACGGGTAGACCCCTTCACGGCTGTGAGCCGCGAGACATTCTGGACCATCTGGTCCACGCGGCCTCCTATTTCGGCGTCGAGCCCAGGCTCACTCCCGAACTGCTGGATCACGCGGTCTCGGCCTACTTCGCCAATCTCGACGACGATCAAGACTCCGGCGCTCCCGCCGCCTGACCCATCGACCTCAGCGCCGAAACCCTAAGTCGGTGGTCGATCAGCTCCAGCGCACCCGGATCGATCGGCGCCAGAGGTCGATCAGACCGCGGTCGCCAGTGACCTCGGGGCCATCCTCGGGCAGCCGATTCCAGAGCAGCAGGAAGAGGTTGGAAGCGGTGTCCACCACCCGGCAGTCGCAGTCCGTGCCGCTAGCCCGGGAAGCTGCGACACCGGCTGGGCCGATTTCGACCATCCAGCCTGCCTGGGCGTCGCGGGGGGCCAGGGCGAGCCTCCGGGGCCGATCGACGGCAATCCGCCGCGGTCTGGCGGCGAAGCCGAAGAGCATCTCCTCGATGCCGTCGAGAGCCGCCACCACCGGCACCGGTGTGATGCTGGCGCTGGCCGCCTCGACGTCTGCCCGGTGGATCTCCGTCTCGTGGGCCTGTCGCCGGGCCCAGAAGACCAACGGTGAGGGAGCGGGAAGGAACGTCCAGCAAGAGAGCTGCGGTGATGCCTGCTCCAGGGCCGCCACCACCCGCTGGTGCGCGGCTCGGTACCAACCCAGGAGCAGATCGTCGGCGGGTCTGGAGGAAGTGAGAGCCGCTGTCTCCTCAGGCCCCAACTGCTCGCGGCGCTGCTCTCTGACATGCGTTGCTGCCCAGAGGTGAATCGCACCGGTGTGATGGACGAGGTCGCGCACCCGCCAGCCAGGACAGGTGGGCACCTCGGAATCAAGACCGGCCCGCCCGGCGGCGGAGATCAGGAGCTCGCCCTCGCGGCGTAGCGAAGAGGTCAGATCTGAGAGCAGAGCACCAGGTCCTCTGGGATCGGCCCCGAGTTGCTCGGCCAGGGGGGACTCACCTGCTTCAGGCAAGCCCAGCCCCTCGGGCCCGCCACTCCTCCGCCAGGATGGCAAAAACCAACTCGTCGGTCCATTCGCCCTTGACCCGTTCGTTCTGGACCAGATGAGCCTCCTTGCGCATTCCCAGCCTCTCCATCAGCCTGGCCGAGGCCTGGTTGCGAGCATCACAGCGGCCACAGAGGCGGTGCAGCCTCAGCCCGTCGAAACCGATCCGGAGCAACTCTGCCGCACCTTCCGTGGCCAGCCCGAGACCCTGGTAATCGGGACTGAACACGAAGCCGATCTCCCCCTGGAGATGCTCGACGCTGCGCTGGAACAGGAGCAGCGACCCGATCACCCGGCCGGACTCCCGGAGTACCGCCGCCAGCGCCAGCGCCTGGCCGTCCCTGTCCATCGGCGGTGGCACCATCCACCCCTTGAGGACGGCGACGACCTCCTCTCGGCTGCGTGGATTCCAGTACAGGAAGCGGGTGACGTCCTCACGCGACTGGAACGCGAAGAGATCGTCCAGGTCGCTCTCGATGAACGGTCGGATCAGCAGTCGCTCGGTCGTGATTGGGTAGGTGGTCTGCAGCATCAGCCTAGGCCAGATGAGCGCCGCTTCCGGAGGCCCTCGCCGGAAGCGTCACACACCGCTGGACTCCTCAGATGATCTCCATCCGCAGCCGGTCGACCGTGACCAAGCGCATGGTGCTGGAGGCGGCCACTACCGCGGCGGCGACCAGAAGAATAATCAGGCTGGCGAAAAGGGCCAGGGCCGGTACCACCGGCAAGCCCAGCTGCAGGGGTGGCCCACCAGCGGCCGACACGAACTCTGGCACCGACGGCAGGGCCGTGAAAGCGGCACCCAAGCCAGCCAGCATCCCCAGGCATGCCGCTGGGATCAGGACCAGGAGCTGCTCCCCCACCAGGGCACGGAAGAGGTCACGTCGGGAGATCCCGGCGACGACCAGCATCGCCGTCTCGTAGGCGCGCTGTCGGGAGCTCACCGTCAGGGCGAGGACGCTGGAGCCCACGGCCAGCAGAGCCGCGGCGGCGGCCGCAAAGAGGAAGAACAGGAACGCCAGAGCCGGTCCGCTCTGCTGGTACTCGTTGAGGAGGTGGGCAGGGGTGGATGTGTTCTCGATGTAGACGCCCTGACGGACCAGGGAACTAACCACCCGTCTCGGGGTGTGAGGCGCCAGCCAGACATAGTCGTGGGCTCCCACCGGGTATGAGGTCTCCGAGTCTATGGCTACCGGTAAGTCCAGCAGGACGCCGTACTGACCGACCCCGGGCAGCGCGACCACTCCCACTTTGGTATTGAGGTAGATCGGGGTGCCATCAAAGTCGATGTCGCTGCCCACGCCGGGATCCGAAGGCTGGCTGGCGTAGGTGCTGACCCCGGGGAGGATGGCCGGCAGTGGCGCCGGGATCACCGCCGGCGGGAGCAATTCGGTCGCGCTCTCATTGAAGGTGAAGAGTATCCCGTGACCCACCTGAACCAGGCTGGCGCCCTGGCTGGGAAGCCAGTAGCGGGTCCGGTTGAGGGGAACTCCGGGCGAGTACCAGGGACCCTCGCCACCGCGGTCCAGCAGCTGCGACAACCTAATTGAGAAGGTAGTAGAGGCAAGCCCGGTCGAGTTGGGTTGCCAGTAGGGCTGGATCGACGTGACCCGACAGCCACCGCTGCAGGCTGCGGGCAGACTCGCCTCATAGGTGTGGGTGCCGATTTTCATATAGCCGAAGTCGGCTACCGAGATTGCGCCACCATTATCGATGAGGTTGAACTGGAGGTCCGGGACTCCGGCTGGAAGTCCGAAATAGTTGACCGTCACCTTCACCTCCGAGCCGGTCAAGATCAGTTGGGGCTGGAAGTCCCCCCGAAGCCAGCGCACCACCTGGTTGACGCTGGTCTTGCTGAGGTCGGCAGGCCAGTAGGCGACCTGCTTGAGGCGCGAGGCGTCGAAGGCGACCAGGGTCCCCCCGAACTCGCTCGACTTCATCACCGCCATCGCGTAGTGGCCGCTGGGATCGGCCCTGCGCACTGCCTCCACAAGGCTGAGCGAGGCTGGGAGTCGGACGGCCAGCACCCGCGCCGCACCGGTCTCAAAGTCGGCCCGCTCGACCCGGTTGGCGTTGGCCACCGACCAGGCCTCGCCCGCGAAACAGACCAGAGCGGTGGCCACCACCACTACCAGCATCTGCCGGGAGAGTGGGGGACGACGCAGCACCTGGCGCAGGGCCAGACCGGCGGGCACTGACTTGGAACCAGCCCATCCCATCCCGAGGCCGCACAGCCAGGGAAGCGCCCGGATCCCAACCACGGCCAGCGCCACCGCGAGCAGACCGGGGGCCAGCAGTGACAGCGGGTTGGGCTGGCCCCTAGTCAGGACGCCGGAGTGGACCAGTTCCACCATCCCACCGATCGCTAGCGCCAAGGCTGCGCCGTCGAGCACGGCTCGGCCGGTCGCAGAGGGTTTGAGATTGATCCCCTGGACCTCTTCCATGAGGCGGCGGTTGAGGATCCGTCGCGAGCCCACCATGGTCGCGACGACAGCGCCGGCATACGCGGTTAGGGCGGACAGGAACACGGGGGGAGTGAAAAGCAGGTCCACACTGTGCAGGAGCGTCGGCGCGGCCACGGCAACCGCCCCCCAAGCAGCTAGGAATCCAATCGGAAGGGCAAGAGAGACCAGCACCAGTGGTTCGGCCAGGCCTGCGCTGAGGACCGCGGCCCTGGGGAAGCCGTGGAGCTTGGTCAGCGCCACCTCCTTGAGTCGAGTCTCCTCACTGCGGACCACCAGCCCATAGAGCACGAAGAGGGTCAGCAGGACCAGCTCCAGGTCGACCACCACCACGATCGCCGCCATGACGCTGGCCTCACTTCCGTAGAGGCTGAGGGAGTCAAAGAGACCAGTCGAAGGCACCAGCCCGTCCTGGGTGGTCACCAGGCCGTCGAAGCGGTTGACCGCGTCCTTGAGCGGAGTCAGCCTCACCACTCGGGTGTGGGAAACCAGGAGGGGGAACTGGGCGGTGGAGATCGACTCTTGTCCCGCCACGGCGGCCGCCGTAGTCCAGATGGTGTCGAGCTGAGGTGGGCTCTGAAGGGGGGAGAAGCCGTCGAAGTCATCACCCAGCCAGTAGGGATTTGAGGTGTTGACCTCCCGCACGATCCCCACCACCAAAAGAGACTGTCCGGACGGCTCCAGCGGCACAAAGGTCTTCCCCGGGGCGTTGCGGTTCCGGCCCACGGCACGGCTGACGGGGACCTCAGGCACCAGCTCGCTTCCCAGTTTCAGGTGGAGGAAGCCGGCATCCTCCTGAGTGATGTCCACCTGTAGTCCCGAGCGGACGCAGTTACCTTGAACGAAGGTGAGGTGGGAGCAGACGCCGGGACGGTAGACCAGGTCAGCGATGGCATCGTCGACCCCAGTACGGATTCCCACGTCCACGGTAAGAACGCCGGCTCCGAACCAGTGTCGCATGGCGGAGCGCCGTTCCTGGGCCAGGCTCTCTCGGGCCAGCGGCTCTGACTGCTGAGACTCGACTGTGGCAGTGGCCGCGACCGCGTTCTGGGCCTCGCCCTGGCCGTTTAGGGTGCCATGGAGGACGGTGCCATCAGCCGTTCCCAGGTATAGAGGTCCCACGGTGGCTGCGAAGACCGCCACCGCCGCCACCAAGAGCAGCAGGGCTGAGGTCCCCAACCGCCAGCGCAACCCCCGCCACAAGAGCCCTAGCCGCTGCAACATCGACCTCCGATCAGCAGGCGTGCTAGCTCATAGGGTAGCGATCTCCGAGCATCTATTCAGCCGCTTCAGGCGCTGGCTATCCCATAGTCCCGGCCACTCGGACCCTCGGACGCTGCCGCAGCGGCGGGCTGACTGCCTCCTCGAGTCTCCGATCGGTGAGGCCAGCAGCTCTTGACAGATTGAGCAGACCGGTCCATCTACCGACTACAGGACAGCCGAGCAGTTTTACTTGTAGTTGCAGCCTGCTTCCTGATCAAGGACGGCGATGAGCTGGGTCAGGGGTCCTTCTCGAGCTGGATCACACGCGTCTCGACCGAGGACGTCCAATTCGCCCGCGAAACTGGTGATCTCGCGGTGGAGCGAAGGGGATTCGAACCCCTGACCTCTGCCGTGCGAGGGCAGCGCTCTCCCAGCTGAGCTATCGCCCCCAGGGCGACCCAGTATATCGGTGGCTGGATTGCCGCCTCGCTTCGAAGGGCTACTCAGCGGTTAGGTGGCTCGGCGCTGCCATCTGGTCTTCTTCAGCATCTTCTTGTGCTTGTGCTTGCGCATTTTCTTGCGCCGCTTTTTGATCACCGATCCCAAAAAGAAGAAGACCTCGAAAATGCCCGGAGGCGGCTGAGCGGGGCCCAGGCGAACGAGCGCCTTTAGCCCATGACCCCGGTAGTCTACTTGAAGCAATTCACAGCGTCAAACTGGTGGGGTCTACCGGGAGGCGGAATGGAACTACTCTGGGCGCCTTGGCGGATGGCCTACATCGAGCGGCCCCTTCCTCAAGGGGGTGAAGCGGACTGCATCTTCTGTGCCGCGGCGCGGTCCGACGGGGATTACCAAGACCTGCTGGTCGACCGTACCGAACTGGCGCTTTGCATGCTCAATCGATTTCCCTACAATCCCGGCCACCTCATGGTGGCCCCCACGCGCCACGGCGGCGACTTGGTCGAACTGACTGGGGCAGAGTTGGCGGCAGTTATCGATGAATTGCAACTGGCGACCAAATTGCTGCAGCAGCAGCTCAACTGCGAGGGGTTCAACGGCGGCTGGAACCAGGGAAGGGCGGCGGGAGCGGGGATCGAAAATCACCTCCACTTCCACCTGGTGCCACGCTGGAACGGAGACACCAACTTCATGCCGATCCTGGCCGACGTCAAGGTGATCCCGGAACACCTTGAGGCCACCGCAGCCAAGCTCCGCCAAGCCTTCCGGGTCGAGCGCGGAGGAAGATGACCACCCGGGCCCCCCGCTCAGATCCGGCCCGCGAACCCAGGATCACCCCGGTCGAGAAAAGCGCGGCTGGCTGGCCCGCGCTGGGGGTCACAGTCAAGAGGTCTCTGGACGAGATGGGGGTTGGCACCACGCTCAAGACCCTGCGAAAGCTCAACCAACCCCACGGCATTGACTGCCCGGGCTGCGCCTGGCCGGATCATCGCAAGGTGGTTGAGTTTTGCGAGAACGGGGCCAAGCACGTCGCCGCCGAGGCCACCTTGCGTCGCGTCGGCCCCGACTTCTTCCGGGAGCACGCCATCAGCGATCTGCGGATGCGGTCTGATTGGTGGTTGGAGGAACAGGGTCGACTGACAGAGCCTCTGATCAAACCCGTGGGCGCAGATCACTACCAGCCGATTGCCTGGGACGAGGCGTTCACAGTCATCGCAGATCGGCTCAACCAGCTGGATTCACCCAATCAGGCGGTGTTCTACACCTCAGGTCGTACCAGCAACGAAGCGGCTTTCCTCTATCAGCTGTTCGTCCGCGCCTACGGCACCAACAACCTCCCTGATTGCTCCAACATGTGCCACGAGTCCAGCGGAGTCGCGCTCAAGGAAGTGATCGGCATCGGCAAGGGCAGCGTGACCCTGGAAGACGTCGAGCGCAGTGAGCTGATCATCGTCTGCGGTCAGAACCCTGGTACCAACCATCCCCGCATGCTGACCAGCCTGGAGAAGGCCAAGCGCCACGGGGCGGTGATCGTGGCCGTCAACCCCATGCCCGAAGCCGGGCTGATGCGTTTCAAGAATCCCCAGACTCCCAGGGGGCTTCTGGCCCACGGAACCCAACTCGCCGACGACTACCTCCCAATCCGCCTAGCCGGAGACCAGGCTCTATTCCTGGGTGTCGGCAAGCTGCTACTCGAGGCCGAGGAGCGGACCCCCGGGACCGTCCTCGACCACGACTTCATCTCCCGCTACACCGATGGATACGAGTCTTACGCAAGTCATGTGCGCCAGGCCTCTTGGGACCAGCTCGAGGCCGGGAGCGGCTTGACTCGGGAAGAGATCGGCAAGCTGGCCGACCGGATCCTGGCCGCCAAGTCGGTGATCATCGCTTGGGCCATGGGTCTGACCCAGCACAAACGGGCGGTCCCCACCATCCGCGAGCTCACCAACGTCCAGCTGCTGCGCGGGAACATCGGTCGCCCCGGTGCGGGACTGTTGCCGGTGCGTGGTCACAGCAATGTCCAGGGCGACCGGACGATGGGGATCTACGAGAAGATGCCCTCGGCATTCCTTGACAAATTGGCTGAGGAGTTTCACTTCGAGCCGGCCAGGGAGCCGGGCTGGGACTCGGTCGATAGCGTCGCCGCTATGCGCGACGGCCAAGCCCGAACCCTGATCTCGTTGGGGGGCAACCTGGTGCGAGCCATCTCCGACACCAATGTCGCCGAGGCCGCGATGGCTAATCTGAGCCTCACGGTCAGCATCGCCACCAAGCTCAACCGCTCCCACCTGATAACCGGTGAGGTGGCGCTCATCCTCCCCACCCTGGGGCGCACCGAGCAGGACCTGCAAGCGACCGGGCTGCAGCAGGTTACGGTCGAGGACTCAATGGGTGCGGTGCACGCCACCCGGGGGGTCCTGCAACCAGCGTCGCCGCATTTGCGCAGCGAGGTGGAGATCGTGTGCGGGCTGGCGCGTCGCACCCTGGGGGATAAGGTTCCCGTGGCCTGGGAAGAAATGGCCCGGGATTACAGCGTCATTCGTGAGCACATCGGGCACGTCGTCCCTGGCTGCCAAGACTACAACGCCAAGATCGCCGCGGAGAGGGGCTTTTTGCTACCTCATGGCCCGCGCGACGAGCGGCGGTTCGATACCACGACGCAAAAGGCGCGTTTCTCCGTAAATGACCTGGAGTTTGTGAACCTGCCCCGAGGCCGACTGCTGCTGCAGACAATCCGTTCCCACGATCAGTTCAACACCACCATCTACTCCAACGAGGATCGCTACCGGGGCATCCACCAAAGCCGCACGGTGGTCCTGGTCAACCCTAAGGACATCGCCGAGCTTGGTCTGGCCGACGGCGACCATGTTGACATCTACAGCGAGTGGTCTGACGATGCTAACCGCTGTCTTCGAGGCTACCGTCTGGTCGCCTATCCGATTGCGCGCCAATGTGCCGCCGCCTACTTTCCTGAAGCCAACGTCCTGGTTCCGCTCGAGAGCGTCGCTGAGGGCAGCAACACGCCTACCTCAAAGTCCGTAGTGGTGAGATTGCAGCGCAGCTCGGCCCCGGTGAGTCAAACCAACTTGGCTGAAGTCCCTTCTGGCGTGTCCACCCAGGTCCATCTGCAGCCCAAGGCAGGAAGGTGAGGCGGTCGCCCCTTTTGCTCCGCGCCGTGCGCTGGCGTGCGGGCGCGGTGGCTGCGCTTCTGGTGGTGGCCACTATCGCGGTGCTGGCGGCATCGGCGGGTCCTCTCTACTTCGGAGCGGCCCTGGGCAGCGTGTTGCACTCGACCCTGTCAACCGCCACGGCTGAGAACAACGGGATCACCGTAATACCGCAGACCTCCAACTCCGGCTACCAGCCTTTCCGGTCTGCGTCCATGGCGATGGACTCGGCCCACCAGTACGGTCTCAGTCGATGGTATGCACCACCGATTACCACCTTGGTCTATGGCGCCGAAACTCCCAAGGTCAACCCCAACGGCAAGTACTACCAGTCCGACTTGGTCGCTCGAACGGGAGTCTGCTCACATCTCCACTTTGTTTCCGGGGCCTGTCCGACTGGAGTCGACCAAGTCGCGATCAGCAGCCGCACGGCCACGGCCCTGCAAGTGGGAGTTGCGGGGAAGGTTCCGATTCTGGGGCTGCACACCGGGGCTGCGCTGACGCTGACTGTGACCGGGATTGTGAGTGTGGCGAGTGTTAGGTCCCCGTACTGGTTCGGCCAGAACTTCTTCACCTTTGGCCCCCCGTTGCCACCTTCCATACTTGGGGTCGCGCCGCTACCACGATTGGATTCGCTCTTCACCACCGCCGCCAGCCTGCGTCATCTCAGCCCCAATTTGAGCCTGCAATTCCCTCTGCTTACGAGCCGGGTGACGGTGAGCAACGCGTCTGCTCTTGAGGCCGCCTACAAGGGCTATGCCTACGCCGTCGCCACCCATGACAGCGCGCTCGCCAGCACCAGTCTCATCCGCCAACTGCGCTCGGTTTCGAACCAGGAGGACCAGATGCTGGCGGTCGTGGTGGTGGTCGACCTGCAGCTGGTGCTGCTCACCCTTTTCGTGCTCTACGGCGTCGTGTCGCGGACTGCCGAGGCTCGACAGAAGGAGGTGGCGCTGGCGAAACTCCACGGCTACCGCATTCCCGCGGTGATGACGACGGGGCTGGCTGAACCGGTGCTCGTGATCTGCTGCGCCCTGCCTCTGGGAATGTTTCTGGCTTGGCTCGCGGTTGCGATAGCGTCGCCGCTGCTGCTGCACGGCGCTCTCGTCTTCTTCTACCCACTGGTGCTCTGGGCAGGGCTGGCTGCCTTTGCCGGCGGACTCCTAGCGACCTTGCTCGGAGCCAGGCGAATCATGACCCGGCGTCTGGTCGAGGAGCTCCAAGCGAGCGAGCCGAGGTCCTCTAATGCGGCTCGTGCCGCCGCCGACGGTGCCGCCATAGCGCTGGCGGTGGCCGGACTGGTCGAGCTTGGTTTCTCGGGGGTGCTCAACGGCAAGATGCCCAACCCGCTGGCGCTGCTAGCGCCGGGGCTGATCGCGGTCGCGGTCGCGGTGGCGGGAGTAAGGCTATTGCCCCTGCTCGGCTCGGTCGCGGTACGGCGAACCCTCAATTCGCATTACATCGCGAGTGCCTTGGCAGTTCGTCAGGTGATCCGCCGCCCTACCAATCTGCGTCAGATCGTGGTTCTGGCGGTGGCGACAGCGCTGGCGACCTTCGCGGTCGCCGGGTGGGCGGTGGCCGGGACCAATCGGGTCACCCGTGCCAACTTCATCACCGGCGCCGGTCGAGTCTTAGACGTCCACCTCCCGCAATCCGTGAATCTGGTCAACGCAGTTCGCCGGGCTGACCCCAGCGGCCGCTACGCCATGGCTGCGGTGCAGTCGATTTCGCCTAGCCAGAACCTGCTCGCAGTCGACGCTGTCCGCCTCGCCCGCGTTACTGACTGGCCCACCTCCGCCAGCTCCACCAGCCTGAACAAGATCGTGAGCTGGCTGACCCCGCGCCTAACGCCTCCCTTGACGGTGGGCGGTACCCAAATCCAGATGGTGGTCGACCTCAGAACCCCGGTCACCCCGGTCCCCGACCTCCAGTTCAACCTGATCGACGGCGCCGGCTATCCCGCGGTGGCTGACTTTGGCTATCTCTCCCCGGGGGTGCACACCTACGTGGCCTCGCTGCCAAGCGTGTGCGTTCAGGAGTGCCGGGTCACCAACCTGACTCCCTATTGGTCCGCCAGTGCCACCGGACCGCAGCAGGCGACCTACTCACTCGCGGTTTCCGATCTGGAGCAGCAATCTCACCCGTCGGCACCGCTTCGCCCAGTGACAGGGGCCATTCAGGCCCGCGGCTATTGGAAGTCGGCGGGCGCCGGTGCGGTGGTTCAGTCCAGTGCTGGCGACCCCATCTTCACGTTCACCGACAGCAGCCAGGACACGTTTACACCGGCCGTGATACCGGCCCCGCTCCCTGACACCCTTCACGGAGTCAGTACCAGCGCCGACCAGGTGTCGGACACAGCTGACGTCACCCTCGAGGACTTCGACGGCACCACCCTCGCGGTGAACGCTCCGATCACCACCGCGGCACTTCCCAACCTCGGTGAGTACGGCTTTCTGCTCAACCTGCCGACCGCCTTGCGTGCCGAAACCTCACCTGAATCCGGCTCCACCAACGAGGTTTGGTTGGCTCCACACACGCCTCGGCGTGTGATCAGAGCGCTGGAGGCGCAGGGTCTGCGGATCTATGCCAGCCAGGTTCCTGCCACCTTGCTGGCTCGCCTTAATGGCGGAGGTCTGGCTCTGGCCTTTCAGTTCTTCCTGTTTGCGGCGGCAGCGGCGGCGCTGCTGGCGATCGGGGCCGCAGTCTTCTCGATCTTCATAACCTCCAGGCGGCGAGCATTCGAGCTGGCGGTGCTGCGGGTGGGCGGCGTACCGCGCCGAACGCTGGCACGGTCGCTGCTGGAGGAGCAGCTGCTGGTACTCGGTCCAGGGGTGATCCTGGGGGCTGGGGCGGGGATCCTGGGGGCCGTCATCGCCCTGCCCTCAGTGCCCGAGTTCACCTCCGTGGCCGGTGGGCCACCACCGCAGTTCCCCCTTCCGGTGCTGCCGTTGTTGGCTCTGCTGCTCGGCCTCGTGGTACTACTGGCAGTGGCCGCCACCCTGGCCTCGGTCGGCACCATCGGCATGGCGGGCTACGACCGCCTGCGTACGGAGATCCTATGACCGCCACCACCGTCCCGGCCCAGCGCGGGGTCGACATCCACTGTGAGGGGGTAGTGCACCTCTACCCCAGTCCTGAGGGCGACGTCGTCGCCCTGCGCGGCGTGGACCTGGACGTTGAGGCAGGAGAAGCGCTCGCCCTCTTGGGCCCCTCGGGCAGCGGCAAGTCCACCATGCTGGCGCTGCTGTCGGGACTGCTGCGACCCTCGGCCGGACGAATCAGGATCGGCAGCAACGACCTGCCGCGCATGAGCAACCGCCAGCTACTGCGACTGCGCGCCACCGATATCAGCCTGGTGCTCCAGGATCCCGCTCGCAATCTGCTCCCCTACGCCACCGCGGAGCAGAACATCGGCTTCGCGCAGCGGGGTGCCCGGGGGCGCAAGCGCACCCCCCCCTGGACTCCGCTGGAGCTGCTGCAGCAGCTGGGGATGGGGGCGCTAGCAGGGCAGACGGTTTCGACCCTCTCGGGCGGCGAGCAGCAGCGGGTGGCCATCGCAGCAGGGGCCTCGGTGCGCCCGACACTGCTCTTGGTCGATGAGCCGACTAGCCAATTGGACAGCGGCGGCCGCGATCAGGTGATATCCCTGCTGCTCAAGGTGAATGAGGAGCTGGGTGCGACCGTGGTCAGCGTCACCCACGACCCGGCGGTGGCCCTGGCCATGCCTCGCACGGTGAGCATCCGCGATGGCAGGATCGGCGCTGAGGGCCGCCGGGGCGAGGAGTACGCCGTGGTGGGTCGGGATGGCAGTGTCCAGCTGCCCGTCGATGTCCTGGAGTGGCTGCCTCCCGGCACCCTGGTTCAAGTGCACCGCCACACCCAAGGGGTGGACCTGCGCAGTCCTGACCTCGAAGCCGATGATCACTGAGATCCACGCCCAGGAGGTCGGCGTGGTCATCAATTCCCGGCGCATCCTCGACGACGTCGAGCTTCGGGTGAGGGCGGGGGAGACAGTGGCGATCACGGGCCCCTCAGGCTCAGGCAAGACCACCTTGATGCTGGTCCTGGCAGGTCTTCAGAATCCCAGCCGCGGCCGGGTTCTCCTCGATGGGGGTCCAATCCCGGGGGGCGAGGAGGGCAGGCGCCTCTACGGTGTGGTCCTGCAGAACCACGGACTGGTGGCGGTCCTGACCGCGGCCGAGAACGTGGCCCTACCGCTGCAGGCGATGCGGATGCCCAAGCCCGAAGTCGCCAGGCGGACCCGCGAAGTACTTTCGGCGGTGGGACTGGACGAGAACTCCGACCACCTGGTGCAGGATCTCTCGGGTGGGCAACAGCAGCGGGTCGCCGTCGCCCGTGCACTGGCCGGCGATCCACCGATCCTGCTGGCGGACGAGCCAACTTCCGAGCTGGCAGCCGACTTCCGTTCGATCATCCTGAAGCTGCTCACCGAGCATGCTCGCAAGGGCCGCATCGTGGTGATCGCCTCGCATGACCCCGAGGTACTGGAGGCATCGGACCGGATCCTCAGGCTGATCGACGGGATGCCCGCGACCAAGGACGCCGTGCCTCTCGATCAGCTGCCGGCACTACCCCTTCCCGCGGGCCCAAGACTCCAGCTCCAAGCCCGACGCGTCGCAGCCCCTCCGCCGGCAGCCAGCTTTCGTCCCCGGGGGCCGACACCGGGCTGACCCGTGCCCGGCCTGGGTCTCCGGCGCGCCGGCACAAAAGCTGCCGAGGGTCACCAGCGGTGCGGTCGCCCTACCCAGCGCGCGTTTGTCAGGAGGTGCCATGCGCACTCCAGCCTCGTTTGGAATGACAACCCTGGATGGCTTCCATGAGGGATCCAACCACGAGCTCGACTGGCACAACGTCGACGGCGAATTTCAAGACTTCGCGCTGCGACAACTCGACGCCGCCGACACCCTCATCTTCGGGCGGGTGACCTACCAAATGATGGCCGACTACTGGACAACCGAAGCAGCTGCCGCCAGCGACCTTTAGTCGCTGCCGGGATGAATGGAATGCGGAAGCTGGTCGTCTCAGGCACACTGCCGAGCGCCAACTGGGTGGCTACGACGGTCGTCGGTGGAGACCTGGCAGGAGCCATGATCGAGCTGAAGTCCCGGCTTGGTGGCGAGCTCTTGGTGCTCGGTAGAGGGAAGTCGCTGATGCATGGACTGGGGAATCGGCTTCGGCTGGAGCTGCTTGGGACCCGGATCTTCGACTCGGGCAACGTCCTGCTCCTCTGACCTAGTCGTGGACCGTGGCCATCTGCGAATGGTCCCACCGCGGCGATGTTGGTGGAAGATGGGCTCAGTCATCCCGACCGCGAGGAAATGCCATGCGCGCTGTGGCCATCAACGATTACGGTGCCCGACCGGCAGTGGTCGACCTGCCCGTGCCCAGGCCCGGACCGGGGGAGGTACTGGTTCGGGTCAGAGCCTCCTCGGTGAACGGGTTCGATGTCGCGGTTGCCGCCGGGGCTTACAAGGGCAAGCTCGAGCACAAATTCCCGGTCGTCCTGGGCAAGGACTTTGCCGGGACGGTCGAGGGGCTAGGTGAGGGTGCGTCCCAGTTCAGTTTGGGAGAGGCGGTGTTCGGGGCGGTGATGAAGCAAGGGCTGGGCGGGGGATCGTTCGCGGAATATCTCTGCGTTGGCGAGTACCCCGCCACCGCACTGGTACCAGACGGGCTTGACTTGGAGAGCGCTGGGGCTTTAGGGCTGGCTGGCGCCACCGCGGTTGCGGCGGTCGAGGTAATCGCGTTGCAAGCCGGGGAGGTCGTGCTGATATCGGGCGCCACCGGCGGCGTCGGAGCCTTCGCCGTCCAGCTGGCCACCGCCCTGGGCGTGCATGTCATCGCCACGGCCGCGCCCGGTGCCGGCTCGCAATTCGTGCGCAGTCTGGGTGCCGAGCACGTCGTCGATCACACCGGTGACCTGAGCGCGCAGGTGAGGACTCTGGCCCCCGGCGGTGTCTCCGCGGTGCTCCACTTTGCCGGAGACGGGACCCAGCTCTATGGCCTCCTCGCGCCCGAGGGGAGGCTGGCCTCCACCCTTGGGGTCGGTGCGGATCAGCATCCCGCCGCGAACGCGATCATGACCAACCCCGACGCCGCCACCCTGGAATATCTGGCCGATGAGGTGGTGGCGGGCCGCCTGCAGGTGCCGATCGATCACAACTACCAGCTGGCGGAAGTCCCGGAGGCGCTCGCCGACTTTTCCCGTGGAACCCTGGGCAAACTCGCCGTCACGGTGGACTGAGGCGGCGGTGCACTCCAAACACCTGACCCAGCTTCAGGTCTCCGGTCGACGAGTGCCCAAACCCGCTCGTTGACTCGGCGCAGCGGACTTAGACACGGGCCTATCGTCACGGCTGCGCCACCATGCCGCGGGCCGCCCGAGTTTTTGGTGTCCTCCGCCGGGTGGCGAAGCTCAAGGACGCATCAAGATCGTTTCGGTCTGGATCTAAGGGGTCGTAGAGGGCGGCGAGCCGCTTGTCCTCGAAGATGGGATCAGACACGAGCCTGCCCTCGCTGTCATCGGGATCCCCGACTCGCAGGGTGGCGTAGCAGGTCGGGCTTGATTGGTGGAGCCGGCGGGAATCGAACCCGCGACCTCTTCCATGCCAAGGAAGCGCGCTCCCGCTGCGCCACGGCCCCATATGCCCACTCCACGCGAGCGGCGGGGCAAGGGTATCAAAGGCGTCGCCGGATCGGTCCCGAGCCGGGATCCCTGCCAGCGCTACCCCACCCGCGCGAGACTCTTGACCGTGGAGAGCGGTGGTTGTTGCGAGCCTGGGGGTCAGCGGATGGAAACCGGCGGGCCGCCTCTGGTGGTGTGTCGTCTGTCGACGGGCGAACCGATTCCCGCTTGGGCGGTTGCCGGGGAGTGGTGGAGCATCAGCCGCTCCCCCGGCGAACTTTCGATCATCTGCGAGGAGTCTCTGGTCCCACCGGGGGTGGCTCATGGTGGCCGGTGGACGGCCTTGCGCGTAGAGGGTCCCCTCGACCACGAGTTGATCGGCGTCCTGGCGGCCCTCGCGGAGCCCCTGGCCAATGCCCACATTCCCATCTTTGCCATCTCCACCCATGACACCGACTGGGTACTGGTGCCGGAGCATCAGCTGGAGCAGGCGGTGGCCGCCCTCCAGGCGGCCGGTCATTGCCTAAATCCCTCGCCACCTGTGGAGAGCTGAGTCGCTGAAATGAACAGCGACCCGGCGAATGCCGGGCCGCTGGGGGAGGGTGGATCTTAAGTTGGGTGGTTCCCAATCCGTTCTCCAAAGCCCAGCGTGGGACCTAGCACTGGGAGGGGGCTGAGACCAGGCTGAGAGCTTCCCGAGACCTGTTGTCGGAGGTGACAACACGCGGTCCCTCCGAGCGGGCTCAACGCGATGGTCCCAGTCCACCTCCCAGGTTCGACCCAGCAAACTCCCAGGTCTGACCGCCAGACTTCGAACTAGCTGTGGAAGACGAGACCCGGATCCTGGTCGTCGACGACGAGACCAACCTGGCCGAGCTGGTCGCGACCGCGCTGCGCTACGCCGGCTTTGTGACCGCCACTGCTGGCACGGGCGCGGCCGCGATCGAGCAGGTGAAGGAGTTCAAGCCGCACCTGGTGATCCTCGACGTGATGCTGCCCGACTTCGACGGATTCGAGGTCTCCCGGCGCCTCGTCGATGCCGGCACCCAGGTCCCCATCCTCTTCCTCACCGCCCGGGACGCGACCGAGGACAAGGTCCGTGGGCTCACGGTAGGAGGGGATGACTACGTCACTAAACCCTTCAGCTTGGACGAGCTCATCGCTCGGGTCCGGGTCATCCTGCGCCGCTCCGGCCACCAGGCCGAGAGCCACACCGTGCTCACCTTCGCCGACATGGAGATGGACGAGGACCTACGCGAGGTGCGCCGCGGCGGCGAGCTGATCGAGCTCACCGCCACCGAGTACCGGTTGCTGCGCTATCTCCTCATCAACGCTCGTCGAGTGCTGACCCGGGCGCAGATCCTGGATCACGTCTGGAAGTACGACTTCGGCGGCGACGCCGGGATCCTCGAGACTTACATCAGTTACCTGCGCAAGAAGGTAGATCGGAAGGAACCGCCCCTCATTCACACGGTGAGGGGCATGGGGTACGTTCTCCGCCTGCCCCGCTCATAGCCATGTCTCTCCGTCTGAGGCTCGTAGTGGCGCTGCTCTTGCTGGCCGCTGTTGGGATCAGCGTGATCGACGCCGTCACCTATCTGGTGATGCAGTCAAACCTGAGTACCCAGGTAAATAACGAGGCCCTGAGCTCGGCGAACTCCGTCGCACGATACCTCAACATTTGGCAGCAGTCTGGGCACGAGCCTTTTGGAGGCGTTGACGCCCCCCCGGGTAGCTACGGCGAGCTGGTCGGTCCCAATGGCTCGTTTGGGACGCGGTTCAGAGGCTATGGGGAGTTGCCGCCACCATACCCCACCCTCCCGCACGGCTTCGGCTCCAACCCCGCCAACGGCTCCCAGTTCACCACGGTGGCCGCAAGCAAGTGGGGGTGGCAGTTCCGGGTGTTGGTCATCCCCACCAGCGAGCAGGGCACCAATTTGATCCTCGCAGTTCCGCTGACCTCAGTCGACGCCACCCTGACCGAGCTGCGGATCCTGGAGATCCTGGTGGGCGCCGCGGTTCTGCTGGGACTTGGCGGTCTGGCCTGGTGGACGGTGCAGCTCGGCCTGCGGCCACTGCAGCGAATCCGAGTTACGGCTGGGGCCATTGCCGCTGGCGACCTGAGCCAGCGAGTCCCGGTTTCCGATCCCCGCACTGAGGTGGGGCAGCTGGCCGTCAGTCTCAACGAGATGCTGAGCCAGATCGAGCGCGCCTTCGATGCCCGGGCCGCCTCGGAGTCGAGGATGCGGCAGTTCATGGCCGACGCCTCGCACGAGCTCCGAACCCCGCTCAGCTCCATCCGCGGATACGCCGAACTTTTCCGCCACGGCGCCAAGGCCAGGCCTGCGGATCTCGACAAAGCCATGGCGCGGATCGAGAGCGAATCCGCCCGGATGAGCCAACTGGTGGACGACCTTCTGCTCCTGACTTGGCTCGATGAGGGGCGCCCGGTCGAGTCGACTGTCTTCGACCTGTCGCAGCTGGCGGTTGACGCCGCGGCCGACGCATCGGTGGCGGATCGGCATCACCCCATCAAGGTCGACGCCACCGCCCCGGTTGAGGTGGTGGGAGACGAGCCCCGGATCCGGCAAGTGGTAGCCAACCTGGTGCGCAACGCCATGGTCCACACGCCAGCTGAGACCAAGGTCGAGGTGGGGGTGCGAACCGACCAGGACGGCTTCGCGGTTCTTTCCGTCAGTGACCACGGGCCGGGGATCTCGGATGAGCAAGCAGCCAAGATCTTCGATCGGTTTGTCCGTCTCGACCAGTCGCGCAGCCGGGACCACGGGGGTTCGGGTCTGGGGCTGGCCATCGTGGCAGCGATAGTCGCCGCCCATCATGGCCGGGTTCGCTACGAGCCCACCCCAGGAGGCGGCGCCACCTTCGTGGTCTGGCTACCTCTCCGGCCGGTGACGAGCCCGGAGGGCAAGCAGCCCGAGTCCCGCGCGAGTTGAAGGTCCCCGGCTCCGAGCAGGCCAGGTGCAAGCCGCGGCGTGGGAGAATTCGGGCCGTGCCAGAAGGGGAGAGCAAGGACGCCGCGGTCGGCGACGCCAGCTCTCCCGGGTCCAGGCTTTGGGGTCCATATCTGTCGATGCGGCAGTGGGGCTCGGTACGGGAGGACTACAGCCAGGACGGCGACGCTTGGGCATACCTCCCCTACGAGCAGGCGCGCAGCCGCGCCTACCGCTGGGGTGAGGACGGCATCCTCGGCATCTGCGACGAGCAGCAGCGGGTCTGCCTGGCCTTGGCACTCTGGAACGGCGAGGACTCCACCATAAAGGAGAGGGTGTTCGGGCTCTCCAACGCCGAGGGCAATCACGGCGAAGACGTCAAGGAGTACTGGCACTACCTAGACGCCCTACCCGACGGCAGCTACCTCCGGGCGCTCTATCGCTACCCGATGTCGGCGTTCCCATACCAGGAGCTGAGGGACCGCAACCGCGGTCCCGGTCCCGAACTGGGCCTGCTGGCGATGGGGATCTTCGACTCCAATCGCTATTGGACCGTGGAGGTGGAGTACGCCAAGGCGGCCGCCGAGGTGGTGGCGTGGAGGATCACCGTCACCAACGAGAGCCAGGCGCCAGCGCAGCTGCACCTGCTGCCCCATCTATGGCTGCGCAACACCTGGGCCTGGGAGGATCCAGCCGGCCACAGCCCGCAACTCCAGGCCAACGGCTCGCAACTGCTGCTGACGGGTGAGTCGGAGCTTCGGGATTACCGGCTCCAAGTGGAGGGCGAATTCTCCTGGCTGGTCTGCGACAACGAGACCAACGCGAAGCTCCTGTTCGGGTCGCCCAACCGCAGCCAATGGCCCAAGGACGCGATCGGAGACGCGGTCGTCAATGGGGACCCGGCCCTGTGCAGTCCCAGTCGGCGCGGCACCAAGGCCGCGGCTCACTTCATGCACCAAGTGCCGCCTGGGAAGTCGCAGGTGCTGCGCCTGCTGTGGGGGAACGGCGGAGGCCGCGACCTCTCTCAGGTGGATCGAATCTGCGCCGACCGGCGGGCCGACGCCGACCGTTTCTACGCTCGGGTTTGCTCGGCCAGCGGCGACGCCGACGATTTCTTGATCCAGCGCCAGGCCTTCGCCGGCTTGATCTGGACCCAGCAATATTACGAGTACAACGTGGCCCGCTGGCTGACTGGAGATCCCGGCCGCCCGGCGCCGCCCAAGGAGCGGCTCCAAGGGCGCAATTGCAATTGGCAGCGACTTCGGGCGGCTGATGTCTTCGTCATGCCTGACAGCTGGGAGTACCCCTGGTTTGCTAGCTGGGACCTGGCCTTTCACTCCTTGGCTCTCGAGCCGGTCGACAGCGCCCTGGCCAAGCAGCAGGCGCTGCTCTTGCTGCAACCCAGGTATCTGCGTGAGGATGGCCAGCTGCCGGCGTACGAGTGGGCCTTCTCCGACTCCAACCCTCCCGTGCACGCCATGGCTGTGTGGCAGATCTATGTGCGCGAGCGCAACCGTACCGGAGTCCCAGACCGAGCCTTTCTCGAGCAGGCGTTTCTCTCCCTGCTCTTCAACTATGGCTGGTGGGTGAACCGTCGCGACCCCAACGGCGACAACATCTTCTCCGGTGGGTTCCTGGGCCTGGACAACATCTCCGCGGTCGATCGCAGCAACCTGCCCTCCGGGGCGGTCATATCCGAGGTGGATGCAACTGCTTGGATGGGGATGTTTGTGGTCAAGATGTTCCGGATGGCGGCGGAACTCGCCATCGAAGAGCCTCAGTATGAAAACATGGCGATTCGCTTCCTCAACCACTTCGTCCGCATCTCCGCCGCTCTCAACGGCACTGACGGTGAGCCCGGGCTCTGGGACGAGCGCGACGGCTTCTACTACGACTTGCTCCGACTCGAGGACGGCCAGACCGAGCGGATGCGACTGCGCAGCTTGGTTGGCCTCATGCCGATCGCCGCCAGCGAGCTGGTCCACCGCCACACTCTGGCCAGGCTGCCACGGCTCTCAGAGACGCTCGAGGAGGCGGCGGAGCGAGGCGTGATTCACTACCGAGCGGCGCGCGGCGACGACCCCTATGCGGGTCTCAGCCTTATCGGTACCAACTACCTTCACCGTCTCCTCGACCGGCTCCTCGATCCAGCCGAGTTCCTCTCCCAGCACGGGCCCCGCTCACTCTCCAGGGCTCACCTGGACAAGCCCTTCCGAAGCAAGCTGGTGCCAGGGATGGCCCCGGTCCACTATGAATCCGGTGTCTGTCAGAAGGGGATCATGGGCGGCAACTCCAACTGGAGGGGTCCTGTGTGGTTCCCCACCACCTACCTCTTGATCCAGGCCCTGCGTCTGTTGGGAACCGGGTTAGGGCCCTCGTTCACCCATCCCTTTCCCGCACCTGGCGGGAAGCCAGCCACGCTTGTGCACATCGCCGATCTGCTGGCGGCGCGCACGGTTAGCGTCTTCAGGCGAGGGCGTGATGGACGCCGGCCGGTGTACGGGGAGCTAGAGCGGTTTCAGACCGATCCCAAATGGCGGGACAACCTACTCTTCCACGAGTACTTCGATGGCGAGACCGGCACTGGCTTGGGGGCATCGCACCAGACCGGTTGGACCGCCCTGGCTGCGCTCATGGTCCAAGAGCTCGGTGCACCCTGGACGCCGCCGCGACCTCCAGCCTAGGTCGGCGTGAGGCGACCAACCGGATCGACTAGCCTGTTTGTAGGTGCCACCCCACGGACCGGGGACCGTGGCACCGAATCCAAGTACGGCTCCTTGTTGCGGCCAGCGGCTTGGGCCCCGTTCGATCCGGACGAATCAGGAATTCCAGATCGGCGGCGAGGTGGCGGTGAAATTGAGGTCCTCAGTCACCTGCTCTGGCGGGCTGGGCTTGGCGGCAAGGGCGTTTGGGATCCACCAGAGCTGGAACGGCGAGGCTTTGTCGGTAAGAAGGGTGTTGAGGAAGATCAGGCTCTTGCCGTTGGTAGACCAGGTGGGGCTGGCGGGCAAAGGTCCTGTGCTCACCACCACCGGCGTTCCTATGGATGTCCCGTTGAAGCTAGCCACCTGCAGAGTCGTAGTCTGGAGGGAGTTGTCGCTGCAGACCATGGCTATCTCAGTGCCGTTGGGGGAGAGGGCGGGCTCGGCACAGTCCTGGGCGGCGCTCGTCAGGTAGATGGGGTTGGCGTATGGGGAGCTTGCATAGACCAGCTGGGCGTAGGTTGCGCCGCTACTGTCGACCGCGTATTTGGCGTAGATGATCCCGCCGTTGGCGAGTGGTATCGGCTCGACATCACCACCCTGATACTCGTTGGGCGTGCTCCAGATCGTCGGACGGGCGGACGGGTTGGCGAAGGGTACCGCTTGGATCTGGAAATCCACGTCGTAGGCGGCGTAGGGATCGAGCCAATCGGTTGCGTAGAACAGAGTGCTGCCGCTGGGGCTGACCTCTGGGTAATACGCCCAATGGTTTTGGAAGTAGTACGACGAGCTCTCTTGGAGTAGCTGACGAAGAATCTGCCCCTGAGGGTTGAGCAGGTACACGTTGCTGTACATGGCGGAGTAGGCCACTGCCAGGATGTCGCCGTCGGGAGCGGGCTCGACCTGCACCCAGTCGTAGGGAGGCGCCTTGACCTCGGTGAACTGGAGGTCGTTGAGCCTGTAAATGATGCCTCCCTGTACCAGGGTGACGGTTCCCGGTAGGTCAATCAGAGCCTGCGATTGTGTGGGCTTGTGGCTGATGTTCTTGGTGCTCTTGAGGGTACCCATCACCGAGTAGACGACCAGGCCGAACAGGGCCATCGCCGCCAGAGCCGCGACTATCGGGAGCAGGCGCCTCACGTGGGGAAGTACTGGGCGACCAGACTGTTGATGGCGGGCCAGTAGGGGACCAGGGCATCCTGACCGCCGATCACCTCGCTCGAGAAATAAGGCGAACCGGTCATGATCACCTGCTGCACGCTGCCGTCGCTGAGCGTCTTGGCCAGCGGCAGCAGCGAAGCCACCTCCGATATCGACATGTCGGTTTTCATGTCACCGCCCAGGGAGCTGGCGATGGTGGGGACGTCGGCCAGCCCCTCATCCTTGGCTGCGGCTTTGATATCCAGCAGTAGTTGCTGCTGTTTTTGGGAGCGCGCGATGTCGGAGAGGATGTCGCCGTGGCGGGAGCGGACGTACTCCAGCGCCACCACCCCGCCCAGCCGCTGCGGTCCCGGCAGGATGGCGACGCGCGCTTGAGCATAGGGATTGCTGCCAGTCAGGTCGGACGGATACTCGTCATCCATGATTGGCATCTGGGCGACGATGTTCACGCCATGGAGATCGTTGACCAGCTGCACCAACCCGCCCAGACCGATCCAGACCCAATAGTTGATAGTGATCCCAAAGTTGTTCTCCACGGTCGAGATCGCCTCGGCCGCACCACCATCGGCATAGGCGGCGTCGATCTTGGCGTCGCCACCGTCGACGCCGATCGGCACCCACAGATCCCTGGGGATCGAGAACATGACCACGGTGTGGGCGGCGGGGTTCACCCGGACCACGATCATGGTCTGGGTGAGAACGTGATCGGGCTCGAACTTGGTGTCGTTGTCAGAACCGAGCAGCAGGATGTTGAGCGGACCGTTCGGAGTCGTGGTGGGCGGCACTGTGGGCGTCGCCCGGGGATGCTTGGCAGAATTGTTGGTGGGCTGGTGGGTGATGTTGAGGGCGGCGCTGATGGCTGGTAGGAAATAGGCGACCACTCCACTCACGCCAGAGACGCCGAACCCGAGAACCAGCAGCCCGGCTACTAGCGCTCGGTGCCGGCCCCATGAGAAGGAAGCGTTCTGTGACTTAAGCCCGGCGCGACGGCGCCGCGGCCTGGTCCCGGCAGGCATGCCGCCGGATTGTACCCGGCCTCCCTGGGAGGAGCTTTGGCTCAAGTCCGCGCCCGCCGACTGCGACCGGGGCAGTAATCTTGGCCACCATGCTGCTTCAGGACAGGCGGATTCTCGTCACCGGGGTGCTTACCCCGGCATCCCTACCGTTCGCCGCAGCCCGCCAGGCTCAGCAGGATGGGGCCGAGGTGGTGCTGACCTCCTTTGGGCGGGCGATGCGCCTGACCGAACGCTCCGCGGCTCGGCTGCCCCAGAAGCCGACCATCTTTGAGCTGGACGTGACCCGCGACCAGGATTTCTCCGCGCTGGCTGCCGCCTTCGAGGAGAGGGACTGGCAGCTGGACGGGCTCGTCCACGGAGTGGCCTTCGCCGCCACGGAGGCGCTGGGCGGGGCTTTTCTGACTACTCCCTGGGAAGCCGCCGCCACGGCACTGCGGATCAGCGCCTTCTCCCTGAAGCAGCTAGCGGTGGCCATGCAACCGCTCTTCCCGGAGCGGGGCGGCAGTGTCGTCACCCTCGACTTCGACGCTAGCCTGGCCTGGCCTGGCTACGACTGGATGGGGGTGTCCAAGGCAGCGCTGGAGTCGGTGGTGCGTTACCTGGCTCACTACCTAGGCCCGCACCGGATCCGGGTCAATGCGGTCTCGGCGGGCCCTGTCTACACCACCTCGGCCAAGGGCATCCCAGGGTTTCCAACCTTCCCGGAGATGTTCGAGCGCCGGGCGCCGCTGGGCTGGGACGCGCGAGACTCCGACCCCGTCGGCAAGGCGGTGGCGGCCCTGCTATCCGACTATTTCCCCGCCACCACCGGGGAGATCGTCCATGTCGACGGCGGCTATCACGCCGTCGGCGCCTCGATCGACCCGGTCGCCACTGATCTCGGGGCATAGCGCTGCCGCGACCGGGAGACCCGGCGCCACCACCAGGTGCCTGCGAGCGCCGCCAGCACCGCGGCAGCACCGCCTAGGGCCATCGCCACCCGGCTCCCCCAGGCCTGCTCGATAGCGCCGAACAGCAGGCTGCCGATCGGGCTGGTGCCCAGAAAAACCCAGAGATACAGCGACATGACACGGCCGCGGAGGGGGGAGGGGGTGAAGGTCTGGACCACGCTGTTGGACATGGCGCTGTAGACGATCATCCCCATCCCCGCCAGGGTCAGCAGGACCATCGCCTGAAAGAGGCCATCTGTCTGACCGGCCAGTGCCAAAAAGGTGCCGAAGACGCCGCACCCCACCAGGAGCGCGGGTATCGAGGCACGGCCGGCGTAGGCGACTCCCAGGGCCCCCAGCAGGGCGCCCACGCCCAGGGCGGCGCTGAGCAGGCCGAATCCACTCGCCCCGGAGTGCAATCCGTTCCGGGCCAGAGAGGTGATCATCAGGGTGAGGTTGTAGGAGAAGGTCCCGACCACGGCCATCAGCACGATCACCATTGCCACCTCCGGAGTGCGGCGGACATAACCCACGCCCTCGTGCAGCTGGGCCAGCATGCCCGGCCGAATCCCCGGCTGGCGTCTGCTGGAGTGGAGCTCTTTGGGGTGCATCATCCAGAGCCCGGCGATGACCGCCAAATAGGAGACGGCGTTGAGGTCGAAGCACAGGGCGGTGCCCACGGTGGCGATGAGGATCCCACCGAGGGCCGGTCCCACCACCCGAGCGCCGTTGAACACCAGTGAGTTGAGGGCGACCGCATTGGCCATCTGCCGCGACCCCACCATCTCCGGAACAAAAGCCTGGCGGGCGGGACCGTCCACGACATTGATCAGCCCGAACACGGCCACCAAAAGGAACACCTCCAGCGGTCGAGCCTGACCCAGCCCGTCGGTGATGCCCAAGGCCGCCGCGGTTAACCCGAAGCAGCTCTGGGTGAATATCAGGACCTGGCGTTTCGACCAGCGGTCGGCGACCAGTCCACCCAGGGGCTGGAGCAGAAGGTTGGGCAGGAATTGGACCGTCAGCAGAAACCCCAGGACCAGGGGGGAATGGGTCAGTTCCAATATCAGCCAGGCCTGGGCCGTGGACTGGAGCCAGGACCCAGTCACCGAGATGGTCTGGCCGGCGAAAAAGTAGCGGTAGTTGCGGTTGCCGAGGGCGCTGAAGGTGCGGGTGGTGAGCCTTCGAGCGGATAGGGTCAGCGCTCAGCTCCGATCAGGTGCTCAAGCACAGGAAGAGCCCGGCCGAGGGCATCAACTTCAGCCAGGGTCAGATGGCTGAGGCGCTCAGCGAACCAATCGCCCCGGGCCCTGGCGGCCGCCCGGGCGACGGTAGTGCCATGGCGTGTCAGGGAGACCCGGACGAAGCGCCGGTCGGAGGCGTCGATCTCCTTACTGATCAAGCCCTCGGACTCGAGCTGGCCCAAGAGGGCGGTCATGGAGGGGACGCGCACGTGCTCGGCGGCTGCCAGGGCGCTGACCGTGGCGGGCGATTGGTCCAGCAGTGACGCCAGCACCGGGTAGTGACCCGGCGGTACGCCCAGCATCCCGGACATTTGGCGGAGACGGCGATTCAACCGTGTGAGGACGGTCGGCAGCCGGTGCGAAAGTTCCGAGACGCTAGCGGAGCGGGCCCGGCGGGCGGGCGCTGACGGCGTGGCTGTGGGGCCCATGTACTTAGCTTACCTAACTAGGAAAACTAAGTGGCTGGGCTGTCCCGAAGTCAGTCGATGCAGCTCTGGGTCGAAACTGCGCTGGTGTCGAACTCGCCCTTAGCAACGTCCGGCAGCACCTCACCGGCAGTCAGGGCGTAGCCCTCGTCAGCGCTCACCAACGATTTGGCGAAGACCACCCCCAGGACCTGGCCCTGGAGATTTATGAAAGGGCCCCCCGAGTTTCCTGGGATCACGCTGGCTTGGAGCACGAAGATGTCCCGGCTCACGATCGAGGTGGAGTAGATGTCCCGGCCAACGGCGTCTAGCTCCCCGCGGATAGCGCCCGGCACCACCTGCTCCACACCACCTTCGGGGTAGCCGATCACAGCGCCCTGGGTGGCGCGGGCTCCGGAGGTACTGATCGTGAGCGGAGCCAGGTTCAGTCCGGGCACCCGCAGCAGTGCGATGTCTCGCTGTGGGTCGAAGAAGACCACCTCCGCCGGCAACGATCCCGCACGACCGGGGATCTCCACCTGCTGGTCATGAGCCCCAGCGACAACGTGGGCGTTGGTGAGGATCACACCCGGCGCCACCGGAAACCCACTTCCCTCCTCCAGCCCGCCGCAGCCAATGCTGACGACCTTGACCGTCTCCGCGGCGGTATCGGCCACGGCTCGATTGCCGGCTAGGGTGGCGGGAAGGAGCACCGGCCCCGGGAGAGGGGGGATGAGGTTGGCGAAGACCTCCGGAAAGGGCACGCCGCTGAAGAGGTGCTGCAGCCCGCCAAGCCAGGTGGGGTCTTCAGGGAAGCGCTCAGCCAGAGCGTGGAGGATGGAGGACTTCTGAATCTGCGCCGCCAGGGGAGGCCAAGGTCCGGCGGCGAAGGTAAGCCCCAAATACCAGGTGGCGACCAGGACCACGACCATCCCCCAAACCACGCCGGCCAGAGAGTCGACCACTCCAAGATGGCTGCGAATGGCGCTGACCCGGATCCGAAGTCCAACCCAGGTCCCCACCCCGTCACCCAGCATGGCCATGGCCAGCAGCAGCCCGATGGCGATGACCGAGCGGACCTCAACCGTGAAGCTGCGCAGCAGAGGAGGCAGGGAGGTGGCCAGCCAGGCTCCGAAGCCCAGCCCCACCAGCAGGCCGACGAGAGAGAAGAAGGAGTAGGTGAGCCCTCTCCGGTAGCCTCTGACGGCGGCATAGATCAGCACAGCTATGACGACCAGATCGAAGATGTCCATGATCCGCTGGCAATCATCGCTGCTCCCGCCTCGACCCCAGCGATGGTGAAATCGGTCTAATCACAATTCACGCCACCAAGCAAAGCCAGGAGCCTTCAACACGGCACACAACAGCACGGGTCAGGTGAGCCGGGTCCGGCGCAGCCGCGGGCCGGCCCAGGGCGGTCTCTTCATCCCCCTGCCCGAAGACTGGCGCAGCTGCATCCTCCCGGTGATCGGGCTCGCCACTCCGGTCGGGCTGTTGGTGGTGAACTTCTCGGCCTGGGTGATCTCCCAACTGGGAGCCTTTCGCTGGGGGGTTGCGGTGAGCGCCTTCATCAGCGCCCTGGTCCTCAACAGCCTGACCGGGGTCAACGTCTACCGCTACGTTCGCAACCGCTGGCCGACTTGGTGGGTCAGCCGCGAGGAGAACGCCAACTGGGTGCTGGCCGGCGCCATCACCGTGATCCTGATCGCCGCCGTCGGCTCCTCGCTCTTCTCTTATCTAGGCATGGCCAATCCCCACCACCTGCCCAACGGGATCGCGGTCATCACCGGATTTGTGGGGGTGATGATCCCGCTCGGCTTGATCCTCATCCTCAATCGCCGGAGACGCGGCTCCCCAGAGAGAGCAGAACCCCAGCACCGGCCTAGTTGAGGCGCTCGGCGCTCAGATCGCCCAACACCTGGATGCCTCGCCCGTCAAAGATGACCGCTGCCGTGGCCAGGCCGAGGAAGAGGCCGTGGCCGAGCACTCCCGCGATCTCGCTGAGCTGGAGGGCCACCGCGGCGGGGTCGGCCAACCCGCTGGGGAAGTGGAGGTCGATGACGTAATTCCCGTTGTCGGTGACGAAGGGCTTGCTGCTAACCTCCCGGAGCCGGGGCTGGCAGGACAGTCGCTCCGCGCAGAGCGCGGCTGTGCCCTCCCAATCGAATGGGAGGATCTCCGCGGCGAGGGGGTGGCGGGTCGCCAGATGGGTCACCTGCTTGGTGGAGTCGGCCACCACCCAGAAGCGGCGGCTGCGCTGGGCCACCAGCTTCTCCCGGAGCAGGGCCCCGCCCCCGCCCTTGGAGAGGTTGAGGCAGAGGTCGTACTCGTCGGCGCCGTCGACATCGAGGTCAAGTGGGCCATCGGAGGCTGAGAGCACCTCGATGCCGGCCGCCAGGGCCATACGCTCGGTCGCCTTGGAGGTGCAGATGCCCCTGACCCGCAGGCCGGCCTCGATACGTGGCCGCAGCGCTGCAATGAAGGCCGTGGCCATACGGCCGCTGCCCAAACCCAGGCGCATCTCCGGCCCCACCAGTCCGGCGCAGTAGCTGCCCACCTCCGCCGCCGCGGACGCGAACTCCTGGGGGCCCAGCCCCAAGCTAACCGCTCACCTTGGGCCCGACCTCTGAGATCGAGAGGACGAGCAGGACCCGACGCTCTTGCGCCATGGCGGTGCGGTACTCCTGCCAATCAGGGTGTTCCCCCGACACGCTGCGGTAGTACTGCTCAAGCCCCGGGAGCGCTTGGGGCAGGTGAATCACCTCGGCTTGGCCGCGGATAGAGATCCAGGGCCCGAAGAAGTTGTCGGAGAACACCGCCAGGTCGTACTGAGGATCGCGCATCAGGTTGCGAACCTTGACCGCGGTCTCCCTGCTGCTCACCACCAGGTTCCCCTGGGCATCACTCCCGACCACGATCGGGGACAGCTGGGGACTGCCGTCGCGGCGCCTGGTCGCCATGACCGCGCGGTGATTTTGGGAGACGAACTCCTTAGCCCCGTTTGGATCCACGAGCAGACGCCCTCCTTCCCAAGCCCTCCCAGCGTAGCGGCCGTGCCCGGGCCCGCCGGATCAGATCCTCCTGGATGCCAAGGTCGCTGGACGCCGGGTCCACCCTCAGCCAGCGTCCGTCGGTCTGCAGCCTCCAGCTCTGACGGCGATCGGCCCAGGTCATCTCCATCACCTCACGAACCTCGTCCCGGGCCTGGGGGTCGAGCAGCGGGATGACGCACTCTACCCGGCGGTAGAGGTTACGGCCCATCAGGTCGGAGGAGCCGATGTGGACCTCCGGTTGGCCCCCGTTTTCAGCGATGAAGGCGCGTCCGTGCTCGAGGAAGCGTCCGATCACGCTGTGAACCTGGATGGTCGAGCTGAGGCCTTCGATACCCGGGCGCAAGGAGCAGATGCCCCGGACCAGGAGGCGGATGGGCAGCCCCGACTGGGAGGCCTGGTAGAGGGACCGGATGGCGCGCTCGTCGGTCAAACCGTTGATCTTGATCAGCAGGCCGGCGGGCCGGCCATTGCGATGGTGCTCGACCTCGCGCTCCACCAGTCTCTCGAAGTTCTGGATGGCATTGATGGGCGCCACCCAGAGATCCTGGTAGTCCCGCTTGCGGGAGTAGCCGGTGAGGTAGTTGAAGAGGTCGGCCACCTCGGTAGTGATCTCGGGATTGGCGGTTAGCAGCCCCATGTCGGTGTAGAGCCGAGCGGTGACCGCGTTGTAGTTTCCGGTCCCCACATGGGCGTAGTAGCGGATGCCACTCTCCTCCTGCCGCACCACCAGGACCAGCTTGGCGTGGGTCTTGAGCCCGGGCACGCCGTAGGCGACGTGTGCCCCCACCTGCTCCAGCTGACGGGCCCAGCGGATGTTGTTCTGTTCATCGAAGCGGGCCTTGATCTCCACCAGGACCACCACCTGCTTGCCGTCCTCGGCGGCTCGCGTGAGGGCGTCGATGATCGGAGTGTCGCCGCTGGTGCGGTAGAGGGTCTGCTTGATCGCGACCACCTTGGGGTCTCGGGCAGCCTGCTCTATGAAGCGTTCGGTGGTGGCGGCGAAGGAGTCGTAGGGGTGGTGGACCAGCACGTCACCACGCCGCAACACGGCGAAGAAGTCGGGGTCCTGATCCTGGACTGACAGCAGCCGCGGCGGTGTGGTGCCGGTGAATTGCGGGTAGGAGAGGTCCGGTCGCTCTACCGAGTCAACCAGGCTGAGAAGCCCGGTCAGGTCGAGCATCCCGTCAACCTCCTGGATCTCGTCACGACTCACCGCCAGTTCGGTCTCGAGGATGGTCACGATCTCTGCCGAGAGCCCCGGCGCAGTTTCCACGCGCACCACCGCGCCGAAGCGGCGCTCCCGCAGCTCCTCCTCGATCGCGGAGAGCAGGTTGGGCTCGTCCTCGTCCACGTCGAAGTCGGCGTCGCGGGTGACCCGGAAGAGGCCGTGGGCCATGATCTCCATGCCGGGGAAGAGCCGGTCGAGCCGCTCGGCGATGATCCGTTCGATGGGGACGAAAGGCCCGCGCCGGCCCGCCTGGAAGAGCCTTGGGGCTGAGGTCGGTACCTTGACCCGGGCTACACGTGGCGCCTGCTCGCCCGGTTCCCCGAGCATCACCGCGATCGAGAGCGAAAGGTTGCTCACAAAGGGGAAGGGGTGGGCGGGATCGATAGCCAGCGGGGTCAGCAGGGGATAGAGCTGGGCCTCGAAGTAGTCGTCGCAGGCCCTCTGCTCGGACCGGCTGAGGGGCTGGCCGTCCAGCACCATCCTCACCCGCTGCCGCTCCAGTTGCGGAGCCAGGTCGTCGCGCAGGCAGCGGCCCTCGGCGGCCACGATCTCCCGGGTGCGCTTGGAGATGGCCCGGAGCTGCTCGGTGGGGGTCATGAGGTCGGCGTGGGTGCTCTGGACCCGCTCGGCCACCTGCCGCTTCAGGGAGGCCACCCGGATCATGTAGAACTCATCGAGGTTGTTGGAGGTGATGGCCAAGAATCGGAGCCGCTCCAGCAAAGGGACCCGGGGATCCTGGGCCTCCGCCAGGACCCTGGCGTCGAAGTCGAGCCAGCTCAGCTCGCGGTTGATGTAGCTGCCGGGATCGCTGAGCCGCTCGTCAGGGTCTAGGCTGCCGGTGACGGGCAGCTCCACGATCTTGGCTGAGTTCGAGGACGCCTTGCGGCGGGTCGCCTGGGCCGCTGGTCGCCGGGACTTCGCCTCCATCACTGCGCCTGCACCACGGCGGGTACGCTACCAGCCGACCGGTGGTAAGGGGCTTAAGTCACGGGTCGTTCACCACCATCAAGGGATCAGATCCAGACGACTAGGGTTAGGATCGAACCGTGCGGACTGGACTACGCAAGCCGACGATCGCCTTCCTCACCCTGGCCATGCTGGCCTTGGTCGGTTGTGGCAGCCAGGCTGTGACAGCTCACCAGACCGCCAGGGCCATCCTCGACTCGGCCAACCAGCAGGCACTGGGTACGTCCTTCGCCATGAGCTTCACCAGCATGGTGCAGGTCGACCTGAGCAAGGTCAGCGGTCTCAGCGGAGTCAGCGCCGGCGAACTCAGTCTGGTCCAGGCCGAGATCAATTCAGCCGAGCTTGAGGGAGTGGTGGATTTCCAGAGCCAGAAGGTGTTCGAGCTCTCCTTCACCCTCAGTCCCATCCTGGACCAACCCTGGCATCTCATTGACCTGGATGGCACCCGGTACCTGTCTGAGAACGGTACCCAGTGGCACACTCTGAAAGGCGAGTCCGGGCTCGCCGGCGGTGTCGGCGGTGCAGCCAGCGGTGGCCTAAGCAACCTCAAGGCCGAGGTTCAGACCTGGGGCCAGGAGCTGCGCAGCTCGGCGACCGTGACCAACCTCGGAGACAGTGAGTTGAATGGAGCTGAGGTCGATCACGTCCAGACTTCGGTCACGGGGCCGGCCCTGAACCACGCTCTGGCACAAGTGCTCGCTGGACTGGTGACCGCGCTAGGCACCACTCAGCCGGCGGTGAGCCAGGATGTCCCGGCCATCGAGGAGCTGCTCCAGTTCAACTCGGTCAGGGTCGATAGCTACGTCCTCACCGCCAGCGGCCAGCTGGATCGGACCGATGTCTCGGTCGGGATGGACTTGAACCTCTCGGCACTGCCGGCCTTGGCCCCGGACACGTCCGACCTTCCGAGCGGCTCTATCTCGATGACCCTAAATTCCACTGGCAACTTCAGCGAGTACGGGAAGGACTTCGGCATTACCAAGCCCAGCGACATCGTCGCCGGGCCGCTGCCCACCCCAAGTGGACTGGGCGGCTTGCCCGACCCCGCCTAGAGAGCAGCTCCCGGCGGTTGGGGAGCGTCCCTAGTCAGGCGTCTCCGGCAAGGGCATTACCACCCGCAGGGTGGCCCCGGGACAGGCGGGAGCCACCCGCCGGGCCAACGCGGCCGCTGTCGTCGCGTCGGGCTGGTAGGTGAAGAAGGCGCCTCCGCTGCCGGTCATCGCCCAGCGGACGTCGGGGTTGGCTTGGTGCAGACGAACCAGGCTCGCTCCCAGACTCGGCACGGCGCGCAGCGCAGCGGGCTGCAGCCCGCTGCCAAAGAGGTCCGGGTCGAGTGGTTCCCCTTCCCGCAGGGTTGCGGCAAGGCGCTCGACGCGACTGCCGTCGCTGAAGTCCGCCTGATCGGTGGCGGCGTAGGCGGCGGCCGTGGCCACCGCCCCCAGCACCACCACCAAGAAGGCTCCCTGTCGCAGCGGAGGAACGGGGGACATCCTCTCTCCGATGCCCCCCAGCTGGCAGGCCCCGCCCCGAAGCGAGAAGGGCACGTCGGCACCGCACTGGAGGGCGATCCGTTCCAGCTGCTGCCGGTCCGCTCCCGAGGCGACGAGCCGCAGCACGGCGGCGGCATCGGCTGAACCCCCGCCGAGTCCGCTCTGGGGAGGTACACGTTTCTCCAGAGCCACGCGGCTGATGGGCTTACCCAAGCCCCGCTCCCGAAGCAGGATCGCGGCCCGAACCGCGATGTTGTCGATGCCCAGGGGGACGTGTTGAGACTCCGGTCCCCAGACCTGGAGCTCCGGTACCGCCGGGAACGGCCCCTCCCCGTCGTCCCCTTCCAAGGCGACCACGTCACTCCAGTCGATGGTCTGGGATACGGCCGAGATCTCGTGGTAGCCATCCGATCGCCGACCGGTGAGCTCCAGAGCCAGGTTCAGCTTGGCCGGGGCCGGCCCGAGGCGTAACACGGGTGCCACTCTAGCGGCCGCCAAGGGGCCTTCCGATCCCCGATTGCTATACTTCGACGCTGGCCGGCTTGCGATGCCGGCTGGATTGCCGCGGCCGTGGCCGCGGTCCCAAGTACAGGCCCTTGGAGCATTGGCAAACACCAGTTCCGCCCGCAAGCGCATCCGGTCGGCAGCTCGCAAGCACGAGCGCAACCGCCGGGTCCGCTCGTCCGTGCGTACCGCGGTCGCCAAGGCTCGGCGCGTGATCGAGGGGGCCGAGGATGGATCGGCTCAGGCGCTGGTCAAGCTGGCCACCTCCGCCTTAGACAAGGCGTCCGAGCACGGCGTGCTGCACCCCCGCAATGTCAGCCGGCGCAAGTCGCGGTTGATGCGGCTCGCCGCCAAGACGGGTGCCGCGGAGACCGAAGTTGTGAAAGTCCGGAAGCCAGCCACCAAGCGGGCCTCAGCGCAGGGCACCAAGCCCAAGTCGGGAACCACCACCCGCAAGTCCGGTACGAGTCCCCGGGCCGGCCGGCCGGCGACCAAGACCGAGCGGACCTCCAGCGCCCAGCGCCGGGCGGCGGGAACCTCCAGCAAGAGTCGCAAGGAGAGCTGAGCTAGCGCCTCAGCTCCGGCTCACCTCTGCGGGCGAGCGCTCAATTCAGTGGCCATGCGCGCCATCTGCAGATCCAGGCCGTCGCGGCCGTCGACCGCGCCCGTTCGCGTCGCCCAGTCCAAGTCGGCCAGCTCAACCAGCCAGCGCCTAAGGCGCGGCTCTCCCGCCCTCTTGAGGTGAGCGCGGAGCTTGTCCTCTCGCCAGGGGGGGAGGCTCGATCCAGCTCCGCCCTGCTTGACATTGGCGAACGCGATCAGGTCCCGTAAGACCCGCGCCACCGCACCCACCACCATCGGCGGCGGAATGTCAGAGCGGCCCTCCAAGTCCCCGAGCCTCTCACCGACCCGACCGGGCGACTCGAAGAGGGAATCGGTCAGTCGGTAGAGCTCGGTGGGGGGTGCCGGAGGGACCAGGAGCAGTGCGTCGGCGTCGCTGATGGCTGCGCTCCCGGCGACGTAGATGGAGAGCTTCTCCAACTCCTGATCGAGGCGACCCAGGTCCTGTCCTCCCACCTCCACTAGGCGGCTTAACACGCTGGGGCCAAGCTTCAGGCCTCGCTCCCGCAGACGGGTCTCCACGTACTGCCGCAGCTCTCTTCCCCGCGGCCGCTTGAGCTGCTGGACCTCGCCTTCCTGGGATCTGACGGCCTTGATCAGTGGCGAGCCGGACGCGATCGTGCCTCTGGAGACCACCAGCACTGCGGTGGTCTCCAGCCGAGTGCCCAGGATGTCGGCCAACGACTGCGCCTCCTGGGCCGACCTCTGTGCACCACCTATCTGGGGCGGGTCCCAGATCACAACCAGGCGCCGCACCCCGAGGAAGGGAGGCGTTGAGAGGCTGCGAGAGATGGCGTCGAGATCTCGCGAGGCCCGGAACTCTTCCATACCCAGCTCGGAAACCATGTCGCGGGTCAGCTCCTCTCGCCGTCGGAGCGCCGCGCTGGTCACGAGGAATGGGTCGTCCCCGTGCACCAAGACCAGTGGCTCGACCACCCAAGAATTATCAGCTCCGCCGAACCTCTCTCTGGCAATTCACCCCCGGGGGGAGTTGCCTTGTAGCCCGTCGTCCCGTCAGCATTGGCGGGAAGTGCTGCTGTCCTCGCTTGCCGATCCGCTACCAAGGCTCCCCTTCGGCACCCTCGGGGCGCAAATCGCTATCGGGGCAGTCTTCCTCATCCACATCGCCCTGGTGGGATTCATCCTGGCCGCCGTGGCTCTGGCTCCCTTCATGGAGCTGGCGGGACGGCGCAGGGGAGGAGACCCCAACTCGTTGCGCTACGCCCGCAGCCTGTCCAGGGCCGTCCTCTACCTCTACAGCTTGGGGGCGACGTGGGCCGTGTTCGCGGTGGTCCTGCTGGCCGGTCTCTATGGCCGGCTGATCGGCACCCTGCTCAACGAGCTGTTGCTGCCGCTCACCATCGCCTTCGCCAGCTTCTTTGTCGGCATCCCCCTGCTGCTGCTTTACGCCTACTGTTGGGACCGCTTCTCTCCCCGCCTCCACCTGGCCGTCGGGTTTGCCTTTGCCGCAGTCCAGTACGTCTTTCTCTTCATGATCGTCTTGTTGGACAGCTACGCCCTCACCCCGGGCACCGCGGTGAGTGCCGTCGGGGCTGCCTTCTCGCCCAGCTATCCATGGCTGCTGCTCCACTATGCCGGGGCCAACTTATCCTGGGCGCCCCTGCTTCTGGCCGGGCTTGCGGTGTGGCGGGGGAGCCGTGCGAAGTCTGCCGCCGAGGTCACCTATCAGCGCTGGGCGGCGCGGGTGAACTTCGGGATCGGTTCGGTGTTCCTGCTGGCTCAGCCGATCACCGGATTTCTCCTGGCGGAGACTGTTAAGAGTACTTCGACCCCAGCGTTCGACAACCTGTTTGTCCTCAACTCCGCAACTCTCTTCATCGGCCAGGTGGTCCTGCTGGCGGTCTTGGTGGTCGGAGCCAATCTGGTCTTCTGGCGCCACAATCAGGCTGCGGCTCAAGGCGGTAGCGGCGCCACCCTGACGGTGGTTGCCCTGCTGGGGATGGCGGGCGCGGCCATGCCTGCAGCCGTGATTCCGGCCAACCTGGTCGCCCTGCGCTACGTCGCCCTGCTGATCGCGTTCCTGGCCACCGCGGTCAACTTGATCGGCTACCTGCGATCCATCCGTGGCGCTGGGGCGTCCGTGCACATCAACCCGCTTGCCGGTCGGCTGATCGGAGTGGTCGGGGTGTGCGCGCTGGTGCTGTCGATCTACATGGGTGTGATCAAGGAAAACGCCAAAGGCTCATGCGGTATCGACGCCACGACCGGCCAGGACTCCTGCCTGCTCACCCTGCACCAATCGACTGAGAACTTCAACATCAATCCGGCCTATCAGCCTTGAACTATCAGGACTTCGAATCCGCCTGGTATCTGGGGCTGATCATCACATCGTTCTTCTGCGTGATGTTGACCGGCGTCGTTGTGGTGCTACGGCACGCTCGGCGCCTAGCCACCGAGCAGGGCCAGGCGCTGGCGGTGCTCATGGTTTCCGCGAGTATCTTCACCTTCCTGTTCCTCTTGGGACTGTGCCTGGCATTATTGATAGGCATCGTGGTCCTGGCCGGTGGCTGACAGCCCCCAGGAGCTGGCCAGGAAGCGCATCTCCCGACGCAAGTTCATGATCGTTGGGATCAACGTGGTGGGGGTGGGCACCGCTCTCTTGATCGGGGCACCGATCGTCGGCTCGGTGCTGAGCCCGCTCTTTGTCAAGCGCAAGACGCCGTGGGTGCTGGTTGCTGACATCGGTCAGGTCCCGGTCGGAGTGCCGACTGCGTACGTGGTCAACCTTCCCATCGACGAGGGATGGTCGGTGCCGCCGGTGCCGCGCACCGTCTATGTCGTCAAGCTCAACCTCAGCGGCTCGACGCAGATGCTCACCCTTTCCAACGTCTGTACCCACATGCAATGTGATGTGCACTGGGACCTCAATCTTCAGCTATTCCTCTGCCCTTGCCACGGGGGCCTCTACAGCATCAACGGGACCAACGTGGGCGGCCCGCCGCCCTGGCCGCTGTTCCGCTATGAGCACAAGCTGGTTGGCAACACCCTCTATGTGCGCAACGTACTGGTGAGCGCATAACCCGCGTGGCCAGTCCCAGTCAGCCAGTCCGCAATCCCCTGGTCGCGAAGCTGACGCGCCCGGTCGCTCGGCCCCTGGCGGCCACCTATCGCTGGGTTGACGAGCGCATGGGGATTTCCGACTTGACCCACCAGCTTCTTTATGAGGCGGTGCCGCGGCGCGGCGCCTGGGCCTACTCGCTGGGCAGCGCCACCTTGATCGTCATCGTGCTCCAGATCGTCACTGGCATGTTCCTTTTGTGGACCTACGTTCCCTCGACGACCGAGGCTTGGGAGAGCCTCAACTACATCGAGCACCACGACGAATTCGCCGCGATCGTGCGGGGAATGCACCTCTGGGGCGCCTACGTGCTGCTCTTCATCATCGGCCTGCACATGATCCGCACCTTCGTCAGCGGTTCTTACAAGAAACCACGCGAGCTCAACTGGATAGTTGGGGTGATCCTCTTCTTGCTGGTGCTGGGCTTGGGCATCACCGGCGCGATGCTGCCCTGGGACCAAGCGGCCTACTGGACCGCGCAGGTCGTGACCCACGTGGTCGACTACATCCCGTTCGTGGGGAGCTGGGTTCAAGAGATCCTGCGCGGCGGACCGCAAATGGGCCCAGAGACTCTCACTCGCTTCTTCGCCATCCACATCTGGCTGCTGCCCGCCTTGCTCGTGCCCCTGATCTTGCTCCATCTGATCTTGCTCCGCCGGCACGGCGAACACGGCTCCTGGGTGAACTACGAGGGGGTGGAGAGCGAGACCATGGAAGAGCGGGCGGGAAGGATGGCTCATGCCGAGTATCCCTACCCGGCTGTGCCCAGCGATCCCGGATATGCGGTGCCAGTCGACCTGGACGAGTTCTTCCCCTCCCAGGTCTTCAAGGACGCCGTGGTCAGCTTCTTGCTGGTGGTGATCATCTTCGTGATGGCGGTGGTGGTGGGAGCGCCCTTGGAGCGTGCTGCCAATCCGGCCGCACTGAACTACGTTCCCACCCCGGAGTGGTTCTTTCTCCCGCTCGACCAGCTGTTGGTTCAGTTCCCCCAGGCCTGGATGATCCCGGTCGGGGTCTTCGTGATCCCCGGGGTTGGGACCACCTTCCTCATGCTGGTCCCGTTCTTAGACCGCTCTCCGGAACGGGAGCCATGGCGCCGGCCCGAGGTGATGGTGCCAGCACTGTTCGCGGTCCTCTTCCTGATCTTTGAAGCTTTGCTGGCCGTGAACCGGCTCTTCAACCTGTGAGCCCATTCACCTTGATCGGGGCGTCAGCTCCGCATCTGGTCGCCACTCCTATTAACACTGCGGTCGCGTCCGCGCTGGTGGCGCTGCTGATGCTCGCCCACATCCAGTTCGCCGCCTTCCAGCAGGGCGGCTACTTCATCTTGGCCGTCACCGATTTCATGGGCTGGAAGCGCAACGACGAACGTCAAACCCGTTTCTCCAAAGGGCTGGTCACGGCCCTGGGAGCGACCTTCGCCCTAGGCTCGTCGCTGGCGATCTTCGCCGTGCTCATTCTTTTCCTGGGGCTCTGGAGCCACTTCTTCGTGACCCTGGTCAGGATCATGTTCTGGCCATTGGTGGTGGAGGCGTTCGCCTTTGTCGGCGAGATCGCTTGTCTCTACCTGGTTTATTCGCAGTGGGAGCGGCTCTCGAACTTCCGGGCTCTCCGGGTGGGCATGGAGTTGCTGCTCTTCATCAACGCCTCGATCCAGATGCTGGCGATCAACGTGGTCGCCTCCTACATGCTCACCCCCCGCCCCTCCACCAGCTTGGCGCTGAACTTGATGAACCCCACCGATATCCCCCTGGAGATCCATCGTTTCGTCGGCAACATCGCCTTCGCCGGTGCGGTCATTGCGCTGGTGGGCGGCATCCGCATCCTGCTTTCAAAACGCCCGCAAGCCCGTGCTTACGCGGATTGGATGGGCCATTACGGGCTGATCTACGCCATCGGCTTCACCATCGCCCAGCCCTTGATCGGCTGGGAGTATGCCAAGGAGATCCAGCTCCACGCCTACGCGTCCTGGTACAGCATGATGCTGGGTGGGCTGAGCGTCGCCTTCCTCTTCCAGGCCTTCCTTCTGGGCGCCATCTTTACCGTGGGGATCTTCTACCTATGGCGTCGGGTGGTTGCCAGCGGCTTCCGTTCGCGTGCGCTCGCCCTCTGCACCGCCATCTCATTCGCTTCCTGGCTCTTGATATCGACGCCGTCATCGCTGGCCTGGAGTTATGAGGATGTCTTTGCCGCCAATGCCAACCTGCCCATCTGGCAGGGCGGGCTGCTGATCCCCTGGGGAGAGATGATCCCCTTCAAGCTGGTCGCTCTGATCGCCTTCACCGGCGTGGCCATCTGGGCTGTGACCGTGTATCTCAGGCACGTCAGCAACGGCGAGATGCGCTGGGGTGATGCCCGCCGGGGCCAGGCCGTGGCCCTGATCACGGTGGGCGTGGCGGTGAGCCTGATCATGGCCCTGATGGGCTACATTCGCGAGGATTCCCGCTCGCCCTTCTTGATCACCGACCAGATGCTGATCAACCAGCAGCAGAACTTCACGCCACCGTCGCAGGCCGGACCGGCAATGAGCGGCCCCAGCTCCTCGGTCGGCGTCATCGTGCCATGGGAGACGACGCCGTGAGATTGGTGCTGCGGCCGATTGGCTCGCCGGCACAGGTGCTGGCCTCGATCACCGACGAGCCGCTGGCCTACTCGGTCTCCACCTATGCTGAGGTGCGCAGCTTCGCCTTTCCAGACCGGCCCACCGTCGACCGGATGCCGGTCTCGGTCCGCCTGGCCGCAGTCGGAAATGAGCTAAAGCGCAACCTGATCCTGATGTCGGACCTGATTCGGCGTCTGGAAGCGCTGGAGTGGAAGGTTGAGCTGATCGGAGACGAGGTGGTGGCCACCACCGATCTCTCGGCCGAGGCGGGTTGGCTCAAGCTGCAGGCTGAGGGTATCTCCGACCACCTCCTGCCGCTGCTGGAGAAGGGCAGTGACAGGCCGCCTAAGGGCCTGGGACTGGCCGTGCGGCAACGGCGAGCCAGGAGCGAGCCACCGCCCTCCTCCTAACCCGACTCGACGGTAGCGGCGAGCCTAGCGGAAGGCGACTATGGCGCGGGCGCCCTCGGTGGAGAACGGAGCTCCAATCAGCCAGTCGCCGCCGTTGCCTTCCTCAACGATCTGCAGCTTGACTGAGGTGGCATGGGTGGTGCCGCGGGTCTTGACGGCGATAACCGCCCAGACATCTTGGGGATTGATGACCTTCAACGACACCACCTTGAAGGTGGCATCGCTGCGGTTGACCCCGTCGAAAAAGGTGTCGTAGTTGGTGCGCATTTCGGCGCTGTTGCTGAGCAGGGTGTATGCGTAGGCGACCGAGTGAGCGCTGACGTCGGTCAACCATTGCTGCAGCGCATGTCGCGCTGGCGTGGCCGGTCCTACGCAGGCGGTGAGCAGCGCGCCGGAAATGACTAGCGTCACCAGTGACGCTAGCGCGGCCCTCAGGCGAGCTGGACTAACTCGTGACGACAACGGTGCCAGCCATTCCGGGGTGGAGGGTGCAGTAGTAGTCATAGGTGCCGGGAGTGAGGAACTGAACCGCCCAGCGAAACCCGGCACCCTTGGTCGGGGAGTTGACCAGCGCGGCATCGATCCACCAAACGTTGTGCTGGTCGTACTCGTCGGTCCAGATCCACTCCACGGTGGATCCAACCGGAACGGTCAGCGTCTCGGGCACGAACGCGCCTACGGTGTTGACGTTGTGATAGATGATGATTCGGTATTCAGGGTTTTTCGGCGGGGTCGCGAGGGCTCTGATCTTCAGATTGGAGTCGCTTTGATGGACCGGATTGCCTGGGGGGAACTGGATGTGAGCGGATTGAGGGGTGCCGTTGGGGCCGAAGAAGCTGCAGCCGGCCATCAGCACGCCCAGAGCCACGGTCACGGCCACCCATCCGACTCCGCGTGCCCGAAGACGCGTGGCCGCTCCTTGCAACGGGCCCGCCAGCATTGGTTCAGGATAGCCGCCCTGGGCATGTCGGAGCGACTGCGCTGAACGTGGTGACAGCAGCAACTGGCACCGAGCTCCCCCACACGCCAAGGCAGCGCGCACTGGCAACGGTGATAGCCTTGGCCGGCGTCTATCCGGCCGCCTGCGCCCTGAGGCACACCAGCTCACTGGAGCTGCTGGTGGCGACCATTCTCTCCGCCCAGACCACCGACCAGAAGGTGAACCAGGTGACTCCGGCGCTCTTCGCCCGGTATCCAACCGCGGCAGATTACGCGGGGGCGGATCCAGCTGAACTGGAGACGTTGATCCATGCCACCGGCTTCTTCCGGGCCAAGTCCCGCTCCCTGATCGGCATGGGCAAGGCCCTCTGCGAGAACTTTGACGGCCAGGTCCCGGACACCATGGAGGGACTAACCAGCCTGCCCGGTGTCGGTCGCAAGACCGCCAACGTCATCCTCGGGGTCGCCTTCGGCAAGCCCGGCTTCCCGGTCGACACCCACGTGACTAGGCTGAGCAACCGACTGGGGCTGGTCAGGGTCCAGGACCCGGTCAAGATCGAGGCTCAGGTCTGCCGAATGGTGCCGCCTGAGGATTGGACCGATCTCAGCCTCCGGCTGATCCTGCACGGCCGTGACGTCTGTCTGGCCCGGCGTCCTCGCTGCGAAGTCTGTGTCCTGGAGAGCTGGTGCCCGTCCTCATCGCTGCGCGCGGGGACCCGGGGGAGGGCTTCTAGTGGTCGTGGAACTGTGGCGGCCGGCGTTCGCGGAGGGCTGCCCAGCCCTCGGCGGCGTCCTCGGTGAGCAGGGACTCGGCCTGAGCCAGGGTCTCAAAGGCGAGCACCGAATCTAGGCTGGCTCCGGTCTCGGCCATCCAGAGCGAGTGCTTGACGTTCCTCAGCACGGGACCGGAAAGCGCAGCCAGGGCGGTCGCCCAATCCAGGGCTGCCGCCGCCAGCCCGGAGCCGGGGACGACCCGGTTGGCGAGCCCCAGCTGCAGGGCGCGCTGGGCGTCGATCGGCTGGCCCAGCAGCAGCATCTCGCGGGCGCCGACCACCCCGGCGAGCCTCATCAGCATCCAGGTGGCGCCGCCGCCTGGGTGGATCCCGAGGCGGACGAATGGCGCCGCCAGCTGGGCGTCTTCGGCCACCACCCTCAGATCGCAGCAGAGAGCCAGGTTCAGCCCGGCGCCGATGGCCGGTCCGTTGACGGCGGCGATGGTCGGTATCGGCAGGTCGCGGAGGTCAAGGAAGGCGCGGTAATAGTCCGCCAGGACCTGACGCTTGGCGTCTGGCGTGCTGGCCTCGGCGCCCAGCGAGCCGAGGTCGGCGCCGGCGCAGAACGCCTCGCCGGCCCCGGTCAGTACCAGCACTCTGGTGCTGGGGTCGGCGGCCACCCGTTTGACCTCCTCGCGCAGCTCCCGCGCCATGTCCTCGGTCAGGGCATTGCGCCGCTCCGGCTGGTTGAGGGCGATGTGAGTAACCCCGGCCGCGGGACGGGAACTGATGATGAGCGGCTCGGCAGGAAGCGGCTGGCCGGGGACCACGCCGGGCAGCATACCCGCGGTCCTTGGGGCTGTGGCGAAATCAGCCGTTGCTATACTCGGACGGCTCCGGCGAGTTCACAAACCAGGCTGGCAGCGGGGTGGAAGTTGAGCGAACGCTCGGCTGCGCGGGCGGTGATTCTCGCCGCTGGCAGGGGTACTCGGATGCGCTCGCGCCTGCCCAAAGTGCTGCATCAGGTGGGTGGGGTCTCCCTGCTCGAACACTCCCTGCGGGCCGCGGAGGCGGCCACCCGGCGCCCCCCGATTCTGGTGATGCGAGAACTTGAGGACGCTGCCGGGTTGGCGCTTGGGGAGCGGGCCCAGCTGGTGGTTCAGCCCGAGCCGGGAGGAACCGCCGCGGCGCTGGCCGAGGCCCGCGACGCGCTGTCTGGGGAACCGGTGGCCCTGGTGCTTCCCGCCGACATGCCCCTGCTCAGCGCCGGGAGCCTGCGGCGCCTGCTGGAGGCGCTGGCGGGTTCCCAGGCAGGGGCGGCGGTCCTGACTGCCGTCGTCAGCGAGGCTCGAGGCTACGGGCGGGTGGTGCGCTCTTCGGGCGGAGGGCTGAGCAAGATCGTCGAGGATGCCGACGAACCGTGGGATGGGTCCCCGGCCGAGGTCAACGTCGGGGCCTACGCCTTCGCGCTCCCTGGGCTCTGGGAGGCGCTGGCTCGCCTGACGGTCGACAACGCCCAGGGCGAGCTCTACCTAAGCTGGATCCCCCAGATGGTGGCCGGGGGAGCGGTCACCGTCGAGGTCGGGGATGCTGAGGAGGCGATCCAGGTAAACGACCGAGTCCAGCTGGCGGCGGCCGAGTCGGCGCTGCGGACTCGGACCCTGAGGCGGCTGATGCTGTCGGGAGTGACCGTGGCCGATCCCGGAGCCACCTGGATCGATTGCGACGTTGAGGTGGGGGAGGACACCCTGATTGCGCCGGGAACTGTGATACGGGGACGGAGTCGAATTGGCCCCAACTGCGTGATCGGTCCCTTCGCGGAACTGGAGGATGTCGAGCTGGGCCGTGATTGCCGGGTCGGGCGATCTCACCTCAGCGGATGTAAGCTGGCCGACGGAGTGGATATCGGACCCTTTAATCGAGTGCGCCCGGAAACCGTCATGGGCCCGATGAGCCACCTGGGAACTTTCACCGAGGTGGTCCGAAGCCGAGTTGGTGAGGGCAGCCAGGTGCCCCACCTGAGCTACATCGGGGACGCGGACCTGGGCCGCGACGTCAACATCGGAGCCGGCAGTATCACGGCCAACTGGGACGGGCAGATCAAGCATCGGACGGTGATCCGAGATGGCGCCCGCTTGGGTAGCAGCACCGTCCTGGTGGCCCCCGTGGAGGTCGGAGAGGGTGCCTATACCGGGGCGGGCTCCACCATCACCAGTGAAGTGCCGGCTGGCTCCCTGGCGATCTCGCGAGGCCGCCAGCGCAACGTCCTGGGATGGGTGGCCCGACGCCGTTCCAAGAGCTCGCGCCCGCCGGAGGTTCCCTCATGAAGGGCTCCGAGGGGCCACTGATGCTCCTCTGCGGCACCTCAAATCTCAACTTGGGAAAGAGGATCGCAGAGGAAGTGGGGGTTCCCCTGGCGCCGATGGAGGTGACCAGGTTCGCGGACGGCGAGTTCGACGTCAAGATCGGCGAGTCGGTGCGCGGCCATGACGTCTTCATGATCCAGTCGACCTGCCCGCCGGTCAACGACAACTACATGGAGCTCTTCATCATCCTCGACGCTCTCCGCCGGGCCAGCGCCGCCCGCATCAACGCCGTGCTCCCCTACTACGGCTACGCCCGCAAGGAGAAGAAGACTCAAGCCCGGGATCCCATCTCGGCCAAGCTGATGGCCAACTTCCTGCAGGGGGCCGGCGCCGAGCGAATGATCGTCCTCGATCTCCATGCCGAGGCCATTCAGGGCTTCTTCGACATCCCCGTCGATGCCCTCACCGCCAGCAAGATCCTGGCCGCCCATGTCCAGTCCCGCCACGGGCGTCAGCCTCTGGTCGTGGTCTCTCCTGACGTGGGCGGCACCGCCCGTGCCCGGGCCATCGCCAGGAGGCTGGATTCGCCGCTGGCAATCATCGACAAGCGGCGCCCCCGTGACGACGACGTCGAGATCCTCAACGTCATCGGCGAAGTCGATGGCAGCCGCTGTGTTCTGGTGGATGACCTCATCTCGACTGGCTCCACCCTGGCCGGGGCCGCCTACGCCCTGACCCAGAACGGCGCTACTTCAGTCGATGTCCTGGCCACCCACGGCGTGCTCAGCGTCGGCGCGCTGGCCAAGCTGGAGGCGGCGCCGGTCGACGAGATCGTGGTGACCGACAGCATCCCACTGCCCCAGGAACTGGTGGACAGCGCCAAGGTGACGCAGGTGTCAGTGGCTCCGTTGATCGCCGAGGCCATCGTCCGGGTCCACGAAGGGCGCAGCGTTTCTGCGCTGTTTCGGTGATCAAGGGCGCCTGATAAACTCGCTCCGAAGATGAGCTCTGGCTCACCCGCAGACATCGCATGCCCGCTGCAGCAGAGGTCCCAAAGGGAAGGGTGGGAGACCAGCCGGCCGGGACGGCCCCGGTCGGGCCTCGATGATCCGAGGTAGCCTGGCGCCTCGGTCCGACCAGCGGCCCTGGTCATGAGCGACTGGCTGGTTTTGCTCCTGGTGGTGGCCCTGGTGGTGGCGGGTCTCTCAGCCACCGCCGAGACCTCGCTGACCTCGGTCAGCCGAATCTGGCTCCGCGCCCGGCGTGCCGACGGGGACCGGCGGGCGGCTCAGGTCGAGCGGCTGCAGGCCAACTCCGGTGGGTACCTGGGTACCATCCTGGTCACCAACACCCTGGCTCTGGTCCTGGCCTCCTCGGCGGCCACCCTGCTGGCGCAGAAGCATCTCGGAGCCGGGGCGGCTCTATGGTCGGCCGTGGCCCTCGCCATCTTGGTGCTGCTCTTCTGCGAGCTGGGCCCCAAGACCTACGCCCTCCAGCACAATCAGACCATGGCCCGGCTCCTGGCCGGCCCGGTGACGGTGGCGACCAGAGTCCTCGCCCCGGTGGTGCTGGTGCTCACCACTGTCTCGGCCCTGATCTTTCGGCTCCTGCCTGGGGCCGGGGGGCGGCGAGCCCCGTTCCTCACCGAAGCCGAGCTCAAGGAGTTGGTCACCGCCAGCGAGCAGGAGGGCGTTGTTGAGGAAGAAGAAAGGGAGATGATCCACGGAGTTCTGGAGATGACCGACAAGCCGGTCAGGGAGGTGATGGTCCCCAGGGTCCAGATGGTTTCCCTGCCGGCGGATGCCACGGTGGATGAGGCGATCGCCGAGATCTTGGAGCATGGCCACAGCCGGATTCCCGTCTACCAGGAAACTGTGGACGACATCGTGGGCGTGGTCTACGCCAAGGACCTCCTGCGGGCCAGTCACCAGGACCAAGCGCCCGATGTCCGGGCCGGTGAGCTGGCCCGGCCCCCGACCTTTGTGCCCGAGGCCAAGCGCCTGGGTGAGCTGCTTCAGGAGATGCAGGGGGCCAAGACCCACCTGGCGATCGTGGTCGACGAGTACGGAGGGACCGCCGGGCTGGTCACCATCGAGGATGTACTCGAGGAGATCGTGGGACCGATCCGCGACGAGTACGACCAGGCCGAGCAGGAGGAGATCCAGCTGGTGGCCCCCAACGAGGCGCTGATCAGCGCCTCGGTCAGCCTGGATGACGTCAATGAGGTGCTCAATCTGGAGCTGGCCGGGGAGGACTTCGACTCGGTGGGTGGGCTGGTGTACTCCCACCTGGGACGGATCCCCGCGGTCGGCGATGTCATCGACGCCGGCGCCGGGGTGACCATCACCGTCGAGGAAATCGACCGGCGCGCCATCAAGACGGTCCGGCTGCGGTCCGACCGCCCGTTCGCACTGGAGAACGATGTCGTTGGCAGTGGGACCGTGCCCCGAGCCGGGGTCGAGAGTCCTCCTCTCGAGTCCGGCTGAGAGGTGGCTGACCTCGTCAGCGACGAGGGGATAGTTCTTCGTCGCCGGGCCTACGCGGAGGCAGACCGGATCCTGGTGATGATCACCAGAGACCATGGCAAGATCAGCGTTCTGGCCAAGGGAGCGCGGCGGGCCAAGGCGCGCAATGCCGCCGGCCTCGACCTTCTCACTCGCTCCGAGTTGTTGCTGGTGCCCGGGCGGGGCATGGCCACCTTGGCCCAGGCCAGGCCGGTGGGCCTGGCCTGGCCCGGCGCAGACATCGTCCGCACCGCATGCGGCGCGGTGTTGGCAGAGCTGGTCGATGCCACCCTGGAGGAGGGTCATCCGGATCCCGAGCTCTATCAACTGGTGCGGGAGGCGCGCGAGCGCATGGCCGATCCTGACGGCGACGCCCGGTTGGAGCTCACGCTCAGCTCCTTTCAGATCGCTGCCATCGGTGGGTATCGGCCCGAGCTGCAACGCTGTGCCGTCTGCGGGGAGGAGTTGCATGACCGGGACGGAGGTTTCCTTCCCAGGCTGGGGGGAGTGGCCCAGGGTGACTGCTGGCTCGCCGAGCCCATGGCTCTGCCCTGCTCGGCGGCGACGCTGAGGGTCCTGAGGCGGATGGAGGCGGGCGACGTTGCGACATTGCGTCGGCTGCGCTGGTCTGACTTGTTGCGCGATCAGGTAGAGGCCGTCCTCTTGGCCCACCTCGAGCACCACCTAGATAAGCCCCTGAAGGCGACCCGCATCCTGGCGGAGTTCCGCCAGACGCCGGCGGCCTGAGCCGACCCGAGTCAGTGGTGGACAGCGGTCTCCGGTGCGGCGTCCAAGAGCAGGTCGCGGCGGTGGTGCCAATGTTCAAAGAAGCGGCGGAAGTTGAGGCGGCTGAGCCTCTCGCGCTCGTCCGGGTCCGTCTCCTCCCAGCCCCGGTGGCTGTGCATCACCACCGGCAATTGGGGTAGGCGGCGCTGGCTCAGCCCGAACGAGCGCAGCGAGAACGAGTAGTCGAAATCCATCATCCGGTAGAAGCGGAAGTACTCGTTGAACATGCCCACCTGGCGCAGCCGCCGCCTGGCGAAGGCCAGGAAGTAGCCGTCGATCGCATCCACCTCGATCGAGTCGGTGTCAGTGAAATCGCGCAGGTCGCGACTGACGGCTCCCCATCTCCCGACCGCCCCTAGCCGCGGGTCTTTGAGGGCCTCCAGCAAGGGTGCGAAGCAATCTCCTGTGGCCTCAACGCCAGTGTCGATGATCAGCGCGACAGTGCCCCGGGCGGCCCGCATGGTGACGTTGCGGGCGGCCGCCTCCCCCAATTGGTGATCGGCGTGGAAGACCCGAATCGAGGGATCCTCGCCGGCGAGCCGGTCAAGGGTTGCACCGACCCCGGGTCCATCGTTGTCGACCGCCAGGATCTCGACTCGATGTCCGCCGCGGTGAAGCTGAAGACTGCGAACGCAGCGCTCCAGATCTCCCGGATAGCCGTTGCTGACGATGCTGACCGAGACGTCGAGAAGGTCGGGCTGTTCGCGCTGGTCCGGGATCTCCGAGGGGGAGGAGATCAGTCCCTGGCGGAGGTCCAGCGCCCCCGCGGATCTGTAGTCGGTGCCCTCCCGCCGATCCTGCGGCACCACCCCCATCTCGAGCAGGCCTACCCGCGCCGTGTCTGCTTCGGCGAACTGGGCCTGGTGGCGTTCTTGCTCGCGGGTCGCCGCCAGTTCGCGCCACTTGCCCGGCTCGGGCGCTATCAGGGCGGGCTGCTCGAGCCCCAACCCCAGCCATCGGTCGGCGCCCAGCAGGCCCTTCCGCCGGGTGGCCCCACTCAGGCCGGCACGGCGCCCGAACTCCCAGGCGAGTGCCAAGGCTCGGGGCAGGTCCAGGTTGTCCTCCAGAGCGCCCTGGACCTCCTGCTCCAGCTTCGCCACCGGCTCGTCGTCGACCGCCCCGGCGTCATCTACTGCCAGCTGCCGCAGGCGCTGCAATCCCCGCTGAGCGCTGGCCAGCGACGCCAGGGTGAAGTTGAGGCGGGTGCCGTAGTGGGCGGTCGCGCAGAGATAGCGAAAGGCGAGGGGATCGTAGCCGCGCTCCACCAGGTCGGAAACGGTGTAGACGTTGCCTTGGGACTTGGCCATCTTGACGCCGTCCGCCAGCAGGTGTTGTCCATGCACCCAGTGGCGGACGAAGCGCTTGCCGGTGGCGCCCTCGCTCTGGGCCAGCTCGTCCTCGTGGTGGGGGAAGACGTTGTCGACGCCGCCGGTGTGCAGGTCGACCTCTTCGCCCAGGTAGGCCATCGACATGGCTGAGCACTCGATATGCCAGCCGGGGTAGCCGCGACCGAAGGGACTGTCCCAGACCATGAGCTGGCGACCGGGCTCAGCGGCGCGCCAGAGGGTGAAGTCAGCGGGATGCCGCTTCTCCGGATCGGGCTCGGCACCAGCCGCGCCCTGGAGCTGCTCCAGGGAATTGCCCGAGAGCGCGCCGTAGGAGAGCTGGGCCCTGGTGTCGAAGTACACAGTCCCGGCCATCTGGTAGGCGAGACCACGGCTGAGCAGGCGCTCGACCAGGGCGATCATCGCGGGGACGTGGTCCGTGGCCCGGGGGAAGAAGTCGGCTGGTTCGATCCCCAGTAGCGCCTCTGCCCGGTGAAACTCGTCCTCGAATTCGGTGGCGATCTCCCGCGGCGTCCGCCCCGCTGCCAGCGCCGCCGCGATCACCTTGTCGCCGCCCCGCTCCGCCAGTTCCTGGCGCATGTGACCCACATCGGTGATGTTCTTGACGTGGATCACGCGCCATCCCTGGCTCTTGGCGATGCGCTTGATCCAGTCCGCCAGCAGATAGGTGCGGAGATTGCCGATGTGCACCGAGCGGTAGACCGTTGGTCCGCAGCTGTACATGGTGACCTGGGGCGGTTCCCGCGGTTCCACCGGTCGGACCTGCCTGGTCAGGGTGTCGCGGAGTCGGAGCACGGTTCGATGCTAGCAGTGGCCCCAATGCGAGCCTCAGACCTGCTCCAACCCGGGAAAATTGCGACCGACTCGACCTGATGTTTCCGTCTCGGAGTTGCTGAATGGACCCTGCCGGCACCCTTCGGACCTTGCTCCTGCTCGGAGGTGGTGAGTGGCACCGCGCCGCCGAAGAGCCGGACAGGTGGTGGCTGGCACGGGCCGCCCGTCCACGGGTCACGGTCGTGACCTCTGCAGCCCAGGACATCCCCGCGACCCAGGTGCGCTGGGCAGCTGCCCACTTCGGTGAGATGGGTGCAAGCGTCGACGGATGTCAAATCCAGACCCACCAGGATGCCCACGATCCCCGTCTGCTCGGTCAGCTGCGGAACGCGGCCTCGATCTACCTCTGCGGTGGTGACCCCGGAGCAGCCCGGGAGGTACTGGTCGATAGCCCCGCCGGCGAGCTGCTGATAACTGCGTATCGGGCCGGGATCCCTGTGGCCGGCTCAAGCGCCGGCGCCATGGTGCTGGGAAGCGATTGCCTCGTGCCCGGCCAGGACTTCGCTCTGCGCCGCGGCCTGGGGCTGGTGCCAGCCTTGGTGGTGCCTCACTGGAGCGACGCCGGCCCCAGATGGCGTCAGGTGGTGGAGCGGCTCGCTCGCGAGCACCAGGTGCTCGCCCTAGATGAGTCGACCGGCCTATGCTGGGACGGACTGGCCTGGGCGACCAGAGGCCCGGGCCGAGCGGTTCTGGTTACCCCCTCGGGAGAGCAGGAGATGGGGGAGGGTCAACCGCTACCGCCATTAGAATGACGCGCACTGCCTGAGCCCGGGTCCTTTGGCGCGTCCTGCCGGGACCGCTGGAGGTCGATGTGAGCGAGCCCGCCGCCAATCTGCTCGAGACCCTGGTCTCGCTGTGCAAGCGGCGAGGCTTTGTCTTCCAGAGCAGCGAGATCTACGGTGGCATCAACGCCATCTACGACTTCGGCCCGCTGGGGGTTCGGCTGCGCCGCCGCATCCGCGATGCGTGGTGGCGGCAGATGGTCGACCTCCGCGACGATGTCGAGGGCGTGGAGGCGGCGATTCTGATGAACCCGACCGTCTGGGAGGCCTCGGGCCACCTCAGCAACTTCAGCGATCCCCTGGTCGACTGCCTTGGTGAGTGCCATCAACGCTGGCGCTGGGACCAGCTCAATGGAGCAACCACCTGTCCCGACTGTGGTGGCCCGCTGAGCCCCCCTCGCCAGTTCAACCTCATGTTCAAAACGTTCATTGGACCGGTCGAAGATGAGGGTGCGGTGGTGTACCTGCGACCCGAGACCGCGCAGGGTATGTTCGTCAACTTCAGGAACGTGGTCAACAGCTCGCGGCAGCGAATCCCCTTCGGAATCGCCCAGATCGGGCGCAGTTTCCGCAACGAGATCTCCACCGGAAACTTCATCTTTCGACTTCGCGAGTTGGAGATGATGGAGATGGAGTGGTTCTGCCAACCCGGTCAGGACGCCCAGTGGTTCGAGTATTGGTGTGGGCAGCGCATGGCCTGGCACCAATCGCTGGGCCTGAGTCCGGGCCATCTGCGCTTACGACCCCACGGCGAGCATGAAAAGGCGCACTACGCGCTGGCGTCCAGCGACATCGAGTACAACTTTCCCTGGGGCTGGGGCGAGCTCGAGGGGATAGCTCGTCGCGGCGACTACGACCTCCGACGGCATCAGGAGGTGAGCGGGCACGACCTGCAGTACACCGATCCCAGCACCAATGAGCGCTATCTCCCCTACGTGGTTGAGCCCGCGGTGGGTGTGGACCGCGTCTTCCTGGCGCTGCTGCTCGACGCCTACGCTGAGGAAGAGGTGAGGGGGGAGAAGCGGGTGGTGCTGCGACTGCACCAGAAGGTGGCGCCGTATCAACTCTCGGTGCTACCGCTGCAGAGGAAACCGGAGCTGGTGGAACTGGCGCGACGAGTCGAGCACGACCTGCGCCAGCGGTTCTCCACCGACTACGACGACACCCAGTCGCTGGGGCGTCGCTATCGGCGCCAGGACGAGATCGGCACCCCGCTGGCGATCACCATAGACTTTGACAGCCTGGAAGATCACGCGGCCACCATCCGCGACCGAGACAGCATGGAACAGGTCAGGGTGGCCTTGGACCAGCTGGCCACGGTCTGTGGCGAGCGTCTCGGCGTCGACCGCTAGCTAAACCCCGCCCCGCCTGGCGCTGAGGAGGCAAAATTCGTTGCCCTCGGGGTCAGCCAGCACCACCCAGCTGACGTCGGGCCCCTGGCCCACGTCCACGGGGTGTGCACCCAGTTGCTTGAGACGCTCGACCGCGGCGTCTCGGTCCTCCGGAGCCAGGTCGATGTGGAGTCGGTTTTTGACGGTCTTGGGCTCCGGGACCGGAACGAATACCAGCGCTGGATAGGTGTCCTCGTCCCGTGCAACCACCACCTCGTCCGGCTCCTCAAAGACGATCGGGTAGTCGAGGACTGCGGCCCAGAAGCGGGCCAGCGCCGAGGGATTCTGGGAGTCGATTACGATCCCGTAGAGCCGGGTGCTCATGCCCCGAAATCGTACTCGCGACCACGGGGACGGGAGGGGGCGCCGATCGGTGTGGCAGGCGGCTGATCGAGGTGTGGACGGCGTAGGCTGGGGGCTTGGAAGCCAGCGGCGCCCAGGGCGGTGCGGAGCTCGTCGACGCTCGGACCAGAACCAGAATGCGCCTCTTGGCCGCCTCTGCGGTCGCCTGGGCGGTGGCGGACCTCCTGCTCCTCTTGACCCAGGGGTTCCCCTCCGGGTGGCAGCTGCAGGTCACGTTCCTGTGCATGGCTCTGGTCCCCGCCGCGGCATTGATTCTGGCGCTCAGGGGGCGGTCGCCGGAGACGTTGGTGGTGGCGCTCACAGCCCTGGGATCTTGGACTTCCATCTTGGGGGTGCTGGGGCTGGTCACCATCGTGGGCCTTCCCCTGATCCTGGTCGCTGCCTTCGCCTACCTGCTCACCTACAACTACGCGGACGGCATGCAGGGGCGCCCCGATGGCGGCTGGGCCGTGCGCGCCGGCCTGATCACTGGAGGCATAGGCCTTGCGGTGGGGCTGATCGGGCTGGTGATCACCATCCTCAGTGCCGTGGGCGCGGGCTGAGTCGGGCCGCGTGGCGAAGGTCGGGCTAGCCGGCCTCCTCCAGGGGCTGGCTGGCGAACTGCTGCAGGTAGAGGCGGGAGTAGGCGCCTCCTTGGGCCAGCAGCTGGGTGTGGGACCCGCGCTCGACGATCCGGCCGTGCTCCAGCATGAGGATCTGATCGGCAGCCAGGATGGTCGAGAGGCGGTGGGCGATGGCGATGGTGGTCCGGCCTTCCATCAGTCCCGAGACCGCGTCCTGGATCGCGCGCTCACTGTGGCTGTCGAGAGCGCTGGTGGCCTCGTCGAGAATCAGCACCCTGGGGTTCTTCAGGATCGCCCGGGCCAGGGCAACCCGCTGCTTCTCACCGCCGCTGAGCCGGTAGCCTCGCTCGCCGCCCACCGTGTCGTAGCCGTCGGGCAGCTCCATGATCCGGTCGTGAATCGCCGCCGCCCGGCCGGCCGCGATCAGCTCGGCCTCAGTAGCGTCGGGCTTGCCCACCAGGATGTTTTCCCGGATGGTGCTGTGGAAGATAAAGGTCTCCTGGGTCACCACCGCGATCGCCGAGCGCAGGGTGGCGCTGGTGAGATCCCGGAGGTCATGGCCGTCTAGGGTGATCCTGCCCTCATCCACGTCATAGAGCCGGGCCATCAGGTAGGTGAGGGTGCTCTTGCCGGCGCCGCTGGGGCCGACCAGCGCCACCAGTTGGCCGGGGTCGGCCTCGAAGGAAATCCCATCTACCGCCGGGGCGACGCCCTCCTGGTAGCTGAAGGTGACGTTCTCGAAGGCGATCCTGCCCTTGATCTGGCTGCTGGGGATGCTGATGGCTCCCTCGCGATCAGCGATCTCCACAGGAATGTCCAGGTACTGGAATATCCGGTCGAAAAGCGCCAACGCCCCCTGGAGCTCCACCTGGACGTTGAGCAGCTGGCCGATGGGGAAGAAGAGCCCGGCCTGGAAGGTCGTGAAGGCGACCAGGGTTCCCACCGACACCCCGCCCTTGAGCCCGGCGTGGAGGAACAGCCCCGCCACTAGGTAGACGCCGGCGGGCAGGATCGAGAAGAAGGTGGAGATGAATCCAAAGAACCAGCGCCCCACCATCTGCTGGCGGATCATCAAGGCGGTGAGGCGCGAGGTCTCATTGGAGTAGCGGTCCCGGGCCACCTGCTCTCGGCCGTAGACCTTGGTGAGGAGGATCCCGCTCACCGAGAGCGTTTCCTCGGCCAGTGCCGAGAGGTCGGCCAGGGTCACCTGAGTGGCGGCGCTCACCCGCCGGCGCACCTCTCCAACCCTGACCGTCACCAGAACGAAGAGCGGCAGCACCGCAACCGAGAGCAGGGTGAGCTGCCAGCTGAGGAAGGCCATGCCCGCCAGCGTCGCCGCGACCCTAGTCAGGTTGGAGACGGTGCTGGTGGCGGTGTTGGTTATCACCGAGTCCACCCCGCCCACGTCGTTGGCCAGCCGGGACTGGATCTCGCCGGTACGGGTCGCGGTGAAGAAGCTGAGGGGGAGGTTCTGCAGGTGGGAGTAGAGCGCCAGGCGCAGGTCCTGCATCATCCGCTGGCCGACGACGGCGTTGAGGTACGTCTGCCAGACGCCCAGCCCGGTGCTGACCACCGGGGTTATCACCATGATCCCGAAGAAGATCAGCAGAAGCCTGGGATTGTGCTTCAGGATGGCGTCGTCGATGATCAGCTTGAGCATGTAGGGGTTGACGATCCCCAGCACCGCCACCACCATCAGGATCAGCAGCACCCCGGCCACCTGCAGCTTGTAGGGCCGGAAGAGCTTGACCACGCGCCGGACCGTGCCGCGGGTGGGCGGGGTCAGCGAGGAGGGATCGAGGGGTCGGGAGCGGTGCGCCATCCCGCTGCCCCCGTAGTGCATGCCCATCTAGTTCGGTAGGTCCTCTGGATTCACCACGGGGCCCGGATGATCCCCGAATCGCGGGAGCCGGCGATCGTGGGAACCGCCTCCGTGTCGTCCGATCGATCCTAGCACCAGTCTCGTCCTCGATCGAAGCCCGGCCCAGCTAAACTCGAACGGCAAGCGGGGACCCAGGGAGGCTTTGTCTATGGCAGCGACCGCGGCGCGGACGAAGCCAGCGGCGGCGTGCAGGGTCGGGCCGAAGTACGTGTACGACTTCGAAGAGGGCAACGCCGGCATGCGGGCCCTGCTCGGGGGCAAGGGTGCCGGAGTTGCCGAGATGACCAACGCCGGGCTGCCGGTGCCGCCCGGATTCACCATCACGACTGAGGCCTGCAATGCCTACATGCAGGCCGCCAACAAGTTCCCCGCCGGGCTGATGGACGAGGTGAAACAGCACCTCAGCAAGTTGGAGCAGAGAACCGGCAAGCGCCTGGGTGACCCCGATGAGCCGCTGTTGGTCTCGGTCCGCTCTGGGGCCGCCCAATCGATGCCGGGAATGATGGACACGGTGCTCAACCTGGGGCTCAACCAGCGCAGCCTGGAGGGCTTGGCCAAGAAGACCGGTGATCGCCGCTTCGCCCTCGACGCCTATCGCCGTTTCATCCAGCTCTTCGGCCGCATTGTCAAGGGGGTTGAAGGCGAGCTCTTCGAGCATGAGCTCGAGGCGGCCAAGGCGGCCGCCAAGGTGAGCTCAGACGCCGAGCTGTCGGCCGCAGCCCTGACCAACCTGGCTGAGAAATTCCGCGAGATCTATCGTAGCCAGACCAAAGAGCCATTTCCCGAGGACCCCTGGGAGCAGCTGACCATGGCCATCGCGGCCGTCTTCTCCTCCTGGAATGGGCGCCGCGCCGTCGCCTACCGCGAGTACAACCACATCCCCCACAACCTCGGGACCGCAGTGAATGTTCAGGCCATGGTGTTCGGCAACATGGGCAACGACTCCGGCACCGGAGTCGCCTTCACCCGTGATCCCGCCACCGGCGCGCGTCGCCTCTTCGGCGAGTACCTGCTCAACGCCCAGGGCGAGGACGTGGTGGCCGGGATCCGGACTCCCCAGCCGATCGAGACACTACGCAAGTCCCTGCCCAAGGTCTATCGGAGTTTCGCGGACATCGCCTCCAAGCTGGAGGCTCACTACCGCGACGTCCAGGACATGGAGTTCACCATCGAGCAGGGCAAGCTCTACATGCTCCAGACCCGGGGCGCCAAGCGCACCGCTGCGGCCGCGGTCAAGATCGCCATCGACATGCTCAGCGAGGGGATCATCACCAAGGAGGAGGCCCTGACCCGGGTCGAACCGGAGCAGGTCGATCACCTGCTCCACCGAGCCATCGACCCCCACGCCAAGGTCAAGGTCCTGGCCACCGGTCTGGCGGCCTCTCCGGGAGCCGCGACCGGTGCCGCCGTCTTTGATGCCGATCGCGCCGAGGCCGCCGCCAAGCGGGGTGAGAAGGTGATCCTGGTGCGGATCGAGACCAACCCCGACGACGTCCACGGCATGATCGCCGCCGAGGGCGTCCTCACCTCTCGGGGTGGCCGGACCTCCCACGCTGCCGTGGTCGCTCGGGGCATGGGCAAGCCCTGCGTCGCTGGCGCCGAGGACGTCAAGGTGGATCTCGCCCGCCAGGAGTTCGTCGCGGGCGGGGTCACGGTCAAAGAGGGCGACGTCTTCACCCTCGACGGCTCCGACGGGCGGGTCATCGAGGGCGTGGTGGCGACCGTCGAGCCGGTGGTCTCCGGGGACCTGGAGCAGCTGCTGTCGCTGGCCGACTCGGTGCGCCGGCTGCGGGTCTTCGCCAATGCCGACAACCCCCCCGACGCAGAACGAGCCCGCGGTTTTGGGGCTGAGGGAATCGGCCTCTGCCGGACCGAGCACATGTTCATGGAGCAGGAGCGCCTCCCTCACGTTCAGGAGATGATCCTGGCGGCTGATGCCGAGGCCCGGCGTCAGGCGCTGGCCAAGCTGCTGCCCTTCCAGCGCGAGGATTTCATCGGAATCCTGGCGGCGATGCGGGGGCTGCCGGTGATCATCCGGCTGATCGACCCCCCACTCCACGAGTTCTTGCCCAACCACGACGACCTTCTGGTGCAGGTGACGCGTCTGCGGGCGCTCAAGAAATCGCCCAAGAAACTGGCCCGGGCCGAGCGCATGCTGGCTGCGGTCGAGGAGCTTCGGGAGCAGAACCCAATGCTGGGCCTGAGGGGCTGTCGACTGGGCCTGCTGTTCCCCGAGATCATCGAGATGCAGGTCAGGGCAATCGCCGAAGCCGCCTCTGAGCTGCGCCGCCGCCGGATCAAGGCGACGCCCGAGATCATGGTGCCCCTGGTGGGCCATGTCGAGGAACTCCGGCGCTCGCGCGCGATCATCGAGTCCACCTTGAAGGAGGTGGCCAAGGAACAGGGGGTCCGGCTGGACATCAAGATCGGGACCATGATCGAGGTGCCCCGGGCAGCCCTCACCGCGCGCCAGGTGGCGGAGGCCGCCGAGTTCTTCTCCTTCGGCACCAACGACCTGACCCAGATGACCTACGGGGTCTCGCGCGATGACGCCGAGGGCAAGTTCCTCAACCGCTACGTCAGCGAGGGGATCCTGCCGGCCAACCCCTTCGAGCACCTGGACCCTGACGGGGTGGGCAGGCTGATGGAGCTGGCCACCACCGAGGGCCGGGCCACCAAGCCGTCGCTGGAAGTCGGCATCTGCGGTGAGCACGGTGGCGATGCCCAGTCGATCGCCATCTGTGAACGCCTCGGTCTCGACTACGTTTCCTGCTCCCCGTTCCGGGTTCCGGCGGCGCGGCTGGCCGCGGCTCAGGCTCGGCTGCAGTCGCGGATCGAGAGCGGCAAGGGGGTGGCGCGCCGATCGGGCCTAGGTCCCTCCCGCCGAGCACGGGGAGCCCGTGCCGCCGGCTAGCCACGCGCTCGCCTACGCCAGGGGACTTTAGCTCAGCTGCTCAGAGCTGGATCGACTTGGGGACCAGGAATTCTTCCAGGCCGTACTTGCCGAACTCTCTACCGTGCCCGGACTGCTTGACCCCACCGAAGGGCGCCACCAGATTGAAGGCACCGCCATTGACCTCGACGGTCCCGGCCTCCAGACGGCGGGCGAAGTCGATCGCGTGGTCCTGGTCCCGCGACCAGACTGCACCCGCCAGGCCGTAGCGGGTGCCGTTGGCGATCGCGAGCGCATCTGCTTCGTCTCCGTAAGGGATGAGGGAGAGCACGGGGCCGAAGATCTCCTCCTGCGCGATGGTCATCTCGGGATGGACGTCGGCGAAGACGGTGGCTTGGACGAAGTACCCCTGCTCCAGTCCGGGCGGGGCGTCGGCCCCGCCGATCACCAGCCGGGCACCCTCAGCGATTCCCTGGCGGATGTAGCCGCGGACCCGCTCCAGCTGAGCCGCCGAGGCTAGGGGACCGAGTCGGGTGGACTCCTCGAGGGGATCGCCAAGGGTGAGCTTCTGGGCAGTCTCGACCGCGACGGCCAGCGCCCGCTCCTGCTCTGGAGCGGGCACCAGCAGGCGAGTCAGGGCGGTGCAAGTCTGGCCTGCGTTCGAGAAGGCGTTGTAGACCGCGAACTTGGCCGCCTTCTCGATATCGGCGTCGGGCAGCAGTACGCTGGCCGACTTTCCGCCCAGCTCCAGGGTCACCGGGGTCACCGATTCCGCCGCCATCTGGGAGACACGCCGGCCAGCCCGGGTCGACCCAGTGAAGGAGATCTGGTCGACCAGCGGGTGCAGCACCAGCCCCTCGCCTGCGGTTGCTCCCGTACCGGTGATGACGTTGAGCACTCCCGCCGGCAGGCCGGCGTCGGCGGCGATCTCGGCCAGCATGAAGGCGGTGAGCGGCGCGATCTCGCTGGCCTTCAGCACGACCGTGCATCCCGCAGCCACCGCCGGCGCCACCTTGGCCACCACCTGCTGCAGCGGGTAATTCCAAGGGGTGATGGCGGCCACGACTCCCGCCGCCTGGTGGATCACCAGGTCATTGCCGATGTTCTCCTGGAACTGAAAATCGCGCACCGCGGCGTTGGTGCCGGCGATGATGGCAATCGGATTCCCGACCTGGACGGCCCTGGCCATTCGGATGGGGCAGCCCACCTCCCTGGCTATAGTCCGAGCCAGCTCCTCGGTCCGCTCGGAGATTCCAGTGGAGATGGCCTCCAGGTAGCTAACCCGCTCGTCGACAGCGGTGGCGGACCAACTGGGCAAAGCCTCGGCGGCGGCTTGGACGGCGTTGTCGATGTCCTGCTCCGAGGCCTCCGCGACCTCGGCGAAGACCTCGCCAGTCGCGGCCTCGTGAACGTTGATCCGGGTACCGGAGGTAGCTAGCGCCCAGGCGCCGCCGATGTAAAAACGGTCTTTGATCTGACGGTCGTCAGATCTTTCCTGATCGGTGGGGTTGCTCACCGGCTCGCTCCCGGAGACAACCCGACCTTCACTACAGTCCGTCGGCTGGTCTCCGTTGCCAACTGGTTCACGCTGGCTCGATCCTAGCAATTGGTGTCCTGCTCGACCGGGTGAGGCCGGGATAATGTGGCGACTGAAGTTCGGGAGAGTGCCAGGTTGCGAATCGCCAGATTTGCCGCCCCCGAGGGGCCTCGTTTCGCCGTCGCCGATCCCGACAAGCCCAGCTCCGAGGGTTGGGGCTGGCTCGACCTGGGCCTGGCCACCCCGGAACTCCAGGCGGCGCTGCTGGGTGGCAGGGTGCCCACTCCCGGCCCGGAGATCTGGCCGGAATTACCGATGCTGGCGCCGCTGGCGCCGAACCGGGTGTTCGCCATCGGGCGCAACTATCTGGCCCATGCTGAGGAGGGAGGGGCGAAGCCTCCCAAGTTGCCTCTGATCTGGACCAAGCTGAACTCCGCGGTGACCGGCGACGGGGCTGCCATCGTGATCCCCAGCGACCACCAGGACGCGATTGACTACGAGGGTGAGCTGGCAGTCGTGATCGGCACCCCCGGTCGGCGCATCTCCGCAGCCACGGCCCTCGGCCACGTTGGCGGCTACACCGCCGCCAATGACGTCACCGCTCGCGACGCCCAGGATGCTATGGCTCAATGGACCCTACCCAAGAGCATGCCCACCTTCGCCCCTTTGGGACCCCATCTCCTCACCGCGGACGAGATCGCCGACCCCCAGGCCCTGATCATCGAGACCTGGGTGAGCGGGGAGCGGCGCCAGCAGGGCAACACCAAGGACATGATCTTTCCGATCGCCGAGCTGGTGAGCTTTCTCTCACAGTACGTGGATCTCGAGGTCGGCGATGTGATCGAGACCGGCACCCCGGCAGGCGTGGGCTGGAGGCGCCAGCCCAAAGCCACCCTGCGGCCCGGCCAGGAGGTGGAGGTCAGAATCGAGCCCATCGGGGTGCTGCGCAACCCGGTCCAGGCGGAGGCTGCGACCGGGGGCGGCTAGCCCTGGGTCGCACTGCAGAGTGAGGAACGAGCGACAGCTGGCACCGTGGTTGGTCGGCGCCTCAATCGAGACCGTGGGCAAGGTGTCGGAGCGGCATCCGGGCCGGGGGCGGGTCAAGCAGCACCGACTGCATCGCCTGGAGCGCCGGGAGCAGCTGCTCCAGGCCTGCCTGGTGGCGTTCGCGCGAGACGGGCTGGAGGTGACGACGATGGACTCCATCGCCGCCACCGCAGGTGTCAGCAAGCCGCTGGTCTACCGCCACTTCCACAACCGGCGCGAGGCGCTGACAGCGGTGGTCGAGCAGGAGAGCGAGCGTCTCTTGGACTTCCTCGACCTGGACGGGCCAGACTTGCCGGCTCCCAGCTTTGAGCAGCTGACCATAGCCTTCCTGCGCTTCGCCGCAGAGTACCCCGCCTCCTTCCGTCTGCTCTTCCAGTTGGTGGACGCCGCCGCCGGCAACGCCAAGCAGCGCGTGGACCAGCTCCGGGAGCGAATCGGGCGGGTCATGGTCACCTCGCTGCTCTCCGAGGCCGAGACAGCTGAACTTGCCAAGACGCTTCGACCCGATCCCGACGCCGGCTGGCTGGCCGGAATGGTGAGCTCGATCGTCGAGGGAGTGGCCGGGGGACTGATCCTGGGCGAGGACCCCACCCTGCGAGCCGGGGCGCTCCGCCAGCTTCTGCGGCCTGAGGGGTTGATGGCCGCTCTGGTGGAGTTTCGCCAGGAGCCGGCTACCAGGATGGAGCGAGGCTAGAGATCTTGCCCGTCCGGGCTCTTCCGCTGGAGGTGGGCCTCCGTGACCTGGTCGGCCCCACCCGCGTGGTGGGCGGCCCGCGTTCGGGCAAGACCCAGCTACTGGTCGAACTGGCCGTGGAGTGGCTGCTGGGTGGAGGTGATCCCAAGCGCCTGGTGCTGGTCGTTCGGAGCGGGAGTAGCGCGGCGCTGCTGCAGCGACGGGTGGAAGCGATGCTGCCTGGCGCCCACCCGGCACCCTTGGTTCAGACCCACGAACGCTTGGCGCGCGCGGTACTGGCCACGGTGGGCGAATCAGCCAAGCCAGCTGTGAGGCTGTCGCGGGTCGGGGAGTGGCTGGCGATGCGGGAAGCACTGAGTCGAGCTCGTGCTAGCCTGCCGCGCCTGGGGGAGCTGGTCGCGGAGCCCTCCTGCATCGACGACGCGCTAGCGGTCACCTCGGCATTCAAGCGGGCCCTGGTAGGGCCGGGGTTGCTGGCGCAGCGACTGCGCGGGGCGCCCGTCAGCCTGCGCGAGATGGTGGTGGTCGCCGCCAGCTACCAGACCGTCCTGGAGCAGATGGGCAGCCGGGACCCCCGCGACTGGCACGGCCTGGCGCTCACCGCCCTCGAGGACCCGAGCGCAATGCGGGACTGGGCTGAGGTCATGCTGGTGGACGAGGCGGAGGACCTCAGTCCTGCCCAGTGGTTCCTGGTACGCGAGCTGGGGCGGCGGCTGAGCCCGCCCGGACGCCTCGTCCTGGCTGGGCATTGGAGCGAGTCCGCTCCCGGCTTCCGAGGGGTCTCGAGCGAGTGTTCCAGCCGGCCCTTCGAGCAGTATTTCCCGAGCGAAATGGCGGCTGACGAGTGGGTGCTTCCCTCCGCGCTGCGCGGCTGGTCGCAGGCGCTCGTCGCCGAGCTCGGGCTTGGGACCGACGAACAGGTCGAGGACCAGTCCGGCGCCGAGGCGCAGACCGCCGCGGAGGCGGCGTTCAGGGTCAGCCCCACTGCCCGGGTGTGGCAGGCTGTCGACGAGACCGGGGAGGCGATGGCAGTGGCCCGCGAGATCCTCAGGGCGCGCCTCGCGGGTGAGGTCGACTTCGGCGACGTGGCCGTCCTGGTCCGCTCCCCGGGAAGCCAGCTGGTCCCAATCCAAGCAGCCCTGAGCAGCCTGGGAATCCCCCACCGACTCCACGGCGGCGGTGGCTGGACTGGAGATCCCGTGGTGGCGGTGGTCCGCAACTGGCTGAGGGTCCTCTGCTCTCACCATGACGACCAGGCGCTGCTGACGGCGCTGGGGATGGGTCCCCAGGCGGTGTCGCCGGCAGCGATCGCGGCGCTGCGCCGGGACGCCGGACTTAGCAATTGCTCGGTGACCACGGTTTTCTGGGCGGCCATGCGCAGCGACCAGAACCCCGATGCCGCCGAATGGGATGAGTTGCGCCGGGCGGGTCGTCCGTGGCTCCGGCTTGGTGCGGGCGACCCTGGAGTGGGCGGTCGGGAGCTCGATTGGCCGCAGCTCCGCGCGCTCCTGGGCGAGCTGGAACTGGCTGCTGGGCTGGCTGCCGCCGCCCTGGAAAACCTCGAGGTGGCGACGGTGCTGGCTGAGTTGACCCGGGTCGCGGCTGAGACCGCCGAAGCTACGGGACGGCTGAACCGGCCTAGGCGGAGCCTCACCGCGTGGCTGGAACTCTTGGAGCTGGCGGTTCGGCATGCCGGGGGGGAGGAGCCTGATCGCGAGTCGGACCGATCGGAGGTCTCGGTGTTGACCATCAGCCAGGCCAAAGGCGGGGCCTGGTCCCGGGTCTTCCTCTGTGGTTGCGTCGACGGCACCATCCCTGCTCCTGTCGACTCGGGCGGAATGCTCGACGCCGAAGAGGTCAGCGAGCTGGTTCGGCTGGTGCCCGAGCTGGAAGACGTGCTCTCCTCCGGCGACTCCCAGCAGGACGCGGAGTCCCGGCTCTTCCTGGTGGCCTTGACCCGCGCCACAGCGGGAGTCACCTGTAGCTGGGCGCGACGCTATCGGGGGCGGCCGGCTGAGAGGTCCCCCCTGCTGCAGGCACTGATCGCAGCGGGCTGTGTCGAGACGGCGGCGCCTCATGCAGAGCTGGTCACGGCCGACGACCTGCTGATCGAGCTGTCGCTGGTCGCCGTCACCCCTGAGCCCGCCCCCCCGGGTCGAGATCCCCTGGGGTCGGCGGCAGCAGACCTACGGCAAGCGCTCGCCCCCTGGGATCCGGTCGCCGATGGTGCTGGCACGGTTGCCGGACCGGTCTCGATCAGTGCCACGTCACTCGCCAGCTGGTTGGCCTGTCCGCGTCAGTACCTGGCCCACACCCTGGAGCTGGCGCACGACCGTGGCATCAATCTCACGTTGGGGGTCCAGGCACACCAACTCCTGCAGCGGCTGTATCAGGGAAAGGCCGACTGGGAGGACCGGCCGTTGGGGTTCCGCACCGCCGCCGCCGAACTACTCCGCGAGAAGGTCATGCCCGAGGTCAGGGCGGAGGAGTGGGATCCGCTCAAGGTGCTTTTCGCCGAGCTGTGGCTGGGGGAGATGGTCTCGAGGTGGGAGCGGCGGGTCGTCGCAGCCGGAGAGAGCGCGGTGGGGGAGCCGATCGCCGAAGAGGTCAGCTTCGAACTGCCCCGGTCCGGCTGGCGCCTTCGGGGCAAGGTGGATGCGCTCTGGCGCCATCCCGACGGCGAGGTGGAACTGGTGGACTACAAGACCTCGCGGTTCAAGTCGAGCGACGCGGCGCTTCGCGCCGAAGTCTTCGGCAAGCCCCATGACGGACCGAAGCAGTGGCAGCTGCCGATCTACCAGCTGGCGGCGAGGGACGGCGCGTTCGAGGATCAGCTGGGTCGTCACCTGCCCGCGCGTGTCCGCAACTGGTACGTCGGAGTCGAGCCCAGCTCCAAGGGTCCTGACCCAATCAGCGCCGCCGGCTTCAGGGTGGTCACCGGCGCCGAGGAAGAGGGCGGAGCCGGGGTGCTGACCGAGAGGGAGTTGGACCGGATCGAGGCGGAGATCAACCGGGTGGCGGAGGCAATCCTCGGGGGTAGGTTCCCCGCCCAGCCGCGCCACGCTTTGCGGACCTGCAGGGACTCGCGGTCGGGCTGCCCGGTCGCCTTCTGGTGTGACGGCGAAGGCTCGGTGGGGGTGGACTTCCCCACCCCGGCTCCAGAACTTTGAACCAGCGCCAGGCCTTCCTCGCCCTGGCCGAGGCGACTCTGACCCCAGCCCAGTTCCAGGTGGTGCAAGAACTGGGCCGAGGGCCGGTCAAGGTGGTGGCTGGGGCGGGCAGCGGCAAGACCACCACCATGGCCTATCTGTACGCCGCCGCCGTGGTCAGCGAGATCCCGGTGGGACGGATCATGGCGGTCACCTTCACCGATCGGGCCGCCGTGGAGCTGCGGGCGAAGATCCTTGATGCCCTGGCTGCGGCTCGGCTGGTCCCAGCAGGAGCCGGACCCGATCCCCTCGAGGGAGCCTGGATCGGCACCTTCCATCAGCTGATCCGGCGGATGCTGGCGGAGCACGCCTACCTAGCCGGCCTGCCTCGGGATCTGGAACTCGTCGACGAGGTGGTGGCGGGGATGGTGATGGAGGAGGCGCTGGACTCGGTGCGCCAGCAGGCGGCTACGTCCAGTTGGATGCAGCAGCTGCCACCTCAGCCCGACCCCCGCACCGTTCTTGGGCTCCTTGGCGGAGCCCGCGCCGCGGTGGAGCGACTCCGCTCCACCCAGCTCGAGGCAGACCAGTGCGAGCAGGAGTCCCTAGCCGCCTACGAATGGTTCGCCGCCAGTGGCGACTCTGCAGTGGAGATCGCCTGGCACCGAGCTGGGCTTGAACTGACAACCACCGTCTGGGCGGAGTACGAAGGTCGGCTCGCAGAACGTCAGACGCTCGACTTCGACGGGCTCCTTCGCCAAGGATTGCGAGCCCTGAGGAGCTCACCCGCCCTGCTCAGCTGGTGCCGTTCCACCTTCGAGCTGGTGATCGTCGACGAGTATCAGGACACCAGTGCCCTCCAGGAGTCAATGCTCCTGGAGCTCACTGGGCCGGCTCAGCGCAGCCTCTTCATGGTGGGCGACGCCCGGCAGTCGATCTATGCCTTTCGGGACGCCAAGCCCGGGATCATGACCTACGCGGCCGGCCGACCCTTCGGCCTGTTCCGCAACCACCGCTCGCGAAAGCCGATATTGGCTGCGGCCGATTTCGTAATCCGGGGCGATCCTCAGTTCGCAGACGACGATCCCATGGAAGCGGCCCGCGAGGGCGATTCCCCGCTCCCGGTCTGGGTCGCCGAGGTCGACCACCCCTCCAAGGAGGCAGAGGCGATCGCCGACGCGCTCCAGCAACTGCACCGGGACGGGATCAATTATCCCGACGGCAGCCACCAGGACCTTCGCTGGTGTGACATGGCGGTACTCGCCTACACCCTCGGCCGGCTCGGTCTGTCGCTCGAGGAGTCGCTGAGGCTGCGAGGTATCCCCTTTCAGACCGTGAGCGGGGGGCTGTTGGCTCGGCCTGAGGTCAAGGATGTGCTGGCCTTCCTCAGGCTGGCGGCAGACGACCGCGACGACCTTGCCTGCTTGCGCGTGCTGCAGTCACCGGTGGGGCGGATCCCGGACCGGGCCTTGCTTTCCCTGCGGCCCCGCCGGGGCGAGCGGGGTGCCTCGCTGGCCGAGCGGGCGCGTCGACACCTGGAGGAAGGCGGCGCGGGATGGGAGAGGTCGTGGACGGATCGTGCCCGGCGCATCCTGGCGCTGATCGAGAAGCTCCGCGCCGCCGGCCGAACCTCTCCCGCTAGTCAGGTGCTGGCCCTGGCTCTGGCAGAGAGCGGTCTCCTGCGGCTGCAGCGAGCTCGAGTCCGGGCAGCGGACCCTCTGGGGCGCCGGGCCCTGGATGCCCTCTCAGAGCTGCAGCGGGTGGTTTGGGCCGCGGAGTCCAGCAGCCGCTGGCTCGGCTTGGGCGAACTGCTGGCCCGACTGGATGCCATGCGGGAAGACGCCACGACTGCCGAGCCGACGCCCCAGACCGACGAGGACCTGGTGACTATCAGCACCATCCACCGGGCCAAGGGCCTGGAGTGGCCCGTGGTGGTCCTGGCTGACTGCCGGCCCTACCAAGCGAGAAACCCTGGCTCGGTCATCTGGGACCGGCAGGCCAAGGCGGTCATCTGCACGCGAGTCGCCGGAGTCAAAACCTTAGCCTTCAAGCGCTGGTCTGAGAGTCCGGCCAAGAGGATCGACCTCGAAGAGCGTCGGCGCCTGATCTATGTGGCGATGACCAGGGCACGCGACCTGCTCTTGGTGACCACCAGTCGCAGCGGCACTCAGGGTGAGTTTGTCGAACTGGCCGCGGCGGCGGCGGGGCCGGCCAATTGGGCCAGCGAGTGGCCCGATTTCGCCGCCGAGGTGAGGCTGCCGTGGGCGGCGGCTGCGGGCGCCACCGGGGGCGTCACACAAACCGGCGCTGCCGATGCGCAGCGCACCGTTTCAATGGCTCGGCTAAGGCAACGCTGGCTAGAGATAGAGCAGCTGCAAGCTACTGCCGGAACCGGCGTCTTCCGGCCAAAGCAGCTCAGTTTCACTGCAATGGAGACTCTTAACCGCTGCCCCCGGCAGTACTGGTATCGCTATCTGGCCCAGTATCCGATCGACTCAGCCGACCCAGGCTCGCCCAGGGGCCTCGTTGATGACGAATGGGGGGGCGAATCCGAGGGGATCGGCAGCGAGGCGGCTCGGGAGTTGGGCATTGCCGTGCACCAGGTCCTGGAGCGACTGCATGCCAGCCAACCCCTACGAGCCCCGACTCCCGTGGAGGCCGAAGTGGCGCTGGATGCGATGGCGGACAGCCTCAGTCTCCAGCAGCGGGACCTGGCGGAGGACATGGTCGGTCGCTACATCGCTGGGCGGGCTGCGGGGCTGCCAACGGTAGCCACCGAATTCAGCTTCAGCTGGAGAGACTGGGCCGGACCCGGCTGTCCCACCCTGATCGGTGTCATCGACCGAGTCGCGCAGCTCCCGTCGGGCCAGCTCCTGATCATCGACTACAAGACCAACGTCAGCCTCGCGCCTGGGGAGCTGGCCGACTACTCGCGGCAGCTCCAGCTTTACGCGGCGGCGGTCACCGCCGGGGTGATGGGGACTGCAGTGCGGCCGCCGGCCACCGCGCTGGCCATGCTCCGGTCAGGGGAGCTGCTCGAGGTGCTAAGTGGCGACCTCGAGCGCCGGCAGGCGCTCAGCTGGGCCGCCGATGCGGCGCGCCGGGTCGAGGTGGGTGACTACCGATCGGCGGAGGCATTCCCCGCGCGCCCCTGCACTGCTTGTCCCTTTGTCGAGCGTTGTCCCGAACGCCGGCCAGGCATCGCCGCGGGCTTAGCTGGGGAGCTTGAAGAGTCCCTGTAGCCGCATCGCCAGCCCCATGTCGCCTTTGAGCTTGAGCTTGCCGGTCATGAAGGCCATGGTTCCGTCGAGCTTGCCGCTGATCAGCTTGACGAAGTTCTCGTCGCTGATGCTGACCGTGATCTTGGCTTCCGCTGACGTGCCCTTGTGAACGGCGCAGCTGCCGTCCTTGATCACCATGTACCATTGACCGCCCTGGTCACCCGAGATGTCGAACTGGTAGGTGGCGGTGAGTCCTTGTGCCTTGTCGGCCTGGAAGGCAGCGGGTATCTGGTCGATGATGTCCTGCGGTGTCAGTTCGGCTTGGGCCACGAAAATCCTCCGGAGAGCGGCTCTCGGTAACGCGGACGGGCTGGATCGACTCAGGCGGCCATTTTTGGCCAGCGACGGCGGCGTTTGAGGTAACCCAGACTGCCCCACATTGGTCGGGGCTCGAATCCAAACTCGGTCCTCACCGCGTCCACCCGGGTCACGTTGGGCTTGGCCAGCATGTCCAGCTGCTGAGGCGTGACCAGCGGATTCGGCAAGAGCTTGTCCATCAGCAACGCTCCTGGACGGATCATCCGGGGATCGACGTGCATCGGCTTGCGCTTGGAGATGCCGAACCACTCCTTGTCGATGGCCTGGGCCACCGCGAAGGTGATCTGCTCCAGGGTGACCTGGTCGGGACCACCGATTTCATAGAGGTGGCGGGCGCGGCGACTGTCCTCGACGGCGGCCAAGAGACAACGGCCCACGTCGTCGGCGTCGATGGGCTGGAAGACGGCAGCCCCATCCCCGGGGATGATCAGGAATGGGGCGGGTAGTGAGATGGCCTTGGCCAAAAGGGAAAAGAAGCCGTCTCCGGTTCCGAAAATGGTCGATGCGCGGATGATGACCCACTCCAACGAGCTGGCGATGACCGCCTGTTCACCCCGCCATTTGCTGATCAGGTAAGGAAAATTGGGGTCGGGGTCGGCCCCGATCGCGCTCAGTTGCACCAGTCTTTTCACCCCCGCGCGCGACGCTGCGTTGACCACATTGGCGGTGCCCTGGGCGTTGACGGAGTCAAACGTCTGCAGTCCCCGCTCACGGATGACAGCCACCAGGTTGACCACCACATCGGCGGACTGGAAGGCGGCCTCCAGCCCCTCGCCGCTAATCACATCCCCGTAGGTGGGATTGAGGCCAGGAGGCAGGGTGGGCGGGCGCACCCCGCGCCCAACCACCCTGACCTCGTGCCCGGCCTTCAGGACTTGCGGTACCAGGTGCGAGCCCACAAACCCGGTACCGCCGACGATGGCTACCCGCACGGCCGGAGACCTGTTATGTCCGTCGGTTTTAGGAGCGCTTGGCGGCAGTGCGACGGCGTGATGCGGTCTTGCCCGCGACGGCCGCCTTCAGTCCGGTGGAGGGGTAAAAACGCACCTTCTGAGAAGCCGGTACCCGCACCATCTCCTGGGTCTGAGGATTGCGCCGTAGGCCAGCCGCGGTCTGCCGGACCTTCCAGCGACCGAATCCGGCGACCGAGACCTCGCCGCCACCCTGGAGCTCGGTGCTGATGATTTGGAAGATCAGCTTGAGGGTGTCATCGGCAAGCTGAAAACTTGAGAAAAATGGCTCCTTCTTGCCTTCGTCGTTCTCAAATTGGATGCGGGTTTGTAGGGTTTTGGCCAGCTCACGGCGATTCATAGATGTAGATCCTCCCTTGGGACGAACTGAGACGGTCAATGCGACGCACGAATACTAAGGAAAACGTGGGAGGTTGTGCAGGTTTCGTAGCTGCACAGTGGCTGCTTCCCGGCCTTTTCCCGAGCCTGAGCCCGGGATTTGCCTTGACGAACATACGTTCGTATACTTGGGGAGGGCCAGGCCGGCGACCTAACCCCGCCTCGGCCCCCTCCAGAGCTTCACACAGGTGGTTTTCCAGTGTCCTCAAAGCCGGTCGGGCGGGGGGAGGGGAGGCTCGCCAAACCACTGGTTGGAGCTCTGGAGTCGGCGCTGTCCGCGCTCAGCCACCGCTATGGCCCGGGGACGGTTCAGGCTGGAGTTCCACCACCGCTCCTGGGGCTGGCAACTGGGGTGAGCGTCCTGGACGCCCTCACCGGGTGCCAAGGTCTGCCCCGGGGCCGTATCAGCCGGTTGCTGGGCAAGCCTTCGTCTGGGGCGTTCGATCTCGGTTTAGCACTGGCGGCGGACGCGTCCCAGTCCGAATCGGTAGCCCTGGTCGACTTCACCCTGGAGGTGGATCCCGGCGCTGTCGAGGCCTATGGGGGTGAGCTGGACAACTTCTGGCTGGTCAGGCCAAGGAGCTCGGAGGAGGGTTGGGCGGCGGCCAGAGCCCTGGCCAAGGCGGGGGTGGGTCTCTGTCTGCTGGTGGCCGATGACTGGTCCCGTCTCACCCCCGGCGCTGCCCCCGCGGCCCTGTTGGCTGCCCTCTCCGAAGGAGCTGGCGCGGGCTTGGTCCTGGGAGGAGGGCGGATCCCGGCAGCACTCAAGGAGAGGATCTGCCTGGAGCTGGAGTGCTGGCGCCTTGATTGGTCTTGGGCCCATGGGGATATCTGTGGTCTCCGGACGAGGGTGCAGGTCAGCCGCAGCCATCTAGGTGCTCCTGGGGCCAGCTGCCAACTGCAGCTCAACTTTCCCCGGCCCTATCCCCTGCGGATCGGTCTCGAGGTGTCAGTGGCGGTAGGGGATGAGGAGTTGGCGGCGGAGCCACTGCCTCAGGCGGCTGGGAGTCAGCGGTGAGCCAGAGCCGCAAGGCGCGCCTGGCCTGCCTCACCTTTCCCCACCTCGCGCTGGTGCTGGTTTGGCGTGCCCATCCCGAGCTCAAGCCAGAGCCGGTGTTGGTGGGGGGCCAGGGCCCTGGTGGCAGGCAGGTGGTGATGGCGGCTTCAGCGCCTGCCTGGGCCCGGGGGGTACGGCCCGGCCAGGATTGGCGTCGGGCGGAGGTCCTCTGCCCCTTGGGGGCTCGGTTCTCGGCCGACCCTGCAGCTTTGACCGAGCTGCGGCGGATCGCCCGGCTGGCGCTGGCCGCCTGCAGCCCGCTGGTGGAGTGGGGGGATGACGCCAGCGCCTACGTCGATCTGGCCGGAAGCGATCCCATCAGGCCTCAGGAGGGGTTGCGGGCCGCTCAATGTGGCCGTGCCATCGAGGAGGCTCTGGGAGTGACGCCCAGTGTCGGCGTGGGTCCCTCTCGCTTCTCCGCCTGGGTGGCGGCTCAGCTGGCAGCCCCGGGCCGGGTGCGCCTGGTCCCGGAGGGAGAGGCCGCGGAATTTCTGGCCAATTGGCCGGTAACCGAACTGCCGATCCCTCCCCAAGTCGCGGAGCGGCTGGTTCAGTTCGGTCTCCATACCTGTGGCGATTGCGCCTCGATCACCATGGTGGAGCTACAACGCCAGTTCGGTCCGGATGGGATTCTTCTCCACCGACTCTGCCGGGGACAGGACTCAGCCGGGGTCGATCCCTGGTGGGCGGCACTCCCCTGTGGGGTGCGCCGGGTCCTGGCGGGGGGAGTCGACGACTCCGAGTCGCTTCGCTTCGGTGCCGCCGAGCTGGCCAGAGGCTTGGCCCAGGAGCTGTCCCGCCAGGGACAGGCGGCGGGACGGATACGGCTGCTCCTGCGCGGCGAGGACGAGACCAGGCATCCGGCTCAAGCGGACCGGCAACTCTGGTGGGGTGAGGTGGCGCCCCCCGCTCCCATGGCCACCGCCGATGAGCTGATGGGGCCGCTGCTCAGCCTTTTCAGCAAAGCTCGTCTCCTAGCCCCAGTGACGGTGGTGGAGCTGGAGGCCTTGGACCTGGTTGCTCCCCCGGTGAACCAGATCGGACTCTGGCAGGGGCGGGCGGCTGACCGAGAGGTGATCAAGCGGGCGGTGGACCGACTCCACGACCGATTCGGCACCGGTCTGGTCTGGCGGGTGGAGGTACGTCCAGGGCACCCTGGGGACGTACCCGAGGAGCGGCTGGTCTGGAACTCCCGTTGACTTCGATCGAGGTTCGATCCGGAGGTGTGGCGGCTAGTCCACTGGCGGTGGACACCGGCACCGGCTGGGTGGGGGTGGAGGAGGTGGTGGAGCGCTGGCGAGTCGAGGTGGGCTGGTGGCGGGTCCCCTCTGAGCGTCCGGTCCAGCGCAGCTGCTGGCGAGTGCTGCTCGCGGATGGCCGCTGCCTCGACCTGCGGCTGGATCTGGCCTCCCGGCGTTGGGGGTTGGAGCGGACCTGGGGATGAGACCGAACGTCTTCTGCTAGCGTCACTACATGCCCGACCGCCCGGCCACATCGACCTCGCCTCCGCCTTCGAACGCCCCACCCGGCGGGCGGCCGCCCATGAACTACCGCTCGATGCGCAACTGGCTGCCGCTGATCATCATCCTGGTCCTCAACGTCCTGATCGTGAACGTCTTCCTGGCTCCATCCGCCCCCAAGACCATCACCATCCCCTACAGCACCTTCGTCAAAGACGTCGGCGGGAACGACGTCAGCAGCATCACCACCAGCTCGGGAACGATCAACGGCACCTTTCGGCATCTGACCGGGACCACCGCCACCTCCAAGACCAAGGCCAGGTATTTCACCACCCAGGTGCCCAGCTTCGCCGGGGGCGGCCTGGAGACCCTGCTCCAGAAGCACAACGTGACCATCAACGCCGAGAGCACCCTCACCCCCTTCTGGGAGGAGCTGCTGCTCAGCTTTGGTCCCACCTTGCTGATCGTCTTCGGCTTCATCTATTTGATGCGCCGGGTCGCTGCCTCGTCCAGTGGTGGCCTCTTCAGCATGGGGCGGAGCCAGGCCCGCCTCTACGATGCGGAGCGACCGGCCACCACCTTCGCCGATGTCGCGGGGATCGAGGAGGCAAAGGAGGAACTCGAGGAAATCGTGGATTTCCTGCGCCAACCGGCCAAGTACCAACGCCTCGGTGGCACCGTGCCCAAGGGAGTGCTGCTGGTGGGGCTGCCCGGCACCGGAAAGACCCTTCTAGCCCGGGCGGTGGCGGGCGAGGCCAAGGTGCCCTTCTTCAGCCTCTCGGCCTCGGAGTTCATCGAGATGATCGTGGGAGTGGGTGCGTCGAGGGTCCGGGACCTCTTCACCAAGGCCCGGGCCGCGGCCCCGGCCATCATCTTCATCGACGAGCTCGACGCCATCGGGCGCAGCCGGGGAGCCGGGCCGAGCTTCGGGGGCCACGATGAGCGCGAGCAGACGCTGAATCAGATCCTCACCGAGATGGACGGATTCGACTCCCGCGAGGGCGTGATCGTTCTCGCTGCCACTAACCGCGCCGACGTGCTGGATCCGGCGCTGCTCCGGCCCGGGCGCTTCGACCGCCGGGTCATGGTCCAGCCCCCGGACCGGGTGGGCCGGGCCGCGATCCTCAAGATCCACACCCGGGGAGTGCCCCTGGCCGATGACGTTGATCTCAACATCGTGGCCTCCCAGACCCCAGGACTGGTGGGCGCCGAGCTCCGCAACCTGGTTAACGAGGCGGCGCTCCTGGCCGCACGCCGCGACCGCAAGGCGGTGGCCATGGCCGACTTTACCGACGCCTTTGAGAAGGTACTCCTGGGGGCGGCCAGACGAATCGTTCTCTCCGAGGAGGACCGACGCCGCACCGCCTGCCACGAGAGCGGTCATGCCCTGCTGGGGCTGCTCATCCCCGAGGCCGACCCGGTGCGACGGGTTTCGATCGTGCCTCGAGGGCGGGCCCTAGGGATTACGGTCCAGTCCCCGGTCGACGACCGCCAGAACTACCCCGAGACCTACCTCCGGGCCCGCATCGTCGGGGCGCTCGGGGGCCGGGCCGCTGAGAAGCTGGTCTACGACGTGGTCACCACCGGCGCCGAGAGCGACCTCCAGCAGGTGACGATCATCGCCCGGCAGATGGTGGTCCACTGGGGGATGAGCCCATTGATTGGTCCGCTCAACCTGACCGAGGAGCCAGACCAGCAGGCCCTGGTGATGCCGCAGCGGGCTTACAGCGAGGTGACCGCCCAGGTGATCGATTCCGAGGTAAAGCGGATCGTGGAGGAGTGCTTCGCCGAGGCCTGTGATCTGCTGAGCAAGAATCGGGACAAGCTGGAGGCGTTGACCCAGGCCCTGCTGCGCGACGAGTCCCTCGACGAGGATGAGATCCTCAAGGTCACCGGCCTTTCCCCCAAGCCCAGCGCGGCACCGCCGCCTGCGATCTCCGGCAATGGGGTGGGCGGGGCTCCTCCCGAGCCGGACCCCGCCCACGAGCACCCTGCTCCCGAGCCGGTCCGCTAGAACCAGATCCGCATCGCGATCCCCAGCTCGCGGTCGGTCTCGTCAGCATGGCTAGGGACCCAGCTGGCCTTGCCGGCGACGATTCGACGGGCGGTCCAGAGGCAGGCGTAGGCGTCCAGCGCGTCCTCGCTTGAGGGGCGGCGGGGATTGACCCCAGCCACCTCGGCGAACTCGGCCAGTAGCAGCCGCCGCCGGTGGGACCGCCCCTCGACGGTGTGCTTGGACCCGAGCGCGGCCCCGCCGAGCTCGCGAAAGGCAAGTTCCGGGTGACCCTCGTAGAACTTCTGAGCGTCTCCGCGTACCAGCGCCTCGTCGACCTCCCGGACCTTGGCCAGGATCCCGAAGGCCTGGCGCGACAAGCCCTTGCCCTCGATCTGGCGCCGGATGTCCTGGGCCTGCTGGTAGCTGGTTGCGCTCAGCATCGGGCGCAGAGGGGCTGGGAACACGCTGGTGAGGCGGGGCCACCCCAGGAGTCGGCGGGCCTCCAGGTCGCAGGCTCGGGCGCCTCGCGTGGGCAGCCCGATGGGGATGTCGAGGACGGCGGCTAGCACCGAGTGTCGGTTGCTGACGGCGGCCAGGAGGGGGGTGTCCCAGTGCTCCAGGGAGGTGGTCTGGTCGGCGTACTGGAGGGCCACCATCCAGCCACCGGGGCAACCATCGGCGCCTATCAGCCTAAGGGCGGAGGGCACTGGCAAATCGTAGACCTGAGGGGAGTTGGAGGCCACTAAAGCGAACATCAGTTCGTATCATGTGGCGATGCCTCAGCTCAGCTTCTCGGAACTCTGGGCCCGTTCCTACTTCTCCTTTTTGGAAGGTGCCAGCGCCCCCGAGGCGATGGTCGCCCGGGCCGCCGAACTGGGGATGGCCGCCTTGGGCCTGGTGGATCGAGGCGGCCTATATGGAGCGGTACGGTTGGTCCAGGCTGCCGAGAGGGTCGGGCTGGCTGCCATGGTGGGGGCGGAACTGGACCTGGAGGGTGGGGGCCGACTGGTCCTGCTGGCCACCGACCGCCCCTCGTACCAACAGCTCTGCCGAGCGGTGAGCCGGGCCCAGTTGGCGGGGGACAAGGGGGCCCACCGCCTCCACCTGACGGGACTGCAAGCAGTCCTCGCCGACGCTGCGGGCAGGGTAGGCGGTGAGCGCGATGCCGTCCCCTTGCCAGCGCTGACCCGGCGACGGAGCCGGCAGGACGGAGCGGAGGTCGCCGCTGACAGCCAGGTGGCGCCGGAGCAGGTCAGCCGCTGCACGGTGATGGCGGGAGGACCCCACAGCCCCATCAGCCTGGCCCTTCTCCGTGGTGACAGGGAGGCGGCCGATCGGGCTGCCCTGGCCCTCCGCGAAGCCTTCCCCAGAGGCCTGGTCTACCTCTCCATGCACCACCATCTCCATCCCGGAGACAGCTGGCTGGCGGCGGAGACCGCCGCCTGTGCGCTGCGGACTGGGGTGGGTCTCTTGGTTTCAGGCGCTCCCCGTTATGCCACAGCTCCCGAGGCGTCCCTCTTGGACGTGCTCACCGCCATTCGCCACAACTCCACCCTGGATGAGGCAGCCGAGCGAGGGCTGCTACTGCCCAACCACCAGTACCAGATGCGAGATGGGGACCAGCTGAGGGAGCTGCTCCCATATCCGGCTGCCTTCCAGGCCACCGCCGATCTGGCTGCCCGAGCCGAGCTCAAGCTCGACTTCCGCCACAGCCGCTTCCCCGGCTTCAGGGCGCCTTCGGGACTGAGCCCCGATCAGTACTTGGAGCAGCTCTGCCGCCGAGGGCTGCCGAGCAGATACCCGACTCCCAGCGCTGAAGTTGAGGCCCGGCTGGTCCATGAGCTCCGGGTCATCGCCAAGTGCAAACTGGCCGAGTTCTTTCTCATCGTCTGGGAGCTGATGGACTTCGCCTCCCGCGAGGGGATACCGGCCCAGGGCCGGGGTTCCGCCGCCGACAGCCTGGTGGCCTACCTGCTGGGCATAACCCGGGTCGACCCCATTGCTCACCGCCTGCTCTTTGAGCGCTTTCTCCACGAGGAGATGCAGGGCACTCCCGACATCGACATCGACATCTCGACTGCCCACCGGGAGCAGTTGCTCCGCCACGTCTACGACACCTACGGCCAGGATCGCACCGGGATGGTGTGCACCGTCATCACCTTCCAGCTCCGGATGGCGGTCCGCCAGGTAGGGGCCGCCTTCGGGCTGCCCCAGCCGGTGGTGGACAAGCTCAGCCGCTCGGTGGACCGCTGGTACGGGAAGGGCGAGCAGGCCATGGTCGCCCAGCTGCTGGAGTCGGCTGGCGAACTCCCGGAACAGGTCCTGGTCTCACCGTCCTGGCGCCAGTTCGCCAGCATGGTGGAGGCGGTGGTGGGAGTGCCGCGCCATCTCTCCATCCATGTCGGCGGCATGCTGGTCACCGGAGAGCCGCTCTGGGATATCGCCCCCTTGGAGCGAGCCACCATGCCCGGCCGGGTGGTGGTCCAGTTCGACAAGGACGACGTCGAGGACCTGGGCCTGATCAAGATCGACCTGCTTGGGCTGCGCACCCTCTCGGTGGTGGCCGAGACCCTTGACGAGCTGGAGCAGGCCACCGGTGAGCGCCCCGACCTGGAGGCACTGGACCTAGCCGACCCAGAGGTCTATGCCATGTGCGCCAGGGCTGACACCATCGGGGTCTTTCAGATCGAGTCGCGGGCCCAGCAGCAGACCCTGCCCCGCACCAACCCCAAGGAGTTCAACGACCTGGTGGTCGAGGTGGCGATCATCCGGCCCGGCCCCATCCAGGGCAAGGCGGTCCACCCCTACATGCGCCGCCGCCAGGGTCGTGAAGAGGTGAGCTACCTCCATCCGCTGCTGGAACCGATCCTCCACGACACCCTGGGGGTGATCCTCTTCCAGGAGCAGATCCTGGAGATCGCCATGCAGCTGGCGGGATTCAGCGCCGGGGAGGCCGATCGCTTCCGCCGGGCCATGAACCGCCATCGCTCCCGGGTGGAGATGGGCTCCCTGGAGCAGGGATTTCTGGACGGCTGCTCTCGCCACCAGGTGTCGAGGGAGGTGGCGGCCGAGCTGTTCGAAGCAGTGAGGGGCTTCGCTGAGTTCGGTTTCTGCCGCAGCCATGCCGCCGCCTTCGCCCGCACCGCCTACGAGACCGCCTGGCTGCGGCTCTACCATCCCGCCGCCTATCTGGTGGGGCTGCTCAACCACCAGCCCATGGGTTTCTATCACCCGTCGGTGCTGGTCGAGGACGCCAAGCGGCGCGGAGTCAAGGTGCTCTCCGTGGACGTCAACCTCAGCCGGAGCCGCTGTCATCTGGAGGAGGGATCCAGGACTCCCCGCCAATTCGGCGTCCGACTCGGCTTCAACTACGTCAGAGAGCTGGGCGGGAACCTGGGTGAAGAGCTGGATCGAGAACGTGAGCTGGGCCCGTACCGATCACCGGAGGACTTCTGGCGCCGTACCGAACTCTCCCGACCGGCGCTGGACTCCCTGGTGATGGTGGGTGCCCTGGACAGCTTTGGTGAGTCCCGCCGCAAACTGCTCTGGCGGCTCAAGACGGTAGAGGAGGAGCTGGCGGGGAGCCGCGGACCGCGATCCACCCTCATCCCCGGACAGGCTGAACCGGTGAGTGCCAGGCAGCAGCAGTTGCTGGCGCTGCCGGCGGAACCACCGCGGCTGGCGGATCTGACCGCGAGGGAGCGGGCCGCGGCCGACTACCGAATCATGGGTCTGACCACCGGAGAGCACCTGGTCTCCTTCCTGCGGCCGCAGCTGGCCGAACTGGGGGCGATTCCTCTGGCTGAGGTGAGAGAGGCGGGCAATGGCAGAAGGGTGCGGGCCGCCGGGCTGGTGATAACCCGCCAAGCGCCCTACTCCGCCCACGGCATGCGCTTCTTCACCGTGGTTGACGAGACGGCGCACCTGGACCTGGTTCTCCGCCCCCAGGTCTACCGGGCCCACCGGTCCTGGGCCAACCATGAGCCGGTGATCTGCGCCGAGGGGGTGTTGCAGGTGGCGGACGGGGCCCTCAGCCTCCTGGTCGAGAAATTGCTGCCACTACCCCGGCCGGTGCCCCAGGCGGCTGACCCTAGCCCGACCGACTCGTTGTTCCCCGCCCCGTCGGCTCACGACTACCACTGACCTGGGCTTGGGCCGAGACCGAGGCCACCGCCACTGGCCTGCCGCCGGGGTCGGCAGGGCCCAGTCCCAGCCGGGGGCGCAAACGCTCCAACTGGCGCATGGTCGCCTCCAGATCCGCAGAACTGAAGGCCGAGCGAGTCCGCTTGTGCAGCGCCACGGTGAAGCCGGCGAAGCCGGGCAGGTCTAGGGGCAGCGCCATCGCCGACTCCAGCTCGACATTGGTCCTGGCTTGGGGTCGGCTCGAGGGGGGCTCGACCCAGAGCACGGGAACCCCACCTTCCCGGGCGCGCTCGGCCAGGGATGTGAAGAGCTGACCAGCACCGGCAGCGGGCTCGCCGGCGGCCGCGACCTCCTGACCCTTGGGGTCGAGCATCACGGTCAGCTGGGCACGACCGGCCCGGCCCAGCTGGGCCAGGAAGTGATCGACGCCGATCGGCTGCAGTGAGGGGCGACGGTGCCGGCGGGCCAGTTGCCAGTTGAGGGTGGCGTTGACGGCCATCCCCAACACCGCTGCCAGCAGACCGTCCAGCACTAGCGGCAGGGAGGTGCCCACCAGTCCCAGGAAGACGACCAGCTGAGCCCCGCCTGCGGTCAGGGCAGATGAGACGTAGCGTCGCATCAGGGGATAGCGCTCGCGGCGGAGATCCGCGAATGTGAGTCTCAGGTTCCAGCCGAAGTTCCAGAGCCCGGAGATGACGAAGGCAACCGCCCAAGCCGCCAGAGCCGGCCAGCCCAGGACCACTCCGCCCAGCTCGATCAGGACCAGGAAAAGGCCCAGGCCGCTGATCCCCACTGCCGCGAACTTCCAGATCCGGGCACTTCCCGGGACATCCCAAACCAGTGACCAGACGTGGCGGAGGAAGAGCAGCCCCTGGGCGGTGCTCGCCTTGCTCTCGCCGGTCGCCCGGGCCTGGAACTGGAGGGGCACGTCCACCACCACCGGGTGGGGAGAGCAGACCAGGAGCTCGAGCAGGATCTTGAAGCCAACCGGGCGGAACTCGAGCCCGCGCAGGAGCGAGGAACGGCTGAGGAAGAACCCAGCCAGGGGATCCGTGCTGGTCCGGGCCTCGACGAAAACCGTCCGCACCAAGACGCTGGCCGCTCGCGAGACGAAGTGCCGGAAGCCGCCGGCCAATCCCTCCCGGCTGCCACCCGGCAGGTAGCGACTGGCGACTACCAGATCGGCCCCGGCCCGCTCGGCGTCGAGCATGGCCGGGATGGTCTCGGGGGGATGCTGCAGGTCCGCGTCCATGACACAAACCACCCGCCCCCGGGCCTCTCTCAGGCCTAGGACCACCGCCGTGCTGAGTCCACCGGTCCGGGCCTCGGCTTGGCGGTGGATCACCCGGATGCGCCGGTCGCGGCTGGACTGGCTGGCCAGCAGCTGGGCGGTCTGGTCGTCGCTGTCGTCGATGAAGACCAGCTCGAATTCGACGCCGTCGAGGGCGGCTGTCAGCCTCGCCAGCAGGGGCTCGATGTTACCGGCCTCGTTGCGCGTCGGCAGGACGACCGACAGTTCAGGCGATGCCGCCCCGGGCTCGGCGCGCAGGTCGGCCATGGGCCGAAGTCTAGCCTCGATCCCGCCTCGGATCCGGCTCCGTTACCGAATCGTCAGCCGCCGCCGGTTCGCTGTCGCCGATCCCATCCAGAGCCGCTCTGAGCTGGTTGGGCTCGACCCTGCCCTCCGCCAGCACCCGCCCCCGATAGAGGATCACCGGGACTCGATCGGTGAACTGGCGCTGCAGCCGAGGATCCTCGTCGATGTCGTACTCCGACACAGCCAGCTGGCGGGAGCCGGCCAGCTCGATCAGGAGTGACCGGGCCGACTCGCAGAGCGGGCAGTTGCGCCGGGAGAGAAGCCCGAGGCGGTCAGCCGTCAAGGACCCCCCAGCCCTGAAGGCGGGACCGGTAGCTTCGGTTCCAGTTCCAGAACGCCGCCCAGGCGGCTACCCAGAAGCCGAGCTCCACGGCGACTCCACCCAGGGTCGTCCCGGCCAGCCGGCTGCCGGAGAGTGCCAGCACGGCATAGACGATGACTCGGATCAGCACCATCCCGACCAGACCGGAGATTACCAAGAAGGCGACGCTAACCGCCCGGCGCTCGGACCGCAGCGCCTCCCGCAGTTGCCTGGCGCTGCCGGCCGCTCTGCTGAGGCGGCTGGGGGGCTCCGGTTGCGAGCCGCTCAGGCGCAGGGTGCCCCAGGCGGCCAGCAAGGCGGCCAGCACGACCGGAATCAGGGCCTGCCAGGGGGCGCCCACCCGAAGAAAGTTCTGCCAGCCGCTGAGCCGGTGGCCGGCTTGATATGAGGTGGTGAACTGGCTCTGCAAGTCAAAGGAGGCCAAGCTCGCCGCCAGACCGAGGATCAGGCTGCTTCCGGCCACGGCGCTGGGCCAGGGGTGGCGGCGCACTGTGGCCACGATCCAGGCACCGGCTCGAGCTGGTACCGCGGTCACGCGCTCTGGGAGTCGGACCTTGGGAGGCGCGCCTTCAGCCACGTGTCCAGGTTCCATCGAGCATGCCGAGATATCGCTCGACCGAGCGCAGCACCCTGACCTTGGCGTCGGCACTGATCTCGTCGCCTGGCCAGGCTCCGTAAACACGGTCGAAACGGACCTCCCTTATCCGCCTGCCGATGGCGGCCACGTCCTCCGCCGGCAAGGGGATGCGGTTGGGATAGCTGTAGAGGAACGCGGCCCAGCGGCGGTCGGCGGCGACGGCGATGGTGTCTCCGGTCAGCAGCGCTCCCCTGCCGGAGGCGCCGGCAGCCCAGTGCAGCACGGTCGAGCCGTGAAAGTGTCCTCCCAGGCGCAGAACTCGGAAACCTTCGAGCGGCTCAATCTCGTCGCCTTCGAAGTGGACCACGGTTGAGCTGGGACGCGGCAGGTATTCCCGATCTCGGGCGCTGAGGTAGATGGGAACGCCGCCGAAGGCCTGGCTCCATTCGACGCAGCTCCCGTAGAAGTGAGGGTGACTGATCGCGATCGCCGCCAACCCTCCCCGGTCTTTGATCTCGACCTGGGTGGCGGAGTCGATAAAGCTAAGACAGTCCCATAAGAGGTTGCCCTGAGGAGTGGCCAGCAGGAGTGCCCGCTGTCCGATCCCGAAGGACGGCTCGGTAGTGACCTGCCAGAGGCCGGGTTCGAGCTCGAGGAACTCGGATCGAAACTTGTCTTGCATCTCTGCCAGGGTGGTCCAGTGCTGGCCTGCGCGGCCGACATACTGGCGCTCGTCGGCACAGATCGGGCAGCGTTCTGGCGGATCGCTGGCGGGAGCCACCTGCACGCCGCAGGTCTGGCAGATGAATGCGAACATCGCGCCCCTGATTCTGAAGCCGTTCGAGAGTGGGCGCCGAGTCTAGAATCTGGCCAATGGGTTCGACGCCGGTCGGGCAGAGGCCTTCGTCCCAGCCGGCGAGCTCCCCGACGGTGAGTTTCGCCACCTACAACATTCTTTTGGGGGGCGGGGGGCGCTGGCCCGAAATCACCGAGCTGCTGCGCTCGGTCGATGCCGACGTGGTCGCGCTCCAGGAGGCAGATGACCGAGCCGCGGTCGCCCGGGCCGCGGACCAGCTCGGGTACCAGCTGATCTATGGCATCGCGCCAACCCCGGCGCAACAGGCGACGCCTCGGCACCAGGCGGTGCTCTCGCGCCTGCCGGTCGCGCGCTGGGTCAACCATCGCGATCCCACGGTGTTCCTGCGCAATTCACTGGAGGTCTGGCTGGAGACACCTCCCGGCAGCCAGATCAAACAGCTCTGTCTGCACACTGTTCACCTGACTGCGGCGTTCCAGCGCCGCGGGCGGGCAGAGCCAGACCGGGTCCGCGAGCTGGCGGCGGTCCAGGCCCACGCCGCTCAGCACCCCGAGGTTCCCCACCTGGTGGCCGGCGACTTCAACTCGGTGGCTCCGGGTGACAGGATCCAGGCCACCGACTTCTTTGCCCAGATCAACCTCTGGCGCCGAACCGGAGTTCTCCAGGGGGCGGGAGCCATCGGGCCTATTCCCCCCGGCCTGTCGCGCCTCCGCTGGTGGCAGGACCCGGAGACAGCCGATGCCATCGTGGAGGAGTTGCCTGAGGCGGTGAGGAGCGGATTGCCCCGGCTGCCCTGGCTGGTCCATCCCCTTTTGGAGGTGCTGCCTCGGGGCGATACCACCGACGCGGTCCTGGGGGCGCTGTTGCCGCGGGCCGCGGTTCGGAGCATGCTCAGGGCGGGATACATCGATTGCCTGCGGGCTCTCCACCCCCGAGCCAGCGCCTTCACTTGTCCCACCTATCAACCAGCGGCTCGCATCGACTACGTTTTCGTCACCAGGGGACTTGACCGGCGGCTGGTCCGCTGCGAGGTTGTGGGGGGGTCGGGCGACCTGGGGAAGCTGGCCCGGCGGGCCAGCGATCATTTCCCGGTGATAGCGGAATTCGGTCTCGCCTCGACTCGGTCCCAATCTCTGGGACCGGCCCGGGCCTCTCGTACCGGGAGCCCCGGTGGGGCTGGCACGTCGCCATCGCGGGACGACGCGCCAGCCGGGTAGCGGCCAGGACCTAACTCACTGCGATTCCTTCGATCCCCGCTCCGAGTCCGGTTACAGATCCGATTTCCCTGAGCGACCCGTTCCATTGGATCTGGAACTCATCGATAGCTCCGGCTGCCCCTGCCTCGGCGTAAAGCGCGCCGTCGGAGCTAACCGCCATGTCGATGGGACCGGCATCGGTGTTAGCGACCACACCACCGTCGGAGCCCAGGAGGGCCAAGCTGCCGTTGAAGCCAACGCTGTAACCGCTGAGGGTGTTGCTGCCGGCGTTGGCGCCGTAGTAAAAGCCATCAGCCCGGACGATCCAGCAAAGAGCTGCCTGCCCGTCCCCAAGCGTTGCGACCGCGAGTAGTCCACCACTCGGGGTCACGTCGTAGGTGGTGATGCTGCTGGAACCGGCCTCGGTCACGACCAGTCGCCCGAAGCTGTCGAAGGTGAACCCAAACGGCACCGGTTGCGCGCTGGCGTTAGTGGTCGCAGCCCCGAGCTGGCCATTCCATGTCACCGCGAAGACATCGATGTCGCTGCCGCTAGCCTTGGTGGTGACCACCAGCTGCCTGCCACTTGGGGTGAATCCCACCTGCCCGGGCGACTCCAGGTAATTGGGGTGATCGGCGTTGGCCAATCCCAAGGACCGTGCCGAGCCGGGGATGGGACTCAGCCAATCGCCGGCGAAACGATATCCCTGGAGCACGCCGGCGCCGCCGCCGTTAAGGACATAGACCAGCTGCCCGCTGACGGCGACACTGTCAGGGAACGCACCTTCGGAGGGGAGAACCTGATTCAATGCGATCCCGCCGTTTCCAACTCGGAAAACAGAGATCGAGTCACTGCCGGCGTTGACGCTGATCAAGACCTGATGGGCAGGATCGAAAACCAGTGAGCCCTGAGACGCAAGGGAATCCACCACCGCACCGCTGGCGGTTGCACCCAACCCACCCGTCGCGTAGCGGCCGACGAGGGTCAGGCCCTCGGGGCTGTGCCGGTAGACGATGACCTGGTTACCACTGGCCGCGTTGGTCTGGGCGAAGACCAACTGTGGACCGCCCCACCAGCTGGGTTGCCCTGGGCTTGCCGCACTGACCGGTAAGTTCAGCAGGGCTGCACAGCCGGCCAGAAAGGCGACTGCCGTACCTAGTCGCAGGCGATTCCTCATCTGGGTTCCTCCTTCCGGCACAGTTAGGTCCCCCCGCGGGGGCCGGAGCTTCGGGGGGGTGGAGACTCTCCGGGACCAACCCAGGGTTGGCTGATGTGGAGTCCCGACACCGACGCTAGCCCGGGGGCCTTACGTAAATCGGACCCTGGGCTTACCTTTCGGTGACACCGGTTGAGGACCTGCTCGGATCTGGGGGATCGAGCCGAGCACTTCTAGCTTGTCGGCTCCCGAATCACAGTTGGACTTAGGGGCGCAATCATTTCGTAAGCATTCGACAAGGGCTGCGTGAGTTCCCGACCCGAGACTGGCAGACATGGCACCGCGGGTGCTTCTCAGGCGGAGTGGAGAGCAGACATGCCACCGGTGGGCGAGGGTAGCGGGGGGGGCAACCGATCGCCGCTGGGGCTCTCAAGCGCTTCATGCACGGCAGCGGCAGCTATGGGGAGGCACCTTCGGGTGGTGGGGGATACGATCTGAAGATGCCGACTGTGCTGGTCGTCGACGACGACACGGTGGTCCGGGACGTGGTGAGCCGCTATCTGGAGCGGGACGGGGTCAAGGTAGTGCAGGCGGGCACCGGTGACCAGGCGAGGCAGTTGCTAGAGCGGGCCCGTCCCGACTTGGTCGTCCTTGACGTCATGATCCCCGGCGTCAACGGTTTGGATCTGTGCCGGTGGATCCGCGACCGTGGCCAGGCAGCCGTGATCCTGCTTACCGCCCGCACTGAGGAGGCCGATCGCATCGTCGGCTTGGAACTCGGAGCTGATGACTACGTCACCAAGCCCTTTTCTCCTCGTGAGCTGGCTGCCCGTGTCAAGGCCGTGCTGCGTCGATCGTCAGCCCCACCGGCGCGAAGCCTGCCCATCGAGGCCGGCGCCTTGATGATTGACCCAGAGGCACGCGAGGTGACCCTCGGAGGCGCCCAGGTCGAGCTCACTGCCCTGGAGTTCGATCTGCTCCGTTTCCTGGCCGGCAACCCTCGAGTGGTCTTCTCGAGGGACCAGCTGCTGACGAGAGTCTGGGGTCACCAGCGCAGTGTGGAGACCGCCGCCAGCACGGTCACGGTTCACGTGCGCCGGCTGCGCGAGAAGATCGAGGCCGACCCCTCGAGTCCGGCTCTCATCCAGACGGTCTGGGGAGTGGGCTACAGGTTCGTGCCGTGATCGGGCTCTTCTTGGCGGTTGGTGCCGCCACCCTGGTTGCGGGGGTGCTGGGGGCGCTGGCACTGCAGCTACTGCCGACGGTGAGGCTCCAGCTGGTGGGGCTGGCCATGCTGGCGGTGGGCCTGCCTCTGGCGGCGGTATCCGTGTCTGGTCTAGCCATGTTCCACGGCGGGCCAGCTCGAGCGATCTTGGTGGTGTCATCCGCCTCGGCGGTGGCTGCCCTGGCCGGGGCCACGCTGGTCGAGCGACGGATCATGGGCCGGTTGCAGCGACTTCGGGCAGCCTCTTCTGACCTGGCGGCGGGAGTGCTGGCGGCGCGGGCTCCTCGAGGGGGACCCGCGGAGCTGGCCGAACTCGCCACTTCCTTCAACGTCATGGCCCAGAACCTGGAGGATCTTTTCGACGCCCGGCGTGAACTGGTGACTTGGGCCAGTCACGATCTCCGAGCTCCTGTCACCTCGATCCGAGCCATGCTGGAGGCGCTGGAGGACGGACTGGCGACCACGGCTGAATACCTGTCGCCCCTCCAAGACCAGGTGCGGCTGCTGGAGAGAAGGATCAGCGAACTCTTCGAGATGGCCCGGATCGATCGCGGGTCTACTCCGGCAGAAACCAAGGAGGTCGATTTGGCCCCCCTGATTGAGACCTGCGCCGGTTGGTTCGACGCGGAGGCGCGGAGCGCCGGGATCAGCCTCCAGACCGACAACTTCGACGCCGCTCTGATGGCCTTCTGTGTCCCGGAGAAGGTTGAGAGGGTCGTCTCCAACCTCATCACCAATGCGGTGCAGCACACTCCCGCTGGGGGAGAGATCCGAGTGTCGGCCACCGAGCAGCAGGGAGCCATCCTGGTGGCCGTCAGCGACACGGGTTGCGGGATCCCCGCCCAGGATCAGGCCCGGGCATTTGAGCCCTTCTGGCGGGCGGACCCAGCGCGTTCCACCGCCAACGGTGGGTCGGGGCTGGGCTTGGCCATCGCCAAGGGGCTGGTTGAAGCTCAGGGTGGCCGGATATGGGTCGATCCCGTGCCCAGCAGGGGTACAAGAATCTGCTTCCTTCTGCCGGCGGCCCCGAGCGCGAGGCAAGAAAGCATGTCCGCGTCGGCAGACCGAGCCCGAGGGACTGGTAGGGCTTCCGGCGCGGGAGTCGCAGCCATGACCAGAGGGGAGTTGCCCGTCACACGTAGCCAGTTGGGCTGACCTCCACAGCCCCAGGTAGCGACGGGCCGAAGGCGGCGGCGGCAGAGTGGTCGAGGCGAGCTTCAGATCCGCTCATATACTCGGGCGATGGTCAGGGCAAGTCGGCAGTCCGGCATCCCCAAGGCGGAGTTCGCACTCCTGGGCGGTTCGGGGACTGGTACCCAGGGTTCTCCCGAGCAAGAGTCCTCGGTCAAATTGCTTGCCCGTGACACCGTCTTCGAGACTCCATTCGGGAGCAGCCCTCCGATCACGCACTTCGAGGTCGCACGCGAGGCTGGCGGGGAGAGGACGGTGCTCTTCTCCCGACCCCACGCCGGCCTTGGCGCGGGGCTGGCTGGGCGTTCCAGCCAGGAGCGGGCCCAGACGGCGCTGGCCCTCTTCTGGGTATTCGAGCGGGCTGGGGTGGTGCGGGTGGTCGCCGAGTCGGGCTCGGCCAGCATCACCCAGCACTTCCACCCGAGAGACCTGGTGGTGCCCCATGACTTCATCGACTTCACCCAGCAACGGGGGGGCCAGCTTGTGCCCGGCGTGATTCTGGTCATGCGTGACCCCTTCTGCCCGGAGATCAGGGAGGCGCTCTGGCAGCGAGCCCGACAGTTCGCCGCCGATAAGGCGACCAGGGCCTTCAACCGGGCCGTTCACGTCACGGTCGAGGGACCGCGGATGGAAACGGCTGCCGAGGTGGCGGCGCTGGCACGAATGGGCGGTGACATCATCAGCCAGACCCTCACGCCCGAGGTTTATCTGGCCCGCGAGATCGGAGCCTGCTTCGGGTCGGTGGAGATGGTTCTCAACTACGCCGAGGGGGTGCGTCCGGAGTGGGATTTCGATCTGCTCCGCGCGATCGTGCGCGAGGGGGCGGAAGAGCTGGGCAGGGTGGCGTTGGATGCTCTGATCGCCCTTCCCGACGCCATGGGCTGCGCCTGCAGCAGTTACCGCCAGGCGGGCCACCCGGTGACCGAAGCGGTTGCGGCGTCGGCGTGAGCCAGGACGGGTTCTCCCGGGTCGCCCTGCCGACCGTCGAGAGCCCGGAACCGGATGCGGTGAAGGGGATGTTCGCCAGCCTGGCGCAGCGCTACGACCTGCTCAACTCTGTGCTCAGCCAGGGCCAGGACCGGCGCTGGCGCCGCCGGGCCGCCCAGCTCACCAGGGCCCAACCGGGGGACGCGGTGCTGGACGTCTGCACCGGTACGGGAGCCCTGGCAGCCCTCCTGCGCCGTCGGGTCGGCGGGAGCGGCCAGGTGGTGGGGATCGACTTGACCGAGGCCATGTTGGAGGTGGCCAGGGCCAGGGTTCCCGAGGTCAGGTTCGTGGCGGCGGACGCCTGCGCCCTGCCCTTCCCCGATCAGTCCTTCGACGCCACCACCATGGCGTTCGGGCTGCGCAACATAGGCGACCGGCAGAAGGCGCTGGACGAGCTGGCCCGGGTCCTGCGCCCGGGAGGCCGGGCTGTGATTCTCGAGTTCAGCCAGGTCCACCCGCTGCTGCGGCCCGCCTACCACTGGTACAGCCGGCGGCTGATCCCGGTGGTCGCGAGGGCGGTCATGGGCCGGGACAGCGCCTATCGCTATCTCACCGAGTCGATCGCCGCCTTTGCGTCGCCGGAGCTAGTCGCCTCCTGGCTCAAGCAGGCTGGCTTCAGCCCGGTTCACCACTACCGGATGACTGCTGGGGTGGTGGCCATCCACGTGGGCCGGCGCCAGGGGACGCTTCTCAGACGGGAGGCTGCAGGAGGCTGAGGGTCTCCGCCACCAGCGCGGGACGCTCGGAGCCCTCCAGTTCGTAACTGATCTCGTAGGTGACCAGGAAGCCCGAAGGGGGGCGCTCACGCACCTCAAGCACCTTGGCTCGCAGCCTGACCCGGCTTCCGGCTGTCACCGGCGCGAGGAAGCGCAGTCGGTTGAGTCCGTAATTGATGCTGGTGGCGTGACGGCGAACGTGGTTGATCTGGTCCAGCAGCATCGGAGTCAGGGAGAGCGTGAGGTACCCGTGGGCGATGGTGTTGTGGAACTCGCTTTGGGCCGCCCTCTCGGGGTCGACATGGATCCACTGGTGGTCGCCGGTGACCTCGGCGAAGGCGTCGACCTTGGCCTGGTCGAGCTCCACCCATTCGCTCGGCCCCAGGGTCGAGCCGACCGCTTTTCGTAGATCATCGATCGTCTCGGGCGGCACTGCCATCGCTTCTTGGGTAGGGTACAGTGAGCGCCAGGTCGGTAGTCCGGGGGGACCGGGCCGATGGAATCCGGGAGCAGAGAAGTCCGCGTGATTCGCACCTTGGTGGTAGCGGGGGGCCGGCAGGCGGAGGACCTGGCTCCGTGGCTGGAATACATGGGCCGGACTGGGACCATCACCGCCCAGGTGACAGCCGACGTCTCCGCGCTTAGCCAACCCGAGGGCTATGACGTGATCGTGGCCCATCCTCCTCAGGGCGAGCTCTTCCCGGCGGCCGAGACCGGCCTCTGCAATTTCGTGCGTCGGGGCGGGGGCTTCCTGGGTCTGCATTGCACCAACGCCACCTGGGCCTCGGCCCGCCAGTACCTAGACCTGGTCGGGGGCGGCCCGGAGGGTCGGCTGCCCAGCAGCGAGATCGTGAGCCAGGTCAGCGATGGCGGCCACGACATCACCCGCCGTCTGGCCGGCTCACTGACGCTGCACGACTCCTGCTACACCCAGCCTCAGGCGCCGCCCGATTGCCGGGTCTTGCTCGACACCACCTGGCAGGCCAAACGACTTCCAGTCGCCTACGTCAGGGAGCCGGGCGCGGGCCGTGTCTTCTACTGGGGGATGGGGGAGGCGGCGTCGACCTTCCGCGAGCCCGAAGTTCAGGAGCTTCTCTACCGGGGGCTGCGCTACCTGGCCGGCGAGGTGGAGCGAGACTATGTGGGCCTGGGCATGCTCGGCTTCGGCGCCATCGGCGGCGACCACGTCGCCTCCATTGCGGCTGTGGCGGGGCTGAGCCTGCGGGCGGTGGCCGACCCCAACCCCACCCGGGTCGAGGCGGCCAGTCAGCTGGTCCCAGACGTGGCCGTCGCCTCCAGCCTGGCTGACCTGGTGAAGACGCCCGGTGTCGAGGTCGTGATCATCTCCACTCCCCCCAACACCCACGCCGCTCTGGCCGAGCAGGCGCTTCAAGCCGGCAAGCACGTGGTGCTGGAGAAGCCCTTCTGCCTCACCCTCGCCGACGCGGACCGGCTGGTGGACTTGGCCAAGGAGACCGACAGGACCCTCACCGTCTACCAGAACCGCCGCTGGGACCCTGACTTCCTGGCGCTGAGGGCGGCAATTGAGCGGGGTGACCTGGGCTCGATCTTTCACCTGGAAGCCTTCGTCGGCGGCTACGACCATCCCTGCCACTACTGGCACTCGCATTCGCCGGTCAGCGGCGGGGTGATCTTCGACTGGGGGGCTCACTACCTGGACTGGATCCTGCAGCTGATCCCGGGACCGGTGGTTCAGATCGCGGCCCGCAACCAGAAGCTGGTCTGGCAGGACGTCACCAACGACGACCACTTCGAGGTCCGGATGACCTTTGCCAATGGGGCCGAGGCTACCTTTATCCACTCCGACATCGCCGCCGCTCGCAAGCCCAAGTGGTATGTGCTGGGCACGCGGGGGGCTGCGGTAGGCCATTGGCGCGAGGGCAGGCTGACCAGCCGCGGGCCGAGTGGGCAGCTGGTGGAGGAGCTGCTTTCGGTAACCGATCTACCCTGCGAGCTCCACATCCTCACCCCCAGCGGCTCCGGGGAGAGCCACGACCAGCTGCTCTCGCTGCCGCCCGCGCCGCCCCAGGCCTTCTACCGGAATTTGGCCGGCCATCTCCTGGCCGGGGAGCCGCTGGCGGTGACCCCGGAGTCGGCGCGTCGCAACGTCGCACTGATGGAGGCCGCGCTGCGTGCGGCCGAGCTGGGGCAGCCGCTCAACCAGCGAGTGTGATCGCAGCGCCGCTCCGGTGGGGGGTGCTGGGCGCGGCTGACATCGCCAACAAGGCGGTCATCCCCGCGATTCTCGCGGCCGGTGGGCAGATGGTGGCGCTGGCCAGCAGAGACCTCGAGCGGGGCGGGGAGATAGCCGCCAAGTTCGCCATCCCCCAGCTTTGCCCAAGCTATGAGGCGCTGCTGGAGGCCGACCTGGACGCGGTCTACATCCCGCTTCCCAACTCGCTCCACCGGCCCTGGACCCTGCGGGCGGTGGCTGCCGGCAAGCACGTCCTCTGCGAGAAGCCGATGGCCCTCACCGCGGCGGAGGCTAGGGAGATGGGGGAGGCTGCTGCCGACCACGGCGTGGTGCTGGCGGAGGCGGTCATGTATCGCTATCACCCACGCTGGCACGTGATACGGGAACTCGTCGGCCAGGGAAGCCTAGGCGGCCTGCGCCACATCCAGGGAGCCTTCACCTTTCCTTTGCGGCAAGAGTCGGATATCCGCTGGGACCCCGCCCTGGGAGGCGGCGCGCTCTACGACGTCGGGTCTTATCTGGTCAATGCCAGCCGTTGGCTGGTAGGCGAGCCGACCAGGGTGCTGACGCGAGCCCAGCTAAGGCATGGTGTTGTCAGCGATGGCTCCATGCTGCTGGAGTTCAAGACCCCTCAAGGCGCTGTCTCGGCTGAGCTCGCCTACAGCTTCGAGTCCGCCGAGCACCAGCGTCTGGAGTTGATCGGAACCGAGGCCTCCCTGACCATCCCCAAACCCTTCACCGCCTGGCATGAGGAGGCGATCCCGCTCTGGCTTAGCCCGGCGCCTGGGGGCACATCTCGACGCGTCCCCACCCCCGCGGCGGATCCCTACCGGGAGATGGTTTCGGCATTCACGGTCCGGGTTGGTGGGGGAGCGCTGCTGCCAACCGAGGCGGATGACGCGGAGCTGGGCCTGCGGGTTCTCGACGCTGGTCACCGTAGCCACGTCAGTGGCAAGTGGGAGACCCCCTGGGCAGCGGCTAGCCCTATCCCCTGATCTCGATCGCGCAGCTGGGAGCTGAGAGCTTCAGGTCCAGGAGACCGGTGGTGGATCTGTAGGGTGCGGCCATCTGGGCACATTGACTAAGGATGGTCGGCATGCCCACCGAGGAAGGCCAGGAGACCAGCATCCGGCTGCCCACCGGCGCGGCCTGGACATCGGCCGAAAGGGTCGAGGAAGCCACCTGATAGTCGAGGTGACTCAGTTTCCCGGGTGCCGCGCGCACGAAGGGCTGGGCGAGGACGTCGAGCCAAGCATGGTCGACTGGCCCGCTGCCGCGCTCGACCCCCCAGTTGTCCGGATCATTCCACTCCCACCAGGCCCAGCCGGTGAGGAATCGATTGGAGAGGGAGATCTCGGCGCGGGCCCAGGAGGCGGCGATGGGCCGGGTGTGGTCGATGCCGAGCTCGCCTGACCAGTACGCGGCGGGGAGCTGACCCGCCTCGGCCAGCCCTTGCTCGAGCTCGGACTCAAGCGGTTGCAGGTTGCCGTTGAACGGGGGCCCGAGGATGCTGCCGCTGTAGAGATGAGTGGAGTAGACGAGGTTCGGTGCCGCGAGCGGGCGGATGGCGGTGGGCAGGTCGGCGAAGAGGTCTCCCTCGACGATGAAGAGGTGGTTGGGATCAACTTTGGCCAGGGCGCTGATGCCGGCGGCGTAGAAGGGCCAGAGGATGTGGGTCTCAAAGATGGCCGGGGGGACCGGGAAGGGATGGGGCTCGTTGTAGAGGTCGTAGCCAGCGACCGCGGAGTCGCCTCGAAAATCCGCCGCGACCTTGGCCCAAGCCTGCCAGTAGAGGCGCTGCCAGTTGGGATAGAGCCAGAAGTAGGCGAGCGCGGCGTTCACGGCGGGGGAGAGATGGCGTTGCCAGGCCGCGGTCAAGAAGGGTAGGTGCAGGTCGGGCACCCCTGGGATCGATAGCCAGGCGGGGGCGCCGCTGCCGCCGAAGCCGACTCCGAAGTCCTCGGTGTGCATGTCCAGTACCACGTAAAGGTGGTGGCTGGCGCAGCGGGCGACCACGGCTCTGATCCGGCGCAGGTAGCTCTGGCTGAACTGTCCCCGATGGGGCTCGAGCAGAGACCACGAGATCGGCAGCCGAACCACGTCGAAGCCCTCCGACTCCATCAGAGATGCGTCTGCCGGAGTCATGGGAGGAGCGGCTGCCTGTCCTCCGATCTGGAGAAGGGTGTCGTCGTTGAAGCCGCGGAGGATGACCGTCCGGCCCTGGCTGTCGACGATCCGGCCCTGGCTGACGGAAAGCCAGGGCAGTGGGCCGGCGGCGGGCCGGGCCGTCTCGAATGTCACCGACAGGGCGGGCACCGGCAGGTAGACAACCGCGGCCAGCGCCAGCACCAGCCCAATCGCGCTGGGGAGTGACGACATCCCGCCCGCGCGCTGGTTGCGGGCGGACCTCAACGCTAGGCGCAGCACCTGGGGATTGTGTCGCACCGGGGGCGGCCTGCCTGGAGACCGCGGTCAGATGCGAAGAGGGGAAAGGCTACTCGTTGCCGACCTTGGAGTTGGGAGTGGAACTGCCGAAGTTGATGAAGCCTTCGATTACTGCGCCGGTTTGGGCGTCCACCAGGACCGTGTCCAAGCGGATGGCTCCTGGGGCCGGAGGATTGATCTCCTCCGCGGCGGCGGGGTTCAGGAAAACCACCCAGCAGAGCCTGCCTGGAGGTGAGATAGCCGAGCCCGGCGACCCAACCGCGACTGCCAGCAGCACCTGGTCGACAAGGGCCCCGGACCGGCCCGCCGTGGCCGCGGACTCGGCCCGAGCCGCGCTGATGTCGGCCGGTCGGGTAGGCGTCTGCAGGGTGACCCCGCTCTGCTCCAGCAGGGTCTGGGTGCTGGGCAGGATGCCTAGGCCGTTGGCACTCTCCGGCGCGTGGGTGGCGGTCAAACTCAAGGCCGCCATCACACCCACTACCAGGGCGACGGCTATCGCTCGCAAGCGCCACCAGGCGCGTGGGCGGGGACCCGGATTGGTCCAGTGCACGCTGGAATCATCGGACACGAGAGATCTATGGTGGAATCGGGAGATGGCGCCGGGTTTGGCCGGCGCCCGGCTGCGGTAGGGTAGCTCTAGCGGTGCCTCGACGTGGCATCAGGCTGCAGTGCAACGGAGGTTCGGAGACGTAATGGCCAAGACCGTCGGAATCGACCTGGGAACGACCAACTCCGTGGTCGCCGTCATGGAGGGCGGCGAGCCCGTTGTCATACCCAACGCTGAGGGCGGTCGCACGACCCCGTCGGTGGTGGCCTTTACCAAAGGTGGGGAGCGGCTGGTCGGGCAGTTGGCCCGGCGGCAGGCTGCTGTCAACCCCGAGAACACCGTCTACTCGATCAAGCGATTCATGGGTCGCCTCTATAACGAGGTGGCGAGCGAGCGCAAAATCGTCCCCTACAAGGTGGTGGCCGGCAAGGATGGTCGCGCTGAGGTGGACATCGCCGCCACCAAGTACACCCCCGAGCAGATCTCGGCCATGATCCTGCAGAAGCTCAAGGTCGACGCTGAGGCCTACCTGGGGGAGAAGGTCACCGACGCGGTGATCACTGTGCCTGCCTATTTCAACGACGCCCAGCGGCAGGCCACCAAGAACGCCGGCCAGATCGCCGGGCTAAACGTGCTCCGGATCATCAACGAGCCCACCGCTGCATCTCTGGCGTACGGGCTGGACCGCAAGGAGTCCGAGAAGATCCTTGTCTTCGACCTCGGCGGAGGCACCTTCGACGTCTCCATCCTCGAGGTCGGCGAGGGGGTATTCGAGGTCAAGTCGACCAACGGCGACACCCACCTGGGTGGAGACGACTACGACCGTCGCATCGTTGACTGGCTGGCCGAGGAGTTCAAGAAGGAGCAGGGCATCGACCTGAAGACGGATCGTCAGGCCCTGCAGCGCCTGACCGAGGCCGCCGAGAAGGCCAAGATCGAGCTCTCTCAGCTTCAGGAAACCCAGATCAACCTGCCCTTCGTCACCGCCGATCAGAACGGTCCCAAGCACCTTGACACTCGGCTGTCGCGGGCCAAATTCGAGCAGTTGACGGCTGATCTCACCGACCGCTGCAAGGCGCCCTTCGAGAACGCTCTCAAGGACGCTGGCATGAAGACCGGTGACCTGGACGAGGTCATCCTGGTTGGAGGCTCCACCCGGATGCCGGTGATCCAGGAGTTGGTTCAGAAGCTCAGCGGCAAGGAGCCCCACCGGGGGGTCAACCCCGACGAGGTCGTCGCCGTAGGCGCCGCCATCCAGGCCGGCGTGCTCAAGGGTGAAGTCAAGGACGTGCTCCTGCTGGACGTGACCCCGCTGTCCTTGGGCATCATGACCGAGGGGGAGGTCAACACTCGGCTGATCGAGCGCAACACCACCATTCCCAGCAGCAAGACCCAGGTCTTCTCCACCGCCGCCGACAACCAGTCCTCGGTGGAGATCGTGGTCCTCCAGGGCGAGCGACCCCTGGCCAAGGACAACCGGACGCTGGGGCGCTTCATGCTGGACGGGATTCCCCCGGCCCCGCGCGGCGTGCCCCAGGTCGAGGTGACCTTCGACATTGACGCCAACGGCATCCTCAACGTGACCGCCAAGGACCTGGGCACCGGACGCGAGCAGAAGGTCACCATCACCGGGTCCACCACGCTCCAGAAGGAGGAGGTGGAGAGGATGGTCAAGGAGGCGGAAGCCCACGCCGACGAGGACCGCCAGCGAGCCGAGGACATCTCCCGGCGCAACCAGGCCGACACCCTGGTCTACAGCGCCGAGAAGACGCTGCGTGAGCACGGCGACAAGATCTCGGACGAGCTCCGAGAGGAGATCACCCAGAAGACCGACGCCCTGAAGGAGGCGGTGGCCGCCCAGAACTCCCAGGACATAGAGAGCCGGCAGAAGGAGCTCTCCGATGCGCTCCAGAAGGTGGGCGAGGCCATCTACCAGCAGGCCAACCCATCGACACCTGGTTCCGACGGTGAGCACGGTGGGGGAGAGGACATTCCCCCAGCCGCAGGAGCGCCGGATGCCGCCGCGGGCAGCGACGGCGATGTCGTCGACGCCGAGTTCAAGGAAGTGTGAATCGACCCAAGCTTGATCTCGCGATCGGGCTTGGGCTCACGGTCTGCGGATACGCCGCCCTAGTGGGTTGGGCTAGGCGGGCCGCCGTTTCCGACCCGCCGATGGCGGAAATGGAGTCGGCGCTGAACCGACGCCTCGACCAGGCAGGGCTGGCCGCAAGCCACCGCTACGTTCACACCCCGGCTGGGCGGGTCCACCTGTTGGTCGGGGGCACGGGCGAGAGCACGCTGCTCTTCGTTCCGGGGCTGGGCGCCTCGGCAGGAGACTTCCCCGAGCTGCTGGCCCAGCTGGCCCGCCGCCACCGGGTGGTGGCGGTCGACCTTCCCGGCAGCGGGCTCAGCGATCCGGTCGCCTTCAAGGGGCATCCGGGTCGAGCTTGGAACCAAGTGATCTCTGCCGTGACCGAGCAGCTGGGCATCGGTGAGTTCGACCTGGTGGGCCACTCGCTGGGCGGCCTGGCGGTGGGAGGATTCGCCATCAGCCACCCGGAGAGGCCGAGACGGCTGGTTCTGCTCAGCCCCTTCGGACTCAGTCGTCGCATCCCACTCCACTGGAACCTGGCCCTGGTGCCGGGATCCATGGATCTGCTGGCTTTCTCGAGAAGGCTGGCCTTGGCGCGCAGCGCCGGAAGTGAGTCCGCCAGGGGCGACGATCGCTACTTAGAGCTGGTGGGAACCAGATTCGGGTCCGGTTCCGACTTCAACTTGGTGGCCCGCATGTTGCGGCTGCTGCGTCTTCGGGCCGAGTCGGAGCTGGCTCCCGCCCTCGGGCTCCTCTCGGGCCGCGCGCTCGTGATCTGGGGCAGCGAGGACGGCCAGCTCCCGCTCCCAGACGCGGCCCGCCAACTCAGCTACTACCCGGGCATCCAGCTGGAGATCTTGCCGGGCGCCGGTCACCTATTTCCCGCTACCCAACCCGAGTCAACTGCCCGCCTGATCACGGCCTTCCTCGCCGGCTGAGGCTCGACTTCACTGTTTCCCCGCTACCACGCGCGGGTAAAAACACTGCATGGGAAAAATGGATCGGGGGGTGGCGGGTGCAGCTTGACCGACTGACACAGCGCAGTCGTGAGGCTCTAGAGCAGTCCCAGGAACTGGCAACTGAGCTCCAGCACCCGGAGGTGGAGCCGGAGCATCTCCTCCTGGCGCTCGTCGACCAGACCGACGGCGTGGTCTCGCCGCTGCTGCGCCAGGTGGAGGTGGACCCCGGTCAGGTTCGCGCCCGTCTGCTCTCAGATCTCGAGAGTCGGCCCAAGCAGCAGGGAGCCAGTCCCCGGCTCTCCCGAGCGCTGGAGGATGTCCTCAACCAGGCCTTCGAGTTCATGGGCAAGCTGGGTGATGAGTACTGCAGCTCCGAGCACTTGCTAGTGGCGCTGGCCAGTCGCAGAGTCGGCCCGGCGGCGGGGATCCTGGCCCAGTTGGGGGCCACCCCACAGCGCCTGACCTCGGCCCTGGAGGCCCTCCGCCAGGGACAAAAGGTCACCGACCCTAATCCGGAGAGCAAGTTCCAGGTGCTGGAGCGCTATACCCGCGACCTCACCCAGCAGGCCCGGGAGGGCAAGCTCGATCCGGTGATCGGGCGCGACGAAGAGATCCGCCGGACCATGCAAGTCCTCTCCCGCCGGACCAAGAACAACCCCGTCCTCATCGGGGAGCCCGGGGTGGGCAAGACTGCCATCGTCGAGGGACTGGCGCAACGGATCTCCAGCGGCGACGTGCCTGAGACCCTCAAGGAGAAGCAGGTGGTGGCCTTGGACCTGGGCGCCCTGATCGCGGGCACCAAGTTCCGGGGAGAGTTCGAGGACCGGCTCAAGGCGCTTCTGAAGGAGGTGACCGGCTCCGACGGCCGGATCATCATGTTCATCGACGAGCTCCACACCCTGATCGGGGCAGGAGCGGCCGAGGGCGCCATGGACGCGGGCAATATGCTCAAGCCCGCGCTGGCTCGGGGCGAGCTGAGGGCGATCGGAGCCACCACCTTCGACGAGTACCGCAGGTACATCGAGCGCGACGCCGCCCTGGAGCGCCGCTTCCAACCGGTCCAGGTGGGTGAGCCGTCGGTGGAGGACACCATCAGCATTCTGAGAGGCCTTAAAGAGCGCTATGAGGTCCATCACGGAGTGCGGATCAAGGATTCGGCTCTGGTGGCGGCGGCGGTTCTCTCCAGCCGATACATATCGGGACGTTTCTTGCCGGACAAGGCGATCGACCTTGTCGATGAGGCCGCGTCTCGGCTTCGGATGGAGATCGATTCCATGCCGGTGGAGCTGGACGCGGTGGAACGGCAGGTACGCCAGCTGGAGATCGAGCGCGAGGCGCTGCGCAAGGAGACCGACCGTGCCTCGGCGGACCGACTGCAGGCACTGGAGCGCGAGCTGGCTGAGCTCCAGGAAAGCGCTGTGGGGCTGCGCCAGCGCTGGGAGCGGGAGAAGGCTGTCATCGGTCAGATCCGCGCCACCAAGCAGGAGCTTGAGCGCACCGCCTTCGAAGCCGAGCGGGCCGAGCGGCTGGCCGACTTCGCCAAGGCAGCCGAGCTTCGCTACGGCAAGCTGAACGAGCTGCGCAAGCGGCTGGAGCAGGAGCAACAGCAGCTGACCCAAGACCAGGGCGGCAGCCCTTTGCTACAGGAGGAGGTTGGCGAGGAGGACATCGCCGAGGTGGTGGCGCGCTGGACCGGGATTCCGGTGCAGCGCATGCTCGAGGGCGAGATGCACAAGCTGCTGCAGATGGAGGACCGCCTGCACCAGCGGGTTGTCGGCCAAGACGAAGCCATCGCGGCGGTTGCCAGCTCAGTACGTCTGGCTCGCGCAGGCCTCAACGATCCCCGTCGTCCCTTGGGTTCGTTCATCTTCCTGGGGCCCACCGGAGTTGGCAAGACCGAGGTGGCCCGAGCCCTAGCTGAGTTCCTCTTCGACAGCGAGGACGCCATGATCCGGCTGGACATGAGTGAGTACATGGAGAAGCACTCGGTGGCTCGCCTGGTGGGTGCTCCCCCCGGCTACGTCGGCTACGACGAGGGTGGCCAGCTCACCGAGGCGGTGCGGCGGCGCCCCTACGCGGTGCTTTTGCTGGACGAGATCGAGAAAGCCCATCCCGACATCTTCAACATCCTGCTGCAGCTACTCGACGACGGTCGCCTGACCGATGGCAAGGGCCGCACGGTGGACTTCCGGAACTGCGTCGTGATCATGACCAGCAACCTGGGCAGCCCCGTGATCGCGGCACTTCCCGACCATGCCAGCCATGAGCAGGAGGAGGCCGCCAAGTCGGAGGTGCTGGCCGAGCTGCGCCAGCATTTCCGCCCCGAGTTCCTCAATCGGGTCGACGACGTCATCCTCTTCCACCGACTCGACCAGGCCCAGTTGGAGCGGATCGTGGAGCTCCAGTTGCGCCAGCTGGAGGAGCGTCTCGCCCACCGCCGACTGCAGCTGCAGGTTATGCCTGCTGCCAGGGCTTGGCTCGCAGAGCAGGGCTACGATCCCGTCTACGGGGCCCGCCCGCTACGACGGGTGCTGCAACGCCAACTTGGCGACCGCATCGCCACCGCCGTCCTCCAGGGTGATTTTGGCGAGGGTGACACCATCCTGGTAGATGCGGGGAGTGACGGCCTCGTCCTCAGCCGGGGCGGGGGCTCTTTTCCGGGACCGGAGGAGCCCGAAGAAGCGCAGGGCGGCAAGACCCCGGTCGAGGTTGAGCCGGTGAGAGGCGCTCAAGCGGGCTGACCCTGATCGGGAGCCGCAAGGGGCGGCGATCGAGAGGGTCGCCTTCCCCGGCGATATGCCTCCGCGGTGGAACCCAATCGTGTAGGCCGATCGAGTGGCTGGGCCGTTACCCTCAAGAGGTTGCAGCTCGCCAGCTCGCAGGCCGACGTAGCTCAGTGGTAGAGCAGCGGTTTCGTAAACCGCTTGTCCGGGGTTCAAATCCCCGCGTCGGCTCCGTTTTCATGTGCTAGTTCGGGTGACACGTCGCCAAAGGGCTTCGGCTGATGGGTCGCACAACTTCGGCTGAGGTGTCATCACTTCCTCAGCCTGGTGTTCCCGCTCGATCATTCAGACTTCGAATTCCTCGATTCTTAGCCGAGTGATGGCGGCGCTGGCGCGCCACCCGTCGCCTAACTTGCGCACCGTCTGACGCCGGACCTGTCGAAGTGGCCACCGGATCCCAAACACCGCGGCTAGTTACTGTCGGTACTGCCGCCACCCAGGCGGTTTCGCAGCTTGCGCGCCCAACATGATCAGTCGAGCCAGGAGGACCACTCATGTCCTCTAGTGCTTGGGCTCCAGCCTCCACGTGAACCATGGCACCACTTGGGGGACGTGCTGACGGTATCGGGCGTAGTCATCCGGGAACGTCGCCGCCATCAGGCGTTCCTCAGAACGGATCTTGGCCCCGAAGACCACGACCGCAAACGGAAGGATGAGAATCCAGGACCCAACCCCGGCCAGTAGCACCGATCCCAGGAGCATGCCAAGCACTCCCGTGTAGATGGGGTTGCGGGTGATGCCGTACGGCCCGTCAGTTCGGAGTTGATGATTCTCTCTGAGTACCGTTTCGATGCTCCACATGGTGCCTAACGCGGCGCGAGCCCAAAGCGTGAAGGCCGTAGACAGGAGGAGGATGGCCAGTCCAAAACCGGTGACCCAGAGGGAGTCCACCTGAAGGTGGTCCCAATCGGCAGCGGAGACCACATGGGCGACCACGACCAAAACAGCCACCGACGCGACGATGATCCCGACGAAAGACCTGGGCATCATGTTCCACCTGGCGCGCCTCGGCCCTTTCGCCGCGTTGTAGATCGCGCCAACCACCCAGACCGAAGCAAACGCCACCCAGCAGACCGCGATCCCGATCGTGGCGACCAATTGCTGAGATTGCGGCACCGTGCCACTCTAGTCCAACATCGCCGGGATTGCCCGCGATCGCCTGCTGTCCTGAGCCGGTCTCCTAACTGAATCGCCGTCTTCTGATCTCGAGCGATGGCAGCGGATGGAACTCGGGTGCAGCGAGGCTGGACTAGGGGTTGCAGTACGGTCAGCTTTTGCCACGAAGGTCAGCGATGACTCGGAAACGTTCCAGTACCACCAGAGTTGCGTCGTCCACGGTGAAGGCGGGGTTGCCCAGCGCACGTCGCATCTTTGGACTATGCCAAAAGCGCACGTGCGCCTTCCTCCACTGGGAGATGGTGGTGAACCCCTCGCCCTCGGCGACCGCGTGGGCCACGTCAACCTGTACCAAGGGTGCGACCCGCACGCTGGTCGTCTCGATGATGGCAACGGGCCGCTCATCGGAGTCGACAACCACCGAGAGGTCGCCGACGGTGGGCAACGGCTCGCGGCCATGCTCGTGCTCCTCGACCAGGCCGGTGGTCGAGGTCTTGGACCCATCAAGGATGGCGGCGACTAGTTGGTCGCGGAAGCGGCCGGGAAAGGCGAACTCAGCCTTGGGCAGCGCGCCGGGGTCCATCGGCACTGCGGAGTTGCTCGACACAGACCGATCCTATAGCGCTCGCGAAGGCCCAGCGACTGGGGTCGAAGTCGCGCCATCAGCTCGTGGGGACTACATTGAGGCCGCAATCGAAGGTGACCTAGCGACTGAGGACGAACATGTCGAGTAAGTCGGCGGTGCTTGTGGTGGTGGGGACGGCGGCAGCGATGGCCATCATGGATGCGCTGTTTCATATTCATCACGGCTGTTGGGACACGTCGGGGCGAGTCCACCATGATCGAAGCGCTGGCACCTTGGCCAGCGAGCCCAGAGCTCGTATGGCTTGAGCTCGACGGCACGGGCAGATCAGGGGCAAGGCGCGAGGGGTGCCTCCCCGGCCGCTTGGGCAGGGGGCACCGATGTCATTCCATGATCTGCCCCATGCCGTCGCGAGCTAATGATCGTGTCGCGGTCGACCCAGGTACCGTCTCGGCTTGACGGGCGGCTCCGTCATCAGCCTCGCCACATCCACGATGTCGTGGTCGCGCTGAGTCTCAAGCGCCGAGCAACGGATCAGCGGTCCGGTTGCTGGCGCACCCGAGAGATCACCGTTGGGCTCCTCTTGGACTACCCGGTGCAGTTTGCGGGCCCTGGAGGTGAACCACCTGAGACCTAGCCACGGGCCAAACACCACCGAAATGGCCGTTGTTGGGGCCAGTGGCTGGCGTCGCTGACGTAGGCTCCGGCCCATCCAGGGGGACGGACGTCCGATTTCCTGCCACGCTTGGCCGAGGAGTGGTCGTCGGCGCGATCTGCTGGGCCCTATGTCTGCTCTTCTTCATCGATCAGGGGATCGCTGAAGCAGCCTCCAAGGCCCCCTACAGCCCCATCACCAATCTCATCAGTGACCTCGGCGTCACCAGGTGTGGTCCTCTGGCCCTGGGCAGTTATCACAACAGCATCTGTTCTCCGCTCCATGCGCTCATCGACTGGACGTTCGTTGTTGTCGGGGTGCTGCAGGCGCTCGGAGCCATCCTTCTCTTCCCTGCGTGGCCGCGGCAGAGCCGTGAATGGATAAACGGCATGATCGGCCTCGCACTTATCCCGATGGCCGGCGCCTGCCTGACGATCGTAGGTTTGGCGCCGGAGAACGTCTCACCGGACGCGCACGCCACCGCCGCCAAGATCGGGATCTACCTCTTGAATGCGGCGGTCCTTCAGATTGGCATCAGCCTAGTGCGCGTCAGCCGAGTTGCTGGGGGCCTGAGCCTTGTTGCCGCGATCACCGGCTGGGTCGGCACCGGGCTCCTGTTCGGCGCTGCTACGGCTGTCCCCCTTGGTCTCTCAGAGAGGTTGGCGGACTTTCCCGGGTCAGGGGTACTGGTAGCGCTCGGGGTGTTCGTACTCGCAAGGGCGCTTCACGCCCGGCTCCGAACGTCGTGACGTACCGACCTCAAACAGGGTGTACCAGGAACTCCAACCGGTCAAGTCGTCCATCAGCAGATGAAGCATGGCAAGAGTCAAGCAGCAAAACAGGAAAGCGCGACCGGAGCCACCGAGGGTGCGCCCCAGGCCTTGGGTGTGTCCTGGGCTCTCCCAGCTCCCCTCGAGCGACAACCTTGGCCCTATCTACACGAATTTGACCAGCGCGCACACAAAATCCCAACGTCGGGGATGCCACGGAAACCCAGGGAGGCTGGATGGGAACGCCTGAGACCGGCCCGCCCCTTGAGCCACTCTCCCGGGAAGACTTGGTGGCGACGGCGGCTGCTGGGGAGGAGCTCGGTCCGGAACACACTGCCGTGCTTGTCGACTCCTTCCTCTCCAAGGTGGAGAAGGAGATTGATGCCAGGGTGGACGCCCGGCTGGCCAAAGGCCGGAAGGCGGTCGTGTCAGACCACTCCCGGGGGGTTGGGGTCGTCCTTCCATTAGGGTCGATAGTGCTGGCAATACCCCATCACCGGAGCCATCGCCGGAACTACGTCCGGAGACCAAGCATTAATCGGGCTGGCGGTCGCATGGGCGGGAATCGCAGCCGTCAACGTGGCCCACGTGCTAGGCAGACGCACGGTGAGCGGGGCCCGCATACCTGCCAGGCGCCCAGCCGGCCACGGGCCGGGGAGCCGCCACCCGACCGCGGTGGTGGCGGGCCAGATCTGGGAAGTGGGTCGAGGCACCTCAGTCCGCCAGCGGACAGACACCAGACCCAATATGGCGCACAGTGGTGCTGACGTCTGGATAGGTCGACCGGGACGCCAACGCATCGGCGTGCGTCAATCGGGTTGACTCCGGGAGACCCAGACATGATCGCACCAGAAGTCAGCGAACAAGAACGCACGGCGACCCGCGTCGATCCTGCCGGTAACGGCGAGCAGACCACAACCCGCACCACTGCCACCGTGACGCCGATGGGGTCCAGGCTGCAGAGCGCGGTATGGCTTGCGGTCGGGATCGTAGACGTGATCCTGGCGCTGGATTTTGTCTTCAAACTCCTGGCCGCAGCGAACGTTGGGTTCGTCGGGTTCATCACCAGCGTCGCTGGATCCCTGAGCGCCCCGTTCAGGGGAGTGATGGCTTCGTCGGTACCAAGCGGACACTACTTTTACTGGCCCGACGTGGTGGCGGTGGTGGTGTATGTGATCGCTGCTTGGATCGTAGTCAGCCTGATCCGGATCATGGCCGGCCGCCGCTCTCCTCAGAAGAACGGGATCTGATGCGACAGGGAACCACTCTGGCAGCGGAACAGCACGCCAGCGTATGGGCGTGGGCGTGCGCCAAACAGGTTGAGTCTTTGGAGGAACTGGCATGATCGTACTGGGCGTCATTCTGCTAATCGCCGGGTTCGTATTGGCGATTCCAATACTCTGGACAATCGGCGTGATCCTAGCCCTGGTCGGGCTCGCTCTCTGGGTCCTAGGCAGCATGGGTCACAAAGTCGGACGCCGTGCCCACTACTACTGATAGGCGGTGCCTCGGCCAGACGACGGTGTCAGTGGGCGGTGGGTCACTTACAGCGACTCGACTGGGCAAGCGGACACTCCCCTCCACCGCGTCATCGAGAGTTCCAGCTCAGCAGCAGACGACGGCTGAGCTGGAGCGGGGCGTCCTCCGGTGTTGAACGCGACGCGGACCAGCACGCAGGAACTCGCCGTGGACACGGGTTCCGATGCCGTCATCGCGGCTGGCGACGGCCCTGGGACGGGACTGGCAGCCGATGCGTCCAGCTACGTGGTGGATCTGTGGATCGACTTGGTTAGTCAGGCTGCGAGCAGTGAGTCGTCGCCGCGACTTTTGAGTGTCACCGGGCTGAGTCGCCAGCAGTTCCGGGCACTCAACTGCCTCCAGAGCGAACCGCTTTCGATCCCCGGTCTTGCCCACTGCCTGGGCATCAGCACAGCTGCAGCCACGGCGACTGCGGACTGCCTCGTTGCCGCCGGAGCTGCAGAACGCTTTCGGGATACTCTCGACGGCCGGAAGGTCCGGGTGGTAGCCACGGTCGCAGGGATTCAGATGGCGAGCGACTACCGGGCCACCCAAGTGGCGCTGCTGGAGACGCTGCTGGGCAATCTGGTGCCCGCGAGGCGGGCGGTCCTCGCCCTGGCCATGCAAGAAATAGCGAAGGCGATGGAATGGACCTCAACAGCGTCGCTTGACCGGACGGTCAGTCCCCATCCAGAGCCCGGGATGTTGAACTAGGCTGCGTCGCCCCTCGATCGGCCCGAGCCCTCCGCTGGTCGACCCGAACCCGTCCTCTGGATAGATTCGGCGCCGTGACCCCAGCACAGTGACCTTCCAAGCAACGCTTCAGACCTGGCATACCTTCTACGCGACCACGGGCCAAGCGGCCGCCGGTCTGGTCGGGCTCCTTTTCGTGGGGCCGCGACGATCACCGCTCCGCCTCGGCAGCCAACTGCGCGAGCAGCCGGGAGCCAACTGTCGTGATGGGCTAGGCCGGGGGTGGTCGTATCAGCCCTGCTGACGTCGATGGCTATGGCTCCGGCCAAACGGATGGCTCGAGTGCTACCTTGGGCATGAGACCGGCTCGAATGGACATCCGTGCAGGCGCTCGCCGAGATTCCCCGCTTTTCTGTGGAGAGGGGAAGGGATAGAACTCTCTCGATTGCGCCAAGGAATTGACGAGGAAATCGAGTCACCTCTTTTTTCTGGTCGTGCTGTGCTCCACAGGCGGGGCATGCCCTCAGCCGACCGGCTGACCGCAGTTACCTTCGGACTATTGCTGGCCTTTGTCAGTGCGGGCTGCGGAACGACACCTCACGAACCCGGATCGCGTCCGACTCTCCGGCCCAGTGTCCGCGAGGCCTGCACCGCCTCCAGTCTGACCGTGACAGGAACCTGGCAAGGCGCCACCGGGTCGATGCTCGGAGATATCGCCTTCACCAACACTGGGACACGGCGGTGCGCGCTCCCCGGATATCTCGGCCTGGAGTTGGTCAATCAGCGGAGTCAGGTTTTGGCGGTGCAGGTGCAGCGGGGACAGGCGGGTAGCGCCGCACTCCCGACCGGTGCGGTGGCCAAGGCTGTTGTGCTGGCACCAGGCAAACCCAACTCTGCTTCAGAGACCTTGCAATGGTCGAACTGGTGTGGAGCTACTCCGGATAACTTGGCCCTCGACGTGGTCCTGCCCGACCATGAGAAGGTCGCAGCCACCCCGGTACGCCAACCCTGGGGAGTGCCTCGCTGCGACGACTCGGCGGCACCGTCGGTAATCGTTGAGGGACCCGTTCTGCTCTCGTAGATGGTTCGGGGCTAGGCAAGAAGATCCCTCGGCGCCGTCCCCAACCGCGGCCTTGCACAGGCCTTCGCCCGTGGCTAGTGTGGCTTGATGGTGTCCCGAGTGAGCCAGGTCTGAGATGAGTTCCGTGCAGTCGGCAACGAGCCTGAGCGCCCGCTCTCAGGCAGCCGAGCAGGCAGCGGGGGCGACTTCCCCGGAGACGATCGCCAAGATCAAACGAACAATGCTCTGGGCCCTCGCCCTGCTGTGGCTGCTGGATGCGGCACTCCAGGCCCAGCCGAGGGTGTTCACGATCGACTTCATCAGCAACATCATGAAGCCGTCGATCGCCATCTCCCCGTCATTCATCGGGGCTCTGTCGAACTGGACCTTGACGTTCGTCACGCCCCACATCTGGCTCTTCAATTGGCTATTCACAGTCACTCAGTTCGTGATTGCTTTCGCACTCCTAGGAGGGCTGATCAGACGGAACCAAACTCTGATCCGGGCCGGCCTCGTGCTATCGATCGCCTGGGGAATGGTGGTCTGGGTGGCGGGCGAGGGCACCAGCGGTGTTTTTACCGGAAACGGGACCTTGTTCACCGGAGCACCGGGATCGGTGTTCCTCTACATGGCGATCGCCATCTTCTACCTGTTGGGTGACAACTGGTGGCAGCTGGGGGAGCGCTTCTGCCTTCCCCGAGACTTTCTCGCCGTGGTCTTTCTCTACGGCGGAGTTGCCCAGGTGGTGACCCCGGGCTTCTGGGGGTCGCAGGGAATTTCGATTCTGATCGTGGGCCAGGCGAGCATGGCGCCCTCCTGGATGATCAACACGATGATGCCCTTGGTTACCCTTACCCACCAGTACCCGGTGATCTCCAATGCGGTGCTCTCCGCATCCTTCTTAGCTCTGGCCGGTCTTCTGTACGGGCGAAACCCCAAGTCCGTGGGCTTCGTTCTGATGATTCCCGTGCTCGGCGTCGTCTGGTACTGGGGCCAAGCGTTCGGCGGCATCTTCTCGGGCATGGGGACTGACCCGAACACGATCCCGCCCCTGCTGCTCCTGGCTATCCCCGCTTTCGTTGTCTGGCGGGCCGGGCGTCGGAGAGTGATAGTCCCCTCGGGGATCGGTACCGGGGAGTAGCTGCGGCACCGGCGCTACCGCCAGCGCCGCCTCGAGCCACCGAGGTGGGGGCTTGCCACCCCGAGGTATCAGGAGGGCGGCGACGCTGACCGGGCCATGTCCAGCGCCACCGACCAGCCGATCAAGGTCCAACCCAAGAGCAGATTGACCGCCAGCACTGCGGCCCGCCGGTGGTGACGGTCAAAGGCGACGAAGGTAGGAATGAAGTAGCCAGCGGCCCCGGTCAGGAGCAGTAAGGGCAGAATCGGGGGCCCCGCGCTGAGATCCAGAACCATGGACAAATCCTCTCGCAATGCCGTACCGCGGTGAGCGCCTGGCCGCTCCGAGCCTCCTTCAGCTCCTGCTCGGAGGCCCTCCGATGCCTTAGCTTTCCCCGAGATGGATCTCAGCGCTCAGGTGACTAGGGCTGGCGACGGCCGGACCCTCGTGTTTGCCGAGTGGGGCGACCCCGAGGGCCAGCCCATCTTCCACCTCCACGGCACCCCCAGTTGCCGGCTGAACCGTCACCCCAACCAGGCGCTGGTGCGGTCAACCGGAGTCCGGCTCATCACCTATGACCGTGCCGGCTATGGCGGCTCAGATCGCCATCACGGCCGCGAGGTGGCGGACTGCGTCGCAGATGTCGCGGCCATCGCCGATGCTCTCGGCCTCGAGCGTTTCGCGGTGTCAGGAACCTCGGGTGGAGGCCCGCACGCCTTGGCGGTCGCCGCTCTGCTGGGGGATCGGGTGGCCCGCGCCGCATGTGTGGTAGGAGTTGCGCCCTTCGAAGCCTTGGGCGATGACTGGTTCATCGGCATGGATCCGGAGAACGTCAAGGAGTTTGGCTGGGCTCTCCAGGGCGAGGACCGGCTCCAGGTCGAGCTCGAGCGGGAGGACCACATCCGCCAACAGCGGGCTCTGGGCGACTCTTCAGACATCCTTGCGGAGTTCCAGCTGCCCCCCTCAGACCGGGCGGTCCTGGCTCGGGAGGACCTTCTCCAAGTTCGTCGAGAGACCACTTTAGAGTCCACCCGCAATGGCGTTGGGGGCTGGGTTGATGACGACATCGCCTTCACCAAACCCTGGGGTTTTGACCCGGAGTCCATCAGGGTGCCAACCCTGGTCTGGTACGGCACGGCCGATGTCATGGTTCCTCCACGCCACGGGGAATGGCTGGCGCACACCATCCCAGGTGCGGTCGCGAGACCGGACCAACTGGGGCACATGGGCGACCCCGACGCCGACCTGGTGGAGCGCTTCGCCTGGCTGGTCGGTGCCTCCGGGGCTGCCGCTAGCTAGAAGCCGACGCCCGTACCCCAACCGGCCGCGCCGCGCATCGTTCGTCGGCGCGCCTGAGTGCGGCCGGACCGCGACGGTTAACATTCGGAGCGCGTCGGGCTCTGAAGGAGGCGCCGGTGGTCTGCTCGAACTGCAGGGCGGAGACGATCCCAGGCAGCAAGTTCTGTGGCGAATGCGGGGCGGCGGTCGCCCAGGTCTGTGCCGCGTGCGGCTTCGCCAACGGTGGGACTGAGAAGTTTTGCCGCGATTGTGGTGCGGCGCTGAGATCGGCCGCCCACGGCGCAGCTTCAGCGGCACCGCTCGCTTCGCCACCGCCAGATCCCATCAACACGGTCGAGTTGCGGGTCGTGTCGGTCTTGTTTGCGGACCTGGTGGGATTCACCGCGCTATCGGAGTCGCGAGACCCCGAGGAAGTTCGCGATCTGCTCAGCCGCTACTTCGATGTCTGTCGGGAGTTGGTGGAGCGCTACGGCGGAACAGTGGAGAAATTCATCGGGGACGCGGTCATGGCGGTCTGGGGCGCGCCGGTGGCCCAGGAGGACGACGCTGAGCGGGCGGTCCGGGCCGCGCTGGATCTGGTGGAGGCGGTCGGCGCCCTGGGAGAGGAGGTCAGGGCTCCCGAGCTAGCAGCGCGGGCCGGCGTTCTCAGCGGTACAGCGGCGGTCAACCTCGGAGCCAAGGGCCAGGGGATGGTGGCAGGCGATCTCGTGAACACCGCGTCCCGGATCCAGACCCAGAGCCAGCCCGGGTCGGTGCTGGTCGGGGAGACAACCAAACGAGCCACCGAGGCGGCCGTGGCTTATGAGGATGCCGGCACCTATGAGCTCAAGGGCAAGGCTGAGCCGGTCCCGCTCTACCGGGCGCTTCGTGTCGTTGCCGGACGGGGCGGCCTGCTCAAGTCCGAGCGCCTGGAGGCGCCGTTCGTGGGCCGGGATCGCGAGCTGCGGCTGGTCAAGGAGGTCTTCCACGCCAGTACCGAGGACAGGCGGGCCCACCTGGTGCAGATAACCGGGATCGCCGGAATCGGCAAGTCCCGCCTGGCCTGGGAGTTCTTCAAGTACATGGACGGTCTGCGGACGGGCTACTTCTGGCACCGCGGCCGCTGCCTGGCCTATGGCCAGGGCGTGACGTATTTCGCCCTGGCGGAGATGGTGCGGGGCCGAGCTGGCATTCTCGAGGCTGAAAACCGCGATTCAGCCATCGCCAAGCTCCAGGCTGCGGTTGATGAGTATGTCCCCGACGCCGAGGACCGCCGCTTCGTCCTTCCGCGCCTCGCCCACCTGATCGGCCTGGAGGAGCGAACCGCAACCGACAAGCAGGACCTCTTCGCCGCCTGGCGACTCTTCTTCGAGCGCCTGGCCGAGGAGAGCCCGGTGCTGATGGTCTTCGAGGACATGCAGTGGGCCGACCCCTCGCTCTTGGAATTCATCGCATATCTGATGGAGTGGTCCCGGGCCTACCCCCTCTTCGTGGTGAGCCTGGTCCGTCCCGACGTCGCCGCCACCGCACTGGCGGCAGCGACCCGCAACGCCACCTCGGTCCACCTCGAGCCACTCACGGCCGGCGCCATGGACAAGCTCCTCACCGGCTTGGTCCCGGGGCTGCCCCCGGCGCTGGCCGAGCGCATCCGGGGAAGAGCGGAGGGCATTCCCCTATACGCGGTGGAGACGGTGAGGATGCTGCTGGACCGGGGGCTGTTGGTCGAGGAAGGCTCGGCTTACCGGCCCACCGGCCAGATCGATACCCTCGAAGTTCCAGAGACCCTCCAGGCCCTGATCGCGGCACGCCTGGACGGGATGTCGCAAGAGGAGCGACAGCTGGCCCAGGATGCCTCGGTGCTGGGCAAGACCTTCACCCTTCAGGGCCTGGCGGCGCTCTCCGGGCACAGTGAGAGCGCGCTTCAGCCCATCCTCAGCGCTCTGGTGGCCAAGGAGGTCCTCTCAGTCCAGGCCGACCCCCGCTCCCCCGAGCGCGGTCAGTACGGCTTCCTGCAGGACTTGGTACGAACCGTCGCGTACGAGACCCTCTCCAAGAGGGAGCGTCGGTCCAAGCACCTCGCAGTCGCCACCTACCTGGAGCGGTCCTGGAGCGCGGACGCCGAGGAGATTGTCGAAGTCCTCGCCTCCCACTACCTCGAAGCCTGGCGCCTGGATCCGGACGAACCCGGCGCTCAGGAGATCAAGAACAAGGCGCGTCAGATGCTGGTGCGGGCAGCCGAGCGGGCGGCTGCGCTGGCCGCCGCAGAGGAGGCCGAGTTCGGATTCGTCAGGGCCGCCGAGCTCAGCGAGTCTGAGCTGGAGCAGGCGGCCCTCACCGAGCGAGCCGGCGAGATGGCGGAGCTGCGAGGGCGTCCAGACGAGGCGGCCGGCCGATATGAGGAGGCCAGCCGCCTGTTTGAAACCGCGGACCAGACTCGACCAGCCGCCAGGGTCCAGGCCCGTTTAGCCGGGGCGGAATGGGTCAGCGGTCATGTGGAGCAAGCGATCGAGCGCATGCAGAAGGCTTACTCGGGGCTGGCCGGGGGCAGGGCCGACCCTGATCTCGCCCTGGTGGCGGCCCAGCTGGGCCGCATCCTCGCCCTCGGCGGGCGCTACGACGAAGCGAATCCGGTGCTGGAGGAGGGCCTCGAACTCGCGGAGCACCTCGAGCTGCGAGAGGTCTACTCCCAGGCACTGAGCAGCAAGGCGGTCAGTCTCATGCACAGCGACCGGCTGGATGAGGCAAACGTTCTGCTGAGGCGAGCCCTGGAGGTGGCTCTTGAGCACGGGCTCACAGCTGCGGCCCAGCGCGCCTACAACAACCTGGCTGTCGCGCTGGTCGCCCAGGATAGGTGGGCTGAGTCGGTCGCCATGGACGAGCCGCGTCTGGAGTTGGCCCACCGGGTCGGCGACCGCTTCTGGGAGTTGACGGTACTCACCGGCTCGCTTCGCGCCCTCATCAACCTCGGTCGCTGGGACGAGGCCGAGGCGCAGGCCGAGACCGTGCGTGGTGCGGAGGAACTGCAGTCCTTGGAGACCTGGACCGCATCTCTGCTGGCGCTGACCACGATCGATGTCCACCGGGGTGACGTCGCCAAGGCCAAGCTGGCGATCGACTCGATGATGTTCGCAGGCAGATCCGAGGACTGGGAGACCAAGGGGGAGTTCGCGACGGCCATGTCCGAGGTCTGTCGCGCGGAAGATCGCCCAGCCGAAGCCTTGGCGGCGGCCGAAGAGTTTCTGGCGACCCGGGCCGAACTCGGAATCGGGCTCACCAACAGCCACGTCAAGAGGCTGTTGGTCCAGGCCGTTGAGGCTGCCCTGGATCTCGGCGACCTGGGCCACGCTGATGAGCTACTCGAGACGGTGCGGGAGGCTCAATCGGGTCAGGTCACCCCCTGGCTCCGGGCCCAGGTGGCGAGGCTTGGGGCCAGGTTGTCCACGGCCGTTGGCCTACCCGAGTTGGTGGAGGCGGGATTCGTAACGGCTGAGGCCGGGTTCCACGATGCCGGTGCGCCTTTCGACCTCGCGGTGGCCCAGACCGAGCACGCTGAGTGGCTGGTGAGCCGCGGTCGCGAGGACAAGGCGGGGCCCCTGCGCGATCTGGCCCGCGCCACCTTCCTGAGTTTGCAGGCCCAACCATGGCTTGAGCGCCTGGGAGCGCTCAGCAGCGAGGAGACCGTATCCGCCTAATGCGCACCCCGCGACACCGGGCTGGGAAGACCCTGGCCAAACGTTCGTCGCTGAGAAAGCCATCACCATCCCTGCGTCCGCCGCTGCCGTCTGGCAGGCATTGCCACACCCGGAGACGGTGAGGCAGTACCTGCATGGAGCGAACCGGGAAACGGACTGCCCGGTCGGAGGCCCGGTCACCAGGAAGGCGGAGTGGCAGGGCCTGACAGCCTAAGGTCACTCCCGAGGTTGTCGGGAGTGCGAACCGACTCATCCCGCGGCATGGGCCGGCCTCTAGTTCGTCTCCGGAGGCCTGAGTTCGAATCGAAGCTGCTAGTGCGACCGGCGGTGCCGGCAGACGGCTCCCTAGAGTTTCGCCCGTGGCGGGCGAGCAGTTACTGGTTTCGATCCTGATCTTCTTCGCGCTCCTGTTCATCGGTGTGGGGGTTTGGAGCATCGAGCGTCGTTCGGCCTCTGCCGCCCGACGGGCGAAGGAGTTGGCTAAGACGGACTCCGAGCTCAGACGGCTGGAGCTACTGCTGGTACTGCTCCTCGAGATGCAGGCCCTATTCGTCAGCCAGCTCGGGCCCAGTTTCCCCAAGGCACCTAACTCGGCTGGAGCCGTGGAGCGAAGGCGCCTCCAGCGGGCCTTGTCGGCTCAACTGGCAGCGGTCGATCCCTACAGAAACAAGATGCCGAACGCCATCGCCTTGGCTGAGAGCAAGGATGTCTTGAAGTGGAGAGGGGACGACGTGGAACGGTCGATTGCCCAAGTCCTGTTTCTGCTGAGAGAGGTAGCCGAACGCCGATGACACTCGCTGCGCCGGGACAGCACCGGTGAGAAAGACCAGCACCAGGCTGGTTGACGGCCGGGAGCTGATCTACTTCGACGAAGACGACTCGACCATTCGCGAGACCGTCGACCGCCGAAGTCTCTCGGCGATTCCGGCCACTTCAGAGCTGCGCTTTGACCCCCTCCTCAGCGAATGGGTCACTGTGGCCTGGCAGCGCCAGGACCGGACCCTGCTGCCGGACGCGGATGACTGCCCGCTCTGCCCCTCGACGCCGGAGCGAGCAACTGAGATCCCGGCTCATGACTACGACGTGGTGGTGTTTGAGAATCGCTTCCCAGCCTTCGCGACCCGGGAGGCAAGCCTCGGCCTCGGCGATCACGCCGGCGCTGCCGCTCTAGGCCCTGACGACCAACTCCTCGGCAGGCGCCGGGGTGCGGGACGGTGCGAGGTCCTGGTCTTCACCGCCGAGCACGGCTCCTCGTTCTCCGCCCTTACCGAGAGCAGGGTCGAAACCGTGGTCGCGGCGTGGATAGATCGAAGCGAGGCCCTGGCGGCGGTGGATGGGGTGGAGGAGGTCTTCTGCTTCGAAAACCGGGGCCGAGAGGTTGGCGTGACCCTTACCCATCCCCACGGACAGATCTACGGCTACCCATTCATCACCCCCCGGACTCAACGGATGCTGCGGTCTGCGCGCGAGTACCGCGACACCAGGGGGCGAGACCTCCTCCCCGACATGCTCGCAGCTGAGCAAGAGGCTAAGGTTCGCGTTGTCGCCGCCACGCCCCACTGGACAGCCTTTGTGCCCAGTGCGGCCCGCTGGCCCTTCGAAGTGCACCTCTACCCCAACCGCCAGGTTCCCGACCTGGCCGCCCTGTCTGCGCGGGAGCGCCATGAGTTAGCCGGCGTCTATCTGGAAGTGCTGTCGCGGATGGAGTCTCTCGACCCTGGGCCGATGCCTTACATCGCCGCCTGGCATCAGGCTCCGGTGAGAACTGGCAGGGACCTGGCCTATCTGCATTTGGAGCTCTTCACCGTTTGGCGAGCTCCAGGGAAGCTGAAGTACCTGGCGGCATCGGAGTCGGCCATGGGTGCCTTCGTCAACGATGTCAGTCCCGAGGAAGCAGCGCGACGCCTTCGAGGTGACTGATCCCGCCTCCGACACTGACACCCATTCCGACTCGATAACGCGCCAGCTCGCCGCTCGCTTCGCAAGCTGGACCGGACACCCGCCGTTAGGTATCTGGTCGGCGCCAGGACGCGTCAACCTCATCGGGGAGTACCTCGACCTCAACGGAGGCCTGGTGCTGCCCTTGGCGATACCCCAGCGGGCGCGGGTGGCGCTAGCAGAAAGAGCTGATGGTCGCCTGCGCGTTCGCTCGGACCAGCGTCCGGAGGTGGTCGAATTTGAGGTCGGCGATCTCGTCCCCGGGCAGGTGTCGGGATGGGCAGGCTACCTGGCCGGGGTGCTCTGGGCCGTGCGCCAGCATGCCGGCCTTGATCGGGGCGTCGACCTCTGGCTGGACGGCCGAGTTCCCCAAGGGGCGGGACTGTCGTCGTCGGCGGCGATTGAGTGTGCCGCGGCTCTGGGGTTGGGGTGCTTGGCTGAGCTTGGGTACGGGGCAGAGCAGCTGGCTCGCTTGGCGCAGTCGGCCGAGGTTGATTTCATGGGCGTCCCCAGTGGGCTGATGGATCAGATGGCGGCGATGTGCTGCCAGGCTGGGCATGCGCTTCTCTTCGCCACCGACACCGGGAGGACCTCACAGGTGCGGCTTCCCTTCGCCTCAGCGGAGGTGGAGCTGTTGGTGATCGACACCAGAGTGCGACATCAGGTGGCCGAGTCCGGGTATGCGGACCGGCGCGCCGCGTGCCTGCGGGCCGCCGAGGAGCTGCGACTGCGCTGGCTGGCGCAGGCCAGCTGGGCGGACCTGGGCAGACTACGGGACCCGTCCCTGCGACGCCGTGCCCAGCACGTGGTCAGCGAGCAGTACCGGGTTCGTCAGTGCGTGGATGCGTTGCAGCGAGGAGATCTGCGTACGGTCGGCAGCCTCATGGTCGAGTCGCACGTCTCGCTCCGGGATGACCTGGAGGTCAGCAGTCCCGAGTTGGACTTGGCGGTTGAAACCGCCATGGCTAGCGGAGCGATTGGCGCCCGGATGACGGGGTCCGGATTTGGGGGAGCGGCGATAGCGCTATCGCCGACACCACTTGCCGCCAAGATTGGCTCGGAGGTAATCGAGGCTTTTGCTCGACAGCGACTGCGGACGCCGACGGTCACGGCGGTGACCCCCTCAGATGGAGCGCGCCGAGAGCTCTGAGCCGGACGGACAGCGCACGCCGCCCCTAATGGGACTGGACCGGCGGGGGCCATTCGTGGAATGCCTTCGGCGTCTCAACCTAGGTGGCTGCCCTCAGGCCGCTCGCGAGCCGCGGGCCTCCTGATAGCGGGCCACCGAAAAGCCCAGCAAAATTGGGATATCGAGTGCGAATATCAGCAAGATCACGGTCAGTAGCGCCAACAGCGCGCCCCGAGTTTGGTCGATCACCAGCACGAACTCCAGCATCCCCACGATCACCAGGTACGCCAGCAGCGCCCAACCTCCAACCTGCAGAAAGCGGGACCAGGCGAAGTTGCCGAGTCGGGTCAGCATCGCGGCGGCGACCAAGAACAGCAGCACTCCAACCACCACCAGCGCGGTCGGGAGCGGCAGTGGAGCCTGCTTGGGGAGATATGCCGCCAGGTATATGCCAGCGGCGATAACGGTCGCCATCGACACCACCACTGCAGCCGTGATCGGCGGGAGCTGACGGTCAGGGACGCGTGGCCGAGCGCTCACCAGGTGGCGATCCGGGTCATGATGATCAAGGTCGCGATCTGGAGCACGCCGGTGATCCCGGCGGTGTAGACGAAGCGCCGCATCAGCCTGCCGATCAGTTGGCCGTTGGGGGTCGGCTTCCTCACTTCGAAGAGAACGGCTAGATTGGCGGGCTCCAGGAATCCGATTGCGATCACCGCCATCAGCCCGACGACGATGAAAGAAGCCACCAGCCACCAGTGGCTGGGGTACGGCACCGCTAGGTTCCCCATCAGGCGCGCCAGCTGTAGTCCCGAGGCCAGGGTGATGATGACCAGGGTTGGCATGATCAGCAGCATCTTGGGCATGAACTTGGTGGCGAACTCGGCTCGGGCCGGGATCGACATCCTGCCCAGGATGGGTCCGATCACGAGCCCGACAAAGAGATCAATACCAGTCCAGAGCCCGCCCCCGGCGACGTGGAGAAAGTCCAGGGCCCAAAACCAGTTGCCAACGATGGCGGTGACAAGGAAGGCAAGGGCGGCGGCCACTAGTGGCAGCGCGCGGAGGGGGACGATCGTGGCCCGAGCCGGGTTCGCTCCACCAACTCGGGGCGCCGAAGGCGCCAGGGGGATGTCGCCGATCGCGTCCGCCACTGCGTCCTTCCCTCCGACCCTCGACTGATGCGACTGCGCTGCCCAGAATTTGCCTGCTCGATAGTACGGCCTGCCACATACCCTGGAGAGCCGCCGTCGTAACTGCGTTACTCGAGAGCGATTGGCCCAGTTCGCCGGTGCTGCGAGTGACATCCCCAGCATCACGATTTCGTAAACCAGGACCACACCTGAGCAATTCGCAGGCAAGATGCGGGCATGGCCCCGGCCCGTGGCTGGCAGGAGTTGGCTGAGGGGCTTTTCACGATGCCCCTGGAACCATTCCGGGCCAATGTGGGCCTGGTTTTGGGGCGCGAGCGCGCTCTCCTGGTAGATACCGGCGCCTCGCTGGCTGAGGGCCGCGAGCTGGTGCGGCTGGCCAAGCAGGTGGCCGCCGACCTACCCCTGGTGGCGGTCAATACGCACCACCACTTCGATCACTGTCTTGGAAACGGGGCGCTCGAGGCCGAGGCGATCTGGAGCCAGAGGCTCTGCGCCGAGCACCTGCGTTGGGAAGGTCCGGTCGAGCAACGCGACGCGGTCGCGCTGATCCGAGAGACCGATCCCCAGCTGGCTCACCAGGTCGCATCCAGCCCGATCGTCCAGCCTGGATGTCTCTTCGACGACCGGGTCGAGCTCGACCTCGGGGAGCGGACCGTCGCTCTGGTCCACCCGGGTCGCGGCCACACAGACAACGACGCAGCCGTCTGGGTGGCCGACGCCCGGGTTCTTTTCTCCGGCGACCTGCTTGAGGAAGGTGAACCCCCGTCGTTTCAGGACTCCTTTCCGCTCGATTGGCCAGACACACTGGGCGCTCTTCTGGAACTAGGCCCTGAGAAGCTAGTTCCTGGCCATGGCGCCGTGGTCGAGCCAGCCTTCGGGAAGCGTCAGCAGGCCGAACTACAACACCTGGCGGACCTAGCCCGGACCGGATTTCAAGCTTCGCGACGACCAATTGACTTCAACGCCGACACCGCCTTCCCCGCACCGGTTGCCCAAGTCGCGGTCCGGCGCGCCTACTTTCAGCTGACCGCAACCCGGTCCGGTGGCTGGTCGGTGCGGCTGCCGGACTGAGAGAGCACACCGAGTCGTCCTTCGTCGCCGACGCCAGCGAGCAGGAACAGGTCCAGATCGCGTTTACTTGCGCCTCGATGCCTAATCCCGGCTCGGCGCCGCTCCAGCAAGACGCCATGGCGGATCCGCCCGCCGGCGGATCGGCGGGGGCCACTACTCATGCGCACACCGGGGAGAGCGCTCTGGCGCATGCCGACCCGCCCTGGATCGTCGCCTTCCGAGATTCGAGACAGGAGTGGCGCCGACTTTTCGCCGAGCTCTTCGGGACCTTCATGCTGGTGTCCGTCGCCGCCGGGGCTGGGGTTGTGTCCGCACTCAGCGCCGGGTCGGTGGGACGGACGGCGGAGGTGGTGGCGCCCGCTCTGATGGTGATGGCGATCATCCTGTCCATGGGCAAGGTCTCCGGGGCGCACCTAAATCCGGTGGTGAGCCTGGCCTTCGCGCTGCGCAAGGACTTTCCTTGGCGCCGGGTTCCGGCCTACCTACTCATGCAGTTCCTGGGTGCCACCTTGGCCTGCCTCTTTTTGTCTGCGGTGCTGGGGCAAGCGGGCATGCTCGGCGCTACCGAGCCAGGCGCCAGGGTCAGCGGGGGCGAGGCGATGATGATCGAGGCTCTGCTCACCCTGGGTCTAGTAACCACGATTCTGGGCACGTCGTCGGGCGCCCAGAACGTCGGGCCCCTATCCGCCTTGGCGGTGGCTGGGTACATCGCCCTGGCCGGCCTCTGGGCCAGCCCGATCAGTGGGGCGTCGATGAATCCCGCCCGCTCCTTTGGACCCGAGTTCGTGATTCACGACTTCACCAACTACTGGGTTTATTTGATCGGCCCGGTGGTGGGGATGGTGGTCGCGGTGGCGATCGCCTACGTCCTGAGAGGCCCTGGGGGCCGGGATCCCGCAGCCGAGGCTGCCGCCCAGGGCGCCTTCGGCCCGTCTATGTTGACCCCTGTCCAAACGGGCGGCGGCGTCCCGCCCCGGGGGACAAAGCCTTAGGCTGCGTGCGTCAACGTCTGGCGCGAGAGAGGGGAGGAGGTTGCTAGGGTGGCCAAGAAAGAGCACTGGAAGTCTGAACCGGATCCGCACGACTATCCCGCGGCCAGCGCCTACCTCTCGCTGACTCTGGGCCGCGCCGACGTCGCCGCGGTGGTGCGAAAGCTGAAGGCGGCGCCGATCGGTCATGGCAAGGCCAAGGACCTACTGCGCGCGAGCCGGCTGCCACTGATGCCGATGGAGGACCTCGAGGTGATGCGCGACCTCAAGAAGGTACGCAAGGGGGAGCTGCTCTCACCAGTGCTGCTGGTGAGGGGGGACCTGCCCCAGGGCGTGCCCCTGATCGTCGCCGATGGCTACCACCGGATCTGCGCCAGCTACCACCTCTCCGATGATGCCGACATCCCTTTCCGCATCGCGGACAGCCCTTTGACCTAGTCCCGGAGCCTTGCCCGGGATGACGTATGGTGCGCCCGTGGATCGCCCGTCCGGTGGGGAAGAGGGCGCCCTGCTCTGGACGCCCCGACCGGAGCTGGTAGCCAGCTCCCGGCTGACCGACTACGCCGCCTGGCTGACCCGGGCGCGAGGAATACAGACGGGTGACTATCCGGAGCTCTGGGAGTGGTCCAGCAAGGAGATAGCCTCCTTCTGGGACTCGATCTGGTGCTACTTCGATGTGGTCGGCGACCGGGGTGGGGGGGCTGCTCTGGCGGGTAGTTCCATGCCCGGAGCCGAGTGGTATCCGGGAGCCACCCTCAACTACGCCGAGAACGCTCTTCGGTTCAACTCGGGATCCGAGGATGCCCTGGTGGCGCTCTCCGAGCTCCGCCCCCAGCTCCGGCTGAGCCGCGCCGAGGTCCGCCGCCAGGTCGGAAGTGTGGCTGCCCACCTCCGGGAGATGGGGGTGGGGAAGGGGGATCGAGTGGCCGCCTATGTGCCCAACATCCCCGAGGCCGTGGTCGCCTGCCTCGCCACGGTCAGCCTGGGCGCCATCTGGTCCAGTTGCTCGCCGGACTTTGGGGAGCGAGCGGTGCTGGATCGGTTCGCGCAGATCGAGCCCAAGGTGCTGCTGGCTGCCGACGGGTACCGCTACGGTGGCCGGGACTTTGACCGCCGTGAAGTGGTGGCGAAGGTGCGGGCTAGGCTCCCATCAGTTGTCCGGTTGGTATCGGTGCCTTATCTGAACAGTGAAGGCTTCCACGCCCAGCCTGGCAGCGTCAATTGGGGGGAGCTGGTCGGCGATCAGGTCGAGCCTGAGTTCGTCAGGGTCCCCTTCGACCATCCGCTCTGGATCCTCTATTCGTCCGGCACCACGGGGCCGCCCAAGCCGATCGTCCACAGCCACGGCGGCATCATCCTGGAGCACCTCAAGGTCCTCGGCCTCCACTCCGACCTGGGACCAGGCGCTCGCAGCTTCTGGTTCACCACCACGGGCTGGATGATGTGGAACTATCTGGTTAGCGGTCTGCTGGTGGGGGCCGCGGTGGTCCTTTACGACGGCAGCCCAGCAGCCCCCGACCTCAACCGGCTCTGGGAGTTAGCCGTCGACGCCAAGGTGACGCACTTCGGCACCAGTGCCGGGCACCTGAGCGCCTGCATGAAGGCGGAGGTTCAACCCGCCCAGCGCTTCGACCTAGAGAGCCTTCGCTTCGTGGGATCGACCGGGTCGCCTTTGTCGCCTGCCGGATTCGAATGGGTCTACCACTCGGTCAAGCAGGATCTCTGGCTGGCCTCGCTCAGCGGTGGAACCGACCTCTGTACGGCCTTCGTGCTGGGTTGTCCGTGGTTGCCTGTGCGGGCCGGTGTGATCCAGTGCCGCGGCCTGGGCGCCTCGGTTCAGGCATTCGATGAGGCCGGCACCCGAATCGTCGATGAGGTGGGGGAGCTGGTGATCACCAAGCCCATGCCCTCGATGCCGGTCTTTCTCTGGGGCGACCGCGACGGCTCTCGCTACCGCGAGAGCTATTTTTCGACATTCCCCGGGGTCTGGCGCCACGGAGATTGGATCAAAGTCCGCTCCGATGGGGGAGTTGTCATCTACGGGCGATCGGACTCCACTATCAATCGCAACGGAGTCCGGATGGGGACGGCCGAGATCTACCGACTGGTGGAGGAGACGGCTGAGTTCAGCGACAGCCTCGTCGTCGATGTTGTCCAACCCGATGGCGGCTCACGCCTGGCCCTCTTCGTGGTCTTGGCCCCCGGCCTGGTCCTGACCGACCAGCTGGCGGCGGAGCTCAAGCAGCGCATCCGGACCCAGCTGTCGCCCCGCCATGTCCCTGACCTGATCCAAGAGGTGGGGCGGATTCCCCGAACCAGGAGTGGCAAGAAGCTTGAGGTGCCCCTCAAGCGGATTTTGGAGGGCATGGCTCACGACCAGGTGCTCGACCCGGAGGCGGTCGATGACCCGGACTCGCTGACTCCCTTCCTAGAGCTGGCAGCGCGGTGGTCAGGCGGTGACGAGACCGGCAAGCCGTGAGAGGTCGCAGTGCGAACTTGCCCCTATCATCGGTTGGGTTGAAGATGCCAAGCGCGATCACCCGTTTGCGACCCGGGGCCGACGGGGCATCAACCATAGGGGCCGGCTAGATGTGGGGATCGAAGACGCGTAAGGCAGCCCTAGCCGCGGCTGCAGTGGGAGGAGGAGGTGCCGCGACGTTAGCGGCACGGCTGGCGGTGCGGCGTCGGGAGGTGAACTGGGCTCCACCAGAGCGGGTTCGCAGCCAGCCCTACCTCAGCATCGAACTGCTCGGGAAGGGTGACGAGCCGGTGGTGCTGTTGCACCCGCTGACGGGCTCGGCCGACTACTTCGGCTCAGCATTCGACGAGCTCGGGGACCCTGGTCCCTTGGTCGTGCCTGACCTCTTGGGATTCGGTTCGTCGCCACGTCCGGATGAGGGCTACGGCCCCGACGCTCAGGTGGACGCGGTGGTCCACAGCCTGGATGGGCTGGAGATTCCCGGTCCAGCTCTCTGGGTTGGCCACGGTCTGGGGGCAGTCCTAGCACTTCGGGCCGCGGCCAGCCATTCCGCCCGGGTGCGGGCGGTGGTGGCGATCAGCCCATTGCTCTACCCCGACCCCGAGTCAGCTCGCCGTCGTCTTCGCCGGCTCACACCACTGCAGCTTGGCGGTCCCCTCAACCGGAACCTGGCCGATGCGCTCTACGGCGGGCCCGGCCAGCGGCTGCCGATGGCCGCCCAGGCGGCTCGACTGCTGCGGTTGGATCTGCCCGGCGGCCCCCGGACCGGACTCGAGCCCAGCGTCAGCGCCTACCGGCAGATCCTTGAGACCTGCGTCATCGAGGCGGACGGCGCAGCCTGGTTCGACCAGATCACAGCGCCGGTCCACATCGTCCTGCCGGTGAACGACCCGGTTCCCGACCCGGTCCTGCTCACGGAGCTCGCCGCGCGCCATCCGCGTGTGACCCTGTCGCTGCTCCCCTTCGGTGACCACAGGCTGCCCCTTACCCACCCGGACGGCTGTCTAGCCGCCATCGACCGCTTTCGAGGTGCCCCAGCCAGGTCATAGAGCCTTCGGGTCACGCGGAGAGAAGGCACCCAGCCGGAGCACAAGACCACCGGAGTCAGCCTGCAGCCGTCACCCGGGTCCTCGCCCACCGTCAGATGGATAGCTCATCCCTCCGCTAATCTGAGCTCGCCGTGGGGCGTCGCCAAGTGGTAAGGCAGGGGACTTTGGATCCCCCATCCGAAGGTTCGAATCCTTCCGCCCCAGCCCTCGCTTCGATCTCAGATTGGGGCGATCGGGCGGTCCTAGACAGTCGCCCCTAGGCCCTTTGTAGCCAATTTTGTAGCCATCAGATTCTCAGGCGGGCCGGAGGGAGGCGTCGATAGTCGGTGCGACTGCGCTAAGCCAGGTCCGGCTCGACTTCAGGAGGTTCGGCCTGGAAAGCGCGGCCACCAGCCTGGCACCTGCTGCCGGTAGGCCTCGTACTCAGCGCCAAAGCGCTTGGCCAGAGTCGGTTCCTCGACCAAGTGGACGAAGGCAGCCGCAGCGACGACGACTCCCGCCGCATAGATGAGAAGTACCGGCCTGCTCAGCAGCAGTGCCTGCCCGACGATGACCGCGACCCAAGCCAGGTAGAGAGGGTTGCGCACGTATCGATAGGGTCCGCCAACGGTGAGCCGTTTGGAAGTCGGTTCAACCGGCAGAGGTATTCCGATGCCTTCAGTAGCAAACCGTGCCCACGCCACGACTAGCACCAAGCCGCCTGCCGCGATCAGGACGACTCCGACTGCTCGCACCGCCGCTGGGTACGGTGCGCCCTCCTGCCAGTGAGTGATCCACCAGGGCACCAGCACAGCCCCGAACCCCGGCCCTAGTGGGAAGAGCACCGCGGACCCGATGATGGCGTTCCACGGCGCCACTAGGTCTGGTTGGCTCTTCTCGTTGCGCATTGGCCAGCCTCGGATTCTAGCCCGGTGCTCCGAGGGGAGATCCGGCCCAGACTCTGTCAAGGCTGAGGGTGCGCCTCAGTCCCGTAGGGAGTGCGACTCAGGCTGGCCGGAGGGAGGCGTTCATCGCGTTCGGGGCCTCGCCCAGAAGGTCCGCGCCGACGTGGCTGTAAGTGTCCACGGCCATCGAGATCTGCTGCTTCAGTTCGCCTTCGCTCACCGGCGGACTCATTAACACAGGGTAGTGGGCGAGAATGCGTCGGTGCCCCGCCCCGCGATGACGGTTGAGCAGATCCTGGTCGTTCTACGCGAGACGCCGAATCGTCTGGCGACGCTCACTGGCGCTGCCACACCGGCCCAGCTGCGGGCTGTCCCCGAGCCGGGCGAGTGGTCGGTCACCCAGGTGCTGGCCCATCTCCGGTCCTGCGCCGACATGTGGGGAGATGCGATTGAAACCATCGTGGGCGCCGAACACCCCACATTGAAGGCGGTCAACCCGACCACGTGGATCGAGTCCACCGACTACCGCGAGCTGGAATTTCGTGCGTCACTGAAGGCGTTCATAGGTCAGCGATCACGGCTGTTGACTTTGCTGGAGACGTTGTCTCCTGACGATTGGTCCCGAAGCGCCACCGTGGTTGGGGCTGGAAGGCCGATCGAACGTACCGTGCAGAACTACGCGGGCTGGTTGTCGCGGCACGAACGCACCCACTGGAGGCAGATCGAAAAGACGGTCAAGGCGGTGGTCGTAGGATGAAACGGGTTACCCATCCGAAGGTTCGAATCCTCCCGCCCCAGCCCTAGTCATGTCTCTGGCTTGGAACATCGTTGACAGATGTCGCACGACATCGTTGACAACTCTAGACCGGCCGGAGGGGGGTGCCCAGGGGTTGGGAAGGGGACCAGTGCCATTTTCACGCCGTCAGGTTTTCAGGCGCCCGGAAAGTGGCGTTCAGCGGCCTCCACCTGTCACCACAAGGGCCCTGGCGACGTGGCCACCGGTGCCCAGCGTCATCGAGTCCTAGGTGTGTCAGATGACCGTCACCGGGCGAGAACTCTGTAATGTTGGGCGGGGTCTAATTACGCATAGGGGAGGAGGCGGACATGGCGCACCCGAATCTTGAACTGCTGCGTCGCACCGATGACGCTGTGGCGAGAGGTGATTTCGAGACCTACTTCGCTGGCTATGCCGATGACGTCGTTTTCCACATGGGTGGCGACAACAAGCTGACTGGCGACTACCGGGGGCTGGAGCAGGTAAAGCAGCTCCTGACTCGGTTCATGGAGGCGGGTGGTGACGTCTCCATCGACACCCACGCATACCTTGCCGATGATGAGCACGGGGCCGCGCTGGTGCGATTGAACCTCAAGCGAGACGGCAAGACCTTTGCGACAAACGAGGCATTCATCTACCACTTCAGTGGCGGGAAGATCGCCGAAGTTTGGTACCTGCCGATAGATCAGGCGGGTGTGGACGCCTGGATGGGAAAGTAGCCCATTCGTCTACCCGAGTGGGCGGCGAAGCTGGGAGGCGGCGACACAACTCGGCGACAGTGGACCCTAGCCCATCGTAAATTGGGAAGCAACACCACTCAAGATCAGATTCAGCCGCGCCCCTACCCTGCTATGTCTCTTGGACCCGGCGTTGTACGCATATTTATGCCGATCGGGATTCAGGCCGGCCAGTGGTCGCTACCGTCCTTCTAGGGAGGCGTCACGACGTCGACGTTCAGTGGGCGGCGGGCTGGAGGTAACGATCAAAAGGCGGGGCAGTGAGTCCCGGTACATTCCACCACTGCCACCAGAAACAGGGCTTCAGTGAAGCGAATCGGCTTGGATCAACCCGTTTTGCCTCAGTGGGAACAGCAAGATGGGGAGCTTCGCGGCGCCCAGTATCTGGCGAACGACGCGGGCCCTTCCGGCCCTTGTGTCCTGTGACCAGCTCAGCACGATCAGATCGGCATCGTACTCGTCGCAAACGTCCGCGACCTGAGTTCCGACGGGGCCGTGACGGAGCACGATGCTGGCATCGTGATGGGGCAGGTGTCGGGATAGGAACTCCTTACCCAGGATCTCGAGATCGCGTACCGGATGGTCGAGCATTGCGGGCACGGTGAACTCGGAGAAGACGTGGATGACGATGAGCTCCACGTCGGCCGACAGCAGGGGGAGCAACACCTCGAGCACTGGTCGGGATGAGACTTCGGTGCCCTCGAGTGGAATAAGGAGGTGGCGGAAGGGCCCAGAAGAGGTGAACTCGGGGGGCACGACGACGACCGGCTTGGTACTCCGCCCGATGATGTGCCCGGCAGTCGTACCAAGAAGGCGCCGGTCATCAGCCGCTGCCTTGGTGCCGATGATCGCCGCGAGGACGTCGGGTGCATCAACCGCCTGCAGGAGCGCGGGTTCGAGTGGACCGGGGAGGAGATGCAAGGGAACGTGAGCACGGTCGGTGCGAGCCTTGACGTTTTCGTCGTCGGCTGTGGTGATGTGAACCGCCTCGACATCGGTATTGGTCAACTCGCCGACTCTGAGTGCGGCGTCGAGCACCGATTGAGCGCTCGGGTCGGAGTCCAGGGCGGCAAGGACGATGCTCATGGCGGGCCCTTTGGATGTCCGCGGCCAGTGATCGTGAATGTGCGCCCCGGCTCCTCGCAGCGTGCGGTGTCGTGGCCGCTGACACAAACGTCGAGCGAGCCGTCGCATCGAACGGTGACGGCGTCGTGCTCGGCGCGCACGTTGACTCGCCTTCCATGGAACTGAAAGCGAAGTTCCAGTGCGGACCACTCCTGGGGAAGGGAGGGGTCGATGGCGAGGAAACCGTCTTGGGCCCGCAGCCCGAGGAACCCGTACGCCAGTGCCTGCCAGACCCCGCCCATGGTGGCCAGGTGCAGGCCGCCGGCGGTGGTGCCCGTGAGATCCTCCAGGTCGAGCCGCGCGGCCAGTCGGAACAGCTCCAGAGCACGCTCAGGCTCCCCGGCCCGGGCGAGCAGCGCAGCCGAGATCGCGGGGGAGAGCGAGCTGCCATGGGCAGTTCGAGGTTCGTAGAAGCCGAGGGAGGGAGCCAGTGAATTAGGTACCAACTCGTCGGGGACGAGGTGGTAGAGCATGAGCACATCGGCCTGCTTGATGAGCTGGGACCTGGCGACCCGCTCGCTCCCGAGCACCATGTCAATGGCGAGCGGCGGTGGGCCGATCTGGGTCATCAGCAGGGGCTCCAGATCGAAGTAACCGTCGAATTGCTCGTAAAGACCTCGCGCGGGATCCCAGCCATCGACCAGGCTATCTGCCCGAGTGCGCCACGTCTCGGCCTCCTCTGGGTCGCCCTTGGTCCGGGTCAGGACGTCGGCACCTCGGCGAAGGTTCCAGCGCGCCATCCCGTTCGTGTAGGCGTTGTCATCGACGAGCGGGTGGTACTCGTCAGGTCCCATGACTTGATCGAGATGTCCCCGGCCGGCGGAATCGGTTCGAATGCGGCTGGCCCAGTACCGGGCTGTCTCCACCACGAGATCACGACCCGCTCCCGCCAAGAACGCGCTGTCCCCGGTCCAGGCGGCATATTCAGCGGCGGCCCAGGCCACGTCGGCCACGATGTGCTCTTCGTTGGCACCGGTGACGATCGGAATCACGGTGCCGCGGGGTCCCGGGACTTGGCTCGGGGTGACGTCGCGTCCGTCGCCGGCCGATTCCCAGGGGAAGCGGGCGCCCGCGCGGCCATGTGCCATGGCGAGTTCTCGGGCAGCGGCAAGACGCCGGATCCGGTACTCGAGCATGGCGCGCGCAGAAGCAGGTCGGATGGCGGCGAGGGCCGGAAGCACGAAGACGTCGGCGTCCCAAAAGACATGCCCCTCGTAGGCGTGCCCCGTGAGACCGCGGGCTCCCACCGCTGCCTCGCCATGAGTGGCTGCGGCGGAGAGCAGGTGGAAGACAGCGAAGCGCGCCGCCAGTTGATCCTGGGCCGCGTCGTCGTGATCCCCCTCGATCACGACCTCCGCGCCCTCCCAGATCTGGGCCCACGCGCATCTATGCTCGGCTAGGAGCGCGTCAAACCCCAGGGCTTGTGCCTGCTCGAGGTACTCGCCGGCCAATCGAGAGCTGTCGACTCCGGCCCGGGGAGCAGCCCACGCCGCCAGCCGTTCGACGAGGTCGTGACCGTCGACCACGGCGACTCGCTGCTGCGACGCCATCGCCAAGCGCTGCTCGCCAGAGCCTGTGAAGGCGAGGTCGACGCGCGGGTTCTCCTCTCGCGTGAACGCCTGGTCATTCGTGGGAGGACGCAATGGCATTCCCGGCACGATCTGGCCGGCAGGCGCCTCGCCTCTGAGTGCCATGACGTGCGGAGAAGAGGCGGAGACGAAGCGGATCGACCGCAGGTCGGACACTGTCGAACTGCCCCGCACCAGGGTGCCAGCGCGCAGGTCGAGCAGTCGGCGGTGCTCAGCACGAGGATGGGACCCGATGAGCTGGTCAAGGCCGGTCCACAGCGGCCCCGGGAGGATCCTCCCCGCCTCGTCATAGACGCCACCCACGAGGAAGAGCGGGGTGGAGTCCGGGCCGTCCTCCTCGAGAGAACCGCGCGTTCCTGCCCAACCGTTGCCAAGCCAGCCGAGCGACTCGGCGACCCGGGCCTGGCCGAGCCCCGGGGGGAGGGGTAGAACCCATCCGGGATCGCGGTCGATTCGTGGTACCCGGTGGTCGGCTCGGCGGGCCACCTGGACGTCGAGGAGCTCGGCGAAACGGGCCGGACCGCCTCCGAGGTGCATGACGCCGTCGGGAACACCGCCGGGCTCGACTCCGACCGAGACCACCGGCGCGCGAGCAAGGGCGTCCACGATCATGAAGGAATCACTGCCCGTGGCACCACCGATGGGACCGAACTCGTCCCCAGCGATGAGAATGAGCTCGCCCGTGATTCCGCGCTGAGCCAGCCAGTGGGCCGCCCAGCGCGCCGAGTCTGACTTGTCGGTCAGCCCGATCTCCACGTGTTTGACATCGCTGGTGATTCGAGGATCGGCCAACCCGGCCCCGCGGGCGGCGCCGGCCGCCAGCTCGATGACCTCGGACAGGTCTGCCATGTCGACTGCAGCAAGGCGTGCCATGACGGCTTCGAGGAGCCGGCCGATGTCTGCCTTCTTGGGGTCGGCCCACTCCGGGACCGCGATGATGTCGATCTTGCGCCGATTGAGACGGTTGGCCACGATCTGTGCCTCGAGACCTCGGTCTCGGAGGCGTGCCACGGTCTGTGCGGCGGCGAGGTCGAGGGCTCCGTCCTCATCGGCGCTGGCCGTCCGCCGGTCCAGAAGCTGGGGCCCGTCCGAGGTGACCTGAAAGACCTCCGAACCTCTGTTGCAACACAAGAAGAGGTGACCGCGACCGTGCGGCCTGGCCTGGAGCTGGCCGTCTACGTTCTCAACGTGGGTGCCGCTGACGATGAAGATGTGAACGCCAGCGTCGCTGAGGGCTTCGACGCGCCCCCGAGCGCCCGTGGCGTCGGCGTTGCGATCCGGCACCACCGTGCCGTCCCAGTCGAATACCAGAGCCTCGTAGGTCTCCTCGAGAAGGTCCGTCGGCCACGAACTGGAGCCCGACCAGGGAGCGGCATGCTCAGAGTCGTGCGCTCCATGCCTGAGCGGTGCCGTCATGCTCCACTCAGCCATCGTCCCAGCACGCACCCCGGACCGCTAGGGACGATGGTCACTGCATCGGCTCATGGCTCCAGGCCACCTAGCCCGCCTCGAATCAAGAGTTCGAAGCAGCGCGCTCGGGCCGGTTGAGGTTCTCCGCCGAGATTGCGGGCGGGTGAGAGTCACGATCGCAGGTCCAGCCCGCCTGCCGTGGCCGTGATCGGGTGGCGAGCCGTAGGTTCGAGAACCAAGCCTTGGGGCAGCCCTGTGACGTGCCACGCGTCGGTGGTGATGTCGATGCTCACCTTGCTGCCAGCCAAGTCGATCCGTTCGATCCGCAGTGGCAGGAATTCTTGGGGTAGGGCAGGCTCGCACCAGACCTTCCCGAAGGGCACCCAGGGGTCGAAGCGCAACAGCGTTCGCAGGAGGTAGAGCGGAGCCGCCGCCGACCAAGCCTGTGGCGAGCACGAAGTGGGGTAGGCCACGGGAAGATCGAAGTCCTTTCGGTCAAACCCACAGAACAGCTCCGGCAGCCGGCTGCCCATGTGCTCGGATGCGTCGAGCAGTCCGCGCACAATCCGTTGGGCCTCGGCGACGAAGCCGTAGCGCATGAGGCCCGCCGCCACAATCGCGTTGTCATGGGGCCAGATCGAACCGTTGTGATAACTCATAGGGTTGTAAGCCCCCATCGTCGAGGCCAGGGTGCGCACCCCGAAGCCGGTGAACATCTCGGGGCTCATGAAGTGGCGCGCCACGGAAGCGGCCTTGTCTTGGTTGACGATTCCGGTCCAGAGGCAGTGGCCCATGTTGGACGCCAGAGCATCGACCGGGCGCTTGTCTGCGTCGAGCGCGACCGCGAAGTAGCCCCGATCTTGTAGCCAGAACGATTCATTGAAGCGTTGCTTGAGTCGACGTGCTCGATCCGACCAATGCCGGGCGGGCTCGACTTCCCCGGCTTCGCGAGCGAAATGCGCCCGGGCGAGAAACGCAGCATAGGCATAGCCCTGAACTTCGGCGAGGGCGATCGGAGGTTGGGCCAGATCCCCGGTCGCGAAGTTGATGCCGTCGACCGAGTCCTTCCACCCTTGGTTGACCAGCCCCCGGTCAGTGGCGCGCTGGTACTCGATGAAACCGTCGCCATCACGGTCGCCGAATTGCTCCATCCAATCCAAAGCACGGTCAGCGTGTGGGACGAGAGCGTCCACCTCCGAGGTCGCCAAGCCCCAGCGTCGCAGCTCCCCCAGCAGCATGACGAAGAGCGCAGTGGCGTCGATGCTCCCGTAGTAAACGTTGCCGCCGCCCAGGGCCATCTCTGAGTCAGGCCCTGATCGGACCTCGTGGAGGATGCGCCCCGGCTCCTCCTCGGTGAGTGGGTCCACCTTGTCGCCCTGCAACTGCGCCAGCGTCTGCAGGGTACCCAGCGCTACCGTCGGGTCGACCGGCAGCAGCATCCAGCTGGTCAGGAGCGAGTCGCGCCCGAACAGGGTCATGAACCAGGGCACTCCCGCCGCCACCACGACGCGATCGGGGTGGTCGGGATCGAACATACGGAGAGCACCGATGTCCTCGGCGCTGGTTGCCAGCAGCGAGCTGAGTCGCTCTTCGGGCGTGCTCACCAGAGGCGCGGCCTGGCGCCAGGCTTCGTGTCGAGTAGCGGGTTGGCTCGTCTCGATGGGTTGACCAGGCGCGTAACGAGGAAGGAACTCGGCGCCATCTTGGGCAGGGATCACCTGCACGCTGACCGCAGCCTCGACCCGAGGCTCCACCACCAGCTGCCACGCTATCTGCCCAGGTAGGGCCCTGGCCTGCGCGTCCCCGGACACCCGTACGGCGCGGCTGTCGGCACCGTACTGATAGCTCATCGAGAGATCAGATGCGTTGGCACTCGACTCAATGGCATCGCGGCGTCGGGCCTTGCCCTCCTTGACCTCGAACAACCCCGCAAAGTCTGCGTCGACCGCGAGCACCAGGAGCACGCCAGCGGTCTCCCTCCCGAGGTTGCGCACCACGATGTCCTCGCGCATGCCGTTGCCCACATACCGACGGCGCACGACGAGGAGCGTGCTGTCCGCGGTTCCGGCCCGCGGGGGTCGCCGGGCGATGAACGTGCCGGCGTAGGGTGCCGGACAATGCGTGGCCAACGCCTCCAATTCGAGGCCGTCGACTGTCAATGCGAAGTGACTGAGGAACCGGGTGTCACGGAGGAATAGCCCTTGCTCAGCCCCGGGCCGGATATCACCGCTCGGGCCGCATATGCAGAAGGTTGCCCCCTCCACCAGGGTGACGGAACCGCCGGCCCCAACGCTAGGCGATCCCCCATACGTCCACGCTTGTGTCACCGATCAGCCACCTTCTGCTCATGAATCGGATGATGGGATGCCGTTGGTGCATGAAATCCGCACCGGGCCGGTTCCGCCTGAGCATTGGAACGTCCGGCCATAAGGGTTACGACGTTGACCGCAATAGAAGCAGCCAGGCTAGTCATCCAAGCGGAGAACAACGAAGCTGGTCGAGCCGGACCGTGCCCCATAGCTCGGCACCGACGTCATGTCACGGGCACTGACCCCGACGGATTCATGGCGCGATGGCTATGATGTCCGTTCCCAACCCGTGAGCTGATGCGGCTTGCGGCCCTTGGCGGGTCGGAGTCCGCGGCCTCCGCCGCGCCAGAGATGATACGGCGGTAGAGGGCGATGTGGTCAGCCGCCATCCGATGAGATGAGAATCGTCGCTCAACCACTGTCCGGCAATGGGAGCGGTTGAGCGCTGTGACCTTGTGCAGACCGGCCACGAGCGCGGATTCGTCATTGCAAAGAAATCCGGTTTCCCCTTCATCGACGATCTCGGGGGCCGATCCACGATTGTTGGTCACGACTGGAGTTCCGCACGCCAGGGCTTCGATCATGACCATGCCAAAAGGCTCGGGCCATCGGATTGGATTGAGAAGGCAGACGGCTTCCTTGAGAAGGTCATACTTCTCGATCCGTCCCAGCTCGCCGACGAATTGGATGTCGCCGCCCAGGCGCGGCGCCACCCGGGCGTCGAAGTACTCCCGCTCGGCGACCTCGGTCATCTTGGCGGCTATACGCAAGGGCATCCCTGCGGCGCGGGCAACCGTGATCGCCTCCTCGATCCCCTTATCCGGGTGGAGGCGGCCGAGAAAGGCGGCGTAGCCGCCCGTGCCGGGGCCGAACGGTAGTCGCTCCACGTCGATGCCGTGGTGGATGACCGCGGCGATCGGGATGTCGTCGGCTTCCGAGGCCTGGTGATTCGAGATCGCGATCACGGGAGTTCGTGGGGCGATCGCCCGGTATAGGGCGGTGAGGACCTCGTTGAACGGCCCGTGGTTGGTCGTCACAACAGGGGGAGTCGGGACGCTCAGCGCGTAGAGCGGTCCCACCGCTGAGTGGTCGTGCACTATGTCGACGTCACCCAACAACGAGTACATACCGATGGCGTGGCACGCCTCTTCGGCGACACCCCCGTTGCCGACCCCCAGCGCCCGGGGGAACACCCAGCGGCGTGGCACCGGGCAGGTGGCGTCCCCGGTCGTGCCGAGCACGACCTCGACCCCGGCAGCGACCAGGCCGCGGGCTAGGATGTCGATGACGTTCTCGGTGCCGCCGTAGGCGACGGGTGGGACGGGCAGCCACGGCGGCGCGATGATGCCAACGCGCAGGGGTCTCAGCGCCACGGCATGGCCGGGATCCTGCCAATCGAGATGACGGGTCATGTCCTCATGGTGACAGGCGGAGGCCCGGCTCGCAGGCTTGTAGGACGAAACCTTCCCGTGCGACTCCTTAGGGACCAACGGCAGTGGAGCCTTCACCCTTGTGACCTACCGGGCAATCCGTCGATCATGGGGTCATGTGGATCGACGGCCGGGGCTCCGAGGTTCTGGAGGTCTCTGAGTGTCGTCGTCTGCTTGCCGTCGCCGCCAAGGAACATCGGCACGGGCATCTGGGTGTTCCCCAGGATGGCGCACCGCTGGTCCTACCCGTCGACTACGCCGTCCATGGACCAGATGTCGTGCTTCGGATCGGGGAGGGGTTGTTCCACCGGGTGGACGCCCGGCTGGTCGCATTTCAGGTGGATGGGGTGACCCAGGTGGGCGGCAAAGAAGGGAAATCCGAGACCTGGAGCGTGCTAGTGCGGGGTTTGGCGATCGAAGACGGGCCGAGCCTGCCGACGAGGCATGTTCCCCATCCCGAAGTGGTCGTCCCTGGTCAACGCGTCGTCCGAATCCGTGCCGACGTTGTAACTGGCCGCCGCTTTCCAACAGCACCGCCTCGGCAGTAGATCCTCTATCCCGTAGCCAAGAGCCGCGTGGACCGGAGCCCTGAGCGGCGGGCCTGACACCGCTGGTACCTCCCTGGATTGGCGTCTTCGTGCTCAGCGGCGGCTGTAGCCTCGAATGACCTCCATCACCTCATCCAAATAGGTGTCTCCTTCACCGGCGCGGACTCCATCCGCGACGCAGTGAGCGAGATGGTCCCGGAGAAGCAGGTAGCCGATCTGGTCCAGGGCGGCCGTGACTGAGCGGATCTGCACCAGCACTTCCGGGCAGTAACGTTCCTCGTCCACCATCCGGGCGATGCCACCAACCTGCCCCAGCACCCGCTGAAAGCGCACCAGCAGCTCCTGCTTACTCGCCTGGTATGACCCCTTGCGCCCAGAGCCCTGGGCCGCGGCGGCAGATCCGGACCGGGGTCGGGGCGAGTTAGCTGATCTCATCGCTGCTCTGGGCTGCGCTCGCCGCCGCCAGGGGCGGTGGCCAACTTCTCTGCGGCGTAGGTGTCGGCGCAGGGTTGACAGCAGAAGTAGACCGTCCCTTCGGGAAGGTCCAACTTGGCGCCGGGATCCTCAGGGTCCACGCTCATGCCGCAGATGGGATCGACCGGGAATGCAGGTCCTTCGGCCGGAAGCGGCAGCGAGCGCATGCTGGCGAAGAGGTCGGGATGCTCTCGGAAACGGTCGCGGCACTGCTCGGAGCAGAACGTGAACCGCTGACCCTGGTGTTCGAGCGTGCCAGCGGCTCCATCCCGGTCAACCGTCATCCCGCAAACCGGATCGATCTCGCCTGGGCTCGGCGGCGGCTCCCGAGCGAATCGGTCGCGACACTGAGGCGAGCAGAAATACAAGGTCTGGCCGTCGCGATCGACTTGAGCGGCAGCCCGGGTCGGCTCGACCGGCATGCCGCACACCGGGTCGATTACCTGCGGTGGGGGAGATGGCATTGGCAGGGAGGGTACCTTGCTGAACCGCTCCGGGTTGGGCTGGAAGCGTTCTAGGCAACGGTCCGAGCAGAAGTAGAACGTCTGGCCCTGGTATTCGCTGTGCGCAGGCGCTGTACCTCGTTCGATCTGCATGCCACAGACAGGGTCAGCTGCGTAGAAGCTGCTCAGGTCGGTCGGCTGCTTCTGGCGGGCCAGGAGTAAGAACCCGGCCAGGGCGGCGACAGCCGCGATGTCCAGCCCGGTGGTGACGTTCCAGCCCAGAGCGTGGAGCCCGATCTGGTGGGGCCGGGCGGAGGGGATTGCGCCCAATGCATCGAAGAGGTACTGGGTCGTCAGTCCAGCCGCTGACATCGCCAGCCAGAGTGTTCCGAGCAGGCGGAGGGTGAGCCGACCGCCGTAGTACTTCCTGTAGATGAGGAGCAGGGGGAAGGTGATCAAGTCGGCATACAGGAAGCTGGACACCCCGCCGAAGCTGATCCCACCCTTCCAGAGGGCGGCCGCCAGGGGAACATTGCCCACCGAGCAGACGAAGCTGAGGATGGCGATGAGCGGGCCGACCGCAGCGTTCTCCACCGATGAGGCAAGTCCGTGACCAGAAAGGAAGAGAGCCTGCCAGGCCTGGTTGGGCACTAGCGCCGCCAAGAATCCAGCCACCAAGAACCCTCCAGCGATCTCCTTTCGCAACATGCGGAGGTCCGCCACGGTGTAGCGGGCCGCTGCCCGCCATAGCTCGGCCGAGCGCACCTTGACAACCCATTGCACTGCGGGCGGTTGCGTCGGGACGCGGTCGGTGGCGGTCGCACGCGCCCGGACCCGCTCGCGGGCGAGTTCGATCAAGGATTGAGAAAGGGTGACCCTCGCCACCAGCACGAAGAGCACGATCATCAGCAGTCCACCAAAGATCTCGCTGCCGGTGAACTGCCAGCCGATCAGCACTGCCAGCACGATCCCGAGTTCGATGACGAGATTGGTGGAGGCCAACATGAAGACCATTGCGGTGACGAAGTTGGCACCCTCGGAGAAGAGTGACTTTGCCATCGCGGCCGAGGCGTAGGAGCACGACGAGGAGGCGGCTCCGAATCCAGTGGCTCGGAGCAGGGCCAGGGGGGAGGTGTCGCCCAGCAGTCGGCGAATCCCCTGGCGGGGGATGAAGGCCTGGATTGCCCCTGAGAGAGCGAAGCCGAGCACGAGGGCCCAGAGGGTTTCCCAGAACATGGCGGCAGCCTCTCTGAAGCCGGAGGCTACCAGAACAAATATGTGTGGATCCACCCAATAACCTCGCGAGCCTTCACCGCGGACAGTATACCCCCCAGGGGTATCAGATCAGGGCTGGCCGGGCCTGGACGGATCCCCGCCGGCGGGCGGGCTGGGCCACCAGAACCCCCAGGACTAGTAGCGACCTGCTTTGAGCCAGCCTCTCCAGCGCTCGCAGAACTTCCGCGGCTTGAGGCGAGATGGACTCTGCCCAGAGCTGGAATCCCTGGTTCAGCACCTCCAGCTCGTGGATCCGGGGGACGGTCCGGTCCAAGGCGGTCTGGACCTCGGCCGGGAGGGGATCGGTGAGTAGCCTCTCCAGCCATCGGCGGGCGAGCTCCACCGGAGCATTCGGATCCGGAGCCGGCAGAGTGGCGAGGCTGATGATCTCAACCGCTAGGTCGCGAACCCGGCGAAAGAGGTCCTGGTATCCCTCGGCGTGGGCAACCTGTTCCAGGAGGTCGCTCACTGGGGGCGGCAGAAGCATCCGCCCGAAGATGGAAGGTACGGGAAGTCCCCAGCCGCCACCGAGAATCTCTTGATAGATCACAGCCGCTTCCTCTGACAGCGGTCGGCTGAGTCGCCCGAAGATTCCCAGGCTGTCCCGAGGCGTGGAGTTCGCGGATGCCAAGAGAGTGGCCACCGACTCGGCGCTGGCGTCCTCCGATCTCAGGGCCATCTCCATGGCGGCAAGCAGCCTGTCCAGGCGGTCCCGCTCGGCGCGGAGGGTGTTTCGATGGATGGCCAGGGTGCTGCGGAGAGATTCGCCATGGGACTCACCCGGCAGGGACGCCCGGATGTCAGTCAGACCCATACCCAGGCTCCGGAGCAGGTCGATCTGAAGGATTCGCACCAGGTCGTCGGCGTTGAAGTAGCGGTACCCGCTCAGGCTCCGGGAGGGCCGGACCAGCCCCTGACTCTGGTAGTGGCGGATCCGGCCCGGGCTCACGCCGGTCAAGGTCGCCGCCTCTCCGATCTTGAGCAGCCCGCCGCCCCGAGCGAGCGAGGGGGAGACGCTGGCCACTGTTTGACTCTACAACCGTCGTAGGGTTTAGAGTCCTAAACGATCAGTTCGGGAGGCGGTGACACCGCGAGGTAGATCATGTCGATTCCGCTGCGGCAGAAGGTTCGGGTTGGCGCCTACTTGATGTCCCAGCGCATCCGCCGCATCGACAAGTTCCCCCTGGTGCTGCAGTTGGAGCCGCTCTACCAGTGCAACCTGGAGTGCGCCGGCTGCGGCAAGATCCAGCATCCCGACGACATCCTCCGTCGCCGGCTCACCGTCCAGCAGTGCATCGACGCGATCGAGGAGTGCGGGGCTCCGGTGGTGTCGATCGCCGGCGGCGAGCCTCTGGTGCACAAGGAGATCGACCAGATCGTCGGAGCTCTGCTCGAGCGTAAGAAGTTTGTCTACCTCTGTACCAACGCCATCCTCATGGACCGAAAGATCGACCTCTTCAAGCCCCACCCCTACTTCGCATGGTCGATTCACATGGATGGGCTGAAGGAGCGCCACGACGCGTCGGTCTGTCGCGACGGGGTATTCGACAAGGCGGTGGCGGCGATCAAGGAGGCCAAGGCGCGCGGCTTCCGGGTCACCACCAACACCACTTTCTTCACCCAGGACGATGCCACGTCGGTCCGCGATGTCTTGGACTTCCTCAACGACGACCTCAAGGTCGACAACATGCAGATCTCCCCTGCCTACGCCTATGAGAAGGCTCCCGACCAGGAGCACTTCATGGGCGTGGAGCGCACCCGGGCGATCTTCAAGGAGGCGTTCGCCGACGGCCGACGCAAGAAGTGGCGGCTCAATCACTCTCCGCTCTTCCTGGACTTCCTCGAGGGCAAGGTGGACTTCTCTTGCACGGCGTGGGGTATCCCCTGCTATTCCGTCTTCGGCTGGCAGCGGCCTTGTTACCTGCTCTCCGACGGCTACGTCGGCTCTTACCGAGAACTGCTGGAGACCACCGAATGGGAGAGCTACGGCAGGGGCCGGAACCCCAAGTGCGCCAACTGCATGGCCCACTGCGGCTACGAGCCGACAGCGGTGATGAGCACCATGGGTTCAGTCCGGGAGTCGCTTCGAGCCGCAGTCGCGCACTAGGCGAGCCGGCCGCCGGGCCGGGATCCGAGCGGCCAGTTAGCCTCGGGCTCGCCGTAGCATGAAGTTGATGTCTGCCCCTCCTCAGGACCTGCTTGGGCGTCGCCTGCGCGACCTCCGGGTCTCGGTCACAGATCGGTGCAACTTCCGCTGCCGCTACTGCATGCCGGTGTCGACCTTCGGTCCGGGATTTCAGTTCCTTCCCCGCTCGCAGATCCTCGACTTCGAGGAGATCACCAAGGTGGTGGAAGCTGCCACCGAACTCGGTGTCAGCAAGGTCCGGATTACCGGGGGGGAGCCTCTCTTGCGGCGTGACCTGGCGGTCCTGGTGCGGATGCTGGCGGGCCTGCCCGGGGTGGCTGACATCGCCATGACCTCCAACGGCGTACTGCTGGCGAGGTGGGCAGAGGAGCTGGCCGACGCCGGGCTCCATCGGGTCACGGTGAGCCTCGATTCCATCGACCCCGATGTCTTCCGCCTGATGAACGGGGTGGGCTTCCCGGTCGAGAGAGTCCTAGAGGGCATCCAAGCCGCCGTGAGCGCGGGGCTGGGCCCGATCAAGTTGAATGCGGTCATTCGCCGCGGCCTGAACGACGCTGGGATTGTGGAGCTCGCGGCCTACGCCCGCGACCACGGTCACACCCTTCGCCTCATCGAGTACATGGATGTGGGCGAAAGTCATGGCTGGAAGATGGCCGAGGTGGTACCCAGTGCCGAGGTGGTCGCCATGATCGCGAGCGCCTGGTCGATCGAGCCTGCTGACTCCGATCACCCCAGTGACGTGGCGCGGAAGTATCGCTACTCCGACGGCGCTGGGGAGTTCGGAGTGATCAGTTCGGTGACGCAGCCGTTCTGCCGCGACTGCTCTCGCCTGCGTCTGACTGCTGATGGCAAGCTGCACACCTGCCTATTCGCCCGCGATGGCCAGGATCTGCGGCCCCAGCTCCGGGGCGGCGCCACGCCAGAGGAGCTGGTCGAGGAGATCCGCGGGATCTGGACCAGGCGATCCGACCGCTATTCCGAACTGCGGTCCGGAGCCGGCTCTGTGGTGGCAGCAGTGGCCAAGCCGGAGATGTCGTATCTGGGCGGATGAGCGTTCTCATCCCCACGGGTCTCCGGCCCAGATCGATCTAGCTGTCCGCTAGAGTCCGACCATGCGCTGGCTCGTAACTCAGACAGGGGCTGAGGACAAGTTCGACATCGCCCAGGTGAAGAAGGCCCTTACTGACAAGAGTGGCCCGCTCTGGCTGGACGTACAGGCCCCGACAGCGGCTGATTACGAGCTGCTCCAGTCCGCTTTTGGGATCCACGAGCTCACCATCGAGGACATGCGCCATGGCCACCAGCGGCCCAAGTGGGAGGACTATCCCGGCTACGTCTTCTTGGTCCTGATCAGCGTCTACTGGAAGAAGCGCAAGTTGGTGCTTCACCAGCACAACCTCTGCATCGCTCCCTCGTGGGTGATCACCGTCCACCAGGAGGTCAATCCCGAATTGGCTGGACTGAGAAAGCGACTGGGGATCGATTCCAGCCTCACCCAGGGAAACTCGATGTTCCTCAGCTACCTAGTCACCGACGCCATTGTCGATTGCACGTTCCCGGTTCTGGACGCCATCGACATGGACGTGGACGCGCTGGAGGACCGCCTGGTAACCACCGCCAGCCAACCCGACCTGGCCGAAATCACCAACCTGAAGCACTCCGTCAGCGACCTCCGGCGCACCCTGGGCGCACAGCGCGATGCCCTGCAGCGCTTGGTGACCCAGTCATTGCAACCGGGCCAGGACGACTCTGCCCTGTACTTCCGCGACGTCTACGACCACCTGGTCCGCCAGTACGAAACCGTGGATTCCCTCCGCGACCTCCTCTCCGGGGCGATGGATACCTACCTTTCCACGGTGTCAAACCGGCTCAACGGGACCATGAAGACCCTTACCGTGATGGCCAGCCTCTTCTTGCCGCTGACCTTTCTGACCGGATTTTTCGGCATGAACTTCGCGTACCTGACCGGGGTGGTGCAGCCCTCCGATCTCGCCTTCTTCGGCGGCATCGCGCTCATGATCGGGTCGCTGGTGATCCAGCTCTATCTCTTCAGGGAGCGAGGATGGATTTAGCCGAGCGGCGGTCGGCCGATGGCCGCCCGCAGGCTCGCAGCCACGTCTTCAGGCTGGTCGCAGCCCACGATTAGCTGCTGGTAGGTCTGACCCTCCAGCCGCAGGACGACTCCGCGGCTGGCATGATGCTCGACTGCGAAAGTGCGGCCGTCGGGGCTGATCCAGGTCCCCACCGCGGTTCGGCCCGGGATCCCGGTGCCGGGAAGCTTGACCCCATGGATCAGGTCCAGCGGCTGGTCGACCACCTCCACGTCGCGCACCGAGGACAGGGGGACCCGCACGTCTCCGTGCACCGCCTCGGCCTTTTCGAGGCGACTCAACTCGACCACCAGATCAGAACCTTCGACGCGGATGTCAGCAATGCGTTCCTAACCTCCTCAGTTACCGCCGACCTTCCGCAGCATAACCACGATGGTTGACTCCCCCTCTCGGCCCTCCGGTCGGGGGTTTTTGGCCGCCCGTAAACTTGGCCAGAGCCGGTTCCCAGAAGTAGCCAACGGCACGGAGGCGGGTGGAAGCCCTAGACATCGCTGCGGCGCTCTTGATCACCGCCTTCCTGGTCTGGAATCAGATGCGGTCGCGGGCGATCGTGGCGCAACGACTGTTGCTGATACCACTCCTTCTGGTGATCGTCGGCCTGATCCAGCGGGGGTCGGTGGTGCCATCAACCGCCCTGGGGGTGGGCCTCTTACTGCTGGGTCTCGCGCTCGCCATTGCTTTCGGGGTGGCGCGAGGCAGGGTTGCTGAGGTCTGGCGAGGTACTGGCGATCACTTCTGGAGACGCGGGAACCGAGCACTGCTGGGGCTCTGGCTGGCCAGCATCCTGATCAAGGTGGGACTCGACGTAGGCGGGAGCCAGCTGGGTGCCCCCTTGCCGGGCGGTGATCTGCTGCTGGAGCTGGGGGTCACCCTGGCGGCCCAGAGCGTAGTGCTCTTGCAGAGAACGGTGGGGCTGGAGGCCCTGCTCGGTGGTACCCACAGCCGCCTGTCGGACCTATGATCCGAGCGACCTGGCTTTCGCCCTTTGTGTGTCTGGTGCTGGTGGGCTGCGCCAACGTCAGCTTCTCGCATCCAATGCGACTGGAGGCGGCGTCGGACCGGTTCGCGGTCACACTCAGCCCGGGGGTCGTGTCCGAGGCCAACAACAACGACGTCCCGATCCAGAGCCTGGCCGAGCAGGACCTGGCCCGGATCGATTTGCTGCTGCCGGGGCCTCCGACCTCGGTCACGATTACTGTCGGCGATCCCGACCAGATCCTGCCCGCAGTTGGCACGGTCGGGTTCACGGATCCCGAGAGCGGCCGGATCACCGTCGGCCTCGACCCCAGCTGGAGGCTGGAGCCGCCCGACATCAGCCGGACCCTGGCCCGGACCCTGGCTCGAGAGGTCTACCACAGCGTCAGGATCACCTCCGGACCTGGGTTTGAGCGCACGCTGCTCGATCAACTGGTGACAGCGGGGACCCAGACCGCCTTCGACCAGTCGGCGTTTCCGGGACCGCCCGATCCCTGGGTGGGGGCGCTCACAGCACACCAGGAGTGCCAGCAGTGGAAGCACCTGCGACCAGTGCTGGAGGAGGTGGGCCTCCATCCTGAGGTACTGCTGGGCGGCCCCGTCGACGCCAAGATCTTTGGTGAGTCCGCCATGCCGCCGGCGACGGGCCGCGACATCGGCTACGACATCGTCGCTGACTACCTAACTCGCCACCAAGGGTTCAGCTGGGTGAGGCTGGCCCAGACCCCGGCCGCGACGATTTTCCGCGCCAGCGGCTACGCGCCATGCTCGACGCCGTGAGGTCACAGCGGGCCGGGCGCGTGGTCCTTGAGGGAGCGATCGCCGCCGTCTAGGGGCCAGCGACGCTCCCCAGGGGAGGAGAGGGCTGACCCTGGGTGGCCTCGGGCGGTCGCCGATGAGGACTTGCCGCGAAGAAGTAGATGGCCCCGATCAGGCAGATGAAGACCACCACCAGCAGCGTCAGCCAGTCGAAATTGAAGAGCTCAGCCTTGGGGCTGGTGATGCCAGTCGGGATCAAGATGTTGGCCAGCATCAAAGCGCCGTAAATCGTCGCCCCGATCAGGACCGGCCATGCCCAGATCCCCAACTTGAAGGGTCCCTCCGACTTCCAGCCGCGCAGGCGGGCCACCACCGCCGCCACGACAACCATCAGGAAGGAGAGGTAGATACCCGACACTCCGAAGGAGACCAAGGCGGTCAGGGGGGTCACGTTGGCGGGGTAGGTGACGAACCCGATCACGATTGGTTTCGAGGGGCTGATGTGCACCAGCAGGGTGAAGAGGGCAGGCAGGATGGCAGCCAGCAGGACCGCGTTGACCGGGGTCTTGAAGCGGTGGGACACGTAGCGCAGCACATGGCTGCCGGGGATGGCCCGGTCACGGGCGTAGGAGAAGGCGAGTCGGGCCCCGGCGCCCTGGACCGCGGTGCCGCAGCTGAAGAAGGCGAAGCAGACCAGGATCAGGATGAAGTCCTGGATGCCGGCCACGTGGACGTTGGCGCTGAGAATGTATGGCACCCCACCGCTGAGCGAGGTGGCAGCGGTGAAGCTCTTGCCGCCGGAGGGGATGGCCAGGAGCAAAGCCCCCACCAGGATGAAGCTGGTGATCCCGCCGATCAGCAGAGAGGACACGATGGCCCGGGGAACCTGCCTGCTCGCGGACTTGACCTCCTCGGCTACGTCTCCGGCCGACTCGAAGCCGTAGAAGATGTAGACGTGGGCCAGGATGGCCACCAGGGCCGCCCCCAGCCACCAGTTGCCACCGAAGTTCACTCCCAGCGGGTTGTGGGCGAGATTTTCCGTCCCCTGGGTGGTGAAGAGGAAACCGATGCCGTGGTGGAAGCCGACGGCGGCCAGGAGGATGGCGATTCCGAAGGTCCCCAGGATTTCGACATAGACGCCGATCTTGGAAATGCTCCCCAGCAACCTGACGCCGGCGACGTTGAAGACGGTCTGGACCGCCAACAGCAGGAGGGTGAAGAACAAGATGGTGTTGGGGTCGGCGGCGTTGATGTTGGCGCCGAAGAGGTTGTGGAGCAGGGGTGAGGCGTATATGACGAAGCCGGTGTCCACCGAGGCCACGGTGATGATCAGCGCCCAGCCGTAGATCCAGCCAACCCACCAGCCGTAGCCGCGGCTGATCAGGTTCTTGCTCCAGTGGAAGAGGGCGCCGGCGATGGGGTAGTGGCTGCCCAGCTCAGCGAAGACCAGTGAGACCAGTAGCTGACCGAAGACCACGATCGGCATCAGCCACAGGTAGCGGGGACCGGCGGAACCAGCTCCCAAGGTGAACAGCGAGTAGATGCCTACCATCGGGGAGAGGTAGCAGAAGGCGACCCCAAAGTTCTCAAACAGGGTGAGGACCCGGCTGAGTTCCTGGCGATACCCGAGCGCGGCCAGGCGCTGACTGTCGGCATCCTGCACATCGACCGCCGCAGATCCGGATCTGGCCGTGTCGGACATGAGAGCCCCCCCATCGCTGCCGGTGATGCGTGGCTGCCGCCGGCCGGCCCGGAGCCACCAGTGCGTGTGCCCGCCCGAACGCCAACCGGCGCTTGGGATCTGAGCTAGCAATCTAGGCTCAACGGAGGCGCCCGTCTAGGTGCAGGGGAGACAACGTTGGGCCTGGCGACGTGTACCCGGGATACAACCGGGGGCGCGGGCCCGCCCCTGTTGACGATCCGCTTCGCCGACCGCTTGGGGCTACTCGATCGGGGTGAGTCGGACGATCGGGATCTCTCGGTCGGTTTTCTTCTGATAAGCGGCGTACCTGGGTGAGGTTGTGGCGATGCGTCGCAGCGCTTCCTCTCGGCGCTCTCCCCGGAGTGACTCTCCATGGGCGTGGAACTTGCGCTTGCCCACCTCAACCCAGATCTGGTCGGGATGCCGAGCCATGTTGATGAACCAAGCTGGGTGCTGGGCCCCGCCGCCAGCCGAAGCAACCACCAGCCAGGCATCAGGCCCGTCTGGGAATCCCCCCAGCGGCACGGTGAGCTCCCGGCCGGACTTGGCTCCCGTCGCGGTCAACAGTAGGGCGGGGAAGTCCATCATCCGCGGCTGCTCAGGCCCCTGGGTCCGTCGGTACCGGGAGATCTGCATCTTCCTTAAGGGCCCGGCGAGGCGATTGAAGAAGGCCGGTCCCCTAGCACCCCGCGATCCCCTCGGGGAAACCTCTATGCCCACGCCCTTACCTCCCGAGCCACATTTCTAACCGCCCGATGCAGAGCCGTCAGATTGATCGGCTTGCCGCTTACGGTCATCCGTCGAGCGCCTGGTCCAGGTCCTGAAGCAGGTCATCGACCAGCTCCAGCCCAACCGAGAGTCGAACCAGGTCCGGGGCCACCGCCGCGGCCGAGGCCGCGGCCGAATGGTGGGTCATCCGCGCCGGGTGCTCGATCAGCGATTCGACTGCGCCCAGGGACTCGGCCAGGGTGAAGACCTTGGTGAGCGAGACCATCCGGATCGCCGCTTCGGCGCCGTCGGCGTGGTGGAACGACACCATGCCGCCAAAGCCGCGCATCTGCCGGCTGGCCGTCTCGTGGCCGGGATGGTCAGGCAGGCCTGGATAGAGCACCTTGGAGACCCGCGGATGCTCGCCCAGGAATTGGGCGACGGCGAGGGCATTCTGGCAGTGCCGGTCCATTCGGACTGCAAGTGTCTTAACCCCACGCTGGACCAGATAGCAGTCCCACGGGCCAGGTACCGCGCCGGTGGCATTCTGCAGGAAGGCGATGCGCTCCGCCAGTTCGGGGTCAGCAACTGCCACAAACCCCCCCACGACATCGGAGTGTCCCCCCAAGTACTTGGTGGTCGAGTGGACCACCGCATCCGCACCGAGGGCTAGTGGGTTCTGCAGGTAGGGGGTGGCGAAGGTATTGTCGACGACCAGCAGTGCCCCGCGAGCGTGGCTTAGCTGCGCGACCGCCTTGATATCGACGATCGAGAGCGAGGGGTTGCCGGGAGATTCGACCCAGAGCAGGGTGGTCCCATCCCGCCAAGCCTTCTGCAAGGAGTCGGGATCGGTGGCAGTGACGAGAGTGTAGGCGAGTCCAGCAGGCGCATGGACCCGGTCGACCAGGCGAAAGGTGCCGCCATAGGCGTCGGCGCTGAGGATCATGTGACTCCCGGGACGCACCGTCGCCCGCAGCAAGGCGTCCTCGGCGGCCAGTCCACTGGCGAAGGCGAACCCGAACCGGGCCATCTCCAAGCTGGCCAGTTGGGCCTCAAGACTCCTGCGGGTGGGATTTCCCGAACGGGAGTACTCGAACCCTTGGTGCTGGCCAACCGCGGACTGACGGAAGGTGGTGGCCAGGTGCACCGCCGGGATCACCGATCCGGTGCCGGGGTCGGGTTCCTGACCCGAGTGGATTGCTCGGGTCTCGAATCCAGGTGCGGACGGGCTCACCGGGTGGAGCGGCCCAGCATCGCGCCTAGCACGTCGGAGCGGGTGATGATGCCCACCGGGTGCCCGGCGTCCAGGACGAGCACCGCTCCGCTCCGATCCATCCGGGCCACGGTCAGCTCCAGCGAGGCGCCGCTGCCGACGGTCGGCAGGGGAGGGCCCATGACCTCTTCGACGGGCTTGGCCAGCAGTCCGGGGTCCTGGAACGCTGCCTCCAAGAGATCGCGGTCTTGCACTGATCCCACCACCTCGGCCGCGGCCAGGGGTGGCTCGGCCTTGACCACCGGAACCTGGGAGACTTCGAACTCGCGTAGTAGCCGGATCACCGACTGCACCGACTCGTCGGGATGGACGTGCACCAGGGGTGGTAAGGCCCGGCCCTTGGCGGCCAGGATGTCGGCCGCGGTCTGGCCCCCGGCGCGAAGGAAGCCGAAATCGGCCATCCAGCCGTCGTTGTAGAGCTTGGACAGGTAGCCTCGGCCGGAGTCCGGGATCAAGACCACCACCACGTCATCGGGGCCAAGAGTGCGCCCCACCTTGAGGGCGGCCCAGACAGCGGTGCCCGCTGAGCCCCCTACCAGGATGCCTTCCTCTCGGGTGATGGCCCGAGCGGTCAGAAACGAGTCGCGGTCGCTCACCGCCACCACCTGGTCCACGGCTGAGGGATCGTAGGAGGTGGGCCAGAAGTCCTCTCCGATACCTTCTACCAGATAGGGCCGACCGCCTCCTCCCGAGTAAACGGATCCCTCGGGGTCCGCACCCACGATCTGGACTCCCGGGTTGACCGACTTGAGGTAGCGACTCACCCCGGTGATGGTCCCGCCGGTTCCTATCCCCGCCACGAAGTGAGTAACCCGGCCGCCGGTCTGGCGCCAGATCTCTGGGCCGGTCGTGGCCCGGTGAGCCGCCGGGTTGGCGGGATTGCTGTATTGGTCAGGCTTGTAAGCCCCGGGGATTTCGCTCACCAGTCGATCTGAGACCGAGTAATAAGACTCCGGGTGCTCGGGGGCCACCGTGGTGGGGCAGACCACCACCTCGGCGCCATAGGCGCGAAGCAGGTCGATCTTTTCGGAGGCGATCTTGTCGGGCATGACAAATACGCAGCGGTAGCCTCGCCTGGCCGCGACCACCGCCAGTCCGACCCCGGTGTTTCCCGAGGTGGGCTCGACGATGGTTCCGCCCTGCTTGAGCAGTCCCGCCGCCTCGGCGGCGTCGATCATCGCCAGGGCCACCCGATCCTTGACGCTGCCGCCGGGATTGAGGAACTCCAGTTTGGCGAGCAGGTGGCAATCGAGACCGCGCCCAATCCGATCCAGCCGCACCATCGGGGTGTTGCCGATCAGGTCGAGTAGGGAGTCGACCACTTCCATGGCGGAACCGGCGTCGCTGAGGGGCCGCACCGCAATGCCGGCTCCGGGCTCGACGGCCTGGTCGGTGATCAGGGTCACGGTGAGCCCCGCCTGGCGCAGCTGGAGAGCCGCTTGCGCAGCCGCCTGGGGATGATCGGGGCCCACCACTCCGACCTCACGGGGCAGCATCTCAAGAACGCCCGAGATCAACTGGGGCTCGAGGTCGTGCCCGTTTGCTCGCACCACGTGGCGGGCTCGGGCCAGCAGGCGCTCGGGAACCCGGCCGGGGCCAACCACCAGTAGGACATCCACGTCGTCAGCCTAGCGGCCCCGCCTGGGGCCGGTGCGCGGCCGTCGGCGCCAGGGCCGCTGGCCGACCTCGCGCGCCATCCGCGGGGATGACAGGGAACTGGCTCTGGTAGCGTCGCCGTCGTAGATGGACGCCGGGATCATCGTTGCCGGCGGTGGCCCGGTCGGTTCCGCTCTGGGCCTGATGATTCCCGGTGCGCTGGTCCTCGAGGCGTCGACCTTCCCCAGGGACAAGCCGTGTGGCGAGGGATTGATGCCCGCCGGGGCCAGGCTGCTTCGCGAGGCCGGAATCGATCTGGCCGACGAAGGGTTTCCACCGCTGCGGGGGGTGCGTTACAGCCTGGCCGATCGCAGCTCCGCCCGCGCCCCGTTCGCCCAGGGCTGCGGATATGGGGTGAGGCGCACTCGGCTGGATGCCTTGCTGGCGGAGCGGGCTGGGGTTCGGACCGGGATTCGGGTCATCGGGGTGCGCTCCCTGCCGGACCGAGTGGAGGTCGACACCACGAGCGGGAGCCTGGTCGGCTCGGCCCTGATCGCGGCGGACGGGATCCGTTCTCCCGTGGCACGGATGCTGGGCTGGACGCGGCCAACTCAGGGGCCGGCACGGTACGGATTGGTCGGACACTTGGGCTTCGACCAGCCGGGATCTGACGTCGAGGTAGCCCTTTTGGGCGACGTTGAGACCTACCTCGCCCCGGTCGGCCCCGAGGAGGTCTTGGTGGCGGTTCTGGGTGGCAGAGGCTTGCTCCGCGCCGCCGGTCTGACCACAGAGCAGTCCTACCGAGCGATCCTGGAGCGCGCCCACCCCGAGCTAGCGTCGGCTCCGCTGCTGGGAGGCCTGACCGGAGCCGGGCCCTTCAACCTGCGCCCGCGATGGGTGGCCGCAGGGCGAGTCTTCCTAGCCGGCGACGCTGCCGGCTTTCTCGATCCCCTGACCGGCGACGCCATGTCTGCCGGGATCGCCCAGGCCAGGGCGCTGGCTGGCTTTATCGCGAAAGACCTCGACCGGGCGGCTCCTCGCTACCGGAGCTGGTGCGCGAGCCAGTGGCGGCGCCGTAGGTTCGTGTCGTCGCTGGCCCTCACCCTCTCGTCGTCCCCCCGCTGGGGCCAACGCGGGGTGAGAGGCGCGGCCCAGCGTCCCGAGGCCCTGCAGGCGCTGCTCAGCGTCAACGATGGCAGCCGAGGGCTGCTGTCGGTCAGGGTTCGGGACTGGGCGGCCCTGCTGGGGGTCGCTTGAGGTGAGCAGGTTTGTGGGGTTCGGGGTGGCGCTGCCCGAGCACCAGCTGACCCCGGCCGCAAGCGTCGCGGCCCTGAGCCAGTTCTGGCCGCATCTGAGGGGGGTTGAGCTTGAGCCGGTGACCCGATACACGATTCAACCGGCTGACCAGGTCTTCGCTCCCCGAACGCTGGGGGAGCGGATGCGGGTCTACGAAGAGGAGGCGCCGCGTCTGGCCCAGCTGGCGGTGGAGCGAGCACTAGCGGCCGCGGACCTCCGGCCCGAACAGATCGACGCGGTGTTCTCGGTTTCTTGCACCGGATACATGGTCCCGGCCCTCGACGTGCAGCTGGCAAATCGCCTGGGATTTCGCAGCGACGCCCTTCGGGTCCCGCTGACCGAGCTTGGCTGCGCCGGGGGAGGTGCGGCCATCGCCGCGGCGCATCGCCATCTCCGCCTCGAGCCCAGGCAGCGGGTGCTGGTGGTATGCGTCGAGCTTTGCTCTCTCACCTTCCAGCCAGAGGACACTTCCGTCGACAACATGACCGCAGCCATGGTGTTCGGGGACGGGGCCGCGGCCGCGGTACTGACCGCCGAGGTGGGGGGCCTGGAGGTGCTGGCGACGGCAACCCGGCTGCTGGCAGACACCGAGCAGTTCCTCGGCTTCGATCTCCGCGACGACGGCTTCCATCCGGTGTTAGATCGCCGGCTGCCCCGACTCATCGAGCAGCAATTGGGAACCGCCCTCAACGGCCTCGGGGAGCGGCCCTTCGACTTCATGGCGGTTCACGCAGGTGGACCCCGGATCTTCGAAGCCGTAGAGAGTGGACTCGGACTCGACCCGGAGGCCCTCAGCACCTCGCGGACGGTTTTCAGCCGCTACGGGAATCTCTCCTCCGCCTCACTGCTGGTGGTTCTGGCGGAGCTGGCCTGCGGGCCGCCAGGGGCCGGACTGGGCCTGGCCTTCGGACCAGGGGTGACCGTGGAGATGGCGACTCTCAGAAGATCCCCGGGATGAAGCGTGCCTTGCCCGAGAAGGCGAGGGCGTAACCGGGAGCCTCGAACAGGAGCGCCTCCTCGGCCCGGATCCGGTCTAGCAGGACCGCCCCGTCCAGGATGGAGAGGCCGAGCGCGCTGACCCAAGCCCCACCGGCCATGGGCAGGGCGACGAACTCGAGGATGACCGCGAGATAGTTGGGGTGACGCACCCATCGGTACGGGCCGGTGGCGACCGGCCGGAGGTCCGTGGGGACGGCCGCCCGAACATTCCACTGGGGGCCAAGGGTGCTGATGCTCCACCAGCGGAGGCCGGTGGCGGCAGCCAGGAGACCCAACCAGAGTGCCGGCCGGCGCGAGCGCCGGTGGGCCAGCCTGGCCTCGAGTGGAGGGATCACGAAGAGCGCCACGTGGGCGGTCACCATTAGAGGGAATGTGCCGGAGGCAGCACGGCGCCCGGGCTGAGCCCGCTCGAGCCGTTTGGAGAGCTGGAGCTCGCGCCCACGCTGGATCGCCAGCGCTCCCACCACAACCGGGTACCAAGCTCTCACAGGGCCAGCTTAGAAGCTGCCAGCGCATTCAGCGCCGGCCGCGGGAAGCGACCGCCCTCAGTCTCGGCGGCTGGGTTTGAGGGCATAATCGCCCGGTGAGGACAGGGCGAACGGGCATCCAGACGCTGCTGGCTGCATCCCTGGTGCTGGCGTTGGGCCTGGCTGGCTGTGGCACTACGCCCAAGCCCGATCACAAGAGCCATCCCAGCCCTAGCCCATCTCCGTCCGCGTCTCCCAGGTCGACTCCGACGGCGTCGGCTCCACCCACGCCTGCCCCGGTCTGCCAGGCGGCCGCCATCGCGGCGGGTCTGGGCGAGTCCAACAGCGCCGCGGGCCATCAGGCGTGGACGGTGATTCTCACCAACGACTCGGGGGTCGCCTGCTCCCTCAACGGTTTCCCCAAGCTGCAACTGCTGAACGGCAGCACCGATGTGAGCACCACCCAGGCCGAGGGCAACCCGCCGGGCGGAGCCCCGATCAGCGATACCCCAGCCCTGGTCGACATCGCCCCGGACACGGCCGGCTCCTTCGTGGTGCAGTGGCTGGACGTCCCCACCGGCAGTCAGCAGTGCAACTCTGCCTACGAGCTCGGCATCACCCTCCCGGGCGGTGGAGGTGAGGTCACCGCGGCGATGGGGCAGATCATGCCTTGTGGAGGCGACCTTTACGTTTCGCCGGTACGGGCCGGGACCGCTGCCCCGTAGCGATTTGCAGTTGAGGTTCTGGGCAGCTAGGGCCTCGAGCCCAAGCCCGGATCATTCCCGCCAGGCTAGGTACGCGAGTCCCAATGCGGCCAGACCTAGGACGCCACCCAGGGCTGGCCGCCAGCCACCGACTCGGGCAGCGGCGTGAACTGCCACCAGTCCCAGGCTGCCCACAGCCAGCAGACCCGAGAGCGCGACCAGGCTTCGCGAAAGCCATCCTGATCGCGCACCCGAAGCCGCTGCCCCGGCCAGTCCGGCCAGGACAAGCCACAGCGCCAGACCCAGGGCGGAGCCGGCGGCCCGACCCGGCGCCGCCCTGAACATACTGCCGTTGGTAGCCAAGAACTGACCGATGTCCAAAGCGCCCAGGGCTGAGACCCCAAACAGGCACCGCAGCAAGCGGCGCCGCCGGGCGGGGAGTGCTCTTGCCCGCGCCGCCGCGAGTGACCTCGCTTCCACCATCTCAGCCTAGCGGACCGCCAGCGCCGCCTGGTTGGGCGCCATGGCAGGACGGGATGGCCGCCCTGTTGGTAGTCATCCGCTACGAGATGGCCGGGAAGCGGACTGAGGGCTGGTGCATGGACAACGCCTTAGCACTTTCATAACACCTTCATTACCGACCCTTAGTGGGTTCGCGCTTACGATCGGGCCATGCTGATGGAGGAAATGCGGGTGGGGGTCGCGACTTCGACTAAGCCGCAAGCGGACCTCTCCGTCGACGAGCTCTCGGTTCAGTTCGGCGAGCGCAAGATCGTCAAGGGTGTGAGCGCCACATTCGCTCAGGGTAAGGTGACGGCGCTGATTGGACCCACCGGTTGTGGCAAGACCACCCTGCTGCGCGCTCTGAATCGACTGCACGACAGCCGTCCTAACGTCCGGATCGGTGGCCGGGTGATGCTCGACGGCAGGGATGTCTACGAGCGTGGCACCAACGTCCGTGAACTCAGGCGCCGGGTGGGCATGCTGTTTCAGCGACCCAACCCCTTCCCGCAGAGCATCCGCGAGAACATTTCGTTAGGCCCCCGGATCCACGGGATCTGGCAGCGCCATGAGGTCGCCCGGCGAACGGAGCAGGAACTGCGCGATGTCGGTCTCTGGGAGGCGGTCGGAGACCGGCTCAACAGCACGCCCTTCATGCTCTCCGGGGGTCAGCAGCAGCTCCTCTGCCTAGCTCGGGCTCTGGCGGTCGAGCCCGATGTGCTGCTGCTCGACGAGCCGACCTCATCGCTTGACCCCCATTCGACAAATCGTATCGAAGAGTTGATCAAGCAGCTGAAGCACCGCATGACCGTGGTCTTTGTCACTCACAACCTGCAGCAGGCGGCCCGTTGCGCAGACGACGTGCTCTTCATGCTCGCCGGCGAGAAGGTGGAATTCGCACCTGCCAGCCAGTTCTTCTCCAACCCTTCGGATGCGCGCAGCCGGGCCTACTTGGAGGGGAGGACGGCCTGACTGCTGGGGGAGATCGCCCGCTCAGCCGCTGACCGCCGCGACGCCTTTTGTCACGGATTTACTTTGGGAGGAGTATTAGATGCGCCCGAAACGTCTAGTGTCCCGGCTCTCCGGAACGTCGTTACTGGTCCTTGTGTGCCTATTGGCTCTAGGCACTTTCGGCAGCACCGTGGCGATGGCGAAGGTTAAAAAGCCGAAGCCGTTACCAACTGGGAACCCGACCAGCCCGATCACCCTGACCGAGGCCGGCTCCAGTCTTCTCTATCCCTACCTGGAGGTTCTGTCACCCCAGGTCACTGCCGCCTATCCGAATCTAACCCTGGCTCCGGCCGCCGGCGGCTCGGGGCTGGGCATCGCGGATGCGATCGCGAAACTGACATCGTTCGGCGGGTCCGACGCCTACCTCTCGCCCGCAGATGCAATTGCCAACCCCGACCTGATGAACATCCCCATTGCGATTTCAGCGCAGGCAGTCGACTACAACGTGCCCGGAGCACCCTCGTACATAAAGTTCAGTGGCAACGTTCTGGCGCAGATCTACGAGGGCAAGATCACCAATTGGGACGCACCTCAGCTCGCCTCCCTAAACCCCGGGGTGACGCTGCCAAACTTGGCCATCGTCCCGGTCCGGCGGGTCGACTCGTCAGGAGACACGTTTATCTTTACAAGCTTCCTCAGTGCCACCAACAAGACCTGGGCCAATGGACCCTCGGAGGGAACCACGGTGACCTGGCCGGCCGTGAGCAGCGAGCTCACTGCCCAAGGTAATCCCGGGATGATCACGGTGTGCACGGCCACTCCCGGATGCATCGCCTACATCGGCGTCAGCGTCGAAAACACTGCGATCGAAGACGGGCTCCGGGAAGGCCTCTTGGAGAACCGCTCCAAGAAGTTCGTGAGGCCCGTCCTGTCGACGATCACCGCAGCGGTCACTGCGGCGGCGGGCTCAACTCCGGCCGACCTGACTCAATCGCTGATCTACTCAAAGGGAAAGCAGTCGTACCCGATCGTCAACTTCGAGTACTTGATCGTGCAGGAACACCAGAAGACCAAGGCGATCGCCGAGGCGATTCGCACGTTTTACAGTTGGGCGATCAACCCGAGCGGCGGCGCCACTCCCGACAACCTGGCGGCGGTCGACTTCGTGGCCCTGCCTCAGGTGGTTATCCCCAAGGTGAATGCCGCGATCCAGAAGATCACCGGCTAAGTCACCCGCCCACAATTACCTAGCACAGTTGACCAACAGCGAGCGCGGGGCCGGCATCAGCGCCGGCCCCGCCAGTACCGTTTCCAGAAGGGGGGTGGCCGACCAGGATCTGACCAGGCGAGATCGCCTGGCGCGGTCTGGTTTCTTGATCGCTGCCCTGGTGCCGGCAGCGATGCTGTTGTTTCTGGCTGCCGAAATCATTCGACAGGCGATCCCGGCCTTCATCTACAGCGGCTGGGGCTTCTTCACCGGCCAGATCTTCTCCTTCGGCCAGCTCTACGCCACTACCCTCAGCCATCACAACGGAATCACAGCCCCGCATGGAGCTACTTACGGGGCCTTGCCCTTCATCGTAGGTACGCTGGCGTCCTCGCTGATCGCACTGGTGGTAGCAGTGCCGGTTTCGGTCGGCGCCGTGCTCGCCCTCACCGAGCGGGTGCCCTACCGCCTACAGAGCAGCCTCTCAGTCTTCCTGGAGGTCCTGGCAGGGATCCCCAGCGTGGCCTACGGACTATGGGGGATTCTCTTCTTTGGCCCCTTCTTGGCTGCCCACGTCTATCCGGTGCTGGCGAGGGTGCTTGGATTCATTCCCGTCTTCCACTCTCCGGTTGGCTTTGGTGAAGGTCTGCTCACCGCCGCCCTGGTGCTGGCGGTGATGATCATTCCGATCATCGCTGCCACCACCAGAGAGCTGATTCGCACCGTGCCGATACTGGCCAAGGAGGGGGCGCTGGCTCTGGGAATGACCCCCTACGAGACCGTGAAGGTGGTGACTCTCCCCTACGTACGGCGCGGTATTCTGGCCGCGTCGCTCCTGGGTTGGGCCCGAGCGTTGGGCGAGACCATGGCAGTTCTCATGATCAGCGGAAACCTGCTGGATAGATTGCCGGTGAATATCTACGGCAGCTTTTCAACCCTGGCGGCTTCGATCGTGGATCTGCTCGACTCGGCACTGACCGATGCTACCGGGATGGCGGTGCACGCCTTGGCCGCACTGGGATGCGTGCTGTTGGTGATCACCATTGCCACCAACCTGGTCGGACGGATGATCATTCGCCGTGCTACCGGAGGGGTTCCTCTCCCAATTGGGCGAGGAATCTAGGTGCGGGGACCAGTGCGGCGGGTGCGGGACCTAGGATTCTGGACACTGTGTCTGATCGCGCTGGGCCTAGTCATCCTGCCTTCGGTGTCTATCGTGATCTCGCTGGTGCAGCAGTCGTGGCCAGTACTCGGTTTGCATCTCTTCACCGCCACCACACCTGACAATGGGCTACAGAATGCGATCCTAGGCTCGCTTCTGCTCTGCGGAGGCATTCTCATCGTGACTGCTCCGGTGGGCATCGGCGGGGGCATCTATCTTGCTGAGTTTGCCCATCTTCGCCAGGGCTCCTTGATCCGCCTCGGCTATGAGACGCTCGCCGGCATACCCTCGATCGTGGTCGGCTTTGTCGGCTATGTGGTGTTGGATGTTGAGTTGCATTGGGGATTTTCCTTGCTGGCCGGCATCCTCGCCCTCTCGGCTATCGTCCTGCCCTACGTTGTCAAGACCACCGAGGTGGCGCTGTTGCAGGTCCCTTCGACACTGCGAGACGCCGCAACTGCCCTTGGTCTCTCACGGCTGACTACGCTTCGTCGCGCCGTCCTGCCGCCCGCCATTCCCGGCATCATCTCAGGGCTGGTGGTGGCGGTGGCAATTGGCCTGGGGGAGACAGCTCCTTTGCTGTACACCATCGGGTTCTCTGATCAGAACCCCTCCTTGCAGCCCTTTCAGCATTCGATGGGATACCTCACGTATGTGGTTTTCTACTGGATCAGCCTGCCTTCCAAGACCGACCACGAGCTGGGAGGTGCCGCTGGCCTGATCCTTATTTTCCTGCTGCTTGTGCTAATAGGGCTTGGTCGGCTGGTGACGAGGTGGTCTTCGCGGTACACGGCATCAATTTCCTGAGCGCCCAGCACCCGGACGGTGCAGGGGGGCTCTGCTAGCGCACTACCAGGCACTTTTGGGGTGAGCGATGCGCCGTGCTAGACCGCGATCCGCCCCGGGACTAATCTCCGTGGACGTGGTTGTCGAAGGTCGCCACCTGGTGGGCGCAGAGCCCGGGTGGGCAGGGATGGCAGGCCTCGACCTGGATGGTGGTGTGGCGCAGCCCGAAATCGACACATAGCCGGTTCGACAGCTCCTGCACAAGGTGCTCGGAATCCTCCAATGATTGGGCGCTCAGGGCGAGGTGGCAGGAGAGGGCCGGGCTGTCCAGAGCCAGCTGCCAGACGTGCAGGTCGTGCACTCCCGTGACCCCCGGAGTGGTCGTGATCCGACCCTCGACCTCAGCCAGTGAGATGCCCTTGGGCGCCGACTCCAACAGGACCGGCAGAGCTTCGCGGAGCAGTCGCAACGCTCCGGCGGCGATCACCAGCGAGATCAGCAGCGAGACGACGGGATCGGCCCGGTACCAACCGGTTAGCAGGATGATTAAAGCCGCCACGACCACGCCCGCCCCGGCGAGGACGTCGCCACCGACGTGAAGCGTGGCCGCCCGGGCATTGAATGAGCGGTCGCGGCGGATCAGGGTCACGATTCCGACATTGACCACGATCCCGAAGCCGGCCGCCACCATCATGAGCGAGGGCAGGGGATGAACCGGGTGGGCAAGACGCAGAGCCGCCGCCACCGACAGGCCGCCCACGACTACCAAGAGCGCCAGCGCGTTTCCCACCCCGACCAGGATCCCGACCCGCTGGTAGCCATAGGTCTGGCGCCCCGAGGGCGGCTTGGCCGTCTGGGCCGCAGCCAGCCAGGCGAAGCCCAGGGCCAGGACATCAACCGCCACGTGTCCGCCGTCGGCGAGCAGGGCCACCGAGCGCCCCATAAGCCCGGCCGCGACTTCGACCGCCAGGACTACCAGGGTGGCCCCGATCGCCCAGCCCAGGCGTGCCCGGGAATCAGACGGGACCCGGTCGTTCACAACGTCTCCACCCTACTCCGCCATCTGCGTGGTTGCGGAGCTGCTCGGGGCTGCCTGAGCTCTAACAGCGCGGCTAGATGGAGGGGGTGGGAGTGGGTGTCGGCGTCGGCGTTGGGGTGGCCGTCGGAGTCACGGTTGGGGTTGGGGTCGGAGTCCTACTTGGGGTGGGCGCCCCGGAGGGCGTCGCGCTGGCTGAGGACGACGGCGATGGCGGCGCCGGACTCGGGCTGGTGGCTGAGCCGGCGCGGCTGGGGGAGGGCCCAGACGCGGGGTTGAAGGGGCAGGGGCGGTCGGACTGGAGGTGGCAAAGGCCACGATCAGTCCCGCGGTGGCGACTAGGGCCAGGGCGACTGTGAGCTTCGCGGTGGGTGTTCGGGTCGCACGGGAATCGGCCAGATTCTGGCTGGAGCGCAGGTAGATCTCTCGAAGCGGTGTGACCTTGATGCCCTCCGTGGCCAGGCTGGCCCAGGGGGCACTGAAGTAGACAGCCGCCTGAAAGACCAGGAACACGCCCAGGATCGCCGTGGTGAGGCTGGCAGCCCGCACCTCCATGGCCGCCGCGGCCAGGATGGCGGCGATGGCCATCGCGGTCTCCACCCGTGCCGAGCGCAACGCCTGGCGCCAGCTGCTCAGGCCTCCGCGGCGCTTGGGCGTTCTGAGGAACTGCACCTAGGCTGGGAGCATGCCGCGCATGTCCGCCAGCGCCACCGTCCAGCTGAGGGCGAACCAGACCCTGAGGGCGCGCCCGGTGTCCCCCCAGGTCAGAATGGGTGGCTGTCTTGCGGCCTAGCCACCGACGCACTTGTACGTACGCTCCCGTACGTAACTAAAACGATGGCCAAGCGCTGTCGTTTCACCACCAGAATATGGGTCTCGACGGTCTGCTAGTGTGAGCCTCGTGGGTGCTGTGATCGCGCTGGTAGTGATCGTGATCTTGGTCCTGGTGGTTGGGCGGACGACGATCCGAGTGGTCCAGCAAGGTCAGAAGGGCGTGGTCAAGCGCCTAGGTCGCTTTCACGCCACCCACAACCCGGGCCTCGTGTTCATGCTGCCCATCCTCGACAGCATGATTCGCGTGGACATGCGGGAGGTGCCCCGCCGAGGTGACAAGCAGGACGTCATCACCAAGGACAACGTGGCAGTCGGGGTGAGCGCGACCATCTTCCACCAGGTCATCGACGTCAACAAGGCGCTCTTCGAGGTCCAGGATTACCAGGTTGCCATCGATCAGATCAGCCGCACTGCCCTGCGTGCCGTGTTCGGCACCATGAGCTTGGACGAAGCCCTATCGGAGCGCCAGCGAATCAACGCCGACCTGGCCGCGCACATAGCCGACGCCACCGAAAAGTGGGGCGTGCGCGTGAACCGGATCGAGGTTCTCGACATCATTCCGCCGACTAACATCCTGCGCGCCATGGAGGAGCAGAAGGAGGCCGATCAGCACAAGAGGTCGGTGATTCTGCAGTCCGAAGGCGACAAGCAGGCGGCGATCAACCAGGCCGAGGGAGAGGCACAGGCAAACATCACCCGCGCCACCGCGCAGCGGCAAGCCACGGTCTTGGCCGCAGAGGGACGCAAGCGTGCCCAGATTCTGGAGGCTGAGGGCAACCAGGAGGCGCAGCGGCTGGACGCCCTGGGTGAAGCATCCGCCATCGGCGCCGTGTTCGACGCCATCCACCAGGGCAAGGCAACCTCGGATGTGCTCGCCTTCTGGCAGCTGAAGAACCTCGCCAAGCTGGCCGACAGCACCAATTCCAAGCTGGTGGTGCCTGCCGACTTCGCCGGGCTCATGGGCGCGGCCAAGGCCCTGACGGTGGCCCTGGCGCCCGATCCCGCTCCCGCGGCAGGCAACGGCAAGGCGGCCGCGGAAGTCCTCCCCACCCCGACGACGCCCCCCGCGGCGAGTGGAGGCCGGCGCACTAGGTCCCGGTAGGTGATCAGTGCCCTCCGCGGGATGAGGTGAGACAGATCTGGTGATCAATGGGATCGAAGGCATGGTGGGCGAGGAAGCAGTTGTCTCCGTCGCGATTCCCGGCAAGATCCATCTCGGTTCTGTGCGTGCTCGCGGGGAGGAGTGGCCGGCGCTGAGTGCGATCGGTGAGGCGATCGCTCAGGGCGTGATCGTGCTGGTTTTAGACGTACGGGACGGACATCTGATCGTGACCCCCAGCTAAACTTAGTCGCTTCCCAAGTGACTCAGATCCGGCCTCGAGTGGCGCTGAGCGAGCGTGGCGGGGTCAGCGCCTCGGCTAGGTGGGTGAGGGACTCGCTTATCCAGGGAAGTTCACAGGCCGCATGGCTGCGTCGCGACTCCCAGTATCTCGCGATAGACCAAGCGACACCCAGAGCCGTCAGGTCGGGCTCAGCTACCCTCTGGGCTAGGAGGTGGGATTTTTGACAACTCGAGCCAGCGTCCCCGCCGGACAGGGGGAAACCGCAGCCGTCTCAAGGTCATCCATGCAAACCAAGGTCCCAGAAGTAATCACCATCTACTTCTGGGCCATCAAGATCTTGAGCACGGGGATGGGCGAGGCAACCTCAGACTTTCTCGCCCACTGGATAAACCCATTCCTGGCAGCCACAATCGGTGGTCTGGGGCTGTTGGCGGCGCTGCTGATTCAGCTGAGCCTGCGCAGGTACATCGCCTGGTCATATTGGCTTGCGGTCGCCATGGTCAGCGTGTTCGGCACCATGGCCGCCGATGGCCTGCACTTTGAATTAGGAGTCCCGTTCTACGCGTCGACTGCGTTCTACTCAGTCATCCTGGTCATCATCTTTGTGGCTTGGCACGCCAGTGAAAAGACCTTGTCGATCCACAGCATTTACACCTCTCGCCGGGAGTTGTTCTACTGGGCTACAGTGCTGGCAACGTTCGCGCTGGGCACGGCCGTGGGCGATTTCAGCGGATACACCCTGCAACTCGGATTCTTCGCCTCGGCGCTGATCTTTAGCGCACTGTTCGCTGGTACCGCCGTGGCCTATTGGCTCTTGCGTATCAACTCGGTGCTGGCGTTTTGGGTGGCCTACGTCTTGACGCGGCCGATCGGAGCCTCATTTGCGGACTGGATGGGCGTGCCGAGCAGCTCAGGGGGCCTCAACTGGGGACGCGGTGCGGTGGCGCTGTGCCTGGCGGTCCCGATGGTCCTATTGGTTGCGTATTTAGCGATCAGCCGCAAGGACACGTGTCCTAGCGGCTCGGTCTGACCGGCAGGGGACTACCCACCTGATGCCACCGCTCTTCGAGACGTGCGGGTTCGAACCGGGAGGACTGGAACTTGTCCACATTTGGGGAGACGCGGTGCCCAATAAGGCAATACCAAAGCCGGCCGTCACCACTCTTGGCCGCCCGCTGAGCTAGCCTGCTGTGCAGCCAGCAGCACTCTTCGAAGACAACTGCGACACTCGAAGAAACATGAGCGCACAGTCTCAATGGCACCGGATCTCGGTGGTGGGCAACTCCGGCTCGGGGAAGTCCCGACTGGCTGCAGAACTCGCCGCGGCGCTGGGCACTCGTCATGTGGAACTGGACGCCGTCATCCACCAGAAGGACTGGGTCGACCTTGCGCCGGAGGAGTTCAGTCGACGGGTCGCCGAGCTGGTGGCAGAGGCTTCCTGGGTGATCGATGGCAACTACAGCCAGGTCCGTGACCTAGTCTGGGGGCGCGCCAACACAGTGGTCTGGCTGGATCCACCGCGCAGGACCGTCATGAGAAGAGTCGTTGGGCGAACTCTGAACCGAGTGATCACTGGCCGGGAACTCTGGAATGGGAACCGTGAGACCTGGCGGGATGTCCTGTCCCGCGATCCGCAGCGCTCAATCATCGCCTGGGCATGGGTCGAGCATCGTCGCTACCAGGCCACCTATCGCGATGCCAGTTCGGACCCCGCCTGGGCGCACCTACGGTTTCTTCGGATGGCAGATGCCCAAGATCGACGCAGGTTGCTCTCAGACTGCCGAGGATGGGCCAAGTCTCCTAAGCGGGGATGAGCCCGGTTCTTAGCGCCCAGCGCCGAGGCGATCGCATCCCGGGCCGACTTGAGAGGGCTGACCGCACCGCGCTCGATTCAGCTCCCGATGGCGGACGTTGGCTAGGAGGCCAGCTCCTGATGGCCCATCATCTGGGCCCCTTGCGGAGTCCCATCACCTACGCGGCAGGTCATGCTCGCGTGCGAATACCTGCAGAGCGCTCCTTGGCTGACGTCCAGGGGGCTTGGCAGGATGGGGGCAATCGGTGTCGTCTCGATTACGTATTTCTACAGTTGTAGAGTTCATCAGGCGTAGAGAGCGGGGAGGTCGCTTATGCGGGCCATGGTCGTCAAGGAGTTCCGGCAGCTGTTGCGGGACAGGCGAACCCTCGGCCTACTGGTTGGACTACCTATCCTCCTGCTCGTCGTCTTTGGCTATGCCGCCAACTTCGACGTCTCGAAGATCCCAACTGTGGTCGTCGGCCCCCGGGCTTCCGAGGTGGCTGCGCAGCTGCCCGCGCCCTTCGACGTGACAGAGATCGACCCTAGGGGCAATCGGGCAACTGTGGAGAGCCGATTGCAAGACGGGACGGCCGTCGTCGGGATCGTCTCCGGCGAGAGTCCGATGCCGGCGCTGATGGATGGGACCCAATTGTTTTCGGTCCAAGCGGCCAAGGAAGCGTTCGCTCAGGTGGCCCAGTCCGGCGTGGCTAATGGGATCGAGCCCCCGGGTATCGCACCCGATGTGCTCTACAACCCGGACCTCAAGACGTCGTGGATCATGATCCCTGGGCTGACCGGGTTGATCCTGCTGTTCGTCGGCACCCTGATTACGAGTCTGGGGATCGTCCGCGAGCGCCAGGCGGGTACCATCGAGCAGTTGGCCGTCATGCCGTTCCGACCCTGGGACGTCATCTTCGGCAAGATCCTTCCCTACCTCCTCCTTGCCTCTCTCGACCTGATCGCCATCGTGCTGGTGGGCATGGGGTTGTTCGGGGTGCCGTTCGTGGGCAGTGTGGCCACGTTCGGGATCGGCGCGCTCCTCTTCCTGCTCGTGACGCTGGGAATGGGTGTCCTCGTCTCCACGGTGTCCCAGAACCAGGGACAGGCCATCCAGCTGGCCATCATGTTCGTCGTACCCCAAATCCTGCTCTCCGGTCTGATCTTCCCGGTCGACGCCATGGCCGCCGGGGTGCGCTGGATCGCCTACGTCCTCCCGCTGAGCTACTTCGTAGAGATCAGTCGGGGAGTGATGTTGAAGGCCGAACCAATCAGTGCGCTTTGGATCCCGCTCACCGTCCTCCTCTTCATGGCAGTGGTGGTGCTGGGACTCGCGATACTTCGGTTCCGGCGCGACCTGGCCCCGAGCACAGGGCACCACCCGGCAGAGGAAGCCGAGCTGCAGGCGGTGGCCCGATGAGCTGGGGTATCGAGCACGGGACGGTCACCTTCGGCGCCAAGACCGCCGTCGACGACGTAACCCTAAAGGCCGTGCCGGGATCGGTGACTGTGGTGGTGGGTGGTGACGGGGCCGGCAAGTCGACCCTGCTGCGGGCACTGGTCGGGCTGGTTCGCCTCTCTTCCGGGACCGCACGCCGGCCGGCTAAGCGAGCGATCGGCTACATCCCGGCGATGACGGGGCTCTACGTCGACCTCACCGTGGAGGAGAACCTGTCCTTTATCGGCCGCGCCTACGGGCTTACTGGCCCGGAGTACGTGACCCGCTCGGCGGAGCTCCTCGAACGCATCGGCCTGACAGAGGCGAGGGACCGACTGGGCAGCCAGCTCTCGGGTGGCATGCAGCGGAAGCTCGCCGTGGCCTCAGCCTTGTTTCACGATCCCGAGCTCTTGGTGCTGGATGAGCCGACCACGGGTGTCGATCCGGTCAGCCGTGTCGAATTGTGGCGTCTCATCTCTGGAGCGGTGGCTCGTGACACCGCGGCCGTTCTTACGACCAGCTACGTTGATGAGGCCAACCGGGGCTCGTCGGTTCTCCTCATGGACCAGGGCCGTGCGATCGCCTCCGGCTCACCCTCGGACATCATCGCCGCCATCCCGGGTGCGGTGGGGGTGGTCCGAGGACCCCTGCGACCAAAGGGGTCAAGTTGGCGCGCTGGCTCAAATTGGCGGGTGTGGGCGCCCTCGGACGCGTTGCCTGACGGTGCGGAAGCGGTCACGCCAACTTTCCATGATGCGGTGATGATCGCATCCTTAGTGGGCGCGGCGCAGGCGTAGCGCGGTGGCACACCTGGCTGAGTCACGAGTCGCCACCATGCGCTTCGGCGGCTTCACAGCCGTAGACAGTGTCGACCTCACGGTCTCCTCCCGAGAGGTCGTGGGGTTGCTGGGAGCCAACGGCGCGGGCAAGACCACGGTCATCCGGATGCTCCTCGGGCTTCTGACCCCGACCCGTGGCTCGGTGACCCTCTTCGGACATCCGCCCTCTCGGGCGACCCGCCGCCGGGTGGGCTACGTGCCCCAGACCCTCGGGCTGTACGACGACCTCACGGTGCGGGAGAACTGGGCGTTCACGGGGGCTGCATTTGGCACCAAAGGGCGGAACCTACCCGCCAGCATCGCCAATTCCGGACACGAGCTCGTCGGCGAGCTGCCCTTGGGACTCCAGAAGAGAGTGGCCTTCGCGGTGGCCTTCTCCCACGACCCCGACCTCCTCATCCTGGACGAACCCACCTCTGGGGTGGGGCCTTTGAGCAGCTCTCGCTTGTGGGAAGACATTCGATCGAGTGCAGAGGACGGGACCGGCGTGTTGGTTACCACGCACAACATGGAGGAGGCGGAGCAGTGCGACCGCCTCATTGTCATGGTCAGTGGCCGTGTGGTTGCAGCCGGAACGTTGAGCGAAGTGATCGGTTCGAGACAGGTGCTCGAGGTCCAGTGTGATGACTGGCGGGAGGCCTTTGCCGCACTGGACGCAGATGGAATCATGGTCCAGGTGCAGGGGGGCCGTCTCCGGGTCCCCGGGACGCCAGACCAGGTGGGAAAGCTCCTGCAGCGACATCAGCTGACCGGGAAAGTCACCGCCGTATCGGCCGACCTGGAAGAGGCATTCGTCGGCATTGTTACAACTACCTCGCGGCAATGACGAGGTCCGGACGCCGACCCGGGTCCCTGGGAACCCGTGAACACATCGTGGCGGTGGCCCGACGCGCATTCGGAGCGCGCGGGTACGACGCAACCTCGCTGCGCAATATCGCGGCCGAGGCTCATGTCGATCCGGGCCTTCTGATCCACTACTTCGGCACCAAGGAAGGTGTGTTCCGCGCCGCTCTCGAGATCACCATCCAACCCGACCATCTCTTCGCCGGTCTCGACGGTGTGAACCGGCAAGAGGCGGCCGAGCAGATTGTCCGTCGCTACCTGTCGTTGCTCGACCGACCCGAGGCGCGTGACGTTGTGATCGGGCTGGTCCGTTCGGCGGTATCCAACGAACGCGCCAAGGACATGCTGCGCGAGCTGTTCACCGAGGGGGTACCCAGGTCGCTTTCACCTTTGATTGAGGAGCCCGAGGCCAAGCTGCGTGCCTTGTTGATCGTGGCGCAGCTCGTGGGCATTGCCATGCTGAAGTACGTCGCTCGGGCCGAGATAGTGGTGGGAGCCACCAATGAGGAGCTCGTCGCGCTGGTCGGTCCTTCGATCCAACCGTACTTGCGCTAGCCCCCGATCGTGGCCCTAGGCAGGTGCCCCGGAGCATCTGGTTGGCCGGCGTTCGAGGCTGGCCCAAGCGCCCATCCAATCAAGGTGGCGTCGGGGGAAGCTGCAAGTGACCGGAGCTGTGCCAGGAGGAAGCCGGGTCCTCCCGATTGGCCGTCGAGCCTAATTGATCGGGGAGGGGAGAGGCCGCGAGCCCGGCACGAAGTAGCGGCTTGGCGCGGCAGGGGGGTATCAGAGCGTTATTCCCACAGGAATTGACCCTGATTAGCTGCGGTTCGAAGCTGGAGGCAGGGGCGGGAATGAAGCCTTCCCCAACTCGGCCCAGGAAGTCTGGAGCGGGAGACGAGACTCGAACTCGCGACATCCAGCTTGGAAGGCTAGCGCTCTACCAACTGAGCTACTCCCGCTCGGGCCGAGTAGAAGGATACCCGGCCGGAGGAGCGGCACCTTCTCCGGGCTTGGGTGGGAACTGGAGACCGTTGATAGACTGGGGCCGGATGCTCTTCGACTATCTGCCACTGCTGGTCTTCTTGGTCATGGTGGTTCTCTTCGGTGGGGGCATGACGGTCGCCATCTCACTCTTGGGGCCTCGCCACCCTACGATCGCCAAGGGCCTGCCGTATGAGTGCGGCATCATCCCCGCGGAGACGGCCCGGCGGCGATTCTCCGTGAGCTTCTACCTCACCGCGATGCTGTTCATCGTCTTCGACGTCGAGGCAGTATTCCTTTATCCCTGGGCGGTCCTGGTGAGGAGCACCCTTCACGTCTTCGGCTTCATCGAGATGGCCATCTTCGTGGCACTTCTGGGAGTGGCCCTCCTCTATGTATGGCGTAAGGGAGCGCTCGAGTGGGACTGAGAGCAGCCGAAAGCGGGTTGATCCTGCCGTCTGGGGTCCAAGCGGCCAGGGTGGGTACCAGGGACGCGCCGGCCATCCCGGGGGCCATTCCCTCGGAACGAGATCTGGCCGATGCCGCGGCCCAGGTTGGCGTGTTCACCACCACGGTCGGCAAGGTGATCGCCTGGGGCAGGTACTCGTCGCTCTGGCCGGCTCTGTTCGGCCTAGCTTGCTGTGCCATCGAGATGATGGGGGCCAGCAACGCCCGCTACGACCTCTCCCGTTTCGGCGCCGAGGTGTTCCGGGCATCGCCGCGCCAGGCCGACATGATGATCGTGGCCGGCCGGGTCTCCCAGAAGATGGGTCCGGTGCTGCGCCAGATCTATGACCAGATGCCCGATCCTAAGTGGGTGATCTCCATGGGCGCCTGCGCCTCCTGCGGTGGCATCTTCAATAACTACGCCATCATCCAGGGGGTGGACAAGGTGGTCCCGGTGGACGTCTTTATCCCCGGCTGTCCGCCTCGACCCGAAGGGCTGCTGGACGCTGTCATCAAGCTGCAGAAGAAGATCGCCGCAACCCCGGTCGGCAGCATCAGGGAGTAGGCACTTGAGCCCCACCCCAGCGCCGGCGCGGCCGCGGCGAGCGCCGGTGCCTGCTGAGCAAGGAGCGCGGGCCGGACAGTTGCTCAGGCGCCTGCTCCCGGCCGGCCAGGCCAGAGCCAGGTCGGAAAAAGGGCAGGTGAAGGTCGCTATCCCGGCCGAGAGCCTGCTGGAGGCTGCAGCTGCCCTTCGCTCCGAGCCGGACTGCCTCTATGAGATGCCGCTCTGCATGACCTGCGTGGACTGGCCTGAGCGCGAGATCCGCTACGACGTGATCTACCTGCTGCGCTCTCTTGTCCACAACGACCTGGCCTGGCTCAGCGTGCCCGCGTCGGAGAGCAGCGAACTGCCTTCGCTCTCGACCATCTTTCCGGGCATGGAGTGGCACGAGCGGGAGTGCTACGACCTCTTCGGCATCCGCTTCTCAGGACATCCCAACCTGACCCGGATCCTGTTACCCGACGATTGGGAAGGGCACCCCCTGCGCAAGGACTACGTCTCCTTCGGAGAGCCAGTCGCCTTCACCCACAACATCGAGTGGGCGCTCTCCGCCCAGGACCGCCCCGAGTACCTGCCCGGTGCCACCCGGGGAGCGGTGGAGCGTCCCTGATGTCGATTCAGCCGCCTCCTGTAGGCAGCGGAACCCCACCGGATACTGTCCCGGTCCAGGAGGGTGTGCCCCGGATCCATCCCGGCGGGTCGGGGGAGTTCCTGGACAAGATCGAGCCGGCCGAGGAGCTCATGGAGATCAACATGGGCCCGCAGCACCCCAGCACTCACGGGGTCTTGCGCTTGGTTTTGAGCCTGGATGGGGAGAGGGTGCGGGCCTGCCGGGCCGACATCGGCTATCTCCACACCGGATTCGAGAAGAGCTTCGAGTCGCACACCTACCAGCAGTGCATCCCCCTCACCGACCGGATGGACTATCTGGCACCGCCGATGAACAATCTCGGCTTCGCCCTGACCGTGGAAAAGCTGATGGGATTGGAGATCCCTCCTCGAGGTCAGTACGTCCGGGTGATCGTGGCCGAGCTCTCGCGGATCGCCAGCCATCTGGTCTGGCTGGGGACCCATGCGTTGGACCTCGGCGCCACCACCGTCTTCATGTACTGCTGGAGGGAGCGGGACCAGATCCTCGACATCCTGGAGTGGATCTCGGGAGTGCGGATGATGACCAGTTTCATCAGGGTCGGGGGCCTGATGGCTGACGTTCCCGAGGAGTTCGTCCCCATGGTCCGCGCCTTTACCGCCGGCTTCCTACAGAAGGTGGATGAGTACGAGAAGCTCCTGACCTCGAATCCGATCTGGCGGCAGCGGACCATCGGCTTGGGGGTGATCAGCGCCGCCGAGGCCCTGGGGTTCGGCTGCAGCGGGCCGACCCTGCGGGGCTCGGGCGTGCCGTACGACATCCGCAGGGCCAACCCCTACTCCAGTTACGACCACTTTGAATTCGAGGTCCCAATCGGGGTCAATGGCGACGTCTACGACCGTTATCTGATCCGGGTCCGCGAGCTGCGGGAGTCGTGCCGGATCATCGACCAGGCGATCAAGGCTCTGCCCGGTGGGCCCGTCAATTGCCCTGACCGCAAGGTGAGCCTGCCCCCGCGGGCCGAGATCGACACGTCGATGGAGTCCTTGATCCACCATTTCAAACTCACGACGGAGGGATTCCGACCCACGCCGGGTAGTGTCTATCACGCCATCGAGAGCCCCCGTGGCGAGCTAGGATTCCTCATGGTCTCGGACGGGGGCAACCGGCCATATCGGTGCAAGGTGAGGGCCCCATCGTTCAGCAACCTCTCGGCCCTGCACCGCATGGTGCAGGACGAGCTGGTGGCAGACGCAGTGGCGGTGGTGGGCAGCATCGACATCACCCTGGGTGACGTCGACCGCTGACTAGGGGATGCCTCCGGGAGGCGCCTCCGAGACTCGGTCACCTCTGCGCAAGGCGCCAGGAAGAACTAGAACCGTCTCCAAGACCGCCAGGACCAAGAGGGCGCTGGCGATCCGGGGAACGAAGGCGGAGAGCTGGGGCGGTGAAGCGAACAGCCAGGCAAGCAGCGCTGGCACGCCGATGGCGGGGACGATGGCGAAGTGCCGGCTGTGGGTGCCCATTCCGTAGTAGACCATGAGATTGACGAAGGTGAGACCGATCACGCCCACGGTGAAGAGGAGCAGGTGGACGGAGTCGCCAACGTACTGGGCGCCCAGTACCAGCCGCAGCAGCGGCTTGGCGAAGAATCCATAGGCGACCAGGGCAACCCCGTCGGCCGCGCACAGCGCAACTAGCGTCTGGAGCAGGAGACGCCTGCGGGCCGAGGCCGTCGCAGCCGCGGCCAGCCGTGGATACATGACCGCGCTGAGGCTACTGGTGCCGAAAAAGATGATCTTTCCCATGACCGACAACCCGGAGTAGAGACCGGCGCTCCCCCCGGGCAGGACGTGGCGGGCTACGACCACGTCGACATTGTTGAAGAGCGGGGCGGTGGCGGCTCCAGCCACGACCGTGTAGTCGATGAGGTGTCCGTGGGCCGCGGCGGCCCGCTCGAGGTGGGCGCCGGGGTGGCGCGGGTAAAGCGACGACCCGAGGACGCCCCCCACGGTGGCGACCGGCACTGCCGCCGACCCCAGGCGCAGGTGGAGCAGGACCACCGACAGCACAACCACCGTGCCTCCGTAGATCAAGAAGTTGGCAGCGAGCCGCCGGAAGTCACGGGTGCCTTGAAGGTATCCCCGCTGGACGCCGGTGAAGGCGCTGAGCGGTCCCGCGACCACGGTCGTCGCCAGGACCTCGGGGTGGGGGAGGTGGAGAAGAAAGGCGAGCAGGAAATCGACCGGGATCATGATCGCGCCCAGGGCCAACCCGATCCTCACCGTGCTGTACCGCAGGTCGGCCCAGCGCTGGATGGCTGGGACCCCCCGGGCCACCGTCGCCGCGACCTCGCGGGCCGCACCGGCATTGACCACGAAGGAGATGGTGTAGAGAAGATTCAGGACCGCCACCACCGAGAACGACTCGCCGTTCTCAACCGCGGTCAGGTGGTGGGCGGCGTAGGACTGAGCGATCAGGACGCCGGCGCCAGATCCCCCGATGCCAATCAGGTAGAGGATGTTCTGCCGGATCAGGGAGCTGCCCCAGAGCCGACGTGCCCTCTGCCCCCTGGCGGAGTCGGGACCGGTGGCGGTGGCGGTGGGTGGGGCTTCCGGGCCGGGCCGGGGAGGCGGCGTCACAGCGGTAATCCTGAGGCACCGCACCCATCGTTGGCGAGCAAGCCTCCGACCGAGGTGGCCAGATTGGTAAAGTGGACCGCGAATGAGCTGCGGTATGCAGAGGCGCGCCCTCTGCCGCCCGGGGAGGCGGACATTTGATCTCCCCCGGGAGGGGCTTGGGGTACCGTCAGATGGCTGAGGGACAGGGCGCGCCAGCCGGGGGTTCGGTGGCCTTGAGCGCCGCCACGTTGGCGCGGATCAAGCGCTCGAAGGCGCTCTATCCGTCCCCGCGCTCGGCCGTGCTGCCGGCTCTTTGGGCGGTTCAGGAGCAGCTCGGCTACCTGGCTCCCGAGAGCCTGGAGGCGGTGGCCGCCGAGCTCGGTCTGGAGCCATCCGAGGTGGAAGCGGTGTCGACCTTCTACTCGATGTATTTTCAGCACCAATCAGGTCGCCACCTGATTCAGGTGTGCCGCAACGTCTCCTGCGGCCTGCGCGGCGCCGATGAGCTCCTCGAGCATCTGGAGGCTTCGCTGGGGGTTGAGGACGGGCAGACGACCGAGGACGGGGTCTTCACCCTAGAGGGAACCGTGGAGTGCCTGGGCGCTTGCGGCGGGGCCCCGATGATGCAGGTGGACCGCTACAGCTACGAAAACCTCGACTTCGAAGGCGCGGATCGGGTCCTGGCCCAAGTTCGGGCTAAGGAGTCCTCCAAGCGCGGAGTGCCTGCCGGTGCCTGAGGCGAGGGTCCTGACCCGTCATCTCGGAGCGGAGGGTCTGACTACCCTGGCGGGATACCAAAGGGTGGGCGGCTACCAGGCCCTGCGGAAGGCGCTGGCAATGGGACCTGAAGCAGTCATCGCCGAGGTAAAGGCTTCGGGCTTGAGGGGTAGGGGAGGAGCGGGGTTCCCCACCGGTACCAAGTGGTCGTTCCTCCCCAAGGGGGTTTTCCCCCGCTATCTGTGTGTCAACGCCGACGAGTCGGAGCCGGGGTGTTTCAAGGACCGCTACCTGATGGAGGAGTTTCCCCATCAGCTCTTGGAGGGAGTGCTGATCTCCGCCTTCGCCCTGGAGGTGTCGCACGCCTTCATCTATATCCGGGGCGAGTACCGAGCCCAGCGTGAGCTCCTGGAGAAGGCGGTGGCCGAGGCGTACTCGGCCGGGTTTGCCGGGGAGAAGATCCTCGGCAGCGAGTGGAGCTGCGAGCTGATCGTCCACGGGGGGGCAGGGGCCTACATCTGCGGGGAGGAGACGGCGCTGCTGGACTCCCTAGAAGGCCTGCGCGGCCAGCCCCGACTCAAGCCGCCTTTTCCGGCGGTAAAGGGGCTCTACGGCCAGCCCACCATCGTCAACAACGTCGAGACCCTGTCCAACATCCCCTTCATCGTCAGCGAGGGGGGGGCCAAGTACGCCGCCATCGGGACCGAGAGCAGCCCTGGAAGTCGGCTCTTCTGCGTCAGCGGCCACGTCGAGCGCCCGGGGAACTACGAGGTGGCGATGGGCACCACCAGCTTTCGCGAGCTGCTCGAGATGGCGGGCGGGGTCTGGAAGGACCGGTCCATGAAGGCCATGCAGCCTGGAGGGGGATCGATGCAGATCCTCGGTCCCCAGCACCTGGACCTGCCCCTCGACTTCAAGGCTGTCACCGAAGCCGGCTCGGCCCTGGGGGCGGGGGCGCTGGTGATCATGGATGAGACCACCTGTCTGGTCGACGTCTCGATGCGCTTGGTCGACTTCTACCAGCACGAGTCCTGCGGTAAGTGCGTCCCGTGCCGGGAAGGCACCTACTTCGAGAGCGAGCTGATGCACCGGCTCGAGGCAGGCCTGGCATCGGCGGAGGAGCTGGCAACTCTGAGCGACATCTGCGCCAACATGGATGGTCGCTGCTTCTGCCTGCTGGGCGACACCGCCACCTGGTTCGTGATGTCCGCCTACAAGATGTTCCCCGCCGAGTTCGCCAGTCACTGCGGAGCAGGCCGGTGTCCGGTGCGGGCTGAGCTCGGGGCCGTGGCCTAGATGGCCGAGGCCAAGCCGGTGGCGGAGCTGGTAGAGGTCTCGGTCGACGGTACGAAGGTGGAGGTGGCCCCCGGGAGCCTGGTCTGGAACGCCTGTGAGAACGCTGGGATCTACGTGCCGGTCTACTGCGCCCACAAGAAAATGGAGCCGGTGGCGGTCTGCCGGATGTGTCTGGTCGAGGTCGAGGGCATGCCCAAACTGCAGCCCGCCTGCTCAACCCGGGTGGCGCAGGGCATGGTGGTGCGGACCGCCACCGAGCAAGTGCGCAAGTTCCGCGACGGCAATCTCGAGTTCTTACTCCTCAATCACCCCCTGGACTGCCCGGTCTGCGACCGGGGAGGGGAATGCGACCTCCAGGACTTCACGGTGCGCTACGGCCCAGGCAAGACCAGGACCGCGATTGCCGAGAAGGTGCACTTCGACAAGGCGGTCAAGCTCTCCGACAAGATCGTCCTCGACCAGGAGCGCTGCATCCTCTGCTGGCGCTGCGTGCGTTACTACGAGGAGATCACAGGGGAGCGCGAGATCGTGCTCCAGCGGCGCGGGGTGCACACCCTGGTCGACACCTTCGAGGGGCGTCCACTGCAGAGCGAGTTCCAGGGCAACGTGGCGGAGATCTGCCCGGTGGGGGCGCTCACCCATGCGCAGTACCGCTTCCAAGCGCGTCCCTGGGATCTGCGCCGCACCGCCAGCGTCTGCCCCAAGTGCTCCTACGGCTGCAGCATCTTCATCGACGCCCGCGAGGACCAGGTGGTCAGATTCGCCAGCAACGACAATCCCGACGTCGACGACAGCTGGCTTTGCGACACCGGCCGCTACAGCTTTCCCGAGCTCAACCGCAAAGACCGAGTGCTCAATCCCGAGGCACGGGTAGCGGGGGCCCGGCAGACGGTGTCCTACGCCGAGGCGGTTTCCCGAGCCGCTGGCGCCCTGCTCAGAGTGCGTGGTGACTACGGGCCGGGCAGGATCGCCTTCTTGGGCTCGCCTCAGCTCACCAACGAGGAGGCCTTCCTCACCCAGTGGCTGGCGCGCGAGGTCGTGGGCACCCCCCACCTGGATCATCGGCTATCTCCGTTAGAGGGAATTTCGCCCGCACAATTCGATCTCGGGATCGCAGAGCTGGAGGAGTGCGAGTCGGTGGTGGTGCTCGGGGACGAGCCCGAACTCAGCGACCCGGTGCTGACCCTGAGGCTGTTCAAGGCGGCGAACAAGCGGCACCGGGAAGTGCTAAGACGCCCCGCCGATGTCGATCCGAAGAAGCTGGCAGCCCAGCTGGTCGGAAAGCAGCTGGTGGGCATTGTCGCCCATCAGGAACACCGCGCCGCGGCCTCGACGCTGCGGGACAGCTTGGCGCGCCGGGGGACTCCAGCGAAGGTTCTGACCATCGTGGACGGGATGAACGCCAGGGGCTGCCAGGATCTGGGGTTGGTCCCAGGACTGCTGCCTGGCTACCGGCCAGCTCCCACGCCCGGCCTCGGCGGCGGTGCCATTCTCGAGGCGGCCTCGACCGGCGCCCTGAAGGGCTTGGTGCTGGTGGGCGGGGGTTGGGATCTTCAGCCAGGTTTCGAGGAGGCGGTGGCGCGGGTGGAGGTGGTGGTCGGCATCACCGCCTTCATCGGGGCGGTGTCCCGCCATGCCACGGTGCTGCTGCCGGGACGGACCATCGCCGAGAAGGCAGGCACGGTCACCAACACCGAGGGTCGGGTGCAGCGGGTCCGGCCCGCGGTCCAGCCTCGCTATGCCTTCCCCTCCGACCTGCGGATTCTCGGCGACCTGGCAGCTGGTCTCGGAGCTCAGCTAGGAGTCCAGCCCTTGGCGGGTCCGGTGTTCGAGCTGATCGAGCAGGCGGTGCCCAGCTACCGTGGCTCCCAAGGGGGCCTGCGCGCCGATTGGATCCAGTCGGCTTGAGTCCGGCCGCCACCTCCGTCGTGCTGGCCGTGATCGTGGCCCTGGTCAAGGGCGTGCTCATCATCGTCGTGCTGGCCACCGGTTTCGCCTACATGACCCTGGCCGAGCGCAAGATCTCGGCTCGGATCCAGCTCCGACTGGGACCCAATCGGGTTGGACCCTTCGGTTCTCTGCAGCCGGCGGCCGATGGAATCAAGCTGTTTCTCAAGGAGAAGGCGGCGCCCGAGGGTCGTGACCACTTCCTCTACACCCTGGCGCCGGCCCTAGCTGCCGCCGCAGCTCTTTTCGCGTTCTCCACCATCCCCATCGATCAGACCATCTGCATCGCCGGGACCCACGGGGCGGGGCCTCTCTCGCCTTCCTGCCCCGGAGGCTATCCGTTGCACTGGGATCTGGCTCATCTCAACGTCGGGCTGCTGTTCATCCTGGCGATCACATCGCTGGGCGTCTACGCCATCTTTCTCGGTGGTTGGGCCAGCAACTCCAAGTACTCGCTGCTGGGGGCTCTGCGCAGCTCGGCCCAGCTCATCAGCTACGAGATGGCAGTCAGCTTTGCTCTGATCGGGCCGGTGCTCTTGGCGGGCTCGCTGAACCTTGAGACGGTGGTGAATCAGCAGCATGGCCTCTGGTTCGTTTTCCTACAGCCGCTTGGCTTCTTGCTCTACTTCACCGGCGCTCTGGCCGAGACCAACCGCCTGCCCTTCGATCTTCCGGAGGCTGAGGCGGAGCTGGTGGCCGGCTACCACACCGAGTACGCGGGCATGCGCTTCGGGCTGTTCTTCATGGCCGAGTACATAAACATGATCACGGTCTGCTCGATTGCCACAGTGATGTTCCTGGGCGGCTGGATGGCACCGCTTTGGTTCCTGCCCAACTGGCTGGGGCCGGTGTGGTTCGGAGCCAAGGTCTCACTGCTGATATTCCTGATGATGTGGGTGCGCTGGACCTTCCCCCGGCTTCGTTACGACCGCCTGATGCAGTTCGGGTGGAAGGTGCTTTTGCCGCTGGGGCTGGTCAATCTCTTGATCACCTCGGTGTTCGTGGCGGTGCGATGAGGGGAGACGCCGCCGCCATGCGGGGCTGCCGGGGGGGTACCTGAGATGTTCAAAGAAATGATCGGTGGACTGCGCACCACGCTGCGCAATATGACCAGCAAGCCGATAACTATCCAGTACCCGGAAGAGCAGCGGCCGGTTCCCCCGCGGCACCGGGGACATCACATCCTTCACCGCTACGACAACGGCCTCGAGAAGTGCATCGGCTGCGAGCTCTGCGCCGGGGCGTGCCCGGTGGGTTGCATCTACGTGCAGGCGGCGGAAAACGATCCCCAGCACCCGGTCTCTCCCGGGGAGCGTTACGCGGTCCGCTACGAAATCAACCTGATGCGCTGCATCTACTGCAACTATTGCGCCGAGGCCTGCCCGACCGAGGCCATCACCCTCGGTCCCCGCCTCGACCTCATCGACTACCAACGCGAGCGACTGGTGGCGACCAAGGATGACCTGCTCGAGGCCTGGCCCGGGGCTGCCTCGATGCGGCAAGGAGCGGGCGAGGGAACCGGTGCGCCGGCGTCGCAGCCCACGCCGCTAGGCCCGGGATCTTCCCACGAAGGCCCGGCCGGAGTCGCGCCGGGACTGAATCCGAGGATCCCCCTGACGCCCGGGAGAGGGAGGGGCACTCCGCCCGCATGACGGTAATCTTCGGCATCGCGGCGGTGATGGCCTTCCTGGGGGCGGCGGGGGTGGTAGTGAGCCGACGCACCATCTACTCGGCGCTCAGCTTGGTCACCAACATGATTGCCCTGGCGGTGCTGTTTCTTCTGCTCGATGCACAGTTCCTGGCGGCGGTCCAGGTCATCGTTTATGCCGGCGCGGTGATGGTGCTCTTCGTCTTCATCATCGCCCTCCTGGCGCCCGGAGCCGAGGAGAGGCTCCGCCCCTTGGAGCTGAGGGTCCTGGTGGGGGGGATTGCGGCCATCGGATTCACCCTGCTGGTAGCCCGCCTGGCCCTCAACGGGATCACGGTCAGCGCGAGCGGGCGGTTCCATGGGGGCCTTGGCCCCTTCAGCCCGGCGGCGGTTAACGCACACGGTCAAGTTCAAGCTCTGGGTGAGCAGCTGTTCACCACTTTCCTGCTGCCCTTCGAGGTCACCTCCCTGCTGCTGCTGGTAGCGGCGGTGGGAGCCGTCTATCTCTCGCGCCACCGGCGGATTGCTCGGTGACCGACCTCTTCCCAGGCTTCCTCACCTTGTCTGCGGCCATGTTCGCCATAGGGGCGCTGGGGGTGATGGTTCGGCGCAATCCCCTGGTCGTCTTCATGTCGATCGAGCTGATGCTCAACGGAGGGAACCTGGCCCTTGTCACCTACGCGCGCTACACCCAGACCATGGCTGGCCAGGTCTTCGCCCTGATCGTGATAGCGGTGGCGGCGAGCGAGGTGGTGGTGGGCTTGGCTCTGATCACCCTGGTCTACCGCAGCGGCCGCACCTTGGACGTCGACGAGCTCAGCGAGATGAGCGAGTGAGGAGCCGGTGAACCCTAAATTCACTCTGGTTCTCACCGCCATCGCCCTGGGACTGCCCACCGCAGGCTTCCTGGTGAACGCTCTGACGGCGGGCAAGCTGCCTCGCAAGGCGGTCAGCTTGCTCGGCCCGGGCGTGGTCCTGGGGGCTTTCGCGGCCACCCTCATCCTGCTGGCGGAGCTGCTTGCGCAACCAGCCCCAAGGCGGGGCATCACCGTGGCCCTCTGGCACTGGCTCAACCTCAGCGTTGGCGCCCACGCCGGCGTAGTCGCGAGGAGCGGTTTCAACGCCAACTTCAGCATCCGCATCGATCCGCTTTCGGTGCTGATGATGCTGGTGATCACCGGCATCGGTGGGCTGATTCACGTCTACAGCGTGGGTTACATGGCCGACGATCCCGGCTACAACCGGTTCTTCGCCTACATGAACCTCTTCATCACCAGCATGCTCGTACTGGTGATGAGTGAAAACCTCATCTTTTTGATCATCGGCTGGTCGATGGTGGCATTCGCCTCATATGCATTGATCGCCTTCTGGTACCAACGTCCTTCCGCGGTACTCGCGGGCCGGAAAGCCTTCATCACCCAGGTGATCGGGGACGTTGGCCTAGTCCTCGGCGCCTTTCTCATCTTCTTGAACTTGCGGGGCAGCAATGGTCGGTTGCTCCACACCGTCGACCTCCAGACCATCTTCACCAACGTCGGCCCGGGGCCTCATTTCCACAACGGTCTGGGACTGGCGGGTGGGGGCCTGGTCACGGTGATCGGAATCCTGTTCTTCCTGGGCGCAGCGGCCAAGTCGGCGCAGTGGCCATTGCACACCTGGCTGCCCGACGCGATGGAGGGACCGACCCCGGTGTCGGCGCTGATTCACGCCGCCACCATGGTCACCGCCGGCGTGTATCTGATTGCGCGCTTTCACCCCATCTATCAGCAGGCTCCAATCGCCGCCGGCGTGGTGGCGGCGATTGGCATCGGCACCGCCTTTATGGCGGCGGTCATCGGTTGCACCCAGTACGACATCAAGCGGGTCATCGCCTACTCGACCATGAGTCAGATCGGCCTCATGATCTTTGCGGTTGGAGTCGGCGCCTACTCAGCCGGCATGTTTCAGTTCTTCACCCACGCCTGCTTCAAGGCCCTGCTCTTCCTGGCGGCTGGCAATGTCATCCATGCCCTCGCCGATGAGCAGGACATCCGCTCCATGGGCGGGCTGTCAACCAGGATGAGAGTCACCTTCGTGACCTTTGTCATCGGTGCCTTGGCCCTGGGCGGGATCCCGCTCTTCGCCGGGTGGTTCAGCAAGGAGGAGCTGCTCAGCTCCGGCCTCGCACTTGGCCCCGCCGTGCCCTGGCTCTGGGTGATCGGAGTCTCGGTCAACATCCTCACCAGCTTCTACATCTTCCGAGTCGTCTGGCTGGCCTTCCGGGGTGATCCTGCCACCACCAGAGCGGGGGAAGCTCACGAGGCCCGGCCGGTGATGCTGATTCCGGTCGTGGTCCTGGCCTTCCTGGCCTGCGTGGTCGGGTTCCTCAACATCGACTTCTTCGGCTTTCATCCCATCACGCTGTTCAGCGAGTTCTTGGTTCCGGTGCTGGGTAGCCCAGCTGCCCACGCCAGCGTCGGGATTCAGGCCTTGGCCCTGGTGGTGGGTACCGCTCTCAGCCTGGGTGGGCTGGCCATCGCGTGGGCCGTCTACGGACGCCAGGTCATCTCGCGGGAGCTGATCAGCCAGCGGCTCCCCTGGCTCTACCAGCTGTCCTTCCAGAAGTTCTATTGGGACGAGATCTACGCAACAACCGTGACCCGTCCGGCGCTGACCCTGGCCGCAGTGGTGGGACAGGTGCTCGAGCCCGACCTCTTTGACGGCATGGTGCGCGGCGTCCGGGAGGGAGTGGCGACGCTAGCGGACGACCTGCGGACCTTCCAGACCGGCTTCCTGCGCGACTACGCCTTGGTCTTCTTCGTCTGTGCCGTGATCGGGCTGCTGGTCCTGGGACTGCGTCTGGCATGAGCTGGCCCATTCTCACCGTCATCATCTCCCTCCCCATCGCGGGTGCGCTGCTGGTATGCGCCGTGCCTTCGGGTCAGCAGCGGGCGATGCGTCTGGTGCTCATCCTCACCACCGCCGCCACTTTGGGCCTGGCCAGCGTGCTTTTGGTCGCATTCCTGGCGACGCCACCCGCATCGGTGTCGCGACTGAGCGGGACCGCCAACGGCACCTCGCTGCGCAAGGTTCACGCCCCCATCAGCTTCCAGTTCCAGGAGCAGGTGGGTTGGCTGCGGACCAGCAGCTCGCTCTCCAAATCGCACGCGGCCCTCAACGAGGGCAACAACGACGTCAACCAGGCGGGGCCGCCACCCATCAACTTCTCATACCACCTAGGAGTGGACGGGCTCTCGGTTTGGCTGATCGCCCTGGCGGCATTGCTGTTCTTCCTGGCCGCCATCACCCTCAGCCGCAGGAAGGCGGGGCTGCGCGGGTTCGCCGCGCTGATGCTGCTCTCTGAGGTCGGGGTGCTGGGGGTGCTCTCCTCGTTGGACTTGATCCTCTTCTATTTCTTCTGGGAGGCGGCCCTGATCCCGCTGTACTTCCTGCTCATCGGTTGGGGGGACGAGAACCGGGGCCGAGCCGCGCTCAAATTCATCATCTACACCGTGGCTGGCAGCCTTTTCATGCTGCTGGCGATCATCGGCGTGTACTTCATCACCGGTGCCCAGACTGGTGTCTACACCTTCGACGTGCCCACCTTGATGTCGGCGGAGGCCTTCGTCAACTCAACCAGGGGCTCGGTGCTGACCCTCTTCGGCCACAGCTTCGCCTTTCTCAACCCCCAGGACTGGATGTTCCTAGCCTTCACCCTGGCCTTCGCCATCAAGCTGCCGCTGGTGCCCTTCCACTCCTGGCTGCCCGACGCCTACAGCTCGGGTGACACCTCATTCCTCATCTTTTTCGCAGGCATCGTCAGCAAGCTGGGTGCCTTCGGATTCGTCCGCTACGACCTCACCCTGTTCCCCCAGGCCAGCCACAGCTTCCAACCGCTGCTGCTGGGCCTGGCAGTGGTCAGCATTCTCTACGGTGCGCTGGCGGCGCTGGCCCAGCGCGACATCAAACGCATCGTCGCCTACGCCTCACTAAGCGAATTGGGCTTCATCGTGCTGGGGATCTTCTCGCTCAACGTCGATGGTCTCAACGGCGCCATCATCCAGATGGTCAACCACGGCATCATCATCGCCGCTCTCTTCATCTGCGTCGGGGTCTACGAGTCCCGCTTCGCCACTCGGGACCTGCGGGCGCTGGGTGGCCTGGCACGGCCCATGCCGGTGATGGCCGGAGTGTTCCTGGTCGTGGCCCTGGCCGGTCTGGGGATGCCGCTGCTCAACTCGTTCGTGGGGGCGTTCCTCACCCTCTTGGGAGCGTTCCAGGTATCGCCCGCCTGGGCGGTGGTGGCGAGCCTGGGGATGGTCCTGGCCTGCTGGTATTTCCTCAGGCTCTACCAGGGAGTGACCCAGGGCAGGCTCCGGCTGCCCGGCGGCCCGACCGAGGCTGACTCAGCCCGGATGCTGGCTCGTCTGGGCCACCTGGACGCGGGCGTTGTCGAGCTGGTGGTGCTGGCGCCGCTGATGGCACTGATCGTGGTGATAGGCGTCTATCCAGGGCCGGTGATCCGCTACACCCGCTATAGCGCCGACCAGTACGTGACCGCGGTGGACCGGGTTCCGGAGGCTGCCGCCGCGTCGGCACGCTTCTCGCTCGTGCCTGGAGTTGAGCCGTGAGCCCGACTCTCCTGGCCGTGCACAGCTCACCTGCCTGGTACCCGCTGCACTTTGTCCCGGCCTCTGACCTGGTCGGCATCCTGCCGCTGCTGATCGTGGGGGCGGGGTCGGTGGCGGTGCTGATCGCCGACCTCTTCGTGCCCCGACGGGGGCACCCTCTGCTGCCCCGTTTGACTGCCCTGGTGCTGCTGGCCGCCCTGGGCACGGTGATCGGCCAGTGGGTGGTCAACCCGGTCCACTCGCTGATCTTCGACGGCGCGTTTGCCGACGATCGCTTCGGTCTCTTCTCCGACGCCGTGGTGCTGGCGACCGCGCTGGCCGTGGTCGCGCTCAGCCCCAGTTATCTACGGCGGCGGGGCCTGGAGGAGGGGGAGTACTACATCCTGCTGCTGGCCTCGGTGACCGGGATGCTGGTCCTCGACGGCGCCACCAACCTGATCGTGATCTTCCTGGGGATCGAGTTGCTCTCGATCCCTCTCTACGTGCTGGCGGGCTTTGCCAGGGGCGAGCGGCTGCCCCAGGAGGCGGCCATGAAGTACCTGCTGCTGGGTGGCTTTGCCTCGGGATTTCTGGTCTACGGGATGGCGCTGATCTACGGCGAGACCGGCAACACCATGCTCACCCAGATTCACCAGGTGGTCACTCGCACCGCACTCAGCGGGCAGATCGACCCCATGCTCCTGGCCGGCATCGCCCTGTTGGCAGTGGGCCTGCTCTTCAAGGTGTCAGCGGCGCCATTTCACTGGTGGACTCCCGACGTCTACCAGGGCTCGCCGGTGCTGGTGACCACCTTCATGTCGGTCGCCACCAAGGTGGCAGCCTTCACCGTATTCCTGCGGCTTTTCTCGGCCACCTTCGCGCCCTACCGCTCGGAGTGGGAGATCCCCCTGGCTCTGGTCGCCATCATCTCCATGATCTTCGGCAATGTCGTCGCCCTGGCCCAGAGCTCGGTCAAACGTCTCTTGGCGTATTCGGGGATTGCCCAGGCTGGCTACATCCTGATCGGCGTGGCGGTGGGAAGGCCGGACGGCACCGAGGCGTCGCTCTACTACCTCGCGGTCTACGCCTTCATGAACACGGGCGCCTTCGCTGTGATCACCATCCTCAGCCATCGAGGCGAGGACTGCGACAGCTACTCCGAGCTGGCCGGATTGGTGCAGCGTCAGCCGGTGCTGGCAGCCCTGATGTCGGTGTTCATGCTGTCGCTGGCAGGATTCCCGCTAACCGCAGGATTCTTCGGCAAGTTCTTCCTTTTCGCGGCGGCAATCCACGATGGCCAGTTGCCCCTGGCGATTTGGGGGATACTCACGTCCGCCGTGTCGCTGTTCTATTACCTGCGGGTAATCCTGGTCATGTACGGCCGGGCTCCCGTCGCCGGGTCGGTGACCGAGACGGCGGGATTGTCATTGCGGCCGGAGCCGGCCGAGGCGCTGGTGGGGGCGAGTCCGGTGGGACCCTTCGGCTTTGGAGTGCTGTCGCTGGCGGCCGCCGGCACTGTGGTCCTGGGGGTTTTCCCAGCGGTGATCTACACCTTGCTCCAGAGCATCAGCGTTGTCCGCGGCTGAGCGGTCGCAGCTTCCGCAGGCCCATCTCGCTGGCAAGGTCAGCCTGGTGATTCCGGTGCACAACGAGTCGGCCAACATGCCCCGAGTCATCCCGGCTGCAGTGGAGGCGCTCGCCCAACTCTCCCCGAGCTACGAGATCGTGCTGGTCGACGACGGCAGCACCGACGCCACGGTTGCGGTGGCGCGAGCGGAGATGGGAGCCCAGGCCGACCGGCTGCGGGTTGTGTCCCACCCCCACAAGTCCGGCTATGGCATCACCGTGGCCGACGGCCTCCGTGCCGCGGACGGCGACTGGGTGGCGTTCATCGATGGCGACGGCCAGTTCGATGCTCATGACCTTCGCCTCCTGGCCGAGTTGGCTCCAGGCGCCGACCTGATCGCCGGCTGGCGGATCCATCGTGAGGACCCCTGGCACCGCTCGGTGGTCAGCGGGACCTTCAACGTGTTGGTCCGGTTCCTCTACGGGATCTCGTACCGGGATGTCGACTGCGGCTTCAAGTTGATGCGGCGCGAGTTTCTGGAGCTGGCCAAGCCGATTCTGGCCCGTTCCGCGCTGCTCAACACCGAGCTCTATTTCAAGGCGGAGCGCAGCGGGCTGACCATCCGTCAGGTGGGGATCACCCATCACCGACGGATTGCCGGGGTTCGGTCCGGAGGCAAGTTGATCCCCATCCTGCGGGCCATCCGAGAATTGGTGCGGCTACGTCTTGAGCTCGCCAGGAGCTGGCATCCTCCAGTTCAGCGCCAGGTCCCGGGACAGCCCTAACCGGGGTTGGCGAAGCTTCGGTAGGTCGTTGCCAGCCCCTCGGCGAGGCCGACCTGGGCTGACCAGGACAGCTGGGTGGCGGCCCGAGACGGGTTCAGGTAGTTGGAACGGACCTCCCCGGGACGGGCCTCGATGTGCTCAGCGGTACCCACGAATCGTGCCTCCGGAATCAAGTGGGAGACCACCTGGTTGACCGAGGCGGCGACTCCGGTGCCGATGTTCAGGGCACCATTGAAGTTGGTGGTCAGCGCCGCTAGATTGGCGGCCACGATGTCGGCCACAAAGATGAAGTCGCGCGTCTGGCCCCCGTCACCGGTGATCTGGGGCGCCAGCCCCTGACGCAGGCGCTCCGAGGTGATCGCCACCACCCCGGCCTCACCGGTGCCGTCCTGGTAGGGGCCGTAGACATTGCCGTAGCGCAGGGCCACGAAGTGGAGTCCGAAGGTGCGGTGGAACATCCCCAGATAGCCTTCGCAGGCGAGCTTGGCTGCTCCGTATGGAGCCAGAGGCTTGGGCCGGTCGCCCTCGACGCTGGGGAGGCGGCGGGCTCGCCCGTAGATGGCTCCGCCCGACGAGGCAAACACGATCTTTGGGCAGTGGGCATCCACCGCCGCACGCAGCAGGGCAACGGTGCCGACCACGTTCACAGTGGCGTCCGCTGCAGGGTCGCGAAGCGAGCGGTTGACGCCGCCCTGAGCCGCGAGATGGACGATGGCATGGGGCCGGAACTCGACCAACGCCCGGTGGACGGTCCCGGTCGAGATTTCCTCCGGGACCAGCTGCACCGCATCCGGGACCGCCTGGCCGCAGGCGTGGCGAAAGTCGTCGATCACCATCGTCTCCACACCCAGCTCCAGCAGACGTCGGACCGTGTGGGTGCCGATGAAGCCAGCTCCTCCCGTCACTGCCACCCGGCCCGGGAGAGCTCGCTGCTTCATGCACTGGCCATACTAAGGGCCGTTGCGATGGTGGAAACGGGATGCAGCGCTCCTCTCAGGCGAGTCACAGGCTGGGGGTCCACGCTCCACTGCGGACCGCAACGTGATGGTCGACTCGAGCTAGAGAGATAGCGCATCGGCCGGAGCGCATCGCCCGCTCGGGAAGCGACCGAGTGTAGAGGAGAAATAAGATTGGAGAACGACGCGGCCTGGGGGCTGGGGGCCCGCCAGGACACGCCCGCCCGTGTTCGTGGGGGCTGGATCGGGCTGCGGAGCCTGACCGTGCCTCTGGTGCTTTTGCTGGTGCTGCGCCTGCCATCCCTCTTCGAGCCTCACTGGTATACCGATGAGGCTGGGTACGCCAATGTAGCCTTTCAGATGGCTCACGGCAAGATCCTGTTTCTGACTACCTGGAACAACAAACCGCCGTTGCTCTTCTGGCTCTATCAGCTGGGATATGGGATCTCCGGGGTAAGCGAATTTGGCATACACCTGCTCTCCACTTTCACTGAGGCGGTGGCGCTGGGGGGCACCTGGGTCCTGGCCCGGCGGTACCTCAGCCCCGGAAGAGTCTGGGTGGCGATGCTGCTGGCCTCGTTCTTCTTGGCGATTCCCGTCTTCAACGGTGATCTCGCGCTGCCTGAGAACTTCCTCATCGGTGCCACTCCCTGGGCAATGGTGGCCGTTTTAGCCGCTTTGCGTTCAAATGAGAGGAGTCGGGCCGCCCTCTGGGCTGGCCTGGCCGGGGTGATCTTTGCCACCGCGATTCTGATCCAGCAGACCGCACTCGCCGACCTTGCTGCTGCCGGACTGGTGATGTTGGTGACCTCCCCACGGGGATGGCGACTCGCCCTAACGACCAGCCTGGCCGCCCTGGTGGTCATAGCCGCGGTGCTGACACCCTTTGTGGTCGCCGCAGGGCTGCACAAAGTGATCTTTTTCTTGGTCACTGGGTACTCGAGTTACACCAGCACCTCGCTCCGGCCCTCGTTCGTCTCCCTGGTTCCGCGCGCAGCTGCCGGATTCCTACTGCTCGTCGGTGCATACGCGGCGCGGAAGTGGAGTGCCGACAAACTGCTGCTATGGGTCTGGCTGGCGGCGCTGCTCCTCGCCTACGCTATTCCCAATCGCGACTATCTGCACTTCTTGTTACCGGCGGTGCCGCCGGCGGCGTTGCTGCTTGCCAGGATGGGTATGCCTCAATGGAGAAGTTGGAAAAGCTGGCCCGCACTGGCGTGGCTGCCGCTGACGGGCTCGTTAGCCTTAAGCACCTTCATCTGGGTGTCGCTGGTAGGTGCTGGTCTGCCCGGAGGCAGTCTCTTCACCGTCAAGCTGGCAGGCGAGTACTATCCCGCGTTTGTGGGCAGGCTCACCGGGGCGTTGACCATGAGGGAGTACGTTTCCGTTTACAGCCAGACCGTCGTCCCCGAGTACCAAGCGGTGGAGTGGATCAAGAGAAACCACCTGACCGGATCGACCGCTGTGGTCTGGTCCCCCGACTCCTGGGCCTACTTGCTGGCGGGGTTGCGGCCTATTCTCCCGGAGCCAACCATCTACGAGAACAATCTCTTGCTGGGCGCTAAGGCGCTGGTGGCGCGCGTGGCCAAGGAACGCCCTGCCGTGGTACTGATAACCAGCAACTCCTACACCGAGTACGGTCCAATCCTGCCCGTGCTCCAGAAGGATTACGTGGAGGTTCAGGCATCCGCCTCCGGGGAGCTCTGGATTAGCTCAGGGGTGGCGAGTCGGGTGCTGGGTGCGGCGGAGAACCGCGCAGACCTCCGGCACAGCTCGTGGTGAGACCAGCAGCCGGCAAGGGCACGCTCCAGCGCACCTGCTGCCCCATCCGGGTGGGGAGCGACGCATGCGACGGCGGCGCATCACCTCTGGGACAACCTGGTAGGCTGGCCCACCGATGGTGAGCCGGAGCGTCAGCTCGAGCCGAGTGCCACCAGCGCCGGGGCCTAGAGTCCGCCGACTCTGGTTGGGCGCGTTGCTGACACTGACGCCGTTGCTGGGCTCGTGCGGCAGCGCTAGCTCGGGTGCGACACCGGTAGGGAAGAGCACACCCCTGGCGACGTCGTCCTCGTGCGCCGGAGTCAGCGTTTACCCCAGCCCTGGCACCAAAACCGCCTCGCCGACGACTCAGATCAGCTTGCGCAACATCCCCACTGGAGACATCGCCAACGCGCGGGTGCAGGTCTCCGGGTCCAGGAGTGGGTCGCACAGCGGAAGGTGGGTGGCTGACTCGGATCACGACGGCGCCAGCTTCTATTCCACTGTCGGATACACCTCTGGCGAGACCGTGACCGTCAGCACAAATCGCCATATCTGTGGGACGAGCGGTGACTCCTCCACGTTCCGCGTTGCGCTTCCGGCTGCGCCGCTGGCGACCGCTCCTACGGCTGCGCCTAGCCCCGCTCCCGCCTTGGACCAGCCCACCACAACTTATGCGTCGATGCCGGGCGTTACAGTCCCGAAGCTCAAGGTGACAGTGCCCTCGTCGCTGGGCGGAGGCTACATTTTCGAGTCGCCGCAAGGCGGCACCAAGCTGGGTGGGCCGATGATTGTGAACGGCAAGGGCCAGGTGGTCTGGTTCACGCCGCTGCCGCCAGAGGTCGTCGCCGCCGACTTCCGGGTGCAGACCTACCGGGGCAAACCGGTCCTGACGTACTGGGAGGGCACGATCATCGCCGGTCACGGAGTTGACGGCGAGGACATCATCATGAACTCCGCGTACCAGGTCATCAAGGTGATCACGCCGGGGAATGGCTACACGGCGGACCTGCACGAGTTCTTGCTGTCGTCCTCGGGAACCACCGCCTGGCTCACCGCCTTCAACACCGTCGGCTGGAATCTCAAGTCTGAAGGCGGCCCCAACAACGGAGCCGTACTGGACGGAATCGTTCAGGAGGTGGACGTCGCGACCGGAAACGTGCTCTTCGAATGGCACAGCCTCGACCATGTGTCCCTGCAGCTCTCCTCGATCACCTATGCCGACACCTCGGCGTACGACTATTTCCACGTGAACGCGATCGTGCCGCTCTCGACAGGAACCGTGCTGGTCTCTTCCCGCAACACCAGCACGGTTTACGCAGTCGCCCAACCCACCGGGGAAGTGCTGTGGCGCCTAGGCGGTAAGCAGAGCAACTTCAAGATGGGCTCCGGCGCCAGATTCGCTCTCCAACACAACCCGCAGATGCAAGGCGCGACCACCATCTCCATCTTCGATGACGAGGACAACCCGCCGTCGAATGCCCCTGCCCGCGGAATCGTGCTCAAGCTCAACTTCAAATCACGCAGCGCGAATCTCGAGCGCGCGTACCAGCACCGCGGCTTGGTGGTCCCGGCCCAGGGAAATGTGCAAATCCTAGCTAATGGAGACGTGTTCATCGGCTGGGGATCAGGTCACTACACTTCGGAGTACAGCCGCCGTGGCAAGCTCCTTTTTGACGGCTACTTCGGCACCAGCGTGAGCAGCTACCGGGCCTACCTTTACAAGTGGGTGGGGACTCCCGCGGCGCCGCCTTCGGTCGCCACCGCCAAGGACGCGAATGGAGGGCTCACCGTCTACGCGAGCTGGAACGGTTCCACCCAGACCCGCAGGTGGGAGCTCATGGGCGGCCCTAACGCCACCGATTTGACTCCGCTGGCGACGGTGAAGCGAGGTGGATTCCAGACCGACATTCACCTGGCGAGTACTCCCGCCGCGATCAAGGTCGTAGCCGAGGCCGCCGACGGGCATGTCCTCAGCAGCTCGCCAGTGATCTCGCCCAGCTCCGCTGGCTAGCCGGCCGCGAAGAGGTGGATTGCTTACCGGTTGGGCAGTCCGCGGCGACGGAACGCCGAGCCGGATGGAGTTGCTGCCATCCATTCTCGGCGGCCGTCTTTTGGGGGTCGACCCGGCGAGACCTGCTCTGGCGTGCGCTGCCTGACGTAGTGGAGGTGACTAGCCGGGTGGCGTCACGGCTAGCTGCTGGCGCCGGGCTTTTGGGAGGTAGTTGCTAGATGGTGGACGAGACCCAGACGATCGAGGTTATCGTCGAGATTCCGAAGGGGAGCCGCAACAAGTACGAGATGGATCACGGCACCCACCGGATCCGGCTGGACCGGGTCCTGCACTCCTCGGTTCACTATCCGACCGACTACGGTTTCGTGCCCGACACCCTGGCCGAGGACGGAGATCCCATCGATGCCCTGGTGATCGTTGATGAAGGCACCTTCCCGGGGTGCTCGGTGCCGGCCCGTCCGATTGGTCTGCTGCACATGGCGGACGAGCATGGAGTCGACATCAAGCTGCTGTGCGTCGCCGCCGGTGATCCTCGCTTCGATCCCATCATCGAGCTGGAGGATCTGGCACCCCACTGGCTAAAGGAGATCGAGATCTTCTTCGAGACCTACAAGCAGCTGGAGGACGACAAGGAGGTGGCCGTGGGGAGATGGGAGGGACGGGCTGCCGCGATGGCCGCGATCGAGGTCTGCCGCCGGCGGGCCGCTGGGCTCGGCCGCGGCCCTGCTGAGACTCCATAACCCCTCCCCCTATCATGGCTACAGATCACACTTGAGTTGGGTGACCTGCGCCTAGTCGTGGGAGGTGCCGTGAGGGATAAGGTCTCGGTCGTCGGAGCTGGGAATGTGGGTGCCACCCTGGCCCAGCGCCTGGCGGAGCTCGATCTCGTCGACGTGGCCCTGGTGGATGTGGTCGAGGGGCTGGCCCAAGGCAAGGCGCTGGACCTGCTCGAGGCGGGGCCAGTGGTCGGCTATGACAGCCAGGTCATCGGCGGCACCGACTACGGGATCACTGCGGGATCCAAGGTGGTGGTGATCACATCGGGGCTGGCTCGCAAGCCTGGGATGAGTCGGGACGACCTGGTTAGCGCCAACGCCAAGATCGTGGGCGAGGTCACTACCGCGGTGATGGAGCGGTCCCCAGAGGCGATCCTGATCATGGTCACTAACCCGCTCGATGTGATGACCGAGCTGGCGCTAAGGGTGAGCGGCCTGCCGCGCACCCGGGTCATCGGTATGGCGGGGATCCTGGACACGGCGCGCTTCCGCAGCTTCCTGGCGGCCGAACTCAAGGTCTCGGTCCGGAGCGTGGAGGCATATGTGCTCGGCGGGCACGGCGATTCCATGGTGCCCCTCCGCGGCGGCACCACCGTGGCCGGTATTCCGGTGGGCCGCCTGGTCGCGCCAGAACGGCTGGAGGCGATCGTTCAGCGTACTCGCGATGGCGGAGCCGAGATTGTCAGCTACCTCAAGACCGGCAGTGCCTTCTATGCCCCGTCGGCGGCCGCTACTCAGATGGTGGAGGCAATCCTTTTGGACCGGGGCCGGATCCTTCCCTGCGCGATTCGCCTGGAGGGGGAGTACGGCCTTCGAGGGGTGGTTGTGGGTGTCCCCATCAAGCTGGGAGCCGACGGTGTGGGGGAGGTAATTGAGGTGGAGCTGACCCCCTCTGAGCGGGCCGAGCTGGAGCGTTCCGCGGAGGCGGTGCGCGAGACGGCCGCGGTCCTGGGCTGATGGCGGCCAGCCTCCTCAGAGGCCGCGCTGGGATGGTCCAGCTGCGGCAGCTGTGGTGGCTCTACCCGGCCAACGTTGTCGGCTGGCTCAGTTTCTTCGGCCTCTACAGCCTCTGGACCATCGTCTTCTTTCACAGTGACCAGTTCCACCAGTACCTTTCTCCGTTTTACTCACCGCAAGTAGCGCTCGGACGCACCCCCGTCTCGCCGGCGCTCTTCATCTTCTACATCCCCCTGGGGTTCCGCGCCACCTGCTACTACTACCGCAAGGCCTACTACCGGTCCTTCTTCGCAGACCCGCCCGCCTGCGCCAAGGGTGAGCCGTCACAGCTGGCGGCGCTGGCCCCCACGGGCAGGGGAGCCAAGTACCGGGGCGAGGCCAAGCTGCCCTTCGTGCTCAACAACCTGCACCGCTTCTTCATGTATCTGGCGGTGGGGTTCGTGGTGGTGCTCTGGATCGACGCCATCCGGTCCTTCAGCTACCAGGGCCACATCGGTTTCGGAGTGGGCACCGCGCTGATGCTGGTGAACATCGTCCTGCTCACCGGATACACCTTTGGCTGCCATTCCCTGCGCCACCTGGTGGGCGGCGGTGTCGACTGTTTCTCCTGCGTCCTGGCTGGGGCTCAGCGCCACCAGCTCTGGAAGGGCACCAGCTGGCTCAACGCCAGGCACTCGACCTTCGCCTGGCTTAGCCTCTTCAGCCTCATCATCACCGACCTCTACATCCGGCTCCTCCAGTACGGGGTGATCCATGACCCCCACCTCGGCTTCTGAGCTGCGCCGGCAGTGACGATCGAAGCCAGCTACGACGTCCTGGTGCTGGGCGCCGGGGGAGCCGGGATGCGGGCGGCCATCGCCGCTGCAGAGCAGGGCTGCGAAGTGGGCGTCGTCTGCAAGTCGCTCCTCGGCAAAGCGCACACGGTGATGGCGGAAGGCGGGATCGCCGCGGCTCTGGGCAATCTGGATGGAGCTGACTCCTGGGAGGTGCACTTCGGCGACACCCTCCGGGGTGGAGCGATGGTCAACAACTGGCGCATGGTCGAGCTCTACGCCCACGAGGTCATCGACCGGGTGATCGAGTTGGAGGAGTGGGGCGGGATCTTCGACCGTACCAAGGAGGGTCGGATCAGCCAGCGCGCCTTCGGAGCCCACTCCTGGCGCCGGTTGGCCCATATCGGCGACCGCACCGGGCTGGAGCTGATCCGCACCTGCCAGGACCGCCTGGTTCACACCAAGGGAGTGACGGTGCGGATGGAGACGACCATGACCCGGCTCCTCAAGGACGGCGAGCGGATAGCCGGCGCCTTCGGCTACGACCGGGCCACCGGCGAGTTCGTGGTGATTCGGGCCAAGGCGGTGATCCTGGCCACCGGCGGTTGGGGTCGGATGTTCCGCATCACCTCCAACTCCTGGGAGGGTACCGGTGACGGAGCGGCCATGGCCTACGAGGCCGGTGCTGAGCTCAAGGACATGGAGTTCGTGCAGTTCCACCCAACTGGCATGGTCTGGCCGCCGGGCGCCCGCGGCATCCTGGTGACCGAGGCGGTGCGCGGTGAGGGCGGGATCCTGCGCAACCAGTTGGGAGAGCGCTTCATGGCCCGCTACGACCCGATCAAGAAGGACCTCTCCTCCCGGGACGTGGTGGCCCGCTCGATCTTCAAGGAGGTCCAGGCGGGCCGGGGATCGCCCCATGGCGGCGCCTTCCTGGACGTCACCCATCTGGGCGCCGAGACGATCCGCAAGCGGCTGCCCTCGATGTACGAGCAGTTTCACAGCCTGGCCGGGGTCGACATCACCAAAGAGACGATGGAGGTGGCTCCCACCATCCACTACACCATGGGGGGCGTCAACGTGGAGGCGGAGACCGCTGCTACCACCGTGCGCGGCCTCTACGCGGCCGGCGAGGTGGCGGCCGGCCTCCACGGGGCCAACCGCCTGGGCGGTAACTCGCTGGGCGACATCCTAGTCTTCGGCCGACGCGCCGGGCTGGCGGCGGCTGAGTATGCGCGCTCGCGCAGCTCTTACCCCGCGGTTAGCCCAGCTGAGATCGAGAACGAGAAGCAGCTCCTGCTCCGGCCGCTGTCGGGCGGCAAGGGGGAGGACCCCTTCGAGCTACACCGCGCCTTGCAGAACGCCATGCAATCGGGGGCGGCCATCGCCCGCACCGAGGAATCGCTGAGGGACACCTTGGAGGAGATCCTGGAGCTGCAGGAGCGGGCCAAGCGGATCCGGGTACGGGGCACCGTCGCCTACAACCCCGGTTTCAGTGGGGCCCGGGATGACGTCTTCATGCTGACCGTCAGCGAGGCGATCGTGCGGGCCGGGCTGGAGCGGCGCGAGAGTCGGGGTTCGCAGTGGCGGCTCGACTACCCCGAGCGCGATCCCGATCTGGGCACCGTCAATCTGGTGACCCGCAAGCGCGCGGACGGTCACATGGAGGTGGTCCGGGTCCCGCTCGCTCCCATGCCCGAGCATCTGCGCAAGCTGACCGAGGGCGAAACCCGAGTCGCCGCCACCGCGGTCGCCGACGCCGCTGAGGCCAAGGTGCAGGCCAAGCTCAAGGGCCAGCCGGCCGCCCAAGTCGAGATCTCACCCGACGACGAGCGGCCCAGGAGTCTGCGGATCGCCTACGAAGATGGCCTCACCGATCGCCGGGTCAAGTTCCAGGTGTGGCGGGGCAACGCGGATGGAGGAACCCTCCAGGACTACACCGTGCCGCAGATCGAGGGCATGGTGGTGCTGGACGCCATCCACTGGATCCAGGCCAATGGCCACGCCGATCTGGCCTGCCGCTGGAACTGCAAGGCCGGCAAGTGCGGCTCCTGCAGCGCTGAGATCAACGGTCGGCCGGCTCTGATGTGCAAGACCAGGGTTGACCAGGTGCTGGAGACCGCCGCTCAGATATCAGTGCGTCCCCTGCACGTGTTTCCCGCGGTGGAGGACCTGGTCACCGATGTCAGCTGGAACTACGAGGTCAACCGGCGCATCCAGCCCTTCACCCCCGGTCCGGGCCAGCACGCTCCCTTCGTCATGTTTCAGGAGGACATTGAGCGCGTCTCCGAGCAGCGGCGCTGCATCGAGTGCTTCCTCTGCCAGGACGTCTGCCACGTCCTCCGCGAACATGAGGGAGCCCAACGTTTCTTCGGTCCCCGCTTCTTTGTGCGTACGGCCTCGTTGGAGATGCACCCCAAGGACGTGGCCAACCGGATCAGCCAGCTCCACGGCGAGGCAGGCGTGGCCCTGTGCAACATCACCAAGTGCTGCACTGAGGTCTGTCCCGAGCACATCAAGATCACCGACAACTCGATCATCCCCTTGAAGGAGCGAGTCGCCGACCGTTACTTCGACCCCATCAGGATGGTGCGAGACCGGCTCCGACCGACGCCTCCACTCGCCCGGGATGGGGGAGGAGAAGGCGCAGACCCTCCGCTCTGATCTAAGCCGGTCGCCCGGGTGGCCTACCCGCTACCGGGAAGCGGGGTGGACGCGGCGAGGGCCGGAGATCCGGCAGCAGCGGCGAGGTGCTGGGGGGAGTGGTAGTTGTGGGCGGTCAGCTTGTGGCCGTGGTAACGCAGCTCAAGGAGACCTCCCTTGGCGCACTGAAGACGGTGCAGCGCCCAGGGCAAGCGTCCCTCGCTGGTGGCCCAGAAGGCCTGGATGGGATCGCCATGGCTGACGCAGACAAAGGCCGCACCGCTATGTTCCCGCACACCTTCCTGAATCACCTGGCCGACCCGGGCCGCCATGGCCGCCATGGACTCGTCCCCCGGGACCAGCCCGGGCCAGACCATGTGGACCCACCATCGAGGCTTCCGCCACACCACGTCCTTGTAACGGGTGCCTTGCAGGTAGCGCCCGAATTCAGCTTCGACCAGGCCGGTGCGGGTCAGAAGGGGAGGGGCCGGAGAGAGCTCGGAGGCAAGAGCGACCGCCGTCTCCTGGGCTCGCTCCAAGGGGCTGGTGTAGATCGCACTCACGCCGGCCTTAGCCAGGTACCGGCCCATCATCGTCGCCTGCTCGCGGCCCTTGGCGCTGAGGGGAAAGTTGGGGAGGTGACCGTATAGGACTCCCTCCGGGTTCGCGACATCGCAATGGCGCGCCAGGTAGCAGGTGGTGGTGGGCTCGAGGGCGGTAGTGGCGCTCACTTCTATCCATCGTACGGAATCTCGGATGGTGTACAGAAGCCTCGCCGATCGAGGGCAGGCGTCCCAAGACTTGAAGCCGGAGCCGTCAAAATGGCCCCGAGCCACGCCCCCTTAGCTCAGTGGATTAGAGCGGCGCCCTTCTAAGGCGACGGTCGGTGGTTCGAACCCACCAGGGGGCAGCCGCCCACCACCGCGACCAAGGGAGCAGGCAATCGTGGGGCCAAGCGCCGGCCAGAGTACCGACCTCGATGCTGGGACCAAAGGCTCGCGCCGGGAGCTGTCGGGCCCAGTGCCTGGGACACGGCTGGACGGTCGACAGTCCGGACTGCTGACAGCGACCCGCCGAGTCCTGCGCGCGGTGGTCTGGTGGGCGGCTTCCGGGGGACTGAAAATTGAGGGGCTCGCCAACATTCCCGCCACCGGCTCACTTCTCATCTGCTCCAACCATCTCTCCAACTTCGACCCCTTGGTGTATGCCGCGACCTTGCCCAGGGTTCTCCACGCCCTCACCAAAGCCGAGCTCTTTCAGACCCGACTCGGCAGGGCTTTCTTCCTGCGCTGCAACTGCATCCCGGTCCGGCGCGGGGCTCCGGATCGGCTGGCGATCAGAGGCGCACTAGCCGTCCTGGCGTCGGGAGGGGCGCTGCTTCTGTTCCCCGAGGGCCACCGGGCGACTGGTGCCGGCATGCGAGGATTCGAGCTCGGCGCCGGCTACCTGGCTTGGAGGTCTGGGGCCATGGTCCTGCCGTGTGCCATCTGGGGCACCGAGGAGGTGCTGCCCAAGGGCCGGCTGGTCCCGCGCCGACGGCCGATCTCGGTCCGGATTGGATCGCCCTTCCACCCGGTCGCCGGCAAACCGGCTTCGATCAGTCTGGAGATCCAGACACGAGTAGCGGCGCTACTTCCCCAGCCTTACCGGGGGTCAGCTGACGCCGACTAACTTCACCGTGAAGATCAAGGTGGAGTTGGCTGGGATGGTGCTCACCGCTTCGCATCCGTACCCGAGCGCGGCGGGGATGACCAGCTCTCTGGTGCCACCAACCCGCATCCCGTTGATTCCCTCCACGAAGCCTTCAATGACCTTGCCCGCGGCCAGGGTCAGGCTCACCGGCTTACCGGCGTTGTCGGCGGAGCTGCTGTCGAAGACGGTCCCGTCCGGGAGTGTTCCGGTGTAGTCCACCTTGATCGTGTCGCCCCCCTTGGCCTCGGAGCCGGTGCCCACCACCTCGTCCTTGACCTGGAGATCGCCGGCCAGGACGTGAGCGCCGGCCAGCTGATAGGTCGCCGTGGTGTCCGGGTTGACGCAGGTCGAAGCCGAGGCGGACGCGCTGGCGCTGGCGGATGGGCTGGCGGCGACCGCGGACGGGCTGGGCTGGGGACTGGGCCCACTCACGCCTGAGTCCAGCGACCCGCCGCAGGCGGAGAGGAGGAGCGCAAGCGACAAGGCTCCGAAAATGAAGCCGGCCCTGGCCTCGTTGCCTAGCGTTTGTCCCATCACAGTGCTCCTGCGCAAGTGTCTTCTCGCCCGACGGTCATCCTACGAGGTCAAGTTTGCTGATCCCCCCGCCGTAGCTGACGACCACCGCACCGGGCCGGCGGGGGGAGTCGTGCAGACGTCCTCAGCTGGATTCGCCGCAGCTGCTGACCACGCCTGCCAGCGGGCGGTCGGAGCTGCTGATCAAACGGCCTGCTTCGGCGGCCCCGAAAGCGCGTCGGTCGACCCAAACCGCCATCCTCGCGACGTGATAGGTCTCGACATAGCCTCACTGGAGCAGCACCTCGACTCTCCGGGCCACTGCTTGATTCAGCTGCTATCGCTGATCACCACCTCGGGGTGACCTCGCTCAATGTCGTCGAGCGCCCTGCTCGGTCCCAGCCAAGCATCATCTACACCGAGCTGGGGCCCAGCGCATCGGGACCCGCCTTAGGTCGAAGGTGTTGCTGAGGCAGCCGGGCTGACCAAGCCGACCGCGCGTCCAACGAAGGTGGTTGATCTTCAGCCTCAGACGGTCTCTGGCCGACATTCACGACGATTCCCCCACCTTCGGGCTTGGCGTGGTGATCAGGCCCGATGGCGCCCGTTGCTGGCCGGGCAGACGTGGCCGGCGGGGTTGATCGGGAGGTGGCAGATGGGACAGATGGCGCGCCCTCCCTCGATCACCCGAAGGGAACGCTCCGCCAGCGCTCGAAGCTGGGCGATGGTGGCGACCAAACGGGCGGCGCGCAGGGTGGAATCGTCGTCTTCCGCGGCGTAGTCGATTTGCTCCGGCTCCTCCTCACCTTCGTCCAGGGTGAGTTCACGTCGTTCCTCGAGTAGGAGCGTGCACTGCCCCCCCTCCTCGTCCAGCGAGAGCTGGATGTTGCCGACCCTCCAACCGGGTGGGTCACCGGGACGGGTCACCGGCTCAGGGGCAGGGTCGGGCTGTCCCGCTGACGGCTCGAGGAGCTGCAGCAGTTGTCCACCTAACTCTTGGAGCTGGATCTTCTCGACCACCAGGCTGCAGAGCCGCGAGCCCTTTCGAGCCTCCAGGAAGAAGACCCGGGAGCCGGGTTCGCCTTCAACTCCAACCGTGATCGCGTCGACCGGGTCAAAATCGAGTTCCAGGGTCGCCACCGCTCAATTGTGCCGCCTGGCGCCGAGGCCGGTCGGCCGGGTGCTCACTGATGCCGCCGGCTTAGCCATCCAAATTTCTGGGCAGCACGCTCCAGGTGGGCCGCGGCGTTCACCACGCCTAGGTGGGTGAAGGCCTGGGGAAAATTGCCCAGCAGCTCGCCGCTGTCCGGGTCGAGCTCCTCGGAGAGCAGGCCAAGGTCGTTGGCGTGTGCCGTCAGCTGCTCGAAGAGATGCTGGGCCGGGCCGAGCTGTCCCTGCAGAGCGAGATTGTCCACCAACCAGAAGGAGCAGAGCAGGAACGTCCCTTCGCTCTGCCCCACCCCGTCGTCGCGGCGGTAGCGGTAGACGAAGCCGTTCTTGTCGGTCAGGTCTCGCTGGATCGCCTGCACCGTCTGACGCATGCGGGGATCACGTGCGGGAAGGAAGAGCCGCAAAGGGATCATGAGAGTGGCTGCATCCAGCTCGTCCTCGTCGAGAACCTGGCGGAATGAGCCGAGCTTGTCGCTCCAGCCCCGGGTCAGGATGGTGTGTCGAATCTGCTTGCGGGTATCGGTCCAGCGCTCCAGGTGGACCGGGTCCAGCTGGAGCTCGTCGCTGAGCCGAATGCCGCGGTCGAGCGCGACCCAGCACTGCAGCTTGCTGTATACGAACTGCTGGGGACCGGTGCGCATCTCCCAGATACCGTAGTCCGGCTCCTGCCAGTGCTCGGCCGCCTCGTCCACCAGAGCGATCAGGGTTTCGCGCAGGAGTGGTTTCTTTACCTTGCCGTAGAGGTGGTGGAGGTAGGCCGAGTCGACGACCTCGCCATAGATGTCTCGCTGTTCCTGCGTAGAGGCGCCATTGCCGATGCGGACCGGGCTCGAGTTCTGATACCCCTCCAGGTCGTCCAGCTCGACCTCATCGATGCGGGTGCGGCCATCAATTCCGTACATGATCTGGAAGTGGCCGGGATGGGCTTCGTGGACTCGGCCCAGCCACTCCACAAAACGGGCCTCCTCGTCGTGATATCCCAGAAGCTGGAGGGAGTACATGAGGAATGCCGAATCGCGCAGCCAGGTGTACCGATAGTCCCAGTTGCGCTGGCCGCCGATCCACTCCGGAAGGGAGGTAGTGGGGGCGGCGATCATCGAACCCTCGGGAGCGTAGATCAGCAGCTTGAGCAAGAGGGCACTGCGCAACACGAAGTCCTCATAGGGACCGTGATACTGGCAGCGTTTGATCCAAGCCTCCCAGAAATCCTGGGTCCACTTGAGCAGCCTGACGGCGTCATAGTCGCGGTGGTGGGAGAGCTCGCCGTCGTAGCGCAGCAGCAGGGACCTGGGGGAATCCGGCGCTAGCTGGAAGCGCTGCACCATCGTCCTGCCCTCGGGTTCCCAGAGCCCGGGTCCATCCAGGTGAAGATGGAGATCCTCGTAGCTGAGACGCAGACAGTGCCCGTCCCCAGCGACCTCGGCCTCGGGCGCTGCGCGGCCGTAGTCGAATCGGGCGTCACTAACGATCTTGGCCTCCATCTGCCCGTCAGGCGATTCCAGCTGGCGAACCAGGAGGTGGTCGGCGCTGCCGCGGTGAGCGTGCTCCCTGGCCACCATGAAGTCGGTGATTACCAGCCTGCCGTGGCTGCTGCTCAAGGTGGTCTCCAAAATGTTGGTCCCGGGCAGGTAGCGGCGGCTGTCTGAGATGAAGTCAGCTCCAGGAGCGACGCTAAGCGACCCCCCCTTGTCTGCGTCCAGGATTCGTCCGAAGACGGAGGGACTGTCGAATCTGGGGGCGCAGAACCAGTCGATGGAACCTAGCCGGCTGACCAAAGCCGCACTGTGAAGGTCGCCGATGATCCCGTAATCGCGGATCGGCAGGTAGCGCGGCGCTGTCATGTTTGTCCTCGAGATATGGCTGCAGCGATGATGGGACCGCGACGCTGCGGGACGCTACCTGCCGGCCTGCTAGGGGCAGCGCTTGTAAGGGATAGCAGGTGAGGGCCGAGGATGGGGTTCCTTCCCAATCATCGCTGGCCGCCGCAGCCTGGGGCTGCCCGGCGCGATCCGGTCCCAGATCTCGTCTCTTTATCCGCTGGCGTCAACCGTCGGGGGTCTCTCATGGCACCTCCCCCCGGCAGTGAGCATTCGCTGCCCAAGGAGGCGTCGCGTAGACCGCCTGGAGCCAAGCCTGAGAAATCACACCGCGGAGCGGGAGGGATTCGAACCCTCGAAGGGGTTGCCCCCTTACGGCATTTCCAGTGCCGCGCCCTCGACCAACTAGGCGACCGCTCCCGGCCGGATTTTAGTCGGGCGGGCCGAAGCAGCCCAGGAGTGCGGCGTGGTCGGTGCCTCCAAGTAGGAGCGGAGAGCAGGGCGGTTCCGGCTGCTTCGAGCGCCAATGAAGCGCGGAGAGGGCGGTGTCTGGTTGCAGGACATAGTGGCCGGTGCTAGGAGGGGATGTCGCAAGAGATAGTGGCCACCTCAGGACAAGGGGGGTGGCTCGATGGGCGTGGAACGCTATGTGGTGGACGCGGTCGTTCTCGAGGGGCGCAGCCGCCGCGAGGTTGCCAGGAGCGCCGGCATCTCCAAGGGGTGGGTAGACAAACTCGTCGAGCGGCATCGAGCGGGCGGGTATGAGGCGCTTGAGCCCCGGTCCCGGCGACCCAAGTCCTGTCCGCGAGCGGCTTCACCGGAGGTCGAGGCCGCCGTTCTCAGGCTGCGCCAGGAGCTGGCCAGCGCCGGTTACGATCACGGCGCCCACAGCATCGCCCATCACCTCCAGCAACACTTCACCAGCGTGCCCTCAGTGGCCACCATCTGGCGCATCCTCAAGCGTCATGGACTGATCGCGGCACAACCGCAGAAACGCCCCAAGTCATCATTCATCCGCTTCGCGGCGGCGCTGCCCAACGAGCTCTGGCAGAGCGACACCACTCACTGGCAGCTGGCCGACGGCAGCGGGGTGGAGATCCTCAACTACCTCGACGACCACTCCCGGCTGCTCCTCACCTGCCACGTTTTCAGAACCGTGAAGGGGGCTGACGTGGTGGAGAGCTTTCACCTCGCCGGCGCCACCCATGGCTACCCCGCAGCCCTGCTGACCGACAACGGTGCCGTCTACAGCGGCAAGTCCCGCGGCGGCAAGGTTTTGCTGGAGACCGAGCTGGAACGGTTGGGGATCGTCTTCAAGCACTCCACCCCGTACCACCCGCAAACCTGTGGCAAGG